>JAEXAB010000001.1 GCA_023394875.1 Bacillota bacterium | reverse complement strand
TCAAAGCGATAAACTAACTTCGAATGGCGGCTGTTAACCGCTAGGGACGGAGCGGTAATTACAGAGTAATTAAGAGGAAGCATAGTATGCTTCCGAAAGCGACTGTCGGGGAGAGCTATGCTCGACGATTGGTACGTCCGTTCAAATCGGACAGCATGTCACTAAATATGGAGGCTGTTAACCATAACATCATATAACGCCCTTTACTTTTCTTACTAAACCTCTCTCGCTCCAACTATATGTAAACAACGTAGCGCATAATAAGAATAACTTCTTAGCGGTCTATTATAGGCATCAAAATCATGCGCAGACACATAAATTCCTTCACTGTCAATTTTAGTAACCACAAGGGAATGATAATAGTTTTGCAAAGAATCTTCCAACTGAACTATATCCCCTATTTGTACATGGTCTATTGCTACATCCTTAGCAAACGGGCCTATTCCTTTATTTTTGGTCATAAAATTGTAGAAAAAATCCACACCCGTCCAGGCTGCCGTCCGCTTTTCGGAATTGATATAATACCAACCCATTATGGGGGTATAATTCATAATGCCGCAACCGGCAAAGACGCATTGAGATGCAAAATTAGTACAATCCCCGCCGTTATTGCTAAAATTATAATAATTAGGATTCCTTTTTAATGCCCAAGTTTTTGCATATTCAAGAACTTTTTGACGATTATATTCTATTATTCGCATGAATATATATATTTAATTCCTTATACGTTGTGTGCAAAATAGGGATATAGTCGATATAGGATATGTTTTTTGACAATAAAAAAGAGCTACTTATCGTAACCCTTCTCTATATAAGCTTAATTAGCATTTGATAAGTCGCATAATCTTGCCGGTAAATATCATTAAGAACATATCGATAATCCAAATGATGTTCCAACCTAAGACAAGGCGCAGAATGCCCGCTACAACGTCGCCTTCCTTAAAGCGCGTCAATGCGCCAAGTAGCCAAGAAGTGACCGGTATTATCGCTAAAATTATGCTAAAGAACCTGTTTAACCCAAAATAATCTTTCTGTGTTTCCAATTTTACCTCCATAATAACGGAGATAGTATATTACAAAATTAAAAAATTATTTATCGGCAGCAATTTGCTCTTTCATAAGAAGATAATCGGGATAGGAGTTTAGGTCGCAATCGGTACTGGAATAGCTTATCATCCAGTTATAATCGAAAACCGACTCAAAAGCTAAGGTTGATACCCCCAAGGCTGCAGCCGACCAGGTTTCGTAGCTGGATAGACTCCTTAAATAGCCGTTATCCCATACTGTAAAAGTCATTTTCATTTCGTTGTAGTTTGCATTAGGGTCGCTCGCGCCGGTGCGGATAAGGTCTATTATTTTTTCGGTCAGTTCGGGGTTTTCACAATCAAAAACAATATCAACGGTATAAAACTTACCCTTTTTGTCGTAGCTTACCGCGGCGGTTTTGATGGTTTCGGGCTTAACGGTATATCCAACTAAGGAAAAAGCGCCTTCTTGAGCAGAAGAATAAACTTCTTTGGGCATTTCTTTTTCGGTAATGGGATAATCCTTTAACTCCCAGTCCGCTTTAGGAAGATTATTTTCCAAATAGGCGTTTTTCACCTTTTGGTAGAGCATTTTTTCCATAGAAGTATTGGCGTAGTATCTTTCGGTTATTACCAAATCCAAACTGTCGTTAATCTGCTTGGCAAAGCTCTTTAATTTTAAGAAAGGAACATTATTATTAAGACGGTAGTCTATGCGGAAAAAGTCCTCTTGATTTTTTATAAGAACAATATCCAAATCTATATAGTTAACTATTTTTAGCACCGAAAAAGAGGTGGAGCAGTTGCTGAAAGCCAACATTTGCGGGCAGTTTTTGGCGTTTTCGGCGGCTAGAGCATACAAATAATAAGCATAATCCTTCAAAGCCCCTTCTTCGGTGGGAATTTCCGAATTTACGCTGCCCGAATATTCGGGGCGTATTAGCAAACCATTAAATTTATGTCGGTTTTGTTCGGGTGGAACGTAATTGGGGTCGCCTTGATTTTGAAAATAAATCAGCACTCCCGCGCCCGATAATACCACAACCATAACGCAAGATAATACTATTATCAGAATTTTTGCTTTTTTTGAAAGCTTCTTTTTCGGCGAAGAATTAGAATGGGATTTTGTTCTCATTGTGCAATAACCTCAATATTTAATAACAAAATGGCAGTCAAGAGTAAAAAATTTGACTTGGTGCCAAGGATAGGGAGATGCTTAGCAGCTTTTGTTACATTTTTCAACAAATTATTCTATTTTTACTGTAAATTTTATAAATTGCGCGCAACAAGTTGCCCCTAACGGTATTATATTAACAGCAAATACCCATAAAGTCAAGAAACAATTTATTCAACTTTTTAATAAACCAAACGTTGCCGCTCTTAAGATTATGCTGTATACTGATATTATAGTTTAGGAGCGGACAATGCAGAACGGAAAAGAGAAAAATAACAGCTTAAGAAAAAAAATATATGACCTTCTTTCCGAAAAAAAAGATAAAGTTGAGGCTGGTAAAATTATTTTTGAAAAAATAATAAGTTGTCCGCAATATATCAACGCAAAAAAGGTACTTTGCTATTTTTCCTCAGAAAATGAGGTCGACACCAAGAAAATAATTGAGGACGCTATAGAAAGGAAAAAACAAGTGGGCTTGCCTGTTACTTCCGATACTATAAAATTCCTTTCCGTTGACAAAAATACCGTTTTTAAGACAGGTAAATTCGGGATAAAAGAACCTATTTTCGGAGATGAAATAAGCGGCGTAGACCTAATAATCGTGCCAATGGTGGCGTTTGATAAAAAATGCAACAGACTGGGGCACGGCAAAGGGTATTATGACAGATTTTTGGAGAAAGAAAAAAGCTTCAAGCTAGGCTTGGCGTTTTGTGAGCAGGAAGGAGAATTTATTACTTTCCCACATGATATTCCTATGGATATGATAATAACAGATAAGGATATTTTTTATAAAGAACAATAGAATTTTAGATTTTTAATCGGCGATTTTGATTGATTTTGCGTTAATTTTCAGGAAACAGCCACAAACAAAGCAGATAGGAAAAATTTAACAGTTTTACCGCCCTAACATTATGGTATAATGCCGCAGGTGAGGTGAATATGAAAAGGATTGTTATTTTTCTTATAGCGTTATTGGTTATTGCTTTTACAGTAACTTTTTCGGCATGTTCTTTTGATGCCGATAGCAACGACAATAAATCAAACGCCGCCGAAAAGGAAACTTTATTAGAATTTGAAGAAGAAATCTTAAATAATACCGAAAATACGGCGGAAGTCGGCGCGGATAATAGCGAAGAAGAAACTACCGATTTGTTTTCCAGGGTGGATATTTTGTTGAAAGCTAGTATATCTGGTTTAAGCGTCCGCAGCGCGCCGAATTCTACTTCCAGCGTTATCGGCAGCTTGGATAAAGGGGACCTTGTGGCTTTTATGGGAGAAGAAAACGGCTGGTATACCACGGTATATAAAGAAAAAAGAGGGTATGTTTCGGCAAAATATTGCGAAGTTTTGCAGTTTTCTAAGGGAGAGGACAGAATAGAAAAAGTTATTGAAGAAGGTAAAAAGTTATTAGGCTATCCTTACGTGTGGGGAAGTCAACGATATCATTGGGGCAACGGCATATTGAATACCGCTTTTGTGGAAGGTAAGTATGATTGTTCGGCTTTGATGCAATACATATTCTATAAAACCGACAAAACCTTGTTGGGAGTAACTTCCAGAGAACAGGCCGCTCAAGTAAGAAAACTAGACAGAGCCAGCCTACAAAGAGGGGATCTTATGTTCTTTACCAATTCTTCCAGAAAGAACCTGACAGGGATAGAAAGAGTAGGGCACGTAGGTCTATATCTTGGCAATAATTACATACTGCATACCGCTTCCGATTATGCCTGTATAGAAGAAATAAGCGCTACCAGATGGAGTTATTTTATGTGGGGCGGAAGGGTTTGAAAATATAGTAAAAGTTTTACTTTTGCAACCGTTTTTGCCGAAAGCGGTCAGGGGAAAAATGACTTGACTTTTTAACGGAGATATAGTAAGATTTTTAGTGTAAATCTAATGGGAGGTAAGTATGATTACTCTATATAAAGAAGAAGAAAAAAAGCTCATATCCTATACCGACCAATTAAATATCGTTGAGCGATTCGAAAAAAACATGTGGATGAACATGGTTGATCCGACGCAGGAAGAGCTGGTAAAAGTATCGGCAAAGACCGGCATTGAGTTAGACCTTCTTTTGCCCGCATTGGATGAAGAAGAAAGCGCCCGCTGTGAGTTTGACGAAAGCGGAACTTTGCTTATTTTGGATACTCCTTGCATAGAAATAGGTGCTAACGGAAAGGAAAACTATACCACCATACCTTTCTTTATCGTATATAACAGCGACTTTTTTATTACGATGTGTTCCGAAAAAACCACTCTTATCGACACAACTTTGCAACTTATAAAAAAGATAGAACCACACAAACATATCCGTTTGGCTTTGCAGATTTTGTACCGCTTATCCTCAAGTTATATTACTTGTCTGAAAAAGATAGACGCCCAAACCAAGAGAATGGAACGTGTGCTCCACGCATCCCAAAAAAATAAAGAACTGTTTGAATTAATGGAACTTAACAAAACTTTGGTTTATTTTTCAACGTCCCTTAGCGCAAACAAAAACGTGTTGGTCAAGCTATCAAGATTACCCGAATATAAAAAGTACGAAGACGACTTCGAATTAATGGAAGACGTGCTGATTGAAAACAACCAAGCCTTGGAAATGTGTTCGATTTTCCGTCAGATTTTGTCCGCCATGGCAGAAACCTTCGCTTCGGTTATTTCCAACAACCTCAACGTTGTTATGAAGGCTTTAGCCATTATAACCATCGTTCTTTCCATACCGACGATTATCGCATCGTTCTTCGGAATGAACTTTAACGTTATTCCGCTGTACTTTAATCCCGCAGGTTTTTACTACGCGATTATTATTAGCGTTGTTTTGGCTGCAGTGGGCGGGGCTATGCTGTATTTTTACTCAAAAAGGACGAAAAAGTGAAAAAAGCGACAACCTCCGACCAAAACGGAGGTTTTCTTTTTTTGCAAGTTAGCGTAGTTTAATAATGTAATTGCATTGGCAAGTTTGTTGGGGTATAATAAATTAAACAAAACGCCCGAAAATCGGCAGATATTAATAAAAAGAGGAATATGTATACAATCACCCTAAAAAAGAATGAAGAAAAAAGAATACTGGACGGCCATACGTGGGTTTATGCCAACGAAGTAGCCGCCATTGACGGCAAGGGCAAAAACGGAGATATAGCGCAGGTCTTTTCGGCGTCGGGACTGTTTTTGGGCAAAGGATATATAAATCATTTATCAAAAATACTGGTAAGGATCCTTTCTACCGACAGGAAGGAAGAAATCGACGAAGCCTTTTTTGAAAGAAGAATAAAAGAAGCCAACGATTTGCGGTTGAGGATGGGATATTCTAACAATTACCGCGCTGTCTACGGAGAAGCCGACAATTTGCCGGGGCTAATCGTTGATAAATACGGGGATGTTTTGTCGGTGCAGTTCCTATCATTGGGTATGGATATACAGAAAGAAACCATAGTAAACTGCCTCAAAAAGATTTTTGTTCCACGTGGAATATACGAAAGAGGGGACGTTTCGGTAAGGGAAAAAGAGGGATTAAAACAAGAAAACTGCATCCTTTTCGGAGAATTTGACGCCAAGGTTTGTATTGTCGAAAATGGCATAAAAATGTTGGTTGACGTAGAAAAAGGTCAGAAAACAGGATATTTTCTGGACCAAAAAGAAAACCGCTTTGCCCTCAGAAGATATGCCAAAGACACTAGGGTGCTTGACTGCTTTGCCAACAGCGGAGGCTTTGCGCTAAACTGCGCAGCTGCGGGAGCAAAAGAAGTTACAGCTTTGGATATTTCCCGTCTTGCCGTAGAAAACATAGGGGAAAACGCGAAATTGAACGGGTTAAACGTACAGGCTATTTGTTGTGACGTTTTTGAACAATTACGCTTATACAAAAAAGAAAACCGTACTTTCGACCTTATTATTTTGGATCCGCCTGCTTTTTGCAAGACGGCTGCCGAAGTAAAAGACGCTTATCGTGGATATAAAGATATAAATATTCTTGCATTGAAGCTATTAGACAAAGGCGGCATACTTGCCACAAGCTCTTGTTCTCACTATATGAGCTTTAGTATGTTTGAGGATATGCTTACAGACGCGGCAAGAGAGAGCCGCAGGAGAGTCCGCATTCTTGAGAGACGGTCACAGTCTCCCGACCATCCGTCCAGAATAGGTTGCGGAGAAACGTTATATCTGAAATTTTATATAGCACAGGTGATAGATTAGAAAAATGATTATTGATATACACACGCATATTTTCCCCGACACCCTTGCCCCTAAGGCGATGGCAGTATTGGAAAAGAACTGTAATTACGCATACAAGCCGGTTACCGACATGACGGCAAACAGCTTGCTAAAAAGAATGGAAGAGTGGAGCATAGACGTTTCGGTAGTTCAGCCCGTTATTACTAAGCCATCGCAGTTTTATAAAATAAACAACTGGGCAAAGGAGATAAGCAACGGCAAACTGATTTCTTTCGGCGGGATTTATCCCCACGGCGAAAACTGGAAGGAAGAATTGGACTATATAGTAAGCATAGGCTTAAAGGGTATAAAGCTTCATCCCGAATATCAGAACTTCTATGCCGACGATCTAGAAATGCTAAGGATATACGACTATGCTTTTTCTAAAGGGTTGATAATCCTTTTTCACGGCGGGTTTGACCCGGCGGTGCCGCCGCCCTTTAAGAGCAACCCTAAGATGTTTGCGAAAATCGCCGACGAAATGAAAGGGGGCAAAATGATAATAGCCCACCTAGGCGGTCACGATATGTGGGACGATGTGGAAAAATACTTGGTAGGCAAAGACGTGTATCTAGATACGTCCATGGGCTTTAATTTTTATCCGACCGACCAATTTTTGCGGATAGTTAAGGCTCACGGCGCAAAAAAGATACTATTCGGATCCGACTCTCCTTGGAGCAATGCAAAAGCAGAGATAGAATACCTAAAGAAACTTCCCCTAAAAAAAGAAGAAATTGACGATATCTTGGGAAACAACGCGAAAGAACTTATGGGTATTTAGCAGGAAAATGTTTCACGTGGAACGTTATTGAAAATTTTTGTAAAGAATTTTAACTCAAGAAAATAGGGCTATAAATAAGCAAAAACGTTAGAAAAGTTAAGAAAAGGAGCTAAAATTATGAGAAAAATATTGGTTATGCCGGATAGCTTCAAAGGTACGATGTCAAGCATGGAAGCTTGCGAAATAATAAAAAGCGCGATAGGCGCCGTAGACCAAACTATAGAAGTAAGAAACATTCCTATTGCCGACGGCGGGGAAGGCAGCGTTGAGTGTTTTTTGGCCGCTATCGGCGGGGAAAAGGTAAATAAAGTAGTAACCGGACCGGATAATGAGCCTATAGACAGTTTTTACGGACTTATAGAGAACGGAAATACGGCTGTTATAGAAATGGCGTCCTGCGCAGGCTTACCGCTTACAAAATTAAAAAATCCCGAAAAGACTACTACGTACGGCGTGGGAGAACTTATAAACTTAGCAATAGCTAAGGGTGTTAGGAAAATTATTTTGGCTTTAGGCGGAAGCGCAACTAACGATTGCGGCACAGGCATGCTTGCCGCGCTGGGAGTAAAGTTTTTTGACGGAAAAGGTAAGGAATTTTTGCCGACGGGCGGAACTTTGTCGCAAATTAAAGATATTGACATTAACAACCTAAAAGAAAGGTTAAAGGGCGTAACGTTTACCGCCATGTGCGATATCGATAATCCGCTTACCGGAGAAAGAGGGGCAAGCTATATTTTTTCTCCGCAGAAAGGCGCCGACAAAGATATGGTACTTCGCTTGGAAAAAAACGTAGAAGACTTCTCATCGCTATGTAAAAAACGGAACCTTTGTAAAGAAATTAATTTCGAAGGCGCAGGCGCAGCCGGAGGAATGGGCTTTGCCGCAAAATATTTCTTGGGAAGCGATATAATAATGGGGATAGAAGCCGTTTTGGACGCGGTAAAGTTTGACGATATTTTAACGGATACCGATCTTATCATTAGCGGAGAAGGACGGCTTGATAGTCAAACGCTTAGAGGAAAAGTAGTAGCAGGAATAGCCAAACGTGCAAAAGAAAAGAACGTACCCCTTATTGCAGTAGTTGGTGACGTGGGAGATAATTTTCAGGGAATATACGATAGGGGAGTTACCGCAGTTTTTTCCATAAACAGAGTGGCTTTACCTTATCAGGAAATAAAATTACGCGCAAAAAAAGATTTATTCGACACGGTTTTTGATATAATGAAGTTAATAAAAGCAAATATTTGAGAGGTCAAAATGAAAAAAGTTAACAAGAAAGTAATATTTCTGCTAGTTTCCATAGTCTTTTTTGCAGTAATCGGCGGAATTATGATGTTTGCCGATTTTACCAAAACCGTTGACGCAAACGGCAACGGAGTAACCACAATGGACGGAAGGTATCATTACGAAGCGCGCGAAGTATACGAGACTTTGCGGACTTTAGGAGAAAGCGGAAGAGCGGCGTATCTGAAAATGCACATTTTAGATTACTTTTTCTTGGTTTCTTACGCTATGCTCATGTCGTCTGTTACCTTGTTTTTCGTTCCCGATGACAAAAAGTGGATAGCGGTAGTTTTCCCGGCTATTCCGGCGTTTTTTGACCTTTTGGAAAATACAATGATAGAAATTATGAGCGCGAACTTCCCGAAATATTATGAATTCGGCTCAAAAATTGTTTCGGTATTTACCACGGTAAAGTGGACTGCGGGCATACTCTGGTTTGTGGTTTTGTTATGCCTCATCGCTATTTTTATCATAAAAAAAGTAAAGAAAAAGAAGGCATAAGTAACAAAAAAGGTTCGGCTGTCATAATTTATTATAACGCAAAAGGAGTTTTATGGCAGAAGTAAATTATGATGCGCCGAATATGGAAATGTTAGCCAAAGAATACAATAAAGTATTAGCAGACTATAATTTGAGTAACGTAAGCGACGACAACAGTATATTGGAAAGGGTAATGCTTCTTTTAGAAGACCAAGTCGAGCTTATGGAAATAAATACCCGCTGTTTTAGCCCTAGGGTTGTTAAAACGTGGGCGTATATAAAAAGCCTTGCTTACCGCTCCATAGTAAAAATAAATCAAATGCTAAATAACAGCGCGTACATACCTTCTTTCCGCAACGGACAAATGAACAATATGGTAACGTTAGTCAGCCGTTTGTTAGAAACGGAAATAGACATTCTTACACTTTTGGATAAATTAAAGGGTGATTTTAGTGTTCGGGCAGAACTGCTTCTGTTTGAGAACAGAAAAACTGCCTTGCTTGCCAGCCTAATTTAATCAAGACAACAATAATAACTCTTCGATGATGGCGGCGTTTTCTTCGGAAGAGATTTCTTTATTAATATGAATAAGTTCGGAAATCAGGTTTTCTAAAGGAATAATACTGATTTCCGACATAAAGAGTTTCTCTTCCAAAAAAGGGTCGACGGTGGCTTTTTGATAAAAATAAACAATCTTAAACATATCGGTATAAGAATACTCCAAAGAAAGAGCTTTTTTTAGCGCTTCAACGGGGTTATCTTTGAAATGTGAATAAATAAGCAGAAGAAACTGTTGCATATTTTATTCGAAAAGCTGCCAATATTTTGATATGTCGTTTACGTACTGACCGTAGGCGGTAAACCATAAATCGGGCAAAAACGGCACTGTTTTATGTTTCGGCAAACTGCGTCCCAACCTATCGATGTTTTCTTTTATGTATGTACTTACCGTTTTGCGCTGTAGTTTTGTCTTTTCTTCGGGGTTATAAGTAATAGGCTTGCCTATCATAATTTTCTTTAGATTTCCGCAGACGTAAGTGGGGAAAAACTTCAAGCATTTGCCTGTATCTTTATAATATTGGTGGGCTATGTCGACAAAACCGTCATACAGTTCGAAAATAAATTCGCTGTATTTTTGCGGCTTTTCGGGGAAAATAACCAAACTTTTGTTTTCTATTGTAAGAGTGTTGAGGCTTTCCACGAAAGTTTCGGCAATTTTGTTGCTGTGATGAACGGGAATAGGGTTTTGAGCAAATAATAACGGTTGCAGAAACTTAGCAATAATAAAAGATACTATGCGCCAAAACGGCTTACATTTTCTTCCTTCGGAAAATAAAAAATCGTGAAAAACGAAATTGGGAGCCTTCTTTTTGTCAAGAATATAGCTAATAACCCATGCCCTTTTCGGTATATCAAGGTACAGGCTGGTAAGAGCCGGACCGATCGCGCCCGAATGGTTGCAGGCAAAAATAGCCACTTCGTCTTCTGCTAAATTTTCCTCCCAAATAATCTCTGGTTTTGGGAATATAATTTTGGCAATACCGGTTACAAATTTTACGTAAAGTGATTTTTTCTTAGGTGTGTTTTCTTTTTTCATGTCAGTAAGTTGTTTGTTCTGTTTTTGGAGGTGAAGAACAGGGCGACAGTGCCCGGTCCGCTGTGGCAACCGATAACAAAGTCAAGGGGAAGTATAGTAGGAGTAATTCCAAAAACTTCTTTTACGTCTTCGGCAACAGTAACGGCTTCTTCCAAGCAGTCCCCGTGAGAAATATAGACGATATCGCTTGCATGGTCAAATTTTTCTTTCATTTTGTCCACAAGCTTTTTTAGGGAGAGCTTGCGGGAGAGTATTTTTAACAAGGGAACAAGTTTTCCCTTGTCGTTGGTATATAATAGGGGTTTGATTTTCAGAAGATTGCCGATAAAGGCCGAGGCGTTGCTTACTCTACCGTTACGGGCAAGATACCGTAAATCGTCCACCACGAAATAATGGCAAATCCTAAGCTTCATTTCTTCGGCATAGTGAAAACACTCTTCGGCGGTTTTTCCGCTTTCGGCGTATTGTTGAACTAAAGTAACCAAAAGTCCTTGTCCGCCCGATTGGCTAAGGGTATCCACCACGTATATTTTATTTTCGTTTTCTTCGTTTAGCTCTCTTGCCGCCTCCGAAAAATTATGATAATTGCCGCTTATTGCTGAAGCAAAACCAAGGTGTAGTACGTCTTTACCTTTTTTTAGCTGCTCAATCAAGAATTCTTTGGCTTCGAACAAATTTACCTGACTTGTTTTTGTATTTGCACCCTCCCGCATTGCATTATAAAAGTCAACGGTGGCAACCGCTCCGTCCCCGAAAGCGTTTTCTACTTCGTTCACGTAATAATGCAGGGATATTGTGGGAATATCCTTTTCTTCAAGGTATTCTCTGCTCAAATCGCAGGTGGTCTCGGTTGTCAATATGAAGTTTCTCATGCGGTCAATATTTCCTTTTTTTATTTTTCTATACCGTGGTGTTTTTTTGCGATATGAATGGATTTGTCTAACAGCTTAATAAGTTTTTTTCCTTCGCTTTCTCCAAGTTCGGACAAATAATCGTCAAAAAAAGCGGTGGCGAGAGTGGCGTTTTTTTCGGCGCGGGCAATGCCTTTTTCGGTTAAAGACGCAAGATGTTTTCTTTTGTCGTCCTTAGCTTTGGTTATTTTTATCAAGGACTTTTTTTCCAAACTCTTCAAAATGGCGGTGGAGCGAGCCTTACTAAAGTCCAAAGCCGAGCTGATTTCCGAGGGAGTAGCCTGATTTTCTTGGAAAATGTAACTTAATACGGCATCTTCACCCTGCATGCTTTCAAAAAGCATTGTTAAGGGCTCTATATCGTTTAGCTGTTTTAGTCTGTCGATAATATTATCGCGCAGTTCTTCTTTTCCCATTATATTTTCTGCATCCTTCATAAATGATTAACACCGTTAACCTTTTTACAGTTTATAACATAAAGACTTTACTGTCAATATTATTTACTATAATTTGCTTGTAAGGTTCTCAAAGATAGCTATTTTCTTGCAATAGAAGCGTAATTGTGCTATTATGATTACATTATTTTTTAATATAAAGGAATATGTTATGAAATACGTAGTGGTTTTGGGCGACGGCATGGCGGACTATCACAAGGGAGTTTTGGGCAACAGAACGCCTTTGGAGCTTGCAAAAAAACCCTGCATTGATGAACTTGCCAAGAAGGGCGAAGTGGGACTTATCCGAACAATCGATAAAGGCATGAGTCCGGGAAGCGACGTGGCAAACCTTAGCGTACTTGGTTACGACCCGAGAGAGTGCTACACAGGGAGATCACCCTTAGAGGCTCTTTCTATCGGCGTAAAAATGGACGAAAACGACACCGTACTCAGAATGAACCTGGTTACTTTGTCCGAAGAAGAGAATTTAGAAGACTGCGTTATGGTAGATTATTCTGCCGGAGAAATAACATCCGAAGAAGGTCATCAGCTCATAGACAGTCTAAAGGATTACCTCTGCAACGGCTGTATAGAAATATACGGCGGGACAAGTTACCGTAACTGCGCCATTTTACGGGGCGGGAATATTGATTTAGACTTCACCCCTCCGCACGATATAACCAACCAAACAATAAAAGAATATTTACCCTCAGGGGAAGCAGGCAAAGAGATTTTTATAAATCTTATTGACAGATCCAGAGATATCCTAAAGAACCATCCTATTAACCAAAAGAGAATAGCCGAGGGCAAAAATCCTGCCAACGCCATTTGGTTTTGGGGTAAAGGTACCAAACCTAAACTAGAAAACTTTTATGAAAAATACGGACTCAAAGGGGCGATGATTTCCGCAGTTGACTTACTAAAAGGTATAGCCATAGCAACCGGCATGACGGTTATTAACGTAGAGGGAGCAACGGGAACTCTAAATACTAACTTTATCGGCAAAGCCCAAAAGGCGGTTGAAGCCCTAAATAGCCATGACTACGTATACGTTCATATAGAAGCGCCCGACGAATGCGGACATCAGGGCGACGCTCAAGGCAAAATAAAGGCAATAGAAAAAGTTGACGAAGTGGTGTGCTATATAAGTGAAAAACTGCGTGAACAAAACGAAGAATTCTGCATGGCAATTTTACCCGACCACGCCACGCCTTTGTGTCTAAAGACCCACGTTTCCGACCCTGTGCCGTTTATTGTTTATAACTCTGCAAGAGAAGCGAACAGCGGTCTTATTTTTACCGAAAACGAAGCGCAAAAAGGCATTTATCTAAACAACGGACGCTCTTTAATACAACTAATGTTAAAAAGCTAAATACAGTAAATAAATCAAGATAAAGGAAAGTTTTATGAAAAGATTGACAACCAAGGAATTAAGAGAAGAATATTTGAAATTTTTTAAGGATAGAGGACATACCATCATACCAAGCGCGTCCCTAATCCCCGATAACGACCCCACCGTTTTGTTTACCACAGCGGGAATGCATCCCCTTGTGCCTTATCTTATGGGCGCGACGCATCCGGGCGGCAAGAGACTTGCCGACGTGCAAAAATGCGTCAGAACAGGTGACATTGACGAAGTAGGCGATGCAACGCACTGTACTTTTTTCGAAATGTTAGGCAACTGGTCGTTAGGCGATTATTTTAAGGAAGAGAGCATAAACTTCAGCTTTGACTTTTTAACTAAGGTTTTGGAAATACCTGTAGAAAAATTGGCGGTAAGCGTTTTTAGCGGTGACGAAGATTGCCCCAGAGACGATTTTTCGGCTGGCTGTTGGGAAAAACTAGGCATAGCCAAAGAAAATATCTTCTATCTACCCAAAAAGAACAACTGGTGGGGGCCTGCCGGCATAACCGGTCCGTGTGGTCCCGACACAGAAATTTTTGTTATTACCAACAAGGCAAAATGTTGTGAGGAATGTTCTCCTGCCTGCGATTGTGGCAGATACGTGGAAATTTGGAACAACGTTTTTATGGAATTTGACAAAAAAGCCGATGGTAGTTATGCTCCTTTAAGTCAAAAGAACGTAGATACCGGTATGGGACTGGAAAGAACGGTAGCTATGCTTAACGCCTTCGAAACAGTCTACGAAACCGACGTTTTTAAGCCTGTTATTGACCTTATTAAGGAAAAAAGCGGCAAAGGCGAAGAGAGTATCAGGGCTATGAGAATAATAGCCGACCATATCCGTACGGCTACTTTTATGCTGGGAGACGAAAAGGGAGTTACGCCTAGTAACGTTGACCAAGGTTATATTCTGCGCCGTCTTATAAGAAGAGCGGTTCGTTTTGCCCGCGTTTTGGAAATGGACAACGCCGTTTTGGAAGATATAAGCAAAATTTATATAGATCTTTATGCTCCTTATTATTCGGAATTGAAAGCCAACGATAAAAAAATAATAAGCGAACTTAATTTGGAAATAGAAAGATTTAATAAGACGCTTGTTACCGGACTAAAGGAATTTGAAAAGCTGTTAGGTTATATTCAAAACAACAAAATGAGCGGAAAAGCGGCTTTCAGACTTTACGACACTTTCGGTTTCCCCATAGAAATGACTTTGGAGCTTGCTAAGGATAATAACATAACTGTTGACGTTGAGGGCTTTGAAAATGCATTTAGGGAGCATCAGGAAAAATCCCATTCGGGCGCCGAGTTAAAGTTCAAGGGCGGACTTGCCGACAACGGAGCTGCCACAGCCAGATTGCATACCGCGACCCATATTCTTAACGCAAGCTTGAAAAAGATATTAAAAGACGACAGCATTCAGCAAAAAGGCAGTAATATAACCGCCGAAAGACTAAGATTTGATTTTAACTTCCCGCGTCCCATGACCGAAGAAGAAATTGCGCTTGTGGAAAACGACGTCAACGAAGTAATTAAACAAAATCTAAAAGTCGCCTGTCAGGAAATGTCCATTGAGGAAGCAAGAAGCAAAGGCGCTATCGGTGTGTTTACCGACAAATATGATTTAATGGTAAAAGTGTACAGCATAGGCGGACACTCCAAAGAAATGTGCGGAGGACCACATGCCGAAACCACAGGAGAATTGGGAAAATTCAAGATAGTAAAAGAACAATCAAGTTCCAGCGGAGTAAGGAGAATTAAAGCCATACTTGAGTAAAAATAAATTAAGCCCGAAAGAGAAAATTATGAGAGAAAGGAAATTCAATAAAGTAGCGGGTACTGCTCTGTTATTCATTATTACAATAAGCATTTTGCTTTTTGGAAACGTGGGAACAGTGGCATATGCAGCTGGCGATACCGTTACTATAACCTATTATTATCAAGATAACGTCATTACCACCATACCAATTCCCCGGGGCGGAAAGATTCTTTCTACTATTTCTTACGAGGATTATTCGGAGGAAATTACACTAGCGGAAGGTTATATTCTAATCTGGCATATCGGAAGCGAAGACGGCGTTGAATGGGATAAGGACTATATTTTTACAGAAGATACCGCATTATTCGGCGTAGCTATCGAAGGCGAGGAAGAAATAATAAAAGATCCTCCTGACGGCAACAACAATAACGAAGAAGAAAACGTTCCGAATGATAATAACCAAGAGGGAATTACACCTCCGACAGCGCCCGAACAGACTAAGTATATTATAAAAATAGAAAACGTAAAGGGTGCCTATAAAATTACGGGCGAACCCATAAAAGGGGAACATATAACGGTATATTTCGATCAAGGCTATTTATTATCCGACATAACCGCATTCAGCGGAGACAAAGAAGTAGATTTGTATAAAAGCGGCAATGAAGTAAAGTTTTATATGCCAAAAGGCGATGTTACTATACGTTGTTGTTATAAGGAAGAGAGCGAAAACACCAAGAAGCTTACCAAAAACGAAATTATAGCGTTGGCTGTTGTGGGTGGATGCGCAATTTCCTACGGGATATTCTTAATAATAAAGAAAGCCGTAAAACAAAGAATCAAATAATACGGAGAAAGGCTTTTGCAGTATTTATTGATAATTATTTCTGTTATCAGCATAGTTTTTGCGCTATTTAGCGCATATCTTGGCGAGCGGAAAAAGTTTGTTTCCAAAATAATTTTTAAGGCATTAGCGTCCGCGCTGTTTTTCCTTGCGGGAATTATTTTTGCCGTAAAATCGAATTTAGGCAACTACGGCTTAATGATAACAATTTTCCTTGCTCTTAGTATGTTGGGCGACGTATTTTTAAGTTTGCACGTCATTCTTCCTCAAAAATTAAAAAATGTGGCAAATTTGCTTGGCGGGTTGTTGTTTTTAGGGGCGCATATTCTGCTATTCGTCACCTTTGCAAAGATAGCAAAGTTTAATCCTATTTTACTTGCTTTGCTACCGTTATTGCCCATAATTATTGCAATATTCGCAAAAGCAAAGTTAGTAAATATAACAAAGAAAATGATAATTCCTTGCATTATTTATGCGTTAGCTCTTAATCTTTTGCTTGTTGCCTGCATCAATATTGCTTTAGCTAAGGTAGGAACGACAGTTTTTAATAGTTTGGTTATATCGGCGGGAGTAACTTTTGTTATAAGCGATTTATTTTTGCTCCTTGCCAATTTCGGCAAAGACGAAAAAATAAAAAGACAATCCATGTACGTCGTTATGGCGTTTTATTATTTAGCGCAGAATATTTTCGCATTTACTATTTTTTACGCCTAAAGGCGTGAAAACTGTTTAATATTCCATACTACTATGGTATAATTTCTATATGCGTTTACAAAAAATCGATAAAAAAATAGGCTTGGCGGTTAGTGGCGGTATGGACAGTATGGCTATGCTTTATTGCTATCGCGCTGTCGGTCAAGAGATTATTGTAGTTAACATTGAGCACGGTATAAGGGGAGAAAGTTCGATTAAAGATAGTATGTTTGTAAAGGAATACTGCCAAAAAAACGGTATTGAGTACCTTGGTTTTTCGATAGACGTACCTAACTTTGCAAAAAAACAGGGCGAAAGTGTGGAAACAGCGGCAAGAAGACTGCGTTATCAGATTTTTGATAAGCTGCTTTCCGAAAAAAAGGTAGATAAAATTGCCTTAGCCCACCACGCTGACGACAATGCCGAAACGGTGCTTATGAGGATTTTCCGCGGTACCGGCATTAAGGGCTTGCGCGGCATTATCGACAGAGACGGCTATATTCATCCCTTGATAAAATATACAAGAGGGGAAATAGAAAGGTTTGTTATTGAAAACAATATTCCTTACGTTAATGACGAAACTAATTATGAAAGCGATTATACTAGGAATTTTATTAGAAATAATGTTATTCCGATAATAAAAACCAGATACCCCGAAGTGGTTATTGCTATAGAAAGACTTAGCGAAAACGCCAAAGAAACCGAGGATTATCTTATAAGCAAAGTAAAAGACAGCATAATTTTAACCGATAAGCAATGCGTAATAAAAGATTTCTTTACTATGGAAACTCTCCTTTGTAAATACGCTTCGCGCGAAGCATTTTTTTGCCTTGGTATAATGCAGGATATAGAAAACAGGCATATTGAAAGTATTTTGGAACTTAAATACAAAGAAAACAACACGTCGATAGACATGCCCTACAATACAAGAGCAATAAAGCACGGACAAAACCTAATAATAACCAAAACATGCGAAAGTGAAGAGTTTTATGAGGCTTTTGAAGCAAACAAAGAGTACGTTTATAAAAATAATGTTTACCGCTTTGTAAACGGAGATAAGCTTGTCAAGGGGATAAGTTTTGATATAAATAAAATTCCCGACGGCGCGGTAATAAGGACAAGAAAGAGCGGAGATATTTTTAAGAGCGCAAACGGCAGAACCAAACTTCTTAGCGACTACCTTAACGAAAAGAAAATGTCCCTTACCGAAAAAGAAAATATATTGGTTTTGGCTAAAGAGGAGAATATATTGGCGGTTCTAGGGTATGACACCTCCGATAGAATAAAAATTGACGATGACACAAAAAAAATAATTCATATAATTAAGGAGCAAATTACTTATGATGAAAGATGATATATCAAAGGTATTAATTACTAAAGAACAAATAACGGCGAGAGTCAGCGAAATAGCCAAACAAATTAACGAAGAATTTCATAACGAAGATTTGACGGTAGTCTGCATTTTGCGGGGCTCCTGTTACTTTTTTGCCGACCTAACAAGAGAGCTTACTAGTTTTGTGGATTTGGAATTTATGTCGGTATCCTCTTACAATTCGGGCACAAACAGCAGCGGCGAAGTAAGGATAATTAAAGATATAAGCTGTGCGATAGAGGGCAAGAACGTAATAATAGTAGAAGATATCGTAGATACAGGATATACCTTGTCATATCTGAAGCGTATTTTATTGGAAAGACGCCCGAAATGCCTAAAAATTTGCGCCCTTTTGGATAAACCGTCACGCAGGAAGGTAGAAATCGAAGGGGACTACGTAGGCTTTGAAGTGCCTAACGAATTTGTGGTAGGCTACGGCTTGGACTATGACCAAAAATACAGAAATTTACCGTTTATAGGAGTATTGAAACAAGAGATATATGGTTAAAGTTACCGAAAGCTTAAAAGAACTTGCCTCAATTTTTGGCGGGGAATTGTTTATTGTGGGAGGGTATGTCAGAAATAGCCTGCTAAATTTTAATACCTCCGACGTTGACCTTGCCGCCAAGTTTACACCCGAGGATGTCTTAAAAAAGCTTGTCGGTAGCAAATATACGGTAAAAACCACGTCTGAAAAACTCTTTACGTTGAAAATAATCTGTGGCAAAGAAAGCTACGAATACACAACTTTCCGCATTGACAGTTATGGATTAGGACACACCCCGACAGATGCTTATGCTACTAACGATATAGAAGTCGACGCGTTAAGGCGCGATTTTAAGATGAACGCAGTTTATTACGATATAGCAAAAGAAACTATAGTCGACCCCCTAAACGGCATTGCCGATATAAAAAACAAGATTATTTCCACAACAAGAGAGGGCGAAGAGGTATTTTGTGAGGACGGCTTGAGGCTAATGAGGCTTGCTAGAATGAGCGCCGAACTAGATTTTGAAATTGAGAAAACAACCTTTGACGCCGCAAAAAAATACGCCTATAAAATAAAGGAAATCTCCAAAGAACGGATACGGGACGAATTGGATAAAATTTTAATCGCCGACACCGCCTACAATATTCCTTACGCCCACTATAAGGGTTTGAAAATATTGACGGAAATGGGGGTTATGGAATATATTCTGCCCGAACTTACCTTAGGAATGGGTATGCAACAGCGTAAGGATTTTCACAAGTACGACGTTTTTGAGCATACCTTGATGACTGTAAAATATGCGGACAAGGAAATAAGACTTGCCGCCCTATTGCACGACGTAGGCAAGCCCAAGGTGTACTTACAGAGCGGCAGATACGTAGGCCACGATAAGGAAGGTTATGCTCTTACCGAAGATATTCTTGTCAGATTGAAGTATTCAACAAGAGTAATAAACGAAATCAAAAGATTAGTCCTTAACCATATGTTTGATTTGAAAATGGACGCCAAAGAGAATACGATAAGAACGTTCATTCAAAAAAATTATGACATTTTTGACAAGCTGTGTAACCTAAAGCAAGCCGATTACTTGGGTGGCGGGATTATGAAAGGGGAGAGCCCTTCGGTAATAAGGCTCAAAGAAACGTATAATCAAATGCAAAAAGAAGGGGTGCCGTTTACAATCGGAGACTTAAAAGTGAGCGGGCAAGACCTCATTGAGGCAAAAATTCCTCCGCAAAAGAGAGGAGAAGTATTGAACAATTTATTAAGAGACTGCGCGCTTGTGGATTCCAAACTGCTTGATTATGACGCGCAAAGAAAATATCTGGAAAGGATAAACGAAAGGGGGTAAAAATGAATACAGAACAGGATAATGTCTATTACAAAAACGAATATATTCGGATTTTTGAAGAGAATATACATAGAGAAGGCTCCGACAAGTTGTTGGATTGGCTAAAGAAAAGCGACTTTTTCTATGCGCCTGCATCAACAAAATTCCATTCGGCGCATATTGGCGGCTTGTGCGAACACAGCGTAAAGGCATATTATAGATTTATGCAACTGTTAGACGTGGAGTATGACGGAGAATGGGAAGACAAAATTTCCCAAGAGAGCGTGGCAGTTATAGCTTTACTGCATGATTTGTGCAAAGTTAATTATTATAAAATAGAAGAACGGAACGTTAAGGAAAACGGCGAATGGGTAAAAAAGCCCTATTATACTGTGGAAGACAACCTGCCTTACGGACACGGAGAAAAATCGGTTTACATAGCAAGCGGTTTTATGAGACTAAGTAGAGAAGAAGCCATGGCTATTAATTGGCACATGGGCGGATATGACCAAAGAGTGCTCGGAGGAAGTTATGCTTTAAGCGACGTTTTTTCAAAATATCCTATAAGTTTACTGTTTCACATAGCCGACTTACAAAGCACTTATCTAGACGAAACAAATAAAGAATAATAATATAAAGAATAATAAAATAAAGAATAAAAAAATAAAGAAAACAAAAAAGCTGTCTATAGAGTTAGACAGCTTTTTTATTGTCAGGTTGTATCTTATAAAGTTCTGATATATTTAGCAAGTTCGGTGAAAATAACTCCCAAACCGTAAGCGCCAGCATCGGGATAGCCAATGGACTTTTCTCCAACGGTACCGGCTCTGCCAAGTGTAGCAACAAAGGTCTTTGTGGATTCGGCTCCGGCAACAGCGGCTTTCGCGCCTTCATCCAAAGCGTCCAAAAGATTCTTGTTGGCTTTTGCAGCAGCTGTCAAAGCGTCTGCGCAAGGTTTCAATGCGTCAACCAATGTCTTATCTCCTACAACAGCGCCTTTTCCGAAACTCTTCTTACCTGTTTCGTAAACGCCGGTGTTAGCAGCTTGGAACAAGTCGGCTATGTCTTGCAAAGATACTTCTTCTTTACCAAGAACGGCTTTTCCTGCAGCGCGGAATGCGCTTCCCCAGATAGGACCGCTTGCGCCGCCGCAATATTCCTTGATTATTTCCGAACAGCTTACAAGGAACTGACCTACGTCACCCTTTTTGCGGGAAGCCCAGTCAGCTTTTAGTTGCTTAAAGCCTTTGGCTATACTCATTCCGAAGTCTCCGTCGCCCATCTTGTCGGCGTCGCAGAAAGGAACTTCGTTTTCTATAATGACGTCAGCCATTTTGGCAACGATTTTTACAAAAGCGGCGGTATTAATGGTAGCTCCAACCTTGGGAGCGCCCTTTACTTCATAAACAGCGGCAGCTTCTTCTTTTACTTCGGCTTTAGCGGCTTTAACTTCTGCTGCTGCGGCAACGGGAGTAATATTAAGAGCTTTTGCGATAGCCTGCATAGCTTCTACGGCTGCTGCAGCTTGTTCGTTCATAGCTCCGCCCCAAGAAAGCGCGGGCGCGTTAACGGGATAGTCAAGAAGAGCCTTTAATTCGGCGTCAAGCTTTAGGATAGTAACAGAAGCGCCAGCCATATCGATACTGGTCATATAGTTTCCGACCAAAGTCTTGTGAATAGCAACGCCTGCTTTTTCCAGTTCGTTAGAAACCGAATTATTAAACAGATATAGTTCCATAAGAGGAGTTGCGCCAAAACCGTTAATAATCAAAGCAACTTCGTCGCCTTTATTAACTTTCAAATCAGCGATTAAATCAGCCACTATTCTTGTAGCCAACTGATCGGCGGACTGCATTTTTTCGGTCTTTCTTCCGGGTTCGCCGTGGATACCTACGCCAAATTCGATTTCGTCGTCTTTGATATCAAAAATAGGTGTTCCTTTAGCGGGAGGCGTGCAAGAAGAAAGAGCAAAACCGAAGCTTCTAACGTTTTCAATAGCTTTATTAGCGGCTGCTTTAACTTCAGCAAGAGTTTTTCCCATTTCTGCGGCAGCGCCAGCGATTTTGTGTACGAAAACGGTACCTGCGACGCCTCTGCGGCCCACTGTGTAGCTGCTGTCCTTAACTGCGATATCGTCGTTAACGATAACGGAGTCAACCTTTACGCCCAATTCTTCTATAGCGTCGGCTGCTGCGCCGTTAAAATTCATGCAGTCGCCCGAATAGTTTTTGATAATAAGTAGTACGCCCTTATCGGTAGCAACGCTCTTAATAGCATTAAAAATCTGAACCTGAGAAGGAGAAGCAAAGACGTCTCCGCAAACTGCGGCGTCAAGCATACCCTTACCAACAAAACCCGCATGCGCCGGCTCGTGTCCACTGCCGCCACCGCTAATAAGGCTTACTTTATTGGGGTTGATTTCCGCTTTCTTAATAACTTTGTATTTTTCCACGAACTCCAGTTCGGGATGAGCCTTGGCAATGCCGTGACACATATCATAAACAAAGGTTTCGGGGGTGTTAATAATCTTTTTCATAGAAATACTCCTTAACTAAATTTAATAAGAGAGAATGGAGTTCGCAAAATTTGCGCGAGAGCCCCATTCTCAAAGAGTCAATTATTTACAAAATTTCGTAAAAATTAGCATCCGCATCCGCAATCACAGCCGTATTTGAAGTCATAACCGAGTTTGTCGGCAGTCTTAATAGCGGCATATACCATGTCGGCAGTTACGGGGAAGGGCATATTATGAACGGATTCTTCGGGAATGCAGGATTTCTTAGCTACTTCCATGAGAAGTTCGTCACTGGTGTCTTCGGCGCCTATATCCTTTAAGCATACGGGTAGTCCTACGCTCTCACAGAAGTTAAATACTTCATAGAGTTCTTCTTCTTCGGCGTTCTCCAATACCAACTGGCAGATAGTTCCGAAAGCAACCATTTCGCCGTGATAGTATTTGTGGTGGGAAGGAAGTAAGGTCAAGCCGTCATGGATAGCGTGAGCTGCGGCAAGACCGCCGGACTCAAAGCCGAGACCTGATAACAATATATTAGCTTCGATGATGTTTTCAAGGGCGGTGGTAACAACTTTGCCTTCGCAAGCTGCTTTTGCCTTTGCGCCGTCGCTAAGAAGGGTTTGATAGCAAAGTTCTGCCATATTGAAAGCTGCGTTGGTTCCGCAAGCGAGCAAGGTACCCTTAGCTCTGTTAGCTCCACAGGGAAGACCGGCATTAACGTTGCTGAAAGAACGAACGTTGGCTCTGGCTTCAAAATATGTGGAGAGAGCGTCACCCATACCGGATACTAAGAAGCGGGCGGGAGCGTTTGCGATAACGGTAGTGTCGATAAGAACTACTGACGGATTTTGTTTGAAATATGCATAATCGTCAAACTCATGGGTAGGTGTGTACAGAACTGCGCTGTGGCTGGTAGGAGCGTCGGTAGCTGCGATGGTAGGAACAATAATTAGAGGATTGCCTGCAGCAACGCATTTAGCGGTGTCGATAGCCTTTCCGCCGCCAAGACCTATGGTACAAGCAGCTTTGTTAGCCTTTGCAAAATCTTGCATCTTCTTAACTTCTTCGCGTGAGCATTCTCCGCCGAAGTCGCAGGATACCAATTTGATACCGTATTTAGCTTGTGTTTCCTCAAGCTGTTTGGCTACTAGTTTTTTTGCAAAAGGATCTGCAATAAGCAATGCTGTCTTTCCAAAAGTTTTTACGAAATACCCAAGGTTCAACAATTCGTTTTCTCCCTGAACGTATTTAGATGGGCATATAAATGCTTTTCTCATTCTGATAAATCTCCTTTTATATGAATTTTTTCGATTTTATATCGGTGTAATAATTATAAACCATTCGCTCTAATAATTCATTAGACAATTTTACTAAATTATGGTATTATTTTATCATAGGATTTTTTCAAACAGGAGCGAAAATGGAGAATCTAACTTATTTACAGCCTCAAAACGTATTAGACGCTCTCAAACAGGGCAAAAAAATGGCTATTTTTTCGATAAATGACGACGAAAAGCCAACAGACAAAATTAGCGACATAATATTTCCTTTTTCGCCGCTTTCGGCAATTTCGAACAGGACAGAAAGTATAATGGAACCGGCATTGAAGTATATAAGAAACAATTTCAATAAGGATATAAAACTTGAGTACGTTTCCGAACTCTGTCAAATAAGTCCTAACTATTTTTGCAGCATTTTTTCGAAGACCTACCAAATGAGCCTTACCAATTATATCCGAACGTTGAGGCTAAAACAAGCCTGTTATCTGCTAAAGACGACAACGCAGACAGTTGTTAGCATAGCCGTAGAAACAGGCTACGCCGACAGCGGTTATTTTAATAAAATTTTCAAAAAGAAATACGGGTATACTCCGGCGCAGTATCGCAAGATATTCTCTAACGAACGTTAAATTTTCGGGAACTGGGCTATTCTCAAAGCTGTCGCACCGTAAGGAACAAGGTAATTAACGTAAGTTTGTCCCAACGGAGGTTTTTCGGGAGGGGCGCTTGCTGAGTTTCTTTCCTCTTTCCAGTTGGTTATTTCTATAAAGTTCATTTTTATTTTAAGAGCCGCGTCGCGGAAAGGATATTTTGTATCCTGATAAGAATGTAAAACTTCGGGCGGCTTACCGTAAACAGGAGATAGGTTCCATTTACTAAAGGAATAGGTTTCTCTGTCCGAAAAACGGTTGTCTTCTTTCTTCATTTTTATTTTTTCTTCCAGCTTTAACGCAAGTAAAATATTTCCGTAATAATAAGATACGCTGTTGTCGGGATTTATTTTTGGAATAACGTCCATATTTATTTCTACGTAAAAAACGCCGTTTGCTTCGGGTATCTTTATTATATCGGAGTTATATTTTTGTCCGTTTATTATCACGTAGTTAGCCAAAGAGGGGCGTCTTATATATAAGTTCTGATTTCCCATTTTGCTTTCTATGGAAAACTTGTTTTCAAAAGGATAGTTGCCGTTTATTTTTACCGTTACGTTTTCTTCATTAATAATTGTTTCTATTTCGCACGGAACGGGGGAAGTTATTATAATTCCGTCCTCTCTTGCAAAAGCCAGATGTTCGGCAAAGCGGGGGAAGCCTTGATGCATGTTGGAAAGACAGCAGGCGTAATTTGGTTTCAAACCATATATATTAGCATGGCTATAAGAATCGTACCAATCCCTTTTTGCAATAGTAGCGCTGATTTGGTTTACTTGCTGAACGTATTGATGAGCGCACATATCGTAAGTAAACGTTGCGGGTAAAGCGTTAAAGGCAAACAGTTCTAAAAGGTCGGCGTAATAAAGGTCTCCAGTATATTCCAGGAGCTTTTCCATACTGAACATAGCCTCTACCACCGCGCAAAGTTCTATCCCTTGAGCGGGAGAAACTCCGCTTAAATGTTCGTCGCTACTAAATAATCCCGTTGCCGTGCCGTGATATTTTTGCAAGGTTTCGTAGCCTGTTTTTGAAAGGGAAAAAGCTTCGGCGTTATTTTTTGCAACGCCGGTAAGCGTTGGATATTTTAACGCCATAGCCAAATTTACGCCGTGGGTTAGGTGATAAAACTTATTGAATTCATCATTGTTTCTTTTATTTATTTTTTCTTTGGTCGGTTTTTTTGCCAAGCCGCCTAAAAAATTATTAATGGCGTCGGAGCCGTAGAAAAGCACTTTTTTTACGTTGAAAGCCCCTTTTTTCATATAATCTTTTGAGGGCTTTATATACGGGAAAGCTTGAAAAATATCTTCCCAGTTCATAGAATAGGAAATGATTTTTTCAATAAGAGCAGTCAGCCACTCTTCTTCTGTCTTTTCATAGAGCCAAAGAACGCCGATTAGCTCTTCAATACCTCTTGCGTTTGCCCAGCTGTAAAAGGGTCGGCAGTCGATATTATCTAACATATAACGATAGTATTTTGTCAAAAACGGTATGACTCTTTCGTCGTTGGAAGCCTCAAAATAAGAGGGCATAAGCTTGTTAACTACCATTCTAGGCCACCAGTCAAGATTGCCTTTCGGGCCGTAAAAGCCATTTTCCTGTTGGGAAGAAAAAATACTGTCCATCCATTTTTTTGTAAGAGAGAGTAGATAAGTATCTTCGGTAAGGTATGCAAGCGGCATCAACCCGTCAAGATAATAAGGACCTCTTTCCCAACATTCTCCTTTTCCGCCAAGCCAAGCCGATTTATCGCTTAAATCCTTAAACAACGAAGGAACGTTTGCGGTTAGTCCGTCGGCTTGAACCAACAACTGACTAAGTAGCCAGCCTTTGGGTTTTATGGATTTTAAGGGTAATTTTTTTAGGGACGATTTCAAAGGTTTCATAATTTTCTCCTGCCGCCATTATCTTTGATAATAGCATAATTCCTTATATTTATCAATAGAGAATATAATCGCTTGATTTAGGGGTAACGCTGTGATAATATATATTCGATGCGATTAGAAAGGGAAAGTTTACTAAAAAAAATTGATAAATTTTTGTACAGTGTATATTATCCGCTCAGTGTGTTCATTTTGGCGGCTATATTTTATATATTAAAACTGGAAGTAGTGGGAGCTATTGTTTTAGTAGCAATCATATTATTTATTCTTATTACTCACAGAGATACAATGCCCACCCTTTTCCCCTTTTTATTGGTATGCGTTTTACCGCTTAGAATGTACGGTTCGGGAGAAGTTTGGCTAAAACTTTTGCCGCTTATAGCTATAGTTGTGCCGTGCCTAATTTTTCATTTTGTGTATTATAGACCAAAATTTTCTTTGGGAAAAATGTTTTTCCCGTATCTTGCGGTATCTGTTGCCATTACTTTGGGCGGTTTGTTTGTGGTCAGTCCAAAAAATTATTTTTCTCCCACCTCTCTTTATTATATAGTAGGATTGGGGTTTGGCATGCTTGGATTATACGTCTTACTTAATGCCCATATAGCCACAGCCGAAAAAAAATACGACCTTACCGACAATATAACAAAAATTATGCTATGGTTTGGCGGTTTTCTTACGTTGATGGTGTTGGTGCATTTTATCGAAAATATAGAAATAACCATTACTAACGGTGAGCTTGTATCGCCGCAAATGAGCAACAATCTTTCCACAAACTTACTTATAACGATGCCTTTTGCCTTTTATTATTCGAAAAAATGCAAATACCATACCGCTATGTTTATGTTCGGCACGTTGCAATACATTGCAATGATAGGTACGGGCTCTAGAGGCGGAATATTGATTGGCTCTATTATGTTTGTACTTTGCGTTATTTACAGTATGTATATAAACGACAAAGTCGACCGCAAATTTATGGTTGCTTGCGTGATTTGTTTGTTTATAATAGGCATAACTTTTGTCATAGTTAAGTTTGATTCTATTATCGAAACCTTGGAAATAAAACAAGGGGAAGCAAGGCTAAACTTAATACGCTATGCCATTAGAAACTTCAAAAATAATCCTGTATTCGGGGTAGGTCTTGCTCATCAGGGATATTATTATCACCCTCAGCAAGGCGGTTTGTATTGGTACCATTCTTCCCCCCTTCAAGTAATAGCAAGCATGGGCGTTGTGGGGATATTGAGTTACGGCTATCAATTTGTTGCGCGTTTGCGTATGTTGAGCAAAAAAAGAAATATATTTACGGCATGCGCAATGTTATCGTTTTTCGGGCTGGAACTGATGTCTGTGGTTAACCCCGGAATATTCTGTCCATTGCCTTACGCATTAACCATGGTAATAATTTTTATAGTGGTCGAAAAAGAACTTTTATCAAAACAAAATAGTAATTTATCCCAAACAAATTCGATATAAAAAATGTTGCTATTTTTCTAGCGTTTTGCTATGATATGGAAAACACATCATACAGAGGTTTTTTACAATGATAGTCAAAAGCATGGAAGAAGGAGACGCAGACTCATTTTATAAGTTATGCGAGGAGTTTTATTCCTCGGGGGCAACGAAAAGAGCATACGACAGAAAATCGGCCGAACAAACTTTTCGGCAAGTAATTTCAAAACACGAAAATTTATGGGGATATTTTATTATCGATATCGAGTCGGGTGCTTATGCGGGATATGCGCTCATTACCTCTTATTGGTGCAATGAAGAATCGGGCAACGTCCTTATTTTGGATGAATTGTTCGTTTCCCCCGCTTTCAGACACAGACATTTCGGCAAGAGCTTTATGATTTGGCTGGAAAATGAATTCAGAGGCAAGGCGGTTGCGTTAACGTTAGAAGTTTTATCTACCAACGTTATTGCCAAAGATTTGTATATTAAGGAAGGGTTTAGCGAAGACGGCTTCGTTACTATGACAAAGGTTATCAACTAGTAGGTTTTTCAACATATAATACACAGGGGGAAAATGGAGACAGCGGAAATTTATGCATTGAATAAAGCGCAATATGCCGAGAAAGGTTTAGAGTACTATACTCCCAAAGAAGAACGTTGGAACACCATTTCTCACTTTATCGGCGGTGTACTAGGCTTTGTTGGCATGATATATATGCTGATTATCGCAAACACCACCCCAAGAATTATTGCAGCAGTTATTACAGGTGTCGGAGGAAGTGTTCCGTACTTTGTTTCTGCGGTATATCATTATATAACTGACCATAATAAGAAACTGATAGCGAGAAAAATAGATTACTCGGCAGTTTCTTTTATTATTGTAGCTTGCGGCGCGCCTATGACGTTAGGAATAAGGCTTACTCCCTTTAATATAGTTGCATTATTGCTTTGTCTTATATTAGCGGCAGCCAATATAGCTTTATCGCTTTATGACATAAAAAAGTTTTCCAGATACGTTTTAGTTGCCGACTTGATTGTTGCGGCGATATTTTTCGGAGTTTATCTCTATAATAGACAGCTTATACCAATTAGCGGAAAAATTTTCTATGCCTGCGGAGGCGCGTTCTGTCTGGCCGGACTTGCCTTTTTCGGCAGAAAAAAGCAATTCTTACACGCCTGTTTTCATATTCTAATGGTATTCGGTACGGTTTCTATTTATTTTGCCAACGTGTTTTTATATTTTAATTAAAGCAGTCGTTTGACATCATTAGCATTTTTTGTTAAAATTTTGGCTAAGTTATAAATAATTCAGGGAGAAAAAAAGATGAAAAAATTACTTACAGTTCAGGATATTTCATGCGTGGGGCAATGCTCCATTACCGTTGCTTTGCCGGTTATTTCGGCAATGGGTATGGAAACCGCTATACTCCCTTCGGCGGTATTGTCAACGCACACAAGCGGCTTTAAGGGCTTTACTTTTAAGGACCTTACCGACGAAATGCCGAAAATCATTCAACATTGGAAAAAAGAAGGGATAACTTTTGATTCGGTATATACCGGCTATATAGGCAACAGCATGCAGTTTGATTATATCTTAGAAATCGTTAAAGATATGCTTACTAAAGATGGTTTATTTATCGTCGATCCCGTTATGGGCGACAACGGAAAGCTTTATCCCGGTTTTGACCTCAGTTTCCCGCCAGAAATGCTAAAAATTTGCCGTAAAGCCGACTTTATTATGCCCAACCTTACCGAAGCTTCTTTCCTTTTGAATGAAACATACAAAGAAGAATACGATGAGAAATACATTCTTGATATGCTAAATAGACTTCACGACCTTGGAGCTAAGAACGTAGTAATAACGGGTGTGAGTTTTGAAAAAAGCAAACTGGGAGTAGCTTACTTAAAGGGAGAAAATAATGAGGTAGGTTATTATTTCCGCGACAGGATTATGCAAAACTTCCACGGCACCGGCGACGTATTCGGAAGCAGTCTTGCCGGAGCCTTGGCGCTTGGCTACAGCTTAGAAAAAGCCTGCAAAATAGCCGTTGATTTTACCATAGACAGTATGAATTTTACAATGCCTCTAAAGGACGAACATTGGTACGGAGTGACCTTTGAAAAGGCAATTCCTAATTTGGTAGAATATCTGAAATAACTTATTTATACGAAAGGTTTATCGATAGTGATAATGGCGCAATAACAAGAGTTAAGCGCCTTTATTTTTTTAGTGAGATCTTTTTTTATCTGTTCATCGGAGATTTTATTGTCATAGGTAGTAGTTACGTCAAAAATAAGGTTGCTGTGAGTGCTGCCGCTATTCATGCGGAAATCGTGAATAGAATAGTTTTCGTTATATTCTTTGACGATAGCTTCTATTTTAGTTTTGACTTCCTCAATTTTTGCGTTGTTGGTGACAATCGGGTCCATGTGAATAACCGCCGAACAAGAGAACTTTTCTCTTATTGCAAGCTCAATATTGTCAATTATATCGTGCGTTTCCAAAAAATCGCAGTCGCAAGGAACTTCGGCATGCAAAGTAACCATTTGTCTGCCCGGACCGTAATTGTGGACCACAAGGTCGTGAACGCCCGAGATTATGTCAAAGCTCAAAACAAAATCGGCAACGTCCCGAACAAACTTCGGGTCGGGTTTTTCCCCCACCAAAAGGGAAATTATTTCTTTAATGGACTTAAAGCCCCCGAAAAGTATAAACAAAGCCACAAGTATTCCCGCATAGCCGTCTATTGTTATGCCGGTAAAATAATTTATTAATGCGCATATTAATACCGCAGTCGTGGCGATAGCGTCGTTTAGACTGTCAAGGGCGGTTGCTTTCATCGCCGCAGAGGATATTTCTTTACCTAATTTTTTGTTATATAAAAACATCCATAGCTTAACTACTATAGAACAACTCAAAATAATTATGGTAAGTATGGATATATTGAGGAAAGACGGAGCAATTATTCTTTCCACCGAAGCTTTTATAAGTTCCACGCCCACAAACAAAATTATAAGGGACACGATTAAACCGCCGATATATTCCACCCGTCCGTGTCCGAAGGGATGCTTGGCGTCTTTAGGGCGGTTGCTTATCTTAAAACCAACGGTAGTAACAACGGAACTTGCTACGTCGGAAAGATTATTAAGAGCGTCGGCAACAATAGAAACAGCGCCCGATAGCAAACCGATGGTAAGCTTTGCTCCAAAGAGAATCAGGTTATTAAAAATGCCCAAAGCGCCGGCAATTACGCCGTATTTTGACCTAAGATCGGTATCGCAAAGGGATTTATAATTCTTTATAAAAATTTTTGCTAAAAATTTTATCATTTTACTACGCCTTTATCAACATATTATTTACGACCATTTGTGGTGACGCTTTCTGCTCCTAATCTTAGCTTTTTTATTCCTGGAAGATACGCTTATAATTAGGGCGAGCATCAACATTACTACAAGACCAAAAATGACGGCAACTACTATTGTACTTAAACGGGATTCGGTTATTTGCGTAGTTTTCAGTACGGCAATACCGCTTAAAGAATCGGTTTCGAATATAAAAGCGCCGTTTTCAAAGGTATATTCCACTTCGGTTAATGCGTTATCCACACTGGCTAAAATTCGTATATTTGTAGGAGAAGTTACTCCGCTTATAGTAATTTTTACTCTATAAGGCTTGTTTTCTGTAGGCAGAGGAGAATTGTTATAAAGCAAAGTAAGATCGTATATACCTAAGACTTTTTCCTGCATGGTAGGATAGCTTTTTAACATGGAATTTACCGCTTCAGTGATTCCCGGTTTTTGCGAAGTAACCAAAGTCAAAGTGACATCAGGGCTAAAGCCTTGCGGATTTTCGGAGATATCAGTTATTTCCGCCTTGTTTACGGTATTTGAGGAGGAAATGTTCAGACTGTTTATTGTAAGCTTGGCGCTGAAAGTCTGCGTTGCGTAATTTAACATACTTACCGTTGCCGTAACGTTATATACTCCTACCGCAATGACGTCGCGCATATTGTATACAACGTTAATTTCCGGCCATTGTTCGCTATTATAAACAAGGTTTATATTATGTTTCTTACCGTCATAAAGGAAAGAGGCGTTATTCAGATACATTCCGCTAAACGTTGCGGGGTTTATGGTATAAACGCCGTTTGCTACCGTTACGTTATAATTACTGTCGAGACCGAAGTAATCCACCAAAACGGTATAAGAACCTACGTTGCTAAGCGGCGTTACTCCGGTCAGGGAGGAAGTAACGTAACTACTTAAATAATCATAGTCTTCAATAAGGTTAAGCCCGTTTATCGATATAGAATAATTAGAAAGAGGAGTATTGTATACGCTATAAGCCGAATTTGTGCTGATAGTTATGGCATTGGGCAATACCTTGATATAACTTTCAAGGAAATAAAAATCGTATTTTTCTTCTATGGAAGGGTCATCGAAAATGAAGTAAGTATTAATTAAATAGCTTCCCACAGGAGAGCGGAGACCGCAGAAAATAACAGAATGCATACTTTCGCGGAAAACAAGCAAGTCTTCGGACAGGAAATTACCGTCTATAGCCACCGAATTTACTACAAGCTGTGGATTTTGCTGACCGTAATATTTGGTAAGGATAGGAGCTTTTACGGTAATGGCGCTCTTTTCTATATTAAGAATGAAACTATGGCGTGATGGAATTATTTCGAAATTTTGCTGCGCCGTTATATCCATCGTATAATCGCCAACACCCAATAAACTTACCGTATAATAATTAGGTAGCAAAGTTAATTCTTCAAAATTCAATTGGAAATCAAGACCAAAGGTATTATAACTATCCAAAGGAACGGGGGTGCTTACGCCGTTCTTTTCTATCTGCAAAGATACGATATTTATAAAATCCGTTGTCTGATAAAAACCTCTGGTGATACTATCGGGTATATTTACGTGAAGTTTTGCTCTTGTTGGCGTCAAGGCATAGGTTACATCATATTTACCTGCGTAAGTGTCGGCAAAAGTAACCGAATAAATATAAGAGTTCTTCTGGTATTCTGCCACACTGTCTACGGCGGTAAAGCTAGCGGTGTACCCAATGCCGTTAACCAAAACGGAGCCGTTAAGCATAGGCAAAGGATCTCCGCAATAGGCTGTGGAATTAGGGGTTATGTTTTGTAAATCAAGAGAATAATCCACGATATTTACGTTAAGAGAGGATGTTGCGACGTTATAAAAATCATTTCCGCTTTGCGAAGCAATTATATTTACGGTACCCGCAGAAAGAGCGGTAAAAACGTCGTTACTGAATGTAAACAGTGAGGAATTGCCCGATACGGCATAAGTGACGGTAAGATTGGTTCTTTCACCGTTTAACGTATAAGAAACAGCCTTAGGAATAAACTTTCCGCCCCTAACGATAGTAATCGTGTTTCCCGAAACGTAAGAGGATATTCCTTCAAAAACTAAATTTTGGTTGACTTTCTGATTGGACGGAACAATAGTCAGAGTAACTAAAGCATACCCGCCTGCAATATAATAATTGCTGTCGAAGGTAGAAACTCTTATATAATAATCGCCTGCCGCGCTAGGCGCGTTGGGCAAAGGGTTAGTCATATTAATAGCGTCGCTTTGAGAGGCATAGTACGTAGAATTGGTGGAAATCCCTAGCGGATTTACGTTTATTTCGGGTATGAAGCTTGACTGGTTTATGCGGATATGTTCGGTGTTTATAATCAGCTGTTTAGGGGTAATATCTCCGCTCAACACCAAATCTTTTATGCGGTAGTTTCTTAAATAATTGCTGTATGTAGGGTCCAATAAAGAAAATTCTATGTTTGAGACTGTTACGTCTAAGTTATTACCCACGTTAGCCTGAGAAAAATTAGCCGAAGCGAAAACAACTTTGAAAGTACTCTGTCCCTCTCCGTTTATTGCTATGTTGTCAAGGAGATTAACCGGGGTATTGAATTGGCAAGAATTTATAGTAACTTCGGCAACGGTATTGCCCGAATAAATCTTCGGGGCAAGCTCTATATCGGAAGAAGGGATATCAATTTCCAATTCCATAGGAAGTATAGTGCCTGTTAGGGGAGTATGCAAAGCATTGAGAGAAATTTGGTTGCTATATCTATCAACCATAGTAGGATCTTCTAAATAAAGGTCCACAGGCATTTCCCCTGCGTATGATTGGCGGAAGACAGCGGTAAGTTTTGTTATATCGATAGAGTCTTCTTCGGCAAGCCCATAGAATTTTACAGGGCAAAGAGACAAATCACCATAGATACTTTCCAAAGCTTCGAAGTCGATTTCGGCATCAAGGACGCTGTCATAAACTTTATCTTTAATAATTAAAACGTTGCTGTTGTCGGTATGGGGCGCTAGACTCAAGGAAGTGGGGTATATCATAAAGTCAACGCCGTCAAAATAAGTGGAGAAGTTATTGTCAAGCTCGTATTTATCGCTATCCGCTCCACCTAAAGAAAGACCTTCCAGCAAAACCGTCACTCTGCCGTAATTGAAAGAGTATCTTGCTTTAGTAACATTTAAGAAAACATCGTCATCGTTAGTGACGTTTGTGAGAACAAAATCGTGAGGAAGAATGGTTTCCGACGCAGTAGTCACATAGTGCGTATCTTCGGGATTTACTTTGTGGGTATAGATTAGCATATCGCTTCCATCGTAGTATTTGTCCAACGATTGACCGATATAATCGGCATAGGAAATACTCTTTTTGGTAACGGTAAAGTTAATTTCAAAACTAGCGGTATTGTATGTTAGGGTAGCTATATATTCTCCCGGGTTTATGGGAGTTGTTTGGGTACCGTTTTGTGTGTAAACAACGGAAAAATCTTCGGTAGGCGGGTCAAGTAAAATTTGATTTTCGATGTCGTTTCCTACCAAACCAAAGAAAACATAGTCGATATCCAAAGCCTCTCCCGAATACTGCGCCGTCTGTTGGGTGTTGAAAAACAGGTAATTACCCGAAAAACGCGTTTCTCCCAAAGTAATAGCGTCCGATGTATAATCATTGTAATTATCTCCTCCGCTTATTCGGAAATAAAAGGAAAAGACCTCTTCGGGTGTGGTGTCAATAGCAGGCATAGTATAATATGAGGGAACGGAGTTAATTTCTTTTACATACTCTATTTCCGAAACCTCTATTTCCGTTACCGCATTGCCGTTTGTATCATATAGTGGCAGATTATAGAAAAATGCCCAATTATCGTAAACAAGATAATAGAGCTTAGTCATATCTATATTAAGTTCGGCTTTTTCAATTTCAAATTCTTCGGTAAACACCTCAATCAGGTTGTTTTGAATGTCAAAAATTGCTACGTGGAAAAAATAATTGCCTACTAAATACGCGTTTATCTCTCCAAAAATATCGGTGTTACTGTCTACAGTGACGTAAGAATAGTAATAATATTTTGCCTCTTCAACACTAGGAGTAAGGGTAAAGGCAGGGACTTTTTCTTCTCCATCGTATACAAAAGTCTGATTAGGTGCTATTTCTACGTCAAAATCAACTTCACTTAAATCATAGCTGTTTTTGGCGGCAAGACCGATATTGTCCAAGTAAATGCCGTTATCGCCCGACCAATCGGAGTAAACTTTTGCTTCTATGCGGATATATTTGAAGTTTTTTGGAAGCTCCAATTGTATTTGCTTAAAGGCGTTTTCGGTAAAAAAAACTTTTTCGGAATGTATTTTTTGATATTTATTGCCGTCGTGGCTGGTGTATATGCTCAAAAAGTTAGGGAATTCTATTTCGCGCTCACTAAAATAGTCAAGAGTTAAGGTATATTCGTTATCAGCTAAGTCTAGTCTGGGCGTAGTAAGCAAAGCCGAAGCCGAATAAACCGATCCTAAGCTTTCGTCTACCGTATAATATGCGGCGTTACCCGAAAAAAGGTCACGTATTTCCCAATCGCCGAAGCCGGCAAAAGTTTGGTAAGGAAGCTTATTGCGGGTAAAAGCGCAAGGGATATCCCCTGTGCTTGCCAAAGAAAAGTCCTCCACAAGCTGGGGAGTAACCGAATCTTCCGGACTTTTTAATATTTTGGCGGAAGTATTGTCGTTTTTTATTTGGGGTAAAAAAGCAAGAGAAGAAATAAGCAGTAAAAAAACCACTCCCAAAATTATTGATTTTAATGCTGTTTTACGTGTCATATGGCTCCATATATTACTTATTAAAGTATGTTAAATATTATATCACAATTAAAAAACAATGACAATAGATAATATCGGTGGCGAAATTTGTAAAAAAATAGAAGAAAATGCGAAAAATGTATTGTGCAGTTACGAAAATAATGATAAAATAACCTACGATTAATTACAAAAGGAGTAAATATTATATGGATGCAACATTGTGGGCTTTAGTCCCACCGATTATCGCCATAGTTTTGGCTTTAATTACAAAGCAAGTTTACATCTCCCTTTTTGCAGGAATTTTTGTGGGTGGAATGTTTTTTACCAAAGGCAATCCTATCGGCGCGTTAGAAACGATTTTCGAAGTACTAGCCTCAAAAATCGGCGACGGTTGGAACGCTTCTATACTTATATTCTTGGTAGTTTTGGGAATATTGGTAATCCTCGTCAGCAAGGCAGGCGGAAGCAAGGCTTACGGCGATTGGGCGGATAAGAAGATAAAAACCAGAGAGGGTGCAATGCTTAGCACAATGCTTTTGGGGAGTCTAATTTTCGTTGATGACTATTTTAACTGCCTTACCGTGGGCAACGTTATGCGCCCCGTTACCGACAAAAAGAAAATAAGCCGCGTAAAATTAGCTTATTTTATTGACGCCACAGCAGCGCCTATTTGTATTATCGCGCCCATTTCTTCGTGGGCTGCGGCAGTAGGATCTTCCCTTGAGGGAGTAGATGGTTTCAGCGTATTTTTACAGAGTATTCCTTTCAATCTGTATGCTTGGCTTACAATCGGTATGATGATTTTCTTGTCTGTTGCAAAACTTGATTTCGGAAGTATGAGAAAGTTTGAAAAGAACGCTATAGAGAAAGGGGATTTATTCAGTAACGAAGACAAATCGGCAGGAGATATCGGAGAAGTCAACCCCAATCCCAGAGGCAAAGTTGTAGACCTTATTTTGCCTATTGCATTGCTTATTGTATTATGCGTAACTGCTATGCTTTATACCGGCGGATTGTTTGACGGCGGTGTTAATGTAATTGACGCTTTTGCTAACTGTGACGCCGCTCTTTCTTTGGCAATGGGTAGTTTAGCTACGCTTGCTATTACCGTTGTTTACTACATTATACGCAGGGTAGTAACCTTTAAGGAGTTTGCAGGAAGCATTGTGGAAGGCTTCAAGGCAATGGTACCCAGTATTTTGATTTTGATATTCGCTTGGACGTTAAGCGGAATCTGTAACGGTGAGGATTATCTCAATCTTGCAGGGGCGCCCGAATTCGGGAAGCTAGCGTCTTTAGGCTGGGCTATACCCGCTATATTCTTTGTGGTTTCCTTGTTTATCGGTTTCTCAACCGGTACTTCTTGGGGAACGTTCGCTTTATTACTACCCATAGCTACCGCTTTCTTGGCTACCGATACCACGCTGTTTATCGTAAGCGTATCATCTGTTCTTGCCGGCGCTGTTTGCGGCGACCACGTTTCTCCTATCAGCGATACCACCATTATGGCAAGCGCAGGAGCGCAATGCAACCACGTTGACCACGTAAACACTCAGCTTCCTTATGCCTTAACGGTAGCGGCTGTATGCTTTGTCGGTTACCTAATCGGCGGAGCTACAAGCTCTCTTCCATACTGGGCAAGCTGGGCAATTACCTTCTTTGTATCGGCAGGCTTATTAATAGCCCTACTTATGGGAATAAAGGTATTAGACAAAAAAGGCAAACTGGACAATTTCAGCGCAAGTTTAGCAGGAATTTTCAAGAAGAAAAAATAACCTAATAAAACAAACAAAAACCTCCGAAATTTTCGGAGGTTTTTTGTTTATCTGTTGTTTATCGCGTCAATCGGTTTCTTCCTTGCTATTTTAAGTATCGGCGCAAGAGTAGCCAAAACAACCACTACTATGGACAGGGCAAGCATGAGGGCCGCCTCAATTATTCCCGGCATCAGTATTGTTATGGTGGCTTTATGGTTTATAACCACGCTTAAAATAATCAAAACAACGTATGAGATAACAAAATTAATCAATCCTATAAACAACCCTTCGCTCAGGAAGACCTTAAAAACGTCCTTTCCGCTTGCGCCTATGGCACGCAATACACCTATTTCTTTTTTCTTATTTACTATGCTTACTCCGATAAAATTCATAAGCAATAATCCGGCGAATATGCTTATACCCAACGAAACGTATAAAAGTGTCCTTCTGAACAGCTTCAAATAGAAATATGCATTCTCAAGAAGAACGTTTGAAGAGCTGAAAAATCTGACTGTGGAATAAAGACCGTTTCCTACGTCATTTTCCGAACTGAGAAATTTGAGAAGTTCGTTATTCTTTTTTTGACTATCCGATAACTTTATAAGAATTTTAAATGGTTTGGATATTATATTCACGGCAGCATTAAAGGCGTTGTCGCTGAAAATTGAATTAGTAAAATCAATATCAAACAAAATGCCGACCACTTTTAACTCAACACCGTTAACAATCTGAATGAACGGTTGATTCCCTAGTGTATTCCATAGATATTTTCCGAACTTAACATTTTTTTCACTCTCATCAAAGGCTTTTATAAAGTCAAGGTTGCCTTGCAGGTTAGAGTAATCGACAAAGCAGTTGGCATTCAGAATAATTTCGTTATCGGCTAACGTGGTTTTCGGAATGCCGCTTTCCCCCCAATAAATATTCATTTTCGACAAATCGTAAGCCGATGCTTTCAATATTTTATTTATTGAGAAGTATTTTGCGCTGTTTTCCGGGGCACATACGTATAAACCGCTGTTGATTTTGAGGCTATATTCGTCGGAATTATTTTTTTCAAGAAACAAATTATACAAGGTGTCGGACAAATACAGAATTTCTTGAGCTGTTCGGCTGTAAATGCCTGCAACCTTGTATTCACCGACTTTTACAAGGTCATGATATATAGTTATTTTCTTGTCATCGCCGAGTTCGTCAAGAAGCTCTTCTATATTTATGGAATCAGAAGGATCAAGTATATACTTGCTCAAAACAATTTCGTCTTCGGCCAGTTCCGATATATTTTTCCCGAAATAAATATAATTTGAAGATTCCAGAATACTATGAGTACTCAAATAAAACGTTCTTTCTGCAGCACCCGACATTTTAAAGGTCCAATCTGGGAAAGTTAAATTGTCGGCATCCAAATCCGCAGATAATTTCGGGAAACGGAAATTTTCGGTGACGTAGCCCATAGTTATAATCATATTTTCCATAGCGGAAAGAAAGGACATGTCCAGTGAATTGGCATTGGCTTTTTCTTTTAATGAATAATAGTTTTCATTATTAACGTCCGTCTTATAAACGCCCACTATGGTCATTTCATGAGGCTTATAAAATCCGAAATCGCTACGTTTCAAAGCTATTTTTTCACCCAAAAGATCTTCATATCCGGAAATATATTTTCTATAATTATTGTATATTAATCCTAATTCCACAAAGCTGTCGGCAACGTAATTAGAAATAGCGATTTCATTAATATTGCCTTTTTCAGGCAGCCGGCTTCCTGCAGCTGCCGCAATCAGATTGGCGTCGCTTTCGGCAGGTACTTCCAGAAATCCGGATAAATGATCGGTATAATAAATAGATTTAGGATTCTTGGCAAGACTATCTGAAAAGGAATAAGTAATATTTTCATATGCTTCTTTTTGTTCATAAACTTTCAGCGTTTTGTTGCCGGTTATTCGTTCTATTTCTGCTATTTCTTCGGGGGTAAAGCCCGAACCTCTATCCTTTGTTATAGGGGTTAGCAAAGAATTACCGCCTTCGACGAAAGATTTTATTAATACGGTATTTTCTCCGTTCTTAATAAGAGTTTTCATTTCCGCCGCATTTAAGTCATAAGCCGACGCAGTCCAGCTCAAGCCGAATGCGATAAAAGCTATAACAGAAAGAATTATAGAAAAAGCCAGCCTTGCCCTTTTTACGGTCAAAGCCGAAAGACCCATTTTAATAGCCATTTTGAGGGGCAATCTGATTTTTTTCAAAGCTAAGCCGTCATCGACGTATTCTTTTATGCTTTCGGGCGGTGTATCAAGAATAGAAGCAGTTATTCTGTCGGAAATTATTTTTCCGTCGGCAAGCTCTATTATTCTGTCGCCGTAAGTTACGGCGTTGTCTCTGTCGTGGGAGACGACTATTACTAGTTTTTCTTTGGAAACTCTTTTTAGGGTTTCCAGAACTTGCTTGCCGGTGGCGGAATCCAACGCGCCGGTAGGTTCATCCGCTAATATAATGTCGGGATTTTTTATAAGCGCGCGGGCTATAGCTACCCTTTGTTTTTGTCCGCCCGAAAGTTCGGATATTTTGCGTTCAAAATAGGATTTATCAAGGTCAACGATTTCCATAACCGATTCGACTGCCTCTTTGGGAGCGGTTTTATCCTGTATTTCCAATGCAAGCGAAATATTCTTTCCTACGTTATATTCTTCTAAAACGTTAAATTCCTGAAAGATAAAACCGATAAAGGTGTTCCGATAGGAGTTATAATCACTTTGCTTAAAGTCATTACACGATTTGCCTTTTATTATTATTTCTCCCGAAGTGTAATCGTCCAATCCGCCGATCAAATTTAGAAGCGTTGATTTGCCGCTGCCTGATTTACCAAGCAAAAAGACCATTCCATTATCGGGAAAGGTCAACGATACGTTATCAAGCGCGGTTACGGGTAAACCCTTTTTGGGTTGGTAAATTTTTGTGAGGTTCTTTACGGTTAACATGATTTCCCCCTGAAATTTTATTAACAAAAATATACTACCATATTGTGGCAAAAAAAACAACCTGCGAAAATTATAATCCGCAGGTTGTTAAATAAAAATTGTGTTTTTAATCGGTTATTAAAGTCATACTTCCGCTGCTGATTTTTGCCTTAATCATTTTTGGTCCGTTGCCGTAAAGGATTTTGTTGCCCATTCTTATTTCGGTCCCGCCAAAATTGAAGACAATAGAGCCTGAAGAGGATTCTCCGTTTATTGTGTAGTCGGTGGAAACACCAGTTAAACCAAGACGGATACTGCCCGAAGCTACGGTACAATCTACGTTATCCGAAGTTAGGTTATCGGACACAAAATCGCCGCTGCTTATTCTTATGTCGATGGTAGTGAGAGTGCTGTTTTTTACATTTAACGTTCCGCTACTGATGTTGATATCGGCATCGTTTGATATAACGTTAGTTAATATTACATCTCCGCTGGAAGAAGTTATATCGCAGTTGTTTGCGGTAATGTGGGATAGTACCACTTGTCCGCTTGCTACCGAAACAGTCAAGTTTTGCACCGAATAGTTGCTGTTTACAAAGTTTATTTCTCCCGACGCTACCTTTAAGGATAGGTTTGCATTAACCGTATCCGGTAAATATATTTTCATATTGGGACGGTCATCGTGCCAGGTAAGTTTGAACCAGTTTCTTATATCAAACTTAGTGTCCTGATTAAAAGTAGCCTTTCCATTCTCAAAGCCGTAATCGTAACGGTGCGTTTCGCTTTCGTAATAAATAATAGTCAACTTGCCGTCTTCGGAAGGAAATATATCGACGTCGTCGGAAGCAATCCCGAGATATAATGAAGTGACGATTTCTTCTTCGGTTAGCTGTTTTTCGGTAAATTGATCTTTGGCAAACAACGGATATTTATCGGGGTTTTTCCTGATAATAGCGCCGCCTATAACTACCATAACCACGGCGATAATAAAAATTACTAATAATGCTGTAAAAAATTTCTTCATAATTAACCTCCTTTATCTTGCCTTTCTGGAGAAAGATTTTGCTATTCCCGAAATAAAACCGGTTATCAGTTTTCCTCCGTAATAAGCTACGCTTACGCAAAGAAACGCAAAGACCGAAAAAATAACCAAACCAATGCCCACTGCGGTAAAACCGGGGATAAAACCAAGTTGAGAAACGCAACCGCCTATAGCGATGGCAATTCCTCCGATAGAAGCCGCGCCGAAACCGGCTATCAGACTAAGCCAAACTGCAAAAATAACAAAGAAAATAACGCAGGCAACAATGGCAAGGGGCAATAAAACGGGGGAAGCCAGGGCTCCTAAAAATATAAGGGCGGCTTTGCCTGGATTTTTTTGCTTGTTGTCAATTAGCATTTCCGATGCGCATAGCTTTGCTACGTCGGCTGGATTACCTAACGAAGCGACGGCTTGAGTTTCCGACATTTTTTCTCTTAACATTTTCTCATTAATCGCCTCATCATAATAATCAAGAGCGCTTTCTATTTCCGACGGGGGAAAATGGCGCAGTTTTTTTCTGAGATAGAACAAAAATTCCTTTTTTGTCATGGATGTAACCTCCTGATAATAAAATCATATACTTTGGCAACCTGTGCCCATTCTTTAATAAAATAATCCAACTTAATTTTGCCTTCCGCGGTTATAGAATAGTATTTTCTTAGCCTTCCGTCTTTTTCTAAAGAGTAAGTTCTTAAGGCTCCCGCTTTTTCTAGTCGGCGCAAAATAGGATATAACGTACTTTCGGATATCGTGACGGTAGAACCGATGTTTTGAATCAACATATAACCGTAGTTATCCTGTTTTAACAATTCGGCAAGTACGCATGCGTCCAAAAGACCTTTTTTCAATTGAGAATCCATTCAATACCTCCTTTTGCATAATACTATACAATACACAGTATGCAGTGTCAAGCATTTTTTATACGATTTTTATTTTTTTCGATTGGCAGATTGGTCTAAAATTAGGTTGTAAAAATCTTGCTAATAGTTTATAATAAATATATCTGTATAGAAAAGCAGGAGCCAAAATTTATGCCCAAATATCACACCTTCCCGAGCGGTTTGCGCTTATATTTCGAAAGAAAACCATACACCAAGTCAATAGCTATAGGAGTTTTTGTGGGGGTAGGTTCGGCTTATGAAGAAGAAAAAAACAACGGGCTTGCTCATTTTTTGGAACATCTCAATTTCAAGGGTACAGAAAAGCGGACGGCGTTTGATATAGCAAGCGAGATGGACAACAAGGGAGTTCAGATAAACGCCTTTACTACAAGAAGCTATACCTGTTATTATACGGTAGGGATGGCAAAGTATGCCGACAGCTGTATTGAGATGCTCTACGATTTATTAAACAAGAGTACCTATACCGAAGATAATATAGAAAGAGAAAAGGGCGTTGTCTTAGAAGAAATAAACATGTACGAAGACGACGGAGAAGATCTCTGCTATGAAAAAATGAGCGGTATTTTTTACGGCAAAGCCTCTTTAGCCAGACCCATATTAGGGACAGCCGAAAGAGTAAAGGGTTTTAGTCGCAAGGACATAGTGGATTTTGTAAATAAATGGTACGTCCCAACAAACACAGTAATTTCCATAGTGGGCAGTCTAAAAAAAGAAGAAGTTTTTGCTATGGTGGAAGAAATTTTCGAAAAGAACCTTATTAAGAAGGAAGTAATAAAAGAAAAATTCAGGAAGTTAAAAACGTTCAGCAAGCAAAGTTATACCTTTAAGCCGAACGAACAATCCAACGTTTTAATTCGCTTCCCGTCCTATTATCTCAACCACAAAAAGGACTACGCACCTTATATAATAGGTTATATGCTAGGCGGTGGCATGAGCAGCAGACTATTCCAAAAAGTCCGTGAGCAATTGGGATTAGTTTATTCTATTGGTTCGGCTCCCACGCATTATTATAACAACGGATTTTTCGATATATCTTTCGGCACCGCGCCTAAGCAGGTGGAAGAAGCTGTACTTGCTATTAGAGAAATTATTTTAGAAGTAAAAGAAAAGGGCTTTACCGCAGAAGAACATCAAAAGGCTATGGCGCAGTTCATGACTTCCCTTATTATGGGTGAGGAAAGCGCAGCCGACAGCATGAGGGTGGCGGGTAGGAATATAATCCAACTTGACAAGGTTATTACCTTCCGTCAATGCCAGCGCGCGTTGGAAAAAATTACTATGGCGGATATAAATAATGCAATAGAGAAGATTTTTGACTTTAATAAGTGCGCGATAACCTACGTAGGACAAAAGACCGAAAAAGATTTACTTTCATTGTTAAAAAACGGCAAGCAGGAGTAAGATGAAGGATTTTTTTATTAAAAACGCAAAGCATTTGTTGATTCTGGCAATACTTATAGTATTGACGGTTTTACTATGCGTGCCGACTACAGCCAGCGTGTTTATCGGCGTTTTCGGCTACGTTGCTTATCTGTATCTTATATGCGGCTACGTGGCGTTAGTTTTTTCCTGGAAAAAAATTAAGATAAAACTATCAAAAAATAACAAAATCCTCATTCCAATAACTTACATATTCTTAGTTTCTACCATACATATAGCATTGATGGGCAAAGCAAGCGGGAACTTAGGCTTTGGCAGTTACGTTACGGTAGCTTACGAATCGCCCACCGTCGGGGGTGTAATTTTCAGCCTCATTACCGCGCCTATTGTTTTACCGCTACAGTACGTGGCGTCGTTAACGGTATTTTTCGTGCTGACGGCTTTATGCGGCTTTTTCATTATAAAACCATATATATTTATCCCCGATAAAAACAAAAAGAAGGTCAAGGAGCCAAAAACTCCAACTGACTCCAAAATGTACAATGAAAAGCTAATTGAGGGAACTAAGGTTGAAGAAATTACTCCTTTGCCTATAAAAACCGAAAAATTTACGCCCAAAGTAGAAGTAAAAAAGAATACCGAAGAAACCCCTGTTTCGGCAAGGGAACTGCTTTTCGGCAGTATAGAGAAAGAAAAAATACTTGAGGATTTGGAAATCAAAAGCGATACCTACGGCATAAAAGAGTATACGTTTGAACCTGTAGAGAAGAAAAAAACCGACCTGATGGACGGTTTTGAAAAGTATCTTCCCCCCGATAAAAAGCGTCAGGAAGCCAAAACCGCGGCGGCAAGACAGCTTTTTACCAACGTAGAAGAGGAAATAAAAATTAAACAAAAGGAAAAGACCATTGGCTCCGACATAGAAGAGACAATGGGTTACAATCAGTACATACCAACCGAAACAATTTTTAACAACGAAAAGAAAGTAAAGATTGAAGAAAATATAGAAGAGGAACTGCCGAAATTAAAGGAAAACAGCTTTGTGCAGGCTTTGCGCCAGGAAGGGGGAGTGGACGCGCCCAAGCCTGTTAAAGTAATAAATAACCCTATTATTGCCCCTGTGGAAAACCGTGAAGAAAAGAAAGAAGCCGAAGAAGAGATAGAAGTTTCCGATACCGAAGTAATCACCACCACCAAAAGACCGCCTGTCCCTTACAATCGTCCGCCCATTAACGTTCTTATTGAACATCCGTCTCCTAATTTTTCTCCGTATGTGGAAAACTATGAGGAACTGAAAGAGGTTTTTGAAGAAAAGCTGAAAAACTATAATATAGACGTCACCTTGATTAAGGCAATAAAGGGCCCTACCATTACTATTTGCGTATTGGATTTGAGCGAAAAATGCCCGATAAGCAAAGTTTATTCGGCAAAAATGGATATTCAAAGACTTTTGCACTCTCAAAAGGAAATCAACATTATTCCGCAGATTGGCGACAGCGCATATTTTGGCATAGAAATACCCAACAAAATTACCGCAACAGTAAGTTTCAAAGAAATTATTTCCTCTCCCGAGTACGTAAACGCCAAGGGAGAAATTTTGCTTGCTTTGGGTAAAACCGCCGACGGCAGAATACTAATAGACGACTTAGGCGCAATGCCTCACGCTCTGGTTGCGGGAACAACCGGCAGCGGTAAGAGTGTATGCCTTAACGTAATATTAGCGAGCATTCTGTATCGCTATTCTCCCGAAGAACTAAAATTAGTTCTAATAGACTTAAAAACTGTGGAAATGGCGCCTTATGCGGGCTTACCGCATATGCTTTTTAATAATCCGTTGAGCGACGTTACCGAAATTAACAACGCGTTGAAGTGGATAAGAGAAGAGACAATGAGGCGTTTCGGCGTGTTTAAGAAGCTTAACTGCCGCAACCTAAAAGAATATAATGCAGCTTTAGATAAGGAAAACAGACTACCAAGAATTGTTATTATTATCGATGAAGCGAGCGAACTTATGACCGATCCCAAGTCGGGTAAGGCTATGGACGCCAACCTTTGTTCTTTGGCGAGAATGGCAAGAGCGGCAGGCGTACATCTTATTTTTGCCACACAAAACCCTGTTAAGGAAGTTATAACCAACGAAATTCAAAACAATCTGAATACAAAGATTGCCTTCAAGGTAGGCGACTATAACCACAGTATGGTTATTTTTAAGGCAAAAGGCGCAGAAACTCTTCTTGGCAAAGGCGATATGTATATTAAGAAAGGTACCGATATGCAAAGAGCCCAATGCGCGTATATCGACACCAAAGAAATAGAAGATATGGTGGATTATATTAAGAAAAACAATCCCGTTGAGTTCGATTATTACGCGATTGACAGAATTTTGCACGGGGGCAAGGAAGAAGGCACGGTAGAAGAAATAAAAAATAATGTAACCGCCTCCGCGCCCACTTTTATAAAGAAAGACCTTGATAACGACGAAAACTTCCAAGTGTTGGTAAGAGAGGGCTTGAGAATTTGTTTGGAAACCGACAAAGTGTCCGCCTCTCTGCTCCAAAGAGAAATGAGTAAAGGTTTTAATTCCATAGCCAAATTAGTGGATTATTTGGAGAAAAAAGGCTTTATCAGCCCGCCCTATAACGGCAACAAAAGAAACATTCTGATTACTAAGGCGCAGTTTAACGAGATGTATCCCGAAGCGCCCATAGAATAAACAAAGGAGATTTATGGACTTTAGTCTGATTACCTTAGGCTGCGACAAAAACAGAGTGGACAGCGAAAAAATGCTCTATAACTTGCAAAACGCCGGTCATACTCTGGTCAACGAAAAGGACGCCGAGTTTATTATAATAAATACCTGCGCTTTTATCGACAAAGCGAAAAAGGAAGCAATAAATACCATACTTGAAGTAAGCGAACTAAAAAAGAGCGGCAAATTAAAGAAACTTATCGTTACAGGATGTTTTGCCCAAAGATACGGTTCGGAAGCGGAGTTTGACGAGGTAGATATCTTTGTCAATATCGCCGAAGAGGGAGATATAGTTAAGAAAGTGGACGAACTGTTCGGAAAATACGGTTGCGATTATGTTTTTGAGAACAAAAGAACCCTTACCACACCGTTACATTATGCCTATCTCAAGATAGCCGACGGCTGTAACAACAGATGTTCTTATTGCGCCATACCGTACATACGTGGAAAGTACGTTTCCCGTCCGATGGAAGAAATATTAGAGGAAGCAAAAGAACTGGCAAAGGAAAAAGTAAAAGAACTAATACTGGTAGCACAAGACACCACCTATTACGGCAAGGATATCTACGGAGAGTATTCTCTTTGCCGTCTAATAGAAGAGCTTACTAAACTTGACTTTTGGAAAATAAGAATAATGTATGCTTATCCGGAAAGGATAGACGGCAAATTATTAGACATTGTCAGCAATAACGAAAAGGTAGCCAAGTATTTAGATATACCTTTTCAGCATATAGACGATAAGGTTCTGAAATCCATGAACCGCCGTTCGGGGGAAAAGGATATTAGAGCGTTACTTAATAAGATACAAACCAGCTATAGTAACATAGCTTTGCGAAGCTCCTTTATCGTTGGCTATCCGACCGAAGATTTGGACGCTAATATAAAGCTAAGGGAGTTTGTAAAAAACGCTTTGGATTATTCGGGATTCTTCAGTTATTCCAAAGAGGAAGGCACGCCCGCTTATAATCTTAAAGCGACGCAAAATAAAAAGACCATTCAAAGTTGGGTAAACGAATGCGAAAAAGCTCAAGTAATATCCACTTTTGAGAAACAAAAGAAATACGTAAATAAAATTATAGAAGTTCTTTATGAGGGTATAGACTACAAAAAACAGTGCTTTTACGGAAGAAGCGAGTATAACGCACCCGAAATAGACACCTATGTGTATTTCACTTCCGAACAAAAGCTGGAAATCGGCGGGGTTTATAAAGTAAAAATAACCAGCACCGACTTCCATTTATACGGAGAAACGGTATAAGGAGGCTAAACTATGAAAGAAGTTTTACGGTATTTCGGCGAAGCCAACGGTTTGGAAGAGAGGATAAAGAGAGCCAAACCGAACTTGAAAGATTTTATCGTACTCAGCAACTGTATGGATAATGCCGTTTATTTTGAAGATATAGATAAAGACGACTTCTACGACGTATGCGAACTACTTGAAGAAGGGCTTTACAGTGTAAAAGATATAAGTTTAGAGCAGACGTTGGTTAACTTCCTAATAAATAACGGCATAAGGATAGCCACAGCCGAAAGCTGTACCGGCGGTATGGTTGCTAGCAGCATTATAAACGTAAGCGGAGCAAGTCAGGTTTTTTTCGAAGGGTTAATTACTTACAGTAATCTTTCCAAAGAAAACCGCTTAGGGGTCAAGAAAGACACTATAATGGAGTTTGGCGCGGTAAGCGAAGAAACGGCTAAGGAAATGTCTTATGGGCTACTTTGCGACAACGTAGACGTTGCCGTCTCTACAACCGGGATAGCCGGACCAAACGGCGGTACCGATGAAAAACCGGTAGGACTAGTTTATATCGGTATAGCCATGGCGGAATCTGAGCCTATCGCTATAAAAAATTATTTTAGCGGAACAAGGGAACAAATAAGAAAGAGCGCAAAAAACGCTGCATTGTTTTATACCTGGCAGCAACTAAATAAAAATTTGTAACAAGGAGAAAATTACAATGGAAGAGAAAAAGAAGACGGCATTGCCAAATGACAAAATAAGCGATACCAAGCGTAAGGCGTTGGATATGGCAATAGCTACCATAGAAAAGAATTTCGGCAAGGGCTCTATTATGACGCTGGAAGACGGAGCGAGAGTGGAAGTGGATATTATCCCTACCGGATGTCTGACTCTTGATATCGCAACAGGTATCGGCGGTGTGCCCAGAGGAAGAATAATAGAAATTTACGGACCTGAGTCCAGCGGTAAAACAACTTTAGCTTTGCACGTTATTGCCGAAGCCCAAAAAATGGGTGGAATTTCTGCCTTTATCGACGCCGAACACGCCTTGGATCCTAATTATGCGCAAAACTTAGGAGTGGATTTACGCAACTTGTACGTTTCCCAACCCGACAACGGCGAACAAGCCCTTGACATAGCCGAAGAACTGGTAAAAAGCGGCAGTATTGACGTAGTAGTAATAGACAGCGTAGCGGCGTTAGCCCCCAAAGCCGAAATAGAAGGGGATATGGGTGATTCTCACGTAGGCTTGCAAGCCCGTCTTATGAGTCAAGCTCTCCGCAAACTTACCGGCGTAGTTAAAAAATCAAATACCTGCATTATCTTTATAAATCAGCTCAGAGAAAAAGTGGGCGTAATGTTCGGCAACCCCGAAACCACCGCCGGAGGCAAAGCTCTAAAATTTTATGCGAGTATGAGATTTGACGTCAGAAAAGCCGAAGCTATAAAAGGTAACGGCGCAGAAATAATCGGCAACAGAACTAAAGTGAAAATAATCAAGAACAAAATGGCAGCACCCTTTAAGAGCTGCGAATTCGATATTATTTTCGGCACCGGTATTTCTAAAAATGGTTGTATACTTGACTTAGCGACAGAAGAAGAATTAATCAAAAAGACGGGCTCTTGGTATAGCTATAAGGAAGAGAGAATTGCCCAAGGAAGAGATAAAGCTGTGGAATTTTTGAACGTAAATCCCAACGTAGCCGATGAGCTGGAAAAACAACTAAGAGAAAAATATTTGATAAAAGGTTCCAAAACCGCAGAATAAAGAATAAGAAAGGCTGTTTTCACAGCCTTTCTTTATTTTACAGTAATGATATCGATAATATTATGGAAAGAATTCGAAGTACGTTGCAACCCTCTTCTATTTTTACTCTTATTAAGTTATCATCTAGAGGTACGGGGATTACCGTTGCGGCAACGTCGGGTTTTACTAGGTTAGGTTTCTTTTCGAATATCTGATACTGGCTGTTTTCGGGCTTGCCAAACAGAATATATTCTTCCTTTAATAACCTTTCGCTAGTCGGACGGGTTATTTTTTTCTTTTCCTCAACGGAAACTTCCAGGTGACTTATAGAAAATCCGTCGGCTTTTCTTTCTATTTTTAAGGATGCGCCGTCGGCTACTGTAGCAGTGGCGGTATTTTCTTTGACAAAAATCTGCGCGATTAGACCGCCGTTAATGTTGTAGAGCAAGATTCCTCCTATTATTAGGGTAATCTTGAACATAGGCTCATCTAAGGGTACGTAAATGTCCTCTACGGCATAATTGAACTTTTTCGGTAACGTCAATATCAAAGAATTACCTCCTTAACAGCTAGTTTTATGCGGATTGACCTTCGCTAGCAGCTTTACGTTGTGCTATTTCGGCTACAGCCTTAGCTTGCGCTTTTTCGTCAAAGTTATAGAAGAACAAAGGTATAGCGCAGGCAACCATACAGATAGCGGGTACAAGGGTGGAAATCATAAACAATATGTCCAGTCCTCTTTCGTTGCCGGCTAGAGTATAGGTAGCCACGTCTATGGCGTTTATTCCCGCCCAGCCAAGACCGAAGCAAGTAACGGCGGCGCCTATTGCCATACCGATTTTGTTGATAAAGGTCTGCATGGCAAAGCAGATACCCTCCGCTCTTGTGCCTTCTTTCCACTCCAGGTAATCGACGGTGTCGGCTATCATGGCATAGGTTATTATATTGCTGAAACCTTGCGGTATACCAAGTAAGACCAGGCCGACTAAATTAATAATAAGACCGGCATTACTCTTCCAGCCGACGAAGTACATTACAAACATAACAACTCCGCCGAATATGTGAGACCAAATAAAGGTAGCTTTTTTACCGAATTTTTTGGTAAACCAAGGCACCATTATCGATGCGATTAATCCGCCGGGTACTACCGCCATAGTAATCAAGGTAAATAATCCGGCTCCTCTCATACCAAGTATATTAACGCCCATTTCCGCAAGGTTATATTGGGCTACGTAAATTCCGCTGTACATATAGAGCATTTTTCCGCTACCCAAAATACCGCTTAAAACAATCAACAATAAAGGTTTGTTTTTGAAAAGAAGTTTCAGATTTTGTTTCAAAGAACGGGCAGCTTCTTCGCTGTAAAATCTTTCTTTGGTATTCTTAAAGCCAATAAAGAACGTGGGTATTGCTATTGCTACTATTATAAGAGAAAGCCACCAATAATTCTGACGCAAAGCGGCGGCGGCAAGACCTTCGCTACCTTCCATAATAGCGCCGTCAGCGTTGGTATACGGAGCAATCCAAGCACCCGAAATGTTGGGGATAAGTATGGAAATCACGCCGGCGCCCAAGGTGCAGAAAAGACGGGCAACGGTAAGGATAGTGCCTCTTTGGTTGGTTTCCGAAGTCATAGCCGTGGCAAGACCCCAATAAGGAACGTCAACTATAGTATAAAGTACGCTCCAAATTAGATAAATAACCGTCATAACGGCAATAGTTGAGGTGGTATTTGGGTTTAATGGAAGGAACAACAAAACTGTATTTATGGCAATAGGAATAGGCAGCCACAAAAGGAAAGGGCGGCATTTTCCGTACTTAGTACGTGTTCTATCTACTACGCTACCCATAATAGGGTCGTTAAGCGCGTCAAAAATACGAATAAATAGCATAATAAGACCTACGGTAGTAGGAGCGATTAGTAAGCCGTTGGTATAATAATAGCTGATATAGGAACCGACAAGTCCGCAGATAAGGTTTTGCCCTAAACCTGCAACACTGTAGCTTAAAGCTTCTTTAGGCTGAACACCTTCATTGGGGTTGGTGCCAAAAAGCTTATGCAAAAAATTTGTCATTGATTTTTCTCCTGAAGTATGATAATAACTAAAACAGTATAGCACGGTTAAGGCTAATTTTCAATACCGAATATTTAATAGAAAGTCTTTTAGATGTTTATTGTATTTATAAGGTTTTGTGTTATCATATATATATGAAGCAAAAATTTACCGTGGAAGGAATGACCTGCGCTTCCTGCGTCAGCGCCGTGGAAAAAGCCGTCAAGAAAAAAGACGGTATAAACGATATATCGGTCAGCCTGATGACCGACAGTATGCTTGTTGACTTCGACGACAAAGTATTAACAGAAGAAGAAATAATATCGGCAGTAAACAATGCCGGATACAAGGCATCGTTACCCCAGGAGAAAAAAGAAGCACAAAAAAACAAACTGGAAATAAACAGCGACAGCATGAAAGTAAGACTTATTTTTTCCCTTTTGTTTATGGTGCTTATTATGTACGTATCTATGGGGCATATGATAAAATTACCGCTGCCGAAGTTTTTTAGCGGAGTAAATAACGCGGTAAGCTACGCTTTTTTGCAATTATTATTGACGTTGCCCGTAGCTATTGTCAATAAGTCGTATTTTATAAACGGTTTCCGCAATTTAATAAAAAGACAACCCAATATGGATACCCTAATAGCCTTAGGGGCTAGCGCGTCAATACTTTACGGAATTATAGCCATTTTTATAATGAGCTACAACCTAGGCAAGGGCAATATGCACGGAGTGATGAAGTATCACCACGATTTGTATTTCGAATCGGCGGTAATGATATTATCCCTTATTACTTTAGGAAAGTATCTGGAGAGTTTATCCAAAAAGAAAACCGGGCAAGCCATAGAAAAACTTATTAACCTTGCCCCGAAAACCGCGGTCGTTATTCGTAACGGAGATGAAATAACAATAGCGGTGGAAGACTTGACTGTCGGCGATATCGTGTTGATAAAGAGCGGTGAAGCAATAAGCTGTGACGGTATTGTAATAGAAGGGGACAGCTACGTAGATGAAGCGATGGTTAGCGGAGAGAGCGTTCCCGTAGAAAAAAGTATCGGAAGCAAAGTTATCGGCGGAACGGTCAATAAAAACGGCTTTCTTAAAGTAAAAGTAAACGCGATAGGCAAAGATACCGTCCTTTCAAAAATTATTGACCTTGTGGAAAACGCAGTTGCCACAAAAGCGCCCATAGCAAAATTAGCCGACAAAATAGCCGGCGTATTCGTGCCCATAGTGCTTGGTATTGCCGTAATTGCCTTTGTCGTATGGATGATTATCGGCAATAATTTTGAGTTTTCCTTCAATATTGCGGTATCTGTACTGGTTATTTCCTGCCCCTGCGCATTGGGTTTAGCTACTCCTGTAGCCATTATGGTCGGTACGGGTAAGGGTGCCGAAAACGGAATACTTATAAAGTCCAGCGAAGCGCTGGAATTGTCTCACCTTATTAACACCGTAGTAATGGACAAAACAGGCACGATAACTTACGGAAAAATGAAAGTTACTTCGGTATATACTTTTGATTACGAAGAAAAAGAGCTTGTAAAGATAACCGCAACTTTGGAAAAACAGAGTGAACATCCTTTGGGCGAAGCAATTATAGAATATGCTGCTTTTAATAAAATAGAAATAGGCTCTGTCAATAATTTTGTAAGCGTAACTGGCAAGGGAGTGAGCGGAGATATAGAAGGAAAGAAGTATTTTATAGGCAAACTAAGCTATATAGAAGAAAAGGTAAAGGATACAACTAAAGCTAAAGAAATGCTGATTTCCATAGGGCAAAAGGGACAAACACCGGTAATAATTTCTGACGAAGAAAGAATATTAGGCATAATAGCGGTGGCGGATTCCGTAAAAGAAAACTCCCAAGCCGCTATAAAACTGCTAAAAAGTATGGGTCTTAACGTAATAATGCTTACAGGCGATAACGAAATCACCGCCGAAGTTATTGCCAAAGAAGTGGGCATAGAAAAATATATAGCCAACGTCTTACCCGAAAACAAAGAAGCGGAAATAACAGCGCTAAGACAACAAGGCAACAAAGTAGGCTTTGTGGGCGACGGAATTAACGACGCGCCCGCCCTTGCATCTGCCGATGTGGGTATAGCTATAGGCGCAGGCACCGACATAGCTATTCAGAGCGCTGACGTTGTTTTGATGAAAAACGACCTTATGGACGTCGTTACTCTCATTAAACTTAGTCGCGCCACCATAAAAAACGTCAAAGAAAACTTGTTTTGGGCGTTTTTCTACAACACCGTCTGCATTCCTCTTGCCGCTGGAGTCTTTTACAGCCTTAACGGACTAAAACTAAATCCCATGATAGGCGCCCTTACCATGAGCCTGTCCAGTATCTGCGTAGTACTGAACGCCCTTAGACTACGCTACGTCAAAATAGCCAAAGGAGACAACAAAATGAAAGAAATCATTATAAAAGTAGAAGGTATGAGCTGTAGCCACTGCGTAAAACGCGTAGAAGACGCCCTCAACGCAATAAGCGGTGTTTCCGTCACCGTCGACCTAAAGAAGAAAAGAGCCACAATCACGTCCCCTAACCCAATCAACCCCGAAGAGATTATATCCGCCGTCCAAAACGCCGGCTATACAGCAAAATTAGGCAAATAGCCATTATTTTATATAATAAAAGGCACGAGACTAAATATAGCCTCATGCTGTTCAATTATGATATCATATTATGGTGCAAAAGTCAGCTGTTAAAACCCGACCTTCCGTCGAGGAAGTTCATATTTTGAACTAAATCGGGATAGGTGGTGTTGTACGTTGCGGGGGAGGGGAAGCCCACTTTGCCAATTGCGTTGTTGTCAACGTAAGTTCTAAGGGCAGTAAACTTATTTGTTTCGTCGGTTGTTGCTACAGCGGAATTATTAAAATCTTTTTCGGTAGTTTCCTGGCAAAGATCGGTGCATTCGTGTAGGTATTGCGCGCCTCTGGTAAGAGAGGTTGTGACGGTGTAAGTTGTCCCGTCTATTAATTTTTGCCTGATTGCCTTTAGCGTTCCCAAAGCCAGTATAAAGCCGGGGATATAATCGAGAGGTACGCCGTTAAGGTTTATCGGGTTTTCTTTGGAGCCGTTTCTGATACTTAGTCCGGTAATGTCTTCGGCTAGCGGCGCCCAACCCGGTCTTTCCTTCCAAACGGTGTCGGAGAAACAATTCATCGCCGAATAAATGACGTTGGGATTTAGTTTTTTTATTTCCTCAACGGACAAGCCGAATTTATCAAAACAGCCGTTTTGATAGGAATAGGTAATAACGTCAGCCTGTTTAATTAGCTCTTTTATTTTTGCCAAATCTTCTTGAACGTTTAGATCAAGCTGTATAGAATTTTTGCCTGCCCAGCCGTCAAGCTCCAGCATGGCCTGCTCCTGGTCAAGGAATTTTCCGCGTCTTACCAACAACACGTCGGCGCCGTATTCGGCAAGTATTCTAGAACATGCCGGGCCGGCTATGATATGAGTGATATCCAGTACCTTAATGCCGGAAAGAGGCCCTCTAGAATTCGGTTTGCCCCAGATAGGGATATTCTTTACGCCGTTATCATTAAACTTAATAAGGGGCATAGCTTTTACCGCCTTGCCTACGTCCGAACTTTCCCATTCCTGACGGTCTCTAAGCATACATGCGCAGGCTCCGCATTCAAAAGCAAGATTTTCTAAGTCCATAGCGTTATATTGTCGGCAAACTTTATTTAGATATTTTATATCCCTACTTGCCGATAAGAGTTTGAAGTCTTTGGATTCTTTCTTCAAACCTAACGCCTTGACCAGTTTTTCCTGCTGGGACTGATAATAAACATGGAAGGAAACAAATCTGTTGTCCTTTGTCTTATACTTATAAAAGGATCCGTTTATGGCGTTGTCCACCCTGATTGCCGAATTGCATCTGGCTTTTTTGAACGTCTTTTCTTTGTGGTCAGCCATATAAAGCCTGATTGCTTGCAGTCCGGCAAAGGATATATCCGAATAAATCTTCGTATCGGACACGTTGTCACCCCTTAGCGCGCCGATATCGGTAGCCAGAGAAGAACACAAAGAAAGGATAGCCGCAATGACTGGCGTTTGCAAAATATCTTCCTTTTCAAACAGTCTGTTTACGGCTTTTTTCCTCAAAGATGCCAAAACAAGAGCAATGACGCTGGGGAATGGATTTTCTTTCAAAAATGATTGTTTGAACAAAGCCTCTTTATCGGCATCGGCTATAAAAGTAGTGGGATAGATTTTGTCGATAGCTAGTCTTTTGATAAGGTCGTTAATAATAATCTGAGCGCACTGCGCTTTCTTTTGAATATCGTTATTGGACATAAACACCTCGTATTTTTATGTAATAATACCCTTAGTATAGTCCATTTTTTACAAAAGAGCAATACCCGCCGCGAAAACACATGGGGGTAAAAAACCGTAAAAACTATTTTCCAGCCCCAATCTGCGCCGTCTTTTTGAGCCATTTTTGGCGTGTTTCTTCCTTAGTGAATTTAACCATGCCGAAATTGACCCATTTAACCTTACGTATGCCGATTTTTTTGAACGTGCCGCTAACCATCGCCCTGTAAATGGCGTTTTTATAGACAAATTTATACATAAGCGCAGGCGTGTTCATGGTAGTGATAATAGTAACTTTCAGATTGGGTAAAAGTGTAAGCATATCAAAACCGCCTTGTATTTGCTCATAAAAACTACCCGGAAAAACTACTTTGTCAATAAAACCTTTGACCATTGCGGGCATTAATTCCCACCAAATAGGGAAAATCATAATCATATGGTCGGCGTTTCTTATTCTTCCAAAAAGCTCCTTTGCCTGAACGTCTACCATTTCGTGATTGACAAAGCCCCGCAAATCATTAGCGCTCATAACAGGATCAAACTTTTCGGCGTCAAGGTCAATAACGTCAACTTCCAATTCCGCATTTTCCGCCCCTTCCTTTGCCGCCTCAAGCAAAGCATGACAAAAACTTCTGTTATACGGATGATAATATACTATTACAGTTTTCATAACTTTTCTCCTTAAAGCCAACTTTTATGCCATATTTTAATTATACAACTAGCATTATTTATTTACAATAGTCAGAGAACTTACGCAGCAGTATGTCTTCTCCTTCGGGCATAAAAAATAACAAAATCAAGAGCCCCATATGTATTTTCCGATTTTCCAACGACGAAACAATACGGTTCGGTTAATAGAAATTTTAGAAAAAAGAGGACCTGAAAATAACTGTTTCGACCGATTTCCAAAAGATATTGAATTACTGACTAGAGTATAATATAATAAAATAAACATTAATAATTTTCTGCGGAAATAATTTTTAGTCGCGCCAAACAAATAATGACATAACGGGCGTTTTGTGATAAACAATAGGCTCAAAAATGAATTTAGGAGGGAGTAGTATTATGAAAAAAGTATGCGCAATAGTTTTGTTTGTAGTTATTATTCTAACCATGTTTCTTTTAGTAGGCTGCAGGGAGAACGCCGTTGTTGTCGACGGCATTAAATTGAGCAAAGTAAAAATCGTAAAAAACGAGGTACAGTCTGGCACGAATTCAGGTGACAAGTGGAAAACGCTTAAATATAGCGGTGTAGTGGAAAACACAACCAATAAGACCCTTAGTTTTGAAGTGGTATACAGTTATAGGGGAGGGGACGTATTTAATATGAACTCGGTAAGTTCAAAAGAAAAGGTTACTTTGTCGCCCGGTCAAACCAAATCCTTATCCTATACGTCCGAAAAAACAAGCAGCGGAATTATAGATAACAAAAAAATATATATTCAAAACGTAAAAGAAGAGGCTTAGCGAGATTTAATTATAGTTAAAATTTTGTACTTACAAACAAGCACAAAACAACTAAAATATATACAATGGGGGCGAGCTTATTCGCTCCCATTGTGTGTAATATGGGAACACTTCCAGCAACTTAAAAGAAAAGGTTCATACAGAGTTTTCAAGCTTTTTTATTTGATGGAAAGTCAAAAAGCTCCTATCTGCCAAAATTTGAGAGACCAATTTACTTTTTTATTACACAAAATGCATATATATATGTGTTTGTTATAAAAAGTTATTGTGATAAAATATTATCACTAAATATAACCAAAGAGGATTTATGTCAAAACATCTGAAATCTAACGCAATTAATAAATGTATCGGATGCTTTTCTTGTCAGAGAGTATGCGCTACAGTTAATCATCAGTCGTTAAGCGACAATATGTCGGCTATAAGGATTCGTACTTTGGGAGGCCTTAGCAGTAGTTATTTCGCAACCCATTGCCGCGGATGCAACACAGATACACCTGCCTGCGCAGAAGTTTGTCCCACAGACGCTCTAACCAAAAGAGAGGGTGGCGGGGTTAAACTTAACAAGTCCCATTGCATAGGGTGCAAAAAATGCGAAGCAGCTTGTTTTGCAAAGGCAATCCATTTTGTAAGCGGTTACAAATATCCTATAGTTTGCAACCAATGCGGTACGTGTGTAAAATTCTGTCCGCATAACTGTCTTAGCATGGAGGAAGGCGACGATGCTTAATGAAAAATTCGTAAAAGTAGTTTATATAGATTTAACGTCCAAAAAAGTAAAGATTGACATGCGCGAGGATTTGAAGAAATATCTAGGCGGCGTTGGTGTTGCGAGCAGGTTATTGGAAGAAAACATGAAAGCCGATAAAAGTCCGCTTGACCCCGAGCAACCAATAATATTTGCTATTGGCGCAGTTTCCTCAGTATTTCCGGTAATGACCAAAACTGTAGCGATGTTTATTTCTCCGCTTACAGGAGAGTTGGGCGAAAGCTATGCGGGCGGTCGTCTTGCTTATACCTTCTTTAACGCAGGCTTCGATGCAGTTGTTATTACGGGTAGAGCGCAAAAACTAAGTTATATTGTTATATCGGATAACAACGTAGAAATCAAAGATGCGAGGTCTTTTGCAGGTATCGGCGCAGAATCGGTTGGACAGTTTATCCGTACCGTAGAGGGCGGAAGCGGCAAGAGAAGCATTATAAGAATTGGTCCTGCCGGCGAAAAGATGAGTAAGATTGCCAATGTTAACGTAGATACATACCGCCATTTCGGCCGTATGGGATTGGGCGCTACTTTCGGCAGTAAGAACCTTAAAGCAATGCAGGTTACGGCAGGAGACAGCACCCGCAACATCCCCGACTTAAAAAAATACTTTACAACGTACAGAGAACTTTATGACAAAGTTACCACCACTTCTGTTATGAGCAAGTATCACGATCTAGGCACCGCAATAAATGTAAAAGTTCTTAACTATATTGGTTCTTTGCCCACTAGAAACTTGCAACAAACAGAATTTGAGAGCGTAGAAGAAATTTCGGGCGAAAAGTTTGCCGAAAAAAACCTAGTGCGAAAGGTAGCTTGCGTAGGTTGTCCCATAGGCTGTATCCATATAGGTCAGGTAAGAAGGCAGTTTGCAGAAGGATATGATTACGAAAGCTATCATGTTTCTTACGATTACGAGCTTATTTCCGCTTTTGGTTCTCTTATCGGCGTAGATAATACAGACGATATTCTAGAGCTTATTTCGGAGGCGGAAGAAATAGGTTTTGACGTTATCGCTGCCGGCTGTTGTCTATCCTGGGCTACCGAAGCATACGATAAGGGAATAATTACCGACGTAGATACCCAAATGCCCCTAAAATTCGGCGATAAAGAAACCTATATAAAAGTTATGCGCAAAATGGGGGAATACAAGACAGAATTTTACAGAGCATTGGCAAACGGCGTCAGCGAGGTAACCGCAAAATACGGCGGTGCGGACTTTGGTTTGCAGATAGCAAAAAACGAAATGCCCCAATACCATACAGGCTATGGCTCTATTGTCGGTTACGTTTGCGGCGCAAGGCACTCTCATTTAGATAACGGCGGCTATTCTTTAGACCAAAAGATGACGAAAGAATTCAATAAAGATAATCTTGTTGATAACATCTTCAAAGAAGAAGTAAATAGAAATATAATAAACTCTATGATAGGCTGTCTGTTTGCCCGCGGTTTGTATGATAACCCCACCATACTAAAAGCATTGGCTGCGGTAGGCATAGAAATGACGGAAGAACAGCTTAACGAGACTTCGGAAAGAATTTATGCAACAAAACTTCGCATAAAGAGAAAGCTTGGCTTTAACGAGTGCAACGTAAAGATTCCTAAGCGCATATTGGAAACAGACGGCATGAGGCGCAAGATAGATCCCAATATCGTAAAAGAGTTAGTACAAATGTTCTATAATAAAAACCAGCAACTTCTAGAGAAGTATAAAGACGAAAAATTTAATTAAACAGAAGTACATAAAAAAAAGGCTGTACCGTAAAGGTACAGCCTTTTTGCATATTATAATAAATATACACACTTTTTCACTATTCACTATTATTTATTACTTCCCAAAATCGGCCAAGAGAAAAAGCTTCCTATTTTTTAGTTGGGATTATTTCCAGCCAGTATCCATCGGGATCACTAATAAAATAGAGTCCCATAGAAGGATTTTCGTAGCAAATACAGCCCATTTCTTTATGCTTTGCATAAGCCGCCTCAAAATCATCAACTTTGAAAGCAAGATGGAACTCACCGTCGCCAAGATTATACGGGCGGTCCATATCGCGAAGCCAAGTGAGTTCTAATTCAAAATCACTTTCGCTATTAGACAGGAAGACAATATTAAACGATCCGTCCGGAGCATTAATACGGCGTACTTCATTTAGCCCTAAGGCTTCTTTGTAAAATTCAAGAGAAGCATTAAGGTCTTTTACGTTATAATTTTCGTGTATCATTCTAAATTTCATTTCTATACCCATCCTTATTTATAAATCACTCAGAAAGCAGGGCGCAATCCAGCACCTTCTTAATATCTTCATATTCTGCATGACCTTCGAATAGCTTTTTTTCACCGAGATAAAAGGTAGGCACGTACCAATAGTCATACGAATTTGCCAACGCGCTTTGCTCGCGCTCATCAATTTCATGGATTCTTACAGAGCCATAGCGGGCATCTTCCTTGCAAAGTTGAGCAATATGTTTTTTTGCAAGAACGCAGTGAGGGCAAGCTTTTATAATAAACATCGTAAGTTCTTTCATATGATCTCCCTTTAACATTGGTATATAACTATATACTACACTATTTTGTGTATAAATACTAGATTTTATTTGAATTTATACCTAGGGCAAAACGATATCTTTCGATTTTGCTATCAATGGACAGTTATACATAATTCTCCCTAAATAAAATATGAGTGAATCGTGAAAATTGAAGTGAAGAGTAAAGAGTGAAGAGGAAAAAGTATAAAAAGACAAGCCATAAACAGTTTGTCGATATTTGATGGAGCAATTAAGTCGATACATAGTATAAATGCTTTTTGATATATGGCAAAAACTTAGTTCAACTACTATATTCATCCCACAAGATTAATATTTCTGAATAATATTCAATACATCTAGTTATCTCAGCTATGAATTTTTCATCTGTATCAATGTCATGTGTAACATATTTGCCTATTTGCTTTGGTGTGGCACCGTTTTTATGTCTCAAATACTTACATTCGAAAAATTCGTCAGCATATATTTTTTCAATAATGCTCTGTTGCGGCGAAAAATCTGTTATTCCATAACAAAGTATTAAAGCGGTGAAATCATTATTGCAACAACTCCTACTGCGTATTTCCAAATATGGAGAACATCTTTCTTTTTGAATTTTTAAAATAACATAAGGATATTGTCCAGCTTTTCCAGCCCAAGATTGTGGATAGTGCGATTTGAAATTAGGTAGTATTATTGTGTTGAAATACGATTCCCACTTTAACCAATCTTCTCGTCCATTACTCGTTAAAGGTTTTTTAGTGTTTTGCACTAACAAGGAAATATTTTGCAGATAATTTATATATTGTTGCAGAATAACATTATTGGTTTCCTTGCACTTTTGATAGATATTTGACAACTCAATAATTCCGTAACTTTTCCAATTTGCAACACTTGTTGCTTCTTTATCCCAAGATGATAACAGCGATGTTCTGTAAAAAACCTTATATATTTCCCTATCTTTATATTTATCAATTTTATTATTGTATTTTAAGAGTTGGTTATGTTCGCCTGTAAAAGCCTTATCTTCAATAAAAAGAGAAATATTTCTTTTGTTTGTATCAATCCATACTGAAATATCAATCTTTGCCCGTTGTGCCCAAGTCTTAATACTCTTAATTTCTTCATCATCTTGTAAATCGCAAAATTCTGCAAGTAATATCCTTATCGAATATTGTAAATCGTTATCGTTGTAACTCTCAAAAAGCCAGCGCAAAAAAGCATCTTGTGATAATTCTTTCGTTGCAAAGTCAAATAAATTCTTCATTGGTCAAACCTCCAATTGGTTATATTAACATTTTACTCAACTTTATCGGCAAATACAAGTTCCAAACTGTCACCATGCATATAACCTTCACTTCCTTTGTATTGGTGGAGATAAGGGGAATCGCGCCGCAATGCCACAACGGTGTTGTGTCACTAAGCAAAGCATAGCTTTGCTTGCCTCTCTGGTTGCTATCTCGCCGGGGCAAAACGAAAAGCCTACTAGGCATTTCTTAAATTTGCCCGTTCGAATCCCCATTAAAGTATTCTACAGATTAAAAAACAGCCCCTTATAAGGACTGTTTTTTATCTAGCTTTGATTACCTATTTTAATACAATTACGCACCCCTAAACAGCAGTTATAAACTTAACAACAATTACTACCTTTGCAACAACAATACTGACCTTTTTGTTCATTGACAGTTTCTTCTAATCCTAATATTTTATAAACAGCTTGTCGTATAGCTTTAGCAGGAATATCTTCATATTCATTTCCATCAAATATAACAGTTCTGCAATATGAATCTTTACCTATTATAGACGAGCATGATTTGCAATAATTAGTTGAAACTTTTACATCGATTATATTTTCTATTGGAACATCATTGATTAAAAGAGTATTTGACTGTAAAACATCATGAGCAGACAATTTAGTATCGATTAACTTAATAGAGATATTTTTTGTCACTAAAACTTTATTAAGCCTTTTTACTTCATGAAATAAATTTTCGCCAGTGTCATAACACCTATCGCAAGTTTCATCATCAACATCTAAGTGTCTCCACTCAATTTTAAGCGTCGTCATCTATTTCACCACTTTACCTAATGGAATTAATCCTTTTTTTATTCTGTCTACTAAATGAATTACTTTAGATTCTATCGTTTTTGCCGTTTCAATAAATACCTCTTTTGGTTTACCTGTTGGATCATCTAAACCCCAATACTCACGATGTAGTGATGGTAAATAAGGGCATTCAACCTCGCAACCCATTGTCACAATAATATCAATATTTGGTAATGAGTAAATTAACTTAGATTTTTGTGTTTGTTCCATATCAACATGATAAAGTTCTTTTATTACTTGAACAGCATCTTGATTGATTTGATTCTTTATATGAGTTCCACCGAATATGCTTCGTATGTTTCAAAAGCAAAGATTTTAGATATTGCTTCCGCCATTTGAGAACGACAAGAATTATGAACACATATAAAAGCTACTTTTAATTTTTTCATATTTTTATTGTCCATTACTTTTTTTCTGAAAACCAGTGTTTTGTTTTATTAGCAATCTTCACTAATATCAACATGACTGGTACTTCAGTTAAAACACCTACTACTGTTGCAAGTACTGCAGGAGAGTTAAGTCCGAATAAAGCAATTGCAACTGCCACAGCTAATTCAAAAAAGTTTGAAGCTCCGATCATACCTGCTGGAGCCGAAATATCATGTGGTAATTTAAGCCATTTACTTGCACCATAGGCGATAAAGAAAATTAAGAATGTTTGTAGTACAAGTGGCACTGCAATTAGCAAAATATGAACTGGATTATTAACAATGACTTCACCTTGAAACATAAATAATAAAACTAGTGTTAATAGAAGGCCAATCACAGTTGCATTATCAAACTTCTTAATGAATCTATTTTCAAAATACTCAATTCCTTTTTTCTTGATAACAAAGTATCTAGTTAGGAACCCACCTAAGAGTGGAACAACTACAAATATAACCACTGATAATACTAATGTATCCCAAGGAACAGTGACATTACTTACGCCAAGCAGTAATTTAACAATCGGAATAAATAAAATTAAAATGATGAGGTCATTTGTTGCCACTTGAACAACTGTATATGCAGGGTTACCTTTTGTTAAATGACTCCAAACAAATACCATCGCTGTACAAGGTGCTGCACCAAGCAATATCGCACCAGCCAAATACTCTGTTGCTAAATTTGGAGTAATAAAAGTTTTGAATATAACAAAGAAAAATAGATATGCAATAGCATACATTGTAAATGGCTTTATTAACCAGTTAGTTATCCATGTTACATATAAACCTTTAGGATTATTTTTCACATTTTTTATACTTTGGAAATCGACCTTCATCATCATTGGATAGATCATAATCCAAATTAAAATAGCAACTGGTATTGATACTTTAGCATATTCAAACTTATTCAAAAATTCAGGTATTTCTGGTATGAAATTTCCAATTAAAATTCCAATTACCATACAAATAATAACCCAAACCGTTAGATACTTTTGAAAGAAGCTTATACCTTTATTTGAATTTTCCATAGTATCCTCCTCTAATTGTTCCAAGAAACTACAACGAAGTTTCCATTTGACACGTTCTTCACTTTGTCAATCCACTCTTTTTCTGATGTTGCTTTTGCTTTAAGTATTTGATTGCTTACATTAGCTGCTAGTAAACTCTGATTCACAACCCACCATTTACTATTAATCTCAGCTCTTTTTAAATCTTCTTGCAAACGAATCGCCTCAAATACTGGTGTTGTTTCAGCCAACGTAACAATAACTACTTCAGTTTCTTTTTCATTTTTTAATCGAGGAAGAAGTTTATAAACCGATTCAGGGATTTCACCATTTGATCTACTAATTTCTTTACTATAGCTTTGAGTTGATTCAAGAAGCAATAAAGTATGTCCTGTTGGAGCAGTGTCTATTACAACAACTTCATTGTCAGCCTTATCCACGATTTCAGCGAATGCTCTAAAGACGGCTATTTCTTGAGTACATGGACTTCTTAAATCTTCTTCAACATATCTAACATCTTCTTCGCTCATCGTTTCACGTGCTTTTGCAAGTACTGCTTCTTGATATTCCTTTAGTACTTCCTTTTCATCAATGTGTGAGATTGAAAGATTAGGCATTTCATGAGCGACAAAGTTTAGATGATTTGCAGGATCAGTTGTTGTAAGATGAACTTTTAATCCTTTTGCTACAAGTCCTCTTGCTATGTCTGAAGCGATTGTAGTTTTACCTACACCACCTTTTCCCATAGTGAAAATAACTTTTTTATTACTTTGGTACAAATCATTAATCAGCACTTGTAAATCATTAAATTGTTCTTCTAATATGTTATCTTTATTTGTAGTAACATTATCATCATTTTTTAAAAACTTTCTAACCTTTTCCACACCAGTCACATTGTATGATTTCAGTGGAATATAAAAGGTTCTTAATTTCCCTAAATTATCTGGCATTTGAGATAAGGCTTCTTTTTGTAATTGCACCATTTTTTCTGAGATATCATCATTTGATTCTTGAAGTAACCCATTGATAATTAAAATTTGATATGTAATGCCTAGTTCAGACAATTCAGTGCTTGTGCGATTAGCTTCCATAATTGAAGATACTTGTGGACGAGACACTAAAAACATAGTTGTTAATTCTTCGTTTGAAAGAGTGTCCACAGCAGTTTGATATCGTTCTCTTTGACTAGTTAATCCAGACAATTGTCCCAAGCATGATGCACCTGTTGTGTTATCGTTTAAGAAATTAGTCCAAGCAGATGGTAACTCAAGCATGCGTAATGTATGCCCTGTTGGAGCAGTGTCAAAAATAACATAGTCATAATTCATTTTTATCTCATCATCTGTGATTAGATGTGCAAACTCATTAAAAGATGCAATTTCAATCGTACAAGAACCTGACAATTGTTCTTCCATATTTCTTATAACATCAGCTGGAAATATACCTCTATATGGTCCAACAACAGATTCACGATATTCTTCAGCTGCTTTCAATGGATCTACATTGATAATATCTAAATTAGGACACATATCAATTTTTGTTGCTTTATTTCCGATTAAAGTTTCAAAAACGTCTTGAAGATTAGAAGCTGGATCAGTACTGATTATTAATACTTTTTTACCACTATCTGCTAGTGACACAGCAATCGAACAAGAAACAGAGGTTTTTCCAACCCCACCTTTTCCTGTAAAAAATAGATACTTTGTTAAGCTGATGTCATCAATTTTAAATTGATTGTTGACATTCATATTAACAGCATCCCTTTTTATCACCACAACATTGTTCTACTTTATCATTACTGCAGCATGGTTCTTCTTTTTCATTATTACAGTCACATGGTTCATTTTCACTGCAGCATTTTTGCTTCTTAGTGATAATAGCTGAACTTAATTCACTAACTTCAATCTTTAGCCATTCAGCAAGTTCTTTTTTTGAAGGATAGCTACCCGACTTTACTATTTTGCCGTCTAATAATGTTATTGGTAAAGCTTCGGATCCCTTTGTTTTTAATAACTCACTAACGAGCTGATTTTGAACGAATGCTTGAGGTTCTTGTGATAAATTATGTCTTACAACATTAAACCCTTTTTTATTTAAAATATTTACAATTGTAGATACTCGTAATAATTCTGGATCTACACTAGGTCCACATACACCTGTTGAACAGCACATCGCTGGATCAAAAATTTCTAATTTACTCATTATTTGTATCCTCCTTTAACAACAATGATTTTCTGAAGGTGATTTTATTGTCTTACAAACACACTCTTCTTTTTCTTCTACGAGATTATTTATATTTGATAGAAATAATTCTGCATTTTCTTTATTGATTGAATATCTCATCCATGAACCATCTTTTCTACCGTTAACCAATCTAGACTCAGTTAACATTTTCATGTGGTAACTTAAGGTTGATTGTGAAACGTTAACTAGTTCCAAAATGTCACAAGCACACATTTCGCCACATGATAAAATATCTATAATTTTTAGTCTGGTTTCATCTGAGATAGCTTTAATGATTGGTACTAATTCAGAATATGAATATGCCATAAAATTAACCTCCTTAGCATTATATGCAAACAAGATATCGAATATTATCGATATGATAATATTGTACTACTCATATCGAAAGTTGTCAATGTGTTTGTACTAAAAGTTTTGCCCTTTTTTTTATAAATAAAAAGAGAGTAAACTAAATTATTAAATATCGTTTGCTCTCAAAAAATTAAAATTTATAAAATAAATTAGCCTCTTTTTAATTAGGTAAGAGGCATTAACCCGTTTAATTGCCTTAAACTTGCGTACTGCTAATTGTCTATTTAAAACGAAATATTATAATTTTAATTACTCTTTTTTTTCAAATTGTTAAATTGTTAGATAATCGTTAAAAAGCAGTCAAATCTTTAAAACTAGCCCTAATAGTTAAAAAGTTGATTAGGAAAACTAAAAGAGACCCGCAAATAGCCTGAAATCTGACTACTACTAATCTCTAAAAAACTGGCGGATAGGAATTTTATCCCTTTCTGCCAAAGAAAAAAGGCTTGATAACTATGTATCAAACCTATGCATTCAATATGGTGGAGATAAGGGGATTCGAACCCCTGGCCTATGCGTTGCGAACGCATCGCTCTACCAACTGAGCCATATCCCCAAGTTGATGACATAAATATACACCTATTTTGGGGTGCTGTCAATTATTATGGGGCGGTTTTTTGGCAAGGTTATCCTGCGTTTGTGAAAAAGGTAAGTATATCCTTGTAGACCGTTTGGCGGTTGGTTTCATTGAGCATTTCGTGCCTGCCGCCTTCGTAAAGTTTGATATCTAAGTGCTTGACGCCCGTTTTTTTGTATAGATTATATAGGTTTGTGGCTTTCTTGCCGTAGCCGCCGATAGGGTCGTCGGTGCCGCAGAAAATACCTATGGGGGTGTCAAGGTTTAGTTTATATAGATTGGCTTTTTTGTTGACAGAAATAAGGTTGCGTATCATATAGTAATCAAAGTTGATGCTCATATTTATTCCGCATAACGGATCGTCGATAAACTCCTGACGTTTTTGCTTGTCGCGGGTCAGCCATTGACTTCTGCCTGTGTCACCTTTGTATCTGCCGTTAAAAAGTATGTCGCTCATTTTGTTGACGAAAGAAGGACGGTAGCTACTAAATAACAGTTCTATGGGAGTAAGCGCAATTGTTGCTGCTAAGGCAAGACCTCTGTTAAAATAGGCGGTACCCAACAAGGCAACGGCTTTTACGTCGGTACCCGAAGTCAAAAAGGCTTGACCTAAAAAACTGCCGTAACTGTGTCCTAAGAAATATATGGGAAGCTTATACGTGGTTTTTAGGATGTTATAAATTTCCAACAAATCGGAAAGAGTTTTCTGGAAGATATCGCCTTTGTGGCGTCCGCGGTTTTTATCGCTTTCGGTGCGGCCGTGGGCGCGGTGGTCGTCGGCCAATACTATGTAGCCTTTGGAGTTAAGGAAGCGGGCAAATTCGGTATATCTAAGGCCGTATTCACTCATTCCGTGACAAATTTGTACTACGCCTTTGGGAGAAGCAACCTTTTCCCAAAGAGAGGCGACTATTTCTACGCCGTCTTTCATCTTTAATCTTATTTCTTTCATTTCTACCTCTATTATCAAAACTTTACAAAGTCGCTTGCGCCGTGCTTGCAAATCGGGCAAATGTAGTCATCGGGCAAGGTATCGCCGATATGTTCATAACCACATATCGTACATCGGTAACCGTGCTTGTCGCTAACTTTCGGCTTGGGCTTTATATAATTTTGGTAATAGGAGTAAGTAACCGACGGTTCGTCATTAAGAACAATGGCGTCCTCAACTGACGACTTAAACAGGGTATGGGTACCCATATCGAAGGTTTCGGTAGTCTTACATAGGAGAACTGAGTTTACGTACTGGGTTATGCAATATATTCCGTTATCGGCTTTTGCATAGTAGGGAGAGGACGCATACTTATCATAGTTGCGTCCGGTGTGGAATCCGAAGTTTTCGAAAACCGAAAAAGGAGCTTTTTCGGTAAGCATAGAAATATTGAACTGTCCTGATTTCATAATCATTTCGTGAGTAAGATTGTTTTTGTTTACTCCGATAAGAATGGAAATGGGATTTGAAGTAATTTGCATAACGGTGTTAATAATACAGCCGTTCTGCTTGCCTTCGTCAGCGGAAGTTAATACGTAAAGACCGTAACCTATATTAAATAATGCTCTGTTGTCCATATGTGATAACCTCCTTGCTATATACATTATATAGTAATTAATAAAATCCCGCAACAAGTTTTTTGCCTTGTTAAACCTCTTTATTTTCCTGCCGCGATTACATTGCATAACTTGAGAAAATATTATATAATTTTTACAAACCGTTAATAAATAATATCGTAAAAATATTTGGCGAGGTAAAAATGTACAATAAAGAAATGTATGCTTTAGGAAGCAAACGTTCGGTAATAAGAGAGCTATTCGAATACGGCAAAAAGTTGGCAGCAGAAAAAGGTAGCGACAAGGTCTATGATTTTTCTCTTGGCAATCCCAACGTTCCCGCCCCCGAAAAGGTGAAAGAAGCTATTACAGTGCTAATAAATTCGGAGGACAGCACCTTAATTCACGGCTACACCTCAGCCCAAGGCGATTTTGGAGTAAGAAAAGCCGTTGCCGACAACATTAACGAAAAATTCAACGTGGGGATAACTCCGGACGGAATTTATATGACGGCAGGCGCCGCCGCATCTTTATGTATCACTCTTAGAGCTCTTTGCTCCAGTAAAGATGATGAGTTTATTACCTTCGCGCCGTTTTTTCCCGAATATAGCGTGTTTGCAAAATCGGCAGGCGGCAACTTAAAAGTAGTGCCCATTAACGAAGAAGATTTTGCCATAAACTTCTATGAACTGAACAAAATACTAAGCCCGAATACAAAAGCCATAATTATGAATTCACCAAACAATCCATCCGGAGTAGTTTATCCCGAAAGGTCGATTGTTGCGCTATGTGACATTTTGAGAATCAAAAGTATGGAGTACGGGCACCCAATATATCTTATTTGCGACGAGCCGTATAGAGAAATCGTTTATAGCGGAGTAAGCGTGCCGTACATTATGAACTATTATGATAATTCTATAGTCTGCTATTCTTACAGTAAGGCTTTATCTTTGCCGGGGGAAAGAATAGGCTATATCGCGGTTTCTCCTAAGATGGAAGAGGAAAGAGAAATTTATCTTGCTATCTGTGGGGCAGGCAGGGCGTTAGGCTATGTTTGCGCGCCAAGTTTGTTCCAGTTCGTGGTAAAAAAATGCGTGGGAATGACGTCGGATATCAATATATATAAAAGAAACAGGGATCTTATTTTTGAAACCTTGACAGAATACGGCTATAAGTGCATACGTCCTGACGGAGCTTTTTATCTATTTGTAAAGGCTTTGGAAGAAGATGCAAACATGTTCTGCGACAGGGCTAAAAAACTGGGTCTGTTGGTAGTGCCCGGCGATGACTTCGGCGCCAAAGGCTATGTGAGAATAGCTTATTGCGTAAGCTATGATATGATAGTAAGGAGCTTGCCCGCCTTTAAGGAACTGGCAGAAAGCTATAAATTATAAGAACAAATTAAGCGTCTTTGCCTGTCAGAGACGTTTTTTTATTGCATTTTAAGTAGCGATATAGTAATATATAGGTATATTTTATAAATAATCGAGGTATTTATGTTAGATTTACGTTTTGTCTGTGACAATATTGATTTGGTTAAGGAAAAACTTGCCAAAAGAAACAGTCAACTGGACCTTAATGAGGTAGCAGAATTAGCCGCCGAACGCCGCGCCAATATCAGGAAAGTGGAGACTCTTAAAGCCGAAAAGAATCAATTTAGCGCAAAAATCGCCCAGATGAAGAGGAATAAAGAGGATTGCGACGACTTGATAGCCGAAATGAAGGGCGCCGGTGATGAAATAAAAGAACTTGACGCCAGACTTGCCGAAATCGAGACAAGATTATCAGAGCTTATGTACAATATCCCCAATATGGTGGACGACAGCGTTCCGTACGGCAAGGACGACAAAGACAACGTTGAACAAAGAAGATTTTTAGAGCCTACTAAATTTGATTTTCAGCCTCTTGCCCACTGGGATATAGGGGAAAATAAAAAGATACTAAATACCCAACAGGCCTCCAAAATAACCGGAGCGCGCTTTACCGTCTATCACGGAATGGGCGCAAGGCTGGAAAGAGCGGTAATTAACTTTATGTTGGATACCCACACGGCAAGGGGTTATAACGAGGTATTCCCTCCCTTTATGGTCAATAAAGACAGTATGTACGGTACAGGTCAGCTTCCCAAATTTGAAGAGGATATGTACGCCGTAAAAAATACCGATTTTTATCTTGTGCCTACCGCCGAAGTGCCGGTAACCAACCTGCACAGAAACGATATTCTTTCTATGGAAGACTTACCTATTAAATACTGTGCATATACCGCATGTTTCCGAGGGGAAGCGGGCAGCGCCGGAAGAGACACCAGAGGTCTTATTCGTCAGCACCAGTTCAATAAAGTAGAATTAGTTAAGTTCTCCCACCCCGACAAGAGTTTTGAGGAATTGGAGTCACTGACTCACGACGCCGAATATATCCTGCAACAACTAAAACTCCCTTATCGCGTAGTTTGCCTTTGCAGCGGTGACGTAGGCTTTTCTTCATGCAAAACTTACGACATAGAAGTTTGGATGCCGTCTTATGAAAGATACGTAGAGATTTCTTCGTGCAGTAACTTTGTGGACTTCCAGGCGCGCAGAGCAAATATAAAATTCCGTGACGAAAACGGAAAAGTAAGACTTGCTCATACTCTAAACGGTAGCGGACTTGCGGTAGGAAGGACTGTAGCGGCAATTTTAGAAAACTATCAAAACGCCGACGGAAGCGTTACCATACCCGAAGTTTTGCAAAAATACATGGGAGTAAGCGTAATTTAAGATTATGAAAAAGAAGGCAAAAAAAAGCGAAGGTTGTACGTCGGGGCTTTTTATCGGCTCTGTTTTGCGCTCCTTGACTGACTTTTTGCTTTTTTTATTGCGGATTATAGCGAAGATATTAGTTATCTTCGGTTTATGGGTGCCAGCCGTTTACGCGGCTTTCGGCGCTGTATTGTATTTTGCTTTTTCCTTTAATCCCTTCGATTTTTCCCTTTACAGCACCATTTATCTTTCGGGCGCCGTTGCCTGCATTATTTGCAGCCTGATTATTTCGGTAAAGAATCTTATAGTAAAACCCGCAAAATCGGTTTACAAGGGATATAAACACCCCATTTGGGAAAAGAAAGAAGAAGAGTTAGAAGACGGCGAAGAGATAAGTCTGAAAAACCGTTGGGAAACCTATAATCAAACCAAAAAAGAAGTAGAGCTAAATCCACCCGAAATTGAGGCTTTTCAGCCGAAAAAGGAATATCCCGCTCCCGAATATCTTTTGCCTAACGAGGATTTCAAGCAAAAGAACAAAAAGGAAAGCGAAAAGGCAAGAATTACTCTTTTCCCCGACTGGTTGCCCAAAAAGGTTGAGGAGAAAAAGACAGAAGAAAAAAAGACGGTTATGGTAAGCGAACCTGCAAGCGAAAAGCCTGAGGTGTATTTCAGCAAATTAGAACCCGACCTTCTTGTCCATGAATACAGCGACCGTTACGAACTGTACCGCCTGGAAGGCAATAAAAAAATTCCTGTAAGGATAGAGTATAAATGAGCCTAAAAAAGAACGGTTTGGTCAAAAAACGCCGCATATGGGAATTGGATTTTTTCCGAGGCCTGGCGATTTTGCTTGTTCTTGTTGACCATACAATGTATGATTTTACCTATGTTTATACCGCTTGGGCAAATTCCGGCGTAGCTTTTTTGGAATTTTTGAATAAATACGGCAACCTTTATATGGATAGTCAAATACGGTTCTTTTGGCGACCGGCTTTTTTGTTTGTTTTCTTCTGTACAAGCGGACTTTGCACGGCTTTTTCCCGCGACAATTTTTTACGGGGCGTTAAGCTTGTTTGCGTGGCTATCATGGTCAGCATTATTACTTTTATCGCGCAGAAAGTTTCGGGAGAAGAATTTTTTATATTGTTCGGAGTGTTGCATTGCTTAGCAATAATTATTATCGTTTACAGCTTGATTAGCAAACTGATAACCTTGCTTGGCAGACTTATTTATAAGTGGAGAAAAAAAGAATATAACGAAAAAGTAATAAAATATATAGAATCGGCAGTCTGTTTTATACTGGCGGGAGTTTTTCTCTTTATAAATATTAAATTCAACGTTTCTCTAAACGACGTTGACAGTTCTTTTGATACGTTACAAACCGAATCTAAGATATTGGGGATGTTCTTTTTTGTGGCTAACTGGTGGACAGCCGATTATTTCCCGCTCTTCCCGTTTATAGCATTTTTCTTTTTCGGAGCGGCGCTTACTCCCATACTTTATCCCAACAAAAAATCGCTCCTTCCTTTTTTGGACGGAAAGTGGAATAAATTCTTCACCGTGCCGGGAAGATATTCATTAATAATTTATTTGACAGGACAAATAGTGTCGCTGTCAATCTGCTCTTTGCTTACTTTGATTTTATTGGGAAGTTTCAGATAAAAAGTTCTTTATTTTTCTTTATTTTTGTTTTTATTGCATGCAGTGTATTATCAACTTTTTTGGAAGAGGTCTTTACCATTTCGGCAATTTCCGAATAGGTATAACCCTCCATATAATACTTGAGGACTTCCATTTGATGCGGGGCGAAAAGTTTGTTTAGTTTTACATAAAAGGATTCCACACCCTCATTGTCGATAAAACTATGTATTGGGTCTACTATGTATTCGTGAGGCACGTTTTCCCCCAACGTTTCCAAACTACTTGCGCCGTTTAGAGGCTTATATTTATCACGTGAAGAATGGCGTATTGCGTCTTTTATTTGAGAGCCTATGCACATGGAAATAAAAGCAGTCAAACTTTCGTTTTTTTCGGGGTTAAAATCCCTTATGGCCTTAAAAATCCCCATCAAACCTTCCTGCAACAGGTCGTCGTAACCGCCGCTTACCAAAAAATATTTGCGCGCCTTGCTTCTTGCCAGCCACATATATTTGTAAATCAGGGCTTCCATACTGACAGAATCCCCGTTTTGCGCTTTTCTGACAAGCTCAAGTTCGCTTAAGTCTATCATTTGTCTCCTTAAAGTTTTATTACCTTTAGCCCTTCTCTAGTATCAAAAATATTATAGCCTAAGTCATTTATTTGCTGCCTTATTTGGTCTGCCTTAGCAAAATCTTTATTCTTTTTGGCATCTATACGGGCGGCAATCAGTTCGGCTACTTCTTTAGGGTAGTCAACTTTTTCTTCTTCAACTTTTTGTTCTTTAACTTTATCTAAAGATAAACCTAATACTTTGTCAAAATCCAAACTTAAATTGTATATGTCTATTGATTTTTCTTCTTTTAACATAGAGAAAAGCACGCCCAGAGCCAAAGGTATATTCAAATCGTCGTTAATGGCGCTAAGGAACTGCTCTTTGTAATTGTCAAGCACCGCTTTGTCGGTTTTGGCAGAGCTTATTTTGTGCTGATAAATAGTTTGATTTAGCCTTTCGCGGCTTATTTTGGCGGCGGTTAGCCCCTCAAAAGTGAAATTGAGTTTTTTGCGGTAATGGGCGTTCATGCAGAAGAATCGGAAGTCAAGAGGAGAATAACCTTTCTCTTCTAATTGGGCTATAGTGTACACGTTGCCAAGCGACTTGCTCATTTTGCCGCCGTCAACCAGCATAAATTCTCCGTGTAACCAATAATTTACCGATTTTTCGTCGGTCAAAGCCTCATTTTGGGCTATTTCGTTTTCGTGATGAATGGGTATATGGTCAACGCCGCCCGAGTGTATGTCAAAGTGCTTGCCTAAGTATTTTTGACTCATGGCGCTGCATTCTATATGCCAGCCGGGATAACCCATACCCCAGGGACTTTGCCATTGCATAATATGGTTGGGGTCGGCTTTTTTCCAAAGGGCAAAATCGGCGGGATGATGCTTTTCGCTATTAACTTCCACCCTTGCGCCTGCAATCTGGTCGTCTAATTTGGCTCCGCTTAAACATCCGTAACGGGGGAACTTGCCGATATCAAAATATATACCGTCCGAAGTTTCATACCCAAAACCGCCTTTTTCCAGTTCCACAACGCAATCTATCATTTCTTTAATGTGGTCGGTGGCTCTTGCTAGAATTTCGGGCTTACCGATGTTTAGTTTAGCCAAATCTTCAAAGAATATTTTAGAATAATATTCGGCAATTTCGGCGGGAGATTTCTTTTGTTCGCGGCTTGCCTTTGCCATCTTGTCTTCTCCGTCGTCGCTGTCATAAGTAAGATGGCCTACGTCTGTAATATTCAGTACGCCTTTAATTTTGTAGCCGTTGTATTTTAATACCCGTCTAATTAAATCCATAAAGATATACGTCCGCAAGTTGCCGATATGGGCATAACTGTATACGGTAGGTCCGCAAGAATACATGCTGACGAATTTCTCGTTTATGGGGACAAACTCCTCTTTTTGTCTGGAGAGAGTGTTATAGAACTTTAACATAAAATAGGACTCCTAATTGTTTGTCTCAGAATTTATATCCTGGGCTATGGTATATTTGCAGGTTTGTATATCTAATTTTTCTTCAATTGCGCTCAATCTGTGAGCAATTCTTTGGAATTCTTCCAACACAGGGTCGGGTAGCTTTTGGTCCATATCCTTGTATTTTTCTCCGTGCATGCGAACCACTCTTCCGGGTACGCCCACTACTGTAGAATAAGGGGGAACGTCTTTAAGAACAACGCTTCCGGCTCCTATTTTACTTCCCTTTCCGATACGCACAGGTCCTAGTACCTTAGCGCCCGCGCTGACCATTACGTCGTCTTCCAAGGTGGGGTGGCGCTTTCCTACGTCTTTGCCTGTTCCGCCCAAAGTAACGCCCTGATAGAGTGTTACGTTGTCGCCTATTTCGGCGGTTTCTCCTATTACCAAGCCTACGCCGTGGTCAATAAATACGCCTTTGCCTATCGTTGCGCCGGGGTGGATGTCAATACCCGTTTTTTTGCGGGCGTGCGCCGATATTAGGCGGGCAATGAAGGTATGCTTGCGCAAATAAAACCAATGCGCCCTTCTATAGGCGCATAAGGCGCGGAAGCCTCCATAGGTAAAAAAGATTTCCAGTTTACTTTTAGCGGCAGGGTCTTTTTCCATAGCCGCAGTTAAATCAGCTTTTATTGTATTAAACATTTTCTTCTTATTATTATTATCTTATGTTGCGCAGAGTTTCTTCGGTGATAATATATGGATCATCGTAGGCATCGCGCGATTTATTGCCCTTGGGCACGTATGTAGGACGCTTTTTGAGCCTGTTGCGGAAAAGACGGGGCAAAAGCATCATTAACAGGGATATTGCTGCGGGAACAAAGTATAGTAATTGCACTCCGACTGTGGTTTCGGTACTTTCAAAGAAGCCTGCGCTGTTTGTCAAAAGGCTAAAGTAAGCGCTAAATGCCGCGCCTATATCGGTACCTTCTATCATGGCAAGCGCCGGGGCAATCATACTGAGCGCCGAGAACAAAAAGCACAACAGGCTTAGTATATGTATCTTTCTGCTAGTATAAGAGAAAATACGGCAAATATTTACAATAATGTTGACCACTCCTAATAGGAAAGTAACAATAATAAAATAAATTGCGCCGTAAGTGCCTATATATCTTATTATTACCGAGAAGTCATAGTTGCCGTCTTCATTCTTTTTAATCTCCAAGGCTTCGGCTTTCGCGCCCGAAAGGAAACACAGATAATAATAAGAACTGCCTTGAAAATAAGGGCTGTCTTCCAAAAAGTCAATTCTTGTTTTTTCAAGCATAGGAGTGCGGAACCAAGCCTTTACTATGTCGTAAGGAGTAATGTAGATAGATGTCATGCCCAAATCGCCGCTTAATTTTACGGTATCGGGAATGTTGGTATATTGGTCTTCATAAGGTTCACCTTGCTTGGGAGGAATTACACCGTCCTTGAAAGTGCCGTCAGGCCATTTGCCGTCGTTCGGTATTGCTATATCCAAAGTGCCCGTACCGATACGGTAAGCAAAAAAGGATTTGAGAGAAATACCGTTTTCGACAGCGATATCATTAATTATGTCCGGTAAAAACGGGCCCATTATGAATATACCTACAAAAATAATGGAGAAAAGCAACAAAAGTATGGGAAGAGCAACGCCGTAATAGCGTTTTTTGCGGAAAGCCGATTCATAGTCAAAATCAACGTCGGTATAGGCGTTATTATATTTTTTCGCACCGGCTACGGTGTCGTATTCGTTCATTCTGGCTACTTGCTCACCGCGCAATGCATTGGCGGCTCTTAGTTCGCTGAAAATAATATCGCCGTTATAGCCACCCTCTTCAACTTTTCTTAGCATGGATTTATACTGGTTGCGGCGGGCTTTCAGTCTGGCTCTTTCGTAAGGCGTCTCACTTTCTCTTATCGAAACGTTGGTCTCCTTTATTTTCTTTTTTAATAAAATGCACAAGGCAGCGTCGTCGGCTTCGCTCCAACGTTTCGCTTTTCTTACGTTTTCGATATTGTTTACTTTTACAGCCATTTTGCCTCCGCTAAAAGAGCATATTATCCCTATGATATTGTATTATATTATTATATTGGAAAAAATGCAAGTGGAAATTCTTGGTTTAGGCTATTAACTTTGTAAAAAAACAAACCCTTTTGATATGCAAACGGGCAAATTTTTGTAATAAAGACAGAAAAACAAAGGTTTTATAAGAATACTAAATGCGAATGATAGCATCGGCAGGACAAAGCAAAGAGCATTCTCCGCAGCCCCTGCAAATGTATTTGTCGATATAGTACGCTTTGAAATTTTCCGTCAATTTAATGGCGTCCAAAGCGCAAACAAGCTCACACATAGTGCAATTTACACATTTTTCGGTAATAATAGAGTAGCTCATAATTTTCTCCATATTATTAAGGGATACACAGTACAATTTTGTACAAATGTATTTTGCAATATAAAATTTCCTATTGCAAGAATAAAGAATCGTCTAATCTCAATGCGGGCCCCTTATAAATTATTCCGCATTGGCAGATTTTTGCCAAATCATAAAGTTTGTTTTTGTCTACTGCGACAAGATTGTTGTTTTTTACAAAAAACTTATTTGCTTCGTTGTGGAAGGTAGTGTTGGTTATAAACAAGCCTCTGGTGCCTTTTTCTGAGCAAACCGCGCCGTAAAACTCCCGAACTTCCTTCAAAGTTATTAGAGTTGAGGTGCGCACCTTGCACTGAATGAGGATTTTTTCTCTATATCCTAAATCATCTTCGATTTCGATAACTCCGTCTATACCATTGTCGTTAGGCCCTCCGGTAAGTTTGGAAGTTATTATAGTATAGAACTTGGAAAAATAATTTTCAAGCAGTTTGACGCAATACGCCTCAAAAAATTCTCCGCCCTTTATGTTGAGAGCTTTTATAAAAAACGGGAAGATATCATTGGCTTCGGAGGCATCTTTCAGGCAGTTTCCGATTTCGGTATTGGGATAATTTGTGTGAGAATTAAGGCTATAATTTCCCAAAGTTTTTATTATTATTTCCGAATAGACTAGCTTTGCCAAAACTTCTCCCGCGATGCGGTGAATTTCTATGCTGCTTTCGGCAAGGCATTTTGGATTAAAAATTTCTTCTAATTTTGAAAAAATATTCTTTCTGGTAAGAGTTTTATTTTCCGTTAAAAAAGACAAGATACGTTCTTCTATCTCGTCTTTACGGTAAATTTCCTTAATTTTTTTGTTTAACTGAATTTTTTTGTCGGCGTCTATAGTCAGGTCTTTGTCATTAAGCAGTTGGCTAAGAACCTGTCCGATATGGGATTTACAAAGGGTAAGATAACTGTTACTGGAAGTATCTTTTAGTTCCTCAGGCGTAAGGTTCATTTTTTTTACGCAATCGGAAATTACCGTTTTGCGCGGCTTGGGAGTGGTTTTTATGGACTCCAAAATCCATTTTTTTATAGCTACGTTATCGATAGGTGTAGCTTCTTTTTGGGTATTTGCCATTTTTTCACCCGATTTTAGTTAGAGAGTTATCCAATATACGTTCAATAAAGTGTTATCAAGATAAGGTTTTACTTCGGCAAGTTCTCCACCGCATTTTAATATTGTTTTTGCCGAAGCGGTGTTGGTTGAAGCACACGATAACATTACTTTATCAAGTTTTAGTACGTCCTTTGCGTATTCTTTTGCCATATTTAACATCTGCACCGCAATACCCTTGTTCCTTTCTTCGGGCGCGACGGAATAACCTATATGTCCGCCGTATTCGGCAAGAAAAGAATTGTTCAAATTGTGGCGGATATCAATCATGCCCACGATTTTGTTGTCCGATTCTCTAATGGCGAAAAAAGTTGTTGTGGGCACCCAGTCGGCTCTTACCGTCTTTTCATTTCTGTTAGCTTCGTTTACTTCCAACCAATCATAAAAGTCAAGCTGATCAAAAAGTGCGCTTCCGTTAATAACTAACTCGCCTTCGGTAAAAAAAGAATTTTTAAAAGCATTGGCTTCGCTTTCCATACTTCGGTCGGGAAGAACCAAGTTTATGTTTTTCATAGTAATATTATATTCCATCGACAAATTTTAGTCAACATTCTTTATAAAAAAGAATATTGATTGTAACTTGAAAAAAATTATTATTGATGTTATAATTTATTATACGCTTTTATTAATTTACGGAGGTCGCAGATGAGCGGACACAAAAAGAAGGTATTTTTACTTACAGTCATATTGCTGTTTGCGACAGTTATGTTGTTATCAGGGTGTTTTTCCACTAACAACAACCCAATAGGCGGTAGTTACAGCGTAAGCGTCAACTTAAACGGAGGAACGGGGATAAACGCCGAAGACTTCATATCGGGCAGTAAGCTTGTTGAACCCACCAAACAACCAACAAAAAAAGGCTGCGATTTTTTAGGCTGGTATTTTGACGCAGAGTTCAAAGTAGAGGCAGAGTTTGACATTCAAATAAAGAAAAACATTACCATTTATGCAAAATGGAGCGAATTTAACTGGACGGTTACTTTGGTTTTCGGCGGTGGCAAAGATAATATTTATGTCAAAGTGGCAGACAAAGCAAAAGTAACGTTGCCCGAAACCTTACCCACCATAAACGGCTATCAGATTAGCGGCTGGTACAAAGAAGCCGCGTGGACGAATAAGTTTAGTTTCACGGAGCTTATTGAGGACGATATAAGTATTTATGCCAAGTGGGAAATAGTAAATTACACCATTAGTTACGTCTTTGATAAAGGGGAACCCAATATCAACACCGTATATACCTACACCATTAATAACAGCGTCGCTCTATATGATCCGACGGTAATAGGATATGAATTTTTGGGTTGGTACGACAATGAAAATTTCCAAGGGGAAGCCGTTACTACCATAAGTAAAGGCAGTTACGGCAATAAAACTTTCTATGCCAAATACTTAGGCCTAAAAAAAGATATAGAAAGAACAATGCTCGGCGCCACAATTTTGGAAAACAACCCCGAAGCAGGAAAAGGCACCATTATAATAAACGTAAATCATGCCCGCGAAGAGTTAACGCTAAATAACAGCAATATAATAGTCAGCGACAGAGCGTCTTTTGCGGTTTTCCAAAACGAAGAAGAAACGCCCAACAACGTTTTTGACTTGTCTGCCGTGCATGCCGATGGAGAGGAACAATATGCGCAAATATCGGCAAAAATAATAGTAACATCGGAAAAAGGCGAAGAAAAAGAATATATTCTGTATATCAGAAAATACGCAGAGGGCGAGTTGGTTAGAGTGGATTTTAATACCGGAGTGGCTCCAAGTATTGGATATTCGGAGATATTAATCGGTGAAACTGTGGAAGAGCCCGAACTGCAAGCAGTAGAAGGATATATTTTTGACGGCTGGTATCAGGAAGAAACTTTTATCAATTTATTTGACTTTGATTCCAGTATCGGCAACGATATAACTATCTACGCCAAGCTTACCCCCATTCCTTATGCAATAAATTATTACGTGGGTATAGGAAGTAATCCTGTGGGGAATCCCATAAGCTATACCTTGCTTGACGATATAACTTTAGAAAACGGCGAAAATACCTTACTTTATAACTTTGTCGGCTGGTATTCCGAAAAAGAGTTTATAAATAAGATTACCGAAATAAACGACTCCATAGGGGATATTACTTTATACGCAAAATACGTTTTGAAGAACGATACTTCGGCTATTGCGGCAAACTTTGGGGGAGCGCAAACTTTTGAAGAAGAGGATAATTTAGAACTTAAAGCATATTTAGAATACCTTGTATTCAGCAGAGCAGAACAGGCAAGTTTCATACTTAATCTCAACGGCGACGCCAACGTTTACAGCGATTACTTAAACAACGTATGGCAAAGTATGGAAGTGCCTAAGAGTACCGTTTCTTGGGGTGCCAATTTAGTGGGAAGTAACCAAGTTGACATGACTTTTACTTACAGCAATTATCCCAGCGCCATGGCTTCGACTACCGACGGGTATACCCAGCTTGATTATATTCTTCACGAAGAATATACCCCGCAAAGAACAGTTGATTTTGACGGTTTCAAAATTAACAGCATAGGCAATACCGTGTCGGTTACTACAAGCGAACAATTATTCTATGCCCTTTCTCAAGGATACAGACCTCTCCCGGCAAGCGGTTCCAAGGCAGAAAGCCTCTACAATAAAGCCAAAGTAATCCTACGCGCGATAATAGACGACAGCATGGACGACGTGACAAAATTGCATAAAATTTACGACTATATTATTCTCAACGTTGTTTACGACAAAGACTTATTGGAGCTTGCCGAAAATAATCCTCAAGGCGATACAATTCACAGCTTTAACGGTTTTTACTTAGAAGGCGTGTTTGACGATAAGAGAGCGGTTTGCGACGGAATAAGCAAAGCCTTTTTGGTGCTTGCAAGAATAGAGGGTATAGAAACCTACCAAATTACTTACGTACCCGAAGACAACTCACCGGGACACGCTTGGAACAAAGTAAGATTAGACGGTAAGTATTACGTAATAGACGCCACGTCGGGCGGAGCCATTGTGGGGCAGAGAGAAGGGCTTACTCACAAGTATTTCTTGATTTCCGACGCGAAATTTAAGGAACTTACCCAAAAGAATATTGTGGGCGAAGCCAATTATTTTGCAGGATATGAGGCTAGCGATCATCTTGACAAAGTAGCAAACAGCGATGATTATGACGTTTATAATGAAATGAGCGTTACTATCGGAGCGTTTTCTTATAATTTGAGAGTGGAAAGCGAATATGATTTGGACAGCTTGATTTCGGCTATTGCCGATATTATTGAGGATTATGAGGGAGCAGGGTTCAGCGTTGATATTTATATTGATTTCGACTATGGCGCCGATATAGCCGACGAGCTAGCGGGAGGTAAGATTTCCTATTCTTACAGCTTTGAAAGAGGCTACTTATTATTAATATTTGTGATAAATTAAAGAAAATAATTTTTTGGAGGCAAAAATGACAAAAAGTATCATAAACGACACCACACGTTGGGAAAATGTAAAAATCAAAGAAGGCTACGGCGTTACACGTTGGGAGAAAGCCGACCGTATTAACGAAAGACTTGACAATCTTAGAGCTAAGCCTATTTACGATATAAAGCCCGAAGCGTTAAAAGAAGTTTTGGGGCATTTCGAAACGAATTGCGCCGAATCGAAAAAAATAACAACCGAAGCCAAGAAGTTTATTCCCGGCGGAGTTCAACATAACCTAGCTTTTAACTATCCCTTCCCCATTTGCATAACTAAAGCCGACGGCGCGTTTATGTACGACCTTGACGGCAACAAATATTATGACTTCCTTCAAGCGGGCGGCCCTACTATTTTAGGCAGTAATTATGCTCCTGTAAGAGAAAAGGTTATGAAACTTTTAGAAACCTGCGGACCCGTTACCGGTTTGTTCCACGAAGCAGAATTATTAATAGCAAAGGAAATCAACAAGCACATGCCTAACGTGGAGAAATTCCGTATGTTGGGTAGCGGTACCGAAAGTGTTATGGGAGCATTGCGTGTGGCGCGTTGCGCAACGGGCAAAAAGAGAATAATAAAGGTAGGCGGCGCTTATCACGGCTGGTCGGATCAAATGGTTTACGGCTTGAAAGTCCCGGGCACAAGACAGTTTTTGGAAAGTCACGGCATACCGAGCACAATATTTAGTCTAATTGACGAAGTTCAGCCCAACAACCTTGATATGTTGGAAACTTGCCTAAAGAGAAACACCCTAAAGGGTGGCACGGCGGCTGTTATCGTAGAGCCGGTAGGACCGGAAAGCGGAACAAGACCTATTGACTTCTTATACAACAAGGCTGTTAGAGCGTTGTGTGATAAGTACGGCTGTCTGTTTATCTTTGACGAAGTGGTTACCGGTTTCCGCGTAGGACTTGGCGGAGCGCAAGGTTTGTTTGACGTTGTACCCGACCTTACTATATTCGGTAAAATTGTGGCAGGCGGTTATCCCGCGGCAGGCGGCGTAGGCGGCAAGCGCGAATACGTTGACTGTATGGCGGCAGGCGTAGCTACCGGTATGAAGAGAGCGTACGTTGGCGGCACTTTGGCAGCAAACCCAATTTCGGCTTTGGCAGGTTACTGCGCCATTCAGGAAATAGCAAAAACCGACGCTTGCGTAAAGGCAGGCAAAGCCGGCGACAGACTGGCAGACGGCTTGCAGATGTTGATAGAAAAATACGATTTACCGTACGTTGTTTACAACCAAGGCAGCATAGTTCACTTAGAATGCACAGGCGCTATGAGCTACGACTTCTCATCCTTTAATATCGTTAAGAGCCTGCTTGGAGTACTCAAGAAGAAGCCGGAAGTTATGTTGAGAAAGGTAGCTATGGAGCATATGGGAGCCGCTTATATGGCAAACGGCATAGTAACTTTAGCCGGAAGCAGACTTTATACTTCACTTGCCGACACCGACGAAGTAATAGACGAAGCTCTCAACAGATTTGAAAACGTATTTAAGGTAGTTGCCCCGGGCGAAAGCGTAAAAACTATCCTTGCTAGAGACGCCGAAGTCAACAAAGCCAAAAAAGAACAGAAAAAGGCTGACAAGAAAGCTAATAAAGCCCGTTGGGCAGAAGAGGCTCAACAAAAAAAGGCTAAGGCAGAGGAAGACTATATAAAAATCAGGTCGGAAATCGCCGAAATGAAGAAATAACGGAGTAGATATGGAAAAGGTTATTAAAGCTATAATAGAATATAGCAAAAAATTAGAGCGGGAGAAGCTTATCGGAGAATGCGACTATATACTATATCGTGTTGATTATAATAAAGCTTGCTACGCAAAGGGGGATTTCCGCGCTCTTAGTGAAGAGGACGTCAAAGTAATAGATTATACTACTAATGATTTGCTCCCCGCCAAAATTCTGAGAGCAAGAGCAGACGTTAACGTAGTTATGAGCGTGGCTCCTCCCAAAGTTATGGTGGCGGCTAAGGCAAGAAAGGACGTGCCCGCCGTATTGGACGATATGGCACAGATTTTGGGCGTTAAAGCTAAAGTAGTAGACTTTGACGATAATAAGATTCTGAAAGCTTTCAAAAAAGCGAATTCTATTCTTATTGCCGACGGCGGAGCAATCACCACGGGTAGAACGCTTAATGAGGCGTTTACCTGCGCTATGGTTTTGGAAAAATCGGCTACCGTCATTATCGGCGCATCGGTTATCGGTAAGTACAAAAAAATCAATTTTTTGGAAGCCAAGCTTATGAGACTGGTTTATAAAATGAAATACAGCAAGAAGAACCAGGAAAATCTTTTGTCGGAGGAAAAGACCAATGGATAATAAAGAATTGAGAAAGATATTGCTTGACTCCGGTATTAAGCTTTTGGAAAACAACCTTGTGCAAGGCACCTGGGGCAATTCTTCGGTGAGAATTGATGAAAACACTATGCTTGTTACTCCTTCGGGATTGGATTATCTTAGCCTTACCGAAGAAGATATGGTAATAGTTGATATTAACACTTTGGAATGGCAAGGCAAGCACAAGCCCACCAGCGAAAGAGGCATTCACGCCGGTATTTACCGTGAGCGCAAAGACATAAACGCCGTTATTCACACCCACCCTATTTTTAGTAGCGTAATGTCTGTTGTAAGACAAACTTTACCGTGCTATAACGAAGAAATGCGCAGGCTATTCTTAGGTGACGTCAGGGTAGCAGATTATGCCTTACCCGGGACGAAAGGTCTAACCAAAGCCACAATAAAGGGCATAGAGGGTAAGAACGCCTGCTTTATGGCAAACCACGGCGTGGTTTGCGCAGGCAAGGACATGGACCATGCTTTCGAAATAATAAAATTTTTAGAAGAAAGTACCAAGAAGTATATAGAAATGAAGACTTTGGAAAAAACAAAGGAAAAAATATTTACCGAAGACTTGCTTAACAATTATTTTATTAATTTATAAAAAAAATAAAGCCCGCCGACTAAGGCGGGCATTTTTTTTAACCAAACAGTTTTATGTTTACAGATGGTCGATAGGAGATTGCAAAGCAAATTTGTAAACGCTTTCGGCACTACTTTCGGCGGCTTTTTGGGTGGAGTAGTTTTGACCTAAGTACTCAACCATAGAATTTTTGTTCTTGCTGCGCAAAATAAACTTGTAGCGTCCGGCTTTGTCGGGGTCGATTATGAACTCTCCGTCTTTAACCGTCTTTATAAAGGTTTCTAAACCGCTCTTGCAACTTGCGTAGCTTGCATAATCTCTGGATTCATATAGTAACTGTCCGTTGTTGGCATAAAGCAGATAGATATATACGGTCTTGCCGTTGTTTTCTTCGTTTTCAATAACCCACTTTCCTGTCGCTCCGCAGAAATTAGAAACCCAGGCTTTGACTTCTTCGTTTATTTCAAAAGGTTTGCTTGCGGCAACGAAGTCGGCTTGAGTCATATCGTAAACTGGGCTGATTTCGGCAAATCTCTTTACGCTTTCTATATTACTTAGACAAGCGGAGTTGGTGGAGAATGATTCTCCTGTGAATATTGAATTATTACTGGTAGGAGACTTGAGTATAAACTTAAATCTGTCAAACTTATCGGCTTTTACGCTGAAATCGCCGTTTTTAACGGCATTTATAAACTTGTTGATTGCATCTGCGCAGGAATCAACGTTCTTATAATCTCTTGATTCATAAAGGAGCTGACCGTTGTTGGCGCGCAAAATATAGCGGTATCCGCCAAGGTCGCTGTTGCAAATTTCAAATTTGCCTTCTACCTTTCTTTCTCCGCAAACCGGGGGTTGTTCTTCCGCTTCTTGAGTAACAATTTCCGCCTCTTGGGTTGCAAGCACTTCTGTTTCCGGCAAAGGTGCAATTTCCGAAGGTTTTACTTCTTCCGCAACTGTTTCTTCTACTATAGGAGTTTCTACTACAGTCGCTTCTTCAACAGGCGCGGCTACTTCTTCTTCAACAGGCGCGGGAGATTCTTCTTCGATAGGCGCGGGAGCTTCTTCTGCTGCCGATTCTTCTGCTTCTGCGACAGTTTTAATAACGGCAGGTTCCTCAATAATAGGTATTTCCGCAGGTATTTCCTGGGATTTTTCGGAAACGACAGCCACGTCCTGAATAAAAGTTATTTCCTTATCGTCGCTTACGTTTAATATCTCCGGTTTCTCATCTTCTAGGAAGGGAATGACTTCGGGATTGCTGCCAATAGGGCTTTTTTCTTTTACGTTACTTTTTTTGCTGTTCTTAGTCGCGCTTATTATTATGATGACTAACAGAACAAGTACAACAGCCAATACCACAAATAGCCAGTTTGGCACGCTTATAGAATCGGTTATCGGTGTTTTGGACGTCAAAAAGGCTTGAATTTTTTCCATATTAACTTTACTCCTTATATGTAGGGAAATAATATACTTATTATATTAGTCCAAATATTAAAGAATGTCAACTTAATTGTATTTTCGACAAAAGCAATTGAGAATATTTAACCTCATATTAACGATACTAAAGTTATGAAAAAATATGCTTCCAAGTTATTAATTCTGCTTGCAATATTGATTTTAGTTGCCTGCGCGGGTTTTGCCGGCAAAAAAAACACTGCCCAAATACACTTACTTTTTGATGGCAAAGAAGTATTTTGTGAGGAAATGGAAGTAGATTATTTTAAGTATTTGGAAGTCAAAATTCTCTTCGGCGGCGATTTTAATAAACACTACAAAAATAAGCATTCAGGCTCCTATACCGATTATATAAGTAGCCTCGACAGCGTTTTTGCCAGCAAGCTAAAAGATGAAGTAACAAATTTTGATTGTGAGGCTATAGAGCCGAAAGCTAATTATCTTGGAGAGGGAAAATTCAATTACGAAATAGGAAAAGACGGTCTGAAATGCAATATGGAAGCCTTAGGGAAATTGATAGTAGAAGGCTTTGAATCTAATATGGTAATCAATATTCCTTATAGCTTTATTGCTCCCAAAGAAAAGTATAACGAGTTAATAGAAAGGACGAAAAAATTATCTGGCTTTACTACAAACTACCGCACCTCTTCGGAAAACAGGAAGAAAAATATAGCTTTGGCGGCATCAAGGCTCAATAATTCTCAGATAGAATCGGGTCAGACTTTGAGTTTTAATCAAGTTGTGGGGGCAAGAACCGAGGAAAACGGTTTTTTTATGGCGAAAATCATTAAAAACGGAGAGTTTACCGCCGGAGTGGGCGGAGGAGTATGCCAGGTTTCCACCACACTATTTAATGCTTGGTTGTTAGCGGGGTTGGAAGTAGAAAAAAGTAGTACTCATTCATTGCCGGTAAGTTACGTAGCCCCCTCTTTGGACGCTATGGTAAGTTCGGAAACTGACCTTGTGTTAAAAAATTCCTCTCCGCATACCATTTATCTAAACGCATTTTGTGAGGACAATAAGCTAACCTTCGAAATTTACGGCAAAAGTTGCGGGTACGTAATTAAACTTCGGAGCGTAAAAATTCGGGACATAGTAAGTACCGAATATGAGGTAGTGGAGCCTATCCCTATTCCCGAGGGCGCGGAGTTCGAGTACGTTATAGAAAAAGAGCCGATAAGCGGAATGCTAAGCGAAAGTTACCGCGACTTTTTTGCGGAAGGTAAACTGCTTACTTCGGAGAGACTTAGGCGCTCTGTTTATGCTCCGCAAAAAGGAAAAAAAAGTAAAATTGTTTTGTCTACGGTAGAATAGCAAACGGTTTTTTGGGACAACATAATTATTGAAGCAATATGCTTTAAGGAGGAAAAAAAATAATGAAAAGTATTGTCAGAACCGGCGAAAAGCCCGGAAAAGGAAAGTATTCCTGCACAAACTGCCACACCATGGTGACTTTGGACGAGAGAGATAAGATGCCCCCTTGCCCCAAATGCACGAATAGCGAGTTTACTAAGAGCTAGGCTATCGCAAAAGTAAATTAAATATGCCGTCACCTTTTGTGGCGGTATATTTTTTTACTATTTTGTCTAATTATAAGAAAGGGTAGCGAAAAGTTCATGCCGATTGGTATTGACTTATGGGAATTATTAATATATAATTAAGTGATGTCATAATGAATTAGCGAACGGTTCTATGACCAAATGAAAATTAATAACTAAATAATAGGAGGTAAAAATGTTAAGCAACTTAATGTCCGCCTTTATCAGTACCGGGGGATTTGTTGCCTTAATTTTAGCTATACCTGTTGCACTTGTTCTGGGTGGTTTTTTGTCGATTATTATCTACAAAAAAACCATAGAAAAGAAAATAGGAGATTCCAAAAGCGAAGCAAACCGCATACTGGAAGACGCTAGACTAGAGGCAAAAGCCTTACGTAAAGAAGCATTGTTAGAGGCTAAGGAAGAACAATTAAGGTTGCGTAACGAGTTTGAAAAGGAGACAAAACAAAGAAGAGGAGAATTCCAAAAACAAGAGAACCGCTTAAACCAGAAAGAAGACGTTCTGGATAGAAAAGAACAGGTTTTGGATAATAAGCTGGAAGCATTGGAGAAGACCAGAATAGCTTTGGAGGAGAGGGAAGTTAAGATTTCCGAAACCGAAGTGGAATTGGGAAATCAACATAACAAAATGCTTGCCGAGTTGGAAAAAGTGGCAAATATGACCATTGACGACGCCAAACAGATGCTTATTAACGAAATAACCGAAGATGCAAAAAAAGACGCGGCTGTTATTGTTAAAGAAATCGAAAACAAAGCAAAAGAAGAAGGAGAAAAGAAAGCCAAAAATATTGTGGGACTTGCCATTCAGAGATGCGCGGTAGACCACGCCGCCGAAACCACCGTTAGTATAGTGGAACTGCCCAGTGAAGAAATGAAAGGCAGAATAATCGGCAGAATGGGAAGAAATATCAAGGCTTTAGAATCGGTAACCGGAGTTGATATAATAATCGACGACACACCGGACGTTATCACTTTGACGGGCTTTGACCCCGTCAGAAGAGAAATCGCGCGACAGACCATGCAAAAGCTGGTCAGCGACGGAAGAATTCATCCCGGCCGCATAGAAGAAGTAGCCGACCGCGTGAGAAAGGATATAGAAGCCCAGATAAAAGAAGACGGCGAAAACGCTGTTATCGATGCAGGTTTATTCAACGTTCATCCGGAACTTATGAAACTTCTCGGCAGAATGAAATACCGTACAAGCTACGGACAAAACGTTTTGAAACATTCTTTAGAGGTATCTTTCTTGGCAGGGCTTATGGCGCAGGAACTTGGCGCCGATGTCAAGACGGCAAAGAGAGCGGGTTTACTGCACGATATAGGCAAAGCAGTTGACCACGAATACGAAGGCACACATATCCAAATCGGTGTGGAACTTGCCCGTAAATACAAAGAGAAAGAAAACGTTATTCATGCTATAGCCGCCCATCACGGCGATATAGAGGCTCAAACGCTGGAAGCAATTATCGTCCAAGCCGCCGACGCAATTAGCGGAGCAAGGCCGGGCGCCAGAAGAGAGTCGTTGGAAAATTATGTAAAAAGATTAGAAAAATTAGAAAGTCTCGCAAACTCGTTCGCAGGAGTGGAACAATCATATGCCATACAGGCAGGCAGGGAGATACGTGTTATCGTAAAGCCCGAACAAGTAGACGATACCGCAACGGTATTTTTGGCAAAAGACATCGCCAAGAAACTGGAGTCGGAACTGGAATATCCCGGACAGATAAAAGTAAACGTCATAAGGGAAATGAGAAGTATCGAATACGCGAAATAACAAAAAGTAAGCCGACGGTTTTTCCGTCGGCTTTTATTTTTTGTCCTTTAGTATGGCAAAGCTTGTGCCATACTAAAGGTAGAGAGTATCAACCTTATCTCTTTTGATAAAGCCGACCTTAGTAAATTATATTATGAGTGTAAGGAATTAAATTAAACTATTTTGTAAAAAATTATCCTAAAAAATCGTATTCCACGCTTTTTAGGTAAAGCCCCTGAGGGGGATAGGTTTTGCCCGCTTTTGTTCTGTCTTTGGTTATAAAAATTTCTTCTATTACGCTTAATGTTAATTTGCCTATGGCAACGTAGGCTAGAGTACCCGCTATTATTCTTACCATGTTATAAAGAAAGCCGTTACCGCAGATTTCTAAAGTGACGTCTTGACCGTCTTTAGTAAGAGTTGCCGAATAAATAGTCCGAATTGTAGATTTAACCTTACTGCCCGTGGCGGAAAAACCGGCAAAGTCATGAGTTCCTATTAGTTTTGAACAAGCTTCCTGCATCTTAGAAAAGTCAAACATACTTTCATCGTAAGGTATCTGCGCCGCAAGTTCGTTTTTTATAGGGTGCAAAGTCCTGCCCACGTAGTATTTATACATGTAGGTTTTTCTTTTTGCGCCGTACTGGGCATGAAAATCATCGTCTACTATTTTTGCATCAAAAAGACGGATATCGTCAGGTAAAAGAGAATTAACCGCCGTGCAAAGACGGTCAATAGGGAACTTTCCGTAATAAACAAAATGAGCTTTTTGTCCCAGCGCGTGAACGCCTCTGTCCGTTCTACCGCTGCCCCAAAGGGTTATTTCGGTTTGCAAAATCTGACTTAGTTTTTCTTCCAGCACCTGCTGAACGCTATTTGCGTTCTTTTGCCGTTGCCAGCCTGCGTAGTTTTTGCCGAAATATTCCACCGTTATCAGGATTTTCATAATAAATTAGGGAGCAATACGCGTAAAACAATAATTCCGCCCAAAAAGACCAAAGTAAAAAGCATACTTATTACGTCGTTTTTGTTAATAGTAAGTTTTTTCATTTTCGTGCGGTTGGGCGTTGCGTTGTAGCAGCGGGAATCCAGCGCTAAAGCAAGTTCGTCGGCTCTGCGGAAGGTGGAAACAAACAAGGGTATCAATATGGGGATTAACGCCTTTGCTCTTTTTATAAGTCCGCCGCTGTCAAATGACGCTCCGCGCGCCTTTTGCGCCATCATAATTTTGTCTATTTCTTCCATTAAGGTCGGGATAAACCTTAGAGCGATACTCATTATTATGGCAACGTCATGGACAGGAAAGCCGATGCGTTTTAGTGGCTTAAACAGACTTTCTAACCCGTCGGTTAGGTTCATTGGCGTTGTCGTAAGTGTAATAAGGGAAGTGCCTATTACCAAAAATATAAGGCGCATTGCCATTTTTGAGGCGAAAATCAACCCTTGTTCGGTTATGGTAAATACCCACCAGGAAGCAAGGACCTTGCCTTCTTCATAAAAGAAAACGTTAATAAGAACGGTTATTACTATAATAAAAATAATGGCTTTTACCGTTTTTAATATGCTGGAGAGGGGTATTTTCGATATGATTATGCAAAAAACCAAAAAGGCAAAGCATATTAGGTAACTATAATAGCTTTTGCAGACAAACATCGCCACAATAAAAATTAGAGAGGATAAAATTTTCGTCCGTGGATCCAGTCTGTGAATAACGCTGTCCGAAGGATAATATTGTCCGAAAGTAATATCTCTCATCATTTTGCCCTCCCCAAATAGTCATTTAGAGCGGCAAAAAGCTCTTCCTTGCTCAATATATTTTTCGGCAAAGATATGCCTTTCTTTTGCAGTAACTTGACTATATTTACGGTATGGGGTAGGCTAAGCCCTAATTCTTCTATATTCTTGTTGTAAAAAAGGTCGGACGGGGTAGTGTCGTAGAGAAGTTCTCCGTTTTTTAGCACCAGTACCCTTTGGGTATAACGGGCTATTTCGTCCATATTGTGGCTTACTATTATTACCGTCTTTATAAAGGACTTTTTCAAAGAGGAAATAAGCTCCAATATCTCTTTTTTTCCCCTGGGGTCCAGACCTGCCGTAGGTTCGTCCAAAATAAGTATCCGGGGGCGGTAAGCAAGCACACCTGCTATGGCAACCCTTCTTTTTTGCCCGCCGCTTATTTCCAAAGGAGAGCGGTTTTTTATGTCTTCATAGTCTAGTCCCGCCATGGTTATGGCTTCTTTGGCGGCGTTTTGGGCTTCTTCTTTGCTCATGCCGAAATTAAGAGGTCCGAACATTACGTCGGCAAGCACCGTTTCGGCAAACAGCTGATATTCAGGGTATTGGAAGAGCATTCCTATACCTTGACGAAGAAGTTTGTAGTTAACTTTCTTGCTGCTTAAATCGATATCAAGGACTTTTATTTTGCCGTTTTGGAGTTTTATAAGTCCGTTAAGGTGTTGAATTAAAGTGGATTTTCCGCTGCCTGTACAGCCCACAATGCCCACGCATTCGCCCTCGTTTATAGTAAAGCTGACGTTGTTTAGGGCGGCTTTTTCGTAAGGAGTTTTCTTAGAATAAGTAAAATAAAGGTTTTCGGCTATAATTGACATATTGCCTCCGCCAGTTCTTCATCAGTCAGACTTTGGATAACATTATAGCCTATTTTGGATAGCCGATATGCTATTTCTGCGGATACAGGCAATTCTAATTTGCTGTCAAAAATTACATCGTATTGAGAAAAAACTTCTTTAGGAGACCCTAAGGAAATTAGTTTGCCTTCCTTCATAACGGCGACTCTGTCGGCGCTTATTGCTTCGTCCATATAGTGGGTTATTAAGACCACCGTCATTTTGTGGTCTTTGTTGAGCATTTTTATTGTCTGCAAAACTTCGGCTCTACCGATAGGGTCAAGCATAGAAGTGCTTTCGTCCAAGATAAGAACTTCGGGTTTCATGGCCAATACCGCCGCTATGGCAATACGCTGTTTCTGTCCTCCGCTTAGCTTAAAGGGAGTATGATTGCGGTATTCTTGCATATTGACTGCGTTTAGAGCCCAATCTACGCGCTGAACAATTTCCGCAGGGTCCACCCCTAAATTTTCGGGGCCGAAAGCTATATCGTCTTCAATAATGGACGCCACCATCTGATTGTCGGGATTTTGAAAAACCATACCCACGCTGCTTCTGATTTTATAGATTTTGTCTTCTTCGGAAGTCAGTATACCGTTTACGGCAATTTCTCCTGTTTCGGGCAGAATAAAGCCGTTAATAAGCTTTGCCAAAGTGGATTTGCCCGAGCCGTTATGGCCGAGCAGAACGAGGAATTCCCCTTTTCTTATATCCAAAGAAAAGTCGGTTACGCCTACTACCGTTTCCTCTTCGCTTTTGTAATTATAGGTGACGTTTTTTATGGAAATTATATTGTCAATCATAGCCGTATAATAGCACAGTTAATTGTTTATTGCAAATAATTACGCCAAAAAATAGCATATTTATGTTTATATACTATTTTGTTTTTTCTATTCATATGGTATAATACCCGATATGGACTGGAAAATAATCGTAATTATTATATTGGTTTGCCAATTTCCGTTGTCGGTTGCGTCGTTGATAAAACTTTTTAAGCTAAACTTAAAAAAGACGCCGTCGATTATTTGGAACGTTGTTATCATGGCCATTCCCTTTTTGGGGGCGGCGGTTTTTTGGTCTGTTATCGGGGTAAAAGAACTGAACAAGAGGAAAAACCGTGAAAAAGAATCTTCTTAAAATTTTAATCCTTCTTATAGTTTTGCTCCTTGGACTAACGCTGCAAGCCTGTTTTGACAATAACGGCGGCACCGACCTTCCCGATGATAAAACGGGTACTGATACGGGCGATTTTTTTAGCATAGAAAGCGTTAATTTTAATTCCGGCTATATCCCTCAGGACAATTTAACCAAAGGTTATCTAATTTACGACGAAATTGATTTTAATTCGGTAACTTTAGACAATAAAAAATTAAAAACCTCTTCGGTAATTTTTCAAGTTTTTTATAACGGAGAAAATATTCAGACTATTCAACCCGATTTTAATAACAAATACACTACTTTCCGATTGGACAATAAGGGAAAATATACCGTAAAGGTAATGGGAGAGAGTGGCAAAGGGCAAAAGCTGGAAGGCAGTTTTGATTTTGGAGTGGTGTCGGGAGGCAGGGCAGACAGAGTGGAAGTTGTTATTAAAGACAGCGAGGGCAACACCGTAAATGAAGTTAAAGGCGGTGGCAGTTTTACCTTTATAGCGCAAGCCTATTCCGACAATACTGCTGTGGAAGTAAAAAACGAGGATTTTTATTGGGATATGCCTTCCAATTCCGGGAAGAAAGATAAGACCTTTAGCATAGGTAACGTAACAAGAAGGGAAACAAGAAGCCACGATTTTTATTGCTTTATCAGAAATAATAACAATCAAAGAATTAACATAAGCAAAGCTACCTTTGATATAGTGGATAATTTATTGAAAACCGAAGAGTTCCCCGATGGAGTATATTATAACTACCATACCGAAAAAATAGGGAATACCCTTAGTTTGCCTGTAAACGCAGCTTTTGACGGGGGCAATTATTTTAGTGACAAAATAACCGCCGAATATAGATTCGACAACGGCGAAATTAAGACAATAGAAAAGTCCACTTCGGCGTCAGAGGGTAAATTCGGACTGTTTATAAGCTATGACGAGGTAAATTATTCTCTCTATGACAAAAACGACTACGACTACAGCGTGGATAACCTGGGCAGGAAAAAGTCCGAGTATTATGCCAACGGAGTAAAATATCAGTTTGACCCCACAAAAACAGCCGTCAAAGTATACTTGGCAGTTTGGGAAAAGATAAAAACCGAATCGGGATTTAATCTTGTTCCATACGTATTTGACAGTACTAAGCTTGATATAAATTTATTCTCCGCTTCTCCTTCTGACTTGAGAATAACGGCATTAAGCGGCAAGAGCAAGGAAGATTCGGCGCCTTTTTCCCTAACCTACAAGGACTTTAATAAGGCTGTAATTGACGATTACGTTGAAGTAAATATCTTATGCGATATGGATAACGACGGCATCTTAAGAGATGAATTTGAGGGCAAAAAATTGTCGTCAACGTATCAGTATTTTGTGCCTCAGATTATGCTTATCGGTGGCAGTTTAAGCGATTATTTTATTGAATTTTCTTATGAGAGTATGAATAGCCCGATTGAGCTTGTTGTTAATCAAAGCTTGATTTCGGGTGACCTTGAACGGTATTATGTTTCCCCAAACGAGGGTTTCGTGAAAATGAAAGTAAAATCTGTCTTTGGGTCGCTGGAGCACGAAATCACTATTAAAGTGGTCAATAAAATTTTCGAAAACGCAAAGAGAATTACTCCGGTAAATGCCAATTCCATAGGCGTTTTTTATGACCTTGATTTGCGCCCCTTTGTCAAAGTCAAAGAGTATAGATTGAGCGATTATGACGATAAGAGCTATAACTTCAGGAGTTTGAGAGAGGATGAGGTATTGGAATATTATCTTGACGGAGAGCTTACTCCGCCCGAAGGATTGGTATTTGAGAACAACGGCGTTAGCGGGCAGGATATCGCAATAAAAATAGCGGGCGTCAATTATACAGTAACAGTAAACGGCGTCTATATTATTCAGGATTTTTGTTTTTCGTTACTGGGTGAAGATTATGGCCTTTCCCAAGCAAACGGCAGCGCAATTTACGGTGGCAACGTAACGGCATATAGCGGCACAAAAGAAATATATTTTTACGGGCTTATTCCACAATTCGATATTGAGTTAGGGGAAGAAGACACCGTCAATGATGATTCTTTGACTTTGGACGCCGATGGTGATTTCTACACAAGCTATTATAACGGCGTCTTTACCGTCAAGTATAAATTTTCTTACTTTGAGAGCGGTAAAACTTACGATTTCTTTGCCGAAGTTTTGAGAATAATTGTAAAATAATGGCGCAGTTTTTTGATTAATATTTGCAAACGCGGGAATGCTTTTTATCAAACGATGAAGGAGCATTTTTTATGGAAAAAACTCAAAAACCCTTTAATAATCCAAAAAACGACCCTGACGGAAGCTATACCGGCAACTTTACGGACACCGACGAACTTGAAAAACCAGTTCAGGACGTCGATGATTTGTAAAAATGTTAGGTTTTTGTTCTCTTAAACCAACCTTTAAGAAGTAAAATAACTATTGACATAACCACGCGCAGGCATTATAATTCTTAATATATATAAATATATTAGGGATAATATTGTCTCTAAACGCGTTTGGCGGAGGAAGAAGTTATTATGAAGAAGACTTGGTTGAAGATTATTATACTCAGCATTATGCTGGTATTTGCTGTGGCTTTGACGGCATGCGAGCTACAGGATCCTTCTACCAATGTTTTGTACTACATAAACGACAACGCCGCCAACCAACTAAACAAAGACAGCACGACCAAAGACCAAGCCATCGATAAAGTTACCGATTCCATTACCAATCTTAGAAGCTATCTTGACAACGAGACAATAGCCTCCACAGGTTATTATATGGGCATGGAGTTTAATATCGACACTCAAGACCCCATTACCCTTGAGGGGGGCAACTTCCGTCTGAAAATTCAATCACACTTGTTTACTTACAAGTACATCGACGACGACGGCAACCCTATTTACAAGTATTACGACAAAAGGGACGGCAAGTATTACGACACCAACAACGAAGAAGGCACCAGAGAACTTATAAGCGCCGAAGATATACATAACGAAGTTATAAAGAAGAGCAACATAATAATCGAGTGGTTCAACGGAAACACCAATGAGATGCTTATCGGTATGTACTTTGACGGTATTAATAACAATTCCGAAGACCCCGGTAACGTGCTTTACCTAAACATTCAAGGTTCTAAGAGAAGCTTCCCCGAATTCGGTGATACCGTACTTTACAGACAGCTAATTAGATTGCTTATGTCACTTTCGGTAGAGTCCTTACTTACTGCCGGTAACGTACAAGGCGATGCGGGGGTTTCTTCTTTACGTTCCCTTTTCAGCGTTGCCGTTAACGACAACTACAAATTAGTAAAAAATCCGCCGGTTACCAGCATACTTTTCTACAGCATAGCAGCCGACGCTATTGCAAGCAGCCTTACAGGTTTTATTCAAGGTATATTTGCTCCCTTCCAAGACAAAATCGACCCTCTTACGTTGAAGTACTTAGGTTTTGACTTTTCCGTTGTGGGAAGCGCCATTATTAACAGCGTTAACAGCGATATGCAGTTCTTTACCGAACCCGACCCAAATAACGTCAAAGAAATTATGACGGGCGCTTATCTTACTTTCAGCGGCGCGTCATTGAGTAGAGGCAGCATTTTTAACTACGTTTCTGACGTTAGGTTTGAGTACGGACAATATCCGCCCGAAGAAATGCAGCTTGACAAACTTTACTACAAAGAATACGACTATGGTAATTATGAGTTTGTCGGTAATTTGTACATTCCTATGCTCAATTCTAATTTCGACGCTTTGATAAGAACGGATATGCAACAATACGACAACTCAATAAACAACGTGTTTATGGAGTTTACCGACATCGCAAACGGCGAACTTATGATAGGTATGTACTACAAAAACGAAAGGACTTACCTGGATATTTCGGGCTTGGAATACCTATACGGGTGGATTGACCTTAACGCGTTAGGCTTTCCGAAAGTTTATGACGAAAGCATAGATCTTGCCGAATTATTGGGCAAGATGTTTAACTTTCTAAACAACGGAATTATTAGTATCGTAGATGCAATTCTTAGTCCCGATAAGAACGACAAAGAAAATCAGCTGCTAGAATACATCATGGAGAAGACCGTTTCCACCAAGAAGACGCCCGACGATATTTTCAGCCGAAACACCGTCACGCTCACCGTGGATATGTATCTAATAAAACACGCTTTGGAAGAAACGGGTCAAGGTACATACACCACAAGGCAGATTATTAATATTCTTGACTCCTTGATGCCATACACTATGGACCAGATAGCAATTATGCTAGGTGTATCCAGCGCCGAAGTTATGTTGGATAACACTTACTTTACTTTTACTTTGGACGTTGACACCAACGAAATTACCGTAAAAATGTTTACCAACGTCGGAATCAAGCCCGGCGAACCGTCCATTCTTATTTTCCAATTGGACGTTATTCCTACCCACGTCGGTGAATACGTGGACATTGCCGAAGTTAATTTCGACAACTTTAAGCCGTTGGAGCAGATATATACTTATTCTGCCACTATGAACGGCAATTTCGTGTTCAGCACTGCCGAAATTGTGGATATGAGCCGACTTTTGTCGGCAACTTTGGGGGAGAATTCCGGTAAAAATACCTATTATGTCCTCCCGCAAAAAGCTGGAATCACGTTCAAATTAGTCTACGACCAGTTCGTTACCGACCAGTATGTGGACGGAGTATTGAAAAAAGCGGGGCGGAGCGCGTTTGAGCTTACCGTCTGGCTGACGGGAAAGGAGGGAGAAGTAATAATAAGGCTTGCTTCCGACGACGTCGCTTTCAACAACGAAGTTTATCGAAACCAGCCCGAACGAGCGGCAGAACTAGGTTACGTTTGGGTAAGTATAGAATGCGTCAAGGAAGGTATTACTCAAAAAATCCCCAAAGTAAAGATTCGTGAAGACGTCTTCATGACCTCTATGCAAGCATACATGAACGGAACAACTATAAGTGACGACGCCAGCGAACTTAACGGCACTGACGTTAACTTATCAATAACCAGTATACTTTTTGCATTGGTGGAAGACAGTTACGTAGTAGCGCAACCTAAGCAGTTGGAAATAACCACCTCCAACGAAACGGTGCAGAGCATTTTCCGCGTCAGAGGGCTTATCGGAAACATAAAAGTCAACGCAGGCTTTACATATCGTGTGGAAGGTTTGGAAAATATCAAAAACGACTACGGCATGTACAAGGTAGGGCAGTTTACCGATATGGAAGGCAATAGCCCGTACGATACCAAGCTACACGACACAATACCTGTATATTTCTACGACGATTATCACGTTGTCCATGACGACCTTTACTATGATTTGCGTGTGGACAAAGTTAGCGGAGTAATTCAAGTTTACCAAAAAGGCGGCAAAGTATCTATCTACCGCCAGCCCATAGAAAATTCCTCAGACTCCTTCTTTAACAGCGAAGACGCAAACAACCAAGATATCAGCAGAGTAAGGTTCAATTATAACGTCCTAAAATCCTTTGTTTTCCGAGAAGAGGATAAGTTCTACTATTTAACATACGACAACGAGAGGGTGGATATAAACGCCCAGTACATAAAAATCGAGGGCGGAGAGATATTTATTTATTACTTGGGCATAACCGACAGGGTTCATCACGAATCGGGCTCCGAGTATTTTTATTTTGACAGAGATAAGGCTGTTGTTGACAACGAGGGTAATTATATTTACTATTATCCCAAGACCACTAAGGACTTTTTATTCAATTACGATACAAAATCCATAGAAATCACCGAAGCGGCGAAGACTCAGTATGCTCCCCGCATCGAAGGCAGTTTTATGGGTAATATCAGGCGTTATATTCTTGTTATCACCAGCGTGCTGGCGGTTGAAAGAGGAAAACTTTTTGAACTTAACAGCAAAGAATATTATTCTATAGAAGACGAAACCAACGTAGTGGAAGAGTACGACGAGGACGGAGTAAAGATAAGTGAAGAATTACGCCCCATAGTCCTTTATGTTATGGAACCTTGTCTGCCTTTAGCGCAATCCACCGCGGTCAATATAAAGGTAGGTAACAATACCGAAATTTATACCTTACCTGCCGAATTCCAGATTGACTGGAACCAAGTAACCTTAAAAGGTTATATGATTATTACCGAAGTAATTATCGCCAAAGGAATGATGGGAGAAGCCTCCTATCCTGTGCGTATTATCGTAACCAACAGAGAGATATTAACTAACGAACGCGTCAGCGTTTATACCGAAAACAACGACAATGTCACCTCAAGCGTGCCGGTAGTTGACAGCATAGAAATTGACCCGTATGACTATATGCTGGCAAAATACGCGTTTTTCAGCAATATCGATAACTTCAACCCCGACCAGTATTCTTTGGACGAGAATTCTCCCGATTATTATTTGACGCAGTTTAAGTTGAAAGAAAAGATATTTATCAATCAATATTTCAGTCAGTTTACTTTCAACATCAACTTCAATTATCTTGACAGTGTTTTGTACGCCGAAGGTGTTAAGAGCCAATACATAGCCACAGGCTACAGTAACAGCCAAGGAAATAATTTCGAAACGTACGAATGGAACTTTGACAGATACGACAACGGTACCTATATGGAGAGTGATATTACCGCAACCGACGGCAACGTACTCTATATGCACACTTATTTTAAGGGACAGTTAATTGCCCTTAACGTCAACGTAGGCATACGCAAGTTCTCTCACCTAAAGTTCTATGACAACGACAATTTCAATTACGAACAGGCAAACACCGACCCGAACGCGCCTAAGATTTACGGTCACTACGTAGCCAACTATTTTGACGAAGATAGCTACACCATACCTACTAATCCTACTTTCGTGTTTACCGACGGCGGTGTTAGGACTTATGAAAAAGTCTTCAACTTGCCCTATGTAAGCGGGCTTAACACCGATGGTAACTATATAATCTCCACTATGTACGGCTTGGCATGGGGCGACAGTGAAATCACCAACATAGGAAGCATGGGTTCTTATTATTGGGAACACGAGTATGATAGTGAAGGACAAATAATAAGTTCGGTACTGGTTAACAGACCTTTCTACATAAGCCACGTTGTTAAAGACGAAAACGGCGTTATTGTAAGTGAAGGTACCCCTACGCCGGGACCTAGTGGCAATGACAGCGACATAGACACAAGCAGTCTTAATATGTTCTGGTTACTACTTCGCATATTCAAGCCTATAAGAGATAGCATAGGTCGTTATACAGGGGAATACAGGGACATCAACATACTTTCCGGCACCGCTACCGACAACGGTTTCTCTACAATTGTCTTAAGAATAACGGTAGAATGCCCGAAATTGGAAGTAGCTAAGGCTAAGACAGAAAGCGGCGCCGAAATTCAGGAAGCCGACGAAATGGATACTGACGGAGAGAACGGTCCTCCGATTGTATTTACTCCCAGCGCCATAAAAATAGGAACCAATAGCCTTGGTTATTATCTCATTGACCCGCTTAACGCCTCAACCAATATTATTCCCAGGGATATAACTTTATTCTTTATTAATCCCGATAAGCCCGAAGCGGGTATGAGCAGTCATAATTTTAAGAATGTCGAGTGGTATTCTTATATTCCTACCACCGTTGTAGGAGAGGGAGAGGACCAACACCTTATTATAGGCGACGGCGAAGATTTTAATGCCTCGGGGCATCAAATAATTCGTATGGAAGGCGGTAAATATTATTTTAATCTGCCGACCGATGATGCTATGACCACTAGGATTATGGCAAAAATCGGCAGCGAGCTGTCGGGTTATCAAATTATTGTTCTATGTATTAAGGTTTTGAGCAAAGACCCGCAGAACGTGGATTTTTATTACGGAAATATCGGAGATACCACTAAATATATTTCGGGTATAGAAAAAGTTAACGTATCGGTAAACGACGACGGAGGCAGTAAGGCCGAAGAATACGCCGTTTATACCTATTACGTAAACACCTTTGAAAGTTTCAATATGCCGACCTGGATAAGAGCGTACTTTGGCGCCAACAGCGAAAGGAGCGAACTTTATAACGTAACCTGGCAACAGATAAGTTATAATGAAGTGCCCGTATATAGACCCGACAGTATGCTTAGCCTTATGGCGATAATAGGTTCGGGCGATGTAAAAATTAGGATTTATCTTGTGGTAATTGTGGCTAACTATACCATAAGCGATATAGAACTGGTTAGTGAAATAAGCTCTTACTACGTCAAAGTGGGAGACCATAACAATTATATGCAGGTTTACGAACTGTTACAGCTGGATATTGTCAACCACAAAATGGGCTTGTTCGAAATAGAAGGCTTTATCAATAACTATATCCTGCTAAGTACCGGCGGAGCTAACGACGGCGCGGTGGCTATTGGCAAACTTGGCTTGTATAATTACGTCAACGCAGAATACGTACTGGTTACGCAAATGTATCCTTACGACTTCATTCAGGAAATTTACAGCAAACTGAACCTCTATTTTGAAAATAGCAGTCTTGTTAACTACGTAAACGTAACCGAGTACTATACCTATATGTATTCGGATGAGACTATGATGAATACCGCCGTAAAACTTGACGATGCAATCAGTTTCTGGTTCAGCTACGACGCGGCAAGCAGAGCCAACCGCCTAAATATAATCTACGAATATACCGATAACGACGGATTTAAGTATACTTTGATGCTTGACGAAAACGACCGCGTCAGAATTTATACCAGTTCGGGCATGGTGGAAAGTACAAGTATTGTTATTGACATACACGAACTTACCAATATGTTGGTTCATCAAAAGAGCGCCGAAGATATTAGGTCTTTGGTAATTGACGAGGTAGTGACAGCTAGCGGAAACATAGACGGAAACGGCAAAATGCTGTCCGAAATATACACGTTTTTGAGCGGCAATCTTAATTTCTATTCTCCCGTTAACTCTACCGAGAGGATAACCTTTATCAGTATCAGCTTTACAAACGGTACGGTTATGACAGCCGAAGAAATAAATTACCGCTTGCTGTATCTGGAAAGAAACAGAAGAGAAAACACCGCAGTAAGCCCGATAAGGAACAAAGCTGTCAGCATTAAGGATTTCGCGGGCATATTCAGCATCAACGATATAGTAAGAGAGGCTATAAATAAAGAAGCCTTTGTGGAAAGTAATAACTTTGTTATCAGTCTTGGTACGGGTACAGGCGCTTTTGATATGACCTTGCGTATAGTATTTGACGGAGGCTTACGGGTAAGCGTTGACAGTATGGCAAGTAAGAGTATTGATATCGACCCATATAACGCCAACGGCACCGCCAACTACGGCACAAGCGGCTACAGCCTTGCTTTGTACGTTTCGGCAGACGTAAAGGCAATTAAGCAGGACAATACAGGTACGGTATTAAGCTACTATTACGGCGACGAGTACGGCGCGTCTACCGTTAAGTTAACTTACTGGTACGTCAGAGAAAGTACGTATGCGTCCTTGCCGGTCGGTTCGGTTATTACCGTTATACCGCAAAGTATAATCTATTCCTCAGAGGGAGGAAGCCTCACTATAACCACTTTGACCGAAGAAGGTTTTAGGTTGACAAGAATATTAAACTTCACCGGCGTTCCTGACAGGATAGATAATTATAACAGCATTATGCCTACCGGACTGCTTATTAGAAACGGCAAAATCAGCATAAGCGATATCTATAACTATACGCCGGTAAACACCTACTTTGGCGGAACGGCATATATACCCAAAGAAATTACCGCTATTCTTAGCGGCAAGCAAATAACGGTAAGCAACGTCAGTTGGAATATATCTCCCGATTGGTACAACAACGTACTGGCCGACCTAAGCTATAGAGGCACCAACAATATGCAAAGAGTGCTGGCGACAGCGCAAATATTGGGTTGGGAAAGCTACGTAAACGGCGTGCCTGTCTACCACGACAGAATAACCATAACGCTTTATATTGTTATTGACAGCGCGGAAATCGCATCCTTGCCTTGGCTAACTACTTCCTTAAAACTCCAAACCTTGCCTATTAAAGACGTTATCGGAGGAGTGGAAACGAACGTTCATTGTGTGGAAGTTGACGCGTTTAACGATGCAGGTAGCGGAGCTATAAGCAACACCACGTTTATTCTTCCAAATAACATTATTACTCAGTACGTGGGCGGAGCTAAGCACACCTTCTACGGCGTAAGATATATGTTCAGGAACGTGGAAGTAACGTATATTCCTTATAACAACCAGGGTATAGACGTTATGGCATTAAGTCAGCAGTTAAGCCTAAACGTAAACTTGTTTACTACCGACCATATAGATTTGCAGGTAAGTCTGGGACTTAGCCAAATGCTTACAATCCGTTTCCGCTTCTACAACAAGACGGTAACCAACGTATCAGCCGATTTGTCTCTTACTAATGCCACTATCAGAAATCAGATTTATACGGCTTTAAGTTCGGTAAGCGCAAATGAAAGTGAAAAACTGATTAAGAGCATTAACTTAGTAAGAGTTCAAGCCAACGTAGAAAAGATAATTGAGAACGCAAGGTTAATAAGGAACAATATAGTATTGCCTTTGTCTCAAAATATTATGGGTATGACTTCCTATGCCGAAATCAGAGACGAACTGCTAAGCAGCTGGGACGGCCTAGACCTCATTGAAGACGTGGGCGAATATCCCTTGCTTGTTCCTTATTCGGGCGATCAATGCTATAACTACGCACTGCCCAGATTGATAGCCGAAGCCCAAAGCAATGCCGAAACGTACGCCAGAGCTATATTGAACGTAATAAATACCACTTCGTTAACGTTGAGGGCAGCCGCTGTAAAGAAGCAGATAGACGACTACGTCACTTTGGTATTCAACAGAGGCTACGACAAGATAATCAACGACTATATCAAGGAAGAAATGTCAAGATTGTTCATTGCCGAACTAAACGCAAGCGACAGTTATAACCTAAGCTATGCTTCTTATTACAAGAACAATATTGAGGCAAACTTCAATATACCCGCAATTATCAGTAGTATTTATAGACTGCGCGAGCAAACCACAAGCGGAGTTTACAACGCTGTTACCGATGCAGAACTATTGAGAGGAATGTATATTGATATTCTTGTTCAGGCTGTAAGCGATGCTTTAGCCGCGGCTAAAACAAAGGTAGCCACACCGGCGGGAGTTAGCGCTATTATTGATAATATTATTTGGATGAGACTAGGAGTTGTGTCAAGTTCCGGTAGCCAATACGACTCAATACCCAATAACATTGAGTTCTTTGTGGTAAACGACATTTATAAGAACAAAGTTGAACTTAGAACTGTTCTTAAGGCAATGATAAGCGATGCTATGGACTTTAGTCTTAATTACAGCGGAACAGACGTTGTTTCCAACGAAATAAGAGACCTAATACCACTTATGGTAAACGCTAACATTGACAGCATATCCAACTTCGGCGCAAGCATAAGCGCTATAAGAAGAAACTTAGTTTCGGCGGTTGATATCGGCAGCTTGCTTACCAACGTTTTCGAGAGAGGTATAAGTTATTTCGTAACCAACATTTATATGGAAATGCATATAGCTACGGCAATAAAGAGAGTGCAGAGAATAAACACCTCTACCGACGGTTACTACTATATCGACCCGTATTATGACTATACCATAGTGCCTAATACCTTTATAGCCGACTTTGCCGAAAACGGTGGAGGCTACAGCTATTATTTCTCAACCGTTTGGGATAATGACGTTGTGTCTAACAACATAACCTATAAAGGCAACGCCAAGAACGATATATACGGATATATCGACAGCTGGTATCAATACTACAACACCGGTACCAACAGTCAGAATACCTTCCTTAACGATATTCTGTCCGATATAACAACGGGACTTGCCGGCAAAACCTGGGCGCAGATACTTGATGAAAACCAGAGCGAATATAACACAATTAAACTTATTAACGACCTAGTTTACAGCTTCTATCCCGATACCGACGTTTCCAACGCCGAAGCCAGAAAAATTCAGCTGTATATCTATTATCGTAGCGGCATAAGGGTATTAAGCTACAGCGAAAACGCATTAAGGGCGCAAAACATCGACAAGGCTGTCATAATTAAGATATTTGACAGCAGTAAATATGACGAAATAACCAGTACGCTCTATAACGCAAACACTGCCCAAAGCCAGCAAATCAAACTAATCGTCGTGGTCAACAACCGTACTCTTAACAATAACGAACTAATAGTAAGAGACGAAGACGGCGATGCTAAGGACGTTGTTTATATTACTAATCCGTTTGAAAGTACGTTATCAAGCATACCTCATTATATAAACGTAAACGGCGAGAGGATGGAGATTATTTGGAAGAACGTATCCATACGTCCCGAGGGTAACTTGCACCTAAGCAGCCAAAAAATATACGGTTATATCAAGAACGATAGGATAGGACAGGAAGTATCCATAGATTTATACGTTTACAAGTGGAGTTTTTATGGTATTTATGAAGGTGATAATCTGCTAAATCCTCTTAACTTCTACTTTAATAACTACACCGAAAATTCGGCTAAGGAAAGCTACTTTGTAAGATTCGAAGTGTCCATCCCTCAATTAGACGCATATGGCGACCCGATTAGAAACGCGCAAGGCAAAATTATTACTACCACAAGTATTGTCGAAAAAGTTTTCTATCCCGAAGACTCTGTATTGCTTGAAAATACAACGTCGGATAACGATATGCATAATATTCAGACGAGAAAGAACTATACCCTCTATTGGGACAGCGTAGCAAAGAGCAGCGTATTGCAAACCAAAGAATCGGTAACCGGAGCAGACGTTTATTTAGGTAACGAAAAATTAGGACAAATCAGCATAAAGAATATTGCGGTAACGGGAGATGTTGCAAAAACGGCCGGTTATCACTACGAAGAAATGCAGTTATCGACTATTAAACTAGTGGAAGTTGAAGAGAGCTATGAGCTATACGCAGAAATGGAAGATAATTTGTACGGTTTAAGCGCGCAGGCTTCCATAGTTATGAGCGTTGACAGCGTATTCCCTATCACTGGTAAAGTGGGCTTAAGAGAAAACAATATCCACTACAACCCCGAGGATCTGACAGTAAGATTCTTATGGAATAACACGCTTGAAGGTACGATAGCCAAGTTGAAGAACTTTATCGCCGACAGCTATAAGGAAGTTGAAGAGGCGGCAAGAGAACAGTACGCTCTTAACATCCTTATGAACTTTAATACAAGAACGGTTCAGGAAAACGAAGAACTGCTAACCCTTGCTTGCAAGTACGTGGCAAAACTCTTCTACGCCAACACCAACAACGCAGGCAACACCACTTATGCAATCAGGTCAACTGACGGAGACTTTATTTCCTTCTCCGATGCCTGCGTAAGAGACGCCAAAGCTCTCTTGATGTTGGACGAAAGATATGATTTTGTCGGGAATACCGCTAGATTGAAGGGCGGCGCCGATGGTAATATAATGGTTACCGTACTTATAAGAGTGGGTAGCAGCAACGTAATAAGTCGTAAAACTATGTTGGTAAAAGTATTATTCAGCGATTACAATCCTATCGCTTATTATACACGTACAGTGTACAACACTTATACCCAAGTAGGAACGGTAAACGCAAGCAATTTACCCACAAGCTTATATTTAGCGCTTAGGAGAGATTATTGGAACGCTTCAAACAGCGAAAACCAGTATGTTTCCGACGGGAAGGGACCCACAGGCCCATATAACAACATATCAAAATTTAGCTATATGCTGCTACACTACTCGAATAGAAAGATAGAAGGCATAATGCTGGATAACGAAACAATAGGGGGCGTTACGTACAATTTACGGTTAAAGCAAGTTACCGATATAATTTACGGCGCGCCCGAGAACGGAATAGTAAGGTCAACAAGCTTCGTAATAGATGGAATAAGATATTATTCCAACTTAATAAGCCTTAATGTTGCCTGATGGAGGAATAAATAAAGATGATTAAGCACAGGTACAAGCTTTTTATATTGGTAATACTGCTACTCGCCTTGATGACGACTTTTCTTGTTGCGTGCAGTAACACGCCCGCTACAGACCCCGAAGACGAGGACTATGAAAAGCCTGCGGCAACTATTACCGTAAATAATGCAATGGATATGATATATAACGGACTGGTTCAGGGCGGAAACGTTCTGAAAACCACCCCTACCCGTTACGTTGAGTCGGTATATACTATTTATACTAGCGCTGTTAACTTTACCATTACTTACAAAGCTTGCTACAAAGAAAACACCCCCGACAGTCTGTTCTACGTAAAAGTATTCGACAATAAACAATACGTGGAAAGAGCAACTTTCTATTATGACAGTAAAGACTTGTACATAACTTCCGGCAACGAAAAGCAAGTAATAAGCGATTTCAGCTCTACTATGATGTTCAACGTCTTTTATTCGGCGATAACCAGTCTTGATATGACCAGCAACTTTTACGGAGGAGAAGTATCGAGAATATTCAACCGTAACAACGAGGATATAAACCTTAGCTTACTTATGAGCTCTAATAACGTCGAGTACACCAAGGTTGCCGAAAATAAGGACAGCATAGAAATAAAGGGAGTAGATATAAGTATAATTAATGACGTTTTGAACGCCTCTATGGACTTATATCTTAATAATATCGGAGATAAGTTCGACATTATTACTAAGAAATATTTAGAATTTAATCTTAGCCGTTTGTTAGAAAGCCGTCTTATGAGTATCATTGTCGACAAAGTAAACGTTCAGCTTACCGATAATGTAGCAACTACCACGGGCTGGAAAGCGAGCGGAACAATGCGCGATAACAGCAAGTATTTCCTTACCGCGGATATATCGTATAATTTCACTACGTCGACAATTGAAGACGGCAGTAAATTTATAAAGAGCAAATATAACGAGACAAGTTTAGGTAAAAACGAGTTTGAAGGCACCATTTTGATTCCTTCAGTAAGCGACAAGCCCTTTGATATGGAGATTGTTACCGACTTAAATACTAAAAATAACGCCCTAAACAAACTTACCTTGCGTATTTACGACGCCCAAAAGAATGATTTTATCGGCGCGTATTACCGCGACCAAATAATGTATCTAGACATAAACGGTCTGTATAACTGGGTGGGAGGCACCGTAGACCTTGCCGCTATGCACTTCCCTAAAGTGTACTTTGACGGCATTGACTTTGCCAACCTTATTACCGCAAGTTATAACGATTTGTTAAAAGCCGTTCTTGTCTTTATCGATATGGAAAAGGGCGGTATTGAGTTCGAAAATGAAGAATTGTACGATATTATTATGGAGAATTTCTCCTCAGACAGCAACAATAATATCTACTATACAATAACCGAAGAGCTGATACAAAAAATAAGGCAGGACGACAAGTCGGTAATGACTATGTTGAGCGAACTCCTTAAAGTAGATCAGACTAAGCTAGAATCCTATTTGGGTGAAGATTTCTTCACCGATGCCCGCCTTGTGTTGTCGTATAACCTGGATACAGGAAGAATTGGAATCGCTCTATATAAAGGAGAGACACTTATCTTCCAAAGCTATTTGATGAGGAAAGATTTTACGGCTATAATTTTCCCTGTCGACACCACGATGGACAGTTTTGCCTATGCCGAACTAGTGCTTCCCAGCGTAACCACTTTGGAATATGAGGCAGAATTAAGGGTAAGCAACGCAAAAACAGAAACCGATTTGAGTAAATTCTTGGGGGCATTGATAGGTGACGTGTCGGGGATTAATACGCCTCATAAACTGTACAGCAACGAAAGGCTATACATAAAAGGGGCAATCAGCGAGAGTATAAATATCAACTCAAAGGGTGAGTCGGTAATAAACAACATTATAAAAGCCGAAGTTTATAAGAAAAACATAGCAACTAACGCGATAACGAAATTATTTAACGTATATACCAACACCGCAAATCCCAAAGTAATGCTGATTGAATATTATCTGCCTATAGGCAATTACGCAAACAGCGGCAGCGGCGGATTGAAGTTCAAAGTCAACAAAAAAGTAATAAAGGGTGCGTTTAATGAACTTCTAGGAGACGGCAACGTATTCAGCGAGGATAGCGCCTTCGGCATTTTGGAAATGCTACTTAATACCAAAAACAGTTATTCCACGGTAACGAAGAGTGGCGGATACCTTAATTTCAGCATTATGGTGGACAGCAACAGCGACCCCATTTACGAGCTTATCGGCGTTAAAGACACTACGGCAAGCATTAAGGCGAGAATACTTTTTGAAAGTATTGATTTAAGCACGGTTATACCGGCTAACTATAGCGAACCCAACGTTACTCCTTTATCAAACATGACCGTTGAAAGTATTTACAGCGATAATTCCAAGTGGAAAGAACAGGTTGACGCCTATTTTGACGGCATAAAAGTAACTTTTAGACCGAACTATACCGAAGAAAGTACTGTAATAATTACAGGTAAGTCCACGTATAATCCCACCGCTAATATACTAGGCAGTGAAGTTACTTACCGTGTGGAAATAATAACAACCTACGGCACCTACAAAATTGAGGAACTTTTAAGCGACAAAATAATAATCGATCCTACTTTTACTAAGGATTTGCCGACGAAGATTGGCGTTCAGTTTGATAACGGCACTATGGGAGAACTCAAATGTTCCATACTTAACTTCAATCAAGATAACATAACTTTAGCCGGCTACAATCTATCAGGCTTTGCCGACGTGTTTAATGAAAATATGCTTTCTACTTTGAAAATAGGTAACAATAGCATAATGGAAAAAACCTTCCCTGTCTACGTGCTTGTTCATAACAGAAATATTATAGCGCAGAAGAACACTTCAAACGGCTTGCCCATTGTGGGAACGTTAAATATTGACCCGTATACCTATGCTCTCAAGAAGATGGAGAATATTAATTATGATCCGATTGCGGAGGGAATATCCAACAATGATATAAGTATTAACTTCAATAACGTATACGGAAAAGAGAACTACCTTGACGGTGATATCGAAAAGGAAAGGGATCTTATTTATGACGTAGAAGGTTATAACCGCTTCAAACTAACTAGCCTTGATTTGGATTGGGAGTTTGACCAGTCCGTAATTACTTGGAGAGGGGGCAGAAGCTACGCTTATGCATACTTTGGTGACCCGGAAAACGGGTACGCTATAAGAATAGCCATAGAAGTCAATATATTGACGCAGGAAGTTGACTATGTTTCAATTGACAATGAGGAAAACGGCAAGTATACAATAGACTATCTTGTAGAAGCTACCTACACCTTGCCTGTGCAGACCAGAGACAACCATATTGTAAAAGTCTACTTCAAGGGAACTACGCAAAAGAGCAGAATAATAGGTATTAGACCCGAAAATATCAGTGATAATGAGTATTACGGAGGATATTTGCCTGTTCAGCTACTTTGGGTGGGTGCAGACACAATAAGAAGCAAAATTAACGTTAACGGTACCGCAACGCTGTTTGGCAGCTCCAACTCCACCACAGCTACTTTCGGTCAGAACCTTTACGTTGGGGAACAAACTGTTAACCTAACCGTTGTCGTGCCCCAAAGATATATGAGTGACTCCGATGAAGTAACTCAGAAAGTTAATAACTTAGTAACAAGATACTATTTCGAAAATAACAGTCTAAGGTCAATTACGGCAACTCTCAATATATCCAAAGCGGGCTTTATTGCGGGAGCGGAAAATTTATTTAGACCTTTGGAGATTAATCCGTATGATTCCTCTGCTTCCTTACCGTCCAGTATTTATTTGGAGGTTAACAGAAGTTTCGGTACCAACTCCGAAAAAATAATCAAGCAATATCCTGTTAAATGGAAGACAACCAACAAGGTAGGAGAAGAACTCAATATTCTAAGAAAAAGAGAAGGAAAGTTCTATCTGGCTAACCCCGTTACTCAACATACGAAACTGGCAGTCTACGGCACGGTAGGCGATGGCAACGGAGAAATTTGGGTTGTTATGTACGTAGTCAACCTGCCTTCGGAACTTCAGTCCGTAACCTATTTTGGAAGCTACAATTACAATCCGTACAATCCCGGAGAAGGCTTACCCAACGAAATTTTCATAGAAGAAAACCATTATATCAATAACGAATTAACCAAAACAAGGATTAGATACAACGTTGCTTGGAGTACAACCAATATGAACGGCGAAGAGCTGGGCATAGTTTACCTGGGAAGTCAAGGAAGGTATTTTATAAACGTAGGCTTGGTAGGAAAAGACGTTGATTTAGCCGTTTACGGAAGAGCCACCAACGATTTGGGAGAAACGTTGTGGGTGGTAATGAACATAGTAGTCACCGAAACCAACGTGCAAACAATAACCTATATGGGATTGGAAAGTAATGTAAATAGCATTACTATCGACCCGTATAAGCCGTATTCTTTGCCCAGCGGCTTTGTTGCGGTGTTGGAAAGCGGAGATGAAATTGTAAGGAAGAATATCACTTGGGAAATCAACAACGGCATTGATGATGATTGGTATCCCGCTATTTATACCAACGGATATAACAGAGCTATGTACGGCAATGATAACAAGTTCCTGTTTAGTTATAACGGTGGTATATATTATATAAGGTATATAATAGGCGGCGACAGCGATATCTTACGTCAGGAATTAATACTGGAAGTTAATGTTCCTAAGCGTACCATAATTTCCAATATGGTGGAGATATATAACGTAGAAGAGAATATGCCTGTAAACGGCTATATCGATATCGATTATTATTCGGTAGCCAGCACAAACTTACTTAACAGACTAATCACTTTGCAAAATAACACAAGTCCAAGTAACTATATAGGCGTATACTTTAACGAAGCCAAGAGCGAAGGTATTTTCGATAGATTTACTTTGCAGGTTGACTGGTGCAACGTTAATGTTGGTCATGTAAATTATCAATACAGTATAGGTAGACTAATAGAGATGCTGCGCGCGCCTTCCCCCGGCTTTGAAATGACCCTTAAAGGCACTATAGCAACGGGTACGGTTAATGAACAAACGCTACTCATCCCCTTTGCTTTCAGCAATCTTGAAATAGAAAAAATCAGCTTTAACAACGTCAGGAAGATGGCGGACGGGTCTTCGCCGGTATTGGAACTTGACCAACAAAACAGCGTTTATCAAATTGATTTTAACGCGATGTTCAATCCGCACGCGGGAATGAAAGTATTGAGAATAAACATTCTTAAGCCTTTTGCTTTGACAACACCTTCTCAAAATAATATGGAAAGATACGCATCTCCGTATCAATACATAAATTATCTGTTGAGTAACGTCAAGCTGTATTATACAAACGGCAACATAGCCGACGCCGTACCGCTTATTAACTTCTTGTCCTTTACCGAAAAAGCCTTTAATGACAGTGTATTGGGCGTTACCCAAACGGCAGGCACAATCTCTCTTACCGAGATTATGTTAAGTAAACTGTCCCAAGGTTCGGCAATTGATCCTATTAGGGTAGAAATTACTGCCAAAGTGGACGAACGTTTAACAAACGACCTTTCTTTAACCGCCGAACTGTTCAATGAGGACAGCACCGAAAAATACGGCGAGAAATATCCTCTGCCCACCTTTATAGAAGTAAACTACAGATATTCGGGAATAGTAAGATACGACGTCAGCCAATGGACGGTTGGAAGTACAAGTAGGAACCTAATTAATTCCGACTATGCCGACGGTATATCGGTAAGACTAATCGACACGCTAAGACTGTCGGGAAGCAGCGAAGGTAGTTTCTATAACTTCTACTACAGACTGCCTACCGAAGAAGCCGACTTCTTCTTGCAGGTTTATATTCCAAAAAAGAATATCAATAAGACTTTCTATTCGGCAAACGGAGAAACTTCTTTATACAATATAGTAAACGGCACCATAGAAATAACAAATCCGTATTTGTACTATGTCAAAGACAGTATATACGGACTTAACGAAAAGCTTATTCCTACCACCATAACTGCCGAAATAACGGCGCAAAACTACTCTTCGACGGAAATTAACTCCCATTACGTTGACTGGACGTTTATACCCGGAGTGTTTACCGAGGATATTTTCCGCACAGGCAGCGATAAGATGCTTTTTGCTACCGCTATTTTGAAGTCTTATTACGATTTGTCCAGAAGAAACGATATGACGTATACGGGACAAATCCAGATTATAGAACTTTATATAAGAGTATCTCCTATGGAGTTTTACGGTATCAGCTATCAGAATATGAACGTGGAAGAAGGTCAAGATGAAAATTCCAACACCAAGCTAAATACCATTACCATTGACCCGTACAATAATAATACCTATAACGGCACAATGAACCTACCCGTTAACGGACTTAACGTTTATTTCAACGACTATGGCGACAACTATACCTTTAACGGCGTGGTATTCAGACTGATTGACGACACGGGAAGCCCAAGAGATATCGTTACTGCAATAACCTACGACCAGTTCGGGCACACTTTAAGTTACGGATACCTTACCAACCCGGGCAGAATAACTTTACGTATGTATATCCCCGGTTATGATTATGAACCTACCAACAGTAATTCGGGCATACTGATTTACGTTGTTATTTTCCGCAGAGTGGTAGAAAGCGTAGTCTTGCCCAATATAGTAACCGACACTAACGGCAATATCAGTATCGTAGAATTGCCTAAGTTGTATTTTATCGACCCGTATAACAGCGCCACTTATCCGTTGCCGACTTCTGCTAGTATAAAATTTGAAGAAAGTAACGATTTCAGCAACCAAAATATAGTGGGCTGGGAGTTCTTCAATATTAACAACAACACTTGGATTACCCTAAACGCCAGTGGAAAATTCTATTCCTTGAACAGCTCAATAAATTCTAATATAGAATATGGTTATTTTAACAATAACGAGCAAGCTTTCAAGGGAGGAAACTATAAATTGCGCGGCTTTATCCGCGTGGGCAGCGTGTCGGGCGGCGTTGTCGGCTTGCAGTCCTTCGAAGTTGACGTTATCGTAATTAATAGAAGCCTTGTTTCTTCTTATTCTACCTCATATGCCTATAGCGATCCTTTGGGTGGACGCCTAAGCGATATACCCAACGCTCTTAATCAGGCAATGTTTGTCGATTATGACAAATATTATATGGGACTAATTGACGAAGAATATTATTACAGCAACCTAGGTATGCCTGTTTTACCCGAAATTAGTTGGTCTAGATACCTAAGTGACGACGCTATTTCTTCCAGAGGCGGTTTCAATACCGATATAACAGGTTATGTGTCGGGCGCTAATACCAACACCGCCTATTTGTATTCTATTTTCCGCCAGCAGGTAAATGCCGAATATGATTTGCTTGTCAAGGCTCTTATGTGGGACAGTTATTTTAACAACGACGGCTCTCCATTGGTTAATTATTCCACTCAAGCAGCAAGCAAACTAATAGAACTTTCCGAAGAATTGGAAAACGAAGTAATATATGCTACTTTTATACTGCTTAGAAACCGTCTTGCCAACAGCACCGACGAAATTGACAGAGAAAACGGCTCTTATTTAGTAAACGGTCTTATTGTTATGATGAGTGAACAGACCGGTTATAACCCCGCCGAATATCTGGATAGATTAGCCGTAATATTATTTGGCGAACTGAAAAAGGAATATCAAGCTTGGGTAAATAACGGCAGCAAGGAAGCGGACAAGAATAGGAATATCGTAATCTATATGGAATGGGCAACAATCTATGCCCAATTCAAGGATAAAGACGTAAAGACTTCGGCATCATTAAGCGATTATCAGTGGCTCAAAGTTGCTAAGTACGACAAACTGAATTCCGAAAGCAATAACAAGTTTTCTAGTAGTGACAGAGAGTATAATACCAAATTAAAGAATAAAATAACTAACTCTTTGGTAATTTACGTAAACAAAGAAATTTATACCCGCCTTTATGACAGAGTCACGCTATCGGAAAGACAGCGTATGTCGGCAATTTTAGGTCAGCCTACCGAAAACGCCGAGCGAATCAGCAATGCTTTACTTACATATATGAGCGTACAATGGAAGGTTCTGAGTTCATACGGAGAAGAGGCTTTTGCCAATATTTCGGCGCCAGAACTTACTTTCGAAGATATATACAATATAAGTGACGTAATGACTACTGAGGCTTTGACCGAGTTCCTGTTCAATATCTATGACAGCAACGCCATAGACGACAGAGTGTTGGTGGAATTTATCATTTCTTATGAAGAATTCTACAGACCTTATATAGAAGAAGCTTTGGCAAAGGCTTGGGATAATTACCGCGACACCGTAAAGAATCAATCTATCGACAAGCTTATTGCTAAGATAATAAGAGATACCGTAAACAGCATTGTGCCTTATTATGAAGATTCATATGGTAACGTACACAAAATAAATGACTTCGACTATATTAACTATGCGTCCAACAACGCTTACAACGCAACTTATTGGACTCAGATTTATGAGTTCAGACGCGACAACGCCATAACTCATATAGAGAATATGAGCGGAACCGACGAGCAAAAATGGAACAGCCTCTATACCGCCCATATTATTAGCGGAGAAGTCGAAATGGTTACTTTAATGGACGGCATTTTAGCGAATATACCCTCTTCGGTTACCGACCTTTACGCAGCGGCTTTATCGACCTATAAAATAAGGCTCAGCGAGCTTGCCACCAAAGAGATGGACGATATTTATGCGATAGCCGAAAAGTCCGCCAACGCAACAATAATTGATGCCATAGTAAAAGCTTCTCCTCTCTTTAGCGACCTTGCTTTTGACGCACAGCTAAGTTTCAGCTTTATGTATGGCAATCTTATTACAACCGCTTACGATTATTTCTTAAACAGCTATAACTCACAGTCCGAAGCTTACATTCAGATAAGCGGCTTTATCAATGACAAGTCATACGCCTTGCATCATTATCTATATAGTAACGATCAGACCATATCAGCCGAAATCAAGGCGAGAGCCGAAGAAATATTCTTTTATGTTTTGCAAGGTACGGCAGCTTTTGATTTGATGTATAATAACGCCGAAAAGATAAGCCTTACCAAGAGCCGTATTGACAGCTATCTTGAGGTTATGAATGCAAGTAACTCTATTAATTATAACAGCGTGTTTAGTGAAGAAGAATTTACTGACTTCAAGAAAGCGAAATACTTCCTCCAAATGAAGAAGAACTATCCGGGCGGAACTTCGTACGTAAATTATATGACGCAATGGTATAACGCCGCACTGCTAGAAATAAACAACGAAGCCTACGTCAATTTGCATAATCAATACAAAATATCGGATAATCTTACTGGCAGGACAGACGCTTACAGACTTCATAACATTAAAGTAGCCAATTATAATATATCGTTGGACGCATTTAATCTCTACGTAGAAGCATACCGCCAAAAAGCCTTGCTGACGACTTCACAATATACCGACGGCAGAGATAACTATACCGTCGATAAAATCTACACAATGTCCCAAATAATTTATGATTATTTGCAGGGAAGTGACTTCGCTTACAAGGATTTTCTAAACGTAGGCGAAGATATAAATACGCACAAAGCGGCGGCAGTAAGCTATTATTATGACAATGCGGCTACAGCAAGCCAAAAGGTTATTATAGATTATGAATTGTCCTTTAACGGCAACGACTATAGCTTAGCTTACGATGCTTTGCTAAATAGAAGCGATGTTGACAATAATTTTGCATCTAACCTTATAAACAGCTATTACTATTCTATTTTGATGACAATGCTATCAAGGGTTGAGCAGGATATCAACGATAATACCATAATTAATATTTCCGATCCGCAGTACGTAAACTTTAGTAACATAATAAACAGAATGATTTTGGCTGGTTGCGAAAACGTACCGCAAGGCACCGGCACAATAACCAAGATTGAGCAAAGTCAGCTCCTTTCGGCTTTTGCAAGAGAAGATTTCTTGAGATACAAGTACCTAAACGATATCAACCGCTATACGATGTCGGTTAATGACAATGTGCAAGTTTTGGCAAATATGTTCTACGATAGTTTGTACGACATTATTTATCAAGGCAACAAAGTAGTTCTTGACGATATTTTAGCAGTTATTTACGCAGAGTACCTAGCCAGCGGACAAATGAGCCAGACTGAAGGCATTAAGTACAACGCGTTCAATATATTAAGCGAAATAATGGTAAAACAGGAACTTAATAATCTCTACAGCGTAATAGAAAACGTTGAAAATGAAGTAGCTTTTGCCAAAGTTTATGACGAATTTGATTTGTTCAAACTCAATAATTTTGAATACGAACAATATTTGTGGACGGTTTATAACTACCTTAGAGACGGTTATATCAGCGTTTACAACGCCGCAACTACCGAACAACAGACAATGCTTAATAACGTAATAAACAATGCTGTGTTTGAGGCTACCGAAATTTCCGAAGTTGACTTAGATGAAATAATAATAATCTATAACAGCTTGAAAATCAACGACGGCGGAGAATTGCAAAGTGTAATCGACCAAATAATAAGCAATTGGGAGAGCATTACTTTTGGCAGTGAAAATCCTTTGGACAGCAAATTAATAAGCGATATAGGCTTACAAACCAAGCAAAATCTATTAAATCAATATAATTCTATCGACGAAGGCAGAATTAATCTAATCACCGTTTATAACGTACTTAGAGTTATCCGTGATTATAAGGTATCGCTAAGAACTATTGATAAGGGATTGTTTACCATAGATTTCTTGGCAAGCGGCGACGAAAGTAACCTAGGCGAAGAGTTTAAGTATCAGGCAGTTATCAGACTTATTAACGTACTGACTCAAAAAGGCTTTACCATAGGTGCAGATTTACTTAATAAAAAATATAACGAACATTACTACAAATTCGTTATCAGCAATACCAACAACAGCGCAACTTACCTTATCTTCCAACAAAAGATATTAAGTAGGCTACTTAAGACAAGTTCGGCTTCCATTATAACCGGACTAGCTTCGGGCGGAGAAGTTACGGTATTTGGCTACTATAATTATATCTACAACAGCATAGTAGTTGGCGGTGGCGGAGTTAATCCCAATAATTTAGGTATGCTTCCTATTAACTATTACTTGCAGTTTTTAGATTCTATCAACCCGTATTCTGACGTCTCTTATCAAAAAGCCTTTAACGCTATGGCAAACGACAGAGTAATTAGTCTTGTTTTCTACGTAAGCGACAATATTGAGAACGCGCAAGGTTTAGAGACAGTGGTAAACAGACAAAGGCACGTACTGCTTCTTGACAAGACCAAGCTATTGGGAAGTAACGAATCCTCACAAATAGACGCGGTGTATATATCTAACCTTACAAAGACAGAGTCAAATAACGCTTTCAAAAAAGACGGTATTGTATATAAGTACGTACAAATGATGATTACTTACGTTGATTATTTCAATGCAAGTACCGTCTCCACAATAGAAGACTACGCCGACAGGAACAAGATAATAATAGACCCGCTCTTCCCCGAACTCCCTACCAAAGTTCAAGCGTACGCAACCTTCACCGAAAACAATACCATCAAAGACGTAGGTATGGTTAACGTAACTTACAGCGAGGAGTTTTATGAAAACAACTATGCTGGAGGTTCCGGCGACTATTCCATTACCCTTACCGACAGCCGCGGCAATACAAATACGTTAATTGTTTCTGTGTTATACAAAAACAGAACAATAAGCAATCTATTTAGTTTGGACGCTTACTACGGTGGCAACAGAGTAACAATAGCCGACGTGGAAAACAGCTTCTTTATCGGTTATTATAATCTGTATAACGAGGCGGCGGGTTCAAATATGCTCTTAATCAACCCGATTAACGACAGCGTTTTGGATACAAACGGCAAGAAGTATATTCTTCCTAGCACTCTGGGAGTCAAGTTCTCCACCGGAGAAACCGCCGTTTACACCAACGTAGTATGGGATATGTCGCAGTTGTCTTATTCTTTAGCCGCTCAGAACAATATACCGCTAAGGATTTTATCTTACGACGTAGTTGATACTATTTTTGATACAATCACCCACGTCAGCTTTAATTATTCGGGCGGAGGAAGCGTTACTATTTCGATAATGGATGCTTCCGGTGAGACTATATCTTCCAAGATTTACGAAAACGCTCCGTCATACGCTATTTGGAACGTAAAATTCAGGTCCACTAATCAAAGTATCATTTCCGTTGATTATTACGATAATGATGATTTGATGGTTCTTGGACTTATGGAAAACAATTATATAGACGTATTGTCTTCTACCATGATACTCAATCCTTATGAACTTATTTACCCCGAAAGAGTTGCCGTTAACTTCGGCGACGGCACGGCAATAGAGATGACTCCCAACTGGAAACTAGAACCCGGCAACGAAGGTACTTATAAGTTAAAAGATATTTTATTGGGAGTAGCACAAGACAGATATATCGTAGCCATATTTACCTATCTTGGATATACCATAAGAGTAAGATTCCTCACCGAGAATATAGAGATTGAGAACGTGGACGCAGGACAGTATATCGACGGCGGAATACTTTATTTAGTTGTAGGAGCGGGCGGGGCTTACGTTCAGATGCAGAAGAACTACTCCTATATGTACTATGACTTCGCTGTTGGCGCTAACGAACAGAACTGGCAGAAAGTGCCCTTGTCCTTTATGGATGTGGAACTAAACAGGATATCAACCACAAGCCCGCACGTATATGAGGGCGAAAACGGTATCAAAGGCGTGCTTGGCTGGGATAAAGTAAATTATCCGGATATGAACTTCTCACCTAATATTAGGTTTACCGTTATAGTTATTGAGCCAAAATTGTATGCCTATATGACAGGCAATAACCTCAATACCTACGTAATTAACGACTTTATCAGTACGCCGTATGACAGTAACTATCAAAAGAAGAAGGACGTAAACGAACCTAACACTATCGGCAATTACTTTGTTCAACTTGGGGCAACGAGAGAACTTGACACTTACTTTACTATAATACCCGAAGAAACAATCTACAAGATTGTCGACCAAAAAATACTCTTTGAAGTAGCTTACGAAATGTCTTTGGCAGATGACCGTTTGGCGTTTTCACAAGGCGGCGGCAGGACTATAAGCTTCGAAATAGGTTTGAAACTTACTCCGTATCTATATACAAAGATAAGCAACCTGTCATTTAAGAATACAAAAGACGCCGATCAAATAGGATATTGGACGTGGACAACGATACCCGAAACTTCCATGTATTACGTTGACGCTATACACTGGCCGTTGGGCGTAACCTTAAAATCAAGCGAACTTCCTAAGGCTGTAGACAAAATAAGCGGAGAAGTTATTTCCTTGTTGTGGGAACTTGACAACGTCAATATTAATCTAGCTACAAGCGAAGGATACAAAGTTAAAGGCTGGTACTATGACGCCAATGCTTCTTGGAAATATCTGGAACTTACCATTTTCATTGACAAGATAGACAAAAAGACGGCAGTTCTTAACAGTCTTGGCGGCAATTATGCCTTATCTAGCTTCTACAACGGTAGATATTACAAACTGCCCATAAACCCGTCACATAACCTTCTATCCTTCCTAAGAATGGACGGTGTTAACGACTATCTTAATTTGGAAAGTTATTTGGTAGAATACAAAGCTTCGGGAACAAGCGCCGATTCTTATTCAACTACTGATTATCCGTTGAACGCAGGCGTATACGATATCAAAGTAAGTATTATTGACTACAACGTATATATCAAGGACGAACTTATTTTTACCTTAACGATAAGACCGGTAACTATAAACAGCGCCGGCATTGTCTTTGAGGGCGATGAGCAGTCGGCAACCAATATAATAACTCATACCTACGACGGCAAAAATCATCCGCTGGTAGTATATTCGGGCTTACCAATGGTCGGAGTAGATAACTGGTTTGTCAGTATCACCGATAAAAACGCCATGGTAGAAAAATATGTGGAACAAGGTTACAGCGAGACTGCCGCAAAAACAAGGGCATATAACGATTTGTACACTAGAGTAACGGTTGCTACAAAGAGATATCTTGACGGCGAAATCGCAAAAATAAGGCGCGAAACGGGCATTACCGACACAGCAATCCTAAATGCCACCTTATTTGACAGGTTAGAGCCGAATATGTCTATCTGCGAGGTCGTTTATAATATTACTTATATAAACCAGAACGACGAAGTCCTTGCCAACCCGCCCGTAGACGTAGGAACGTATACCGTTCTGTTTGAAGTTACGGCGGCAAACAACAGCGGCAACTATACATTTAGTAACGAGAGAGTATCGAGAATTATCAGGATAGAAAAGCCCAACGTAACGTATAGTATTACTTCCAATACTTTGGTATATAGCGGCAGAAATCAAAATCCGCTAATCAATAATTTACACGACGGAGAAGGACAACTACCTAGCGGAGTAAACGTTACTTACCAATACAGTTATTCCGAAAACGGACAACCTATGTATGCGATCAACGGAATTATGCACGTAGGAAGCTATTACTGCGATATTACCGTTGACGGCGGAAACAACTATCCTTCTATGGTTATTCCTACAAGTGTAATTAACATTGTGCCCAAAGAATTGTATATCGACATAACCGATATCAGCATGCAGTATTTAAGTAACGTAGTAAACGTACAAGACTACGTAACGTTCTTAGGACTAACCGGTACCGACAAGCCGAGAGATTTTGGCGCGGTTGTGGCAGGTACAGAGGTTAAAAACTACTATACTTTGGGAATATACGCCGCATATGTAGAAGGCTTTAAGCTTTATGCCGAAAGTAACGATATGTACTCTTACGCCGATATTTCCAACACCTATCAATACGAAGGCAAGACCTATTATAAGATGATACTCAAAAACGCATCCATGCCAGGCAGTCTGTATCAGGAATTAGACGATGACGGTAGTTACGTGTATTTGGATTTAATTAATATGTTCCGTAACTACGCAGTTTACGTAATAACCTCAGGCATTTATGAAATCCGCGCAGAGGAAGACGCCATTGTTATAGAAAACGATGAACAATTGCAGGAAGCTATAGCAAACGTAGCCGAAAATCAGAGTTTGAAACTATACCTTACCCCCGGAGAATATTCTGCCCTAACGCTTAACACCAACGCCGATATATCCATAATAGGCTGTTATGACAATGAAAAGAATATCCTTACTACCATTAATGGAATAACGGTAAACAGAGGCGTTCTTACTATAAAGATTATAAAATTCCAAGCCCAAGCGGACGGTTTAGTAAGCTTACAGATTAATAACGGAGCGAACTCAATAGGTATTTACGATTGCGAGTTCAACGGCATGGAAAGACTGTATACGGTAGCCATTAAGACAGCGACAAACTACCGCGACAAGATTTATATGGTAGGCAGCGTTATTAAGTATTATCAAAGAGGAATAGAACTAATAAACGGAAACTTAGAATTGACCGACTGTACTTTCATGTACAACAGATCGGCAGCTATATCCATTCAATCGTCCTTATTAGACCTTAGAATAACGCAGTCAGTATTTACAAACCAGGATACCGCGATATTAAGCTATACGCCGAACGTAACTATACTGTATAACACCTTTGACAGCAACAGAATAGCTATAAAGATTCCTTCAAGCAACAGCGACAGCGAAATCGTGGCTAACAATACCTTTGAAAACACCAACGGAACTAACGTTGACCACAACTTTTAGTTAACAGTGAACACGGTAATATCGGGAATTTTGGAAAAAAGTAATAATAAGCACCTCAGGTTTTTAGAACTTGAGGAGCTTATTGCTTCTCCCGAAATAATAGCGCACAACAGCTATTGGCGAAAGCTTGTCGCCGAGCAAAATTCCTTAAAACCCGTTTTTTACAAAAGAGAAGAACTGACAAAAGCTATAAAAGAACTGGAAATTTGCAAAACAAACGCCGAAAACAGCGACAAGGCGTTTCAAAAACTTTTACTTGAAGAAATAGAGGCGTTAAGTAGCAAAATAGATACAATTGCAAAAGAACTTGCCGCTCTGCTTATTGAAAAAAAGGAAACACAAAAATACGCAGGCGCAATATTGGAACTCAAAGCTATGGGAGAAAACTCTTACTCCTTTTGCAAAACAGTATTTAATATGTATCAAAATTTTTCTAAAAATATGGCTTTTCAAACCGAAATAAGTTCCTATAAGGTTGCAGGAGAGGGGATAAAAGAGGCAAATATTATTGCAAAGGGAGAAAGCGCTTATTTTCTTTTTGAGCATGAGAGCGCTATACATAAAAACATAAGTACCGACAAAACACAAGAGGTGTCCGTTACCGTATTGCCTTATATTATTGAAAAAGAAATTAATATCGGTGACAAAGATATAAAAATAGATTTGTTTCATTCCGGCGGGGCTGGAGGACAGAACGTAAACAAGGTAGAAACGGCGGTTAGAATAACCCATATGGAGACTGGTATAACGGTGGTTTGTCAGGACGAAAGGTCACAGTTAAAGAACAAAGAAAGGGCGTTAAAAAACCTTATTTTGCGCCTCAAAGAAGAAAACGCCGCAAAGCAAAAAGATTTTATCGACGACAAAAGAAAGGTAATAAAAAATACCGTCAAGAAAGAAAAAACAGTAAGAGAATATGACTTTATTAAGGACACGGTGACAGACAGCAGAGTAAAAATTACTTTCGGAGCCGAAGAAGTAATAGAAGGCAATTTTCTGCCGATAATTGATGCAATTAAGTTAAAACATAAATAAATTTATCGTTATTTTAAGGATAAAATGATAAAATAACGCCGATAAAGTAGAGGAAAATGCAGTACAAAGTCGATATAAACAAAGTTATATTATCGGGACAATGGCAGATTGTCAAGACGGAAAGGTTTATTAAAGAAACCTCTCGTTTTGACCGCATTGACGCAATACTACGCGCCCTTATCGGCGGGTTGTTATTAACAATTAGGTGTAAAGACTTTTTTATAGCTAACGTCAAAGAAACCTTTGTTATTTCTTTTAATCAAAACAAAAACAAGCTATATTTCTGCGCCGAAGAAAACGGAGAAAATTTTGACAAGAAGATAATATTTTACCGCTATGAGGATTTTGCGGCAGAAAAAAGAATAAATGACCAAAGCCTTATTAATTTCTTTTCCGAAAAATCAGCCGAAGTAACTTTTGATAAAATTAAAGACGTAATTTCAGCCAAGGATTTTAACAAACTTTACCGCCTTTCAAACAGCAATACAGTTAACTTTCCGTTACTTAACCATCAGCAAAAAGAGCTTGTGGCTATAGAAGACCAAAACGTGCTACTCCAAGGCGTAGCCGGTAGCGGAAAGACCAATATTTGCATTGATAAGATAGTTTTTTCGGCATTCAGAGGCTACAGCGGCAAAATTTTGTATACCACTTTTTCCAGAGGGTTGCTTACTGATACCAAAGAAAAAGTAATAACTTTTACCGATAACTTAAAAAGATTTATAAAAGAATTGGACGGCGGGAAGATAGTTTTTGCCGACAATGACAAAAAACACGCCATAGAATACTATCTTGGACTAACAATTCCCGTTACCGAAGATAAAATCTATCAAAAACTGCTTTCGGTAATCGATTATTTAGAAAAAAACGTAGATTATTACCTTATTGAAGACTTGTATCGTATTAACGTTAAAGACGGAGTAAATGTAGCTAACGAAAGAAGCTTTGTTAGAGATTATATAAGAAATATAAAAAATCATCAGCTTGTCAGCCGTTTAAGTAAAATAAAAGAGCTTTCCTACGAAATAATCTATAAAGAAATATACGGGCTTATCTACGGCTCTTACCGAAATAACGGTGCCAATATAATTAGTATCGAAGAGTATTTGCAGCTTAGAAGGGATAGTTTCAGTAGGGTAGAAGCCGAAACTATCTATTATCTTGCCAAGGACTATGGGAATTACTTATCGCAGAATAATTTAGCCGACAACAACACTATGAGTCGGGAACTACTAAATAATATTGATAAAATAAAAAAATACTCCCTTGCTATTCTTGACGAAGTACAGGACCTAACCGAAGTTAATCTTACTTTGTTTAAGGCAATTTCTATAAAAGTGTTTTGCGTGGGCGACGCTTTACAGATGATTAATCCCGCTTACTTTAGCTTTGCCTTCTTAAAAAGGTTATTGTACGTAAAAGACGAAGTGACGGTTGCTACTTTGAAGCATAACTACCGCAACACTAAGAAAATCGCCTCAATTATCGACCGTTTGGGAGAGATTAATACCAAATATTTCGGCACCCACAGTTTTGTTATTAAGGGAGAAAGCATTGACAGCGAAGTTACCACCCAATCAATTTTTGTTAATGATAAGCAATTTTTAGAAAAGCTTTCCGACGTAGCTTACGAAAACTGCACCATTATCGTTGCCGATGTGAGAACAAAAGAGCAATTAAGGACCAAACTAAAAAGTCAGGAAATCCTGACCGTTTCGGAAATCAAGGGCTTGGAAAGAGAGACGGTTATTCTGCTTAACGTCCTTAGCGACAATATTGAGAAGTGGCAGCAGCTCAATAGGATTATGATTAATCGCAAAGAAGCTGACGAAAACTCAGTTTTCCGCTATTATTTCAACCTTTTCTACGTGGGAGTGTCCAGAGCCAAAGCCAACATCTATGTAGCCGAAGAAAAAGAAATATTGGCTTTCAATGAGTTTTTCAAAGAAAATTTTGACAAGCAGAGCGCAGAGGATGCCGCAAAGTCAATAGGAAAAGTGGCAAGCAAGATAGAAATAGACCAGCAGGAAATTATGGAAAGAGTACGGCAGTTTATTAAGTTAGAACAGTATGAGAACGCCATTTTTACGGCAAACAAAATAATAGACGACTTGCAGCGCAAAGAGTGGCTTAACAGGATTGAAGTGGAAGAGCAATTTGTTAGAGTTGGCAATTATCACGATGCGGGTATCCGTTATTGGGAATTAGGGATGATAAACGAGGCAAAAAGGCAATTCAGACTTTCCAATGACGAAACGTTAATCGATCTTATGGAAGCAAGCTTTGGAGAGGATAAGGGCAATCTTAGTATCGATATTGTTAAGTACCTACCAAGCGTGGAAGGCAAAGGCGTTGCCGAAAAACTGATATTGAATACCGTAAAAAATGATTTGGAAGAATTGAAAAATAAGCAAAAGACGATAAGTAATCAGCTAAAAAAATTTAAGGAGATTAAAAATGGATAATAACGACGTCAAGACTTTAGTGGAAGCGTTCAGAGGGTATAGAGATTTACTTAGCCCCATACAAACGAGCTTGAGCGATTTTACCGACACTTATCAGCAGATGCGCGGAGATATAGAGCGGCTCAATACCGCGTTCAGCGGCGATTTGAAGGGCAACTTAGAGAGCATTTATAAGAGTTTGTCCATGCAGGCGGATAAGGCGGCGGATTTGTCCAACAAAATTGACCAGTTTGTAAAAACTACCAGTAAATACACCACCGATATAAATAAACTTGCCGTTGCGTTGGAAAAAGCCGAAAAGAGCTTAGTTGCGGTAAACGAACTTGAGGCAAGAGCAGAAGAACAAATCGGTAAGCTTGACGCTATTTTGGAAGAAAAGAAGAAAAACTACAACGTCAAGGAATTGCAGCGCAACTTAGAAAACTATAACGACAACGTTCAGAAAGTGAGTGAATTTATTAATAAGGACGTTGCCGATGCCCTGACCCAAAGCAATAGAAAATTAGAAGAAATAAAGATAAATAATGAGAATATGACAAGGCGAATTGAGGAAGAAAACAGAAATCTGAAAGACTTGCTGGAAAGTTTTGAGGCTACAAATTCCTTTATCAAAAAAGCGGTGGATAGCAATGCCGTTAACGAAAGTTATATTTTCGAAATGATAGACAAGTGGGCGGAAGACAGAAAAGTTAAAAGGAAAAAATAAAGGGGAATAAATGGATTTTGAATTGTTGCAAAAAATATTTTTTGCAATCAAAAATGACGATATAAGAGTTTTTTCGGAAGCAGTAAATTTAAGGCGTAGCGTTCTTAACCTAAGCTTTGGAAGGTTCCCTATTTTGTCATGCTGTTATCTCTACGGCAGTGAAAAAATAATAGCCAACTACGAAAGAGAACTTATCGGAGTTAACTACAACAGAGTAATAGAATTTAGCGAAATTTACATAAAATTCAAACCGCTTGCTAAAAAATGCCTTCGCCTGTATATGGAAGATGACAGCATAGTATCTCCTATGGAAATGCTGGCTATTATGGATGATTCCTTAAGACTTAAAAAAGTTTTTGCCCGCTACCAAAAGAGCGAACAAATATCTTTACGGATTTCCGAAATATATCTTATTTTGCATAAACAAAAAATAAAGAGGCAAGACAATATTCTGTCAATAAAGAGAAAAAAGCTAGGTGCCAAGAAGCTTGTTAGCGTAACGGCGATTATAGTTTTATCACTGATTATGATATCTTTATTTTTCGGCGCGTACAGCTATGCGGGAATAAAGTTCGGTGACGGAAGCGAAGCTAATCCTATCGTTATTAGGAATTATCAGCAGTTCCGTACCGCGCTAGAAAAGGGAGAAATGTATTATACTTTGTCAAACGACGTCGACTTACCAAGCGACTGGGCTACGTTGGATTTTAACGGACATATCAATGGAAACGGTCATACGATAAACGTCGGAACAAAACTTAATAAATCAATATTAGGTATCTTAAACGGAAGTATTGAGAACCTGAATATTAAGTTTTCCGACCAAGATATAACATTGGAAGAAGACAGAAGTTTTTTTGTAAATAACAATAAGGGTCAAATAAGCAACGTTAATTTGGAAATAAAAATTAACGCGCGTGAGGAAAATTCGGAAATCGATATTAATCTAACTCCTTTCTGTCTTACCAACGACGGAACTATTACTGATAGCAAGATAAGAGCGCAGATAGATTTTTTATCCAACGCCGCTATGGATACTTTTCTTAGCGGCTTTGCCAGTACCAACAACGGAACAATAAACAGATGCGAACTCCTTAAAGGTTCGATATTTTCTTCTGACACCGTGGATATCGGGGGCATTGTATCCACAAACGGCGAAAAGGGAGAGATAATTAATTGCAAAAACTATGCCGATATTACGCAGCTATCCAAAACCGCCGCGTGGAATCCAATCTGCGGAGGAATTGCCCTTACCAATTCCGGTTTAATAATAAATTCCTTTAACTACGGCAAAATTACCGCTTCCAGCGAAAATGAAAGCGGGAAATACGGGGTATATGCAGGCGGTATTGCAGGGGTTAATAAAAGTAAAATATCTAAGTCAAAAAACCTTGGAGAGATTTTGGCAGTAGCCAAAAACAATGAAGTTTACATTGGCGGGGTGTGCGGTTTTAACGAAGCGACTTCGGCAGTTATCGAAGCCTGCGGAAACGGCGGTAAATATAAAATCGACAGCCCTTCGGAAACTGCATTTATGTTCGGCGGCGGAATTGTTGGCGGCAATAACGGCACTATAAAAGACTGTTTCAATTACGGCGTGGCAGAATCGGATAATCAATACGCTTTGTTATGCATGATAGCTGGATACTTAAATTATCAATATACAAGAATAAATAACAACGTAACGGTAAAGAGCGATAGAACTCAATATTTTGCCCTTACCGTACAACAGGATTTTTTCGGACAACTTAAAATTCTTATAGTTGAAGAAGGTTGCCGCAGCGTGGATACGTTTGAAGCCTTAAAAGCATCGGAGGTATATTGGGAATGAAAAAAGACAAACTGTTTCTTATTTTAGTTATTTCTTCAATAGCCGTAGCGCTCTTTGACGTTGCCGCCGCTATAACGATTTCATTAAAAATATGGTTTTTTACTCAAAACGCCTTATTCGTTACCCCTTTTATATTTACCTTTTTTATAATTGCGGCAGCAGTTAACGGCGCGTTGATAATTTTGTCGGTGGTTTATCTAATTTTCAGAAAGGGTTAGTTTTGTTTATATTTTGAGACTAAACCCGATATACTATTGTTGACTTAATATGATAATTTTGATACAGTAATGGAAGTTGAATAGGGAGGAAGTTCGGTATGGATATCTTAAAATCCAATAAAGTGTTGAAGACGATTGTTACGTTTCTTTTGACGGTTATCGGGGCGTTGTTATTGGCTCTTTCTATGCATATTTTTACTTTGCCCGCTAAGTTTGCCCCAGGCGGGGTAAGCGGCATTGCTTCCATACTACAAATAATAACTGGCTTCCCGGCAGGTTATTCTATGATAATTTTTAATATTCCGTTGATTATTTTATCTTTTATTTATCTGTCCAAAAAGTTTACCTGGCTGTCACTACTTGGAATTGCATTGGCGTCGGGATTTTTGGAACTTTTCGATTACGTTAATATGTACCAATATATCAACACCAACGAAACGATTATTTCGGCGTTGGCTGGCGGCGTTATGTCGGGTGTAGGCGTTGGTCTTATGGTAAGAAGCGAAGCTAGCGCGGGCGGCACGGAAATAGTGAGCTTACTTATCCAAAGGAAATTTACTTCGGTTTCCATTGCTTGGATAGTGCTGTTTATTAATATAGTAATAATTACAATCGGCGGAATTTTGTATTCAACTTTATTGAAAATGCCGGCTGCGGACGTAATCACCATAATGCTTTTTTCCATTATGCAGGTATTCATAGCCGCAAAGACGATGGAAATTATACTAAACGGTCTGTCTTCGGCGGTAAAATTCGAAGTTATTACCCAAAAACCACAGGAACTTAGCCAAGCTATAATAGATAAGCTCCATAGGGGCGTTACCATAATCGACAGCTACGGCTGTTATAAAAAAGAAAAAAACACTATGTTGATTTGTATAGTAACCCGCATGCAAATTTCTCCCTTCAAAAGATTATTAAAAAGCGTTGACCCAAGCGCCTTTGCGGTGTCCATTGACACAAGGGAAGTTTTGGGAACAGGCTTCCGCTCCAAGAGATAGAAAAACAGCGTCAATATAGGCGCTGTTTTTATTTTAATAATGCTCTGCCTTGTCGGCGTCTGCTTTCGTTTCGTGAACTGTACCTTTGGGGTGTTGCGGAGGTGCGTAGATAGAATATAGCTTTATAGGTACGTTACCCATATTAATAAGATTGTGATAAGTCCCCGCCGGAATAAAAATGCCGTAGCCTTTAGTAACTTTCGTTTGTAAAGTTAGGTTTTGTGGAGAAGAGCCCATCGTTACTAACCCAAACCCTTGTTCGATTTGCAAAAACTGGTCCAAATTCGGGTGCATTTCCAAGCCGATTTCTCCTCTAGCCGGTATACTCATTAACGTCATTTGAAGATGGTTTCCCGTCCACAGAGCCGAACGGAAATACGGGTTTTGCAACGTCTCCTTCTGTAGGTTAATAACGTAAGGATTAGGGCCGTAGTCTTTACTTGCGGCTCGGTATGTAAAATTGTTTCTTTGCATAAATTTACCTCGCTTTGATATTAAAGTATAATATGAAAGTGGAAGGGAAATGGTGAATATGGGTGGGGGAGAAGAAAGAACACGCCTTGCGGCAATTTGCGAACCTTGCGCGGTTCTCGTCCGTTTAGGCAGCCAAAAAAAAGAACACCCGAATGGATGTTTGGTGGGTTGTCGCCTGTCGCCACGGACCACTCGGAGTTATTTGGTACAATTATAAGTGAAACGCACTATATTTCTTATTTACCGGTTTTAGGTGGTTAGCTTACTCGTCAGATTGCCTTGCGGCAATTTGCGAACCTTGCGCGGTTCTCGTCCGTTTAGGCAGCCAAAAAAAAGAACACCCGAATGGATGTTCTTTTTTTTGGTGGGCTATAACGGACTCGAACCGCTGACTTTCTCCACGTCAAGAAGACACTCTACCAGCTGAGTTAATAGCCCTCAACGAATGATATTCTATCATAAGGATTGGTATTTGTAAAGTCAAAAATGTGGGATTTTCCTTTTTTTAAGAGAGGCGCTTATTGAGTATAGGGATAAGTTTTATACTAAGAAAGGATACCGAAAAACTCCAAAGAATATCGGTTGGTAAGAAAATAAGACAGCCCGAAGTAATGGCTTTACTTACTGATATAGTACTACCTAAGTAGAAGCTGAGGATAAAATACATATAGATAACACCGATTGAGTAGACGATAAAAATTCCTATTAAACAGGCAATAAGTGTTTTCCAAAAGCTGACGGTTTTTGTGTTATCCGCTCCTCTTGCAATAATACCAGTAATAAACGTTGCCGGGATAAAAGCTATAGTATAGCCGAAAGTGGGTTTGAAAACATAATAAATACCTCCGCCGTAAGCAAAGACGGGTAAGCCGATAAGACCCATAATAACATATATAATGACCGCTATAGCTCCAGTTTTACCGCCCAAGATTACACCTGTAAGCAGACAAAAAGCAAGTTGCATGGTAATAGGCACTAATGGCGTTGGGATTTTTATAAAAGACCCAACGGTAATCAGCGTTATAAAAAGGGCTATTAATACTATTTTGTAAGTGCGGTTTTCTCTTTTCACGGCAAATCTTCCGTAAAAATTATAGCCGTTAAAAAAACAATTGTCAACCGCAATTGCAAAAACGGTTGACAATATATTTTTATTTTTAATAAGGTTTACTTTATTCGAATACGGCGTACTGCTTTTCCAGGTTTTGTTCCCAAGCATTTATAGCTGCTTCGTCGTATTTTTCTGGTATGGCGTCTCCGATTTTGCCGGCTTTTTTGGAGCTTGTCAGCATAGAAAGCACCTTTCCGAAATTAGAAAGACTCTTTAAGCCGACAGCCAGTTTTTTCATTAATGCTTTTGGGGAAATGGCGCTTGTGGCACCCGAACTTGACTGCTGCAAGTCATCGGGGGCTAGTATGCCCGACGTAAATAGCCAGTTTATCATATCGTTAGACTGCTTTAGCATCCATCTCTTTGTATAATCAACTCCGCAATGCGCCACGCCGAAGGCTTTGAACACTTCATAATTGTATTTCCAGAGAGTTTCTATTTTGGCGTCTTTTGCGTTAGCTAAAACGTTCGCCAATATTTTTGCCGCGGTAATGGAGCTTGCTATTCCCGAACCTATCATAGGAATAGTCATGCAGGCGCAGTCGCCTATTGCCGCGTAGCCGTTTGCTACCAGCCTTGACAACGGTCTTCTTACCGGAATACAATATACGCCGCCGCCGCGAAGCAGGTTGTTACCTAAGCCTTTATTGTCCTTTCTTATATCCGCCATAGCTTTGTCCATGGTGTCTTTTTTCAGTTCTCCGATTCTGCCTATAAGAACGTTAAGTGAATTCTTATCGTGGTTGTTAAAGCACCAGGATATGCCCTGTTCGCCAAGATGCTTCATATAGACCTTATTGTCGGTATCGGTAAGAGTAACGCCTTCGGCTTTGTTGAAAAAGCCGCGGTATGCATAGAACAGTTCGCTAGGAGGGATAATGTTTTGAATATGTAATTCGGGAGGCAGCGACTTTCTGACTGAGGATTGCGCGCCAGCGCTGTCTATAAGAAGGTCACAGAATATTTTTTCTTTATTGCCGTTGGAATAGACAACTTCACAGCCGGTAACGGCGCCTTTGGTTACTATTGCTTTGGTCACCTTTGCGCCGAAAATGACGTTTTCGGGATTTATTCTGTCATAAAGAATTTTGTTAAGCGGTCTTCTTTCCATAGCCAGGTCGCAACCTTCCTTTGGCTGTTCTATATACATAGTGCCTTTGTTAAAAGGGGAAACAAACAGGCAGTTGTTCTTCGGATGGCTTCCTTCGGGAATGGCAATACCTAATTCGTTAAAAACCTTTGGCGACGCGTCGTCGTGCCAGTCATAACGCATGCTGTCCAAACTCTCCGAACTTTCAAAGATGGTTACTTGATGTTTGGAGTTAGCAAGAAACCCCGCCAAACTAAAGCCTCCTACACCACCGCCGGCAATTACTATTCTCATACACAACCTCCGTTAATATTATTTTGCAATAAAAAATCCTGATATTTGTCGTCTTGCAGCAGCTTTACTGCCTGAGAACGTCTTTTTTCTTTTAGTAGCTTAGTCCTGTAACGGTAAAAGACACACGCCTTTGCCACGTTATCAAGGCTCTTTGTTTTTTGTATAAAATCCAAGCCCTTATCTATTATTATATCTTCGATACTGTTAGGATATTTGCCGAAAAGATAAACAAGGGGGCGGGAATTTTGTTTGTATATCATAAAATCCAAAGCGGCAGCGAAACATTTTAAGGACAATTCCGAAGTAATCTCCATATCCCACATAGAAGCTATAAAGGTTTCTTCCTTTCCGATAGCGGCAAAAGTAAGGATGTCTTCGAAATCTATTAGCAAAGAATTTTCCTTAATCTCTATTGTTTCGGCAAAGATATCTCCGCCGACGTAGCTATTAAGAATTGGTAGAATATACACGCTTTCTGCAGGTAAATTTATATTATCATTTTCTGTCAGCGCGTCGTAATCGGGGGATAAATCAAGATTGATACCAAGTAAAATATTAAGATAAAAGCCGTTAGCCGCTATCGCCATTGTTTCGGCTTTGGCGGTAGAGTATTTTTCGAAGAGTTCCACGCTTTCTTTGCCTATAGAGGCGCGTAAAGCAATGGTAAGGGCATTTTTATCTTTCTTATAGGCTTGGGCTATTTGTGTCGTATTGCCGATTTTACATAAAGGGTTCGGGATAGTTACCGTTTCTACAAGCTCATTGTCAACGATGCCTACGTCAATAAATCTTGGGGTTATGCTTACTGCAATACGGCAAGAAGAAAGTTTTGGTAAGGGCGCTTCCGCTGTTTCTTTAATATCACAGGAAATTTCCATGTCGCGGTCGATAATTTTATCGCAAGCTATTCTTATTCCGCTTTCCATTTGATTTTCGCTTAAAAAACGTCTGTCAAGGTCGGTTATATGCAGGTCTTTGCAAGTAATTTTGCATTTGCCGCATTTGCCTTGTCCACCGCAGGGAAAAACAAAGCCCACTTCGCGCAAAGCCGATTTCAAAGTGGTCTTATCGTCATAGATATATTTTTTATTATTAATAATAACGGAATTCATAAAAGCATTATAGCGTATTATGACAAAAATTACAATTAGGAATTATAAATTAGCTTTTCCTTTGGCGGATTGCTTCGTAAAGTATAGCTCCGGTAGCTACGGAGGCGTTTAGGGAATTTACTTTGCCAAATTGCGGCAAGGAAATTACACCGTCGCATAATTTCTTTGTTAAGGTATGAACGCCGCTTCCTTCTCCGCCTATAACAATGGCAATATCACCTTTAAGATTGGTTCTATAAATGTCCGCCCCGTCCATATCGGCGGCAAAAATAGTAATTCCCAAATCTTTCATGTTTCTTATAGCGTCGTTGATATTAGCGACTTTAGCAATTTTTACATAGCTTGTCGCGCCGCAGCTTACCTTAACTACGGTATCGGTAACCCCGCATGAACGGTGGCGGGGGATAATTATTCCGTCGGCGCCCACACAGTCGGCAACTCTGACTATGGCTCCTACGTTGTGCGGATCGTCAATTCCGTCCAGGATAATTATAAGTAAGTCCTTATCCTTCTTCTTAAAAATCTCTTCCAATTCGCTATACACAAATTCGGTGCCCACGGCGATTATTCCCTGATGTTTTTTTGTGGGGCTCAATCTATCAAGAGCGGCTTTGTCCACAAACTGCACTACAATTTTCTTATCGCGGCATGCCTTTAATATGGCTCCGAAAGAATTCGGCGCGTCTTTTAGTACAAGCAGTTTTTCTATGGTAACTCCGCCGTTTATTGCTTCGTAAACCGGATTTTTGCCTTCAATAATCATTTTGGCGTTCTCCTTAATAGTGTCATTTTAGGCTACCGAAATTATATTTTCGGTTACCCTTTATTATTCTCCCAGTTCGGGGTAGATATTCAGAAGCAATTCTTCCAAACGTTCGTTTTGCCCCGATAAATATAGATACCCGATTACAGCTTCCAATGCGGTAGCCAAGTGATATTCCATCAATGTTGCGTGTTTTGGCAAAGAGTTTGTTTTTGCGTTTTTTGCCTTTTTATAAATAAACAGTTCTTCTTCGTTTAAGAAGGGAAGTAAATTTTTGGAATCGGCAGCCTGCTTAGTAGCGCATACGTTTTTTGATGTCATAGCGTGCAGTTCGTTATTTTTGTACGGAGATTTTTCCAAAGTGTTTGCCCTTATAAGCAGGGTATGAACGCCGTCACCCACAAAACTCAAGACCAAAGGATTTACGTCTTTTAGGTAGGATTTTTCATAGCTGGTTTTTGATAAGGGTAAGCAAACGATTGTTTTCATAGGCTAATTATATAACTAAACCGGCATTTTTACAAGTGTTTGCGTAATGAAAAACAACCTTTTATCTTGACAAAACATATAGAAAGTAATATATTATTATTACTATGCGTAAAAGTGTTATATTAAGGTTAGCATTCTTAATCGCCGTATTTATGTTGGTCTTTGCCATAAGCGGTTGTTCCCAATTGCCCGACGGATACGTCGAGGTAGAGACTCTGCGCATAGAATCAGCCAATGTTTATCTCTCTCCCTCGGGCGAAACAGCGAAAAAGCAGTTAAACGTGGAGATTTTGCCCCAAAACGCCACAAACAGAAAATTGAACTATTATATTCCTTCGGAGTATCTAAAGTACGTGTCGGTAGACCAAAACGGGCTTGTTACCGCTTTGCTTACTACCGAAGAAGGAATGAAAGTCCCGCTCACCGTTACTTCCTCCACGAACAAGAAAGCCACGTTGAAAATTAACATCGTGGTAGAATACGTTGCCGTAAAGGAAGTCAGTTTTACCGAATCCAGTATAGAGATGCTCTATAACAGTACCGGTGTTCAGCTGGATGTTATTTATTCTCCCCAGCACGCCCAAGACGGCAGAGCCGTTACTTATTCTTCCCTTAACGAACAAATTGCCACAGTTTCCAGCATGGGTGTGGTAACTCCTATCTCTGTGGGAATGACGCATATTTTGGCTATATGCAAGACCTCTGCCGGTAAAGAAATTCAAGGAATGCTCCCCGTCAGCGTAAAATACTCTAAGGGAAGATACCGTCTGCAGGTAACCGATACCAATCCGCAATACAATCAGGTGTTGGGAGATCCTAAGACTATTAATTTCAGTTTGGTAAAACTTGACATACATAGTGACCCCAATCCGCGTATTCAATGGTACGTGGACAGCGAAAAAGTTATTGGTATGGACAATAAAGACCAATATCAACATATTCCCAACGTTTCTACAAGAACTTCCTATAACGTTACCGTAAGGGTAATGCCGTATCAAGAGCAGGAGCAAATATTAATAAGCGATAAAATCACCATTTACAACAGGTTTGTCGGGTTTGACTTAAACATGCTCAATTACGTTTCTTCAAACGACGCCTATCAATACGGTGATGAGGTAACGTTCGCTTTGACGACAGCTTCGGGCAACGTCGTTTACTACGAATGGTACTTAAAAAAGAAGAACACTATCGGAAAAGGAGTTTACGTTGGTCAAACTCTTGTGCAGGACAAGGATTTAACCAGACGATTAAATATTGACGGCGACTTTACTTTGACTGCCGAAGGTAAGGATATTTTAGGCAACACGGTAAGCGCGGGAGAGAATTTTGATTTCGGGGTGACACGGTTTATGACAGGGGATACCCTCATTATTAACCCGCAGGTCAGAGAGTTCGGCTTGGAACCCGAAAGTTATAACTGGTATGTTTATACACTAGACGAACACGGCGAAAGAATAGGCGGCTCCACTTTTGTGGGAGATTCGGTTAACGGCAAGAACTTTTATTATCCTCTCACCCAAAACGGCAATATAGAACTCATCGCTCTATCAATGTTAGACGGTGTAGTGGGGGCGGTTGACGGTGTGCCGTATGAGGGAAGTACCGGTATAATAAGAGTATTCGGCAACACTCCCGACGGAGAATACGAAAGCGATATAGTAAATCTTACTAACTATAACTATGAATATACGGTAAACAATAAAGCCGCAGTCAATTATCTTATTATTGACGGCGTTAATAAAGCCGAAGATATTTTCGTAAATATACATTGGAATCTTTTATCGCCAAGCTCTGGTTACGTTGTGGAGATAATAAAAGAAAACGGGGATATTTATTTGATAGACAGCGCCGATAATCCGCAGTATTTTGGCGCCGATTACGTCAATGTACCCCAAAGTATCGTTACTTTGAACGACAAATTCTCTGTTAGGGTAAAGAGGAAGGGAGGCGTATTCTCCGAGAGGTATTTCTATGGAGAAGCTGCCGATTCCGAAGACGACAAGCAATATTATTTCGGCAAAATAAGTGAACAGCATTATTCTTATCTCAAGACGATAACGTCCAACGTAAACAGCTACGTGCTTTCGGTAAGGGAGCTTGGAGAGATTTTAGACTATATAATGCTCAATAATCCCACAAGCAATCCTAACGTAAAATATGAAATCAAGACCGAAGGTGAAATACTGTATAATGCCTTTACCGTAAGGTTAGTATTAGGGATAGAGTATGATGAGTATCTAGCCGAAAAATACCCTGTAAGTATAGAAGAGGGCGTTGTGGGTGCAGAGCTTTTAGACCTTTACAAAATGCTTTTGGGCGCCCAACAAAGCTATTGTGAAACGGGCAAGTACAAGATGTTGCTTAGTTATAATAACGAAGATAATTCTTATAACGTAACGATAATGAAGACCGTTCAGGCGCAGGCAATGAAAAATACCGAAAGTATAGCTGTAATTAAGGGAGATTCGGTATATTATTCCAAAAATCCGTACGGCGAAGCCTACGACAATTTTTATATCTATATGCGTAACGATGTAAACGTTAGTACCACTGACCAACTTTACAGCGCAGCCGAAGGCGGCTATTCTCCCATGCCTACCAATGATTCGGTTGCTACCGTTTACAGGAAGGCGAAAAACGTGGTAAGGAGCATAATCGACGGTAGTATGACCGACAGACAAAAGGTACTGGCGTTCTTTGATTATCTCACTACTACGACGGCTTACGACTTTAATATTCTTTCCTTGTTGGAAAACGAAGAGGAAGACGCATACAGCGTGTATAATTATGAAAGTTTCCATTTAGAAGGGGTGTTCAACAACAATAAAGCGGTGTGCGACGGTATAGCCAAAGCTATGACTTTGCTTTGCGCAATCGAAGGCATTGTTTGCAGTAAAGTGTCTTTGACGGTTGACGGCGTAGGACACAGTTTTAACAAGGTTTTAATCGACGGAGAGTATTATTACGTAGACGCCACTTACGGCATAAAAAGAGATATAAGCGGCGTTCAGTATGCCAACCACAAATACTTTATGATGACCGAAAATAACGTTAGCAGTTATTATACATCGGCGGTTCTTTTCGGAGAGTATCCCGACACTCCTTACTCTTATGACTTTTATAACGCTACTACAGTAAATAATAACGGTTTGGTTATCCGCTCAATAGCTAACCTTAACGACCTGTTAAACAGCTTTGGAACCGCGCTTATTAAAAAGGTTTATATAGAAGTAAAATTAGCCGATGAGTATCTAATCGGTACCACAATAGGCGAAATAATAGCCGAAGTTGACTTGAGCGGCAGCGTGGAAATTTTGGAATATATAATGCTTGGAGAAGGCAGAATAGTGATAGTTCTAAGCTAATCGGGAGGAAAAATTGAACGTAAATTTCGGCAACTGCTTCTTGGGCAGGACAATTTTACTAGACAATAATAATATTGAATTAACTGTTACTTTGGACGTTGGACCGCGTATAATCGGACTAAAGAAAAAAGATGGTTTTAACGTCATGTTTGAGGACGTAAACGATGTTATAAGCAAGGATTGCTCCTCCTATTACGGAGAGGGCGCAAGGTGGCATATTTACGGCGGACACAGGCTTTGGCTAAGCCCGGAAGACATTTCTACGTACTATCCCGACAACGACCAGGTGGAATATTTTGTAAAAAATAATACCGTTACCTTCCGTCCCCGCCCTTGGGCTAAGGTTTTGGTGCAGCCTGAGCTGGAGGTGGAGTTTTTGAGTAACGATGAGATTTCCGTTACCCATAAAATAACCAATCTTGGGGAAGAAAGGCACATTTGTTTGTGGGCTCTTACGGTAATGAAGAGCGGCGGAGAAATGACTTTTGAACTCTCAAAAGAAGATACCGGATTCTTGGCAAACAGGAATATCGTGCTTTGGCCGTATGCTTCTCTTGCTGATGACAGACTAAAATTAGAAGACGACAAAATTGTCGTTAAATCAAGCGATAAGGTAACTAATCCTTTCAAAATAGGAGCCTATAATAAGAATATTAAGGCAAAGTATGTGCTGACAGAAGGCGACATAACGCAGGTCTTTATTAAAGAACTGTCCGCTACGGACAACCTGAACTACCCCGATTATTTTTGTAATTTTGAGTGCTACTGCAATAACTATATTCACGAAATAGAGACCCTTTCCGGTTTTCAATTTTTGCCAAAAAACGGTGAATTTTGTTACACCGAAAAATGGTCTGTTTTTGGAAAATAACGCAAAAAAGCAAGCATAAAATTTTTTTACAAAACAGCCCCTTTTTTAAGACTCTTTTAAGAATGCCAAAAGCGGCTTTTTTTGGCATATATATATTTATATAATATCAAAAAAGCTATTGACACATACGAGCGCTAGGACGTATAATGTAGGTACGCAAAGAAAAAGGGAGGAGTGTGCCCTTTTAGCGGAAAATGGAGACGACGCTTATGAAATCAAATTTACTCAAATTCATAATATTGGCATTATGCATAGTGATGCTGATATCCGTTGCTGCTTGTTCAGACCGGCCGCAACAGGGTGGAGACGATCCGGGCGACGTCATTGATAAACCTAGTACCGAAAACCAAGTTATTACCGTTCCGAAGAATACGGCTTTTTCGTATATCAACAAATCCGTGGCGAACTTAGATAGCACCGTCTATGACGATCCGGAATGGCTGAACATAGATTTCGGCGTCAAATTTGTTTACCACACCTACGAAAAGGTTGGCGAAAAATATACCAATATCCCCAAAAAAACAGTTGACTTATTGATCGTTGTCAAAGCTAATCTGAACTTAAAGGACAACTCAAAGAGTCTTGTTTTTATCGAAGTGAAAAATGCCTATCAGAACTTTGTTTTGTTGGGCTTTTATTATTACAATTCCACCGTTTATCTTGATCTTGCAGGAACCAAGTATTACATAGACCAGCTCAATATGTCACAGCTGGGCGTTGCTTTGGGCAAAGTTCTTAAAGAACAGGATATTGACATCGTCCGCTTTATGGGTAACGCCTTGGCAGGCAAAATCGACATAGACGCCATAGCAAGCTTAGTGCCGCTAATCTGGGGTATTGTTTTTGAAACCGATTGCACCGTACAAACTACCGACGGTGGTAAGTATCAGTATATCAATCAGTTCCTAAAGCTGGACTTTATCATGGGCATGATTATGAAAGGGAAGATTAGCATCAGTACTTTCCTAAATCTAGTAATCAGTTGGGAAAGTTTTGGACTTCCTTCCAATATGGACGATATATTAAGACCTATCCTTGGATTTGGTCTGGAAGACATAATCAACAAGAAATGGCCTAGCATGACGGCAAGGCTTTATGCGGTAACGCAGATGGGCAAAGTAGCCCAAGCCGACGGCACTTCCAAACAGGACTACATCTTTAACGGTTTTGGTCTTGATATCGACAGCGCCACAAACGAATATGACGTTGAGTTGACTGTAAGCCCCTTCAAGCTGCAGACAAGCAACACCAACTCCGTTGACATAAAAATGGCGGGATATAACTTCGGTTCGGCAGGTAAAGGCACCGTTTATAGCCAAGGTAGCTTTACCAACATAGAATTAAACGCCAAAATGCAGGTGGAAAACGATACCACCGAAGAATTGACCATTAACAGTCTGCTTGGCAATATGCTGGGAGACTTAGGGGCATTAGGTAATATGCCTATTGAGGTTGCGGGGGATACTAATTATGAATTTGACGTAAAAGTCGCTGCTTCTCTTGACTTGTTCAATAACGCCAACAACAAAGCCCAAGTTAGCTTCAACTATAACAACCGAGAGGTAATTGCCCTTTATCTTGCCCCCGATTTGTCTATGCAAACGGGCAGTACGGTTTTATTTAGTACCCTTTATATCGACACCCATAACCTAACCAGCGGAGGCAAGAGCCTTATTCCGCAGTTGCGATTGCCGAATTTGAATATAACTCAAGTTCTGGCGGGCAGTAACGAAATTCCCGGATTACTGTCCGAATATATGAAATATATCGACCCGTATCATCCCAACACCACGACGGCGACGCGTCCCAATAACGCCGCCAATGCCGAGGAAGATGAAGAGGGCGGTTTTGATTTGAACGGATTATTGACGTTGTTACTTACAAAGGACAACAACGGCAATCTAAAATATTTGCATTTCCCGCCTAAAGGGGAAAGCATATTCTCCATTGGTTTTGACAATTACGGTATCAACTCTTTATTGGGGCTGTTCATACCCAATGTTGATATTGGTATTAATAATTTCGGATTGTCCATAGACCTAAAAGACCCTCTTGATTCCATAAGAATTAACCTTGGCGTTACAGAGTCACTAAGACTAAGTATCGGCTTAGGCTCCACCAACGAAGACGGCACCTATAATACAGGCTTGTCGTTAATCAAAAAGCCTAATTTTGACTTTACTGCGATAGGTATAGACAAAAACGGCAACGTAATGGAAAATGCCGAAGCGTTGCGCGCCGACTTTAAGTCAATGTCAGGCTCTATGGAATACGGGGCGAAGATTACCGGTAATGTGGAACTGGGTAGTTCGGGAGGCACCGAATTGGATTTGTCCGCCATTGTGGGGGCATTTGTTAATAACGTCTTCCTGTCTTTGGGTATAGAAAATACCAGCAGATTAAGTATAGAGTATGAAATTCAGGCAGGTATAAACCTCTTAAAGTTCTCCGAAGTTGGCTTATTAATTGATTTGTATCTGATAAAAACACCGGGTAGCAGAGAGCCTTATCCTTTCATGAGCTTGTATTTCTCAGGTAACGAAGATACCCTCTATCTCAACACGCAAGTTAAAGAAGGCTATGACCTGGTAACGCAATTAGGGTCAGTTCTGCCCATTACCAAAATAGTTGACGGCGCCATTCCGAAGATAAGCATTAAGAATGTAGGCATTAAGAGCATGCTGGAAAACATGAGCTTGGATCTTAGTGGAATTTTCGGCTTATTGGGGGTAGTCAATGCATCTATGGCGTTCAGTCCCGTGGCAAATTCCGATGAGGTTGAAGTTACAACCGACGGTAATAGCATATTGGACCTTATTGCCGGCGCTTTAGACAGAGTGAGTATTGCCGACGGCAGATTAGGCGTCATTATGAACGCCCAAGTCCTTTCGGTCTTGCTACAATTTATGAAGTTGGATTTATCGGGAGAGCTCCCCAAAGTCAACGGAAGTATATATCTACATCTAGGCACCGCTTTGCAATACGACAAGGACGGCAATCTCATCTATGAAAACGAAATAATCAACTCCAACGGAGAAAAATTCAAGCAGCTGTACGTGGTTAAAGAGGGCTTACCCTATGCTTACGACCAGACCGGCGCTCCCTTAAACTGGGCGGACTTTGAGCTTGCCGATGCAGTAGCCCATCTAAAAGACAGCGGATATATAACCGCTCATATCGGCATTGTGGACAGTGGCGGCACCGAAAAAGAGGCGTTTTATCTAAACTTAAACCTCATTGATACCCTTTCTATAAAGAAAGGATCGGAAATCACTTTTGTGGGCGGTCACAGCTCTACAAGTTATGTATCCATAACCGATTGGATGCAGACGCTTATTATTTCCGCCAATCTGGAAGTACACTTAAATTTAAGCGCTAACGAACTTATTTATGAGCCCGACAAATTAAACGAAAATCTCCCGGGCATGCTGGTAGATTTATTGAAATTAGACGCGGCTAAAGGCGGGTTCATATATCAGTTACTAAATTCTATCGCTCTTAGAATGAACAACAATTATTACTATGACAGAGGACTTAACATCGGTATTGCGGTTGTGGGCAATATCAATATTAACGACCTTTTGGCAAGTGATCTTACCATAGCTTTATTTGATACCAACATACTAGACAGCTTAGGGTATTCTGCAAAAGACGGCAATACCTATAAAGTAATAGCCGGTATTTATATTCAAGATAACAAAGCTTACATCGATTTATCTTACTTCGGTATAAGCACTGTCACAATTTCCGACCTTGCCGGTACTTATACCGGAGCTGTTAGCTTACTTTGGGATTTGATGTACAATGAGACGGCAAGCAACTATATTGACCCTGCCGATTATTATGTTTCCAAGCGTAATTTAATGGATGCGGTAATGAAGCAACAGACGCTTAGTTACTTCTTTGATAATTTCTACAAGGATTATTCCAGATCTTATCCCATTACCAACTATAAATATCTGGTAGGCAATGATGGATTTATTTACTTGTACAACTACAACAACGTCAACAACAACTTCAATTTTACTGACTACGAAAACGAAATGACGTTAAAGAATACTTCCAGAGTATTCTCCATAACCGATGCCGGTGTTATTAATATTTATAACAATAACGTGCTTGTGGCTTTTATCAATCCCATGCAGCAAGGTAACGGAAACGTCCTGAAAATCAGCGTTTATGATCTGGCTGAGCAAAAAGACAGATTGGAAAGCGGCGTTTCCGATGACGATGATTATGAATTTGACGAAAGATTGTTCTTTAACAAACTCCAGTCGGCTGCTTACGGTTATTATAAAGATTTAGTTGCCAAATACGAAACTATTTGGGATAAAACCTATAATAAAACAGGTATTTTGGGCGAGCAAAAAGCCTTTATGGAAAGTGAGCTGGAATTAACGGTTCAGGAAATCAAAAATTATTTGAGAGCGGTTTACATTAAATCTACCGCCTATGCGACTTTGCAAAACCGTACGGCGTTAAGCGTAATTGACGAACTAAGAGCCGATAAAGATAACTTATACGCAGGCAAATATAAGAACGCCACTTCTGCGGCTATTCGTGAGAGTGAAGATTATCAGATACGCTACGAACAAGTTTTTAACGAAAATCTGGAGAAAGAAGTCAACGCCAAATATACGTCCAGAAACGTTACTACACAGGAATTATATGCCGTTACTTACTATCGCGTAAGACAAAGAATGGCAAGTTTCGCGGTGATAAATCCTATTAATGCCGCCGCGCTTACTTATTATGACGCCAACGGCAATATAATAAACAATCCGTCTGCAGTTTCCAATGCTCCCGCTACTTTGGAGCAATTGGCAAACGCCTTTAATCCAAGAGAAGGTAATTATAGCGGTTATGCAATAAATCACGCAAGCCCGTCTATTGTCAATAATACCGAAGTTTCTTTAGAAGTCCTTTACGGCTACAGCAAGGTATCGGTAAAATTATCGGAAGTCGCTATAAGAGTTGTGCTGACCATGCTCAACTTTGCCCAAGTTTCCGACTTTGTTACCATAGACAGTCTGGATCTGGAACTGGATATGAATAACGGTCTTGACATTACTTTGTCACTAGGCTTGGATAACGTATACAAAATAGACCTTAGCGTAGGAAATATAAGCGTCAGCGTAGACCCTGCTAAGAGACCTAATTACAGAGTGTCCAGTAACAACACCTATCCGCCCGAAGGAGCAACGGACGGCGTGCCCGATGCAATTTATGTAGCGGTGGAAGCGTCTTTGTTTATTAGAAACAGATTGGGAGAGGGTAACACAACCAATCGTAACGATTATGACCTTACCGACGCTATCAGCTCACTCTTTAGCAATTCCGAATTCAGGCAAGCCGATTTGAACGCCCACTATCAACAGATAGTTGATGCAAACAAAGGTACGTCAATGACCGAAAATGCTCTTAAAGCCTTAGCGTGGTCGGAATATTATAAGAAAGATAATTTAACCGATGCTCAAAGAAGGGAAATGGATGAGCGTTTCGTAGCCGCAGAAAAAGAAATAAAAGACAAGAAAGATGAACGTGATGACTATGCCAATGCACAACCCGGGGATGTTATCTTTTCGGCTGTTGCCTGGGATTTACTTGTTAAAGGCGCCGTTCTTATCGACCTTAACGATATGGGAACAAGCATTCTTTTGCAGTTCTTTGGAGAAATGAACGACAGCCTCAATATCAAAGTTGAAGCTTGGCTTGTTTTCAGCAATTTCTACAAGAGTAAGTTCAAAATCACAATGACCCAGAACAAACTCGGTCCTGATGGAGTAAAGAAGGTTTTAACGGTTATTTACGACGGTAGCGGCGTAGAAGATAACGCTTCCAAATTAACCGGAGAAGTTTATGTCTCTACCAATATTTTCAATATCGGCAACGTTGTATTGCGTAACGTAAGTAGCGTTGTAACAGGAATAACCGAAATTTTCGACTCCACATTCCTTGTATCGCTTACCAAAGCGTTACGTCAGTTTGTGGGCATCGACGTGGAAGAACCGGGAAACGCGCCGGCTTCTGCCGCTACGTTGAACACCTCTTATAACCGCGCTTTAGGGGCTGCCGCAGCGAATGCCGCCGAAGAAGGCATCGACATGCGCACCTATCTTGACTTGCTGTTCCTTGAAAGCAATATCGGCGTGGCTTTAACTAAGTCTTCTTTCATAACTGTTTTTGCCTTAGCCGGACTTGATTTAGAAGATGAATTGAGCGCTATTGACTTCGGAGTAAGGCTTAATCTCAATCTTACCGGAGATTTGGGTGTATCAGCCGTTGTTTATCTTGACGAAATGGGTAGAGTGACCAATTTTGAAGACCACAGAACGGAAATGGGCCTTACTTTACATAATATCGACGTATCGTTTAGGGATACCGTTATTGAATACGCTGAGGATATCGACAACGTTGACTGGGCGGAAGTGGAAGAATTTTCCACCGTAGGTTTAAGCTGGGGAGGTAAAGCAACATTCGAATTGTCAAACGTAGCCAGTAACTGGAACTTTGACTACGCAGTCAAGATGTTTGCCAACTATTGGCTCAATAACCGCGACCCCGAAATTGGCTTGCAATTGGACGTTGCTTTAGATGACGTATTCTCTCAGGCAACTTATTTTAATATCAGCGCGAACGTCAATTTGAATACCTTAAAAGAACTCAAGAATGTAGAATTGTACCTCAATCTGACTTCTAAGTACAATCAAGAAACACTATATAACGGCTTAGCTCCCAGAAGAGAGTATATGAATAATATACTTGCAGAGTTCAAATACAATAAAGACCTGGCTTGGAAGGCAATGAAGACAAGACTGCTTCAAGAAAATCCCACTCCCGGCACCACTCAATATATAGATGAACTTATAATTAACGACGGTTTCTACTGCTATCAGAAAATGGTAGAACTTGAGCAAGGAGAGTTCTTTACTTTCTATTCCGACCTTTCCGAAGCCGAGAGAAACGCAAAATTCTGGGATGAGATATACGGTCTTGCCGGAGATTATTATCTTGGCAACGTATTGTCCTTGTACGTTGTAGTAGGCGCCGACGGTGTTGCCGACGTATACATTTCTTTGAAGTTCTTAGGTGTAGAGCCTATAAAGCTTCATAACGTAAGCGCAATTATTATTGCTTTGAGCGAAGCGTTCGGCATTAATTTGGGAGACTTAATTGCAGGCGGCGGAAATAATCAACAGCCCTCCCCCGCTGCTCCCGATACTAACGCAAGACTCAACAATGCCGCGGCAAGCGCTATTGCTAAGGAAATAATACTTAGTATCAGCACACAGAGAGAGGGAGCAAACACTTCGGTTATTTTATTGCAAGTTACCGGCGCCGCTCTTTATTCCTTGATGGCAACGCTAGGTATCGACATAGAGGGTTATTTCAACAGATATACCCCCAATCTTACCATTGAGGCGCTGGGCAGTAACTTAGTTGGACTAGACCTGGAGCTTGACGGTTTGTTTAACTTAGGCTTGAGCATAGAATATCCTAAGCTTTCTCTTACCGACCCGCTGTCCTTGTCAATCAGAGAGAAGATATTAGTAAACGGCAAGTACGTTGATTATTACACCGTTATTGACAAAAACTGGACGTCTGATTTCAAACTATATTTTGAAGGTCAATTAAATCTTGGCGCCGAAGGCGAAGATTCTGCGGAAACCGAAATGGATATGACAAGTATCAATTTTGGCGATTTGCTACGCGCTTTATTAAAAGACGACAGCTTTGCTTTAGACGTTATACTTAACGTAATCCAATCGGTTTATGCCAACGTTACTTTCAGGTTGGAAGCAAAAGCCAACATTATGCAGTTGGTAGCCACACTCAATGCGTACAATTTAGCCAAAGAAGAAAATCCCGAACTGTCACTAGACATTTTAGGACTACTTAGCGCGTCGGGCATTGAGGCTTATTTAGAGCTGTATAACACCACGTTTGAAAACGGCTACTATTCCGAAGCATTAATTATCGGCATTTATCTTGTTAAAGAGACCGACGGTATAGATGAGTTCCTTACCCTTTACATTGATTTGTCGGCGTTCAACGTGGGAAGAATAAAGATAGTTGATTTCCAGAAAACCGCAAAAGAAGTTATGGATAACTTAGGCAAGCTGTTCGGCGGCGGCACCGAAGAGGAAGTTCCCGAATCGGCTTCTCCCGTAGTCAACACCTCTATGGCGACCGATTATGATTACATGCAATATACGTTGTACTTAAAGTACGCTGTCAATAAGAATTTAGAATTAAATAAAAATCCCGGTCTAAGTTCTGCCGCACCCGGAACGATCAACGAAACTCCGTTAGAAGACTTTATCAGCGGTGTTATCGGCAATACTTACGGCTTTACCGTTACCGCTACAGCCAACGTTCTAGTGAAATTGCTTAATGAGGCGTTCAATGACGTCAAGAGTTTGACCAACCGCGCTTTCCAGCAGTTTGTGGAAGATATAGTGGTAGGAGAACTTAAAGAGGAGCAATACAAGAAAGACGTTATTCTAACTCTGATGGGCGAGATATTGGAAGAAAATTATAATGATAAATCGCGCGCGTGGGACGCCCTTTTGGAAAACCTCTCCGATGAGGAATATACCCGTGCCGGTATAATTTTGGAAACGCAAACCGCTCCCGGAACAACCAAAGAAAAGAAAATTCAAGCTTGGGACATCTACGGAGAATTAGTTGCAAGCGAAGTAAAAGACCTCAAGGAGAGACAGGAAGACGATGACGCTATCGGAGCCGAAACTTCGGCAATGGCGCTTGAATTTTCTCTCTATTATGCCAAAGGCAAGGCTTTAGAATTATATTTGGAAGACGTATATACAAAGATAACAGCCCTTAACGACGTTTATCTGGCCGCTACCAGCGCAGTAGCTTCTATGCCAAATATACCTGCGGCTAACCGTCTATTGTATATACAGAAGACTGCATTTGAGTATTTTACAAAGAACTATATGTGGTCGGAAGACGACAAAGCCGAATATGAGGCTATTTATCAAAGACATTTTATAGCAAACGGCAGCTTGGACCTTAATGCAAAGAGCAAAGCCTGGTTGGAAATCAAAGCTAATATCGAGGGTGAATACCGTAATATAACCGACAAGATGAGCGCTATAAATAATATAGCTAAAGATTCTAACGGTCAGTTTATGATGAGCGAAGATATATTTATCTTTGAAGGCACCGTTTATAGAAGCTATAACTCAACGGTAACCACTATTTGGAAGGCATACGCTTGGGATATGCTGGTGGCATCGGACGGTTTTAACAACGAAAAAGCCGAAGCGTATCTAAACAACAGCTTAATAACCTATGTAGCCAACGCTAAGAAAGAGTTGACTTACAACGAGTATTATTTTGCCGCTTGGACCTATTATAAGGAAGAAATGACCGCTGTACTAAACGGCGAGAATAAGTTTATTATACGCAAGCAGCAAAGCTATACCATATTAACAGACAGCGAAGGCAACCCCAGAAGAGACGCATCTAAGAAAATTATGGTGCAACTAAGTGACGTGCTTACCGAAGACGGCGCTCAAATTTGGTACAAAGTGGACGTTGACGATGCTAACTTAGATGAACTTAACGAATACTATGACAACGCATATTCGAACTTGCCGCAATTAATAGTAGAAGCGGTGCATGAGCAAGGTCAAATAAGACTTGGCTTACTGTATGATAATTCCATAATCGCAGTAGACGCCGAAGTTGCTAACCTATATATAAGCGCGAAATTCAGCGAAGCCGGCATCAAATTTGAAGATAATCAACTTACCAAGAAAGTTTGGGTAGATTATGAGGACGAAAATCATAATATCATTCAGAAGAGAGAGGCAATAACCATTGCCGATTATCTAAGAGAAGTTCAAAAAGACTCAAACGGTGAGTTTGCGATATTCGACAAGAATTTCGGATACGTTTACGCCGCACTGGAAATTGATTTCGGTTGGGATTTGGAAGAAAACACCGAATACGATTTCACAACTTTAGTTAATACACTGCTTAGCGGTATGAACTTTAATCTTGAATTGCAAGGACAAGTAATTGATCTTGCGCCCATACTTGCCATACTGAGCGATATAAGCAATTATTACCGCATAATTATGGAAGCAAGGTTCAATTTATTTGACTTATTCGACGGCAACCTAAGCACAACCGACCTATCCATAACCCTTTATGCTTTGGATAGCAACGGCAATATCAAACAAAGAAACGGTGTTAACGACATTGTTCTGCAATTTGTCCTTGGTTCCGAAGTGGACCCTGTTACAGGAGCAGAAACCAACTATATTTATCTCAACGCCGAAAGGTTTAATATCCAAAGAATATATATAAAGAACGCCGTTGAGTATATTAGAGGCTTGTTTGGTACCGTCTTTGCTTCAAACGGCGCATATCCTTTGGGCATTGACGTAGAAGAAGAAGGCTCTGTTTCCAAAGTTATAGTAGCCGCGGCAATGGCTGCTAAGATTGCCAACGCAGCCGACAGCGAAAACGCTCAAGTTAACCTTGACTTACTAAAGAGCGGTCTAACTATTCAAATAGCCGCCAACGCCATTTACGCAGTATTAGGCTTCCTTAATTTAGGCGGCATGGACAATATCAAGAGTATGATTACGCAGGTGGGCGAACCTAGTATTACTTTGGATATATTCAGCGTAGCTACCTATGGTGGAGAAGTTCCCGGCATATTTACCGACGCCGACAGAGACTTAATAAGGGTAGGAATACGCTTTGAGAGCGTAAACAACAAGGGTATTTCCACAGGCAGAGGCATAAGCCTTAACCTAAGTATCCATACCATAGAGCTTGACTTAGACCAAGAAAAATATATCACTTTTGACGAAAACAGCCTGGAAAAAGATGAAAACGGCGACCCTGTCGGCTACGTGGTAGTAGAAAACTCTTTACCCAAGATTTCTATTAGAACTACTGTTTATCTGGAGTTCGATTTGGGAGCTACAGAGGGCAAAGATTTATCGAAAGACCCTGTTTATACCCTACTGGAAAAGAGTCTGACCGGACTTATTACCAGTCTTGCCGAAGTATTGCTTACCTTAAACAATACTCACAAAATAACCATTGCTTTGGATATTTTAGCTGACCTAGACTTTGGTAACGGTGAAGATTCCAACTTCCTTGACCACTTAAAGTCAGGTTCTACCCTAAGAGTAGGACTTAGGATATACCGCACGGCAGAGGGCATGTATTTTGACCAGAACAAAGAATGGGCGGTAATAACTTACTATAATAAGAATCTGTATATCAACCTAAGCAACCTCAACAGCGACAAGATTTATATCGCCAACATTGCCGATTCCTTGTTTGGCGCGGCTAATAGCGCGTCGGCAGCAAGTTGGGAAAGCATAGCCAAAGATTTACGCTTTGCCGCTAATAACAATATCAAATTAGGTCTGTCTGCCAACATAACCAGTGACGGCTTCTATCTGATTGTAAAGAAAGCCGCAATTTCTTCGCTATTAAAAATGTTCGGTTTCGGCGGTTTTGATTTGTTTAACGACGCCGCATTGCAAATATACCTAAAAGGCGTGCAGGTAAACGAAAACTCCAAGAGCTTTGCTTTCGGTTTGCAGGTAGCAATGAGCGATGATCCGCTAAATACAGGCTCCGCTGATTTGAGACCTATATTAGGTATAACAATAAAACTAAACGGCTTATATGTAGGTTTTGAGTCGTCGGGCACAACGGTTAGCGGCGTAGAAGAATACAGAGAATTAAACCGTCTGGATACCGTTTACTTCAAGACTAAAATAATGATAAACATTACCGATGAGAAAGGTATCTATAATCTTGAAGAACTGCTTTATTACGTCTTATCTATTGCCAATATCGATTTGGCAGCCCAAGGCTTTACAAGACAAATAGCTCCTATATTGGAACTTATTAACGACGTTGATTCCATCATATACGTAGATATTAACCTAACCGTTAATATTAAATCTATACTGGAAGACTTGCAGGCGAAGATTTATCTAAACGTTATGAATAAGACAACCGGAGAAATTACGCAGATTGCCGGTATATCCTATATCCGCGGCGACCTTTATATCGACGCTTCGGGCTTGTCAAATAACGAAAACTTCTACGTAGGTAAAGTTAAGATTACCAACGTAATGGGATTACTTTCTACACTTTTGGGAGGAGACTCCGAGCAAGCCGCTGAGACCAGAGAAAGAATTAACAGTATAGAACAATTCTACAACGGCGCCCGTCCGCAGAACATCGAAGGAGCCACAAGGGGCGTAGGTACCTTAGCTATTATAGGCGACGTTATTAAAGGTATTGCAATTCAATTGACTCAAGGGGCTATATTCTCTTTAGTTAAATTCTTTATGGGCGTAGATATGGCAGAAACAATCGTGGTAGTGGAAGAAGTTATTAATTCGGTTACCACCCCTGCTTTAAGCCTGTCCATTGACCCAAGTATTACTATATTAATACAATTGGATTTACCAAGTAAGGAAATAGACGACGCCGACAGCAAACTTATGAGCGAACTTCTAAACAATGAGTTTGTTTATTGGTATCAGAACAATACTTCGGCTACCTACATTATTTACGACAACGTATGGGCGGTATTGCTAGAAAATACTTTGCTTTATGACAACTATAACCTATCGGACGCGCAAAAACTCTCAAGAGTAAATACATGGCTAACCGATACGGGAACGGACGCGCCGGCAATTTTGAGTAAAATCAGAGCTAGACTTACCGAATTTACCGAAATACAAGCAAAATTGTTCTTATATGATTATGTGGCTATAGAATGCTACTATAACGATGCGCTAGCTTCTACTTACGGCTTTGATTATTCTGCCGATAGCGTGCGCGATATTAACCAAAAGAATATAAAATTAGAACAGTTCTATTCCGATTACCTAAAAGAAATGGAATGGGATAAAGCATATGCCGCGGTAACCGATTTAGAAGTTAAGAATGAACTAAACGTTCTCATTTCTTTACACGGCAACAAGGCTTTAGCGTTTGACGCGTGCGTAGCTGCAGGAAGAGACATAGGCGCGATTATGGCTGAGGGCTATAACGGCAACGCTTATAAGAAGAAGATTGATTCTATCAGAAGTTTGTTTGGTAGCGGTAGCGATTCGGTATCCTATACCTATTTGGTAACCAATCTGTTCCGCAACCTCTACGCAAGACAGAGCGCCTGGTTCAAGTATCTGTACGCTCAAATTTACTATACCGCAGATTCGGCGGGAGCTATCAAGGTTTACACCGCTAAGTATGATGAGCTGTTCGTCTATCAGAAAGCTTTGGCGTTTGATAAATACTACTTAGAAACCACCGATTATTATCAAAAAGCATTGATGCTTTCGGCAGAAAGTTTTGCAAGAGCTAAGTATAACAAAGCAACCGAACTGGAAATCAAGGCTTACGCCTACGACAAGTTTAAGCAAGATTTGCTACTTGGTTCCAACACAATTAATAACGCTCTTATTGAAGACGACGTAAATATTCTAAAATACGTTGTTTGGAACAACCTTGCTAAATCGGAGTTCTACAGCGATGAAAAACTGGTACTGTTGGGATTAAACAGAGTCGACGTAGTAACGTTGGGTAATATCCTTACCGTAACCTCTAAAACCTTGCAGACCTATAACCTTTCTAAGGGCGTGTCGATGAGCGCATATCAGGAAGGCGGATTTACTTACGACCTTATTTTCAACAACATTTCGGCGTTGATGACGGCGGCTAGTAAATATACCGGCGACGCAACGTTAACAGTCAGAGCATTAAAAGCTGCGATTGTTAAGAGCCTCTTTGACGAAACAAAGATAGATTACAGCAATATTTTGGTAGGCGTAACCCGCGCTTCTTCGGATTATGACCTAAGCGTAGCATATAACAGCCTTATTAACAGTTATTATTCTAAGATAGTAACTTTGTTACAAGACTTTGCTGAGGCTACGGCATATATCAACAGCTATAGTTCGGACTTCTCCCTAAAAGAAATAAGCTTTAATGAGCTAATAAACTTAGAAATGGAGAGCATTTATGAAGAAATCAACTTGCCGTCTGCTGAGTTTAATATCTTAAACGGAGCTACTCAAGAAGCTGATCCCAAGGAAGAACTTAACTGGACGGCAAACGATATGTTCAAGCTAGTAATGGTTTGGGTTGTGCTTGCTCTAGATACAACAGATGCGGTATTGCAAGGTTATATCACTACGGCGCGTACTTATGCCAACAATGTAAACAATATCGGCAACCCGATAACAAACAGCAACAATTATGGTGCAGACGGTTATCTTGCAGACAGCTATAAGGCAGTCAGAGCATTGGCTTACGTGCTGCAACGTTTTGATATACAAAGTTATGGCAAAATTAGCGTAATTAACGGAATAAAGAACGGCGACTACTCCAACGTACCTATGGCGGCTATAGAAGCCTTTATAGAAATCTACAAGGGAGTAAGTCTGGAACACAATATCTCCATATCTACCGCTTTGAAGATAATTTCCGACGTTATCGACACGTTCGATGAGACGAAACAAGAACTTGACAATCAAAACAGAAAAGCCATAGATGCCGCGATCAAGGCAGTATTGGTAAGAACGCAAGTTGTCGATATGAATATCACCGGACTCAATCAAAGTATAATCGACGGGTATCTTGCCGACATCAGAAGTTACAGCTTCTATAACGCATACCTTGCTTACAATCAGTATGTGGAAATAAAGGGCTTGACAGCCGCCGTTGTTGACGCAAACAACTATGTCGAAGCTTATTACGGAAGTTATGACGAAACAATAAAAGAAGTTATCGCATTCGGTTACTTATTAAAGAGCCTTGTCGGCGCCGAATATACCTTACTAAACGGACTGTTTAATAACTTTGTATCCGGCAATTACAGCAATTTGACAAAAGCAGTTTGGACGTCTTCTATGTCAGGTTATACCGGAGATAATACCAACGTAGCCGAAGTAACAGCCGCGGTCAACAGAATTAACAAGCTGTTTAATAATCTTTCCAACGAGCAGTATATCAAGAAGTACGCGTGGGATAAATGGATGCGTTATAGCTCCACTTTGGAAAGAATAGAAGAGCTCAACAATATTTTGAGGTCGTCCTTGTTCGAAAGACTCTACAGCGACATACAAGAAATAATAAACAACACCGTTATTTCTTCGGCTAACAGCGTTATCGAAAGCACCTTAACCAGCCTTGTTGCTAAGTCCAAAGAATACGTTATCAGCAATATCGACACCTATCTTGACTTTATCTATGAGTTCAGAGAAGCCGCCGAAACACTGTATGAAGACATTATTGACGAAAGTCAAATAATAACAGATATCAATACTTACGCTTCGGCTAACGTTATTTTAGAACTGGAGAAGAAGTTAAATGCAGAGAACAAAGCGTTCTTACTGGATAATCTACTAAAACGCAGCGCAAACTCCACCCTTTGGGAAGAGTATTACGATGCCGCAAGCTATAATTTATACCATGCTTGGTTCTATAATACTAACGGCTATAACGACAGATTGGAAAGCATTTTGAATGCTAATTTCGGCACGGTCAGCGAAAATATCTTCAGCGTTCTGCCCACGAATTTAAGCTCTATCAATCTGTCGGATAACTATTATAACAACGTAATAGCCCTAATTAACGACACTATTGTATTATGGTCGGATATCTTAGAACCTGTCATTGTGGAAAACGAGAGACAGGCGCTTTTCGATATGTTAAGCGACCTTACTGCCGCTAAGAACCTTCTTGACAGTATTGAGCAGGTAGAATACAGAATAGAAGACGATGAAAACGGCAATCCCCAATATTCCGAAGAATACGGACAAGCTTTAGCTACCATAGAGGCAAGCCTTGGCTATTGTCCGATTGCCGATGACATCAGTCTGGTTACCGATATTGATATTGCTTACGGTTATGCCGCCAAACTGCTTTCTTATATCAAGGCAGTTTATCAGGCTGCAAATAATTACAGCGATCCGTCTCCCGAAAAGACCGCCGAAAATATCAGAATTAATAATTTGTCGATAGCTACTTACGGTATAGAATTAATACCCGATTACTGCAACAATTTCCGCAGTTTGTTGGATACTCAAATATTTGCCAAACTGACCAAGTTAAAGAACATCACAGAGGCTTTGACGTCGATAAACAGCTCTAACGTGTTTGATCAGTTAAACGCCGGCGGAAAAACCTATTATCAGGCTATATACTATATTTACAGCCGTATGGAAAGCATACTGATGTTGAGCGCCGAAGTATCCAGAAGAGATTACCGCCAGTTGTGGTATGAACTGATAGTAAAATGCGAGACCTATGAATTCAATTTGAGTTCGGCTCACGCCTTAAATATGTCCCAGTCAAAAGCGTTGTTCCTTAACACCGCCAAAGAACTGTTCAAAGACGGCAAAGTCTATAAGATAGGACTAATTGAGGACTTCATTGAAGGCGTTGATAACAACAGCGGCGAATATTATGCCCTTAAACAAGCGTTGCTTGCTAATCCTATAATGGAAGAAGCATCGATGCTTGCCCTAAAAGAACTGTTGATAACCAACCTTACCGCAAGCGGTATTGTCAAGATGGCTGCCGCTTACCGCGAGCAGTTTAAGCAAGCTTACGTAGGATCCGATACGCCTAAGATAAGTAACTTTAATGAATGGATCAATAACTATGACCTAAGATATTATGAGATACTTGCTTATAATATGGATACCATAGTAGACGCTTTGGCTGATAACATTATTTATAACGGTCAGTCAGACGTCATTAATTTACTCAGTACAATAGTAAGCGGTTATGACAGCTTTGCTTTAGCTCTGCGCGATTACTTATACGAAATTTATACCGAAGAATTCGGCGGAGAAGAATTAAGCGGCGGTTATGACCTTACGACAGTTGTAAACGCAATAGACCTAATGATAGCTCAAGGCGGATTTGCCGTACCCAACGCGTATAAAGATACCGTTAATTACTGCCGCAGTATATCTAACCTTATTACCGCAGCAAAAGAAGTCGGTTCGGGCGTTATTAGCAATAGCAGCAAGAGAGAATTGTTTGCCGCAATCGTGGTATTAAGCTACAACGTAGCAACAATCAATTTTGAAAAAGAGAATATTCTTATAAGCGTAGCACTAAAGAATATACTAAACAACGTCTGGACAAGCTATAAAGAGGTGGTAAGCATCTACTTTATGGAATATATCAGCGAGCTTGGTTTATTCGACCAGTTCTCCGAACTGTCTTACAATAATATCTTGACTTTGAGTAGAGACCTTGCCGACATCGTCAGCAACTCCGCACAATTGTCCCTAACCAACGGCCGCACCGAAGACTATCAAAGAATGCGCGATATGATATTGACATATTTCAACGGTAATTATTCGGTAACCGGTATAAATTCCGCTTTCCGCGCTATATTCAACACTTACAGCTTAGGCGGTAGTATTTATTACATTCAAGCATCCACAGCCTACGCCAACGCGCTGGCAATAGACTTTGACGCGTTAGTGGCATCAATCAACCTTAACGACAGCGACGAAACCGTTTTGCTTAGCTATATAGCTACTCTTAATACCTCAACAGCCAAACTAAAAGCCGAAGCTTTACTGTTGGTGATTGATTATATCAAGAATAACAACGTTACTTTAAGTAACGCCAGCGTTGAGCTGTATGACGGAATAGTAATTGCCGTCAATGTACTAGCCAACACCCAAAACGCTTTGACTTTGCCAATATGGAACAAATACTTTGCCGATTATATTTCTCTGTATCCGCAAGTAGCCGAAAAATTGACCTTAAAAGCCAACTTAGGACAAGGTTATAGCGCAGAAGAAATACTGGAAATGCTCAGCTTTGTGGAAAAGAGCCAATACCTAATCGAATATCTACGTTTGGAAGAAGCGGCGTCCATTGAGCAACTGGTTAGCGTAACCAACAGCGGTATTATTGCTCAAAGAGCCTTTACCATGCTTTATGATGAAGCAATGGCAAGAAAAGACAACCGCGCCAGGTTTGCCCTAGGTATAGGCATAGTCGGTAAAGATTCTGGCTTGCTGGTTGATATCAAGTCCAATTACGTCAACGAAAACGGAGAAACTGTAAGCAGTATCAAAGACGTTTTGACAGACGAAGAGAAGTCGGAATATACCGAATACTCCGATTTGACTTTACGTATAAACATCAACGCATCGTTTTCCTTTAGCTACAATCAAGGTGATCTGAATATAACTGATATATTAGACCTAATCAGTCTGCCCATTGATTTGGACCTTGATATCAGCTTTATGGAAAGCAGTATGATTTACGTCACAATTCAAGGACAAGTGGGAGTCAATTTTGCAGCGCTGTTCTCTGAAAACGCCAATGACGTCAAGAACTCCATAGTGGGCGAACTGATGCTTACGTACTATATAATAGAGCATGATGTCAACGGTGAAAACATTAGGTTTGAACAAGTTATTCTGCATATTTGGATTGTCGGCGGTGTTATTTACGGACAAGCCGAGATATTTGACAGTAAATTAAGCGTTGCGGTACCCGTTGACTTGAGCGGAGTTCTGCTTGGTCTGTTCGGAGCTAATCCCGATGAGGAAATGGCGGCTCTCAATACCTTTATTATGAAAGCGTATAACGGCTATTCCGATGAAGAAGCGGAAAACGCCATGACTCCTATCGAACAGTTTTATTCGGTAGTTAAGAACGCCGACAGCACTCTTGGCGAGGCAATCGAAGCTTTGATAAGGATAAGCAGCAAAGAAACGGCTTTGATTATTACCATCGATATGTTGGTTGAAATAGTAAAAGTATTCGTGGGGAAAGACAGCCTGACCGGCGAAATGAAAGACCTTCTTAACCTGGTTCTTACATCAGGCTTGGTGGGCATTGAATACGGCGACGACTTCTCCTTGAACCTTAATTTGCATAAAAACACCCCCGAAGATACCGGAACGGTAGGTTATGACGTCAATCTTACCTTGCTTAACGATACTCTAATTAGTACCAATAAAGCAACGTTCAATACCTTATATGACGACGTTATGGGTAAATATGAAAACGGCTTCTTTGACGGTTTCTACGAACTGGGCACCAATATAGAAGAGGGCGCCGACCTTTTAGGCGTATTGACGGAAATTATCGGCGCGCGCTTTACCGCTTCACTAAGTATTTATATGGAAAGCGACGTTCTAAAAACCGTTCTTGACTGGAGCAAATTATTCGACGTGCAAGAAATGGACACTTACTTCCAATTAAGATTCTTGCGCAACGCAAAAGGATTAATAAGAATCGATATAGCTTTAGACGTTGACATAGAGCAATTTGCCTTTGACTTTAGTATCAGAATGTATAATCTAAACGGAAGCAATATTGCCAATATCTACTTTGTGGGCGGACTTCTCAACCATGACGGTGAGGGAGACGGCGTTCTTGATCCGAAGATTTATGTAGACAGCGGAGACTCTGATCACGATAAACTTATGCTTACCCCCAAAGTGGGATACGACTTCTTAGGAATTAACCTTGTACAGCTGTTTTTTGATATTTTCAAATCGGATACCGTTTACGATATAGACGGGGCTAACTACAGCTCTTATCTGTATAGCCGCTTATTATACGCCGAAGAAGAACAAGATCAACCTAATGAGGGCGGAGACAGTATATTCTCCAACCTTGACTGGGGTAAGATTGTAGAAAGTATTACCTTTGGTAAAGGTACTTTAGGTATCAAGTTGTCGGCGTCTATTATTCAAGCATTAATGTCGGCGTTGTTTAATTTCAACTTTGACGAATTCGGTAACATTCAGATAGCTATTGACTTTATCAACAACAGCTTAAGTATAACCGTGCCTGTGGATGCGTCCATTAAGGACAAAGACGGCAACGTAATAAACGACTCTAAGATTAACTATTCGTTTAGCATAGCTAACGTTAACATCAGCTTCGGACAAAAGAGTAACTTCTTCGGTGAGTCCATTAACACGAAGTTTGCCAACTATCAAAATATAGCCGATTACGTTTGGGTGGCAGAAGTAAACAGCTCCCTACTTATTAATGACGACTTCAATACTTTACTTGAGATGTCGCAATTATCCAACAGCATAATAAGAGGACTAGGACTCAATATACTAAGCAGCGAAGACAGTCTCAATATAGAGATAGCTTTCGCTTTGCGTACCTATATCGACTTTAACGATGTCGGCAGACTAAGATTGGAACTGGACGTTGGCTACGGCGACGGCAACGGAAACATTACAAAGAGAATACTTAGTATCGCATTTGTGGGAAGTTCGGGCGGAGGAACGGTATATATCGATTTAAGAGGCTTGGGATACTCCTTACTTAGTCTGTCGGGGATTGACCTTGGCGGTCTTGTAAAAGGTCTCCTTGCCGATCTAACAAGCGGCTTTAAGCCTGAGGAAGAAGAAACGATACAGCCGCAGAACGCTGCATCGGGTATATCCAACAACATCAGCGAAGCCGAAGAGAGAGCTTTACGCTACAACACCATAGCCGATATGGAATTCGGTCAGAATATGCTGCTGTTTATCTATGATTACGAAGAAGTAAGCATAGCAATAACCGGCGGCTTGTTAATGGCGCTACTGGGCAACTTAGACACGATTTTGACAAGAAGCGCCCTTGAAAAAGCCGAAGAGGAAAACGGCGGACCTCTGTCCGATGAAGAAAGAGAAGAGATATTGAAGAAAGGCACGTTGCCTGCCGCTATTATGAACCTTCCTATGTTCAGCTATCTCAAGATAGGTCGTGTAGACAGTGACGGCGACGGTATTTCCGAAGTATCGGGCATACAGCTTGTCATGGACGAAAATAAGCAATTCTCCATCCGCTACAACATTAGAAAGAGCTTCTCCCACCTTGTCAAGGCGAACAATCTATCCTCGGTTATTGATATGACCATAGTAAACGACTATGACGCCGAAGAATGCACAAGCATTGACCAGATTAAGAACCTGCACCTAAGTCTGCAACTGGATATAACCTTGCAAACCTTAAAGCCCGACGGCACAAAGAGCGAAGTCGTGGAAGATTTGGAAGAATTCTTAGAAAAACTTCTTGAATTAGAAGAAAACTCCGTTAACTTTGACATGCAAGACACTATGATGACGTTTACCCTAAACTTCGACATAGCCATTGACTTAGTAAACTACAACAATTCTATATTAGTGTTGGAAATTTACTATAACGACGACATTATGCTCGCAGTGTACTACGTAAACAAAATAGTGTACGTTGATTTAAGCACCTTAGGGCTCTTCAAGACCTCATTAAACGGTATTGACCTTGGCAGTATTTTGAGTAAACTACTTGGTGGAATTGATATAATTTCTCAATTCTCCGGCTCAAGTGGTATTGACGTAAGCGCGTTGCTTTCCGATATGCTCAATTTCGATACCGCGGAAGGCAAGACTTTGCAGCTTGTTTCTCATAGAAAGATTTCCTATGAAGAAGAAGTAACCAAAGAATCAAGCTTGGCAGAACTTAAAGCTTCCTTAGTAAGCGACAACTTAGCCGGAAGATTCGGCAAAATGACCGATGAAGAAGTAATCGAAATCATAGAAGAAGGGTTGTCGGAAATCAGAGAAGCATTCCCCATGAGCGACGATGAGTATAATAAAGAGCTTAACGCTTTGGCAAAAGCTGTCGGTATCGGAAATACTGGCGGCAACACCACTTCGCCCGGCGGCAAGAAGAGCGCGGCTACCATTAACGTACTTTTAGGCAATAAGGGAATAACCATTAATCCCAATGCCGGAGTATTCAAGCTCTTACTTGGTATGGATATACCTGCTTTTGAAAAGATAAGCCTAAGCATGAACACTTATGAGGGACTTAACAACCTCAGTTTAAGCGTTAAGGTAGATTCTCAAGGCAACAGACTAGGTCTTTCTATCCCCGAAAGAGGATTAAAGATAAAAATAAACGACGGCGTTGGAGAGGCAGCAGGCGGCAGAGATAAAGACTTAACCGACATAATTGCCTTGCCCGAAAGTCTTAATAACTACGGCGGAGTAAACGGTCTTATCCTAAGCTCCAAGGGTATATCGATGAATATGGCCAACCTGGTTAACAGTGTATTAGACGGCATATTCCTTGACGACCTTACACTCTACGTAGAAAAACGTACCGATTATTGGACAAGAAAAGACGTATTTACAAAATATCCCGCAGTTCACAAAACCGGACCTAATAACTATGCCGACGAAGACGACGGCTTTGACGGAGCAGAGTCTGTAGCCCAAGGTATTATTCAGATAGTAAAAATAATAAAGATTGCGCAGATTGTATCCAATATTGCAACCGCCGCTATGGGCAACCCCGTTGGCTGGTGGCAAATCATTCAAACCGGTTACAAACTGATTTCCAATATAAGCAGCGGCGCTACGGCTATTTTTGAAGACGATACCAACGAAGCCAAATTCTTCAGAAACAGATATGCCCGTGGAAAACTGGAAGTCAATAAGTCTATGGATAACGTCATAGACGCGGCAATAAAGACGCCTTCTTACAAGCAAGGCAATATTTCCGTCCACGTAGAAAACCATACCTTGGTAATAACTTTGGGTATGTCAATTACCGTTACCATTTTGGGTATAACGTTAGACGTCAAGAGCTTCTTGCAGGGCGATATAGACGGCTTTATCAGTAAAGGTATTGCTATTGGTACCATTGTTATCTTCCCCGACACTATGTTCCCCGATACCGATACGGCGGGAGAAACGGGAAGATTCTACGGAATAATCAAGGACACCGACGGACTACCTGTTGAGGGCGCCGTTGTTGAGATTACTTCGGGAAGCGGTATTGTCAATAAGGCAACCACCGACAAAGACGGTTACTATTATTTCTTAGAACTGCCCATTACCGACCACATAACCGGCAAGCAGGATATAGAACGCGTAAAGAAATATTTGACAAATAATCCGTCTATCAATCCTACGGCAGAAGCAGGATTTGTTTACAACAACGTAAGATACAGAAAGGTCGGAGAGTTATTCTACGCTCTTACCGACAGAAGCACGGTAACCATCTATAAAGAAGGTTATACTTCCTATTCCGAAAACGACGTTTTGATAGTGCCCAAAGAGACAAGCGCCGCTATTAACTGTTCGCAAGTTTTGGCAAAAGCAAACGCGGATAGAAAGAAGACGGTAACTTTAACCGGTAAGACCTACTTTATGGTTAATCCTGCTTTAAGCATGGCAGAACTTACTAACGTATTGGCTTTCGGCGGAGCAAGTATAGTTGTCGACGGCGGCCTGAACCGTACGGTAAGTAGCTTAACTACCGCTACAAAGGGTAATTACTCTATTAACGTAGACGAATATACCGACCTAAGAGATTATTACACCAATATATCAAAGACCTATCACTCTTTGTCAGGTAAGCTAAGCGGCTATAAGTTTGAAGGCTTTGTGTATACCTTTGCCGGTATGAGAACAAGCATCGATATAGGCTTACTTGATACCTATATTAGTTCGGCAAGCGCAGGAAGCACGCTGCAGGTAGATATTATATTTACTAAGACCGACGTAACAAGCGTAACTTTCATGGGTTATATCCGCTATTATGACACCGAACTTAATAAGTACGTCGTGCCTTCTGTTGATGACTTCGAATTCTGGGTTTCCTTGAACGGACACACAATCGGCGTTAAAGATTTCTACGATTTAGAGCCCGAAAATTACAGTATTCACGTCGACGAAGCCGGCAAGTTCAGCTTTACCGCGCCCGAATTCTTAGTGGGTGGCAATTATATCTTCAAGTTCCGTTCTAAGGTTTATCAAAACTTTAACATTACCCAGGGCGGCACCGTTGTCGGCAACCCGTCATCGGCAAGCTATACCACTTCCACAATGGGTGTAGCAGAAACGGTCAATGCCTCCGATAACAGAGCGGCAAGCTATAATGTTGAGATTAATCTTACTAAGCGTCCCACCCACTGGTCGGAAACGGTAAGTGAGAGCGCTGCTATGATACAAAAACTCCGCATTCGTCTAGGCGCAGACATAATCGACAGCGAACCGCATAACGACGGTGACAACGGAGAACAGCAATACGACTATTCCTATCTTGACGATACCAGCAACTTAATCTATGAAGGTAGCCGTGTTGCCGACAGATACAACACTTACACTTATATAGAAGCCTGGATAGACTCCAATATGATTACCAATCTGTTGTTGAACGTTCAGAATCTGTTCTTCGGAATGCTGGGTATTACCGGCGTTACTATGGGACAGACGGTGACTGCTGCCGATATAAGTCTTGGCGCAAACACCAAAGAAAGTGACTTTGACCTTACTCAATATCCCGAAAACGAAATTGAAGAAAAGGGCGAAGGAGAACTGCTCAGCAAGTTTACCAACCGCTACCGCGGCAGATATAACGAAGAAGACGATATAAAGATATATAACTATATCTATCAAGAAAAGGGAGCCTTTATGCAGGCGGCTCAAAGCGCTCTAGCTAAAGAGGGAGCAGGACTTGTACATTATCTGTTGCAGGAATTTGCTCTGTCCAACTTAAAGGATTTAGCGGTTAACCTGTTGGGCGAAAGAATAGGTGTAAACGACCTAATCGCTTTATTGGTTTACAGCCCGACAACCTTCTCAATCATACCTTTGTTGGGTGGAATACTAAAGACTGTAGGACAGCAGGTAGGAAACGTACTGGAAGAAGCCTCCTTACTGATTGCGCACGTATTGCCTTTCCAAGTAAGCTATAGCATCTTCTCCACTATGGATTTACCGTCTAGCCCGCTGAAACCTTATCAGAACTTGCTAACCGACCAAACTTTGTCCTCTACAGCTACGGTAACGTTAGAAGACGGCACCACTTATAGCCGTACTTTATACCGCGAAGCCAAGAAATATGACTTGAGCGTGTATGCGAAGATTACCTTAAACAGCGATTCCGAAAGCGGATATATCGACAGAATAAGCCTGTTTATCAACGGCTCAAGCTTTAGCGAGAACAGCGAAAAAATTGCTCTGCGCGAAGAAAACGAGATGCCGTCTTACAGCGCAATGCAGCAAGGCGATTGGGATTATGCTTATTGGAAGAAGAGCGGCAGAATAGGATCCTTCTATTCCGTTGTAAAAGAAAACGCATATACCATAAACATGAAGGGATTGATGTCCGACGAAGACCCCAATGAATACAGGAACAGAGGCGTTCAGCTTTATTACCACAACGTTTCTTCCAACCGTGAAGAGTTGAATCTTCCTGAGTTCGAAACGTCCAAGACCAGTGGACAGGAATACGAGATGACCACCAACTCAAACGGCGAAGTAATGGAAAGAATGTACTACGAAGAAAGAGTGGAATCAGATGTCGTCACTAAGAGATCATATACCTACAAGACAGATCCTACCGCTACTTACGAAATAAAGAGCTGTGATATCCAAACCAGACAAATTGTTTCAGCGGGTGTGGAAGATATTAACGCTAAGAAGTTTATGGAAGAGTTTATCGCTAAGTCCAATTACCAATCCTATGCGATAAGCGATACCTATTATTTGCATCCTATTACCGGCGATAAGGTTGTTTACGACAGAATATTTATCTATGACAACAATAAGAATCCCAAAGAGGATATTTATCAGGAAGTAGATATCGACCTTAACGGTATGGATATCCGTCAGGTATCCGACACCACCTTTAACGGAGAGTTCTGGCATATTTCTATAGAGCCCGTTATGGCTGTTTGGACCAAAGAAATCCGCACCTTACCGACAAGGATAATATTCCATGACCCGTTTGACCTTACCGACTTTACCGTAGAGGGCGGAACCTGGGCATATTCCGATGGCTTTATCGGAGTAAGAAGGAACGTAGATTCTACTGTTTCCATAATAGACGTATTGCCGAACAGATATTTCGCTACCTTTACCGACGGTTCTTCCAAGGGTACTCAAGGTATGAAGATAACCTGGAATATCGACGCTTTAGGTTCCAGCGCGAAAGGCACGAACGGACAAACCGTTTATCTGCAAGGATATATCGGCAATGCGGTATGCTCTACTGTAAGAGTAGTAATCGAGCCGTTTGAAATTGACGTAAATCAAGCCAAAGCGCAGATTATTGACAAAATAAGCAATATCGTAATCAATCCCAGAGCCTTTGACGCCGAAGAGTTCTTAGCGTCCCTACCTTTGGTATTCAATTACAACTATACAAATACCGACAATCAAGGCAACGTCAGACAAAAGACTTATATATTCAATGATTTGAAGTGGAGTTTGGATTATCAGACCGTTAATTCCATAAGACGCTTTACCTCTATGAAATACAATAGTCCGTTTGCCGACGAACAGCCCTATATTGATTTAAGCTTCCGTTCCTTCGGCTATGACAGCGAGGGTAAAGAACTATCGTCCAATACCGAGTTCACCGACGTCAAGATACCGCTTACCATTAAGAATTACGAGCTTGTAAAAGTGGAAAGCGAAGTGGAAAACACCGTTGGCGGAATAGTTTATGATTCTAACGTGCCGCAAGGCTATCACGGAATGTTGACAATTAATCCTCTGTATAACAACAACCCGCTTGCAACAGTAAAGGGTATTACTTCCTTTGACAGAGTAACGGTACAATGCGGCGACATTGTCGAGGATTGGGAGATTATCGAGGGTAGCTTAAAGTTCCTAAAACTTAACGGCAAGACCTTAAACGACTATAAGACCCTTAGCACCAAGGCAGAAGACTATGCTATAAGCTACGATATAACCGATGGTACGGGCTACGTTCAGACCGTCAAGATTCTAATAAAGATACTTTCCAGCGACATTCAGAGCGGCGCAAGCTACTTCTATAACGGAGCTACCAAGGTCTATATCGAAAACAACAAGGTCATTACTCCTTATGACACCGGTAGCGATTTAAGTCCTATCGATACCATTAACGATACTTATATCAACAGATTGGGTCTAAGTGAAGAAATCTACGTTGTATACACCAGCGGATACTATGAAAAAGCCGTTCTTGGACAATATACTCAAGCTAATAAGGCATACGCAACTTACAACCAGATGACCGGCAAGTTTGAAGCGAACGGAGTTATTGCCATAAATGGTACCGGCTTTAGCTACAGTATTCCTTATATGAGTTACAACCGCAGTTTGGATACCACGATTTATGCATCCATCGGACAAAACGGCTATAGCAAGCTGGATATGGACTTGATGTTGACAGAAATTATGCTCAACAATCTGTCTATTAGATATTCTCTTAATAACGCAAAAGAGAAGGCTTATGACGCTGTTTATAACAATCTAACTAAGTTCGAAAAATTAGAGCTTGCGGCAATTCTCAAAAATAAAGACAACAACAAAGCCAGAGCTTGGGACGTATGGTACGATAAGTACAGCGATACCGCTAAGGATACCTACAACAACAATACGGTATTGTATCTTGATACCGTACTGCTAGAAGCAAAACTTACCTACACCACGATTAGCATCACCGCGGCTAAGTCTTTAGCTTATGAAAAACTGATTGCAGATAACAGCAACGTCAAAGTTGAGAACAATAAGATTTCAGTAGACGCGTTGAAAGAAGTATTCGAGGAAGTAAGAACAGCTAATTTCGGAGAATCCAACACCAGCTTACAAGCCCGCACTTGGGATAAATGGTATAACGAGTATTCACGCAAGAGCTTGAGTATCAGTAGGTCAGTGGAAAGAAGAGTAGCTAAGAGCGTGGAATCAAAGAGCGTATCCGGTAGCGATTTAAGCACCATTACTATGGAAGACTTAGGTAGATTTATAAACGTTGGTTTTGACGGAGTAGAGAAGATAGAAACCATAGTCGATCCTATAACCGGAGAAGTTACCAACAAGACGGTACTTGACCTGAAGAAGACTCAAATAATCTGGAAGGTTGATTTAGAAAATATCAACGAAAATTTGAGTTACAACGGAACCATACTTTATGCCGAAGTATTATTAAAAGACAGTCTGTTCGGCGACCAGCTAATAAGAGGTGTGGTAATCCAAGTAAAACAAGTTAACATAAGAGAAATATATCTTAATTACAATGCTACGATATCCATCAATACCTACAGCGAAGCTACCATAGACAACTTCTTAAGATTGTACTATAACGACGACAAAGTCAACACCAGAGAATATAACTTCGGTCTGATAATAGAAGACGGCACCACTGCGGGAACACGTTTTGGCATAGCAAGCGACGAGGTTGGAAGCAGAGATAACTTCGACAACGCCATTTGGGAACTGGATACCCTTGACGAATTATACGAGGGCACCGAGTTTAGAAAAGTACGTTGGGAATACGTTTACGACACCAACGGCAACAACGATTATACCGACGACGGTATCAGCTATCACAACAATACTGCTAACGGAGCACATTCTATAAAGGTGCTTGTACGCAGCAAGAATTATGATTCCATAACTCAGGTGGGAGCTAGATGGAGCAGATGGATAATAATCGATCTAACTAAGGTTATTAAATACAATAATGGTTCTTACATTGTTACCAACATCCAAAAGAATACCGTTATTACCTCTATTGAGAGCGCGACAACAGACGGAGTAAATATCCCGATAGAAAACATTGGCGGAAGCATTAGTCTGGCTATTGACCCTGCCGTTATTAAGTTAGGCGAAGAACAAAACGTAATATTTACCGTTAGATACGCCGACGGAACGACGGGCACAATAAAAGGTTTAATTGATTTATCCAATAACAGCGAGTTCTACAGCAAGGCTACAGTAAACAGCAGTATCACTTTCGGGACCAAGCACAACAACAGACAAATTATATCCGTAGTATTACGCAATACCGCTATAAGGAAGTTCAGCACTATTTCCAATATCGTTTATGAGAGATTCAACAGCGGAACGGGACAATGGGAAGTAGTAAACTTTAATAATCAGATAGCAACCGCTTACGATGATATTAACACAAAACTGCCTACCAGAGCCACAGTAACCGGCGTAAGAAACGGCGTTTCGGAAAGCGAAACCTTGAGCGTAAGCTGGAGAGGAATAGAGACATACGATTATACCGGCAAGAAAGAAAACGGACAAATGCCCAGAGCTACCGCGGTAATCGGCGACGCTACGTTTGGTTATCTGTACAGGGAAGTAGAGCTAAATATCGGCGAAGAAACAATAGTTAACGTAATAAGCGGTATCAGCGAAGATATCTATCTTGATCCTTACGGAGTTGAGAATATCGATTGGTTGGTTGCTAACAACACCAGTTGCTTAGTTTACACACGCTATATCGATAATAACGGCACAGTGAAATACACCACTAAGGAAGTTACCGTAAAAGTTGACGTAAACGACATTGATTTATATTCCTACGTAGCTAACGACTTTGACCAGGCAACCTACAAAGTATCCTTCTATATGGGCGTAAGCGTACCTAACGGCATGTACGGTCAGTTCGACATTCGTTCGGAAAAGATAGTTGACGTAACTTTGTGGTCGAGAAAGGTTTCGGGCTTGTTCATTAAAGACGGCAACGACGTTGTGGAATTAAGCGGCGATATTTATAACAGAGTTGACTTTGACGATTATACCTATTGGGTAGCTTACGGCAGCGGCAGCGAACTTACTCAAGTAAACACTATAGAGTGGGAAGGCATAGAAAACATTGTCTATACCACAGGCGGCGGCACCTATTCCGTTATCGCTTCTATCGGAGAAGGCATATTAAGACAGCAACTTGAAGTAACCGTTTATATTAATAGGGCGCAAGTAGTAGAGCTTAAGGTTGTGGAAGGACAAAGCGGAGTTAATTATCAAAGAATTAATTACAACGTTAACACCAAGCAACTAATCAACTTGATAGTGGAACCTTTTGAAGGCTTTATTGGACTACCCAGTACACTAAATGCGGTAATTTCTATAGACTATCAAGGCAACGTCAGAGAAAGAGAAATACCCGTAGAATGGGATTACGCGGCGTTTGCTAGCAACATGACCTTAGCGGGCGGAGTATTTGACAAAGACTATACCAACGAAATAGTTTACGCCAAAGTTTATGATACCGACTATGACGAAGAGGGAGCCGTAATAGGCAGAAGAATACTCCAAGTTATCCCGATAAGCGTAGTGGTACGCGACCGTAGTATACAGAAGTATCAGGTAAGCTACAACGGCGTTGACTTTATCGACCTTGACAACTTACTGTACAACGACAGCGTAAACGAACTCAAGGCTACCAACGAACTGTTGCTCAATCCTTACACGATGCGTAACGCGTTAAACGGAGACCCGAGGTTCAACGCTCCCGACAACGTCTACAGCGAAGATTTCTCAAGCGCGCACTTTAGTTACTTCAGAAACGTAAGAATAGTAACAAACGGCGCCGACAACTATACCCGTACCTATAACCTTACGGCAGCGAATTACACTATTTACGACACTTCAACAAATTACGCAACCAAAACGACTGACCTTTACACAGGGAGAAGCGTCACTATTAAACTCAGAGTGTCCGAGAATATGAACGCAAGTGTTGGAGCTGTATTAAGTTGCGCTAAAGAGGCGTTGGATATCAATATCGCTCCGTTAAAGAAGGGCGGCACCGAGGAAGACAAATTTGATACCAATATTAAGGCAAGAATCCTTAATATGAAGTACGTTGCCGGAAGCGGTCTGAATAAGGATATTTATTATATCGACCAATACGGACTTATTAAGAGTTCGGGAAGCAGCGCAATCCAGTTTGAAACCAGCGTGGTTTACAGCTCCAAGGTAACCAACGTAACAATCTACGGCGCGGACAAGGAAGACTATTACCGCTTGAATAACGGGGAGAGAGAAGAACTTGTAAGCTACAGATTCAGCGAAATTAACTATGACGGAAGCAACATCAACAACAAGTACTTCGAAGTTACTTCGGTAAGCGGAAGCGGCGCAATTTTGAGCGCAGAGCTGAGAAGGTCGGGCGGCAAGATTAATTACGGCGGCGGCGCAGGCAAGCTAGTGGCTACCTTTGGTAACTCAGACGAAACCTTGTACGCGGGCGTTCAGAAATTCAGTATACCGATTGTTTATGTCAACCGTACCATAAGCGACTTTGGCTTTAACGCTACTAACGCTCCGAACTTCAAGAACATTACCGTTGGTTCGGGCAACACAACTACCACAGTAAAGGGCTTTGAGTTTGACCCGTTTGTCAAGTACGTCAATTCCGATTCGGGCTTTAATGCCTTAACGCAGCAAGGTTATTTGGCAGGCGGTCAGTATGATACCGTCCTAAAGTTTGAGAGAACGGAGTTTGACGTGTTGTTCGGTTCTCTGCCCGGCTATGCCGAAGGCGGCAAGTACTATATCAACTACAACTTAGCAACCGAACAGGGAGAATACAAACTTGGCGTCAAGTTCTACGATGCCGATATGTTCTGGAGATACTCAGGTGGTTCCGGCGAAGTAGAAGTAAGTATCGGAAGCGGCAATTCATATCAAATGCTGCTATACCCCGTCAAGATATTAAGTAGAAAAGTTGACGTATCAAGAGGCTTCTACGGCTTTACTCCCAACGTTCTTAAAGACGGCACAATCGGACTTGGTACCACAATAAGCGTATACGACTATATCGGACAATCCAATATAGAAAGTAAGCTAATTGCCCAACACTTCAGCAGTTCAACTTCCTTAGTATTCGGCGTGTACTTTGAAGACTTCAACGATCCTATTTACTACACCCTCAACCAGATAGCCGAATCGAGCGGTAAGTATATCTTATCCGCCGAAGAAACCAACGGAGTAGACAGCAGAGGCAAAGCGTATAACAACGCAGTACAAATGAGCTTTACTCTAGACACCACTCAAGGACTAAACTACAAGGGCGGCAAAGCTAGATTCAATATGGTTATCCCCGGCTACGGTTTGGGCGCAAAAGGACAACAAAACGCTCAGATTATGTTCAATCTTACCGAGGAATATATTGTGTTTGCAAATCCGATTAACGAAGACGGATATGAAATAAGCTATGACACCTACTTCAGAAGCATTCTAAACGACCTTGTTTCCGACGAGTCGGCAGATAGGTATAAAAACGCAATAGTTGACGGCGCGATAGAATATGACGACGACATCAACAACTGGAGAATACTTGACCCTTATTACTTCATTCAGTTAGGCGGCTTGAAGATGCCCGATGACGTGATGATTTATACCACGACCAAACTAGGCTACGAGCAGTTCAACGCTATGATGAAGGTGCCTAATAACAGCGCGGCTATTAACGCCTTCTTAGCAACATGCAACAAGTATAATTCAGGAGCTCTTTGGTCGGGCGCAAGTCAAGGCAAAATAACCGTTTACTTTAACGACACCGAGAGGAAAACTTCCTTTACAATGAGCCTTGACGACCAACTCTACACCAAGACGTTTGCCGTTGACCCGTGGCTGTTCTTCGACACCGAAGGAGCTGTAGACGCCTTTATCAGCACCACGCCTTATGGTCCTGATGATATCATATTGTTACCTAAGATAAGCAGTCTAACCGAGGTTAACAACCCTGACTTCTATATCGAAGTGGTATACAACGAAGAAAACGGACATCCTGTCTATGACGCAAGCTATGGCTATAGAGTCCATTATAAAGTAAACGGCGTAGCCAAAGAAACCTTGATAACCAACATAAACGGCGGCGGTACCTATAGGAATAACTATAACAAGTGGTACTTCGGCGCGGTGGCGTTCGGCGATAAGGCAGCTCAGTACGCTACCATTACTTTGGGTGGAAAGGGCGGACAAACCTTCCGTTGGAAGCTGTCCAATACTTCCACAAGAAGCTGGATTAACAGTAACGTACCCGGCTTACTAAGTATACCTAAAGGCACAACGTATGCGCTACCCGAAAACTTAATCCAATACTTCGGTATGTCTACGTCTTACAACTTGTTCTCTACCGACAACAACGACTATATACCTGTTGAGTACTACAAACTGGTAAAACCAGTCGATGAGGAAAGGTTCGATACCGTAGCAAGCGGAGAGCTTTCACAAAGAGAAGTATATACCAACGCCTTTAGTCCCGCATCATTACAGAACCTTGACTTCGGTCTGGACGATAACGACAACCAGTTAGTCAATGAATATCAGATAGGCATACTCTCTTGGAGAGCGGTAGGCAGAAGGGCGTATCCTGCTTCCACAACTGCAATAGGCGGAGAAATAATTATTTCGGGTTATGATTCTTCAATAGTCCACTATATTGACCCGTTGAGCAGAGGCTTAGTGGCAAGCATATTCAAGAAAGACGAAACAGGGGCAAGATCCTTCTACGTCTCCGATGCTGTAAGCAACAAACACTATCTGTATGTACCCAACTCCGACGAGACAGTGGATGAAAACGAAGTATCCTATAAGAACTCCGGCGTATTGCTGGAAAAAGGCTACCGCTATGACGACGACGCTAAGCAGACGGCAACCAGCAATTACTATTGGCAAGCAGGAACTCAGGGTACACAGAACATACCTACCCTTTATATATCTCAAGGTGCTATGTTCAACTTGAGGAACCTACCTTTGTTCCAAATGAATTATGTATTCTCTGTTAAGACGGACACGACTATACCGGGAGTTAACTGGACGATAGGTACCGATTATTCAACGTTTAATTCATCTGCGGCAACGTACCTACCGTGGTATAACAGCACTGTTTATCGTATGAACGGTCAAACCAGAATAAATATAGGCGACTTTACGGCAATCAACACCATGGCGCAGATTGGTACAAGATACCTTGTGGAAACAACCTTCTCAATAACTATGGGTACCACTACCGATGCCGAAACAATCTATAACGGAAATTATGCGCAGCAAGGTATGACGCCTAAGACCTTCGTACTTTACACCTATATCTATATAGCTAGTAAATAACAACAACTCTTTCCCCTCGCCTTTTGGCGGGGGGAAAAAGCATAAGGGAGATATTGTGTCGAAGAAAGTTTCTTACATATTTTTCGCTCTGGCGTTAGTATTAGGCGCATTTTTCGGAGTAGTTTTTTCTATGGAAAATAGCGTTGATGCTTTTGCCGATGAAAGTGAAGTAATCATTACTGCCAACGACAAAACCCAAGTTTACGGAGATAATTTAGTTGAGCTTGACTATACAATAAATGGAGTTAGCCTTAGTCCAAGCGAAATAGAAGAACTAAACATAAGACTAATAAAAGAAGAGGGCGGCGACGTAGGAGAATACGAAATAACAATTCTTTATGATGATTTGCCTTCTTATGATATTCGGGTAATAAGCGGAACTTATAACATAGTCCCCGCGGTTTTTGACACGAGGGATTTGTTTTTTGAAAACAAAACTTTCACTTACGACGGCACCGTAAAAAGCGTGGAGATAGAAGGATATCTTCCCGATGAAATAGAAGTAAGCTACGTATCAAATAACCAGTCTCAAGCAGGGCAATACTTAGTCAGCGCCGTTTTTACTTGCCCGAGCGGCAATTACGTAATCGACGGCGGAACCCTTTATGCAACGCTGCTCATTGAAAAGGCTATTATTGATATTAGCGGGATAGTTTTTGAGGACAGGACGTTTATTTATGACGGCGAGGCAAAAAGCCTTAGTGTTTCGGGCAATATTCCGAGTACGGTAAGTATCAGGTATCAAAGTAATCTTGCCCAGAACGTGGGTCGTTACAGAGTTACGGCGATAATTGATTATAACAAAAATAATTATAAGCTTTTTAACGGCGAATACGAAATGGATAAAAACAACCTTTACGCCGAATTAATTATTTATAAGGCAAAAAGCGTTATTAACGTGGAAAAGAACTCCTATAAGAGAAGATACGACGGTACTCCCCTAGTAATACCCTATAGTGTGGACGGAGAGGAAGACCGCAACGCCGTTTTTATCATCAACAACCAGCTAGGCAGTAATAAATTTACCGACGTAGGCAATTATACCGTTAAGATTACCACAATAGGCACAGGAAACTATCTGCCCGCCGACGTGGTAACCGTAAAAATTAATATCCTAAGCCCCGTTGTTTCGGTGCAAAACGAAGGTTTTAAGGTTACTTTGATTAGCCAGGAAGGGTTTTTATACGGAGCCGATGTCGTAGTAGCAAGAAACAATTCCGCTACCATAAAGACAGGCGAAAACATCTTCAGGAAGATAGCCGAAGTCTATACCGTATCGTTAATTTATGAAGGAGAAATTCTTTCCATACCCGAAGGAACAACCATAGTAATAACACCGCCCGAGGGTAGGAATTTGCGCCTATATTATAACGAAAACGGAACGGGTAAGCCTATTGAGTTTTCCACAAACAGTCAAAATGAAATTGTTTTCCGCCCCGAAAACTTTGGTATGTTTGTTATATACGCCGACGATTATCAAATGTACTGGATAATCGGACTGATTGTTTGTTTATTAGCTCTCCTTGCCTTTACTATTTTCATTGTAATATACCGCAGCAAGACTTATAAAATCAGTTTTGTAACCAACATAATAGGCTATGAAATTGCCCCTATAATCGGTAGCGCAGGTATAGAAATTGACATTCCATCTGCAAAATTCGGCTCCCTTATATTCGACGGTTGGTACCTTGAGGATACCTTAAACAGCAAATTAATAAGCCTTAATAATATGCCCGATAAAAACGTTGTTTTGTACGCAAAATGGGCATTTAGACCCATAGGGAAATATAGGAAATTTACCGACATTGACATATTTTAGTCTATTTTGACTAGTTTACACATAAAAAGGCGATAATCTACATTTTCAAAAAACTGTGTATTTACAGTCATTTTTTGCCATGTTATAATTAAGATATTATGGTAGATATTGACGAAATAGTGCGAAAATTGACGAAAGCAGGTTATAGCAATATTGCAGTTTCCGAAAAAAACGGCGGTGTTTTGCTGGAAGGGGAAATGGATAATTATTCCGATATTGTAGAGGCGGGAAGGCTTGCCGTCAGCAAAAATTCCCGAGGAGTAATTAATAATATCAAGTTAAAAAATTACACTCCGAAGCCCATGCGCGTGCCGAAATTTTCCGACAAGCTTTATGACGGACTTACTCCCGACGTAGTAATAATAGGCGGCGGTATAGTCGGTTGCGCTATTGCTAGAGAGCTGTCACGCTATAAGCTAGATATTATGGTGCTGGAAAAAGAATATGACGTAGCCATAGCCCAATCTTCCAGAAACGACGGTATGATTCATGCAGGTATTGACTTAAACCCCAATTCCAACAAAGTAAAATACAATATGCGCGGTAACAAACTTTACGATACCTTGAGTAAAGAATTGAACGTGCCCATAAAAAAATGCGGTCAATGCGTACTGTTCACCGAGCGTTGGCAAAAACTTGTTATGCCCATAATAAAGCTGAGGGCGAGAAAAAATAATATACCCATAAAATATGTTAATAATAAAGAAATTGCAGAGATGATACCCCACCCGGGCTTTAAGTACGGCGCTCTTATGTGCTATGGAGCCGGTATAGTTAGCCCCTATCTTATGACGGTTGCTTTGGCAGAAAACGCAATAAGTAACGGAGTAAAAGTTTGCTTAAACACTGCGGTAACTGCTATAGAAAACGACGGGGAAAAGGTACTTTCGGTAACCACAAACAGAGGAAAGATATACCCGAAGACGGTTATTAACGCCGCAGGCGTATTCTCCGACGTAATTGCGGAAATGGCAGGGGATAGGTTCTTTACCATTCATCCCAGAAAGGGTATCGAGGGCGTAATAGACAGCAAAGTTTCCAACCTTACCTCTACCGTTGTGGGAAGATTTATTTTAGGAAGCTCAGGAAATTCCCACACCAAAGGCGGGGGAGTTATTAAGACTATTGACGATAATCTACTTATAGGCCCCAGCGCGTACGAAGTAATCGAAAGAGAAGACGATTCTACCGACAGAGAAGGCTTGATGGCAGTATATGAAAAGCAACATCAGGTAGCGCCTGACCTCAAGGCAAGCGACATAATAACTTATTTTGCAGGTACGAGAGCGGCAACTTACGAAGAAATGTTTATTGTAGAAAAAAGCCCTGTTATCAATAACTTCATTCAGGCTGCCGGCATACAATCGCCCGGTATTACCGCCGCTCCGGCTATCGCTCAGGATATAGCAAAATGGACGGTAGAAATTTTGTCAAAAGTTATGACAGTTCAAGAAAACAAAGAATTTTCTCCCATAAGAGAAGGTATACCTTGCGTTAAGGAAATGTCGGAAGAAGAAAGAAATGCTTTGATAGAAAAAAATCCCGATTACGGCGTAATTATTTGCCGTTGCGAGCAGATTTCCAAAGGGGAAATAATAGACGCAATAAATTCCTGTCTACCCGCCACTACAGTTGACGGAATTAAGCGCAGAGTGCGCGCAGGTATGGGCAGATGTCAGGGTGGCTTCTGTTCTCCTCTTATTACTAAAATAATAGCCGAGCAAACGGGCAATAGTGTTTGTTCAGTTACCAAAAAAGGAAGCGGAAGCGAACTGCTTTTATGTAAGTCAAAGGAGTAAAGATGATATATTCTGCTATTGTTATCGGCGGCGGCCCTGCCGGTCTTGCGGCGGCGCTAAGCGTAGATAAAGAAAAGAAAGTCCTGATAATCGAACGCGAAGACAAGCTTGGCGGAATACTTAAGCAATGTATTCACGACGGTTTCGGCGTGTTGCGTTTTGGGGAGAAGCTTTCGGGTCCCGAATACGCCGACAGATTTATTTCCGAAGTGGAAAAAAGAGATAATATTGAGGTAAAAACCCTCAATTTCGTAATCAGTATCAAAAAAGAAAAGGATTTATTTGTCATTACCACTACGTCCAAAGAAGGTATAAAGAGCCATTACGGAAATAGCCTTATACTAGCCAACGGCTGTCGGGAAAGGACGCCCAGACAGGTTAATATACACGGCACAAGACCGGCGGGAGTTATGACGGCGGGAGTTGCCCAAAACTTTGTAAATTTGTGCGGTTATCTTCCCACCAAAAAATGCGTTATTTTAGGCAGCGGCGATATAGGGCTTATTATGGCAAGGCGCCTTACTTTAGAGGGAGCCAAAGTTTTGGGTGTGTATGAAGCGAAATCCACCCCGAGCGGCCTTTCCAGAAACATTCAGCAGTGCCTTTACGACTTTGACATACCCTTGCACTTATCCAAGACTGTTACGAGGATATTCGGCGACAAGAGAGTGGAAAAAGTGGAAGTAATGAGCGTCGATGAAAGAATGAACCCAATAGAAGGTACGCAGGAAAATATAGAATGCGATTCCTTAATTGTGTCTGTAGGACTGATTCCTGAAAACGAGCTTGCCGAAAGTTTGGATATACCCATTGATTGTACCACCAGAGGACCTGTTGTCGACCAAAACATGATGACGAAGATAAATAACGTATATAGCGTAGGCAATGCCCTTCACGTGCACGATCTAGTAGACTACGTGTCCGAAGTGAGTGAGACTGCGGGAAAAAACGTCGGTAAAGAAAAGACAAGGGAACTTATTTCCCTAAAGCAAAAAGGTATGCTGTATCTTGTGCCGCAGTTGCTTGATATTAACGCTTTAGAAGGAAACGTGTCTTTTTATTTCCGCAGTAAAAAGGACATGGAAAAGGCTATCTTACACGTAACGGTTAACGGAGAGGAAATTTTCAAAAAGAAATATACTAATCTTAAACCGCCCGAAATGGAAAAAATCAGTTTGAGCCTAAAGCTAAACAAAAGCGACAGTGTGGAGTTTGTTTTGGAGGAACAGAAATGACCAAGCTAATTTGCATAGTCTGCCCCAACGGCTGTCATTTGGAGGCAGAAAACAACAACGGTACAATAACAGTTGTCGGCAACAAATGCGCAAGAGGCATTAAGTTTGCCACCGAAGAACTGACTTGTCCCAAGCGTAGCCTGACAACCACGGTAAATACCTGCTTTGACAAGCTGCCCGTTGTTTCGGTAAGGACGGCAGGAGAACTACCCAAAGAAAAAATACTTGAGGCGATGGACGTTTTAAGGAAAATCAAACTTGACAAAATATTAAAAATCGGAGAAACTGTAGTAGAGGACATTTTAGGCACAGGAATAGACGTTATAATCACCACGGACATGTTCAGAGTTATTAAATAAAGGAGCAAATGATATGGGGATAATTCTTACTTTCGACTGCGGGACACAAAGCACAAGAGCAATGTTATTTAACGATAAGGGCGATCTTATCGACAAAGTCAAGATGACTTTCGAGCCGTATTATTCCACACAAGACGGCTATGCCGAGCAGGACCCCGAGCTTTACTGGGAAAAACTGTGCGAGGCGTCGCAAAAACTTAAAGAACGCAATGCTGATATTTGGGATACAATAATTGGCGTTTCGGTTTCCTCAATGCGCGACGTTGGTATTTGTATTGACAAAGACGGCAAACCTCTTCGTCCGTGTATTTTATGGCTTGACAAAAGAACGGCAAAGTGCGAAACGAAATTACCTTTACTTTCCCGCATGGCTTTCGGCGTTGCCGGGATGAGCCAGGCTGTGGAAAAAAACAGGAAGGAAGCCAAATGTAATTGGATTGAAGAAAGCGAGCCGGAAATTTGGGCAAGAACCTATAAATATATCCAGTATTCCACCTTTCTTAATATGCGCCTTACCGGAGTTATTAAGGACAGCGTAGCTTCTATGATAGTCCATATGCCCTTTGACTATAAGAACAAAACCTGGATGAAGAAAAATAATCTCCAAAGAAAGATGTTTACCATGAAAGACGACAAGCTCTTTGACCTGGTCCCACCTGGAAGTATACTAGGTAACATTACCGCCGAAGCTGCAAAAATGACAGGCATTAAAGAAGGCTTGCCGGTTATTGCCGCCGGTAGCGACAAGGGTTGCGAAACGGTAGGCACCGGAGCAATTCATCCCCATACCGCCTCAATATCTTTCGGAACTACGGCAACTATACAAATTACCACTTCGGACTTTGTAGAACCGGATACTTTCTTGCCCGCTTATCCGTCGGTTATACCGGATAAATACAATCCCGAAATTATGGTTTTCCGCGGATATTGGATGCTTACCTGGTTTATAAACGAACTTATGAAGCGAAAAGGCGCAACCGAGGCTATTAGCTATGAAAAAGAACTGGACGCTATGATAAGCGCCATTCCCCCGGGTTGTGAAGGGTTATACGTAGAGCCCTACTGGTCGCCGAGCCTAAAACGCCCCGAAGCCAGAGGCGCTATGATAGGCTTTACCGAAAGGCACGGTTTTGTACATATGTATAAGGCAATAATAGAAGGCATTAATTTTGCTTTGATGGAAGGCAAGAATCGTCTGGAAAAGAGGAGCAAAACCCCCATAACGCAGTTGGCGGTATCGGGTGGCGGAGCGCAAAGCGACGAGGTTTGCCAAATTACCGCCGATATGTTTAATCTTCCTGTTTATAGGGCGCAGACCTACGAAACAAGCGGACTGGGCGCTGCTATATGCACTTTTATCGGGCTTAATAGGTATTCTAGCTATGAGGAAGCCATAGAAAATATGGTAACAAAGTCCAAAGTTTTTACGCCTAACCCTGTAAATCACGAAATTTATCAAAACATATATAACGACGTATACAGAAAGAGTTACAAACGACTAAGACCCATATTTTTAGGCTTGCAAAAACAAAAAAACAAGTAGGAGGTAGTTATGTCCAAACCTTATAAAGGATTCCGACCTGATTGGCAGGAAAAAAGAGCGCCGGCAGGCAGTTACAGAAGCATACTCAAATGGGGGCATCCGGACGAGTTCAAAGTTCCCAAAGAGAGTTTATATAAAATGATGAAGAAAATCTTCCTTATGACCGACGAGGATTTTAAGGCTCCTAAAGAAACAGGCTATGAGAAAGTTGATTTTGACGTGCCAATTAAGCTTACCGAGGAACAAATAAAAAAGTTTGAAGAAATAGTCGGCAAAGAATACGTCAAGAGAGACTGTTATTCCCGCTTGTCGGTTGCTTACGGCAAGACAATGCACGATCTTATGAGACTAAGAAAGCACGTTGTTGAGAACATTCCCGATATAGTAATCTATCCCGATAACGCCGAAGAAATAGAAAAAATCGTTGCTTACTGTGACGAGCAGTTAATTCCCGTTTACGTTTACGGCGGCGGTTCTTCGGTTACCCGCGGTGTGGAATGTGTTAAGGGCGGAATTTCTTTGGATATGCGCCCGAGATTTAATAAGGTTATTAAGTTTAACGAGCTTAACCAAACCATTACGGTACAAGCCGGTATGAGCGGTCCCGATTTGGAAAAGCACCTCAATAACGCAGTTGCCGAATTTAACGCGAAGATGGCTTACACTTGCGGACACTTCCCCCAATCCTTTGAATATAGTTCTGTCGGCGGTTGGACGGTTACACGCGGCGCAGGACAAAACTCCACTTATTACGGAAAGATAGAACACATCGTTCTTGGACAGGAATATATTACTCCCAGAGGAAAAATCGTTACCGACGATTATCCCGCCAAAGCTACAGGACCCGACGTAAATCAAATAATGATGGGCAATGAGGGAGCATACGGTATTCTTACCCATGTTACTTTACGCTTTTTCCGCTATATGCCCGAAAACCGCATAAAATACAGCTATATGTTCAAAAGCTGGGCAGACGCGCAAGCAGCTGCAAGAGAAATTATGCAGGGAGAGTTCGGCCATCCGTCGGTATTTAGGTTATCTGACCCCGAAGAAACCGAGCTGATGATGAGACTTTACGGTTTGGACGATATACCTTTTGTAATCAAGTTTTTAGAGAAAGCAGGTTATCCTACCTTTGACGTGGAAAGAGCCATGAAAGGGGAGAACGTAGACGGCAAGTGCTTATTCTTAGGTTGGGCTGACGGCGAAAAAGGTATGTGCAAAAACCAAGCTAAGAGGGTAAGAAAAATTTGCCGTAAGTATAAAGCAATGCCCCTTGGAGCTTTCCCGGTAAACGGCTGGGAGAAGGGACGTTTTAGAGACCCGTATTTGCGCGACAGCATGCAGGACTTCGGCATAATGACCGATACTTTGGAATGTACGGTTAATTGGGATAATATGCCCAAGGTGCACGAAATGGTTAGGGCATATTGCAAATCCCGCCCCAACACCATTTGCACAACGCACATGTCGCATGCTTATCCGCAGGGAGCCAATTTATACTTTATCTTTATCACAAAGATGAGCGAGCTTGAAGATTATCTACAATACCATCGCGGTATATTGGACCATATCCAAAAGTCGGGCGCAGCTATCAGTCACCACCACGGTATAGGCAAAATGTTTGCGCCTTGGCTGGAAGGACAAATCGGCACTAATCAGATGGAAATATTCAAGGTACTCAAAAATCATTTCGACCCCAACAACATTATGAACCCGGGCGGCACCTTGGGACTTGACCTTACCGAGGAGCAAAAGAGGTTTATCCGTCCAAAATGGTAAATTTGTGCTGTAAATAATATATTATTATCGCGAGGAGTTTTCTAGCTCAAGGAGATAATTATGTTAAATGATAAGGACGCTAGCGGAGAGGTAAAAAGCAAGCAAGAATTAGGGAAAAATTACGAGTTAAAAGTATTTAAGATTCAAAGAACCTGCGTCCACGACGGTCCCGGGATAAGAACTACGGTTTTTTTCAAGGGCTGTGGACTGAGGTGTCTTTGGTGCCAAAATCCCGAGGGGCTTGACGCCTCTTTGGATATAGGCGAAAAAAAGTATACCGTTCAAGAAATTTTTGACACGGTAATAAAGGATAAAAAGTATTATTTCTCCACAGGCGGCGGGGTAACGCTTAGCGGCGGCGAGCCAATGCTGCAAAACCCCGATGCCCTCATTTCCTTTTTGAAAAAACTTAATAAAGAAAAAATCAATGTAGCGGTGGAGACCACTCTTTTTGCCCCTTGGCAAAATGTAATCAACCGTACTTGCTATACCTAAAAAATATTAACAATAAAAATATAGCTTAATTATATATGGCGGTAGTTATAACCGCCATTACTTTTTTGCCATAAATATTCAATAGAAAAGCTAAATATATCAAACGATTGCAAAAACTACAAAAATGATATATAATACAAAAGCATTCCCAAAAGATAATAAGACTGCAAAAACCATAACAAAGAATAAGTTATACAAAATAAGTTTCCGTAGCTCAGTAGGATAGAGCGAACGCCTCCTAAGCGTTAGGCCGTGGGTTCGATTCCCGCCGGGAACGCCAAAAGACCACAATACTGTGGTCTTTTCTCTTATTTTGCGGGAATCGAACCTAAAGGTTCACGGTTCGCTAAGCGCTCACCCCTCCGGCTTGCAAGCACAGCTTGCTGCACGGCTTTGGCTACTAACTTGCCACTGGCAACTTAGCTTAACGCGTCGCCCCCGCCGGGAACGCCAAAAGACCACAATACTGTGGTCTTTTCTCTTATTTTGCGGGAATCGAACCTAAAGGTTCACGGTTCGCTAGCTTACACTATAGACAAAGTTATATATTATGATATAATAAACACATACTATACTGACGGAGGTATTATAAAACTATGTATAAAAATATAGAGAAAACCGCAAAACTTAATTTGAAAGATTTGGTCGCTTATCAGGACGGGCAAGTTGTCAGCAAAACGCTTGTGCAGAATAATCTTGTCAGCATGACTTTGTTTTCTTTTGACAAGGGAGAAGAAATATCTACTCACGCATCAGGCGGAGACGCTATGGTAACCGTGCTTGACGGTATAGGAAAGTTTACGGTCGGCGACAAAGTCTTTATCCTTAAAGAAGGCGATACGCTCATTATGCCAAAAGATATACCTCACGCAGTATACGGCGAAGAACGCTTTAAGATGCAGTTGATCGTGTCACTTTGATTTTATCTCATAAGTAACGTTTACTGTTACGTTATTTTTTATGGCAAGCCAGACGGGGGAGATGGTTTCGGCTTGTTTGACGGTTAAGGCAAGGTCGGAGTCAATAATATCTTCGGATTCGATAGAAATATGGAAATTGATTTCTTTTAGGGAAATGGGATGTTCGTTACGGATTCCTTCGGCTTTTGCGGTATAAGCTGTAATGTGTTCTCTTGTTATTTTACCACTCAAAATTTTGTAAATCAATAGAACATACATATTTACGACATATGAAAATATCAATCTTAAATTCAAGAATACTATAGAAAAAAAGCAACCCGATATGTGGTTGCTTTTTTGTTGCAAAATTGGTAATTATCTTTGTATAATAATTCGGTTATTATAGTTTTATTTGTTATTAATGTACAACCGAATATGGTTCCATTGGGTAGATGTAGCCGGGAATGGGGACCATGGAGTTGTAGACCTTGGAAATATCGAAAATAGCGTAGCTTACGCCCAGCTTTTTTTCTATGCCGGTAAAGTAACCTTGGAAAAGCACGCTGGAAAGTTCTAGGTTGGCATAGAATAAGGCTACTTTGGAACCGGGTTTTATTTTTTTGATTTCCTCACCGTAGGCGGTAAGTGGAATATATATTCTGCCTTCGTCTTTCATGGTTGCTTGAAGGACGGGGAGCAGAACAGGAAAGCCTTCTTCGTCTATGTAGGACAAGAATTTTAGTGAAGTTAGGTCTTTGGCTAGCTTGACGCTGATCCCTTTTATTTTTTTGATACCGTCAGGACTGGGTTTTACAAAGGGTTTTATCATTTTACCAAGGAGCGCTCCCTTAATAATGCCACCCATGGGTAAATCCTGCTTACCGGAAAAGTCTTTAAGATCCATATAATGCACTCTGCCGACACCAAAGTATGTATTGTAGCGGAAGAGGGGCTGATTGTTGTACATATCGAAGTCTTCGCCAGTTTCGGTACTATCACGGTATTCGGTTTTGCCACGCCACCATTTTTTTTCTAAGTTTAGCACAAGAAAGCCTGTCAGGGGATTTTTATTGACGTACTCTTTGCTAAGTCCGTGAGTAAACTGCCCCCACATTATTGTTTTTTCATCCTTTGCCTGAATTGAAGTAATAAGGGTAATATGCGGTTCTCCGAAAGGACTAATAGTGGAAATCAGACCGATTTTGCCGGTAACGGCGAATTTTTGCATGTCTTCTTTGCTGATTATTGCTGTCATAACTATACCTCCAGTCTGGTCGCTCCCGACCACGTTACTTTGTTGGTTATTTGCTTTGCTAAATCGTTAAGTCTTTGCATTTTTGCTTTTGTTATTAGGGGAGAATCCTTGTAAACCCAATCTCTACCTAATAGTTTGTATTTTTGCTTGCCAAGATTGTTAAAACTTACTAACTCCCACTTTTCTATATTCGGCATATTGTCCTTTATAAAATTAGCTATTCCGATTATATTTTCTTCGGAGTCGGTAGCGTCGGGGATTATCGGCGTCCTTATCCATATTTTTGGTTTTTCTAAGCTGCCAAGTTTTTTGGCGTTTTCCAAAATCAAAGTGTTTTCCACTCCGGTAAGTTGCTTATGCTTATCATTATCAATATGCTTGATGTCGTATAAAATAAGGTCGACGTAAGGCAGTAAGTTTTCTAATACAGAATAAGAATAACATCCTGCGGTGTCTATGGCGGTATGAACTCCTCTTGTTTTTAGTTCCTTTAGTAGTTCCAAAGCGTATTGCCAGTTAAGTACAACCTCTCCGCCCGATAAAGTAACTCCGCCGTGACTGGTGTCGTAGTATGCTTTATCCTTAATCAGTTCATTGACTAAAGCCTCTACGGTAATAACTTCTCCTTTAATTTCCAAGGCGTTCATGGGGCATTCTTCTATGCACTTATTACAAAAGTCGCAAAGTTTGTTGTCGGTTTTTATTCCGTCACTCTGCAAGGAAACAGCGCCATTTGGGCATACTTCTATGCAGGTATTGCAACCCATACACCTATCTTCAAGCCAAAATATATGTTGGCTTGAAGAAATAGATTCGGGATTGTGGCACCACTTGCAATTGAGGTTGCAGCCCTTGAAAAAGACCGTTGTCCTTATCCCGGGGCCGTCCTCTGTGGACATTTTTTGTACGTCTAGTATGTAGGTTTGCATAGCGTTATCCTAATATTTGTTGTGGATTTCTCTAGCTATGATTTCGTTCTGAAGTTCCCGACCGATAGAAGAGAAATACGCGTTGTAGCCCGTTACCCTGACAAGCAGATGCCTGTATTCGGTAGGATTCTTTTGGGCTTCGATAAGCGTTTCGGCGTCAAGAATATTTAATTGCAATGCCGTGCCGCCGTTTTCGGCGTAGCCTTTTAGTAAGGCTATTAACTTTTGTTTATGTCCGTCGTCCCTTACAAGGGCGGGAGAAAGGGTAATGGTATGGCTGGCTCCGTTGGGAAGATAATTAACGTAATCTAAATAATCGCCGTCCTTACTCTTTCCTCCCAGGGCTTTGCCGACTGAGTTAATGTTGGCGGTAGGTCCCTTTGTGTCGGCGCCGTTACTGGGGCAAATGGCATTGGAAAGGAATTGTCCGTTGGCTCTGCCGTCTGGACTTGCGGATAGGATATAGCCGTCGCCTACCCAGTAGTTCCAACTGAGCATACCCGGTCTAAGTTGTGCATCGGTGGCGGTTGTCTTATACTTCCAGCATTCCTCCGACCAAAGCTCCATAAACTTACGGGCAAGTTCGTCGGCTTCGTCATCGTCCCTGCCGTATTTAGGCGCTTTGTTCTTGGCTATAGCTTGCAGCTTTTCATGTCCCACCCAGTTGTCTTTAAGGGCGGTTATTAGTTCTTCCATAGTACATATTTTTTTGTCAAAAACAAGATACTTTATGGCAAGCAGACTATCGACAGTGGAAGCGAAAGTTACGCCCTCAACGGTAACAAACCTAATCTCCGCTCCGCCTTTAGTGACGTCAAGGGCTTTTTCTATACAGCCTTTGACCAGCAAAGATAAATACGGCGTGGGGTGAAAACACGCTCTTACGCTTGTGCTCTTATCATATAGTTCGAATATTTTTTTGACAATGAATTTGGTCTGTGTTTCAAACGCCGCGTAAAACTCTTCAAAGGTAGCGAACTTAGCAGGGTCGCCGGTATCAATAAAGGTTTTAGGGACAAGCGGTTTGTTCCAGATAGCGTCGGTATACTGTCTGAGCTCTCCACCTCTTGCAAGGGTTAGTTCTACGGCTTTTAGTAAGTTTAGGTTTACGTCTACCGTACTGGAACGGTCGTTACCGACCATTGTGTTTTCTAAGCAGCCCACTGAGGCATAATCATAAACGTTGTTTAGATTGATTTTGTCTTCAAAACCGCCCTTTCTTGCCTCACGCAACAAGCCCGCCATTGATCTTTCGTCAAAGTTAAGCAAAAACGGCGCACCTTGACTTTCGGCTATCATATCGGCTAATTTGAGCAGTAGCTTTGTAGGGGAATTTTTATGGATACGCACGTTGGGCTTAGGCTCCAGAATAGGGCTCATATCGTCTATTACGTCAAGCAGTAAATATGATAAATCATTTGTTAAATCTTGACCGTTTTCGCCAACTCCGCTTATCATAAACAACTGACCGAAGCCTGCGGTAATACCTTGATTCATACCGACCTTAATTTGGGCGTCGTAGGCTGTGTTGCAATGCACCCAAAAGCATTCGAAAATTTCTTTCATGAAGTTTTCGGTCATGCCTTGGTCTAAAGATTTTATATAATAAGGATATAGATATTGGTCAAGTCTACCAAACGATACTCCGGGTCCGGGATAGTTTTCATCGGACATAACCAGCATGTGAGTAAGCCATAAGGATTGAACAGCCTGCCACAAGTCTTTTGCGGGATTGTAGGGTACAACTTCCAGATTTTGACTCATTTGCAGAAGTTCGTTTTTGCGGGAAACGTCTTTTTCTTCGGCGGCAAGAACTTTTAGGCGGGCAGAGTACGCTTTTGCCAGTTCGCAAGGCATTTCCGCAGCTGTTTTCATAGCTCTGATTTCCCCGCCTTCCTTACCTTTTTTCTGCTTTTCGGTTAATTCTTCATATCTTTTATCAAGTTTTTCTATAATATACCTAAATCCCTTATTTACAATAGTGGCGTAGTCGGGGATAAGGTGTCCGCTGGTTGCTCCGCAGTTGCCAAAGCCGCGGTCGTGGAAGTCCACCGTTTCGGCGCGAAGTCCGTCTTTGCCGTAAAGAATAGCATCGCGAGCTTTTTTCTCTTTTTTGGTCAAACAATGACTGACGAAAAGATTGAAATTTGCTCCGCAAAGAAGGTCACCGGGCAAAATATCCAACGGAACGTGTTTAGTCATAGCTTCTTTTACAAACCATGCCCGCCTTTCCACAATGCTTTGGGAATAAAAATTGTCGGGAACGTCTATTTGCCTAGCAATTTGGGGCAATCCGTTTTGAAAAGTGCCGAAGAAAGAGTACGTTTCGGGCACGATGTAATAGGTTAGTTCGTTATACATCTCATCGTGGGGCACTCCGGTAGTGAAAACCTTGTATTCGTTGTTCCAGGGTCTTTTTACACCCTCAAAATAATAGTCCCGTAGCCATTTTATTCTTGGCGTTAGGTTCTTTGGCTGTTTTATTTTTCCCATTGCTGCCTCCTTTTATATACTGAACTTGTTGTAAGCTTGCTCTCCGTGAATTAATATTCCTTCGTGCAAAGATGCTGCTAAATTAGCATCGCCACTTTTTATTGCCGAAGATATTTGCTTATGCTTTTCTACGTAACCACCAAACAAATCAACGTTGTTTTTATAAAAATCCTCTGTCAGTTGACTAGCCAGCGCGCTAAAAGAGTTCATTACCGCATAATAAACGGCGTTAGTTGATAACTCAATCAGCTTAAAGTGAAAAGCAAAATCCGCTTGCGCTATTATCATATAGTCCTTTTCCTCTTTCCTTATTAAAGCTTCTTCTTTACTAATAATTTCGTCCAACTCACTAGTATCGGCTTTTTTCTCCGCCATAAGCCTTACTGCGGCTACTTCAATAAGCTTTCTTGCGTGAAGCATATCTTTTACTGCCTTAATGCGGTATTCGGCATTGATAGAAAACGCCATATCTTTAAGAACGTCCAAACTTGCCCTGTCCACAAAGTTGTTTATGGTGGTTTTTTTACGCTTATGTATTACAAGGTACCCTTCGGCTGCCAGTCGGGCGATACCGACGTTTACTACGCTTCGGGAACAACCGAACTCCTCTGCAAGCTGTCTTAGAGGGGGCAGGCTGTCGCCAATACGGTAGGTTTTGTCAAATATTTTCGCTTTTACGCTATCAATAAAGTGTTGTGTTAAATCGTTTTTTTTCATAATCTCACTATTCTGGTGGTATTACCACAAGTGTAGCATATGCAAAAAATCTTGTCAATAGACATTTTTTTTCGGTAAAAGTCCGTTGCACAGGGTGCAACGGCTTTTTCACGTTCGTATTGACTGGCTGGGTTGGCGGGAATATAATTTAGTTATAAAGGGGTATTTTTTTATAGATTTTTTTAGAAATTAAACTATATTTATTAGCGGAGGATATTGGCTATATGAAACTGACAGGCGGGGAAATCATTGTTAAAGAACTAATAAATCACGGTGTGCCATACGTTTTGGGTATACCGGGACACGGCGTTTTGGGGCTTTTTGACGCCATAAGAAAGGAAGAGGAAAAGGGGAATATAAAGTATATTCAGGTTAAGCATGAACAGGCGGCAACGGCTATTGCCGACGGATACTATAGAGTTTCGGGTAAGCCCATTGCTTCTTTTGCTTCCATAGGACCTGGTTCTCTCAATACCGCTATCGGACTTGGGACGGCTTACGTTGATTCCACGGCGTTTTTGCAGCTTTGCGGGGACACGCATACCAATATGAAGGGCGTGGGCGTTTTGCAGGAAGTGGAAAGATATGCCGACAGCAATATAATAAGGAGCTTAGAGCCTCTTTGTAAGAGAAGTTGGCGGGCAGAGACGGTCGGACAAATACCTAGGATTATAAATAGGGCGTTCGGTTTGATGAACAACGGCAGAAGCGGACCGTGCGTTATTACCTTGCCTATGGACGTGCAAGCCGCCGCTATAGAAATCGAAATAAAGGATATCACTAAACAATACGTTGCCGACAAGCCTACCGCAAGCGAAGAGAGCCTCAAAGCGGCTATTAACCTTATGAAGACCGCAAAAAGACCTGTTATTCTAGCAGGCGGTGGAGCGTTACGGGCAAAATGCGCCGAAAAGATAATAGCCCTTGCCGAAAAGTGGGGCGCAGGCGTTGTTACAACTTTGGCAGGTAAAGGCGCGGTGGAGGAAACTCATCCGCAATATTGTTTCCATACAGGTTCCAAGGGTACTCCCGTTGGGCTGAAAATCTGCCGTGAAGCCGACGTTATTTTGGCGTTAGGCACTAGATTTGCCGATGAAACCACTTGTTCTTACCGCAAGGGAGTAAGCTTTAACTTCCCCGATACCAAGCTAATTCACGTAGACTTAGACACAGCGGAAATCGGCAAAAACTATCTTGCCGACGTGGGAATTGTTGCTGATTTAACTGATACCGTTATTCGTCTAAACAATTCTTTGGTTGACTATAAAATTAACAACAGCTATCTTAAAGAAATAAAAGATTTACGCGCAGAGTGGAAGAATTATTTGGTTAATATCCGCAGTATACCTACCGATATGCCGACGATTTCCCAAATTATCGGCGCGTTGAACGAAGTTTTACCCGAAGATACCATAGTTGCCACATCATCGGGTAATACCCAGGCGCAATTGTTCCAAGAATATTGCTATCCAAAGCCTTATTGCAATCTGACAACGGGCGGTTTTTCTACAATGGGATGGGCGGTGCCTGCGGCTATCGGAGCAAAATTAGCTAAACCAAATCAACCTGTGGTTGCATTGTTGGGAGACGGCGACTTTATGATGATAATGCAGGAATTATCCACTATGGCGCAATATAATATCCCTGTAATTATTATTTTGGCTGACAACAGCGGTTGGATGGCTATTAAGGATTTGCAAAACGACGTACTGGGTAAAGACAGCGCGTTCGGCAATGATTTTATGCGCGACGGCAAAGCCTATAGTCCCGATTTTTATAATATTGCAAAAGGTTTTGGCATTGAGTCGTACAAGCCTTATTCTTTAGAGGGATTGAAAAACGATACTGCGCAAGCTATTAAGAATAACAAGCCTACATTGATTACTATTGACGTGTCCAGAGAATATCCGTTCACCGGCGGCAAGGCTTTCGGCTGGTGGGACGTGCCAATACCTGCCTATATGGAAGAAAAGCGCAGAATTTATGAGGAGAACATAAAAAAAGAGACAGTTTAAGTTTTGACCTGACTATAGTATAATAAAAAAGAGGTGGGATAATGGAAAAATTGAGATTTGCATTAATAGGCTGCGGCAGAATAGCCACTTTGCACGTTGCCGGATACAAAGACAGAACCGACGCCGAACTTTACGGGGTATACGACAAGAACAAAGCCGCCGCCGAAAAGTTTGCCGAAGAGCACAATATTCCCAAAGTTTATGACAGCTATGAAGAGGTACTTGCCGACCCTACGATTGTGGGGGTGGAAATACTTGTGCCTCATCACCTGCACTGTGACCTTACGATAAAGGCATGCGAAGCCAAAAAGCACGTTTCGGTACAAAAGCCGATGGCGCTAAATTTAGAAGAGTGCGACAAAATGATAGAAGCCGCCAAGAAAAACAACGTTAAATTAAAGGTTTATGAAAATTTCGTACATTATCCGCCCTATTTATTCCTAAAAGATTTGATAAATAAAGGGGAAATCGGCGACGTTGTGGGTATACGCTACAAAATGAACAACGGCGGTTTGATGTCTTGCAACACCCCTGCAAGTAAGCTTAGGGCAAAGGGCGTTTGCGAAGAGAAACTTGACCCTACCGGCTGGAAAGTGGATACGCTATCCTGGAGCTGGAGATTAAACGACTCCTTGTCGGGTGGCGGGCCTGTAGTTTTTGACGATGGATACCATAAGTTTTCTCTTTTTATCGATTTACTGGGGGGAGTGGAAAAGGTCGTTGCCTGGATTGACGAAACCAAAATTTTAGGCGGCGTTTGTCAGGACTGCCCCGCGGTAGTAATGTGGAAGTACGCCGACAAAAAAGTATACGGCGTGTGGGATATTACTTCTTCGGAATCACTCTATATCAAAGGTAAATACTATACTTGCGATGAAAGAATGGAAATTACCGGTAGCAGAGGGGTAGTTTGGCTTACCCGCTGTACCGCAGAAATGCTCTCTGACGTTGCCCCCGTTATTCTTTATAAAGACGGCAAGGTTACCGAATTTTGGGATTTCCCGCACGACTGGCAGGACGCTTTTATTAATTCCACCCATGATTTTATCGATGCAATAAAAGAGGACAGAGAGCCTATATTATCGGGAGAAAAGGGACGGGAAGTTTTGCAGTTTGCTTTGGCAACTTTGGATTCTTCCAGACAGAATAAAGAAATAGTAATAAATTGTTATGAAGATAAGCCGTTAATGAAGAAAAAGAGCTTTTTAAGTATTCTTTTTGGTAATAAAAGGAGATAAAATTATGAAAATTGCGGTTATTAACGAAGTTTCGGCAAGGGATAAAAACCAGTATATTATTGCGGCAATCAAAAAAAGCGGCTATGAGGCGATTAACCTGGGTATGAGCGCGAAGGATTCGGCAGAAAACGGACTTACTTATATTCATACCGGACTTATGGCGGCGATATTGCTTAACCTTGGCGCGGTTGACTTCGTTGTGGGCGGTTGCGGTACAGGACAGGGCTTTTTGCTTTCCGTTATGCAGTATCCCGACGTTTTTTGCGGACTTATCGATAATCCCCTTGACGCTTGGCTGTTCAGTCAGATAAACGGCGGTAATTGTATTTCTTTGGCTCTCAATAAAGGCTTCGGCTGGGCAGGGGATAAGAATTTGGATAATATTTTTGAAAAACTCTTTGAAGACGAATTCGGGCGTGGATACCCTCCCGAACGTAGCGAAAGTCAAAGACATAGCCGCAACACCTTAAAAACCATTTCCACAGCCGTTCACAAGCCTATGGAAGAGATATTAAACAATATGGATAAGAGCATACTAAACACCATTTTTGCCCATGCGCCCTTTGTGGAACTTATTAAAGGCAGCTGCAAAAACACGGCGTTGCAAAACAATATTCTCAATAATTATTATCGGGGTATGATATGAGCAAAGCTCTGGAAAACGGTCTGGCTGTGCTGGAATTTATTTCGGGTAAGCGGTCGTGTACCATTACCGAAATAGCCAACGCGCTGGGAATAAACAAAAGTACCGTTTCCAGAATTATTAAGACTTTTATCCAAAAAGATATGGTAGAAGTCAACCGCAACAGCGGAATGTACAGCATAGGTCCGTCCATTTTGCAAATGTCCAATAATTATTATAAGGGTAGAAACATTTTAGGACAAATCAAAGGCATTATGGACGCTTTATGCCGTCAAGTAGAAGAGTCGGTACACCTTTGCGCATTAAGTAACGACGGCGCGGTTATTGTTGAGCAAGCCGAATCGTCCAGCAGACTGGTAGTAAATGCCAAAATCGGCAACAGAGAACCCCTTCACGCCTCATCGGTAGGCAAATGTCTGCTTGCTTTTGCCACTGATTCCGAAAGGGAACATATGCTAACCAACATTACTTATGAAAAGTTCACGCCGAACACCATAAGCAGTGAAGAGGCTTTGAAAAAAGAACTGGAAAAGATAAGAAACGATGGATATGCTATCGACGATAACGAACTTAGTCTTGATATTCGGTGCGTAGCTGTGCCGATTATTGACAGCAGGAAAAAATGTCTGTATTCTTTGGGCGTGTCGGGCGCAAACAGCCACATGACTAAGGAAAAAATGGATTTTATCATCAAAAAAATGACAGCTGCGGTCAAGTCGCTTACGGAGGCATTATGAAAAACAAAATTTTGAGTAAACTGTCTTACGCTTCGGGAGATATCTACGGCGGTGGCGCTTTTTTGATATTCTCTCTGTTTTTTATGAATTTTCTTGTGCTGGTAGAGCAAATCCCCATTCTAGCCACTACGGTTATTATACTGATAGGCAAAATTTGGGACGCGGTGACCGACCCTCTAGTAGGTAGGCTGTCCGACAGAACCCGCAGCCGTTTTGGTAGAAGAAGAATTTACTTCTTGGCAGGCATATTGCCTGTCTTTTTGTCATTTGTTATGCTTTTTTACTCTTTCGGCATACAAAGTATAGCCTGGAAAATAGCCTATTATGCAATAGCTTATATGTTTTTCGGCACGGCGTTTACCATTGTTATGGTGCCTTATAACTCCATACTTTCCGACATTACTGACGACTATAACGAAAGAACGTCCTTTACCACCTACAGAATGTGCTTTAGCGGCGCCACAAGTTTACTTGCAGCCGTTGTGCCGGGTATTATTATTAACTCCATTGGGGGCGCTAGCATTAGTCCGCAACAAAAGAACGGCTACTTAGTTATGGCAATAATTTTCGGCGTTATTTTCGGACTGTGCTGGCTCTTTGCTTTTTTAGGAACAAGGGAAAAAGAACTGCCGACCACCATAGAAAAAATTACCCTCAAAGACTGGCTAAGCGTATTTAAGCTAAAGTCGTATCGGAACTTTTTGGGGATATTTTTGTTCTTCCAAGTAACGATCGACCTAGTGCTTGCCCTCTTTATTTTTTACATAGACATAGTGGTTTTACGCTATCAAAGCTATACCCTTGTTATGGGCGTTTTGTTGGTAAGTCAGTTGATTTTTATGATAGTAAACGGAGAAATAGCCAAGAAAAAAGGCAAAGTTTTTCCGCTGTTTATCGGTATACCGATATGGATTTTGGTTTCCTTACTGTTTATCTTTGTTAATCCTTCCACTCCGATTATCGTAATTTGTATTTTTGCTATGTTAATCGGTTTCGGCGCTGCCGCGGGCAACCTTGCCACCTGGTCGATGCTGTCCGATATATACGACATTGACGAATGCGTGACCGCCAAAAGGAGAGAAGGGGTATATTCGGGCATAACCACCTTTATGAGGAAGTTTATTTCGGGCGTTTCCATATTTATTCTGGGCTTTGGCTTAAAGGCTATTGGTTTTGACCAAAATGAATACAATATTCTTAAAAGCACCGTTGCAGAATTTGACCCCGCCGCCTATGCCCAGTCGAAAATCGTTTTGGGTATAAAATGGCTGTTTATAGCTATCCCTGCCGTACTTTTGGTAGGTTGTCTTGTTTTTGCCTTCGCTAACAAAATAAATAAAAGGCGTTTTGAATCGGTAATTAAGGCTTTGGGTGACTTGCGCGAAAGTGGAACTTTGACGAATTTATCTAAAGAAGAAATCTCCGACGTTGAGACGGCAACGGGCGTTACTGAAGACAAACTTTGGAATAAATAGTTTGATTTTTATCCTTTTTGAGCCATATTAAGTAGGATTATTATATAGTTTGTTGGATTTTGCCTAATTGACTGTAAGAGCGGATTGTAATATACTAATATAAGAATACACTATTATAAGAATACACTATAATATTATGTAGAGGTGAAAAATGAAAGGATATGCAAACAGGTTCGCAAAAATAAATTTAAGCGATAAAAGCGTCAGTGATTATCCCATCAGCGATGAATACAGAGAGCTATATCTAGGCGGAAAAGTGCTTGCCGCCAAGATTCTGTACGATACGGTTACCGAAAAGATAGAACCGTTTGATCCAAATAATCCCATAATCATTACCACCGCCCCTTTGACGGGAACTACGGCTCCCAGTAGTTCCAGGTTTAACGTGTCTACCATTTCTCCGTTGACAGGGCTATGTACGTCCAGTAATTGCGGAGGAAGCTTCGGTATAAATCTAAAAAAAGCCGGCTACGACGGTCTTATTATCGTAGGCAAAGCAGAAACTCCCACTTATATAAATATTACCGACGGAGTAATAGAATTTTGCGATGCGTCCCACGTTTGGGGTAAGCTTACTGGAGAAAGTCAGGAAATTTTGGGCGGCAAAGGCAAAGGGACTTTCGTTATCGGCCCTGCAGGAGAAAATCTTGTCAGATACGCCGCAGTAGTGAGCCAAGAGCGCGCGGCGGGCAGAAACGGCGTAGGAGCGGTATTCGGCAGTAAAAAGCTAAAAGGTCTGGTTGCCAGCGGCACTATGAAAGTAGAATACGAAAACCAGGAAGCTTTTAAGGAACTGGGTAAAAAATGGATAAACACCCTTACTTCCCATCCTCTTACCGGAAAACAGCTCCCCACCTACGGCACCGCAGGACTTATCACCACAATGAATTTTAAGCATCTATTGACTACTAAGAACTATCAAGACGGCAGTTATGAAGATTTTGAAAAAATCAGTGGAGAAACCCTCAGAGAAAAATATTTGGTAAAGAATAAAGGCTGCCTCACTTGTCCTATCCAATGCGGACGTGTGGTTATGGTAGAAGGCAAGCCCGTTAAAGGTCCCGAAGTTGAGACTTTGGCGTTATTAGGTAGTAACTTACTTAATAACGATATGCAAAAAATCCTGGACGCCAACTATTATTGCGACGAATACGGTATGGATACTATTACTTTTGGCAGTACCGTTGGTTTTGCTATGGAACTTAATGAAAAGGGAATTTGGGACAACGGACTAAAATTCGGCGACGAAAACTTAGATTTAGTAAGCCTTGTTAAGGCAACGGCAACAAGGGAAGGCATAGGCGCGGAAATTGCCGAAGGCACCAAAAAGCTATCCGAAAAATACGGCGGCAAAGATTATGCTATTAACGTAAAAGGGTTAGAATTAGCCGCATACGAACCCAGAGGCGCACAAGGTATGGGACTAGGATATGCAGTAGCCAACCGCGGCGGCTGTCACCTTAACGCAGGATATTTGGTCGTTTTGGAAGGTTTAGGCTTAAACGTAAGCGGGCTTACCACCAAAGGCAAAGCCGCTTTCAATATTTTCTTCCAGGATTTGATGGAAGCTATTTCGGCGGCGGGCTCCTGCTTGTTTACAAGCTATGCCGTATTGCCGGGATTTTTGATTGAGAATCCCAACAACAAGATTGTAAGAATGGTCAACAAAGTTATGCCGTATTTCGGCGGAATCGTAGGCTGGGCGCATAAGAATTTGTGGCTGCTTAACCTCAATATCCCTTCTATGGTACCGTATCCGAAGATTATTAATCACCTAACGGGTATGAAGTGTTCTATCGGTAAGTTTATCAGAATAGGAGAAAGAGGCTATAACTTAGAAAGATTAGTTAATTTAAGATTAGGACTAACTCCCGATGACGATACTTTGCCTAATAGACTGCTCAATGAAAAACAGCCCGGCAGCGGCACCGAAGTAAGATTGTCAAAAATGAAAGGTACTTTCTACCGTTACCGCGGTTGGAAGAACGGAATACCGAAAAAATCGTTGATAAGGAAATTGAAAATATGATAACCATAAAATTATACGGACTTTACCGTCTTAAAACCGATGAGTCTAGCTATAAAATCCCCAAGGTAAAAACCTTGTGGGACGCCTTAACTTTGCTTGAGGGAAAAACGAATGTGCCCGTAGATGAATGGGAAAACGCATTGATTTATATTAACGGCGTGGCTATCGACAAACTTAATATGTTCAAAAGCAAGCTAAACGACGGCGACGAAATAGCCATTTTATCGCCTGCCAGCGGGGGCTAAATATGGAAGAATTTATTCACAATAAAGCCATATTGACTCCCGAAGACCAGAAAAAAATTGCCGAAATAAAAATAACGGTGGTTGGCGCGGGAGGTTTAGGAGGTTTTGTGCTAAACGGTCTAACACGGCTTGGCGCAAAGAAAATAACCATTGTAGAAAACGACGTTTTTCAGCCCTCAAACTCCAACAGGCAATGTTTTTGCAATAAGGACACTATAGGAAAAAGCAAAGGAAACGTTCTAAAGGAAGAAATAAACAAGATATCTCCTTGCGAAATTACCGTCAAGGAAGCAAGGCTAAATAACGAAAACGCCGACGAATTATTAAAAGGCGCCGACGTTGTATTTGATTGTGTGGATAACATTCTTTCCAAAGTGGCTATAGAAGAATGCTGTTTGAGAAACAAAATTCCGTTGATTCACGGCGGAGTGGATAAAAATTTCGGACAGGCTGCTATAATTAAAAACGTTGCTATTCTGAAAGGCTATTACAAAAACGGTCTTGGCGGAGAAAACGCCGTCATTATGCCGCAGTTGGTTTCGGGCTTGCAACTGAGTTTGTTTGTTAAATTTATAAAGAATAAATATGAGGCCGACACTATATTTTATTTCGATACTGACGCTATGGAAATAATAAGAATAAAGGGAAATTAAAAAAAATGTACAGTCTTGCGGTAATTACGGTAAGCGATAAGTGCAGCGCAGGGTTAAGAGAAGATCTGAGCGGAGCTTTGATTGCAGAAATAGGAAAAGAATATAACTTTGAAACGGTTTTTTATAAAATTGTTCCCGATGAACTTAATGAAATAATCGCCGCCCTTAATCAAGCCGCCGAAAATAATATAAACCTTATACTCACCACCGGTGGGACTGGTTTTTCGGTACGGGATATTACGCCCGAAGCTACTAAGAAAATACTTGAGCGGGAAGCGCCGGGGATAGCTGAGGCTTTACGGAGTAACAGCGCAAAGTACACTGTAAAAGCTATGTTATCGCGTGGGATAGCGGGGATAAAAAATAAGTCAATTATTGTAAATTTGCCCGGTTCACCCAAGGCGGTAAAAGAGAACGTAGAATTTCTGCTTCCCAATATAGTTCACGGTATCGATATACTAACGGGGGCGGCGGCAGAATGCGCGCGTAAAGAATAATGGAGTTTTTTCAAGTCAAATCGTATTCGGAAACGTTGAAAATAATAAAAGATACAGTCAAGAATTTTGCCGACAGGAGGATTATTACTCCCATTTACGGCGCATGGAACAAAACGTTGGCTGAAGATATTTTTTCTAAGGAAGATTTACCCGATTTTGATAAATCCACCGTTGACGGCTATGCGGTCAAGGCAAATAACACCCACGGAGCAAGCGAGGCGGTGCCTGCTTTGCTTGACCTTATTGGCGTTGTCAATATGGGGGAAAGCTTTATTGGAGAAATAAAAAACGGACAAACGGTATATGTGCCTACCGGCGGAAAAATCCCTAATGGCGCCGATAGCGTTGTCATGATAGAAAACTGCGAAGTATTCGGCAATCAAATAGCCGTATATAAAAGTGTGGCGGTTGGCGCAAACGTAATAAGAGTAGGCGACGACGTAACCAAAAACACCCTTATTGCCACAACAGGAAGTGTTCTCACACCCTTTTTAATCGGAGTTCTTGCCGGACTTGGAATAGATAAAGTGTCCGTTTACGACACAATTAAATTCGGAATAATATCAACGGGCGATGAGCTTGTAAAAATAGAAGATACACCGAAAAACGGGCAAATAAGAGATATAAATACCCATTGTTTAGGAGCGTTAGTAAAAGCTTGCGGCGGAGAGGTTGTTGTATCTTCGTTAATTAAAGATGAATATAACCTTTTATATGAAAGCTTACAAAAAGCTACCGATATATGCGACGTTGTAATAATAAGCGGCGGCAGCAGTGTAGGGTTAAAGGATTTTACCTATAAGGTAATTGAGGATATCTGCGGAGAAGTCAAAGTAAAAGGGATAGCTATGAAACCCGGGAAACCTACTATATTAGGAAACAAAGGCAGCGTTTTGGTTGCCGGCTTGCCCGGGCATCCTATGGCGGCGGCTATGGTTTTTGAGATTGTCATCAAAAAAGCCATTAGTCAGATAAGAGGAGAAAAGGAAAAAGTAATAGCCTATGCTTCCGCCAGATTCAATTTCCCCTCCACACCGGGAAGGACTACTTGCCAATTGGTTAGTATTAATTTTGAAAACGGCAAACCTTATATCCTGCCCCTTTTTGCAAAATCGGGAATAATCAGCGCGTTAAAGGAAGCCGACGGGTATATAATTATCGGAGAAAACGATGAGGGCATAGCCGAAGGAAGAATGGTAAAGGTATACGGCTTTTAGGAGTGTTATGGAAAACAAGAGATATATAGAAAATAACGATGACAAACAGGCTTTGGAACTGTTTTTGTCTCAGGTAGAAGTCAAAACCAAGGAAGAAGAGGTTGCGCCGCTTGATGCGCTGGGAAGAACGACGTCCCAAGTGGTTTTTGCCAAAAAATGCGACCCGACTTACAACGCCGCAGCTATGGACGGTATTGCCGTTGTGTCGGAGAATACCCACGACGCCAGCGAAAACACCCCCCTAACTTTAATAAGAAATAAGGACTTTGTTTATATAAACACAGGCGGTATAGTACAAGGAAAATATAATGCCGTCATTATGATAGAGGACGTTATTAACATAGACGATGATACCGTCAAAATTATTGCTCCCGCTTATCCGTGGCAGCACGTAAGAGTAATCGGAGAAAGCGTGGTGGCGGGAGAACTAATCCTTCCGTCGAGACACGTAGTTACTCCGTGCGATATTGGAGCGGTCATAGCTTCGGGAAATAAAACTCTTAAAGTTTTTTCCAAACCCAAAGTAGGCATAATCCCTACAGGGGCGGAAATGGTAAATAACCCTGAGGAGCTTACCGAAGGGAAGCTGATGGAATCAAACAGTAAAGTTTTTTCGGCGCTTACTATAAATTACGGCGGACAGCCTAAAGTTTACACTGTGGTGGAAGACGATATAAATAAGCTAAAACAATCCATTATTACTGCGGTAAAAGAAAACGATATTGTTATTGTCAATGCAGGAAGTTCGGCAGGTACCAAGGATTTTACCGTAAAGGCTATCGAAGAATTGGGCAGAGTGGTAGTTCACGGTATTGCCATTAAGCCGGGCAAGCCTACTATTTTGGGCATTATTGACAATAAACCCATTATCGGTATCCCCGGTTATCCCGTTTCGGCTTATCTTGTTTTTGAAATGTTCGCAAAACCGGTTATTGAAAAGTTTTTATGGAAAAACAGCACAAATAAAGCCACTGTGGAAGCTACTTTAACCAGAAGAATAGTCAGCAGCTTTAAGAATGCCGAACTTATAAGAATGACGGTAGGAGAAGTTGGCGGTAAACTGGTAGCCACACCTTTGGAAAGAGGGGCTTCGGCAATTATGAGCCTTGTTAAAGCCGACGGGATTTTTAGAGTAGAGCGGCTTATTGAAGGAGTGGAAGCGGGGGAGAAAATTTCCGTAGAACTAATAAAACCTCTGGAAGAAATCAAAAAATCGTTGGTAATAACGGGCAGTCATGATATGATAATAGACGTCATTGCAGATGCCGTTACGATAACATCGGCGCACGTAGGCAGTATGGGCGGGATTTCTGCGCTTATAAGAGGAGAATGCCACATCGCACCAATACATTTACTGGATGAAAAAAGCGGAATTTATAACGATAGTTATATAGAAAAATACTTTGCGGGCAAAAAAATGGCGCTTATTAAGGGTGTTGGGAGAGTTCAAGGTCTGATTGTACCCAAAGGGAACCCGAAAAATATTAAGAGCATTGCCGATATAAAGAAAATGGGACTTAGTTTTGCCAACCGTCAGCGCGGAGCAGGCACAAGGATATTGTTCGATTACTTACTGAAAAAAGAAGGTATAGAAGAAAGCGAAGTTTTCGGCTACGAAAAAGAATACGGCACCCATCTTGCGGTGGCGGTGGCGGTTAAAAATAACGTTGCCGACTGCGGTATGGCGGTACTGTCGGCGGCGAAAGCGTTGGATACCGATTTTATACCGCTAGGCAATGAGGAATACGACTTTTTGATTCCTTATCAGTATATATACGACAAGAGAATAGCAGATTTTATCGATTATATAAAGTCAAGTCAGTTTGCTTCTAAGCTTACGGCATTGGGCGGATATACCTTTGATAGAATCGGAGAAATGAAGGTTTTTGACTTATGATAGATTCATTCGGAAGAGAAATTACTTACGCGCGGATATCTTTAACCGACAGATGCAACCTGCGGTGTAGGTACTGCATGCCCGAAGAAGGCATATCCAAAAAAGAGCATAACGAAATTTTGTCCTTTGAAAATATGGAAAAAATCGTTGATGCGCTTATTAGCCTTGGGATAAGTAAGTTCCGTATTACCGGCGGAGAACCTTTGGTGAGAAAAGGAACCATAGACTTTCTTGCTAAACTGGGCAAAAAGGATATAAAAAAGCTGTCTGTTACCACAAACGGAACTTTATTACAAGAGTATGCCAAAGACCTTTATTATGCGGGAGTTAAGGCAATAAACGTGAGTTTGGACACCTTAAACCCCGAAAGGTACAAAGAAATAACCAGAACCGGGGAATTAAGCGAAGTACTTGACGGCTTAAAAGAGGCAAAATCCTGCGGTTTTGAAACCATTAAAATTAACGTTGTTTTGTTAAAGGGTATTAACGACAACGAAGTGGAAGATTTTATTAAGTATACAAACGACAACGGTTTTGAATTACGCTTTATAGAGCTTATGCCGTTTTGCTCTCAAAGTGAGTTTGCAGCCGAACGTTTTATCAGCCTTAATGAAATAACCGACAAGCATAAGAATTGGGAGCATTTAGGGCATATTGACAATTCGGCAGCCGACTATTATATTACCGAGACAGGAAGTAAAGTAGGGTTAATAAAGCCCCTTTCCCAAAAGTTTTGCGGAAACTGCAACAGGGTAAGAATAACGGCGGAAGGAGAACTGCTAAACTGCCTGCACAATCGCCAGAGTTTTGACCTAAAACCGCACATTGACAGCAATTTGGAAAATTTTATTGCCGAATGCGTCAGCAAAAAACCACTAAAACACAGTTTGGAAACAGGCGCCGCCCAAAAGCGGGATATGAACCAAATAGGAGGGTAAGATTATGGAAAAACTAACCCATATAAACGAACAAGGATATGCTAAAATGGTGGAAGTAAGCGATAAGGAAGTATCCGAAAGAGTTGCCGTAGCGTCGGGCATTATCACCATGAAAAAAGAAACGCTTATTAGAATTAAAGAAGGCGGGATAAAAAAAGGGGACGTACTTACCGTAGCCCAAGTTGCCGGCATAATGGCGGCAAAAAACACCTACGTCAATATACCCATGTGCCACAATATAGCTTTGGAGGGGTGCGATATTAATTTTGAATTTGTTGGAGAAGATACCATAAAGGTTACCGCCACTACTAAGGTAACAGCCAAAACCGGTGTGGAAATGGAAGCTATTTTTGCGGTGTCAACAGCTCTTATAACCATTTACGACATGGCAAAGGCAATAGATAGAGAAATGATTATCGGAGAAATTAAGTTAGAGAAAAAAATGGGCGGCAAGTCTGGAAGGTATATAAGGAGTAAATAATTATGGCAAAAGTAGTTGCAGTAAATATCAGCGAAAAAAAAGGAGTGGTAAAACACCCGATCCCTGTGGGAAACTTTATTGAAGATTTCGGCTTGGAAGGAGACGCCCACGCAGGCGGCGGTATCAGACAAGTAAGTTTACTTGGCAGAGAAAGCTACAACAAATACGCCGATAGAGTGCTAAAAGGCTTATGTGACGGGAAGTTTGCCGAAAACATAACCACCGAAGGGATAATCTTATATGAATTACCTATCGGTACAAAATTAAAAATCGGAGATACTATTCAGGAAGTAACCAAAATCGGCAAGGAATGTCACTTAGGGTGCGAAATTCAAAAATTGGTAGGCTCTTGCATTATGCCCAAAGAGGGTATTTTTACAAAAGTAATTAAAGGCGGTCTGGTTAAGGCCGGCGATAAAATAGAAATTATTTAGTAACGTTATAAAAATGACTTAAAAATTGTTTTGTAGCAGGGTTTCGGCAGTTTTTACAAAATTCATTGGAGGGTAACACTTCGGTTATTACGCCGTTATTTAGAAAAATAATAAAATCAGAAAGCTTTTCGGCTTGAGGAATTGAATGCGTGGAAAAAATGAGAGTTTTGCCTGCGCTTTTTTCTTTTATAAGGTTTTCGGCAAATATAGAACTTTCTATATCCATTGCCGAAGTCGGTTCGTCTAAAAGTATTAGGTTACTTTCATTCATAAACGTTCTGGCAAGAGCAATCCTTTGGGTTTCTCCCCCCGAAAGTCTGGATGCGTTCTTTTTTGCGTAAGATGACATTTTTAGTGCGTCTAAGAGTTTATTAGCAAGGCTTATATCGTTTTTTACTATGGTAAGGTTCTTAATAACGCGCAAATTAAAGCCGAAAGACTTTTGCGGCATGTATGATACGATAAATTTGTTGGGTACAACAATTTTACCTTCTTCGTAAGGTAAGGTTTTTGCAAGCAGCCTTATTAACGTAGATTTACCCGAACCGTTGGCTCCGATAAGCGCGTAGCTTTTACCTTCCTCAAAAGTAAATTGAGGAATATCCAATGCTATCTTTTCTTTATAAATCTTTTTTACGTTACTTAGCTGTATCATTTTAGTTTCTTTTGAATAATTGTAGCGGCGCAGTTTACTATCAAGGAAATCAACAATAACAGCACCCCCAAAGCTATGGCGTAATCAAACTGCCCCGTATTGTAGTTAAGAGCGATTGTGGTGGTCATTACTCTTGTTTTATACAAAATATTACCGCCTACAATTTGCACCGCTCCCACTTCGGCGATAGCCCTGGAAAAAGCAAACAAGTAAGTAGCGATAAGCTGAAATTTGCTTTCGCTGACGGCAAGGAAAAAGGTTTTTCCTTTGTTGAGATTTAGTCCCTTTGCGGTTTCTCTGAGATTATCGGCTCCCGCGCTTATGTAAGTGTCCGTCATGCCCGATACTATAGGTACAATCAACACGACTTGGGCAATTATCATTAACGGTACCGAATAAATAAGCCCCAATTTGCCAAAAGGACCGGTACCCGAAAAGAGTACGTAAATAAGAATGCCTACCGCAACAGGCGGTAGTCCCATAAACGTCCTTTCAATGATGGTTACTATGGATTTACCTTTGAATTTGGAAATACCGATAAGGACACCGATCGGAGCTCCGATTATCAATGAGATAACGGAGCTCGCGAAAGCCATTTCAAGGGTGGTCGAAATAATTTTCCCCAAATATGGATCACCGCTGAATAAAAGCGAAAAAGCTTTACCAATCGATGTCCACATTGGCTACATTAAGGTGAATAAAGGGGCGCCGAACTCGGTGGTGCCGTAGGTAGCAATCAATTCCTTGCCACGTTCGCTGGTCATCCAATTGAGGAATACGTCGGCTCCAGCCGTGTTGATTTTTACGCTTCCGGCAGCCAACGCGTCGCCATCGACGTTAACAAAGTTAGCATCGGGATTTACGGCTATTATTGTGTAGGTATTCTTTAGGGAATTGTCCTGTTCATAAAGAATAGTAAGGTTAGGTAATTTATCACCTTCGGTATTGTTTTTGAAGGATAGATAAGTAGCTTTGTCGGTAAGAACATAACCGTTTTGTTCGTTTGCCATAGTGAGGCATGCTCCCATAGCCGCGCCTGCGCTTACGTACCAGGAATTATTAGGAGCGTTATCGGCGGTAATGTTAAGGGTGCTGTCCCAAAGGGAAACTTCCTTAGTATGCGTTCCGCTCTTGTCTCCGCGGGAAATAAACTTGGATTGAGTAGAAGCGATGTTGTCAAAAGCATCTTTAATGTTAGCGGCGTCTTCAGCGTTTGCCGGGTCGGTAGAAGGCCCAACCAATACAAAATAATTGTACATAAACGACACTCTTTCCGCCGTTCTGTCTCCTACCTTTCTGCCGTAACCTTCGTTGACAAAGGCTTCTTCCTGAGCTTTGCTATGCACCAAAATGACGTCGGCATTGCCGAATTTAGCGGCGTTTATAGCAGCGCCCGTTCCTGCCGATACAACGCTTAGCTTATAGCCGGTTTCTTTTTCAAAATACGGGGTAAGATAGTCCATTAATCCGGAGTCTTTTACCGAAGTGGTAGTGGAAACACGGATAGTTTTGTCGTCTTTTGCGCAAGCGGTAAAGCCGACAATGCTGCAGACAATAAGGACTACAGCGGTTAAAACAACCAAAATTTTCTTTTTCATTTTTCTCTCCTTTCCAAACGTGGGAGGCGCGGTCGTTTCCTTCCGTACCCATTGTTTTACCATTCATAGCACTTTTTGCCTTAGAATAATAAAATCGAATAGAATATATTATTTCTATTTTATATAGATGCGCGAAAAATGTCAACAACAAATAACCATTACTTAACAATATCGGCAGGGAAAATGCATATTGACTTTTTTATAAAAATTTAGTATAATTTTTAGATATTAAGGAGCTAATGAAGAAAGAAAAGACTATAGGAATAGCTACCGCAATTATTGCGTCCGTTGTAAATTTCTTTTTGGGGTTTGCCAAACTGTTTATAGGACTTTCCGCCAATTCTGTGGGCATATTATCGGACGGAATTAACAGTTTTGGAGACGTGCTAAGCTGTGGCGGGAGCGCCGTAGGAATAAGTTTTGCCGACAAAAAACCGACGGAGAATTACCCTCAGGGTTTTGGCAAAGTGGAACATTTTACCACATTATTAATAGCCGAAATACTGTTGGCAGTAGGTGTTATTTTTACTTATTTTTCTACGGAAAGACTGTTTTTCAGACGCCCGATTTTCTTTAGCTGGTTGTACTTTGGAATATTAGCAGGCACAATGGTATTTAAGTTTTTGTTATTTCTGGGTTTCCGTTTTTCTTACAAAAAAATGAAATCGGAAATTCTAAAATGCCAGAGCGTGGATTGTTTGATGGACACGGGAATAACCTTTGTTGCGTTAATAGGCTACATTTGTTCTATATATACCAGATTCCCCGTTGACGCCGTTATAGGTATTTCCATTGGGGTGTCGGTCATAGTTTACGGGATTAAAACGCTGAAAAATTCGGCTATAAAACTAATAAGATAATTTTACTTAAAGGAGAGGCATATGAGTAAGAAAATAAAATGGAAGGACAGAACTCCCGAACAAAAAAAGAGAGTTCATATAAAGAACCTGATAATAACCGGTATTGTTTTCGGAGTGCTGGCTCTGTTTATCGGTGTAGTCGCCCTAACTGGCTACGTCGGCACACAGGGTAACTTCAAGAAAGTTAACGCCTATGATACCGTAGGAAGCACACTTACTCCCGAAAAAGACGCCGAAACGGGCTATTGGACGTTTACCACCGATGAAGAATTTAAGGTTTTGCAACTAACTGACGTTCATCTCGGCGCAGGCGCTTTTAGCTTACAAAAGGACTCCTGGGCGCTCGACGCTGTCTATAATCTTATAAAGAGAACCAAACCCGACCTTGTTATCGTTACCGGAGATATTGCATACCCGGTACCTTTCCAGGCAGGGACTTTTAACAATCTAAGAGAAGCCAAGCTTTTTGCCGCGCTTATGGAAAAATGCGAAGTTTACTGGACAATTTGCTTTGGCAACCACGACACCGAAGCGTACAGTATGTACAACAGAGAGCAAATAAGCGACTTTTACTCTCAAGATGACCTAAAGTATTGTCTTTATGAGGAAGGAAAAGAAGAAGTAGACGGCTTCGGAAATTCGGTTATTAACGTAAAGAACACCGCTGGCATTATTACTCACTCCTTGTATACCTTTGACAGTCATTCTTACATAGACGGGGATTATTTCGGCATTGCTTGGAAGTATGACAATTTACACCAAAACCAAATAGATTGGTATGAGAGTGAAGTTAAGAGAATGGATAGCATAAACCAAGCTAACGGCGGCGGAAAAATAACTTCTACTATGTACTTCCATATTCCTTTGGTAGAATATAAGAATGCTTGGGAAGAATATACCGAAAAGGGCGCTACCGAAAACGTAACGTTGGAATTCGGCGTAGCAGGAGAGTCGGGCAAAGTAATCTACAGCGGTATCGGAGAAGATAATATGTTCGAAACCATAATAGAACTTGGCAACACCGTTGGTGTATTCTGCGGACACGACCACTTAAATAACTTCTCACTAAACTACAAGGGCGTAAGACTAACTTACGGTATGAGTATAGACTACCTTGCTTACGCAGGTATTTATAAACAAACCGCTCAGAGAGGTGGAACGATTATTACCATAGCCAACGACGGCAGTATAGATATTGCCCAAGAAAGATTGGCATAAAACGAAATTATTAAATTAAGAACCGCCAAACGGCGGTTCTTTTTTTATCCAGTAGCATTTTTTTTATTGGATACATAGTATGAATTGACAGTAAAAAAAACTTTCCTAAATTAGCAACTTACATAAATTAGAAATCTTTATAAATATAAAGAGAAAAGGAGAGTTTTATGAATAACTGGAATAACTGGAATCATTGTAATAATTTTAATAATTGCTGCTGCGAGCCTTGCTGTGAGCCTTGTTGCAAACCCCAAAAACCTATTTGCAAACCTTGCTGCTGCTTCCCCGTTTGCTGTCTTTGCAATTTTCTTTGCTGCTGTCCGAAGCCGTGTTTACCTAAACCTTGCTGCCCGAAGCCGTGCTGTCCGAAACCTTGCTGCTGCGAAAAGCCCTGCTGCCCTAACTTTAAGGTATGCTACGAATGCTTCTGCAGGCCCTGCGGAAAACACTTCGGCCCCTTCCAAAACGGCTTTGACAATATAGACTAAAGATAAAAACTTTGTTTTGAAGTACCTTATTTTGTAAAATAAAAAACTAATAATCAAGCTTGATTCTGCCATACTATAATTACGGAGGTAATGAACAATGACAAAACAAGGAATGAGAAGATACAAGCCGGGAGACGGTATGAACTCCGAAAAGAGTTATGGAAAGAGCTCTGAGACAACCGAACTTCAAGGCAAATCAAAACAAAGCAATAAAAAAGCAAAACCTGTTTAGGTTTTGCTTTTTTGATACATATTGTAATTTATTTATTGAGCATTTTGAAATTTTGTTTGTTGGATTTATATAAGTTTTTGAAAACTTCGAAGTTCTTATCGTAGATTGTTTTTTTGGTTAAGTCGGGCGTGAAGACTTTTTCAACGGGGACGAAGTCTTTTACTTTATTAAGAGATGGTATAATTCCAAGCCCTACGCCAACCACTGCGGCAGCTCCCACCGCGCCAACGTTTTGCGGACTTTGTACTGTTTCTATAGTGCGGCCTAAAATATCGGCAAGAATTTGGCAGGTTATGGGAGAAATAGCCCCGCCGCCTACAAATCTTATGGGGTCGGAAGTTTTTACTTTTCTTTCCTGACTTTCCAGCATCCAACGCTTGTGGTAGCAGATTCCTTCCAAAACGGCGCGGATAAGATACCTTTTACCTGTTTCCAAACTAAAGTTAAAGAACATACCTTTGGCTAAGGGGTCCTCAAACGGACAACGGTTGCCGTGTAGCCACGGAGTGAAAATAACGCCCTTGCAACCCGGTGTTATATCTTTTATGGTGTCCATCATATAGTCGTAAAGACTGGTATACTGGGATTCTATATTTTCGGTAACGTCGTGTTTGTCAAGATAAATATCGATTTCGTCCAACGCTAGATGATTTTTTACCCATTCTAGGCATTTTCCCGAAGTTTCCATCTCCGCAAAGAAGAGGTATTTGCCCGATTGCGCGCCAACAATTGCGGCAATCATTGTGGCAACGTCTACTATTGACTTATTAGTTACCGTGCCTACCCAACCCGAAGTGCCCGAATATATGTGAGTATCTCCTACGTTAGTGGCTCCGGCTCCTACACCAATTAATGAGGCGTCTCCACCGCCGCCAAACACTGCGGTGCCTTCTTTTAAGCCAAGTTCAGCCGCCGCTTTGGCAGAAATTACGCCAACTTTATCGGTGGATTTTACTATTTTGGCAAGATGTTCTTTTTTGATGCCGAACATCTTTATCATGCTGTCGCTCCATTTGACTTTTTCGCCGCGGATACTGCAAGTAAGGGTTGCCCAAGCCGAATCTTCGGTCATAACAAATTCTCCTGTAGCTCTGGCAATTAAGTATTCTTTTACGTCCAACCACTTATATGCCTTATCGAAATTCTCTTTTTCGTGAGCTTCTATCCATTTATATTTCCAAACCGGGTCTTTTACGCTTGCAGAAACAGCGCCTGTTATATAAAGGGATTTAATCAACTTAAAGATATTTGCGTTGGCTATCTGAATGCCGTGCGCCATACCTTTCTTTATTTCCTCTTTGGAGCGTTGGTCCATATAGCTCATAGAGTTTCTGACTGCGTTACCGTCTTTGTCGACCAAAACTACGCTCTGCATTTGGGAACAGAAGGAAATACCGCTTATCATATCGGGTTTTATGTCGCATTCGCTAAAAATATGTTTGGTAGTCTTGCACATAGCCTCCCACCATTCGTTGGGATTTTGTTCGGCGCCGCCGTCCTCAAAGGTATATAGCTTGTAGCCGCTAGTTGCCGACTTAATTAGCTTTATTTTTTCTTTTAATTGGAAAAGGCAAGTCTTAATACCGGTTGTGCCGACGTCATAGGTCAATATATACGCAGTCATTTTTACCTCAAAGAAAATAGTTTTTTATTATTATACTATAAAACGGCGGTAAAGTAAATACCGATATACTGCTCATATATAAGAAAAAAGCCTCTTACTGAGGCTTGTTTGTTTCTTCTTTTGATTTGTTTTTGGCGGGCATGAAAATCAGGAACTTCCTTAGAGAAAAGACAACGACGTAGCTGACGCAAATTCTCAAAATGAATGCAAAGGAAGAGGGGATAAACATATTAAACAGCCAGCCAAGTAAAATATTAAAGCCGTAAGCAAAAACTTCCACTGCTATAAACAAAATTATGCCCTTAACAGTTCTGCCTTGCTTCTTGTTGTCGAACACAAAGAAGATAGACAGTAAATAAGCCAGCACCGCCGCAACACCGTAGCCAACCGCCGTACCTGCTGCGGTTATTTTTTGCGGTATGTTCAAATTCTTTTCAAATAGAAGTTGATAGAAGGTAATATTTGCGTTTTTCGCATAAAAAAGATAAAAAACCAAGGAACTGAATATTAAATCTACCAGTACGGGAAAAATCCCCACCAACATGCTTTTTAGGAATTCTTTTATCGTTTGTTTTGCCAGTTTCTTTGCGTAGGAATCTTCGGGAGCAGACTGTTCTTGTATATTATTTTCGTTTTGAACGTCAATATTCTCCGAGTTCTTAGCTATATCTTCATTATCCATAGATAAATAATATAGTAAAAAAACGTTCTTGTCAAACAATGTCAATAAAATATTAGTATTAAATGTTTGTAACGTTTAGGAAGTGGATGTCTTTCCAGTTGGTGTACTTCATAAATGCGATGCCCTCTATTTTGGAAATATCGGCAAGTAAGCCATAATGACTGTCATAAGAGTTATTGCGGTTGTCGCCTAAAAAGAATAATTTCCCTTCGGGTACCGTTATACTCATTTCGTGATAATTCCTAACCATCGGCTCTTTGATATAGTCTTCCATCAACTTACTACCGTTACGGTAAACGTAATAACAATTGTCTTCTGCGGAAAATTTAATCTCCATTTTATCGCCGGGTAGTCCGATAACCCTTTTTACTAGATAGATAGCTTCCTGTTCGCTGTAAAAGACTATTATATCTTCATATTTTACTTTTTTGCTCTTAAACAAAAGTACGTATTCTTTGTCGTGAATGGTTGTTTCCATAGACTGACCGTCAATAGGATAAACAATAAGATAGTTACGGCTGACATAAAAAGCCGTACCCATAATAAGGGCGCAAATAATAAGAATAATAATCAAATCCCGAACTTTTTTGTTCATATTAGCCTCTTATATAAACATAATTTTGCCGATGGTCACGCCGACGGTATTAATAACAAGACCTCTTACGCATTGCCAGTTATCCAGGGGCAAATAGTCCTTGTCTTTGAAGTCGTTTACGTTAAGCTTCAGACTGAAATAACTGTCGCTTACGGTAATTGTCTTTTCGCAGAAATATTCCTTGCGTTCTCCTTTGCAGCAAATGACCGAAAGGGAAAGAGTATAAGTTTTGTTTTCGCTGTAGGTATCTATTTGTAAAAGTTTGGTATCGGTAATTTCACTATGGGGCTTAAAGAAAGCTACCATACTGCCTTTGTCGCATTTAAGTCCCTTAATACCTATGGGAAGTATGTTTTCTTTTATGGAGTTATCCATAATAATAGCTTCCTCTCTCACTTCGGTAAAACTGCCTAGACCTATTGAGTATTGAAAAACTATGGGGTTGTTGCTAATAACGTTGGTTTTTATTTTGAAGCTTGACAAATCAATATGATATACGATACTGCTCAAAACTATTTCGTTTTTATAAGTAACTTCGCAGAAAGTATACAGATGGGTGTTTTCCTCAGAGACCGACATTTTTGCCAAGTAGTCGGCTTCTCCCGCTCTTTCTCCCGCTGCGTTTGACCAATAACGGGTGGTGTGGTTATTATCTCCATAGGAATAATAAACGTCTACGTTGGTTATTTCCACACTGTTGTCGGTATTTATGGTAGCGTACAAGGCGCCTTCTGAATTGACGTTAATTTCCATAACGGGTATTTCGGGGGGCGCGCTGAAAATAAACACCCCTTCCAACCAATTTATAAAGTTATCGTAACTCTTTTTGCTGATATTATCGATATATCTAGGGCTTATATTTATTCGGGCATCGCTGTCCGCCATTAAGGTTAGAATATTAGAGAGTCTGTCAATATCGTTTAGTTTGCCGTTACTGCCCACCGTAAACAGGGCTGGGACTTTTATGTGCTTGGCGTAAGCCACGCTGGAAACCGAAGTTAGCCATGCCATAAGTTCATCGTTAAGAACGGTTTCTTCGGAGTCGTATTTCGGCTTATTCAGATATTCCATATATCCCGCTCCGCCAATACAAGCAAGAGCCAAAACTCTGTTATCCGTACCGGCAACCTGCATAGCAATTTCCACACCTGTTTTTATACCTACAAGGACTATTTCTTTTTGGTTTAATTCTTTATTAATAAAAGTAATAGCTCTGCGGATTATTACCGAATAAAAATATTGACAGGTGTCTTTAGGTGAGGTAGGGAGTTTTTTTATTTGGTCTCCCTCTTTTTCGAAAGCTCCGTAGCAGAAAGGCACAGGGAAGGAGGTATTGGTATCTAGTTTGATTTCGCTGTAATCGGCGTAACAAACCATATATTTTTCGTTTACCAAATCGTCAATAAGGTCTTGTTGAGGGAGCCTATCGTATTCGCCTACAATAAGAACGGTTTTTTTGGTGGGCATATCCGGGGTGAACACAGTCAATTTCACATTGACTTCTTCTTCGCCGTTAACGTTAGCTAAATAAGAATAGACGCGTTTTCCAACCTCTTCGCTCAGTAATTTAGCTTTCAGATCCTCTTTTTGAGGGTCATAACCCGCCCAAACTTGGGTAGGTGTCATCATTTCCATAATAAAACCTCACAAAACTGCCTTATCATTATAATGCATATTTATAATAAAGGCAATTACATTTACTTGTACTTTTTGTTCCACGCTTTTTTGGAAGCAACCATTTCTTTGGAGGCTTCTCTCAAAGTTTTATCGAAAGCGTTCCTAAAAAATTTCGCCGTCTCACTAATTCTTTCCAGTGTTGACGGATTAAAATTACAATTAAAAGTAATATCTGTATTTTTAAGATTGGCAAGATAAGTATCAAGCTTTTTAAGAAACAGAGAATAATTTGCTTCCTCCGACCAGGCTCTTTCGGCAAAGGCAACAATCCTAGGGTATGCCATAAATTCCAGTTGTTTTACGTTATCCACGTATTCTGTCCAGAGGGGAGCTTCCATTCCGCTTATCGCTTCGCAACTTATCTTCTGTTTATAATTATATACCTTTTTTAGGGGAGTCATTCCGCACGGATAGTCCAAATAAAAGCTAAAGAAGGGAGAATAAATAACTTTTCTTCCCTTAGCCGCTTCATTGTCGGTAACTTCGATAAAGCGTTTGCTTTCTTTCCAATATTGTACCGTATAGTCGCCGTTTATGTTTCCGCCCAACAATCCGTCGTTCCAGAGTATGGCTTTCTTGCCGCGGGAATTGATAAATTTAATGATTTCACTTAGGAAAAAGCCCTGCAACTCTTCTTCGTCTTTCAAGTTTTTTTCTCTCATAACTTTTTGGCACTCCGGGCAGTTTATCCATTTTAATTTCAACGCCTCATCACCGCCAAGGTGTATATAATCGCTAGGGAACAGCTCTATTATCTCTTCAAGAACTTTCTTAATAAATATATACGTGCTTTCTTTGCCGGCGCAAGCTATGTCAGAATGTATACCAAAATGCTCGCTTACCTTAATTTGCTTGTCGGTACAGCCTAAATAAGGATAGGCTGCAATAGCTGCCGTAAAATGCCCCGGCATATCGAATTCTGGTATAACCTCTATACAACGTTCGCAGCAGTAGTCAACAACCTTTCTTATATCGGCTTTGGTATAGTATCCGCTTACCGGCTTGTTATCGTTTCTGGTGGAGTTTCTTTTGCTGCCGATTTTGGTTAATTCGGGATATTCTTCTATTTCTATTCTCCAACCCTGGTCGTCGGTTAAGTGCCAATGAAATTTGTTAATTTTTAAGGACGCAATAACGTCGATTTGCTTTAGGATTTCTTCCACCGTAAAAAAGTGTCTGGAGCAATCCAGCATAAAACCGCGGTAAGGATATTTGGGAGCGTCTTTAATTATTACGCTAGGCAGTTTTTCACACTGGGCTATTATTTGTTCCAAAGTTTTTTGAGCGTAAAAAATCCCTTCTTTATCGGAAGCGTAGATTGTTATGCCTTTTTCGTTGAGATAAAGTTCATAACCTTCTTTGGGGATTTTGGGCTCGCATACCGTAAACAGTCCGTCGCCGACTACCCCTTCCGAACAAATAATTTGTTTTGGCTGTGGAATAATTTTTAGCATAGATATCTCCTTTTTACTTTATGTTGGGCAAATAGTAATCTTTCTCTCCATCACTTACTACTATAGTATTTACGGTTACTTTTACGGTGTCTTGTTCGATAACGTTCAGGGTGGCAAAGCTCATATCTTGAGTAATATCCAACCCCGATTTTTTATAGACCAATATTTTTATGGTGTATTTGTCCACGCGGTAACTTTCGGCTTGCCAGCTTGAAAGAAGGTTGGTTATTTCCATATTCATTTTGTCGGCGGTTATGCCGATATCGCTGTCCGATTTTATGGTAAAGCTAATTGCGCTTATTTTGGATACGTCCCCTACTTTTATGGAAAAAGCGTAGCTTGCCGCATTTGGCAACTCTTGAGTTTGTACAAAAAGTCGGCAAGTTGTTGTTATGCTTACCGCTTGGTTAGCTTTGTTAACGACCTTATATTCTTTGGGCGCGCTTTTTACGTTCTTATAGACAACGTACATACTCTTATCGCCCGAAGTTTTGGTATCAAAACCAACCACCATATCGGCGGTACAGGGTATGGTTAATGTTTCTCCGTTCTTAAACTTTGCCGTAATTATAATTTGTTCTAAATTGAGTTCTTCGTCAATGTCGTACAAGTCCTTAAAGGCGCTATCCGATATGCTTATCGAAGCTACCGTTGTTTCGGATGTATTAACACAACCCGAAAGGGCAAAAGCAAGGATAATTATTATAAAAAAAACTAGTGTTTTCTTTGTCATTGTTTACCCTCCAATAGGGCAACCCACAGCACAAAATCGGTCAAAGTGTATACATTATCTCCGTTTAAGTCAAGATACAGTAAGTTTGTTTTTTCTTCCATCAAGGCTCTTACCATTCCAAAAATATCAGCGTCATTAAAACGTCCGTCGTTGTTGGTGTCTCCCATAAGGACAATATTATAATTTATAATAGCCGTTTCTTCGTTATTGAGCTGTATTTTTACTTTGCTTCCTACGTACATATTCGGATAAGTGTTGGAATTAATAATAAGTTCGTTATTTAATACGAAATAAATATCAAGATAGCTCATAAAAGCCGATTCCAAATCTTTGACGGAATATTCTTTTTTCAGATAAATTGTGCTGCCCGAAATATTTATATAAGATTTGTCCTTTTCGGCAATAGATAAAAGTGCGTTGCTTTGGGATAATACCGAAACTTTCAAAGTACAAGTAGCCCCGTCCACTTTTATACTCAAGTATTGTTCCCCAACCTTACTGGGAGAGTAGGAAGAATTAAAAGCGGTATAATAAGAATACATAGGAATATCGATACGGTAGTTATCCCCGTTGTAAAGATACTCAAGCCCCAGTGATCCGCCTTCCAAATTAAGTTTTGCGCCGTAGGCGTGGTCAGTTCTATTAGGCTTAGTTAGATTGATTCTTTCTAGTGTGCCTCTTGCTACGTATATAGTTGTTTCATAATAGAACTCTTCGTTCTGATTATAAACAACTCTTATTGTTTGCGGTTCGAAATATTTTGCGGTGTCGTAATCGCTTATTCTGTATTCATACCTTTCTAGATTTCTAAACGTGCCATCGGTGTTTACTCCCTTTACGTTGAGGCTTAGGGGATTGCCTCCTTTTACAAAGGGGATTGTATCTTCTTTCAACACGATTATACCGCTTAACCCCGCCATAACTCTTATTTCTACAAAGGAAAATACGCTCAAAGGAAGATAAGTTATTTTTGCGCTGTAAATACCGCTTTTTGTTATATCCACGCCTTCGATAGCCCAGTCGGCTTTACTTGCCAGGCTGTATACTTTTTGTTCCACCGCGCCCGAAATGGTGGTTATGGTAAAAACAAGTCCGATAAGATTAATACTTTCGTTTATGTCGTATTCCTGTTTTATCGGATTGGAAGAAACAGTCACTCCGTCAACGGCTACTTTGTCCTTGATTGTCAAAGAAAAATCGGTTGAAAGTGTGTTTTCGGAATCGGTGTATGTTACTGTAGCTGTCTGTGTTCCGATAAAGCTACTGTCGTATTGGAAAGTAAGTCTAGAATACAGCGGTGTTACGTAAGAAGTAAAACCTTGATATTTTATTTTAACGTTGGGCAGGGGTGTTTCTCCGTAGTACATCTGATAGTTGGTATCCAAAACTTTTATCTCATTTATAGCAGAACGGTCGTATGCCCCTAACTGTACGGTAAAAGTTATGCTCAAATCATTTTGCACGGTAGGTGTAATTATTATACCGGTATTTTGACCATTGGTTAGATAAATTGCCGATTGATCGTAATTCTTACTGGCAGAAATAACCCCTATTTTGGGGAAATGAGTGTTAGCTTGACTAACGTAAGCGTAGCCGATATTAGATAGTTCGTTGCCGTTTTGTACTTCAGGACGGTATACGTATAATTCATCTGGGTGTTGGACGCTTTGGTATCTGCCGTTGGTGTTGCCAGTTACCTTATTATTAATGCGATAAACGATAAGACCGCTGCCGGGTAGTTCGCTGTCATAGGTGCTTACCTGATTGTTTCTATATTCTATCCATATACTTTCATACTCATTTATTTCTATCTTGTATGCAAGTATATCGTTTTGCGTTGATATTGTGGTGGGTTTTAGGGTATAATCTCCGCTTTTAAGCAGATTGCCTATCTGATTATCATTTACGAAATTCAGATACTTATAGCGCATATAGGTGGTTGTATATTGGGGGGTGTTGTTGTTATAATGCATCAAATCCCATTCCCAAGCCGGATACCTATCCTTGTTGTAATCATAGTGATAAAGATCGGGCATACCTAAAATATGTCCTGTTTCGTGACAGACGTAGCCTACTTTATAACCCTCTAAGAAAGTGAAATTAAATTCGTTGACGGGGATATTATTGAGTTTCTTCGGTGTGGTTGATATTGATTTAAGAGACCAGGAGTGAGGCCACAGCAAGCCGCCCCATTCCGACTTTTGCCCGCTTACCACAAAGGATACCATATCGACGAAACCGTCGTTGTTGCCGTCTAAATTGCGGTTTGTATAGTCAAAATAATTATTTGCGGCTTCCACTGCTCCATTTAATAATGCTGCCTCAGCGCTGGCGCGTTGGGAAGAACTTACATTGTCATAGTAATTTCTGTTGTTGGGGGCTGTGTAAACATAATAATCACCGTTTGTAATGGGGAAAATGGAGTTGATAGTCAAACTTCCGTAAGATAAATCTCGGTAATAATCTTTTAAGGAATTATCTTCGGCGTTGAACATATTAATTATGTCAACGGTTATGGTATTTCTTACGTTGAGAACTTGTTCACCAGCAAAACAAATAAAAATTACCGGGTTGGTTATTGTGGAAAGAGAAGTAAGTCCCCCGCCATCTCCGGATGCGTTATTGGGCGCGGAAACAAGCTTTTGTTCCTCATTTACCACGTTTACTTCGGTTTCTTCTCTGGGAGAAGTTATTGCGGGATTTTCGGCATAGAAAACTGCGGTCGTATTAACTATACAACCGGCAAGGACCAAACTTAACAAAACTGTCATAATAAGAACAAAACACAGTTTTTTCATAGTTAAATTATATTATAATTTATTAATAAAGTCAACAAAGATGAAAAAGGGTAAATTTTCCTAAAAAATATAAGAAAAAGGCGGGTTTTTGTACCCGCCTTGGCTTGTTATAGCTTGTCGCTTGCTCTCATATAAGTGAGGGTGTAGGTTATATTGTTTTCCACGATTTTGGCGGGAATTTTCTTGCTGGGCGTCATAGACAGTCCTTGAATTTCATATTCTGCCTTATCGGGAATAAAGGATACGTAAATTCCTTTTCCCACAGGTTTGTCGGAGAGTTTAATTAATAAAATATTACAGTTTATTTCCTTTGTGTCTTCGGGATAGTTAATAGTAAGACGCTCTTCGGCTTCGCTGTTTACCACAGATACGGTCGATACCTGATTGTTAAGCGGGTTGGCTATTGCAATAGAAGCGGGAGCAGAGGACATAGGATAGCATCTTATGTATTGATAAATAAACTCACTGAATGTATTTTTAGCGCCGGTCTTGATTTTCTGTTCGGCTTGACCATTAATAGAATAAACATAGTTTTTGCCAACCTGGCGGGCTTCTAAAGAATAATTGTTGTCAGCGTTTTGCTTATCTTCATAAGTTTTGGACATTGCAAGAGCGGTATAGGCGTTGGACAATACTACGCTTTGGGTTTTTACGGCGTTTGTTTCTATGTCGATAATAGTTTTTGTGTTGGAAGAATAGTTTCTGCCGTTTAAGGCATTATCCGTTGTCGTCCTAAGAGTGGTTATCGTCATAGTGCCGAGCTTTTCTTTGGAAGACGTATCGGTAATGTCGTAACTAAGAATTTCGGCATCTGCCCAAGCCATAGTGGGTGATGCTACAGAGTTACAGCCCGTTAAAACTAAGGCAAACACGGCTATAACCATTATAAGTACAACTAATTTTTTCATTGAAACCTCTTACTTTGCTAAATATTTTTTGAAAAAAGCAATCAAAGCGTCGGTAGTCTGCACCGATTCTTCCCATTCGGGGAACAACACGCTGTAGACGTGAGCCAGTTTGTTTTTGGTAGGCTTTTTGATATGAAGTAGCTCAGCTTCGTTTTTGCTGCGCTCTTTGATTTCCTTATAGAAAGCTCCGACCTGATTCTTCATAAAGTCGCCGTCCGTGGTGTTAAGAAAAACAGGCGGGAAGGCTTCCAGATTGTTGTTCTTTATGCTGATATGGGATAAAAACTCACTGTTTTTGTAATCTTTACCCAAGAACAGTTTGAACAGGTATTTTACAACGGGAAGGCGCATTTTGTAAAAACTTTCCAAATCGAATACGCCGCAAGTAAGAGCCGCCGCGCGGAAATTTAGGTCGGTATGAACTTTTAATTTAGAAGCAAAACTTTCGGTATTAATAACCGATAATGCCAATGCCGACAGGTGCGCGCCTGCGCTGTCGCCGGTTAAAAAGACGTTGTTAAGGTCGCCCTGATAGCCTTCGATATTATTTTCCACCCAATTAAACGCCGCAAATACGTCTTCTAGTATATTGGGGAAAGTGCCGTCACAACCTTCGGAGATTAAGCGGTAACTTACGTTTACTACTACAAAACCGTAGCTAGCAAGTCCCATGCAATAATGCTTATTGATATCCTTTGTGCCGTAAATCCAGGCTCCGCCGTGAATGTCTATTATTATAGGTAGTTTTCCATCAATATTTTTCGGGCGGTATACGTCCAAAAGGTGGAACTTGTTGCCCGTGTTTTCGTACGGTATGTCGACAAAGGTTTCTATATCCGCAAAAGGTGTCTTCTTATTTAGGCGGTTAGTGTCCATTTTGCCGTTGACTTTGTTAAAGAATTTTACAAAACCATTATGTAGTCCCATAATTCCTCCGTTGTATAGAATATATTATTTGTAATAATAAATTAGCAGTATTTGGGCAAATCGTTGACCGAATCAAGCACGTAATCGGGTTTTACGTCCGATTTATAAAGCATATCCAAAGTTGTTTCTCCGGTTAGAACCAATATGCTTGTCATATCGTTGTTTTTGCCGAACTTAATGTCGGTATAAAGTCTGTCACCTACGAAAGCTACTTTTTTGGGATCTACGCTGCAATGGTCGAATACGTATTCCGCCATAGGGGCGCAAGGCTTGCCGATAACAACGTCGGGAGTTCTGCCGTTGGTCTTTTCTATAAGCGCCATCATAGCTCCGGCATCGGGCATATCGCCCATATCGGACGGACAAACAAAATCGGGGTGGGTGGCTATATAAATTTTACCCTTTCCGATAAGGTTGGTTGCGTGGAATAATTTTTCGTATGTTAGTTCGGTATCAAAAGCCAATATAACAATATCGGCGTCCTCATGAATTTCTTTTACTTCAATTCCGTAATCTTTGAATTCCTGCTTTAAGCAATCTGTACCTAATACGTACGCGCTCTTATAAGGAAGGTGGCGATTTATGTACTGAGCGGTAGCCATACCCGACGTAATAATTTGTTCTATTTTTACGTCATAGCCCATTCTTTGAATTTTATGTAAATAGTCGTATTTGGATTTTGAGCTGTTGTTGGTAACAAAGCAAACCTGTTTGCCCTTATCACCCAAAATTCTGAGAGTGTCCATTGCGCCCTCTAAAGGTACGTCGCCCATATTTAAGGTGCCGTCCATGTCAAAAAGAAAAACATCAATATTTTTTAAGTCAATCATATCCTACTAATCCTTTAATAATTCCTCTATTGTTTATTCCCGCGAAAAGGGGATTGTTTTTGTCGGCTGCGTTTTGCAGTGCAGAAAATAATTTTTTATAGTCGATTCCGGGTAGGGCAAGCTGTCCGCGCGTCTTAAAAGAGACAAGGTGCAGCTCCTCTTTTGTAAGCAAAATATCATTGTCAAGGCCAAAACAGTCTGCCGCAGGGATATCAGCTACTAAATTTTCCGCTGGTACCAATATATCATTAAAATTCCATTTTGTAAAGAAAAATAGCAACATATTGGCAAAATACGCCACAAGGAAGTTGTTTCCAAGCCCGTCTTTATAGAGGGTTTGGGCTTTTTGGATATAAAGAGAGGTAATTTTTCTGTCAGTCAGGTATTCTATAGACATTTTTATAAGGCGCAGTCCTTCGGAAACGTACTTATCCTTGTCGCAGCCGCTAAACAAAAAGGACTTCAAAGCCTTAATAATGCCTACTAAACCTTTGTCAATAAAGGGCATACCGCTTTCGTAATAAGATACGCTGATTAGTTCGGTAAGAACAGAAAAAACCGAAATATAAATTTCGGTAACGGCGCGGGCATTGTTTACGTTGATAAGTTCTCTGTCTATAAACAAAAATTCGGCATAATTATTGTTATTATCGGGCAAAAAGTATTGATAATCTATGTTTTCCGCATAAAAAACGCAGCGTTTTTTTGGTGAAATAGTTCGCGTTGCCTTATATGCATCGATATTCCCAATTCCCACAATCAGCCTTACATAATCCTTTAGCGGCGCCGATTTTGCTTCGGTCGGGGTAAAATAAAAGAATTTATAGTCGATTTCTCCAAGTATATTTGCTAGTGTTTTTGATTGGTTTTTGTCCTTGCAAATAATAGCTACGCCCCCTGCCGGATATGCCTCTTTTATTGCTTTGGCAAAGCCGTTCAAGCCGTCTGCTGAGTATATATTGGTTCTGTTGCGCATATTGACTCCTTACGTATAAAAAATTATAACCAAAAAAAGTCGTTATAAATCGGATTCGCAATAATATTTTGTCTAAATATGGAGTAATAATTATTAACAATAACCGCTATACTAGCAGTATGAAAAAACTCCCTTTGGACTTTATTCTCAAGGTTTTATTTATTGCGGCGGCGGCGTTCGTGGTGCTAAATTTTACCATGCTGCAAGGGGTTTTTTACAAGGTAATCGCCGTTTTTCAGCCCATTTTTATAGGAATTGTTTTTGCCCTGATTATTAACGTCCCTATGGAATTTTGTTATAAAAAACTGCTTAAAAAAATGAAAAGAGAAAAATTCAAAAAATGTATCTCATTGCTTTTTGGTCTTATAGTTTTCGGGGGTATTTTCGGAGCTGTAATTGGGATTGCGTTGCCTGCAGGAGCAAAGAGCGTGCAGACTATTATTAATCAGATGTCGAACGGGGATATGTGGGAAAAAATCTCCTCAAGCGGAAGTTTCGGCAAGGCTATAGTTGCTTTAGGGGATAAGCTATATCATTTTATAGTAAACAGGCTGAATTCCTACACTCCGCAACTTGTTAATCTTGCCCAAAACGCCGTTAAAGTATTGTTGAATATCTTATTCGGCTTGGCTTTGGCTATTATGATACTGGCAAACCGCGATAAGGTAAAAGCGCAGATTATTAAACTTGCCGCCTGCATTTTTAACAAAGAAAAAATAGATAAGTTTCAAGAAGTTACCACCATAGCCATTTCTAAGTTTTCCCGCTATTTAGGGGGGCAGTTTATTGAGGCGTTTATATTAGGGCTTGCCTGTTACTTTTTTATGCTGATTCTGCGACTTCCTTATGCGCCCCTTGTGTCTTTAATAATCGGCTTTGTAAATCTTATTCCCATAGTGGGTGCCTATATCGGCGGGGCTTTATGCACAATAATTATTTTTGCCGTAAGTCCGGTAAAAGCCCTTGTTTTCGTGGTGTTTATCCTGATATTACAACAGTTGGAGGCATTTACTACCTATCCTATAATAGTGGGAAGATACGTCGGGCTTAACGGCTTTTGGATTATGGTATCAATTATAGTATGGGGTGGACTGTTCGGCTTTTGGGGGGTATTCTTAGGTGTACCCCTAACCGCCTTTTTGCACGACTATTTCCGCCTTATTTCCGAAAAAAAGAAAGCGGCGAATAATTTCGCCGCCACCGAAGATATTTAAGTATTTTTTACGGATGTTGTTGATAGGTAATGGAAGTTTCCACAGCTTCTATATGCGGCAAAGGAGTCTTATTGAAGTAATATCCGCACTGGTTCCTGATAAGAACAGTAGGCGCTGAGAATTCATCATATTCGTATATTCCTAACTTGACGGTAACCGGATTAGCGAAAATGTCCACAAAATCAATATTAACGATATTGGTCAGAATGTTAAACAAAGGTATTACGTAGCAAGCGTATAAGTCACTATAAAACATTTCGTCGGCAACTTCGTCAATGGTAATAATTATGTTTAATAAATCGCTTGAGCCGTTGTTGAAAATAAGGGAATCGTATTGGCTGTAGCATTGCACAAATTCCGATATAGAACTAAAGGTGTCTATAGTTATAGTGGTTTCGTTCGGTCTTATGTAGTGATAATTTGGTATAATATCGTTTGTATCGAAAGGATCTGCGATAAAGTTTATCATTCCCGTAAGCAAGTCTGACATACCGCTGTTATAAATAAAGGCTCTTTGAGAAACAGGCATATTGTTTATATTATCAAAGGTACTTTCGTCCAGCACGCCTTTTTCCCTCATAGTAGCTATGGTAGAATTCTTCATAGCGTTTGTCATTGCGATAGGTATATCGGTAAGAGTGGTTGTCGGGTCAATTAGGCTAAGGCCGCCGCTTGATAATTGCGCAGGTTTGAAAATTTCGTTTAAGCGCAAAGTGGATATCCTGTTGTTGATACCGTCAATTCTGGTGTTTTGCAAAGCTTGCAAAATCGGTTCGCTGTCCTCATCAATCGTCAGCAGTTCTCCCAAAGTGGTGGAGTCAATTATATCGTTTAACTTTTGTCCGCCCAGTTCGTTGAGCTTTAAGTCTTCGGTGCCGAACAGGTGTTCTTTCCCGTCGTCGATTTCTTCCTGGGTAGGAACACGCATTTTACGCAAGATTACGTTGCTGTTTTCGGTTATTTCTATTATTTCCGACATTACGATGGTATTGATTTTTTCATTGATGCCGATAAGCTCAATTTCTATTTCCACCATATTGCCGGTTCCGTCGTCTTCGGTTATTGGGGCTCTTTTGTATATTTTGTTGTCAAACTCGTCAAGAATGAAGTTGCCTTCTTCGTCAGTCTGGTATTGACTCTCTATACAGCTGTATTTTAAGGATTGCAGAACTTTGGAAGAACTACTGTTTATGGTCATAAGTTCTCCTAAAGTGGTGCTTTTTACTACGGTATCGGCAACGGCTCCGCCGATTTCGTTAATTTTGACGTTGGCAAGTTTTTTTAGAACAACGTTGCCGTCTTCGGTAATGTTAATAACTTCGCCTAAAGTATATTCGTCAAAGTCTTCCATAGCCGAAGAAAGAGGGGAGTTAAGAAAATCCTGATTTTGGAAGAGTGGCATATCAGGGAAAGCAATACCGAACTTGTCTCTGGCGTTTGCCATAGTTAAGTTTTCGCTTATTGTAGATGCCAAATTATTGATTGAGGAGCCTTTTATGATTTCGGCAGATATACCCATCATATTTTCCACAGTTTTACTTATTACGCTGACGCCCGCCAGTTTTTCGATATCGCCTATAGTGCTGGCGTTCATATCCTTAAAGGTAGCGAAAAGCTCCTGTCCCCATTGCAAAACCGACATTTTTTTTGCTTCTTCAGAAAAATCCAAAGGAACGGAAGAGCCCGCCTTCTCTGCTAAAGTGCCTACCATGCCTTCTCTGGTTAGTATGATATAGCCCGCTCCGCCGATACTTAGTATACAAAGAACAAAGCCTAGGACTATACATAAGATAACTTGAAGAGCTTTTCCGATACAGCCGCCCGAATATTTCATATTATCCTCCTAATTGGAAAGTGACGAGGCTCTGGCAATTATGGAATCGACAATGCCTTTTACGTCGTAAGTTTCTACCAGGAAGTTATACAGATAGTTATTATTGAACAGCCACTTGGTAAGGGTAGAACTGTCAATTAGCTGATTTACCGAAATAATCCACTGGTAAGAACCCAAAATTCTTATTACTGCCAAACTTCCCCAGATTACAACCGCCGCAATAGCCAAACCTAACACTGCGCCGATTAGTTTGTTTATAAAGTTGCCAAAATAGGTGGCGTTGACAAATTTCTTTAGTATGTACATAAGAAGTTTTGTAAGAATGGTGAAAATAATTATCAAAACTATAGATACGGCGGCTACCATAATATAAGCAACCAGCGCCGCGCTTAATACGCTGACAAAGGCCATATTTTCCCCTTTGTCGATGTTTTTTACCAAAACCGATTCCACAGTGCCGGAAAGCAGAGAATAAGGGGTGCCGTTTAGTAAGTCGGCTACGGGATGAACGGTACCGTCTTGGATATAGCCCAATTCGTCAACCGCGCCGTCTGCGTTAATGTCATAGTATTGAATAACCACGTTGGCGTTGGGTAGTTTGGAACTAAGAGGAGCGTCCAAAACGATGGTTAGCCTCTCATCAAGCTGTGTACGTTCTACTACTATTGAGGTTACCGACGATGCCAAAATTATTGTCAAAATTATTGCTAGTAAGGAAGAAACCAAACCAAAAACAATTTTGTACATACCTCTCCATATACCGAATATGAGCAGTAACAGTACAACAACCACAACTACTACGTCCAAAATCAAACCTGTCATCCTATGACCTCCTGAGCAAACCGGCATAGCATTTTATGCCGCCGCTAATTACAGATATTATATATTATAATATATTCTCCGTCAAGAGTAATGCCTCAATTTGTTTGTTCCCGCAGCCGAAATCAAGAGTATTTTTTCCAAAAAACACCCTTTTTTCGTTAATTTACCGCGTTGAACTTAAGAATAAACAGCCAAAAACTGGCAATGCTTGTTGTATGACTAATTTTTTTAATAAGAAACCTGTTATTTTATGTATCGGTACCACCAAAGTTATCGGAGATAGTTTGGGACCCAAAGTAGGGGACAGACTGGTAAAAGAATACAACGTAAACGCCTACGTTTACGGCAGAACAGACTGCCCTGTTAACGGAATAAACTATTTTAATTACGTCTCCCACATAAAAAAACACCATAAAAACAGCCTCATTATTGCAGTGGACGCGTGCTTGGGGATAAGTAAGGACGTGGGGCGGATAAAGCTTGTTATGAGCGGACTCAAGGCGGGGGCGGCGTTAAACAAACAATTGGACAAAATAGGAGATATCGGGATACTGGGAGTTGTGGGGGAAAGTCGGCAAAACAATTTGGAAGCCTTGCTTGACGTACCCGAAAAAAGCGTGGATAGTCTTAGCGAAAAAGTGGCATACAAAATATATAATCTGGTCAAAAGTTTGTCATAATTTAAGATAAGTTTATATTTCAACGCATAAAATATCAGCATTGTATCGATTTTACGCGTTAGGGACTCTTTTTGTTGCAAACGCGCGATAGTTTATGCTATACTTTACAATATATCAAGTGAAAAGCAAGAGGATTTGCAAGTGGAAAATAAGCCAAACAATAAAAAATCATTCATATTTATTATCGTCGGAATAATCGTCGTTATCATTGTTGCGATTCTTTTGATGAATAATTTTTCGGCTGCCAAAATAAAAACATTGAGTTATGACAAGTTCTGGCAGTACGTTACCGAAGGCAGAGTGCAAGGCGTCATTATGATGGACAGCTACAACGCCAGAGTATTAATTTCCGAAAAGGAAGGAGAGGTTGACGAAAACTTCCACAATTATACATTGGAAGATTTTATCAAGAACGAAAAAAAGAGCGACTTTTACGTAACGGTCGACTCACGTAATTTTATTGCCGAGGCTATTATTAGCTTTTATGACAGCAACGAGGACTTCGCCGATAAAGAATATCCCTATATCAACCTAAACGATCCCAACAGCGGGACTAATTGGTCGACTATTATTACCGTACTGAGCTTTCTATTACTTGGCGGACTTGCTATCTTCCTCATTATTTCTATGCGCGGGGGAAAGGGAAGCGGCAACGCACTTAACTTCGGCAAGACCAAGGCAAGAATAGCCAACAACGTAAAAGTAAGGTTTAGTGACGTAGCCGGCGCCGAAGAAGAAAAAGAAGAACTAAGAGAAATAGTGGAGTTTCTTAAATCTCCCAAAAAGTTTATAAGCGTAGGAGCAAGAATACCCAGAGGAGTTCTTTTGGTAGGTCCTCCCGGAACGGGCAAAACCTTGTTTGCAAAGGCTGTTGCCGGAGAAGCCAACGTACCGTTCTTTACCATATCGGGTAGCGACTTTGTGGAAATGTTCGTCGGTGTTGGCGCAAGCAGAGTCAGAGACTTGTTCGCGCAGGCAAAAAAGAATATGCCCTGTATTGTGTTTATTGACGAAATCGACGCGGTAGGCAGACAGAGAGGAGCAGGACTTGGCGGCGGCAATGACGAAAGAGAGCAGACCTTGAATCAGTTGCTTGTGCAAATGGACGGTTTCGACACCAACGACGGAATTATTATTATGGCGGCAACCAACAGAGCCGACATACTTGACCCCGCTTTATTAAGACCGGGTCGTTTTGACAGACAAATATACGTCAACAGCCCCGACGTGAAGGGCAGAGAGGCTATTTTTAAGGTTCATGCCCGCAACAAGCCTATTTCTCCGGACATTGACTTTAAGAATTTGGCAAGACTTACCGCTGGTTTTAGCGGCGCCGATATCAGTAACCTTCTTAACGAAGCGGCAATACTTGCCGCAAGAAACAACCGTCAGATTATCCTTATGGTGGATATTTTGGAAGGTATCAACAAGGTTATTGCCGGACCGCAGAAGAGGTCTAGGATAATTACCGAAAGCGACAAGAGAATAACCGCATACCATGAGGCAGGTCACGCCATTGTGGGCAGAAGAATGAAACACTGCGATGCAGTGCAGGAAGTTAGTATAATACCCAGAGGTATGGCGGCAGGCTATACGATTAGCCGACCTAAAAATGACAACAGCCATATTTCCAAAAACAAACTTATTGACGAAATCACAATGCTACTAGGCGGCAGAGCCAGTGAAGAAATAGTAATTCAAGATATTTCAACAGGCGCAAGCAGCGACATTAAGAGAGCTACAGAGATAGCAAGAAAGATGGTATGCGAATGGGGTATGAGCGAAGCTTTACCCAACGTATTCTTCGGCGGAGACCAGGAAGTATTTATCGGCAGAGATTATCAGACGCAAAACTCTTACAGCGATGAGGTGGCGGCAACAATTGACTGTGAAATCCGCAAAATTATTGATACTTGCTACAAGCGCGCTTTGGATTGTCTAAATGAAAACAGAGAAATTATGGACAATATGGTCAAACTCTTGTATGAGAGAGAAACCATATACGGCGACGAAGTCGATATGCTTATGGACGGCAAAAATTTGGAAGAGGTCAATACCTTTATCGAAGAAAAACTTGCCAAACAAAAGGAGAACGGCAGCAGACCTAAGCCTATAATAACCCCGATTTTTGACAACCCGGGTACGATTATAGTCAAAGAAGAGGATAGCGAAAATAAGTCTGACAATCAAGAAAAACCGTCCGATAACCAATAAATCATAACTAACAAAACAAAACCCGCTTTCAACCGAAAGCGGGTTATTTTTTTATTTCATAGTCTCTTGTTTTATCTTTGTATCTACTACGTGTCTCTTGCCTAGTTCGTCTAGGATATCGCTTTCGGTTATGCCCATTTCCAGCATCAAAACAAAGATATGGTAAGTAAGGTCGCTTATTTCGAAAATAGTTTCTTCCTTGTTTCCTCCCTTTGCCCCGATAATAACTTCGGTACATTCTTCGCCCACTTTCTTGAGTATTTTATCTACGCCTTTATCAAATAGATATGAGGTATAAGAGCCTACTTTAGGTGTCTCTTTTCTACCTTTTAGCATCTCAAACAGGCTGTGAAGTGAAAAATCTTTCTTATCTTCGTCAGCATATAAAGTGTCGTTAAAACAGCTTTCGGTTCCCATATGGCAAGCCGGTCCGTCTTTGATTACTTCAATATTAACCGCGTCTCTGTCACAGTCGGCTTTAATGGTAACAATGTGTTGAAAGTTGCCGCTTGTTTCTCCTTTTCTCCAGAGTTCTTGTCTGCTCCTGGAATAAAAACAGGTCTTTTTTTCTTCAATAGAAATCTCCAAACTTTCTCTGTTCATATACGCTACAGTCAAGACTTCCTTTGTGTAGTAGTCCTGTACTACCGCCGTAATCAAACCTTTCTCATCAAATTTTAAGTCCTCAATTTTTAGCATTTTGTCCCCTCCTTTTTTACGTTCTTACCGGAATTTTGTTATTGTTCAGTTCTTTTTTTAGTTCATTTATGGATACTTCTTTATAATGGAAAATGGACGCAGCCAAACCCGCGTCGATTTTTTTAACCTTAGAAAACAGCTCAATAAAGTGTTTTATACTTCCCGCGCCCCCGCTTGCTATTACCGGCACGTTTACCGCGTCGACAATTAGTTGTAACAACTCTATATCGAAGCCGTTTTTCACTCCGTCGGTGTCGATGCTGTTAACCACTATTTCCCCCGCGCCCAAAGCTACTCCTTGTTTTGCCCAAGCTATAGCATCAATGCCGGTATCAATTCTTCCTCCTTTGGAAAAAACGTGAAAACTACCGTCAACACGCTTGATATCTATTGACAGAACCACGCATTGGTTGCCGTATTTCTTAGCGGCGTTTCTTATAAGTTCGGGATTATTTATTGCTCCGCTGTTTACGCTTACCTTATCGGCGCCGCATTTTAGGACCCTGTCAAAGTCGTCTAAGGTGTTTATTCCACCTCCCACCGTTAATGGAATGAAAATTTCACTGGCAACCTCACGCAGAATATCGGTAAACAGACTTCTGTTTTCATAACTTGCGGTAATGTCGTAGAATACCAGTTCGTCAGCTCCGCTTTGGTTATAAAACTTAGCAAGTTCTACAGGATTTTCCACGTCGGAAATATTGACGAAGTTAGTGCCCTTGACAACTCTGCCGTTTTTTACGTCCAAGCAGGGAATAATTCTCTTTTTAAGCATCTTCTCCCTCCGCAACGGCAATTGCCTTTTTAAGGTCCATTAGGTTTTTATAAAGAGCCTTGCCGAGGATAGCTCCGCTTATGTTAATAGAACGTAGTTCGGCTAGCTCTCCGTAAGAACTAATGCCTCCGCTTGCGATAATATCTAAGTTATCAATTTTGCTTAGCTGATAATAAGCCTCCATATTAGTTCCGCTCATAGCTCCATCGGTGGATATATCGGTATAAATAATGGTTTTTACCCCTATATCGCGGCAACGCAAACAAAATTCCATACTGTCAATGTCGGTTACTTTTTCCCAGCCGTGCAAAGCTAGTTTATTATCAACGGTATCTATACCTACGGCTATTTTATCTCCGTATTCCTTGACCGAATTTTTTAAGAATTCAAAATCCTGAGCGGCGGCGGTACCTAGGATTACTCTGTTAATCCCAGTTTGCAAATAGCTTTCTATTCTTTCCTTATTCCTTATCCCTCCCCCTACTTCGATAAAAACCTTGTTATCTTTCGCTAGGCTTTTTACGGTTTCAAAATTAGAAAGAGAACCTGTCCTTGCGCCGTCTAAATCCACAACGTGAAGGTGTTTTGCTCCGCAATCAATAAAAAAGTCAAGTAGTTCAATTGGATTGGAAGAAAAAACCTCTTTAGTATTAAAATCTCCCTTAGTAAGCCTTACGGCTTGACCGTTCATTAAATCAATGGCAGGATAGATATACATCAGTTTACCTCCGAAAAAGCTTTAAGGATATTCAACCCCGTTTTGCCGCTCTTTTCGGGATGAAATTGGGTGCCGAATACGTTAGTCTTAGCCACAGCGGCGGTAATCGGCAAATAATAGTCGGTTGTAGCTATAGTATCTTTAGTACAATTAGTGGCGAAATAAGAATGGACGAAATAAACGTCGTCGTTTTCTTTTACGTATTTTAGTAGGGGATTATTCGCAGTTATATTTAGTCCGTTCCAGCCCATTTGAGGGATAACTGCTTTACTTGGTAAATAATCCTTTAAGGGCGCAACGCAACCTTCAATTAAACCTAATCCTTCGTGTTTGCCGTATTCTAAGCTGTATTCAAAGAGCATTTGCATCCCCAAACATATTCCCAACATCGGCTTGCCTTTTTTGGTTTCACTAATAATTAGGTCTATTAAATGCGTCTGCTCCAACTTTTTCATGGCGTCGCCAAACGCCCCTACTCCCGGCAGGATTAACCTTTCTGCATCCTGAATAACTTTCGGGTCGGAAGTTATTTTACAGTCCAATGATAAAAAATTTAGCGAAGAAGATAAAGAAAAGAGGTTCCCCACGCCGTAATCTATAATGGCTATCATAGGCTACCCTTGGTGGAAGGTATCTCTTCCAAAAAGTCCTTATCAAAGGAAATGGCTTTGCGTAAAGCTCTGCCGAACGCCTTAAAAACCCCTTCTATAATATGGTGGGTGTTTGTCCCTTCCAGCTTCTTAATATGAAGCGTCATATCGGCGTTTCTAGTTAGGGCGAAAAAGAACTCTTGGGCTAGTTCGGTATCGAAAAGGTTGTTTATGGATACCTGTTCTCCGTTTTTATCGACAATTGCGGTGGCTTTTGTTTCCACCTGGTAATTTAGATAAGCTCTACCCGAAAAGTCCATAGCACAAAGAATTAAGGCTTCATCCATAGGCAAGATAATATCGCCGTACCTTACTATGCCTCTCTTATCGCCCAAAGCGTTTTTAATGGCTGTACCTAAAGCTATTCCTATATCTTCGGCAGAGTGGTGGAAGTCGACAAAGGTATCTCCCTTGCAATCTAAATTAATATCCATTTTGGAGTGACCGCAAAGTAAAGTCAGCATATGGTCGAAAAAGCCGTTGCCGCTATTTACCTTCGCTATCCCTTTGCCGTCTAAATTAATATCCAAAGTTATTTCGGTCTCTTTTGTTTTTCTGTTTACCGATGCCTTTCTCATATTTCCTCCAATATGTTTTTTATTGCGCTTAGCAGAGTTTCCAATTCGTTTTTTGATCCTACGGTTATTCTGACGTAATCTTTTATTCTTTCCTTGTTAAAGTGCCTGATTAAAATTCCTCTGTCTTTTAGTTTCAGATAAAGTTCTTTGCCCCTTATTTTATTGGACTTTGCCAAAACAAAATTGGTTTTACTGTCTAGTACCTCAAAATCTAGCTTTTTTAGAACTTTATTAAGAAAATCTCTGTTTTTTATTATAGCGGAGCAATTTTCCTCAAAATACTTTTTGTCGCTGATGGACAGAACACCCATTTTTTCACTAAGCCTGTTGACGTTATAGCTGTTAAAGGAATATTTTATTGCCTTGATATTCTTTATAAGTTCCTTATCGGCTATGGCAAAACCCAACCTTGCGCCTGCAAGGGAGCGGGATTTGGAAAAAGTGTGACAAATAATAAGATTTTTGTATTTTTCAATAAGTTTTACCGCGCTTTCCCCTCCGAAATCCACATATGCTTCGTCAATTACAACCAGTCTGTCGGGTTTTAATTTCACTATTTCTTCAACTTCGGAAAGGCTTAAAGCAATTCCCGTTGGGGCGTTCGGGTTGGCAATAACAACGCCGCAATCCGTTTTGCAAAAAGCATCTACGTCTATACTAAAATCGGCTTTTAACGGGATAAGCGTATAGTCTATATCGAATAAATCACAGTATACAGGATAAAAACCGTAGGTTATATCGGGGAAAGCAACCTTGTTTTTTCTATCAAAGAATGCCGAAAATATAAAGCCAAGAACTTCATCGCTGCCGTTACCGGCAAATATGTTTTCCGTTTCCAATCCCAAATAATCGGCGTACGCCTTAACTAGCGCGGTGTTTTCGGGGTCGGGATATAGCCGTAAATCCGCATAATCGGTTTCGTTTAATTGAGAAATAAGACTGGTCGGCGGGAATGGGCTTTCGTTGGTGTTTAATTTTACATAACGTTTATCCCTCGGCTGTTCTCCGGGGATATATGGAGTTAGATTCTTATACTTTTCGCTAAAAAATTTGCTCATAATACCTGCTTCCTTACCTCTACCGATTTGCCGTGACCTTGCAAGCCTTCGCGCTGGGCAAATAAAATAATATCGTCGGCAACGTCACTTAAAGCTTCTTTTGTATAATAAATATACTGTGACCTTTTGATAAAATCCTCAACGGAAAGGGGGGAAGAGAACCTTGCCGTGCCTCCGGTTGGGAGTGTGTGGTTTGTTCCTGCTAAATAATCACCCAAAGCTTCGGGGGAGTAATTACCTAAAAACACGCTTCCCGCATTGGTAATTTTATCTAAAAAATCTAAAGGCTTGTCAATACATAATTCCAAATGTTCGGGAGCGATAGTGTTGGCTATTTCGATGGCTTTTTCTATAGCTTCAGTCACTATTATTTTGCCGTTGTTTTCTATTGATACTCTAGCTATATCTTGTCTTATTAAGGTGTTTAACTGCTTTTCCAATTCCGCTTGAACTTCCTTAGCTAAGTTTATTGATGTTGTAAGCAGCACAGCCGATGCGTTTTTGTCGTGTTCGGCTTGTCCAAGCATATCGGCGGCAACGTAAACTTTGTTTGCGCTGTCATCGGCAATAATAAGAATTTCGCTTGGGCCCGCTATCATATCTATATCTACCATACCGTAAACCTGTTTTTTTGCGTTAGCAACATAAGCATTGCCCGGTCCTACTATCTTATCAACTTTTGGTATGGTTTCGGTTCCGTAGGCTAAAGCGCCTACGGCTTGAGCTCCACCGACCTTATATATTTTTTCTATACCCAAAATATAAGCCGCCGCCAGAATTTTTATGTCGATTTTGCCTTCTTTGTTAGGCGGAGTTACCATTATTATTTCTTTTACCCCTGCAATAATGGCGGGGATTGCGTTCATAAGTACCGATGAAGGGTAACAAGCCGTTCCCCCGGGTACGTATAAGCCAACTCTTTGTAATGGAAGTATTCGTTGACCAACTGCGGCACCGTTATCTTTTTTAATTTCAAAACCTTTAGGGAGTTGCATTTTGTGGAAAGCTTCTATATTTTCTTTGGCTAGGATAAGTGTATTAATAAAAGCTTTATCGACATTTTTATATCCTTCAACAATTTCTTCTTTGCTTACGGCAAGGGAAGTTAAACAGACTTTATCGAACTTTTTTGCATATTCAAATAAGGCTTTATCCCCGTTAGTTCTTACTTCGTTAAGAATTTTCGCAACCGTTTTTTCTATCGTTATATCGGCGGTAGAAATTTCTCTTTGAAGTATATTTTCTATTGATATTTCTTTGGTATTATAAATTTTTATCATTTTTTATATCTTCCACCAATTTATTAATTTGTTCGCTCAAAAATTTGTAGCTTGCCTTATTGGCAATCAGTCTTGCGCTTATGGGCATAATTTCGGCAATTACCGAAAGGTTATTTTCTTTTAGCGTAGTACCCGTTTCCACAATATCCACAATTACGTCGGTCATACCAAGTAGGGGTGCAAGCTCAATACTGCCGTTGAGCTTAATGATTTCTATTTCTCTGTTTAGACTGTTGTAATAGTCTCTGGCGATATTTACAAACTTAGTAGCCACCCGCAAAGGTCTTGACATATCTTCGCAAAAGCCGTTGGGAGCGGCTACGCAAACTCTGCATTTGCCCATTTCCAAGTCTAACAATTCATACACGTCGGGGCTACTTTCCAATAAAATGTCCTTGCCCACAACGCCTATATCGGCAACGCCGTATTCCACGTAAATGGCAACGTCGCTGGGTTTGACCATAAAATAGCGGATGCCTTTCTTGCTGTCGGTAAATACTAACTTTCTGCTGTCTTCTTCTATTTCCTTAATATATCCTAGTTTTACAAGGAGTTTGCAGGTTTTGTCGGCAAGTCTGCCTTTGGGTAAAGCAATATTATACATTCTTCTCCTCCCTGTTTCCTTCGGTAAGATAAATAACTTTACCAAAAGCTTCCTCATCGGGCTTACCGCGCATTGCCGTTACCTTAAATCCAAATTCTCTTTGACTGTTAACGGTTTTGCAAAGGTCTTTTATACCGGTTTTTTCATTATAAATTACTGCCACAGCTTCGTTTTTATCTTTTATCAAAGGAAAATATCTTGACAGTTCGTCAATGGAAAGGGCAAAACCCATAGCATTTATGTTACGTCCGAATTTGTGGAGCAACGGATCGTATCTTCCCCCCGAAAGCACCGAAAAAGGCAGATTTTTGATATAGCCTTGAAAAATAAGATTATTATAATAATTGGTGTCGTTTACTATGGATATATCAAGGCGGAGCTTACTTAAATAGTCGGAACCGACAAAGCTGTCGCAAAGGCTAACAATATCACTAACCGCGCTTTTTAAGGTATCGTTTTTTGCAGCCTTTTTCCAAAAAGCTATTCCATCCGATAGAGTATTGGGGCAGGCTAGCACGTCTTTTAGTAAATTTATATTTTCCCTGCTTATGTTATACGAAGCCGCTGTTTTTTCTAAGTCGTGAGAGTTTTTGCCCACTATGCAGGAAAGTAAATTTTCTTTTTCAACGTCGGACGTTACGTTGATTAGTTCAAATAACCCCGCAATTAGTCCCATGTGGGAAATATCAAGCACAAAGTCAGGAGAAATAACTTCCAAACTTTTTAGCGCCAAAGTTATTATTTCCAAGGTTTGATAACCGTCGATTTCTCCCATAAATTCCAAACCCATTTGCTGGAATTCTTTGTATTCCTTGCTGTGCTTTGCGTAGCGGTAGACGCTCTCGTTGTAATAGAGCTTTTCATTAACGCCGTTGCTTGCGCGGGAATTTTTGGCAATGGAAAGAGTAATGTCGGGTTTTAACGCCATAAGCCTGCCCGACCTGTCCGAAAAAGCGATAATCTGTTCGGATTTTAGGAAGTTTTTGTTATCCATATAAAAGGAGTACTCTTCAAACTTACTCATTTTATATTGAACATAACCGTAACTTTCAAAAAGTTTACGCAGTTTCAGACTGACAATCTCATCCTTTTTCAGTCCGTTTAATTCTAAATTCATAATTTCTCCAAATATCATATTCTATTATATTCTCATTATAACCTGCTTTAGTGCTTTAGTCAACTGATTTAATAAAGTATTGAAAAAAAATATTTTAATAATTAAAAATTCTTTTCCATTATTCATTGACTATTCGTTTTTTTAACTATATCATTAATGTATTAATGCTTATCGAGGTGTATATGGCTATAAAAACGGCATTGTACGATACACATTTACTTTACGGTGGCAAGATGGTCGATTTTGCCGGCTATGAACTTCCTATACAATATGAAAAAGGTATACTTCACGAACACGAAATCGTCCGCACAAAGGTAGGTTTGTTTGACGTTTCTCACATGGGTGAAATTCTCATTGAGGGTAAAAACGCCGAAAAAGCGGTAAGGTACCTTGTTACCAACAAAATTTCTACCATGGTTAACGGTCAATGCCGTTACGCTTTGATGTGCTACGAAAGCGGCGGGATTGTAGACGACTTGTTGATTTATAAGCTAAACAGCGAAAGCTTTTTACTTGTAGTCAACGCATCTAACGTAGAAAAAGACTTTGACCATATGCAAAATAATTTGCTTGAGGGCGCAACGATAAAAAATATATCTTCGGAAGTTTCTCAAATTGCCGTACAAGGTAGACTTGCAAATGCGGTTTTGTCAAAGCTTACCGATATTAGCGTAATACCTTCCAAAAACTACTATTTTGCCGACAACGTAAGCGTTGGCGGTATTAAATGCTTGGTTTCCACAACCGGTTATACAGGTGAAGCGGGCTATGAACTATATTGTAAAAACGAAGACGCGCCTAAGCTTTATGAAAAGTTGATGGAAAGCGGAAAGGAATTCGGCATTGAGCCTATAGGCCTTGGCGCAAGAGATACTTTGCGTTTTGAAAGCAGTATGCCTCTTTACGGTCACGAACTGAGCGCCGAAACGTTAGCAAGCGAAGTTTCTTTAGACTTCTTTATCAAATACGACGAAGATTTTATAGGAAGAGACAGTTTACAAAAAAAACCCGCCAAATATGAAAGAAAGGGAATAAGACTTCTTGACAGAGGCATTGCAAGAGAGCATTGCGATATATATGATAAGGACAACAACCTCATAGGAATGACCACTTCGGGCGGAGTTTGTCCCACTATTGGCGGCGCTTACGCTATGGTAAGGATAATAAAAGGTTTTGAGGGAGAAATTTTTGTGGACGTAAGAGGAAGAAAACTAAAAGCTGAAGCAGTACCGATGCCGTTTTATAAACGCATTTAATATTTTTATAATAAGGAGAAACAAGAAATGAAATTTACTGAGACTCACGAATGGGTAAACATTGAAAAAGACGTGGCAACCATTGGTATTTCCGACTATGCCCAAAAAGAAATGGGCGATATTGTTTTTGTTCAACTGCCCGAAGTAGGCGCCGAAGTTTCTGTTGGCGGCGATTTGGCAGAAGTGGAATCGGTTAAGGCGGTAAGCCCAGTTTACAGCCCTGTAGCAGGAGAAGTAATAGAAATTAACGAAGCCTTACTTGACAATCCCGCGGCAGTTAATGATAGCGCTTATGACGCTTGGTTTGTCAAAGTAAAAATTACCGATACGGCAAAACTTCTTACAGAGGACGAGTACAAAGCTAAGTTCTAATAAAAATACAGAGAGGGAAAAATGGCTGTTTATACACCGCATACGCAAAGCGAAGTAAAAGCGATGCTCAAGAAAGTGGGAGTAAGAAAAGTTGACGACTTGTTTTCCGAAGTTCCGCAAGCCCTAAAACTTAATAAGCTTGATATTCCCAAGGGAGTGTCGGAAATGGAGGCGGACAGAGAACTAAAAGACTTAGCCGCCAAAAATACCAAATTCAATACAATATTACGTGGGGCAGGGAGTTATTTTCACTACATCCCCGCCGTAGTAAAGGCAATGTCAAGTAGATCGGAGTTTGTGACGGCGTATACCCCTTATCAGGCAGAGATAAGTCAAGGAATTTTGCAGAGCATTTTTGAATATCAGACAATGCTGTGTAATCTTACCGGATTAGACGTAAGTAACGCTTCTCACTATGACGGCGCCACCGCCACGGCTGAGGCTGCTTTGATGTGTAAAGAAAATAATAGAAACAAAATAATGGTCGCCCCGTTTATTAAGCCTGATACGTTAGCGGTGCTAAAAACCTACGTGGAAAGTTTGGGAATGGAAATAATAACCGCTCCTAAAAAAGACGGCTTGTTTGATTTAGACAAAGCCAAAGAAATAATCGATAAAACTTACGCCGCAATAATACTTGAGCAACCCTCATATATAGGCTTAATAGAGGATGCCGAAAACATCGGAAAGTTAGCTCACGAAGTGGGCGCAAAGTTCATTATGAGTGCCTATCCTATTGCTTTAGGTATCCTAAAGAAGCCTGTTGAGTGCGGAGCCGATATAGCTGTAGGCGAAGCCCAAAGTCTGGGATTATCCCTTAATTTCGGCGGTCCATATATAGGATATATGTGCGCAACTAAGGCAATGCAAAGGAAGCTCCCCGGAAGAATCGTAGGGCAAACGTTAGACAGAGAAGGTAAGAAAGCTTACGTACTAACTTTGCAGGCAAGAGAACAGCATATAAGAAGGGAAAAGGCAAGCAGCAATATTTGCAGTAACCAAGCCCATTGCGCTTTAACGGCGGGTATGTATTTAGCTACCGTTGGTGCAAACGGCTTAAAGGAAGTAGCTTTATCCTGCTACAACAACGCCCATTATCTGTTGGAAGCTTTGGAAAAGAGCGGTCTAAACAGAAAATATAAAGGGGAATTTTTCAACGAGTTTGTTACTACTTCCTGCTTTGACAGTAAAATAATTTTAGAGGCATTGGCAAAGAAAGGGATTTTGGGAGGAATAGCTCTTAATGAACACGATATACTTTGGTGCGCTACCGAAAGAGCCTTTTTCAAAGACTTGAACAAGGCCGCAGCCATAGTTAAGGGGGTGGTAAAATGCTAACTGTTTTTGAAAGAAGCGAAAAGGGAAGAAGCGCTTTTACTTTACCCAAATCCAAAGTTAAAGTTTATCCTATAGCTAACGAATTTTTGTCGCAGAAGGAAACTATTTTACCCGAAGTAAGCGAAATCGATATTGTAAGGCATTATACCGAACTTAGCGGCAAGGCTTTCGGCGTGGACAATGGTTTTTACCCTCTAGGCTCCTGCACAATGAAATACAATCCGAAAATTAACGAAGCGGTAGCGGCTTTGGACGGTTTTACTACGGCGCATCCTCTAAGTGAAGAGCGTTACGTTCAAGGTACCTTAGAACTTTTATACAAAACCGCCGAAAGATTAAAAGCCATTACCGGTATGGACGAAATCAGCCTTCAACCTGCGGCAGGCGCCCACGGAGAATATCTTGGCTTAAAACTAATAAAGGCATACCACCTTGACAGGAATGATACTAAGAGAGTTAATATAATTGTACCCGACAGCGCGCACGGCACTAACCCTGCCAGCGCAACGCTATGCGGTTTCAATATAATAAATATCCCAAGTTATGCCGACGGCAGCGTGGATTTAGAGGCTTTGGCATTAGCTTGCAACGACACCGTAGCGGGATTGATGCTAACTAACCCCAACACGTTAGGAAAGTTTGATAAAAATATAGTGGATATAACCAACATCGTTCATAACGCAGGGGGCTTGTGCTATTATGACGGAGCCAACCTCAACGCTATTATGGGTATAGTCAGACCCGGCGATATGGGCTTTGACGTTATTCATACCAATCTACATAAAACTTTCTCCACCCCTCACGGCGGTGGCGGGCCTGGAAGCGGTCCTGTGGGAGTAAAAGCCTTCCTCAAAGATTTTCTGCCTGACGGCGGCATAGCCTTTGACGGAAAAAATTATAGTCTTTATACTCCTAAGAAAACCATCGGCAAAGTTAAAGCGTTTTTCGGCAATATCGGCGTTATTATAAAAGCCTATACCTATATGCTGATTTTGGGTAGGGAAGGGATAAAGGACGCCGCCGAAAAAGCCGTACTTAACGCAAACTACCTAAAAGCACTGTTAAAAGACATTGACTATAAGTGTAATGAGCATTGCATGCATGAGTTTGTGCTGAGTATGGAAGATATGAAAAAGGAATACAACGTTTCGGCGCTGGATATAGCCAAAGCCATGATTGACCACGGTATCCACCCGCCCACAATGTATTTCCCCTTAATTGTTCACGAAGCGTTGATGTTTGAACCGACGGAAACGGAAAATAAGCAGACTCTGGACAATGCGGCTAAGGTTATTTTGGAAATTATTGAGCAGGCAAAGAAAGAACCCGAAAATATGCATTTTACACCGTATAACGCATATATTTCCCGACCCGATGAAGTGTTGGCGGCAAGAAATCCTATATTGAAAATATAAAAAAGTAAGGGGATAAGCGAAAAGCCTATCCCCTTTATATTAGATAATTTATTTTTTTAGTTAAACTGTCTTGCGCATTCCCGATAAGCCTCAACCGGGTCGCTAGCTTCGGTAATACTTCTGCCCACTACGATAAAAGTACTGCCGTTTTCTTTGGCATAGGCGGGGGTCGCCACCCTTTTTTGGTCGTTTACGCTGTCGTTAGCAAGCCTAATGCCGGGAGTAACAGAAATTAATCCTAATGTTTTTACCGCCGATGCTTCCAAAGGAGAGCAGACAACGCCGTCAAGTCCCGCTTCTTTGGCGTTTTCGGCGTATTTTGTGACAACATCCAAAATTGGCTTGTCAATCAGGATTTCTTTTGTTAACGTTTCTTGGTCAGTGGAAGTAAGCTGCGTTACCGCAATTAACAAAGGTACGTTGTTATTTACAGCGCCTTCGGTTAATCCGCGTTTGGCTTCCCTCATCATCTTAATACCGCCCGCGGCGTGCAGGTTGGTCATATCAACGCCCAAAGAGGCTAGTCCTTTCATGGTTTTGTAGACGGTGTTTGGTATGTCGTGAAGTTTGAGATCCAAAAATATCTTAAAGCCCTTTTGCTTTAATTTTTTTACGAAGTCAGCTCCTGCCTGATAATAAAGTTCCATACCGATTTTTAAGTACGGCTTTTCTTTATTGAAAGCTTCAAGAAAATTAAGACATTCCTTTTCGGTGGAAAAATCACACGCGATTATTACCTCTCCTTTCATTTATGCGCCCTCCCGATTATTGACGTTAAGTTATTTATTTTTAATTCTTCCATAGTATTATCTAATTCTTCCACTATTTTTTTGCAGGCAAATGGGTCTTTCAACGTTGCAGTCCCCACCATAACCGCGGTTGCTCCCGCCATGAGCATTTCTATTACGTCTTCAGCGGAACTTATACCGCCCATACCGATAATAGGTACTTTTACGGCGTTATAAACCTCATATACCATTCTTAATGCCACAGGGAAAACGCCTTTGCCGCTGTAACCGCCCTTCTTTACGCTTATAATGGGCTTGCCCGTTCTTATATCGATACGCATGCCTATTAAGGTATTTATTAAGCTTATTGCATCGGCGCCACCGTTTTCGGCGGCTTTAGCCAGAGTACAAATATCTGTTACGTTGGGGCTAAGTTTTACAATAATCTTTTGGTCGGAAACCTTTTTTACTGCCGCAGTCAATGACTCCACAACGCTTGCTTCGATGCCGAAAGCTAGACCCCCGCCCTCAACGTTTGGACAGCTTATATTAAGTTCTATCCCCAAAACATTCTTCAAGCCGTTGCATTTTTCTACGGTTTTTATATATTCATCGACGCTGTGCCCGCCGATATTTATTATTACTTTGTCATTATAAACATTGCTAAGTTTAGGCATTTCGGTGTTGATAACGGCATCAATGCCAGGATTTTGCAAGCCGATTGCATTAATAAGACCGTCACTGCATTCGGCTATTCTTGGCAAAGGGTTGCCGTAACGGGGATTAAACGTAGTACCTTTGAGGGAAATTGAACCTAAGCAGTTGATATCAAAAAACTCCGCCATTTCATACCCGAAGCCGAAAGTTCCGCTAGCGGCAATAATTGGATTTTTTAGTACGCTGTCAAATAGCTTAACTTTTTTGTCTACCATAAAACCTCCTTAGCCGCAAACACCGGACCTTCTTTGCATACTCTCTTATAGCCGTTGGTCGTCTGAATGCTGCAACCCATACATACTCCGAAGCCGCAACCCATCCTTGCTTCTAAGGATAGTTGACCGTTGTCAGAATGGTTTTGGAGCGCTTTCAGCATAGGCATCGGACCGCAGGCAAAATAGCGGTCATATTCTAAATTCTTACTTTCAAGCAACCCGATTGCGTTTCCAGGATACCCAAAACTACCGTCATCTGTCGTAACGTGAACTTTACCCAGTTTGCAGAATTTCTCAATATAATACCCCTCTTCTTTGTTTCTGAAGCCTAGGACTATTTCGGGAGTAATACCTTTTAAGTAAAACTCTTTGGCAAGTTGATATAACGGCGCGGCGCCTATCCCACCACCAATTAGCAGAGGCTTTTTTACGTTGTCAATAACAAAACCTTTCCCTAATTTAAGAAGACAGTCAAAAGTATCTCCTTCCTTTGCCTTAGTTAGCGCCTTTGTTCCTACCCCAATAACCTTATAAAGTATAGTCAAAGTATTTTCGCTGCTGTCGGCAACCGAAAAGGGGCGGCGAAGGAAACAGTTGTCTATTTCTATTTCCATAAAAGCGCCGCTTTCGTGGATTAAATTTTCCCCCCCTAATATTAGTTCGTAAGTGCAAGAGTTAAGCTGTTTGTTTTTTATTACCGTAAGAATTTTTTCTGTCATGATTTTTTCCTTAATCGATAGTTGATACACCCATTGTTATTTCTTCCAGGACGTTAAGTAGCACGTTTACCGTGTCAAGGGAAGTAAATACGGGTATATTGTTCTCAACTGCCGTTCTTCTTATCTGCAAGCCGTCGTGCATGCCTTTGGTTTCTTTCTCCGAAGCGGTGTTTACTACGTAAGTGACGTAGCCTTTGCGCAAAGATGTTAGTATTTCATCACTTCCCTGAGAAAGTTTTTTCTTAACTCTGGTACGGATGCCGTTATTCCGTAAAAATTCGGCAGTGCCTTGGGTTGCTTCAATATTAAAACCTAAATTATAGAATCTCCTTATTAAAGGCAAGGCTGCTTGCTTGTCGGTATCGCTAAGGGTAGTAAATACCGTGCCGTAATTATCAACGCGCAAGCCCGAAGACTTTAGCGACTTATAAACCGCCCTGTTTAGGCTGTTGTCGTATCCTATAGCTTCTCCGGTAGATTTCATTTCCGGAGATAAAACAACGTCAAGACCGGTAAGTTTGGAATATGAGAAAGTGGGGCTCTTTACGTACCATTTGGTTTTTTGAGGGAAAACTCCGGTGTAGCCTAAATCTTTCAGGCTCATACCCAGCATAACCTTTGTAGCTATGTTGGCAATGGGCGCCCCCGTGGTTTTTGCTAGGAAGGGTACCGTTCTGCTGCTGCGCGGATTAACTTCTATAATATAAACTTTATCTTCGCTGTCAATAACAAACTGGATATTAAACGGACCTATTATGCCTAACGCAAGCCCTATTCTCGTGGTGTAGTCCACTATGGTTTCTTTTGTCTTTGCACTCAAAGAGTAAGTAGGATAAACGCTCATACTGTCACCACTATGAACGCCCGCTCTCTCAATATGTTCCATAATTCCGGGGATAAATACCTCTTTGCCGTCGCAAACGGCGTCGACTTCGCACTCCTTACCTAATATATATTTATCTATCAAAACGGGGTGTTTTTTGTTAAGCTTTACGGCCTCTGTCAGGAACCTTTGCAAAGTTTCTTCATCGTAGACTATGTGCATCATTCTGCCGCCAAGTACAAAGGACGGGCGCAAAAGTACAGGGTAACCGATTTTTTCGGCGGCTTTTTTGCCGTCGGCAAAGTTAAATACCGCGCTTCCTGTAGGCATAGGGATATTAAGGCTATTAAGTACCTCAATAAACAAATCCCTATCTTCGGCTAAGGCTATGCTGTGACTGCTGGTCCCCAAGATTTTTACTCCGGCGCTGTTAAGGTCGTCGGCAAGGTTAATTGCCGTCTGTCCGCCTAAAGCAACTATTACTCCCTCGGGCTGTTCGAAGTCGACTATGTTCATAACGTCTTCAAAGGTTAGCGGTTCGAAGTAGAGTTTGTCGCTTAACGTATAATCGGTGGAAACGGTTTCGGGATTGTTGTTAATAATAATAGCTTGATAGCCCGATTCCTGAATTGCCCAAACGGCGTGAACGGTGGAGTAGTCGAACTCTATGCCTTGACCGATTCTAATCGGGCCGCTTCCTAAAACCACAACTTTCTTTCGGCTATCGTTTATAGATTCGTTTTTACTCTCATAAGTGCTGTATAGATAAGGAATATAGCTGTCAAACTCGCTTGCGCAGGTGTCTATCATTTTGTATACGGGATAGATTGCGTTTTCTTTGCGCATTGTATAAATTTCCTGATAGGTTTTGTTCCAAACTTGGGCAATATACTCATCGGAAAAGCCCCATTTTTTTACTTCCTTTAGTGTAAACAGGTCGTTTACGTTGTTGGCAAGCTTCTTTTCTAAGGATACGATATTGTATACCTTGTCTAGAAACATCTTATCGATTTTGGTTATTTGATGTATGTATTCAACAGGAATTTCCTTTCTTATAGCCTCTGCTATAGCGAACATTCTTTCGTCTGTGCCTTCCAAAATAAGCTCAATAAGGTCGTGTTTGGATAATTCTTTCAAGCGGGGTATTTCCAGATGGCAAACGTTGGTTTCTAAGGACCTGACTGCTTTCAATAGACCTTCTTCATAGGTTCTGCCTATGCTCATAACTTCTCCCGTAGCTTTCATTTGGGTGTTAAGTTTGCGGGAAGCGTCGGCAAATTTATCGAACGGGAAGCGCGGGATTTTCACAACGATATAGTCAAGAGTAGGTTCGAAAGCCGCCGTTGTGTTAGGTAACTTTATTTCGTGTAAGTATAGACCGCAGGCAATTTTTGCGCTGACTCTCGCTATGGGAAAACCGCTTGCTTTACTGGCAAGAGCGCTGCTTCTGGATACTCTGGGGTTAACTTCGATAACAAAGTAGCTAAAGCTAAAAGGATCCAATGCAAACTGAATGTTGCAGCCGCCCTCGATTTTTAGGGCGCGGATAATTTTCAAGGCGCTGTTACGAAGCATTTGATATTCCTTGTTAGTCAAAGTCTGCACCGGGGCAACTACTATGCTATCTCCTGTATGTATGCCAACAGGGTCGACGTTTTCCATACTACAAACAGCTATCGCGGTGTCGTTACCGTCGCGCATAACTTCTATTTCTATTTCCTTATAGCCTTTTATGGATTTTTCTATCAGAACTTGGGTAACAGGGGAGAGTTTCAGTCCGTTTTTACTTAGTTCTATCAGTTCTTCGGCGTTATCGGCAAAACCGCCGCCAGTGCCGCCCAAAGTAAACGCAGGGCGCACAATAACGGGATAACCTATAGTTTCGGCGGCTTTTAGGCACTCTTCCACGGTGTTGGCTGTTCTGGAATCTATAATAGGTTCTCCTATCCTTATACATAAGTCCTTAAAGAGCTGTCTATCTTCGGCTTGGGCAATAGCGGAGTAGCTGGTACCCAGCATTTCTACCTGGCACTCGTCCAAAATGCCTTTTTTGGTTAGCTGCATACCTAAGTTAAGACCGGTTTGACCGCCTATACTGCAAAGTAAACCGTCGGGGCGTTCGTAACGGATAATTTTCGCCACGTGCTCAAGGTCAAGAGGCTCCATATATACTTTGTCGGCTATTTTTGTATCCGTCATTATGGTGGCGGGATTGCTGTTAATTAGGACTACCTCATAGCCTTCTTCTTTCAGAGCAAGACAAGCCTGTGTGCCGGCATAATCGAACTCGGCAGCCTGTCCTATTACTATAGGACCGCTCCCTATTACCATTATTTTTTTAATATCTGTTCTTTTCGGCATTGCTGCGTCCTCCTGCTGATTCTTCAAGGAATTTGATAAAATTATCAAACAAATAATTGCTGTCTTCGGGTCCTGCGGCGCTCTCCGGGTGGTACTGAATGCTAATAAGCTTTCTCTTTTCGTCAATCATACCTTCGGGCTCTCCGTCAATAAGGTTAATATGAGTTAAAACAAGGTCGGTGTTTTTCAACGTTTCCTTGTCGATTGCATAGCTGTGGTTTTGGGAGGTTATTTCCACCTTGCCCGAAATAAGGTTCATAACAGGATGATTAGCACCTCTGTGTCCGAATTTCATTTTGTAGGTTTTTGCTCCGTAAGCAAGGCCGATTAGCTGATGACCTAGGCAAATTCCCATAATAGGGAGCTTACCGCGGAAGTATCTGATTAGTTCGATAACTTCGGGCACGTCTTCGGGGTTGCCCGGACCGTTTGAGATAAACAAGCCGTCGGGATTTATTTTTTCTATAATACTTTTCGGGGTGTTGTAGGGCACGACTACTACGTTACAGCCGTTGGCGTTAAGTTTCTTTACCATATTTAGCTTAATTCCGCAGTCGATTGCGCATACCGTAAAGACAGGGTTCCTTGTGCGGGAGTACCATATTTTTTTGGAAGAAACGGTTTTTACCTGATTGGTAGGAAGCTTAGCGTCATAAAGAATTTCCAAACATTCTTCCACGCTGTAAGTTGCGTCGGTTATTATGGCTTTTTGGGAGCCCTCATCTCTTATTATACTTACGATTTCCCGCGTGTCTACGCCGCTTATTCCGGCAACGTTATTGTCTTCCATAAAGTCCCCTAAAGTCCTTGTATAACGGAAGTTACTGGGTTTGTCATTGTATTCCCGTACTATAAAACCGCCGATACTTATGTTTTTGGACTCGAAATCCTCATCGTTTAGTCCGTAATTGCCGATTAAAGGATAGCTCATAACTACCATCTGACCGCAATAGGACGGATCGGACAATATCTCCTGATATCCGACCATCGACGTGTTGAAAACCAGCTCTCCGATTTGTGTTTTGTCACAGCCAAAGCCCTCGCCGTAATAGACTTTGCCGTTTTCCAGCACAAGCATTTTGTTTTGCATAATATCCTCCTCTATGCTCTGTAAACTACGTTACCTTTGTATAACGTTAAGGTATTAAACCCGAAAAACTCCTTCCCGATAAAGGGTGAGTTACTGCTTTTTGATAAAATTTCTTCTTTGGTGTACTTTCTTTTGTTGTTTATATCCAAAACGCATATATCCGCCCTTTCTCCCACACTTAGAGAGCTTATGGGCAGTCCGAAGCGGGCTTGCGCGTTGGTGGTGGTAAGCTCAATCATTTTTTGTGGAGAAATAAGACCTGGTTTAACTAAAGTTGTATAAACTATAGGTAAAAACGTTTCCAATCCAATAATGCCATTGGGGGCGTGGGCATAGTCTACCGCCTTTTCAAATTCTGCATGTGGGGCATGGTCGGTAGCTATAATGGTAGCCGTCCCCTCTAAAACTGCCTCAATCGTGGCTTTCACGTCGCTTTTATCACGCAAGGGCGGGTTCATTTTGTAGTTAGTATCCGCAATATCGTCAATACACAAAGTAAGGTGGTGGGGAGTAACTTCGCAGGAAATATCGGCGCCCCAGTCCTTTGCCTTGCGGACGATTTCAAAACTTTCTTTGGTGGAAAGGTGGCAAAAATGATATTTGCATTTTACGTGTTGAGCAAGGGCGGCTTCACGTCTTACCGCCGCGTATTCCTGAGCGCGCACGTCGGAAATTTCCGTCGCTTCGGCATGGGAGCAAATAACGGCGTCTTGATGTTTAGTAATCTCCATAGCTTTTTCAAGTAAATTTAGGTCGCTAACTCCTGTGCCGTCGTCGCTGTAAGCAATAGCATCGGTAGAATTTACGCACATTTCTGACAATTCCTTGCCGTTTTGTCCTTTGGTTAGGGATAAGTAGGGCAATACGTTTATTACTGCCGAACTTTTTATAATATCAAGTTCTTTTTGTAGGTTTTCTTTGCTGTCGGGTACGGGGTTAAGATTAGGCATGGCAAAAACTGTGGTTACACCGCCTTTTGCTGCCGACGTAGTGCCCCTTAAAATTGTTTCCTTATGGGAAAATCCGGGTTCACGCAAATGTACGTGGACGTCTACTGCGCCCGGTCTTACCCATTTGTCGGTACAATCGATAATTTCGCAATCCCCCTTAACTAAAATAATGGGAGAAATATCAATGATATTCTCCCCTTCAATCAGTATATCGGAAGCAACAAAGCCATCGTCTTTGAAAATTAAACCGCCTTTTAACAGAATCACAGTCTGCCCTCCAGTACCATATAAATAACAGCCATACGGACGTAAACTCCGTTGGTCATTTGTTTGCATATCCTACTTCTTTCGCATTCGAAGACTTCGTCGGCTATCTCTATCCCTCTGTTTACCGGAGCGGGATGCATAATAATTGCATTCGGGCGCATCGCCTTTTCTCTTTCCACAGTCAAACCGTATTTTTCAAAATATTCTTCCTTGCTGATACCTGTACTGTCGGCATGTCTTTCTATCTGCACTCTTAGAAGATTAATAATATCCATATTAGATATAGCGTCTTCTAAGGTAATATGCGGGGCGGTATCGTCAAGAAAATCCTCAGGGCCTGCAATGTATACTTTCATACCAAGGCGTCGCATAACTTCGGCGTTGCCGTGAGCAACTCTGCTGTGACTGATGTCGCCAACCAAACAGATTTTTAGATCCTCAAAACGGTTAAACTCCTCATAGATTGTCATAAGATCTAATAAAGTTTGGGTAGGGTGGTCGCTTGTGCCGTCTCCGCCATTAAAAATAGGGACTTTGATATTTTCAAGGTCCCTGTAATAAACGTCTTTTGTATGTCTTATAACAACTCCGTCAACACCTAAACACTCAAAGGTACGAACGGTGTCGTACAAAGTCTCTCCCTTGCTAACGCTACTGGAAGCCAGATTAAAGCTTAGCGGCTCTATACCTAAATTTAGCATAGCCATCTGAAAGCTGTATTGTGTCCTGGTGGAGTTCTCATAAAAAAGGTTAACCATCTTTTTGTTTGGATAGTTAACCTTATGTCCGCTTTTGAAAAGCAATGCGGTATCGATAATTTCTATTATCTTCTCTTTTGAAACACCTTTTAGGGTTAAAAGACCTTTCATTTTTCCGCCTCATACTTTTGTATTTTTTTAAGTATAACACGGACTCAAAAGAGAATGCAAATATTTTAACGCCTTTTCTAAACTTCTTTTGCCACCAAATTCAGGTTCAAAAATTCCACGCGAGAAATTAGGGTATTTACGCCGTTTTCGTCCTTTTTCAGGTTGAAGTGTAAGAAGGATTCTCCCTTTTCTTCGTGCTTGCCCATATAGAGAATGGTATAAGGTTTGCCGTCGGCGTCTATCATATCTTTTAAGGCATACGGTCCGTTATATTCCAACCCTATATTTTGAGGAATAGAAATGGAGCTGGGGAAAATACCTGTTTTCAACCCGTTTAATAAAGCGGCGATGTCGGGAGAATCAAAATCAAGACCAACTAAGCGTAAGCCTAAGGTGTTTTCTAAAATTTTCATGGAATCGGGAACATTGTCCAAGGTAAAGCCGGGGAATAACGGATTAAGATAAGAGTCAATAAATTCCGACAAATCTACTTCTCCCAACATTGTGGCTATGTCGATATCTCCAAGTATAAGATTTACCATGTTGCTTACGGTAAAGCGCATGGTCATAGTCCCGTCGGCACGCAAAGTTATTCCGCTTTTTTCTTTGTTAAGAAGTGGAGTAATCGGTATTGCCATAATCTTAGTGCCGGCGCTGATTTCAAAAGAAGTATCATTTTTAACGTAATATTCGCCGTTGTATTTGCAGGAAGTAAGAGCAAGACAGCTTAAAGAAGTGATACAAATAATCAAAATTATAAGTGATATTTTTTTAACTGTTTTCATAATATCTATCTCCCTTTATACGTAAGAAGGGGCTTTGTCCCTTATTGCGTCGAAATAAAGCTTTGTTACTTCCTTGCAGGACTTAGCGGCGTTTATTTCTTTGCGAACGGTAGCCAAATTAACAGACTCCGAATACATGCGGCTTAATTGCTCAATTCTTAGGTATTTTGTAAAGCGGAGAGCTTTGTCCTTGTCGGCAAGTCCTAATTCTTCTAATTGTTCCTGGATAAGGTCGGCGGCTACCGCATGACCTTCGTTACTCGGGTGAACCCAGTCGGCATAAATAAGGTCTTTGCCTCTTTCGGGGTCTTCGTTATAAATTCTGTCAAACTCCGCATAAACATCGGTAATATAAAAAGCTCCGGGATGGGCGGTTAAATAATCCCTTGCAACACCGTTAAGAAGGTTAAGCAATTCTGCCCCTAGCGCGCGGTATTGGTCGGAGTGTATATCAAGTTCGGTTTCAAGAGTGTCACGAACGTCTTTTCTGATTAAGCCTGTTTCGGGAGAAACGGGATTATATACCGTTTGGAACATAATAATGGCGTCTTGGTTATAACCGCGTAACGCCTTATAAATCTTGTCGAAATTAAATCTGGCTTTTTCTAAGATATCGTCGATTCTATCATAATCGTTTCTCGCCGCGCTAAGAATGGTTTCTCCAAGGTTGGTCTGCAGGAAGTCGTTTCCTAATATAGATACGTGAATAACGTCGGCGGTTTTTAGGTGAGAAGGTAAGTTCAACGCCTCGTCGGGGTTTTCAAGTAAGTCAAGTAGCTGTTTGGTCTGATGACCGGAAGCCGAACGGTTTACGTAAACGTAATCGTTTCTTCTGCCTACTATTGCATAGTATCCGTAATTCTCTCTTTCGGAAACCGGAGAGGGCCCCAATAGTGCTTCGGCTATGGAGTCGCCTAAATATACAATTTTTATTGGCTCAGTCTTGTCGCACCCGATTAAGGTAACGCTTGCGCATACAAGCAGTGCGGCGCATAAAATCAATGCGATAATTTTCTTTTTCATTGTAACCACCTTAGTTTTTTGCATATAAATCTTACTACAATTTAGCTGACGGTGTCAATACCGAAATAACCAAAAAATCTATTTTTTTGTGACATAATCGGGCAAAGGAATCTCTTTTTTATAGAAAATCTGTTGACCTTTCTTTTTCTTGAGGATTATAAAAACAACTATGGCTATTATGGCTACGGCTGCGGCTACGTAACAGTAAATAATATTGGCGTTTACCGCTCCGTCAAGGGAGGAAGTACCGTCGTCGCGGATAAATTCTAAGGAGCCTCTTACCAGATAATACCAAGCCACGTAACCAAAAATGCCTATTCCTCTTATATTGATATGCTTTGTCACGTAGGATAAGACAAAGAAACCGATTATATTAAGTACCATTTCATAGAAAAAAGTAGCTTGAAAGAAAGCCCCCTCGTCGGCGATAAATATAGCCATAGGGAACCATTGTAAAGACGGGTTAGTTATCATCTGACCGTAAAGTTCCTGATTGAAGAAGTTCCCCCACCTACCTAGGGCTTGTGATAACAGTACGACTGGCATAACGATATTGGCTAAGTCGATAAAGTTTATTTTTTTTGCTTTTGCCCAAATAAGACCGCCAAGAACGCCGAAAGGCACGCCTACCATTATGGTAAGTCCGCCGTCCCAAATTGCTATTGTGTCCACAAAGGCGTCCCAGTCGTAGGGAGAAGTAAAATAATATTCAAATCGGGAAATTACGTAGCCTAGTCTTGCCCCTATTACTGCCAAAGGAATAGCAATTAAAAATAAGGTAAGCATATCGTCGCTGGAAATTTTTAATTTTGCACAGCGTTTTATGCTGAGAAAAAGCCCGATAAGCATCGCCGTGGTAATAAAAATGCCGTACCATCTGACCGAAATATTGCCTATAGAGAAAGCTATGGGCTTAACCTTGCCCGTCCAGTGCATTGCGTTAAGTAAAACTTCTTGCATAGTAACCTCGCAAAAACCCTTATTATATAAGGTTATTTATAATATTCTACACCATTTTGGAAAATATTCATAGCAAAATTTCCTTCCACGTTCTGATAAAGTCCATTTTGCCACCTCTCAGAATGCCCCATTTTGCCAAAAACTCTGCCGTCGGGGGAAACAAGCCCTTCGATGCCCCATACAGAGCCGTTGGGGTTGTATGGTGAAACCATAGTAACGTTGCCGTTATCGTCCACGTATTGGGTGGCAATCTGACCGTTTTTCTCCAATAATTCTAGAGTGTCGGCAGGGCAGATTAGTTTTCCTTCGCCGTGACTTACCGGCACGCAGAAAACTTCTCCCACACTGAAACTATTTAACCAAGGAGAGGCGTTGGAAGCGATTCTTATTCGGGAAATTGTGGAAACGTGCCTTGCTATGTTGTTATAGGTTAGAGTTGCGCTGTTACGGTTTTGGGTAATTATTTTTCCAAACGGCAAAAGACCTAATTTAATAAGAGCCTGGAAGCCGTTGCAAATACCTAAAATCAGTCCGTCTTGTTTGTAAAGTAAAGTTTCCACACGTTCTTTAAGAATAGGGTTGCGGAAAGCGGTTGCGATAAATTTTCCGCTGCCGTCAGGCTCGTCACCGCCCGAAAAACCGCCGGGGAAGGCTATAATCTGGGAATCTTTTATGGCATCAGCCATTGCGTCTATGGACTGGGCAATGTCGAACGGGGTTTGATTTTTAATAATAACCGTCTTAACTTCGGCGCCTGCGTTTCTAAACGCCTTTTCGGTGTCGTATTCGCAGTTGGTACCCGGGAAAACGGGAATGAATACTCTGGGTTTTGCAATGCTTTTTCCGTTATAGGGTTGGGAAGCTATAAAGCTTATTGCCTTAGCGTTGCCACTTGAGGGCGCTTTGGACGGGAATACGCTTTCTAAAGTGTCGCAAAACGCTTTCTTTAAGGAATATGAGTTTATGGAAAGTTCCATACAAGTAAGGTTACCGCTGCTGTTTAATTCTCCAAGATACTCATACTGGGGCATTCTATCTTCGGAAACAAGAATAATATCCCCTATGGCGTTTTGGAACAAACTGCCGTCAAGTTTATATAGATTCAATCCTGCCCCGTTACCGATTATGGAGCGGCAAAGGGTAACTATCACGTCGTTTTCCACCACGGCGGAATTAATAATCTTTCCGCTTTTAATAAGCTTTTCGGTAAGGGAATAAAGATTGAGGAGCTTTTCAAAATTCGGACGGCCGAATTTGTCTTTGGGAATACGTAAAATATGTACGTGACCGTGAGTATTAAAGGCGTTATGGACAATGTTATTTAATTTTGCTATACCCATACCAAAGGCAATCAGGGTTGGGGGTACGTCGATATTTTCGAAAGTTCCGCTCATACTGTCTTTGCCGCCAATTGCGCCTATATGTAAACCTAATTGTGCGTCATAGGCACCCAAAAGGGCTTGTAGAGGTTCTCCCCACCTTTCGGCGTCCTTGTTTAATTTCTTAAAATATTCCTGCAAAGTAAGATAAATTGTATCATATTTTACTCCGCTTACAATTAGCTTACTTACCGCGCTTACTATAGCATAGATAGAGCCTAGATAAGGAGAAGCTATCATAAGGTCGGGATAAATTCCGTAGGAAGATAAAGTTACCGTTTCGGTATAACCGTCTACGGGTACTTTGCTTGCCATGACGGTGGAGGGGGTAAGCTGTTTTTTTCCGCCGTAAGGCATCAATACGCTTGCCGCGCCTATGGTACTGTCAAAGGTTTCTCCCGCGCCCTTATTGGAGCAGTTTTTTAATAGGGACAAGTCTTTTAATATAGCTTTTTCGTAGTCGCCTTCTTCCACGCACTTTTTTATTTCGGTGTTAATTTCGCTAAAGAAAGCGGTTTTTTCCTGCTTTATAATTACGTCCTGCTCGGTAGTAACGCCGTTTGTGTCCAAAAACTCCCTCTTAATATCCACAATGGTTTCGTCCTTGTAGAACATTCTTAGCCTTTTGGTGTCGGTAATGACGGCAACGGGTGTTACTTTGAGGTTCTCTCTTGCGGCAAGGGAAGAAAAAGTTTCTACGTTTTCTTTTTCAACAACCACTGCCATTCTTTCCTGGGATTCGCTTATGGCAAGTTCGGTTGCATTGAGTCCTTCATACTTTTTACTTACTTTATCAAGAAAAATGTCCAGTCCTTCGCTCAATTCTCCGATAGCAACGCATACCCCCCCCGCGCCGAAATCGTTACAGCGTATAATTAACTTAGATGCAAGGGTATTTCTGAAAAGTCTTTGCAGCTTTCTTTCTTCGGGGGGATTGCCTTTTTGGACTTCTGCGCCGCATTTTTCCACCGATGTTATGGTATGGGCTTTGGATGACCCTGTCGCTCCTCCGCAACCGTCTCTGCCGGTATCTCCGCCTAGCAACAAAACAACGTCGCCATTTTTGGGACGTTTTCTTATTACGTTCTCTTTCTTCGCGCCACCTATAACGTAGCCCGTTTCCAGTCTCTTTGCCTTATAGCCGTCGTTATAGATTTCATGAACGATGCCTGTTGCAAGGCCAATTTGATTGCCGTAAGAAGAAAACCCTGCCAAAGCCGTTTTGGTAAGCACTCTTTGGGGCAGTTTACCTTTAATAGTCTTAGAAATATCCTCTAAAGGATTGCCCGCGCCGGTTATTCTCATAGCCTGATAAACGTAGGCTCTACCGCTTAACGGATCCCTGATTGCCCCGCCAAGACAGGTGGCGGCTCCGCCGAAAGGCTCAATTTCGGTAGGGTGATTATGAGTTTCGTTCTTGAACATAATGAGCCAGTCTTCGTCTACGCCGTTGTTGTCTACCGTTACAGTAACCGAACAAGCGTTAATTTCTTCGCTGACGTCTAAGTTTTTTAGATAGCCCATAAGGGATAATTCTTTTGCGGCAATGGTCGCTATGTTCATAAGACACGGATATTTGTCGGTACGGTCTTTATATAACTTTTCAAAGGCATTAGAATACGCAATAAAAGCCTTTTCTATATTGGGGTCGGTAGAAAATATCTTGACGTCACGCAATTTTGTTAAAAAAGTGGTGTGACGGCAATGGTCGCTCCAATAAGTGTCGATAACTTTCAGTTCGGTGTGAGTAGGCTCTCTGTTTTCTTTAATAAAATAATCCTGCACAAAGGATAAATCCTCAAAAGTCATGGCAAAGCCGAAATTATCGTAAAATTTCTTTAACGCTGACTTACTCATACCGATAAAATTAACTTCTTCCCGCATTTTTTCGGGGGTTTCGGTTTTCAATACAAGGGTTACGGGTATTTCCATTTCTCCTTCCTTGCTGTCAACCGGGTTAATGAGGAATTTTTTTATCCTTTCATAGCTATCGTTATCGACACCGCCTATAATATAAACGGCTGCGCATTTTATAAGAGGTCTGTTTCCGCCGGTAAGCAACTGCACGCATTGGGCTGCGCTGTCCGCTCTCTGGTCGTATTGACCGCTCAGATATTCCACGATGAGGACTTTTTCGTCGTCCTTAACTTCAAATTTATCAAAAGTTACGTCTACCGTCGGTTCGGAAAAGATAGAAGCCTTGCTGATTTCGAAATACTGTTCAGGTAGGTTTTCTATGTCGTAACGCAGTATTTTGCGGAATGTTTTCGGAGTTATTGATAGTATGGAGATAATATCGTCCAAAACTTTCTTAGCTCCGCTGTCGTACTCTGATAATTTTTCTACGTAAATTCTTCTTACCATTATTACCTCACAGTTTTATCCCTATATCGGTGCGGTAACGCGCGCCGTTGAATTTTATTTTGTCAATTTCTTTATAAACCTTGTTTCTTGCTTCTTCTATGCTGTCGGCTACCGCAGTAAGACAAAAAACTCTACCGCCGTTGGTTACTAGTTGTTTATCCCTAAAAGCCGTTCCGCTGTGAAAGAGAGTAACTTCATTTGATAAGTTTTCAATAATAATCGGATAACCTTTTATAACGGATTCGGGATAGCCCCCGCTGGCAACTACCACCGTCAGAGAACAGCCTTTTTGCCAAATAATTTCTGTTTCTTCCAACTTTCCGTCAATTACCGCTTGGCAGATTTCGTAAAAATCGCTCTTTAATAGTGGTAAAATCACTTGCGTTTCGGGGTCGCCGAACCTTGCATTGTATTCTATTACCTTCACGCCGTCTTTACACGCCATAAGACCGAAGTACAATACGCCCTTAAAGGCGCGGTTTTCTTTATTAAGTCCGTTTATGGTGGGATAGACTATTTTTTCTAAGACTTCAATTTCTATTTCTTTAGTAAAAGTAGGCGTGGGAGCAAACGCGCCCATACCCCCCGTGTTTTTGCCTTGGTCATTATCATAGGCTCTCTTATGGTCCTGACTAGGAGGCATTAGTTTTACCGATTTGCCGTCGGTAAATACAAGCAAGGTTATTTCTTTACCAGTAAGAAACTCTTCAATAACCACTTCTTTGCCCGCTTCGCCGAAGACTTTGTCAACCATAATTTCTTTTAACGCCATTACAGCATTAATTAAGTTTTCGCAGATTATTACCCCTTTACCCAAAGCAAGTCCGTCGGCTTTAATAACAAGAGGATAAGAGGTGTTTTTCAAATATTCCAAAGCTAGGTTATAGGAACAAAAAGTTTGATATTTTGCGGTGGGGATATTATGCCTTGCCATAAACTGCTTGGAAAAAGCCTTGCTGCTTTCCACAATCGCCCCTTCTTTTCTTGGCCCGAAAGCGTTAATATTGTTTTCTTGCAGCATATTTACAAGCCCTAAAGAAAGGGGGTCGTCTGGCGCAACAAATACCATATCGGGTTTAATTGTCTTTGCAAATTCTACGATTTTATTACAGTCGGTAGCCCTTATGTCCACGCACTGGGCAATTTCCGCAATTCCGGCGTTACCCGGCGCGCAATAAATTTTGCCTACGTGCTTACTTTTGCTAAAAGCTAAACAAATAGCGTGTTCTCTTCCGCCGCCGCCTATTACCAAAACAGTTTTTTTCATCGGTGCAACCTCAATGCTTAAAGTGTCTTACTTCGGTAAAGACCATAGCAATCCCGTGTCTGTCGCAGGCTTCGATACTGTCTTTATCCCTTATAGAACCGCCGGGTTGAATAATTGCCGATATGCCCGCCTTAGCCGCCGCTTCCACACAGTCGGAAAACGGGAAGAAAGCATCGCTTGCCATAACCGCGCCTTCGGTACTGCTTAGACTGTGGGCTATGCTTTGTTCTGCTGCCCATATTCTGTTGGTTTGACCTACTCCGATACCTAAAGTGGTTTGCCCTTTGGCTAGTACTATGGCATTTGACTTACAGTGTTTAACTACCTTCATGGCAAAAACCATAGAGGCTGTTTGTTGCTCATTAGGCGCCTTTTGGGTAACAATATCTAACTTTTCGGTATCCGAGAGGTCGCTGTTTTGCATAATCAGCCCGCCGTAGCATTTCTTGAAGTCCATAGTAGATTTATCATTCGGCTTTGCAATATCAGCTAGTTGGAGCACCCGTAAATTAGGTTTGGTTTTCAAAATATCCAAAGCCTCAGCGCTAAAAGAAGGAGCTATTACAATTTCTAGGAATATTTTTACAAGCTCCTTTGCGGTGTCAATACAAATTTCTCTGTTGCTTGCCACAATGCCGCCATAAATGGAAACAGGGTCGCTTTTATAGGCGTTTACGTAAGCTTCATATATAGTATCTGCTGAAGAAACTCCGCACGGATTGGCATGCTTTACCGCCACTATGGTGGGTAAAGTAAATTCTTTTAATAACTCAATAGCGCCGTTTGTATCGTTAATGTTGTTATAGGATAGTTGCTTGCCGTTTAGTTTAGTGGCATTGAGCAGGCTGTTTTTAACAGGCAATACTTCTTTGTAGGAAGCCGCCATTTGGTGGGGGTTCTCTCCGTAGCGCATTTGTTCTACTTTTTCGTAAGCAAGGGTAAGATTGTCAGGAAAATCAATACCCAGTTGCTGTCTGAGATAAGTAGAAATCATAGTGTCGTAAACGGCGGTATGCTGATAGACTTTGTACATAAGATACTTTCTTGTATTTAAGGTTACTTCTCCGCTTTCCAGTTCTTCAAAGACCTTAAAATAGTCGTACGGGTCTACTATAACTATAACGTCCTGAAAGTTTTTAGCAGCGCTCCTTAGCATTGTAGGCCCGCCGATGTCTATATTTTCCACCGCGTCTTGAAAATCCACGTTTTCTTTTAGTATCGTTTGTTTGAAAGGATAGAGGTTGACTATTACTATATCAATAGTGTTTATATTAAGCTTATCAAGCTGTTCCATATGTTCAACGTTACTTCTCATTGCAAGAAGACCGGCATGTACGGCAGGGTGCAAGGTCTTAACCCGCCCGTCAAGACATTCGGGGAAGTTGGTAATTTCGCTTATGTTAAGAACTTTTATTCCTGCGTTTTTGATAACGTTATAAGTCCCGCCCGTAGAGACGATTTCATAGCCTAAGTTATCCAGTTTTTTGCAAATTATTTCTATATCCGTTTTGTCGGAAACGCTTATTAATGCTCTCTTTTTCATTTTCTCTCCTTATTAATATCGTTTATAACCATTTGTACTGCCCTAGGGAGTAAGCTGTGTTCTTTTTCTAACACCCTTTTTTGTAAGGTTTGCGGAGTGTCATTAGGATATACAGGTACTGTTTCCTGCAAAATTATTTCTCCGGTGTCGGTGCCTTCGTCCACGTAATGAACGGTAGCGCCCGAAACTTTTTCTCCGCTTGCGATAACCGCTTCATGGACTTTCATACCGTAAAAACCGTTGCCGCAAAATTTTGGAATTAGTGAGGGATGAATATTGATTATCCTTTTTTTGAATAAATCTACAAAGTTTTTTGTCAAAATACTTAAATATCCTGCTAAAACAATAAAATCAATGCCGTAAAACTCCAAAGTACCTGCCAAAATTTCATACATTTCTTCCGCCGAAGAAAAATCTGACTTATTAAAAACCGCGCTTTGAATGTTGGCTTTATTTGCCCGCTCTAAGGCATAGATATTGGGCTTACTTGCCACCACCAAAGCGATTTCGGCGTCAAGTTCTCTATTATTTACCGCGTCTATTAAACTTTGTAAGTCGGAGCCGGAGCCCGAAACAAATACCGCCAGCCTAACCATTGTTATCCTCAATTAGGCTAACGCCATCTCCCTTGATAATTTTACCGATTATATAGGCTTTTTCGTTGTGGGTATTTAGATAGGCTGTTACTTCTTTAGCAATAGAACTATCCACGCAAAGCACCATACCGATACCCATATTGAAGGTGTTGCACATTTTTTGATAGGATATGTCGGCTTTTTGTTGCATAATTGAGAAAAGGACAGGCAGAGGATAGCTGTTTTTGTAAATTTCCGCGCCCAGTCCTTTGGGAATAATGCGGGGTACGTTTTCTATAAAGCCGCCGCCCGTTATGTGGGCAATGCCCTTAACTTTATAAACACTAATTAAATCCAGTATGGTTTTTACGTAAATTCTGGTAGGCTTTAACAACGCTTCGGCAAGAGTGCAGCCTAAAGCTTCGTTATATTCCATTAGTTCTTCTTTAATGGGAGGGAATAACTTTCTTATTAAAGAATAGCCATTGCTGTGAGCGCCGCTGGAAGCTAGCCCTATAAGGACGTCGCCTAATTCTATATTGTCGCCGTTAATAATTTTGTCCCTTTTGGCAATTCCGCAGGAAAAACCTGCAATATCGTATTCTCCGTCAGAATAAAAACCGGGCATTTCCGCAGTTTCTCCCCCGATAAGAGCGCAACCGGCTATTTTGCAGCCTTCGGCAACGCCTTTTACTATCTGCGCTACTTTTTCGGGAATTAGCTTGGGTATTGCGATATAATCTAAAAATATAAGAGGGCGCGCGCCTTGGCAAACTATGTCGTTTACGCACATTGCCACGGCGTCAATACCTATAGTATCGTGCTTATCTAAGGTAAAAGCGTATTTAAGTTTGGTGCCTACGCCGTCGGTACCCGCTACCAATACGTCGCCGTTTGGGTTGTCGTCTAAAGCGTAAAAACCGCCGAAACTTCCTAAGTCACCAACTACGTTTTTATCGTAGGTGCTTTTTACGTATTCTTTCATCATTTTTACGGCGGTGTATCCTGCCTCAACGTCCACGCCGGCAGACTTATAATCAATTGACATAATATTAACCCCCTTATTGTTCGAAAATATGTTTTCCGCAAGAATAGCCTTCGCCGCTTACCGCGTAATTGCCGTCGAAGCATCCCGTGCAGAATTTACCCCCGCCGCATGCCTTGATAAGCATATCCAAGGGGATATAATGTAAGCTGTCAGCGCCAATCAGGCGGCAGATTTCCTCTTCGTTCCTATACGCTCCGATTAGTTGTTCTTTTGTGTCCATATCCACGCCAAAATAGCAGGGGCATTTTACAATGGGGCTGGCAATTAACATGTGAACTTCGGTAGCTCCGTTTCTTCTTAGTAAGGATATTATTTTTTTACTGGTTGTGCCCCTTACAATACTGTCGTCTATTAAAATTAGCCGTTTTCCTTTTATGTTGTTTCTAAAGGCATTAAGTTTTATTTTTACGCTGCTTTCCCGCTGAGACTGCACTGGCTGAATAAAAGTTCTGCCTATGTATCGGTTTTTACTTAAAGCGTCTACGTAAGGAAGTTTTGACACTTCGGAATATCCCCTTGCGCTAACTAATGCCGAATCGGGAACGCCCGAAACAATGTCGGCATCTATAGGGAATAGCTTTGCCATCATCTTACCGCATTCGTAGCGGCTGTTGTAAACGCTGATATCGTCAAGGACGGAGTCCGACCGCGCCAAATAAACGTATTCGAAAATACATGGCTTCTTATCGGCTTTGGCAAAACTTTTGGAAAAGATTTGTCCGTCTGTGCCTACCGAAACGATTTCGCCGGGGTTAACGTCTCTTATTACTCTGGCATCTAATGCATCAAGAGCGCAGGATTCGCTGGCAAAAATAATATCGCCGTCTTTTTCTCCCATAATAAGGGGCTTTAGTCCGTTGCTGTCACGCACCGCAAAAAGGCGGTTGCCGGCAAGTATTACTTGAGCAAAGGCTCCTACAAACTTCTGACACGCCTGAAAGATGCCTTCTTCTATGCTGTTAATGGATAAATCATTAATTAAAGCGGCGGCTACTTCGCTGTCGATTGAGGATTGAAAAATATGTCCTCTTTGAATCATTTCGTTCTTGATTTTGGCGGCGTTAACCAAATTGCCGTTGTGGGCTACCGCCATTCTGCCGTATCTGCCGTAAAAAACTACGGGTTGGGCGTTGACTACGTTGCTTGACCCTGTGGTAGAATAACGCACGTGACCAATAGCTACGTTGGTTTCGGGTAGCTTGCTTAAACATTCGTCGTCAAAAACTTCGCTCACCAAACCCATATTTTTGTAGTAAGCCACTTGATTTTCGCTATAAGCGGCGGCTATTCCCGCGCTCTCCTGTCCTCTGTGTTGGAGAGCAAACAGCCCCAAATATACGTCTCTGACTAAATCCTTCTTTTTTGTGGAAATAATACCGATAATGCCGCACTCTTCGTGCACGCCCAATTCCTTTTCGGGTATTAAAAGACTTTTCATATTCCTCCCTTATTAACTTTAGAAACTCTTAACTCCCATAAGTCTTTTCATTACTTCCTGATAAGCGTCTTCCACGCCTCCCATATCTCTGCGGAAGCGGTCCTTGTCAAGCTTTTCTTGTGTTCTTGTATCCCAAAATCTGCAGGTATCGGGGGATATTTCGTCAGCTAATATTATCTGACCTTTATATCTTCCGAACTCCAACTTAAAATCAATAAGGTCTATATTAATCTCCTTAAAATACGCGCGCATAATGTCGTTAATTTTCAGCGCAAGTTCCTTAATAGTAGCAATTTCTTCTTCGGTGCAAAGGTTCATAGCCAAGGCGTGATAATCGTTAATCATAGGGTCGCCCAATTCGTCGTTTTTGTAAGAAAACTCCAAAACGGTAGATGCCATTTTCGTGCCTTCGGGGATACCTAGACGCTTGCTCAAAGATCCTGCGGCAATGTTCCTTACTATTACTTCCAAGGGTACGATTTGAACTTTCTTTACCAAAGTTTCGGTATCGGAAATTTCTTCCACGTAATGGGTGGGGATACCTTTTGATTCTAAGTACCGGAACATCTGATTGCTGCACTTGTTATTTACAATGCCTTTTCCTGCTATCTGACCTTTTTTCAGTCCGTTAAAAGCGGTAGCGTCATCTTTATAGCTTACCAAAACGACGTCCTTATCTGTCGTCAAGAAAACTTTCTTTGCTTTTCCTTCGTAGAGTTGAGTGGTTTTTTGTATGTTCGTCATATTTTTTCTCCTTATTTGAAATAATCCATGATGTTTGAGTCTGCTTCCAGTGTGGTGTTCTTTATTTTTTGTTTGAATTGATATAACTTTTCTTGTAGGGTTTTATCATTTAGTGCAAGAATTTGTATGGCAAGAAGGGCGGCGTTTTCGGCGCCGTTAATTGCAACGGTGGCAACAGGCACGCCCCCGGGCATTTGTACGGTAGACAGTAGGCTGTCAAGACCGTCTAAAGTTGAAGAAATTATTGGTAGACCGATTACCGGCAAAATTGTGTGTCCTGCGATTACTCCGGCTAAGTGCGCCGCTTTGCCTGCCGCGCAAATAATAACCCCGAAATCTAAATTAGCGGCATTCCTTGCAAAGTCTGCGGCTTCTTCGGGCGTTCTATGCGCCGAGAGTACTCTTACCTCACAATAAACGCCGAATTCCTTTAGCGTCTGGTGAGTTTTTTTGAGAATTTCGGCATCGCTTTTGCTTCCCATTACGATTGCAACTTTTTTCATACCTGTCCTCTCCTTATATAAAAATTAAAATTAAAAAAACACAGCAAAAAACTGTGTTTTTTGGTCAATATTTTGTTAAATTCGCGTTATTCCGTTAGATTTACCGCCTATGCGCATTTTTCTTTTTCCACCCTGTAAGTCACTTGATAAATCAATTGTAGCAAATACAAAAATCGAAAGCAAACAAAAATAGCGGCTATTTGTAAACTCAAAAAAAATATTTTAGCGGCCTTCTTTGTAATCGGGTTTCATCAATAAAACCATTACCGCTTTCTGGGCGTGGAGACGGTTTTCGGCTTCGTCAAAAATTTCCGCGGCATGCTTTTCCATAATGGAAGCGGTGATTTCTTCCCCTCTGTGCGCGGGCAGACAATGGAGTACAATGGCGTCTTTTTGGGCGTACTTCATAATTTCGTCGTTTATCTGATAGTTAGCAAATGCTTTCTTTCTTATTTCCGCTTCTTCTTCCTGTCCCATACTTGCCCAAACGTCGGTATAAACTACGTCGCTGTCAGTAACCGCGCTTATTATATCGTCGGTAACTGTTAGCTTACCTTGAGCATATCCCCATTCCACGGTCTTAGGGTCGGGGGTATAATCTTTCGGACAAGCTATAGTAACGTCCATATTTAGTTTGATACAACCCACTATTAAAGAGTTTGCCATATTGTTGCCGTCTCCGATAAAACAGACTTTTAAGCCCTTGAAGCTGTGTTTATATTCTCTAATCGTCATAAGGTCGGCAAGAACCTGGCAGGGGTGGCAATAATCGGTAAGTCCGTTTATTATGGGTATAGTGCCGTATTCGGCTAAGTCTTCTACGTCGCTTTGTTTATATGTCCTTATCATAATGCAATCAACGTAGCGGCTAAGTACCCTAACGGTATCTCTTATCGGCTCCCCTCTGCCAAGTTGTATGTCGGCGGTGCTAAGAAACAACGCCTGCCCCCCTAATTGGTTCATGCCTACTTCAAAACTTACTCTGGTACGGGTGGAAGCCTTGCTAAAAATCATAGCCAAGGTTTTTCCGCTAAGTATCCTATGTTCTATGCCGTGTTTGTTTTCAAACTTCAATTGGTCGGCCAGGTTAAGGATATTTAGTATTTCCTGAGAAGTTAGATCGGAAAGTTTCAATAAATGTTTCATAATTTACCCCTGATATATCATTGTGCCTATGCCCTCATCGGAGAGGGTTTCTATCAAAATACTGTGCGGCATACCGCCGTCTATTATAAAGGCTTTATTAACCCCGCGCCTTATTGCGTCCACGTAGCAGTTAACTTTACTAATCATATTGCCCGTAATCATACCTTCTTTAATAAGTCTGGGCGTTTCGCTTACGTTAAAATAGGGCATAAGTTCATTTTCATGGAAAATTCCTCTGACCGAAGTTAGGGCAATTAGACTTGTCGCGTGCAGTTCTCCGGCTATTCGGGAAGCAACCGCATCGAAATTTAGTCCTATTAAATTGCCGTCTTGTTTGCAGGCGGTAGAGTAAATAACGGTAACGAAATTAGCGGCGATAAGATCATTTATTATCTTTGTATTAACCTTTTCTATTTCGTTTGCGGCGTTAAGTTCTATCATTTTACCGTCAACGGCGCTGATTCCTATTGCGTTTGCCCCGAAGGTTTCCAGACTGTTAACGATTTCTTTATTAGCTGTTACTATATCGCTTAAATTTTCCTCACTTTCGTTGCCGTGAACTATTACCATTTTGACGCCGATTTGACTAAGCAAAACTATATCGCGCATTAGTGCTTCCTTTACCAAAGGGTTGTTTACCGCACTTTGTTGATAGCTTATTACAATTATTTTTCCGTTATATTTTTGTATATAAGGCAATGCCTGAGAGAGAATTTCGGCTTTTTCGGAAACGGGAAATTTAGTCATTTTCTCCTCCAATACTTAGATACTCTTTTATTAAAGCTATTTGTTCGTTTACGCATTCTTCGGATACAGACCCAAAGGACTTGCGATTGTGTACACAGCTTTTTAGAGAAATAGCCGAAAACACGTCGTTTTCGAACACTTCGGAAAAGCCGTTAAGTTCTTCAAGGGTTAGTTCGTTCAAAGTCTTGTCATTTTCTATACAATAGGCTACAAGTTTGCCCGCTATTTTGTAAGCCGAACGAAAAGGCATACCTTTTTTTGTAAGATAATCGGCGCAGTCGGTGGCGTTCATAAACCCTTTTTCGGCGGCTTTTTCCATAACGACTGTATTAAATTTTGCCGTTGACAGCATTTTGTTAAAAATAGGTAGGCATTGTAGTACGGTGTTGAAACTATCAAACAAGCTGACTTTATCTTCCTGCATATCCTTGTTGTAAGCCAAAGGCAAACCCTTCATAACGGTAAGTAGGGCAATAAGGTTGCCGTAGGCCCTGCCTGTTTTGCCCCTGACAAGTTCGGCAATATCGGGATTCTTCTTTTGGGGCATAATGCTACTTCCGGTTGAATATGCGTCGTCAAGGTCCACAAACTTAAATTCGGTAGAGCACCAAAGGATTATTTCTTCGCTGAACCGTGAGAGGTGCATCATAATAATGGCAATAGAGTTAGCGGCTTCTATGGCAAAATCCCTGTCCGACACTCCGTCCATGCTGTTTGCCGTTACTCCGCCCATATTGAGATACTTAGCTACCGCAAACCTGTCTATAGGATAAGTAGTACCCGCTAATGCGCAGCTTCCCAAGGGGGAAACGTTTAGTCTTTTCATACAGTCTTTGAGCCTTTCTATATCCCGAAGGAACATATTGGCGTACGCCATAAAGTAGTGTCCCAAAGTGGACGGTTGCGCCCTTTGAAGGTGGGTATAGCAAGGCATAATAGAAGAAACGTGTTCGGAAGATAATTTTACTAAGGTTTCCAACAAGCTCTTTAATTCTTTAATGATTTCCTTTATTTTTTTGCGGGAAAAAAGCCTTACGTCCAAAGCCACCTGGTCGTTTCTGCTGCGGGCTGTGTGTAGTCTTTTGCCTGCCTCTCCCAGTCTTTCGGTAAGAACGCTTTCTACAAACATATGTATATCTTCGGCGTTAGAATCAATAGTAAGTACCCCCGAATCGATATCTTTTAGAACGCCCACAAGACCTTCCACGATTTTTTCGCTGTCTTCCAAAGTAATTATTCCCTGCAGGCCCAGCATTTTTGCGTGCGCGATACTGCCTTCTATATCCTCGCGGAACATTACTCCGTCCACTTCTATGGAAGAGTTGAAGTCATTCGTATCCTTACTTAAAGTTTTGCTAAAACGTGCCGCCCATTGATTTTCCATAATATTCTCCGTTATTTTTTTAAGTTCTGCTCCATTAGAGCCCTTACCTTTAAGGGTAGACCGAACAGATTGATAAAGCCTTCGCTGTCACTTTGGTTGTATACGTGGTCCTCATCGAAAGTGGCTATTTCTTCATTATATAGTGAGTAAGGAGAAGTAACGCCGGCGTTTATTATGTTGCCCTTGTAAAGTTTTAGAGTAACTGTTCCGGTTACTGTCTCTTGAGTTTTGTCAACGAATGCCGACAAAGCTTCGCGCAAAGGTGTAAACCACTTTCCGAAATAAACAAGTTCGGAAAATTGATGAGCTACAACCTGTTTATAGTGCTGCGTGTCACGGTCAAGACAAATTGTCTCCAAAATTTCGTGCGCTTTATAAAGAATTGCTCCGCCGGGAGTTTCGTAAACGCCGCGCGACTTCATACCGACAAGGCGGTTTTCCACTATGTCAGCTAAGCCGATTCCGTTCTTTCCGCCGATTTCGTTAAGGTTAGCTACCATTTCCACACCGCTTAACTTTTTGCCGTTTAAGGTTACGGGAACGCCCTTTTCAAAGCCGATTGTAACGTAAGTTGATTCATCGGGAGCCTTGAAAGGAGATACGCCCATTTCCAAAAAGCCTTCTTTGTCATAGTTAGGTTCGTTTGCGGGGTCTTCCAGGTCCAAACCTTCGTGTGAAAGGTGCCATAAGTTCTTATCCTTGGAATAGTTTGTTTCTCTGTTTATTTTTAAGGGAACGTTATGCGCTTCTGCGTAAGCAATTTCTTCTTCGCGCGATTTGATTGTCCATTCTCTCCAAGGAGCGATAATTTTCATATGCGGAGCAAACGCCTTTATGGTAAGTTCAAAACGTACCTGGTCGTTACCTTTGCCGGTACAGCCGTGGCAAATAGCGTCGGCGCCTTCTTTTAAGGCAATATCCACTATGCCTTTGGCAATTATAGGACGGGCAAAAGCCGTGCCTAATAAATATTCGTTTTCGTATTTCGCACCCGCCTTTAGGGTAGGATAAACGTAATCGTTGATAAATTCTTCTTTCAGGTCAAGAACGTATAGTTTGCTTGCCCCGGTCTTAATGGCTTTTTCTTCCAAGCCATCAAGCTCCGTTCCTTGTCCGACGTCGCCGCTTACCGCGATGATTTCCGGATTGTCGTAGTTTTCTTTTAGCCAAGGTATAATAATAGAGGTGTCAAGTCCTCCCGAATAAGCAAGTACGATTTTTTTGATACCTTTTTTCATTGTTGTTGCCTCCCGAAATGGATAATGTCTTAATAATAACACCTGCAATTTTGTCCGTCAAGCAATTTTTGCATAAATATTCATTAGATTTGTATAAAATATTGACTATATGCATAATATATTGTATAAATTAAAAAATATGCAAATAATCTTCATTTGGAAGACAAAGAAAGCATGGCGGTATCGCAGCGAATCGATATTGCTTGCATATTATTTGTATTTGATTTATAATAATTAGTACATATGTTGGAAAAAATTAAGAAAATAAAGCCCAGCGGCTGGCAAATAATTGCCCTAGGATATGCGGTGGTAATACTATTGGGCAGTTTTTTGCTGTCCACCCCCATTGCATCCAAACAACGGATATGGACGTCGTACATCGACGCCTTATTTACATCTACGTCTGCTACCTGCGTAACCGGGCTTGTGGTTTTTGACACCTACACTCATTGGTCTATTTTCGGTCAGATTGTAATAATCGTGCTTACACAAATTGGCGGAATTGGTTTTATGACCATAATAAGTTTGTTCGCCATAATAACCAGAAGACAAATCGGAATATACGAAAGAACGATACTGGTAAAATCGGCAGGCACTATGCGTTTTGCCGGAGTTGTAAAGCTTATTAAAAAAATTCTTATCGGCACCTTTCTTTTCGAAACGTTGGGTGCTATTTTACTATCCATAGAATTTATTCCGAAGATGGGCTTTGGCAGAGGTTTGTATTACGCCATATTCCATTCTATATCGGCTTTTTGCAACGCGGGCTTTGACCTAATGGGCGTTTTCGGTCAATATTCTTCGTTGTCACATTACTTAAACAATCCTATTGTGAATTTCACAATAATGATGCTAACCGTTATCGGCGGGTTGGGCTTTATCGTATGGGGGGATATTTGGGATTGCCGTTTCCGCATGAGCAAGTACCAATGGCACACAAAAATCGTTCTTACTACTACCATTGTATTGATTATTTCTGCCACTATCCTGTATATGCTTTTTGAAAATAATAACTTATATAAGGATATGAACTTCTTTGAATCATTAATGGCGGCGCTCTTTCAAGCGGTTACGCCCAGAACTTCGGGCTTTTCCACCATTGACTTAAATAACCTCAGCGACAGCAGTATCTTACTTGCCACTATGCTAATGTTTATCGGCGGCAGTTCTGGCTCTACGGCGGGGGGTATAAAAATAACCACCTTTGTAGTAATTCTGTTCGGAATAAAAACCATTGTAAAACCCAACGCCAGTATTACAATCGGCAAGAAAAAACTGGAAGAAGGTGTATTGCGGCAGGCTTTGGCAATATTTACATCATATATTGCGGCGATATTCTTCTGCTCCGTTATCGTTTGCGCAATAGAACCTTTTACTATCAAACAGGTAGTGTTTGAAATTGTTTCGGCGATTGGAACCGTCGGCTTGTCTTTGGGAATAACGCCGGGACTTAGCGTTCTTTCCAAGATAATCGTTTGTCTGTTGATGTATGCGGGAAGGGTTGGTATAATTACAATCGTGCTAGCATTCGTACAAAAACGCAGTAACCCTCCTGTGCAAAAACCGACAGGGGAACTGCTTATAGGCTAATTTTTTAAGGAGAATTATTTATGAAATCAATTTTAATTATCGGAATGGGAAAATTCGGCACATTGCTAGGCTCCAAACTTATGGAACTTAATAATGAGGTTATGATTGTCGACAAAGAAGAATCGGTAATCAATGAGCTTGCCCCCCTCTATACCAATGCTTTAATAGGCAACTGCACTCACGAAGGAGTGTTAAAGAGTTTGGGCGTTAACAACTTCGATATTTGCTTTGTGACAATCGGCAGTGATTTTCAAGCTAGTCTGGAAGTTACTTCCCAATTAAAAGAATTAGGCGCTAAACACGTTATTTCTAAAGCAGAGAGAGAAATTCAAGCTAAATTCTTATTGAGAAACGGCGCCGATGAAATTGTCTATCCCGAAAGAGATATAGCGCTAAAACTGGCAATACGCAGTAACGCAAGCAATATTTTTGATTTTATCGAACTTTCCGATAAATACGCCTTGTTCGAAATCGCGGTTCCTTCCAAATGGATAAAACACACCATAAGAGAACTAGACGTCAGAAACAAATATAAAGTAAACGTAATAGCAATTAGAAAGGACGGAATAATCGTGCCGGTAACCGATCCCGATTATATACTTAATGCCGAAGACCACTTAGTTATTATGGGAGAACATAGCGACGTAGTAAAATTAAATAAATAAAAAAGAAAAGCTCCGAAATCGGAGCTTCTTTTATTTGGAACAAAGTTTTGTATTATAGACGATTATTTTTTTGTTTATCTTGTTGTTGAAATCGCCGTTGTTGCAAGTCGCAAAGTCTACCCAAATACAAGGCATAGCCTTATGCCAAACGTCAAAATTTTTATGCTCTATAAAAACAGGATTGAAGTTGTTTGCCATATTAATTAAGGAGCGACCCTTAATAACGTATATCATATGCTTGAGACTTTTTGTAGATAAGCATAAGTTTGCCTGGTTTACCCTAAACAAATGCTTGGTTATATCGTTATAATATAACGCCATTTCCACAACTTCTTTGTCCATTTTGGCAAAAGCGTCGTTCATATCTGAGGTATGCAGCCACCTGGCTTTTTCATAACCGTCGGCGTAGAAACAATCGGGGATACTTTCTCCTTCCTTCCTTTCCCAACCGTACATAACCACACCGCTTTCTTTGCCGTTTTTGGTTACGTCGTTGTAAGTTAGGTCAGTCAGATATATTCCCTCTGCTTTGTCGTAATCGGTTAGTAATTCAAGTTTTTGCGGGGTGTAGGGCGTGTCGGTAAGTCCTGCCGTGTCAAAATGCCCCGCGTCTCTTGTCTTGTAATAGATATAATCAAGGAGGGTTTTGCCCTTATAGGATACGCTTCTTAAAAAGTCTATTAAATAAGGTTGCCCTTTGTCGCGGTACTTCCAGTTGTAAAAGCGGAAAACCACAACCTCTCCTTGATGTTCGTCCAAAAACTTCAGAATTTCGGTAATGAATTCGGCAAACAACCCCGAAATTAAAGAATGTTTGGTCATAAAGGTGTTGTTGGCATAATGCAAGCGGACGTCAAAGTATCTTACCCCTGCCATCAGCTGTTCATAGGCTCCCACAAGTTGAGTTTTTGAGTAGCGCACCGCAAAATTTTTCAGCAAGGTTCTGCTGACAAGCTTTACTATTCCCGGGGCGTTATCGGCAGAACGGCTGTTTTTGGAAATAAGATGCGTAAAGCTGTCGTGACTGCCTAATAAGGCTAGGTCGACTATTCTTGGGTTCTTTTCCACGATATTGGGAATAGAACTTAATACGCTATGATAACAGTCGTTCGGCTTAGAATAACCTTTTAGCATTTTTATATTTTATCCAAAACTTCTTTCAAGGTATTTTCGGCATTTCCTAAGTACAGATAAACACCTTCCTTTTTGTCATAGAGAGGGTTGTTTACTCCCGCATAGCCCGGTTTTGTATCGTAGTTGAAGATAAATATATTCTTGCACTCATCTACGTTAAGAACGGGCATACCGTAAATGGGAGTGCCTTCGGCTTCTCTTGCCGCAGGGTTAAGAACGTCGTTAGCGCCGATTACAACAGTTGCGTCAGCGTCGGCAAACTCAGCGTTTATGTCCTTCATTTCATAAAGGTCTTCGTAATCAACGTCGGCTTCGCAAAGCAACACGTTCATATGCCCGGGCATTCTTCCTGCAACAGGGTGAATGGCGTATTTAACTTCGGCGCCGTTTGCTTTTAGTTTGTCGGCTAACTTTTTAACAAGGTGTTGGGCTTGGGCTATTGCCATACCGTAGCCGGGAACAATTATTACTTTCTTTGCAGAGGTAAGAATTTTGGTGTTGTCAAAACTCTCTGCTACTTTTTCTTCAACTGCTCCGTCGGAATTTAGACTGTCAAGTGCGTCCTTTAAGGTTTCGGCGGCATTGCCTAAATAAAGATATACGCCCTCTTCCTTTTCATAAAGAGGATTGTTAACTCCGGCGTAACCTGGTTTTGTGTCGTAGTTAAAGATAAAAATGTTCTTGCATTCGTCTACGTTAAGAACGGGCATACCGTAAATAGGAGTGCCTTCAGCTTCTCTAGCCGCAGGGTTAAGCACGTCGTTAGCGCCGATAACAATAGTTGCGTCAGCGTCGGCAAACTCAGAGTTTATATCCTTCATTTCGAACAAGTCTTCGTAATCAACGTCGGCTTCGCAAAGCAGTACGTTCATATGACCGGGCATTCTTCCTGCAACGGGGTGAATGGCGTATTTAACTTCGGTTCCGTTTTCTTTAAGTTTGTCGGCTAGTTTTTTAACAAGGTGTTGCGCTTGGGCTATTGCCATACCGTAACCGGGTACGATAATAACCTTTTTTGCGTTGGCAAGAATGCTTACGTTATCGCGTTTTTCTTTTTTTACTTCCACAACGGCTTCTTCGGTAACAGGAGCAGCTTTTAGGTTTTCTATAACTGTCTTTAGGGTATCGGCGGCGTTGCCTAAGTACAGATAAACGCCTTCCTTTCTGTCATAGAGAGGATTATTTACTCCCGCATAGCCGGGTTTGGTGTCAAAGTTAAAGATATAGATATTCTTGCACTCATCTACGTTAAGAACGGGCATACCGTAAATAGGCGTGCCTTCGGCTTCTCTTGCCGCTGGGTTAAGAACGTCGTTAGCGCCGATAACAATAGTTGCGTCAGTGTCGGCAAACTCAGCGTTTATGTCCTTCATTTCGAACAAGTCTTCATAATCAACGTCGGCTTCGCAAAGCAATACGTTCATATGCCCCGGCATTCTTCCTGCCACAGGGTGAATGGCGTATTTAACTTCGGCGCCGTTATCTTTTAGTAAGGTAGCCAAAGCCTTTACAGAGTGTTGGGCTTGCGCTATTGCCATGCCGTAACCGGGGACGATTATTACTTTCTTTGCTGCTCTAAGAACACTTATGGGGTCAACGGCCTTTTGTTCTTCCACAACCACAGATTCTACCTTAGCTTCGGCTTTTACAGCTTGCTTGTTTCCGGTTGAAGATGTTTTGCCAAGGAGTATATCCATAAGGCTTCTGTTGATTGCCTTGCACATAATTTGGGTTAAAAGTAGACCGCTTGCGCCTACGATACCTCCTATAGCTACCAAAAGAAGGTCGCCTATAGCTAGACCTGCGATTGCTCCGGCTACACCCGAAAAGCTGTTAAGTAACGATATAGTAATAGGCATATCCGCTCCGCCTACTCTTATGCTAAACAACACGCCGAAAGCGGAGGAGAATAGCATATTGAGAACAAGGGGTATTATTATATAGTTACCCGGGAGAACTTTAATGGTAGATAAAACTATGGTAATAACGGTCAGTACTATGCTTGAAATCAAATAGGCCTGATGACCTTTAACAATTATTGGTTTTTGGGGAAGTATTCTGTGCAACTTTCCTGCGGCGACCAAACTTCCTAGTAAAGTTACTGCGCCGATTGTTATAGCCAAAGCCGAAGTAAACAAACTGAAATAATCGGTAGAAGCGCCTATTCCCAACAAGGCGAAAGCGCCAACTATTGCGCTGGCTCCACCGCCGAAGCCGTTAAGTAAGGCAACCAATTGGGGCATCTGAATCATTTTTACTTTATAGCCGATAAAAATACCCAAAGCCACACCGACAGCCATAGCTATATAGAGAACGTATACTGGCAATATACTGTTTTTTATCAAAACCAAGATAATTCCCAAAACCATAGCGACCAAAGAAAGACGGTTGCCGATAACCGACAATTTTACCTTACTCATTAAATAAATTCCGGCTAAGACTGCAACAACAAGAATGCCGCTGAAAATATAATAAATAAGGTTACTCATGAATAGTACGCTGAGAACTATAAAAGCGGCTGAGAATATGAGCGCCGAAGTATTGAAAACGTAATCGATTTTCTTAGACTTTTCGGTAGGCTTAGCAATCATTCTCAGCATTCGGTTGGTTACGAAGAAACCGCCTGCGACGTTTAACATAGCCAAAATAATGGCAATGGAGCCGAATATATATCCGACTACTACGTTATTGCTGTTTACCGCAACCGCGGTCGCTATAAGAGCGCCCAAAATGGTAACTCCGCTAAGGGCATTCATACCCGACATAAGTGGGGTGTGAAGAAGACTGGGGACGTTGTTAATCAAAAAATATCCCACAATGGTCGCCACGGCGAAAATGCCTAACAGTATTCCTTGAGTGATAGTCATAGTGACCTCCTTAAAAATAAAAAGAAGGCGCCGCCTTGATAAACAAGACCGCGCCGTATTATATTAATTTTTAGTTAATTCCCATAGCCTCTTTTGCTCCGGCGTGAACAAGTTCTCCGTCGATAGTAACAAGTATGCTGGCTACTATTTCATCATTTCTGTCAAGAGATATCTTTCCGTCCTTTGTTAGGTAAGCAAGGAGATTGTAAATATTGTGTGAGAACATATAAGTAGAGCTTGTAGGAAGCATACCGGGTATATTCTTTATTCCTTGCAAAATTACTTCGTGACGGGTTTCTATCTTTCCTGCGGGAGTAATAGAGCAGTTTCCGCCTTGGTCGATCGATATATCAACGATAGTACTGCCGGGCTTCATTGTAGCTACCATTTCTTCGGTAATAAGTATTGGAGCTTTTTTACCTAATAACAGAGCGGAGCAGAAAACGATATCGGCGTTGGCAATGGCGGGAGCTATATTAGCTCTTTCTTTTGCCAACCATTCGTCGGAAAGTTTGTTAGCGTGTTTTCCATCAGGGCTTACTGCGATTTCTACAGGTACGCCTGTATCAACGATTTTTGCGCCCAAGGATTTTGCCTGTTCGTTAGCGTCGGGACGGATATCCGCGCTGTATACAACGGCGCCTAAGGATTTTGCGGTAGCAACGGCGCGAAGACCGGCAACACCGGTACCGATAACGAATACGTTACTGGGTTTTATCATTCCGACAGCAGAACCGATCATGGGGCAGAACTTAGGAAGAACGTCAGCTGCCATAATCATACCCTTGTATCCTGCGCAGGTGCTCATGGAGCTTAATGCGTCCATATTCTGGGCTCTGCTGATACGCGGTATACCATCAAGAGTTAGTGCGATAACTCCCTTAGCTGCCATGTTTTTTACCATGGTGTGGTTAACGGGGCTTGCCGGATGAATAAAGGTAATAATATATTGTCCTTTGTGCATCATATCTACTTCATGTTTGCCGGTTTTTTCGTTAAACAAAGGCTCTTTAACCTTTAAGATAACTTCGGCTTTGTTAAATAGCTCTTCTACGTCTTCAATTATAGTTGCGCCTACGCTTGCGTAAGCCTCGTCCTTATAAAAAGAGCCTAATCCTGCGCCTTTTTCAAAAAGAACTTTATTCCCGGCCTTTACCATTTCTGCTACGGTTTCGGGGATAGCCGCTACACGTCTTTCATCGTGCATAATTTCTTTGGGAATACCTATAATCATTTTTTGCCTCCTGATATTTTTGTTTTAAGTTTGATTTTTAGACTAATTTGGGGTCGCCCTTTTTTATTATCTTAATGGGCGAAGAGTGGGCTTCTTTTATTGTGGAGAAAATAATCATCGTGCGGGTTTTATTAACTCCGCTGATAGATTTTATTTCGTTAAGCACCTTCTCTAATGACTTTGTATTAGTTGTGACTACCTTTAAGGAATAGTCATAATCTCCTGCTATATAGTGCGCTTCTACGATATGGTGATTGTTCCTGACCATTTCTTCGAAAGCGGGATTATAGCGGGGATGGTCCAAAGAAACCGAAATAAGCGCCGAAATGTCTTTTCCTAAGGCAGCATTGTCCAAAATTAGGGAATACTGCTTAATAATGCCGCTACTTTCCAATTTCTTTATGCGTTCTATGACAGCCGAAACCGACAGCTTCACTTTTTCGGATATGTCGGAGGCATTCATACGGGAGTTTTCAGCCAGGCAGTTGATTATTCTTACGTCGATACTGTCCATTGTTTTCTCCTTATCATTTGATGTTTTCATTATAGTATGTCCACCGAAAAAAGTAAATAGGATTTTTAATTTTTCCAAAAAATTTTTTGCATTTTTTAATATCGCCAAAATATCCGCGGTGAGATGGAAAAATTAAAGCCTGTTTTGGATATATGTTTACGCTAGTAAATAAGGCAAAAATATTGCTATTTTATATCTGGTGTGGTAATATGAATATTAAATACGGAGGTAATTATGTTAAAGTATATTATAATCGGAATTGTTGCCGTAATCGTTTTGTCGATAATCATGCATTTTGTTAACCGTGCCTTCAGAATAAAGTACAATTATAACCTATTTGGCGGCGGCATTATTATGTTGCTTGTAATAGGTTGCGGAGTGGGCGCATATTTATTGATGTCTTCCAACAAGACGTTGGCTTTGGGCGCCATTGCTATCGGAGCTGTTCTGTTTATCATCCTATTTATAGTAAACGTAAAAAAATGCGGTTTCGGAGCCGGTTTCGGAGCCATTTTCCTCCAAATTATTTTCAGCGTGCCAAGCTTACTTCTAATAATTGAATTATTTAACAACAAAGGTTATTCTCCTACCTATATGGGAGGCGGCTATAGGAGCAGAAAGAGAATGGAAGAAGAACGCCGCAGAAGAATTAACGACAGAATAAATAACAGAAATAATTATTAATTTAGGAGAATTTATGAACTATTCTATTGAAGTAGCCAAGGCATTATTGGAAGTTAAAGCTGTATTTTTACGCCCCAACGAACCCTTTACCTGGGCAAGCGGTATAAAATCCCCCATTTATTGTGACAACAGACTAACCTTAGCTTATCCTAGTAAAAGAGATTTGATAGAAAAAGCCATAGCAGAAACGGTAAAAGAAAAATTTTCTGAAGCCGAAGTCCTTATGGGTACCTCAACGGCTGGCATACCCCATGCCGCAATAGTGAGTGACATACTAAAAATGCCTATGGGTTACGTTCGCGGAGAGAATAAGTCGCACGGAAGATGCAACAAAATAGAAGGCGCGCCCGCAAAAGGCAAAAAAGTTGTGGTAATAGAAGACTTGATTTCCACAGGCGGATCTTCTTTGGAAGTGGTGGAAGCTTTGCGTGAGGAAGGCGCCGACGTATTAGGCTTAATCAGTATATTTACCTACGGTATGGAAAAGGCAAAAGTAAGAATTGCCGAAGCCAAAGTAAACGCGGTGTCCTTATGCGACTTTAATACCTTAGTCGAAGTTGCTCTTAATATAGGATATATATCGGAAAAAGAAAAAAGGATGCTCATAGCGTTTATGAGCAACCCTTCTGACCCTTCCTGGCAGGAAGTTAAGTAGTTTAATTGTAAAAATCTTTGATATATTTTTCAACGTCTTCCCGGCTGCCTCTGTACGCGCCGGGAGTTTCCATTTTATGGGAAACAAGAGCGGTGGCGGTAAGCAAGCTTTCGGGAATACCTTTATTTAACCGTTCGTTTATATAAGCTGCAAAGGTGGTATCGCCCCGTCCGCTTCTTCCGCTAAGGTTCCTTGCCTTTATGGGGCAGGTATAGAATTCTTTGCCGTCATAAATTAGAACTTCGGTATTATGGGTAATCATAATTTCTTTGGCGCCCCAATTATAAAGTAGTTCGGCGGCGTTCTTCCTGTCCGAAAATCCCGTCAATATTTCTGCCTCTGCGGCGTCGGTTTTCAGAAAGTCTATATAAGGGAGCAGTTCTTTCTTCTCTTCCCAATCGGCGAAATACATTTTTGTATTATCTCCGCTGGCGTGGCGCAAAAAAGCCTGCACGTCTACGGCTATTTTGCCTTTTTCGGATAGTTTTTTTATAAGTTCGCCGTTAAAATCACCGTAGATTAGCCCTGCTAAGTGATAAATATCGCACTCAACTTCGGGTATATCGTCAAAGGTAAAAGCATCGGCTTGAGAAATACAGGTACATTCCCGCTTTTCTTTATCGGCGGTAAAATACTTGTTTCTTATTGAGGTGGAATTTTTTGAGGGGATATAATAAATATCCTCCTGCGGCAAAACAAACTCTTTTAGCCTTATTCTGTCCCGCAAAGCAAGCTTAGTTACCACTCCTACTTTACTTCCCAAAGCGTAAGCCGCAGCCGAAGAGTAGATAACGGCGCCGCCAACCTCTATTATTTGTTTGTCGGTATAATCGATATTATAGTCAAGCGATATATGACCTATTACCAGTGTATTATATTTTTTCATAATTCTCCTTTCAGATACTCTAATGCCGTATCGGGCTTGTTTGTGGTTATGTTATGCAGATAGGTTTTTTTGCAAAATGCCTCCAGAACAACTTCTTCATCGATAGTAAAAGTGGAAATAGGCAAAGCTATTCTTTGACATTCTTCAAGCACGTCTTCACTAAGAAAGGTATGTTTGAAATTAATACCCTTTACTCTTGGGTTGTTAAGTGACGTTATTATGTCCTTAATTTTTTGCATATTTTCTTTTTTTATCCTTTTCGGGAAAAAGAAGCTTTTGTTGAGATAGGCTATCCCGTCGGTAAGATAGGGTATATCCTTTCTGCTTACGCTGCCGGTAAAAATAATTTTATCCAAAACGTTTAATTCTCTTGCCAAATTAAGAACGTCTTTTACTATCCCTTTTTTCTTAACGTCGCAATTTACCTTAAAGCCGTACTGCGCCGCAAATTCAAATACGTAAGCCAAAGTCAAACACTCCTTATGGCCAAAAAGTTTTGGCATATGGCTGATATACAAATGGTTGCCTCTTTTTTGAATATCAACTTCCACAACGTCAACTTTATGGTCTTTTATTACCTCAAAAAACCTCGGAGTGTTCCTGCCTGTATTCAAAGCTCCGCCGTGAGCGGTCAGTAGAGGACAATTGCTTTCTTCCTTATAAAAAGTTTCAATATAGTCTTCCACGTCTATTCTTGTCTTGGAAAAAACACCCGGGGTTTCCATTTTCAATGAAACGGCGGCAGTGGCATAAAGAAGAGATTTTTTGATGCCGTGGGAGAGTCTTTCGTTCATATAGATAGCAAAGGTAGTATCACCGCGGCCGGTTCTTCCGCTAAGGTTCCTTGCCTTAATAGGGCAGGTAAAAAACTCTTTTCCGTCATAGATCAAAACTTCGGTATTATGGGTAATTATTATTTCCTTGGCGCCCCAGGAATACATAAGCTTTGCCGCCTCTTTTCTGTCGGTAAGACCGGTAAGCACCTGTGCTTCGTAAGCGTCGGTTTTCAGAAAGTCAATATAGGGGAAATATTCTTTCTTTTTCTCCCAGTCAAGAAAGAACATTTTGCCGTCAACTTCGTTTCGGTGTCGGAGGTAGCCTTGCACGTCAACGGCAACTTTACCTCTGCAGGATAATTCCTTTATCATTTCTTCGGGATAATCACCATAAAGTAAACCCGCAAAATGGTATATTTTTGTTTTTAACGGTGGTACATCGTCAATGCAAAAGGGGTCTCCGCGGCTGCTGCATTTACTGTCTCTTAGCTCTTTGTCGGCTGACAAATATTTGTTATACATATCGGTAGAAGTAAGCGCCTCAATGCAGAACACGTCGTCGGAAGGGAGTGTAAAAGCCTTGAGCCTGTCGTAGTCGTCTTTGTTTAGTTTGGTAAGAACGGCTACCTTATGCCCCATGCCGTACGCTGCCGCCGAAGAATACAACACGGCGCCGCCTTCGGTTTTGACAACTTCGCCGGTATGCTCGACGTTTATGTCCATTGTGATATGTCCCATTATAAGAGCTTTATATTCCATCATTTCTCCCTTTAATTATATTTTGTAGGTTTTATGCTCTTGCGCCACTTCTATTTTTTCGTAGCCTTTGAAAAGTTCGTCGGGGGAAAAATCGGGGCTAAGGTGAGTGGCTATTATTCTTATCCCCGTTTTTTTGTGAATTTCTATGGCTTTGTCTGCCGTCATATGCCCGCCGATAAATACGCTTGGTTTGCTGCAATCAGCAAGAGCGCAGTCAACGTTAGTTAGCGCATCAAACAAATTCTGACAGTATCTTGTATCCCCCGTATAAAGGAAAGTTTTGTCTTCTCCCTTAATCTTTATTGCGTAATTGGTCATCGGGTGGTCCATCAGAAAAAAAGATAAGGATATATCTTTTAGCTGAATGGTGGTATTCTCATCTATGGGAATAACGTTGAATAAATAATGATTGAACAAAATTCTGTACCATTCGGAGTCTTCCTTATGAGTATAAATAGTCATTTTGTGGTCAAGTTCTTCCAACAAGTACCTAAAGGGCAGTAAATCGCTTGTATGGTCGAAATGAAGGTGGCTGATATATATTGCGTCAAGTTTTTTTATATCGATTTTGTCAATAAGGCGGGATAAAACTCCGCTTCCCATATCAAGAAGGATTGTAGTGTCATTTTCGGTAATAAGATAACCGCTGGCGGCGCCTACGCCTGCTTTTCCGTATGGGCCGTACTTGCCCAAAATATGAAGTTCCATATATTTTCTCCGTAATATTCCATTAAAAAAATTATACTCCCTAACGGTGTCAAAGTCAATATTGAATAAATCATAGATAATATAACTTATTTATGATATAATAGCGGCGTGAAAACGCTGATTTTAAGTATAAATTCCCAATACGTCCACACTTTGCTTGCTCCAAGGTATCTTATTGCCAATTTGGATAACGATGATGCCGAAATTTTGGAAACCAACGTAAATGTGGAAATTAGTAAAGTTTTGTCGGAAATTTTGGCAAAAAAGCCCGATATAGTGGCTGTTTCCTGCTATATTTTCAATATTGCTTACGTAAGGAAACTTTTGCCGATGATAAGGAGCGCCCTTAATAACGCCATAATCATTCTAGGCGGGTATGAGGCGGCGTTTGATACCGACAGATATATTACCCTTGCCGACTATATCATAAAAGGAGAGGGCGACCTTGTTTTTAATGCTCTGATTAAGGACGTAGAAAGCCGAAAAAATGTTTATCCGCAGATTATTGAGGCGGGTACGGTCAAGAATTTAGACGATATAAAATCCCCCTATACCGAAGAATATAGCAAAATGGGCAGTAACAGAATTTTGTATATGGAAACTTCCAGAGGATGTCCTTTTTGCTGCAGTTATTGTATGAGCGCTAACACCAAAAGTGTAAGAGCCTTCAGCCTTGACAGGGTTTATGAAGATTTAGCAAAAATCACACTTTATAATCCCAAACAAATAAAATTAGTAGACCGAACCTTTAATTATAATATAAATCGGGCAACGAATATTTTCCGACGTATAATAGAAAAATATAAGGACAGAGGCATAAATTTTCACTTCGAAATGGCGCCCGAACTCTTTGATGAAGAGATGTTTTCGGTGTTGGCTACCGCGTCGAAGGGCTTGCTGCGTTTTGAAATCGGCGTGCAATCCTATAACGAAAAAACGTTAACTAAGATAGGCAGAGCGGCGAATACCGAAAGAATAGACCGCAACCTAAGTAGACTAATAAAAATGGGCAATATTCAAATTCACGTCGACCTGATAGCGGGCTTGCCCGAAGAAACCTTTGACACTTTTATAATGGGTTTTGACCGCTTGATAAAAATAAGACCTAATTGTCTGCAGCTTGGTTTTCTTAAAATTCTCAAAGGTTCGAAAATAAGTAAGGAAGCTGAGGATTATCTTATTGAGGATAAACCCCCTTACCAAATAAAATCCTCTCCACGTATGAGCGAAATTGTACTTAATAAACTTAAAATTGCCGAAGAAGCTTTGGAACTTTACTATAATAGCGGGCGGTTTAGTTGTACTATGGATTATATTTTTCGGTATCTTAATTCTCCTTACCAATTTTTCTACGGACTAGGGGAAGAACTTGTTAAATTCGGCGGTAAAAAAGCCGCTTCGGCGTATAAACAAAGCGACTATCTGTTTGATTTTTGTAAAAAGTATTTAGAAAACGCCAATTTTAACCAACTGGAACTTTGTATCAACAAGGATTTTGCCTTAAGCGGCAATATCAGAAAATGGAGAAGGCATTTGCCTATTAGTTTATAAGCGGTAGCAAAGAGATATTTTTTTGATTACCGCGTTTTTTACGGCGTCTATTGATTCGGGCAAATATATTTTCGGGTCGTATTCGTTCATATTGCGTAATAATGCCGCACGTAAGGCGTTGCTAAAGGCAAGGCGCAATTCGGTGGCAAAATTTATTTTACTTATCCCTGCGTCAATACAATCGGTCACTACTTTATTATCTAAGCCTGTTGCGCCGTGAAGCACTAAAGGAATATCCACAACGCTAGCTATTTCATAAATTTTTTCCACGTTAATTTTGGGAGTTCCTTTATAAATTCCGTGACAGGTACCAACGCCGATTGCCAGCAAATTTACCTTTGTTCTTTCCACAAAAATTTTGGCTTCTTCGGGTAACGTACAGGAAGATATAGCTTCGGCATCGCTTTCTTCCTTGCCCCCTATTGTGCCTAGTTCTCCTTCTACCGAAACGCCAAACTGTTTGCTGTATTCGGTAATAAGAGAAGTTTTTATTACGTTTTCGTCAAAGGGTAGGGCGCTTCCATCATACATAACCGAAGAAAACCCGGCGGCTATACATTTTTTTACCAAATCAAGACTGTTGCCGTGGTCAAGATGGATAGCATAATCAACGTTAATATCCTTCATAAGAGCGTCAATCATAGCAGGATAGGTAGCAATTCCGCCGTAATTTAAGGTTCTTGGTATAGTTTGGATTATTACCGGACAGCGTGTTTCCTTAATAGCTTCGGTTACCGCTAACGCGCTTTCTAAATTGTCTATATTAAAAGCCGGAACAGCAATTTTTGCCGTTCTGGTGTCTTTTGTGAGTTCATAACAGGTTCTTTTTGCCATAGTATCTCCGCGGTGGTTTTATTACAAAATACTCCAAAAGTATAACCTTGTCAATGTTTTTTACCTTTATTTTTTGTAGTAACAATTTTTGTATTTTTGGGGTCTTGCAACAAATTTTTCTATGTGCTATGATTTATAAAGAAATAATATAATTATTATTTACTTATAAGTAAAAATTTTTCTTTGAGGAGCAAACAAAATGGAAGGTAATCAAACTTCGTTGGAACAACAAGCAAAACAGACCCTGGAAACTAATCATATCCCTAAGAAAGAATTTTGGATGTACGCCCTTGGCGGTTTAGGTCAGGGTATGATATACGCTATAATGAGCAGCTATATTTCCGAATTTTATCTCAACGTAGCTTTCTTATCTCCGATATTCGTGCTTCTTCTTATGTTGCTTGCACGTCTGTGGGATGCAATAAACGACCCTATTATGGGCACTATCGCCGACCGCGTTTCCAGCAAATACGGCAAATTCAAGCCCTATCTCTTGTTTACTCCCATACCTGTGGCGATATTAACCTTTTTGATGTTCTACGTCCCCGAAGGTTTCAACAAAACTCAGTTGATGGTTTACGCATCGATTACGTACGTACTGTGGGGAATGATTTATACGGTAAGCGACGTTCCGTTCTGGAGCCTTCCTAATGCAATGACCCCTAACCCGAAAGAACGCGCCAATACAATATCTTTCGGCAGAACGCTAAACGGTATCGGCGCTGCTATTCCTATGGCTCTTATGATGGTTCTTTCTTTAGTTTTGGGCAAGGTTATGGCGGGTAAAAGCGACTTAGAGATTGACAAGGCAAAATATATGATAATAGCCCTTGTCTGCGCCGTCATAGGCGGAGGAATTTTCCTAATCCCGTATTTCTTTGTCAAAGAAAGAGTGGTTATTCCCAACAAGAAAAAGAAAGTTAAAGGCGAAAAGGGAAGCTTAAACAGATTATTCACCTGCAAACCTTTGGTTTTGGTTATAATAATGGGCATACTGTCCAGCGGCAGATATCTTGTGCAGGCAGCGGCTGCTCACGTATCCAGATACACTTTCTACATAGGACCCGACCAAGCTACCCTTTCACCCGAACAGTTGGTTGACGCATTGCAAGCTAGCAGAGGCTCTGTTTCCACAATATTCATGGTCTGCGCTGCTATCGGTATGTTTGGCGCAATGCTTGTTATGCCCCTTCTCTACAAAAAATTTAATTACAAAAAAATAGTTATAATTACATGTTTAAGCGGTTTCGTTGCCAGTATCGGACTTACTCTTATCGGCTGGTTTACTCAGAATATTTTTTACTGCATACCGTTTATCATAATTATGAGCATACCTCTAGGCGCCCTTAATATAACCTCATACGCTATGATTTGCGACTGTCTTGACTATATGGAGCTTACGTCAGGTATCAGAGATACCGCGCTAGGGTCGGCTTGTCAGTCTTTCCTAAATAAACTGGGCAATGCCATAGCGACTTGTGCAATTGTCCTTGTCTATATCGGCTTTGGCATAGACCCGTCGGGAATAGTGGCGTCGGCAGGGGCAATTAATCCCTTACAGACCGCCGACAACATACGTTTCGGTATGTTTTCTTTAGTGTCTATTATGCCGGGGGTAAGCTTATTATTGTGCGCGTTGCCTATATTCTTCTACGACTTAGTCGGTAAGAAAAAAGACCAGGTTATGTACGACCTTGCTTTAACGCGTGAACAAAAAGGAATAAAAGTTGACTAATATATAAATTAACAGGAGTTATTATGAAAAAATACATTGACTTTGAGGACAACAGACCTATAGACGTCATACCAATGGGCAGAGTGGCTATTGACTTTAATCCCATTGATTATTTCAAAACCTTAGTGGAAAGCGACAGCTTCAAAAAATACGTCGGAGGGTCCCCTGCAAACATTGCGGTGGGGCTTGCCCGTTTAGGCAAAAAAGTAGGTTTTATCGGAAAAGTGAGCGACGACAGGTTCGGCGAATACGTTACCGATTTTTTTGATAAAGAGGGCATTGATACATCCCATATAACTAAAGTAAACAACGGAGCAAAGCTTGGACTTACCTTTACCGAAATTCTCTCCCCCACAGAAAGCAGTATACTGATGTACAGAGAGGGAGTTGCCGATTTGATGCTAGCTTGCGAAGACGTTGACGAAGAGTACATTAAAAAAGCTAAGTTTTTACTTATAAGCGGAACGGCGCTTTGCCAAAGTCCGTCCAGAGAGGCTTGCCTCAAGGCTCTTGCACTTGCTAAAAAGGTAAATACCAAAGTAATTTTTGATATAGATTACCGCCCGTATAATTGGAAAAACAATGACGAAATAGCCATATATTATTCTGCGGTTGCAAACCTTTCGGATATGATAATGGGCTCCAGAGAGGAATTTGACCTTACCGAAAGCCTTATAGAAAAAGGAAGAGATGATATAACTTCGGCTAAGTATTGGATAGAAAAGGGCAACAAGATAGTAATAATCAAGCACGGAAAATTAGGCAGCACGGCTTATACCGCCGACGGCAACAAATATTCAATAAAACCTTTCCCGGTTACCGCTCTGAAATCCTTTGGCGGCGGGGACGGCTACGGCAGCGCGTTTATTTACGGACTTTTGGAAGGAATGGACATTATGGACTGTCTGGAACTGGGCAGTGCGTCGGCATCAATGCTTGTTTCGGCGCACGGCTGCAGTCTGTTTATGCCAATCGTTGACGAAGTCAAAAAATTTATTAAAGACAGCAAAGCAAAGTATGGCGAAATGATAGCAAGAGCTTAGAAAAAGGAGTATTATGTTCTTATATCCGAAGTTTAATAAAAAAGGGGAAAAGGTTATTGCCCGAATAGGCGGCAAAAACAAAGAAATGCTGATGGATATATCGGTATTTCAACTAAAAAAAGGACAAAAAAAGCACTTTTATAAGCCAGATAAAGAGATTGCAATACTGCTGATTGACGGAGAAATCAATATTTCGGCAGGCGGTATTAACGAAAAAGCGGTAAGGAAGGACTTGTTTACCGACCTACCTACCACACTACACGTGTGCAAGTTGACTAAGATTACTATTGAGGCGTTAAGCGACGCGCGGTTTATGTATCAGGCTACCACAAACGACAGAGTTTTTGCGCCGAAAGTCTACCGTAAAGAGGACGTCATTCAAACGGTAAGCTGTGAGGGAATGTGGGAAAATACGGCGGTAAGAGACGTAAACACGATATTTGATTACGACAACGCGCCCTATAGTAACATGGTTATAGGTGAGGTTTTGGCAAGGCAAGGCAGGTGGTGGAGCTACGTTCCGCACAGTCACCCTCAGCCCGAAGTGTACTACTATGAGTTTGCCCGCGAAGAAGGTTTTGGGGCGTGCTTTATTGGCGACAAGGCTTACACCATAAAAAACGGCAGCGCAGGTTGCTTTGTTGGAGGAAATAACCACGTGCAGGTCACCGCTCCAGGCTATCCAATGTATAACGTGTGGATGATAAGGCACCTAGATAATGACCCTTGGAAAAAGACAAGAATAGTAGATGAGCGGTATGCGCATCTTGAGAGCGAATGCAAATTCGTACCGAAAAAGAAATAAGGAGGCAGTATGAAACGTATAAAAATGACTGTAGGAGAAGCTATCGTCAAGTTTTTGGATAATCAGTATACGGCGGTAGAAATTGACGGAAAACTAAAAGAAACAAAGTACGTTGACAGCTTTTTTACGGTGTTCGGACACGGTTGCGTGCTGGGTATCGGCGCCGCTTTGGCAAACGCACAACATAACATAAAAGTAATGCAGGGAAGAAACGAACAAGGCATGGCGCAAGTGGCAGTTTCTTACGCAAAAATGAATAACAGGACGAAAATTATTCCTTGCGTGTCTTCCATAGGTCCGGGTTCTGCCAATATGGTGACGGCGGCGGCTACGGCTACCGTTAATAATATACCGCTACTCCTTTTTATGGGGGATAGTTTTGCTTCCCGTCAGCCCGACCCAGTTCTTCAGCAGATAGAACAACTTTATAATCCGACTATTACCACCGCCGACGCTTTTAAGGCGGTTACAAGATACTTTGACAAAATAACCCGTCCGGAAATGATTATGAGTAGTCTTATTAACGCAATGCGCGTACTCACCGACCCGGGAACTACCGGCGCGGTAGCCATAGCGGTAAGTCAGGACGTGGGCGGAGAAAGCTGTTATTTCGATGAGAGCTTTTTTGCAAAGAGAGTTCATATTATCCGCCGCGCTAAGCCTTGCGACTTTGAAATTAATATGGCAGCCGAAGCTATCAAAAAAGCAAAAAAACCTTTGGCAATAGTGGGCGGAGGAGTTAGATATAGTATAGCGGGAGAAACCGCTATAAAGTTCTTTGAAAAATACAACATACCCTTTGCCGAAACGCAAGCGGGAAAGAGCGCCATTGTTTCTTCACATCCCCTTAATTTAGGCGGAATCGGTGTTACCGGCAATTTATCGGCAAATACCATTGCCAGTGACTGCGACCTTGTTTTGGCTCTTGGCACACGGTTTACCGACTTTACTACTTCTTCAAAATGGCTATATGCCGATAAAACGATAGTAACAATAAACGCAAGCGACTTCCATGCCGGCAAACTTGACAGTATAAAAGTAGTTGCCGACGTTAAAGAAGGTCTGAAAGCTCTTGATATTTGTTTAGAGGGTTATCGGTCGGATTATAAAGAAGAAATTGCCTTAGCAAAAAAAGCCTGGGATGAAGAGATGGTCAGATTATCAAACCTTACTTATATCAAAGGGTTTGAACCGGAGAACAATATCCGTCAAGATGACAGTTTGGAATCCTTTATTAAGGCAACAGGGGGCACAATATGCCAAACTACGGCGGTTGCCGCAATTAGAAAACTAATTGATAAGGACGCCATTGCAGTAGGTGCTGCCGGCTCTTTACCCGGTTGCTTACAGCGTATGTGGACGACTGATGCAATTGATTCTTACAATATGGAATACGGCTATTCCTGTATGGGGTATGAAATTGCGGGAGCTTTAGGCGCAAAGCTTGCATTCCCTAATAAAGAAGTATATGCTTTTTGCGGGGACGGCAGTTACAATATGCTCCATTCGGAAATGATAACCGCCTTGCAGGAGAACAAGAAAATCAACGTTTTGTTGTTCGATAACGCATCTTTTGGTTGTATTAACAATCTGCAAATGGGGCAGGGCGTTTCTTCTCTCTGCACCGAATCCAGATTCAGAGAGGATGACAACCCAATAAGAAGCGGAGAGTTTATGAATATAGACTACGCTATGTGCGCCAAAGGTTATGGCTTTGTTACTTATACCGCTAAAACAATGGAAGAACTGGAGGCTGCTTTAATTGATTCTAAGAAGCAAGCTAAGTCAACTTTAATTGACATTAAAGTCCTCCCTAAGACTATGACAGACGGTTACGGCGGTTGGTGGAACGTAGGTTGCGTAGACATGCCTTATACCGAAAGAGGGCAAAAAGTTTATAATGAGAGAATTTCCAAGCTAAAGGAAGCAAAATTATATTAAAAAGAGGATTATATGAAAAAAGAAAACATTAAACTGGGCATTGCGCCCATTGGCTGGACCAACGACGATATGCCCGACCTTGGCAAAGAAATAACCTTTGAGCAGTGTGTTTCGGAAATGGCGCTTGCAGGCTACGAAGGCTGCGAAATAGGCAATAAATATCCGTCTGACCCGAAAAAGCTGTTGGAATATTTGGATATCAGAGGACTGAAAATAGCAAACCGCTGGTTTTCTTCCTTTATCCTTAACAAACCTTTTGCAGAAGTGGAAAAAGACTTCCGCGGCAACTGCAGCTTTTTGCAGGCGGTAGGGGCTAACAGAATAGGAGTAAGCGAACAAAGCTATAGCATTCAGGGACAAATGGAAACACCTGTTTTCCAAAGTAAGTACGTGTTAAACGAAGAACAATGGAAAAAGCTCTGCGAAGGGTTAAACAAGTTAGGAAAAATCGCAAAAGAATACGGCATACTTATGACTTTCCACCACCATATGGGTACTGTGGTGCAAACTGCCGAAGAAATTGACAAAATGATGGAAAACACCGACTCTGACAGCGTATTTTTACTGTTTGACAGCGGTCATCTTGCCTATTGCGGAGAGGATTATTTAGCTGTTTTGAAAAAATACGTTAGCAGAATTAAGCACGTTCACCTAAAGGATATAAGAGGGGAAGTGGTAGCTAATGTTAAGGAAAACAAGCTTAGCTTTTTACAGGGCGTAAGAATGGGCGCCTTTACCGTACCCGGAGATGGAGATATCGACTTTGCGCCGATTTTCGAAGTTCTTGATAAGGCTGACTATAAGGGCTGGCTGCTTGTGGAAGCGGAGCAAGACCCCGCTTTGGCTAATCCGTTCAAATACGCATTAAACGCAAGGAAGTACATAAAAAATTTGATAGGGATATAAGGAGGAAAAAATGAAAACGTTGAAGTATTTTACCAATAACACTTTTATTGAGTCGGAAACAGACAAGTTTTATAAGGTTTTCAACCCAAGTACGGGTGAGCATATCGCCAACACACCCCGCTGTACAACCAGAGAGGTTGAGTTGGTAATAAACAACGCTCATAAAGCTTATTATGACTGGTCAAGGACGCCTATATTAAAGAGAGTTCAAGTGCTGTATAAGCTGCGCGACTTGCTTGATAAGAATATGGACGAACTAACCAACCTTTTGGCAACCGAACACGGTAAGACTTGGGAGGAAGCAAAAGGCGACGTACTTAAAGCCAAAGAAGGCACCGAACTAGCCATAACAATGCCGTCCGTTATTACCGGAGAATCCTTGATGGATACCTCCAAAGGTTATGACACTGTTCTTTACAGAGAATCATTGGGCGTTTTTGCGGGTATTGTTCCCTTCAACTTCCCGGCAATGATACCTATGGGCTGGATGACACCCGTTTGCTTGGTTTGCGGCAATACTATGGTACTAAAGGTGGCGGGAGCTACCCCGATGACCGCTTTAAGAATAGCCGAACTTTATAAGGAAGCCGGACTTCCTGACGGTGTATTAAATATTGTTAGTTGTGACCGTGACGACACTCAGGAAATTTTGAAAAATCCTTTGGTAAAGGGTATTACCTTTGTCGGCAGCACGGCTGTTGGTAAATATATCTATGAAACCAGCGCCAAATACGGCAAACGCGTTCAATGCTTGTGTGAAGCGAAGAACCACGCGTTGGTACTTAACGACGCCGCTTTGGACAGAACGGCAGCGGGAATTGTAAACGCCGCTTACGGTTGTGCAGGAGAACGCTGTATGGCTCTGCCTGTGGTAGTTGCTCAAGAAAGCATTGCCGATAAATTAGTGGCAAAGATAAAAGAACAGGCATCTAAATTACTTATCGGTCCCGCCTATGACAAGAGCACCCAACTTGGACCGGTTTATTCCAAAGAGCACAAGGATAACGTTATCGCTTGGATAGAAAAAGGCATAAGCGAAGGCGCCGAACTGGTACTGGACGGACGTAACGTAACTGTAAAAGGCTATGAAAATGGTTTCTATCTTGGACCAACTATCTTTGATAAGGTAACAAAGGATATGACTATCGGTCAAAGAGAAATTTTCGGGCCGGTACTTTGCGTTAAGAGAGTAAAGACATTTGAAGAAGGTTTGCAACTTATGAACGAAAGCCCCTTTGCCAACGGTTCGGTTATTTATACCCAAAACGGTTATTATGCCAGAGAGTTTGCCCGTTATACCGACGGCGGAATGGTGGGGATTAATGTTGGTATCCCCGTGCCTGTGGGAATCTTCCCGTTTTCCGGACACAAGCAAAGCTTCTTTGGGGATTTGCACTGCTTAGGAAAAGACAGCTACCGTTTCTTTACCGAAACAAAATGCGTCACAACCCATTGGTTTGACGAACACGAAATGAAGTACACAACCGTATCCACTTGGGACGGAACAATCTAAAATATTACAAATCAAGGAGCAAATTTTTTATGTTAAACATCGGAATTATCGGTGCAGGAAGAATCGGCAAGGTTCATTTGGAATCTATTATGCGATACGTAAAGGGCGCTACGGTCAAAGCCATAGCCGACCCGTTTATGAGCGAGGAAACAGCTCAGTGGGCAAAGGAAAAGGGAGTAGCTGATATTCACAAGGACTATCACAAAATCTTAGAGGACAAGTCCATTGCCGCTGTGCTTATCTGTTCTTCAACAGACACCCACTCAAAAATTTCTTTAGAGGCGATTAAAGCAGGCAAGCATATTTTCTGCGAAAAGCCGGTTGACCACGACGTAAGCAAGATTTTGGAGGTTAAGAAAGCGCTGGCAAACGCCAATATTGTTTATCAGGTTGGTTTCAACCGTCGTTTTGACCACAACTTCAGAGCAGCCAGAGCGGCTGTTGAGAGCGGAAAAATCGGCGATCTAAACGTACTGAAGATTTGTTCCCGCGACCCCGGCGCGCCCCCTGTCAGCTACATAAAAGTTTCGGGCGGAATGTTCCTTGATATGACTATACATGATTTTGATATGGCAAGATTTATTTCGGGCGCAGAAGTGGAAGAGGTCTTTGCTTACGGAGCTAACTTGGTTGACCCGGAAATCGGCAAAGCCGGAGACATCGATACCGCCGTTGTTACTATGAAACTTAGTAACGGAGCCATAGCCGTTATTGACAACTGCCGCAGAGCTACTTACGGTTATGACCAGAGAGTGGAAGCCTTCGGAAGCCTTGGACAAGTCGCTATAGAAAACGATACCGAATCCACGGCGAAAATCTCCGACGCAAGCGGTATTCACGGCGAAGTGGTACTTAACTTCTTCTTAGAACGCTATATGGGAGCCTACGTGTCCGAAATTACCGAATTTGTAGACGCTATCGTTAACGGCAAGAAGGTAAGCGTTGGTATAGAAGACGGTTTGCAATCTGTTTTAATCGGGCTTGCCGCCAAAAAATCTTTGGTGGAAAAGAGACCGGTAAAAGTATCGGAAATCTTATAAAATTAATGATAATTTTACAGCCGCATCGGAGTTTTTCCATGCGGCTGTTTTTTTGTTCATAAACGCTTGCTTATATAATAAATTGTGCTATAATCTAGCCGTGATTAGCGATAAATTGTTGTTTCTTATAATAATTTTCGGGGCAAGCTGTCTTACCATGACGGCTCTGATTTTGTTTAAGCCCGAAACAAAAATTAAGAAATATAACTTAGCTATATTTTGGATACCTGTCTTTTTAGGCGCCCTTATAATAATCATTTTCGGAGTAATATCTATTAAAGAAGCTTTTGCAGGACTGGTTAGAGATTCGGCAGTTAATCCACTCAAAATTTTGGCGCTGTTCTTTTCTATGACTTATATGTCTGTTTTTTTGGACGAACTGGGTTTCTTCCGTTACTTAGCTGCATATACCGTCAACAAAACTGGCAGCAGTCAGCTAAAATTATTCTTCGGAATGTATTTTATGATAAGTATCCTTACCGTATTTACTTCCAACGATATAATTATTCTTACTTTTACTCCGTTTATTTGCTATTTTGCCAAGAATGTAAAAATAAACCCCATACCTTTCCTTATGGGAGAATTTGTAGCGGCAAACACCTGGAGCATGATTTTTGTTATCGGCAACCCTACCAATATTTATATAGCAACTTCCGCTAACATAAACTTTTTAGGTTATCTCAAAGCTATGTGGCTACCGACGATTTTCGGCGGACTAATTTCCCTTTTTGTTCTGCTTTTGCTGTTTTACCGCACCTTGAAAAAACCTATAGCGGCGATAAAGTGCAATGAAAAAATAGAGGATAAGCCCCTGTTTATTATAGCTGTAATTCATTTAAGCCTTTGTACTTTGTGCCTTATTATTTCTTCTTATATAGGATTGGAAATGTGGCTTATCTCCGTTTGTTTTGCATTAAGTCTACTAATTTGTACCATAATTTATCGAATAATTCACAGACAGAAGATGGGAAAAACGTTACGTACTCTATATCACCTTCCTTATGAACTTATACCCTTTGTGGTGGCGATGTTTATTTTCGTCAGCGCCTTTGAAAAGCTGGAAATAACCGCCCTTGCCGCTCAAATACTAAATAAAGGTAGTACCGAATTTATTTACGGACTGTCTTCTATGTTTACGGCTAATATAATTAACAACATACCCATGAGCGTATTTTTCAGCAGTATTATTTCAAACTTACAAGGTCCAAGCGTGCTTCCCGCTATATATGCTTCGGTAATCGGCTCAAACATCGGAGCGTTTTTGACTCCCTTAGGAGCCTTAGCGGGCATTATGTGGCTAAAAATTCTCAAGAAAAACAATATAAAATTCAATTCGGCAAGGTTTGTTTTTTACGGCGTAATAGTAGCCGTTCCCACCCTTGTTGCCGCTTTATCGGGCTTGCTAATTACCCTAAATTAAAAAAGCCCGCCGTATTTTCGGCGGACTACTCTATTTTATTAAACTTTTTTACACGTTGAAACGGAATAAAACGACGTCCCCGTCTTTTACGACGTAGTCTTTGCCTTCGCTGCGGACTTTGCCTTTTTCTTTGGCTGCGTTAAAACTGCCGCAGTCAAGCAAGACCTGATAATCAACTATTTCGGCGCGAATAAAGCCTCTTTCAAAGTCAGAATGGATTTTGCCCGCCGCTTGAGGCGCCTTTGTGCCGTTCTTTATAGTCCAAGCCCTAGTTTCTTTTTCTCCTGCGGTAAGATAGCTAATTAGACCCAATAAGGAATAGCATTTGGCTATTAATTTATCCAGTCCGCTTTCCTTTATGCCTAATTCCTCTAAGAACATCTGCTTTTCTTCATCGTCAAGCTGGCTCAATTCTTCTTCTAATTTAACGCATAGCGCCACAACCTCATTGTTTTCACTCTTTGCGTATTCTTCCACCGTTTTTACGAAGGGAGAATCCTCTCCGCCTTCGGCAATGTTGGCGCAATAGATAACCGGTTTGGTTGTAAGTAGAAACAAACTATCTACGTATTCTTGTTCGCTTTCGGAAAATGAAACGCTTCTTGCCGCCTTGCCGTTGTTTAGCGCATCGGAGATTTTTAGTAAGATATCAAGTTCAGCTTGGGGCTTTTTGTCACCGCCTTTCATAGAAGCCTTAGTTTTATCTATTCTGCGACTTACGGCATCCATATCGGCTAGTATTAGTTCCAGATTTATGGTTTCTATGTCGCGGACGGGATCTACCTTGCCGTCCACGTGGGTGATGTTTTCGTCTTCGAAGCAACGCACCACGTGAACTATTGCGTCCACTTCTCTTATGTGAGAGAGGAACTTATTGCCTAAGCCTTCTCCTTTGGAAGCGCCCTTAACTAGCCCTGCTATATCCACAAACTCAATGGCGGTGTAGACCGTCTTTTTACTTTCATAAAGTTTGCTCAATTTGTCTATTCTTTCGTCCTTAACCATTACGACGCCTACGTTGGGTTCTATTGTGCAAAAAGGATAATTCGCCGCCATTGCGTTAGCTTTGGTCAAAGCGTTAAACAGAGTGCTTTTGCCTACGTTGGGCAAACCTACAACACCTAATTTCATATTGTCTCCTATTGTTTCGTATTAGCATAAATTATAACCTCAATTCATAAAATTGTAAAGTGTAAAGGGGGCGCAGATGATATGAATATTTATCTGCAATATTTTATTTTAGGGCTTGTGCAGGGTTTAACGGAGTTTTTACCCATATCCAGTAGCGGACATCTGCTGTTACTGGAAAAACTGGGACTTGGTAGCGAAAGTCTGGGCGAAAACTTAATAATGCACCTTGCCACTCTTGTTGTGGTAATAACGGTGTTTAGAAAGGAGTTGTTTTATCTCATTAGACATCCCAAAAGCAAGGAATGTATTTTTATCTTAATTGCAAGTATACCGACTGCGATAATGGCGGCGTTAATAAGATACTTTATTAACGACAACGGAAACTTTCTGCCCCTTATGTTTTTGATTACGTCCACACTGCTGTTTTTGCCTTCGATTATTAAAACCAACCAAAACGAACTTACTTCTCAAGGTTTAATAAGAAAGGCAATAATAACGGGAATCGGTCAAGGTATAGCTTGTTTTAACGGCATATCAAGAAGTGGCGCCACAATATCTACAATGAGACTATTAGGTATAGAATCTAAAGAGAGCGCGAATTTATGCTTTTTACTTAGTATCCCTATAATCCTAGGTAGCAGCATTGTGGAACTAATAACTTCGGGCGCTAAATTTAGCGGTAACGTATTGCCTTTGGTTTTGGCAATGGTGACGGCGTTCTTAGTTGGCTTTGTCGCCGTCAAGACTTTTGTCAAGCTTTTGATGAAAAACAGACTATGGGTTTTTTCCATCTATACCTTAATAATGGCAGTTGTTTCTTTCCTGCTGTTGTTTAGGTAAAAGTAGCTACAAAGGAGAAAATAACAGAAAATAGGTTCGGCAAAATTCGACAAAATAAACGCGATTGTGGAAAAGAGCGGCAAAAATGCAGTTATCCACAATACTTTGGCGTTACGCGAAAAATAATTGCCGTAATTATGTGTAAAACGAAATAAAAGCCATAAAATAATGCATTTTGTTATGTGGATAACTTTGTGGATAAAGCTGTAAAAACATCGTAATATGTGTGTTAAACTCTGTTTTTGGGCTACTTAGGGGAACCTAAATAACAAAATAAGGAACACTTAGCTAACAAGAATTTACATGAAAGACGGCTAAACGCACAAATCAAAATAGAATAAAATCTGCAAAAATAATTTTATAAAAAGCGGAGGGAAATATGATACTGGTGGCAAAGAAAAAGACTGTTTTTATTGTGATAATGATAATAGTAATTGCGGCGATTTCGGTAGGAGCGGGAGTTTTGGCGGCTACCAATATTTCGCCAAAGACAACTTATAAAATAGTAATAGATCCCGGACACGGAGGAATCGACAACGGAGTGGTGGGTCAAAGCGGAACTAAGGAGTCGGAGTTTAACTTGCAGATGGCAAAGGAACTAAAAAACTTTTTAACTCAAGCGGGCTTTGAAGTAATACTAACCAGAGAAGATAGCGGCGGCTTATACGGCGACGCTAAGGACAATTTTAAGAAAAAGGATATGCAGGCAAGAAAGAATATCGTAGTAAAAAACAATCCCGATATGATTATAAGTATCCACGCCAACAAGTATCCTGACAGAAACAGGAGAGGGGCGCAGGCGTTTTTCGATATACATAACGAAGGGGGCAAGGCGCTAGCTAATAATATTCAAAGCGGACTTAATAGTCTTAACACTCAGTATGTGGAAAGGAGTTTTACCGCCCTTTCGGGAGATTATTTTATGCTGAAATGTTCCCACGTGCCGTCTGTTCTTATAGAATGCGGATTTTTGAGCAACACCGAAGATGAAAAATTGCTCAATTCTTCGGAATACAGACTGGAAATGGCATTTTCTATCTATAGCGGAATTATCGGTTTTTTGGAAACAATATAACAAAAAAAGCACAAAAAATATCTGAATATACTGCGTTTTTAGACAGTTAAATATATTTGACATTTTTGCGCATAGCTAATATAATTAAATATAATGATATTGCAAAAAGGATATTTTTTGTGAGTAAATGCAAGTTAATTGTAAATAAACTGAGCGGTAATGCCTGTAAGGTTGCGTCTTTGGAAGAAGTCGACAGCCTTCTTAGAGAAAAATACCAGGAAGTAGATACCAAATATATTGATTCCCAAAACGATATAAAAATATGTAATGAGGTTGACGGATACGATGCCTTAGCCGTTTGCGGCGGGGACGGCACCCTCAATTCTGCCATAAACGCAATTAGCGGCAAAAATATGGAGCTAGTATATATTCCTTGCGGAACCTTTAACGAAGCTGCAAGAAGTCTGCTCCTTGCCAAAAAACTAAGCAAAGGTAACCGCAGAATCAGGCGTGTGGATATGGGACAAATCGGCGACACTATGTTTGCCTACGTCCTAGCCGGAGGGATTTTTACCCCCATAGGCTACCGCACGAAAATAGCCAATAAACGCCGATTTAAGATGCTAGCTTATCTTTCTCAAGTTTTTAAGGAATACAGAATTCACCGCATCAGAGCCAAAATTACTCTAACCGAAGACAGGATACTTGACGATGAGTATACTTTGATTATGGTAATAAATTCTAGAAGGTGCTTTGGTTTTCGGTTTAACAAACTATATCGCCACAATGACGGCAGGGCGCAACTTTTACTCATAAAAGCGCCGCAAAGGGACGGTTTTTGGGGCAAAGTTAAGGTATTTTTCCCGCTGTTCAGAGCATTTTTTATTGGTTTTCGGAGTGATTACGACAAAAAAAATCTCAAGTTTTTGACAATAGACCAAGCTTTTTTGGAGCTTGCCGACAAGACGGAATTTACCGTTGACGGCGAAAAGTTGGAATTAGAAGGGGGCAATTACGTCAAGATTTTGCGCCAGAAGCTCAATTTGGTAGTCTATTAAATATAATTTTACTGTAAAAAAACCTTAATAATATATATTATAAAATGATAAATGCGCTTTACAAAAAAATAAAGTGCGTGTATAATAGATGTGATTTAGTGAAATAATCACATGTTTCCTTGTTATCTCAAAGAGAGATAGCCAAATTAGACCAGAAGGAGGTACGAAGATGAACAATTACCAATTATTGTATATCATTGAAAATGGTATCGGTGATGAGGAGAAGTTGGCTTTAATAGACAAGTTTTCCGCATTGGTAGAATCATTAGGCGGAACAGTCGACGCAATTGAAAAGTGGGGTACACGCAAATATGCATATCCTATCAATTACAAGAAAGAAGGCTACTACGTTTTAATGAAGTTCTCTGCAAACGCAGAGGCGCCAGCCGAAATTGAAAGACAATTGAAAATCAATGAGAATATCGTTCGCGAAATGATAACCAGAATTTAGTTTTAGTTACGCAAAGATAAGCAAGTTTAGAACACAAACAGAGGGAGGACAAAATGAACAGAGTATTTCTAATCGGGAACCTTACTAAGGACCCTGAAGTTACTACCACAAGCAACGATTTGGTTAATTGCAAGTTTTCCATTGCCGTAACACGCCGCTACAACAGCAGCAACGGCACCAAAGACACCGACTTTTTTACCATTGTATGTTGGAGAGGTTTGGCCGAAAATTGTGGCAAATACCTCAGAAAAGGCAGCAAGGTAGGCATAAGCGGCTCCATTCAGAACAAGAATTACGAGACCAGCGACGGTGTTAAGAGATACTCCACAGAAATTATTGCCGATGAGGTACAGTTCTTAAGCACGCGCAGTGATGCCGATGACATTAACGAACTTCCCGAAGCAGCAGGTAAACCCGCCGTAAAGGTGAGTGAACTGAAAGCCGCCGACGACGATGATTTGCCCTTCTAAGCTTCTAAACGCCCATGCAAGATAACAAGTCTTGCATCTTAAGTAAAAAATTGTGACGGCAGAGCCGTATTATGGAGGTTAAAATGTACAAAGAAAATAATCGCGGCGCAGCTAGTAATTATAAGCGCGCGCCAAGAAGAAAGGTATGTCCATTTTGCGCAAACAAAGTGGAAGATATCGACTATATAGCCTTAGCTAAGGATATAGAGAAAAACAGTGAAAAGAGTTATGACAGAAGCGGAGAGAGACGTCCCCGTTACGTAGCCGAAAATGGCAAAATTATTCCCCGCCGTACATCGGGAGTTTGCGTAAAGCACCAAAGATTACTTGCTCAAGCTATTAAGAGAGCTAGAATAATGGCTTTACTTCCCTTCAAAGGTGAATAAGAAGTATAACGTAAAAATAAAAACAGCAGGTAATTTACCTGCTGTTTTTTTATGAAATTCCTTCGGTAAGATTTTCGAACGATACGTCTAATACCTTTAGTATTTTTACAAGATAATAAAGGCTGGGTTCGGCTTTGCCCCTTTCCCATTCGCTGACTCGCTGTTGGGTGGTGTTGATAAGGATGGCAAATTCCGCTTGAGTAAGGTCGGAGTTTTGCCGTAACCTTTTTAGGTTGTTAGCAAAAGTCTTCATACTTTATAATATAGTGACCGTTCCGTCTTCTTTTATATCCAGAATATCCCCGCTCTTTACCGTTTCCAAAAATTCCTTACCTAGTTGGTCAATTGCAATAACTTTGCTGTCTTCCCAAATTCTGGCAAGAACTATTCCGCTTGCGGCTAAAGAATCTATATGTTCGCTAAACAAAAACGCCGCCGGATTAATACCCATAGAACAAATAGTTTGGATTACCAGTCCGCCTGTTGTGGAGCCAATAGTTATTGGTAAACATAATGCCTTGCCGGTAATGTTCTTATTAAAAATATCGGGGTTATTCTGATCCGATGCAATAACCTGTTTGGCGTTTTTTAGGGCGCTGGATTGGAAGGTAGCCAAGGTGTTAACGCCCTGACGGCTGACAATGGCTTCTCCCTGAAAATTACCTTTTGCCAAAACTCTGCCTGTAAAAGTCTTCATAATTACACGCCCTCCTTGCCGCTTATTATTTGTAAAATATCCTCATCCTTGTAATAACGGGAAATACTGTAGGTTCTTAGCTTGTTGCTGTTGGTTACTATTGATTTCTTTTTGGTTAGGGGGTTGTTGGTATACATCAAAGGACAGATGCTGGTAAGCTTTACTCCCGTAGCCATAAGTTCGTTATACTTGTCGGTTTTCTTAAACTTCTCCACTACGTCGGGGCTTGCGGTAAATATTGTTCTTATATTGACTTTCTTTTTGCCGTTCTTTTTCAAGTTTTCGGCAATTTTGTTTGTCCAGTCGCAAAGCTGATTGTAAGTTAAATGCGGACAGCCGATAAAGCAAAGATTGGGTTTGCTGTCTTTCTTCTTCCACATAACAGGATAGCTGTTATAAACTCTCTCCAATTCGGCATCGTCTATTACGTATTCCTTGTAGTTTTCAACCAGAAGCGATTCTCCTAATTTCTTTGCTTCGGGGGTTAGTTTGTCGATATGATAAAGTCCTACCGCGCCGTTACTTGCCGTTGCCGCGCCGAAGTCTTTTAGATAAGAAATTGCTGAGTCGTCAAGCTTAGTGCCGATAAATTTATCAAGTCCGATTACGTAAGGCACGTCTTCCATAACCTTCATACCGATAGCGCTGCCCAAGATTTGCGCTTCGGGCTTTTTGGTGGTATTAACGATAACTTTCCAGGTGGCTTTTCTTCCCTCATCGGTAACCAGTCCGAAATCGGGGACTAAGCCTAATATCGCCCCGAAAAGGTCAAGCATACCGCTGTTACGGTTGCAGCGCGCGCCCAATACTGAGTTTGCAAAGACAACGGCGCTAGATTCCGCCCAGCTTAGTATATCGCCCTCTTTGGGAGTGTTGCCAACCTCCGGTAGATAAGAAGTACAGGTAAAGCTGTTGGCGTCTTTTAGTCCTACTTTCTTTAGCTGTTCTTCATAGCGGGCTTGTTGAGAGTAGAGAATTTTTTCAAATACAAGCTTTTCTAAGAAATTGCATTTTACGTTTTCAAAATCCAAGGGACGGGGATCAACGGTAAAGGTTCCGTCCGTTTTTACCCCTCCTTCGATAAGTTTATCCATTGTGCCGAAAAGCGGTTTTAGAAGACCTATTCCGAAACTGGTAACTAGATGTCCGTGTTTGTGAGTTACCGGAATTAGTCTTTTTGCTCCGAAAATGTCTCCGAACATTACCACCGTTTCCATTACTTTGGCCATTGTTTCGCCTTTGGCGCCGTTGAGGATTTCCACCTGTTCGGGCGTTAATTCCATTTTATAATCGTACATGGCAGCCTCCTTTAGTAAAAGATATAAAAGTAACTTAGATTATATGTTTCTTGCTTTTCTGTATGCACTTCTGACAGCTTCGAATATTTTTGCGCTCTTGAAGCTGTCGCCGATGTTGAACACTTCTTTGGCTACGTTGTTCTTAACACATTCATAGTAAAGTTCGTTCGCGCTGGACACACCCGCAGCCACGACAACCATGTCGGCTTTGAGAATGCGTTCTACGTACTTATCGCCGATTTTGTGGAACATATCCATCGGGTTTTCTACGTTTTCGGGGAGTATAGGCGCCCAGGTCAGATAAGGATTAGGTACGTTCTTATGGGTGTTCTGGCTTACCGTTACTTCCTTGTCGCCGACCTTAACTAGCTTGGTGCAGTTAAGAAGTTCTACGCCCGCTTCTTCTAGGTAGTGAATGATATGTCCGCGGTTGGCTGTACAGGTATGGTTCATGAAGTACTTATCCATTTCCACAACCTTAACGTCTTTATTAAGTTCGTATTTTAATAAGTAAGCGGTTTCTGCGCCAACAACGCCGCCGCCGATAACAACTAATTCTTTGGCGTCCTTAACGATTTCGGGTTTTAGTAAAACATCTATTGCCGAAACAACGTGGTCTTTGTTGATGCCTTCTACAGGAGGACGGACTTGCTTTGTACCCGAAGCTATAATGATACTGTCATAATTCTTTTCCTTTAAGGTTTCCAAAGTAGCCGTTGTGTTGTAGAAAATATGGAAGTTCTCATCCTTACTTAAATTTTCCACAACGTGGTTTAGATAATCAAGATAATTCTTAATTTCATACTTAATCTTGGACTTGCTTCCGGGTACTATATTGCCACCGATTTCCTTTTCCTTTTCGTATAAGTCAACCTTATGTCCGCGCTTAATCAAGACTTCGGCAGCGGTAACGCCGGCAGGGCCTCCACCGATTATGGCTACTTTCTTAATAACGTCGGCTTTGGGTATTTCGGCAGAGTATTCTTCTTCGAAAGCCGTTCTGGGATTTACCGCGCATTGAGGATGTCCGCCTTCTACGAACTCATTCAGACAAGCTTCCTGACAGCCTATGCAAGGACGGATATCTCTAACGTTTCCGCTGTAGGCTTTGTTGCACCAATCGGCGTCGGCAAGCAGGGGACGACCCAGCATAATCATATCGGCTTTGTTATCGCGTAAGGCTTGTTCGGCTAAGTCGGGATAACCTAACTTTCCTACCGCCACTACCGGCACTTCCAAACCTTTGTTGGATTTAATATTATTTTCTTTGAAATATTCTTTTACTATCTTGGATATATCAAGGAAGCATCCGCTAGGCATACTTGCAGGGGGATGCGGTAACCACCAGTTGTCATAGCAGCCAAGGTCTACGTCGAACATATCAACGCCCGCTTCAACAAGTTTTCTCATATATTCCAATGTCTGTTCGGGAGTACGTTCGTTTTTGAACTTCTTGAGCGGATTAACAGTATCCATCTTATCTTTGTAAGTGACGTTAAGCGCTAAGCTTAGGTCAATTCTATACATAATAGGGAAGTCTTTGCCTACTCTGCGGCGGATTTCCTTAATCATATCGATACCGAACATTTCGTAGTCGGCGTATCTGCCGAACTTTCTGCGGTTAAAGGCAGGGTTGGTTACTTGTTCGAGAAGATAGCCTTCGTGTCCATGCAAATATACACCGTCTAAGTTGCAAGCTTTGGCATCCGCGCTGCCTTGACCTACTCTTTTTATAATCTTTTTTAGACTGTGGTCGCTTAATCTTAGACAAGGCACGTCCTTCATATACCAGTTGGGATTAAAGGAAGCGCTTCTAGGGAACTGCAAAGAATTAACTAAGCATTGCGGGTTGCCCACACGGCCAAGTCCCGGGGTAAGCTGAATAAAAATATGGCTACCATGAGCGTGGCACATTGCCGCTAAATCACGCCAAGGGGCAAAAACCGTTCTACTGCGGTCTATTCTGGGAAAGTATGACAAATCTCCCAGCTCAATTAGTGATTTATCTATGCCAAAGCTGACAGGGATAAGACCTGTAGTAATAAGTCCGACTCCGCCCTTTGCTCTTTCTTCAAAATATTTTAGCATTTTTGGATTGGGACGGCCGGTTTCCTCACACATACATATATTGCCCATAGGAGCCATAACAAGACGGTTCTTTAGGGTGAGGCGGTTAACCTTTATCGGGCTGAACATATTGGTATACGGATAAAGCTTGTCAGTCATTTCCGGAATTTCAAATCCCTTTTCCCACCAGTTGCCAAAACTGTCGCTTAACCTTGATATTGTATCGTTATAAGACATAAAAACCTCCTAATTTTTTGCTTACAATAAGTATAACACTTTTCCATAGGTGTTTTCAATACCAACTTCAATAAAAAAATATAAAAAATTAACAAAAAAATAAAATTTTTATGAAAAATACTGATAAAAACGGCATTCCAAACCCGCGTTGTAGAGTTTGCGGTTCTTGTCGCTCTTTTGTCCGAAGATTTTTTCAAACTGCGGCGCTGAAGTAATGACAAAGAGCGACCAGTTATCTAAGTATCTATATACTTCACCCAAGATTTTGTAGAGTTCGTTTGCTTTCTTAATATCCAAAAGTCTTTCGCCGTAAGGGGGATTGGTGACGATACAACCGTTTTTGTATTTTGAACTTAGTTTGGAAACGTCTTGAACTTGAATATGCACCTTATCGGCTAAACCTGCAAGCGCGGCGTGTCTATTTGCTAAGCTGATTGCTTTTGGGTCGATATCAAAACCGCTGAAACGGAGCTTTTTGTTATTTTCATTATCCAACGCTTCGGTAAGCGCGGTGTCATATGCTGTTTTATCAAAAAATTCCCAAGAAGTATAATCGAACTTTCTTAGTTTTCCGCTGGCGATATTGAGAGCTATCCTTGCCGCCTCAAGAACAATTGTTCCCGAACCGCAGAAAGGGTCGATAAAAGGGTAATCGGCGTTCATATTGCTTAAAAGTAGCATGGCGCAAGCCAACGTTTCCTTAATGGGCGCATCTCCCACAAGCTCTCTGTAGCCACGTTTATGCAAGCCCGCGCCCGAAGTGTTTAGAAGTAGAGTAACGTTGTCTTCGTTTATAGCAAATTCTATATTGAATACACTACCGTCTTCGGGGAAAATTTCGGTGTGGAATTTGTTTTCCAACCTCTTTAATATCGCTTTTTTAATTACGCTCTGACAGCTTGAGAGGGCAAAAAGTTGGCTTTTTTTGGATTTTCCGTTAACTATTATTCTGGATTCGGAACTAAGATAATTTTCCCAAGGTATATTGCTTGCGCCGTCAAAAAGCATATCGAAAGTATCGGCAAAAAATTCTCCTATCTTAATATAAACCCGTTCCCCTGTTCTAAGAAACATATTTAGTCTGGCAATGGTAAGGTCGGTTCCTGAAAAAGCAAAACTTCCCTCAATGGCTTTGGGATTTTCTATTCCTAAGCTCTTTAGTTCTTTAGCAGTAACACTTTCTATGCCTGAAGCTGAAGTTACCGTAATTATATGCTCAGACATTTTGAGTTTCGCCATGAGGCACTGTTTCGGGAGTGGGTTGCGGAAAACCGCTGAATTTCTTCTTGAAAATCGGCTTAAATAGGCAAAGGAAGCTTATAGAAACTGCAAGTTCGCTTATCGGGTAGGCTAACCATACTCCGATAACGCCTAGATATCTTGACATAAGTAAGGCTAACGGTATTATCAATATAAGTTGGCGCAGTAAGCTTATCCAAAGTGACAAGGAACCCATTCTTAAAGCTTGAACCATAGTGGTGGACAAAATACCGAACGCCGCGCAAACAAAAGTGACTGATATTATACGTAATGCGACAATACCCGTTGACATCAACGCTGCATCAGCGTTAAAAAGTGTCATAAGACCACTAGGGAATAAGTGGAAAATTGTCGTGCCCAACACCATAATCGACATAGATATAATTAGGCTGTAGCGGTAGGCTGACATAAAGCGCGCTTTGTTCTTCGCGCCGTAATTGTAACTAAGTATTGGTAGAACGCCTTGTGTTAAGCCAAAAACAGGCATAAACACGAAGCTTTGGAGCTTGAAGTATATTCCCAGCACCGTTATCGCCGATTGGAAGGCTTTTAATATAATGTTTAATATGGTTGTTACAAATGCCGCAACAGCGTTCATAACCATAACCGGAAGTCCGATTTTTATTATTCCTTTTACTATCGGAGCTTTTAAGCGGAAGGATTTATTGAAAAATATAGAAACGTCCTGCTTCCTGAATTTGAAGGAACAGAGAACCAACCCCATGGCGCAGAACTGTCCGATGACGGTAGCCAACGCAGCGCCGAAGACGCCCATATCAAGTGCAAAGATAAAAACAGGGTCCAAAATAATATTGACTATTGCGCCGAGAAGCTGGCTAAACATTGGTATTTTCATATTGCCGGTAGCTTGCAGAACTCTGTTGCCGGTTATTTCTATAAAACTTCCTATACAAAGCCCCATCACTACGGTAAGATATGTTACGCCGAAAGCGACTGTTTCGGGGTCGTCGGTAAAGGCAGAAATAAAAGGACGGGATACCGTCAAACCTAAGACCATAAAAACAAGTCCGCATATTATTGCCATAAACAAGCCTGTTTGGGCTGTCAAATTGGCTTCCTGATGTTTTTTCTGTCCAAGTTTTCGGCTGACGTAGGCGTTTGTACCCACGGCTATTCCCACCGCGAAGGCAACAATAAGTTGCTGCATAGGGAAGACGATACTTAAAGCATCAAGGGCTTTCGGATTGTATTTAGCAACGAAAATAGAGTCTACCACGTTATAGAGTGCCAAAACCAGCATAGAAAGCACGGCGGGAAGACTCATATTTATTATGAGCTTAAAAATGGGCATGTTGCCTAATTTTGCGCTGTTAAGAGTTTTAGTTGTTTCCATAGTCATAACAGTATACAACTAACAAAAAAAATAGTAAAGAAAAAATCATCATAATAACGCATATAAAATAGTATAAATATAGTAAAGGTTTTATTTACATTATAAAGTAAATCAGTTGAATAAAATAAGTAAGATTTGTGGCAAGGAGCGTTGACAGAAATCCACTTAAATGATATAATTATGTAAAAATCTACGTATAAAGGAGTTTTTGAATTATGGCTTATGTAATTAGTGACGCATGTATTTCTTGCGGATCTTGTGAAAGTGTATGTCCCTCTGAAGCTATCAGCGAAGGTAACAATCTATACGTTATCGATCCCGATAAGTGCATAGACTGTGGCGCATGCGCAGATGTTTGCCCTCAGGAAGCTATTGCTCAATAATAAAAGATAAAAGGGAGCGTTATATCTTAACGCTCCCCATCTTTGTCGGCAAATTTTTTCCTATCAGGTCGGTTTTTACCGATCTTTCTTTTACAAAATCTAATTATTCAAAATGCGCGAAAATTTTTTCTGACAAAACCAAAAAAACAAAAATTTATTTGGAAAAAATTTTTTTCAAAAATAAATTATAAAAATATACACAACATTTTTAACTGCTATTAATGCGTAAAAACGCGCAATTTGCGTCATAAAGCAACAATAATTTGGTTTTTTTATACCTCAAAAACTAGCGTTAATTACCTTCGCTCGACAGCTGTCGACAATTTTGAACAAAAATGTATATAAATTTTGTTCAAAATGTATTTACAGGATTTGAAATGCGTGTTATTATATGTTCATAATCTGCAAATTTTAATATTTAAGGAGAGTTTATGAAGAAATTTACCGTTGTGTTTTGCGATGGTAGCCCATCGCTTACAGCTAATGCTGTATCCTTTTTCCAGAATGACCAAGAAATCAATTTGATCACATGCTCCTCGGCTGCCGCTGTTGAAGATGTTTATGATGATAACACGGTTAACGCAATCATTATCGACATTGCTTTCCCCAATTGCCGAGAGATTTTGTCCTCTCTGCCCGTACCGCGACCCAAAATTGTGGTAACGAGCCGACTTATGCAGGAAGAAATAGGGGGTTATTTGCGGACGATAAGTTTTGACGAGTGCTTTTTCAAACCGTATTCTTTTAGTGAACTGAAAAGTAAACTAATAAAGCTACTCCAATACAGTCAATATTCAGAGAAGTACGAGCTTACACCCAAAGCTATGGATGAAAGATTAAGTAACATATTTATCAGAGCGGGCATCCCGCCCCATATCAAAGGCTATCAATTTTTGAGGGAAGCCGTAAAACTTGCGGTAAATTGCCCCGATATGATAAACTGCATTACCAAAAAGCTTTATCCGTCTGTGGCGCAGAATTTCGATACCACTGCAAGTAAGGTAGAAAGAGCGATAAGGCACGCTATAGAAGTTGCCTGGAACCGCGGAAAAATAGAAAACATAAACGCCATTTTCGGCATTAAGATATACAATAAGGGAGAAAAGCCAACCAACGGAGAACTTATAGCGCTAGTTGCCGACAAGGTTATGATAGAAATGATGTAACGTCTGACAAAAATATAATACCGTACAAAAGCGCGCAAAATTTGCGCGCTTTTGTATATTGAAAAAACTATATTGATATGATATATTTATTTTATATTAAATAAGGATAAGGAGATATTATGCTTAATCAAACCGAGATAAGAGAAGAAACATTATTGCTAAATGAAGAAGGATTACTTAATAAGCCGGGTTGGTGCAGAAGGAATCTTTATATTTATAACAGAGAAAATATAATGCCTAATTTACGCTGGAGAACAAAGGAATGGGATTTTTATCAGGTATCCAACGAAAGATATATGGTGCAGATTTGTTTTTTCAATATTTCCATAGCAACCGCGGGCAACACAACGTTGGTTGACTTAAAGACAGGAAGGACTGTAAAGGCGGGTGGAATCAACCTGTTTACCATGAACAGATTTATACCGCCGAGAAACGGCGATAGACCTTATGAACTGGAATATAAACAGGGCAAGAACCATCTCAAGTTTGAAGTAACCGAAAGTATAAGAAAAATTAGTTTTGCCGGCAAGAGTAAGGGAGAGGACTTTGTAGCTCAATTCGAAATGGATATGCTTACCGACCATGAATCGATAACCATAGCTACGCCGTTTGAGAAGAAAGGCAGGTTCTTTTATACCCAAAAAATAAACTGTATGCCCACCAAAGGCACGGTAAAAATAGGTAATGAAGTAATAGAATTTTCTAAGGACGATACCTTCGGAGTGTTGGACTGGGGCAGAGGTGTTTGGCCCCATAAAAACGCTTGGTTTTGGGGTAACGGCAGTACAAGAATAGACGGCAAACTCTTTGGCTTTGAACTTACCTGGGGCTTTGGAAAGGAAGACGCAGCGACCGAAACGGCTATATTCTACGATGGGAAATGTCACAAAATCTCCGCAGTCAACGTGGAAAAATTCTATAAGGGACGCTGGATGGAGCCTTGGCATTTTGTTTCCGTTGATAATCGCTTCGATATGACTATGAAACCGTTCTACGATAACGAAACGGGAGTGAAAATATTAGGACTATTGGGAGCTAAATGTCATCAGGTGCACGGTTATTGGAGCGGTAAAGTAATCCTAGACGACGGAACCGAACTGAAAATTGACAATATGTACGCTTTTTGCGAATATATGGAGAATTTGTGGTAATAGTTTTTTGCCGACAGCAAAAGCTAATAATATGGAAGAAATTACACTGTCGGCAGAAATAGAAGAACTTAACTTAGAATCCCGCTTTGAAGGGAGCATGGCATTACATTTTTTATATCAGATACTAAAAGCCGCGGCTACTTTAGCCTCGGCTTCGGTTTTGTATCCGTTGAGCGTTTTTTTGTATGAACGGTATATGTGCGGAAACAGTTATATCGAAGGAAGACAATTAAAATTCGTCGGGAAACTGACAAAAGTTTATTTTATTTATCTGACGGGAATGTTTTTTACGGCGGCATGCTTGTTTGTTTTTAACTTTATTATAAATAGGATAGCGAAAAACTTTGACAGCAAAATTATCGAATGGGGAACGAACGCTTTTATTGCCGGCATTAACACTCTTTTTATTACAGCGCGGGTGAGAAAGTGGAAAAAAGCCAATACGGTATATCAAGACAGCGATAATTTAGAAAACTCTTATTTAGAAGGGAATTTTATCAAAATAGCCGCAATCACCGCCCTTTCAGCTGTGTTAGGCGCCGTTACTTTTGGTCTGGGTTTGCCGTGGATACAGAAATTACGGGCACAATACTTTGTAAATCATACAACTGTTTGCAAAGAAAAATTGCACTTCGTCGGAAAAACTGTAGATTTATATAAAAAATTACCGCTATGGATTTTGCTCTTGTTATTGACTTTGGGCGGTTTTTTGCTGTATATTAACTACTTTTTCGACGTTTGGACGGCAAAAAATACCATTATAAAAAAACTAGAAAATTGAAAAATTTTAATATTTTTAAAAAAAGTATTGCTATTTGATTTTATTCGTGCTATAGTGTAAACGTACTATAAATAAGAAATTCCCTTTGACCTAGAAAGTAATTTGCAAGTCACAAGTTGGAGATTTGTTGATTATTTGGGGTCTTTTTTCTTAGTATGGCATAATTTTTTAAGGAGGTATTACCATAATGAGCAAAGGCACTGTTAAGTGGTTCAATGACACCAAGGGTTTTGGTTTCATCACTAACGATGATGGCGGCGACGACGTATTCGTACATTTTTCCGCAATCAACACAACAGGTTTTAAGAAATTGGCAGAAGGTCAGAAAGTTACTTTTGATGTAGAAGCTGATCCTAAGAATAGCAGTAAATTCCGTGCAACAAACGTTACGCCCGTATAACTGTTACTAAAACTAAAAAAGATAAGGACTGCCTTAAATTGGCAGTCCTTTTTCTTTTTAAGAATTTGTTGACTTCGAGTTCAAAATAAAATATAATAATATAATCAAATATAAAACTGGAGTATTATATGCAACTGTTTATTAAACAAAAATTAATTTCGGTAGGTGATAAATACAACGTCACCGACGCAAACCAAAATCCCGTTTTTACGGTAAGAAGCAGAGTTATTTCTCCATTGCTTCACAAAAAGTTCTTATATGACGCTGCGGGAAGAAAATTAATTACAATTCAAAGGAAAATCGTAGACATTTTACCCAACTATATAATAAAGGATGCAAACGGCAACAAAATAGCCAGAATTAAGCGCAAATTCGGCTTCCGTAGTAATTTTGCCATAATAGGTTACAGCAAAGAATTCTCCATAAGAGGGGATTTGTTTGCTTGGAACTTCAGCATTTATCAAGGCAATGAGATGGTCGGCAGTGTTACCAAAAAGGTATTTCATATTAACGACAAGTACACATTGGATATAAAATATCCCGAAGACGCGCCCTTTTTTACTGCGTGCGTAATCGTTATAGATAATCTCTGCCACAATGGTGTTCGTAGCGGAAACAGATAGTTTAACAAACAATATTTTAGAAATTTAGTGGAGGATATTATGAAAACAAAAAGATTATTAACAATGGTAGTATTTTTGTTAATATTGGTCTTTTCTTTAGTAGCCTGCGACGGTAATGTCGGAGATATTACCATCAACGGTTTTACTATCGATACTTCAAACTTAGATTTGGATTTATTGATAGGAGAGGATATTGACCTTACTAAACTTGTAGTCACCGCCACAATGACGGACGGAACTACAATTACTCTTATTCAGGGCGAAGATTTTACCGTCGACCTAGGAAATTTCGACAAAACACAGGCGGGAGAGTATACTATTAAGGTAAAATACAAAGAATATCCCGAAAAAACCTTTGTCGTCAAGGTAACGGCCGCCACAGCGCCCGCATTGACCAGTATTGCCATTGCTGCAGACTCTAATCACAAAACGGCATTTGCTTACAATGAGAATTTTTCTTCTGCCAATCTTGCAATTACGGCAACGTACAATAACGAGACTACGGCTAGAATAACCGAAGGTTTGCAAGTTAACAGCAGTGCTTATATTAAGGCGCACGGGCTTGCCAGCGAACAGTCTTATACCATTACCGTAAGCTATCAGAGCAAAACCACTACATATGGTGTAAGCGTGGCTGCAGATCCGAGTAAACTTATAAAAGGTATAAAAGCTGTAGGCACAATGAAGAAATCTTATAAATATGCAGAAGAGTTTTCTTCGGATGGTTTGCAATTGGAAGTTACTATGATGGATGACTCCAAGAGTTATCTTACAAGCGGTTTCGAAATAGACAGTTCGGCTTATAACAAACTGCATAAATCAGACGAAGCGCAGTCCTATGACGTAATTTTGTCGTATATGGGCAAAACAACCAGTTATGAGGTTACCGTAGCGAGAGCCAAAATTATCGGCTTGTATCTGATTGGCGTTGACTTCGTTAATTTTGAATATGGCGCTGACTTTAATTGCGATACGTTAAAGGTATTTGCCAAGTATGAAAACACCTCATATACCGAGGAACTTACTTACTCCACTGAAGCCGGCGAAGGTAAATTTACTATCGATTCTTCAAACTACGAAGGCTGGCATAACAATGGTTACGAAACATTTTTTGATATCTTCGTAGTATACGACGATGATATAAGCTTGGATTACACTGTAATGGTCAGACAAAAACCGTCTTTTAGCTTTTATCGCATAGCGCCGAACAGCCAACATCCCGTGCAGTTTGGCTTTGGCGATTTGTTTAGTTACCAAGGTTTGATAATAGAAGCTGTTTATCTGAATTCATACGACGAAATTTTGTTTACTGAGACAGTAGACGAGAGCGTTTATACTATAGAAGTCCCGTCTGAATTTGTTGGAAACAACGTTCCTGATGAGTACGGATTTTATGAAATATGTGTAAGTCTTCCTTACTCTAATTCTGTATATTATCAAATTTATGTGACTGACGGAAATGATGCTGTAGAATCAATTTACGCGAATATTTCGATTACGGAATTTGTTATTGGTACAGAATTTTTCGTAGCTGATGGATATATCGGTGTTTCTTTGGCAGGAGGTGACGGCTATTGTATTTATCTGCCCAACAGCCTGGTAACTATAAGCGGTTTTGATTCATCGACGATAGGTCAAGGAGAACTTATTTTCACTTACAAAGGTGTATCAAGTGACCCAATAGAATATTCTATAATAGAAGACGAAATAGTTGACGTTGATATTATTATCGGAGATAATTTCAGAAGGGATTATTATATCGGTGAAGAATTTGTTCTTCAAGACGTGCAGGTATACAACGTTTATAGAAGCGGGAAAAGAGAGTTGAAACAGACCGTTGAATATGACGCTTCCGGTTATCAATCTTCTGCAGCTGGCAGTTATTATATAAACATAGAAGATAAAATAGATGTAGATGTAACGGTTTATAATCTTATTCCTGCCACAGAACCGGGATATATCATTTTGTATCCACCAAGCGACGGTATGGAAATTTATTCCGGAGACTTAGGTAACGGAAATTGGGAAACAAGGGTGGATAAAGAAGGCGAGTACGAGATATTTGTTTATTTAGACGATTATTTATCTTATTATGACATTATGCTTGGGCGTTACTTCCCGGGAGACGGCGGAATATTCTTGCCGCTAATTAATTCCGGTGGGGATTACGTTTATTTTGACGGTATTAACGACATTGAGCTAACCATAAGAATAACAAACGCAAACGGCAACGTATGGTATCATTATCTCACAATTATAAAGGACAAATCGACATTTGATTCCATAACTATTAACGGTCAGGAATTGGAACTTTCCAGATTGGTAGAATATAATTTTTATCGTATTGACAATATATCCAATACTTACGTATTTGATTGGACAATTGACAGCAAATATACCGTTCATGGAATCACCAAAGGACAAACGGTAAAATTGCCTTCATATGATAGCAATAATGAATTAACGATTACGGTAAGAGAAGGAGATGAAGACGTTGATATTTACAAGGTTGTTATAAAACCGTATCTGTTTGTCAAATCCTTATCAATAGGTGAATATGGTATAGGAATATACGATGATGATTGGGGAGTGATGATCTACGCCGATTTTACCACTTGTTCTGAAGAATCTTATGCAATTAACGTGGAAGTTCCTCAAAATTACACGGCTAAGTTTAAGCACGGAGGAAAAACAATAACTGCTATTGACGCAGATATATTATTTGTCGGCGACAACTACTTTGTGATAGAAGTTTACGACGGCAACAATAACTACGTAACAGAATATGACGTGGTATTACAAATACGCAAACTTGATTTTGTGCCTAATAACGCATATATCAAAAACGCTGAGGGAACCATTCTTGAAACTTTGCAGGCAGACTACAGAAACGTAATGTTTTTTGCTGCAGAGCTGAGTTCAAATACAGCCTACAGAATTGAGTTCCGGGGTAATTCCGGTCCTACGCTGTCACAAGTAACTATCGTAGGTTATGAAGAGTGGGAAAACGGCGATGAAATTGTGTTTACCGAACCCGGTCTGAATATGTTTGTGGTAAGGTTTACCTACAATAATCAAACGGTACAGACATATATGTTGATCTACGTTGACGCAAGTCGTCCCGGTGGTTATGACTGGCAAAACGTGATTATTAAAGTGGCAGGCGAGCGCGCCTATGAAACAGCTGTTTTGCCGAATTCGAGTGATATATGGAGTATTCTAATCCCCGAAGATTTTGAGTTCTCCAATGATATTTCCGACGATATGGAAATATTGCCTGGCTATGGAATAGACATAAGTCCATTTAATTATGACTTTGAACTTATAGAAGAGGGCAAAAAGATTCGTATTACTGTTACTGATAAGAAAGATGACTCCTTGGATGGATATCTTTACGTATTCATAGTACGTGAAGGACTAGTAAGCTCTGATGCAACGCTTTATGCGTATAGTATGTCGCTCATGGATTTAATTCAGGATAAATTAGATAACAGGATAGAATTCCAGCAAAATTCCGAAGATGCAAGCAAAATGGAAGCAACGATTAATTCTTCCACAGGCAATTATCTTATTTTCCAAAAGCTGTACTTGGTCAAAGTAGAAATTGAAGACGTTTCCGGTGCTTTATTAGAAGAACAAGAGGGATATTATTATATCGCTTATGAAGGTGAAAGCTTCGAACTCATTATTACTGTTACTGCAAACGACAGAATTACGCAAATAGTGTATTATCTGACCGTCAATTTGTCTGAGGTTGAGAAAGTAGTAAGTATTAGTATTGGAGATACGAAATTGGAATATTCCTTTATAGAAATAATGGAAAAGCAAAATGAAGGCGTGATTTTTATTGAGCTAGAGAGTTTGAAAATTAATCCTGACTACTTGGATACCGTAAATCATAGTGTTACATTAAGAGTAGATTCTATATTCACTGTTGTAGCGACTGAAGAATTGATTCCGGTCGAAAAGGGAACCTATCAGACATATTACTTCGAATATGATCCGGAAGATGATTATTACTATTACGATGTAGTATTTTATTTTGGTATCGAAGAAATAGTAAATCCGGATAACAGCTTTAGGATTTATTTGCAAATACTGCGTCCTTATATTACTATGACGGTTAGCGACGGAACCGTATTTGCTATCTATGGTGAATTAGGTGACTTTGAATACGATGACGATATAGATGGATTCAGACTGTATTTAGAAGAAGAGTATTTTGAAGAGCTATTGGTAGATGGCAAGTTTATTGTGGATTTGTTCTTCCGCGTACCTGATTTTATTTGCTTCTACGATGAAGAAGAAGAAGTATATCTGTCCGAAGTAAACGGCTATGAGCTGGAATTTGTGGATGAAAGCGCCACAATTTGGGTATGCTACCCCGCTCCGAAAGAGGGAGAACCAAATTACAATCCAGAGTGTGTAGACGAATTTATGCCGATTGTTATAACTGTTATTACAGGGAGATAAAAGCATAGCAACAACTTTAATAAAAAAACTGTCCTGCCAAAAAGCAGGGCAGTTTTTTATCCATATTTTTATTGACATAAGCGCTATAATATTGTAAAATATTTTCGTTGCCGCTTGGGGGTGTAGCTCAGTTGGTAGAGCGCTTGAATGGCATATAAGAGGTCATAGGATTATATTGGTAGAAAAAGACACAAAAACTGATGTTTCAAGCCGTTTTTGGATGGTTTTACGGCAGAGGCAAAAAAATTTATAAAATCTTTATAAAAAAATTTATAAAAAACCTATAAATATATCTTTTTGTGGGGGTATAACTCAGCTGGTAGAGTGTCACAATGGCATTGTGAAAGTCAGGAGTTCGAATCTCCTTATCTCCACCAAATAAGAACCTCGGAACTGATACAATGTTCCGAGGTTTTTCTTTTTTTACCGGTTACACTTTTATGCCGACAGGTACGCCTTTTTGCCCAACTATCGTGTCATAGTATAGTTTCTCATAGTGCTTGCATTTCTACTGTCAGCACTATTTTTATGCCATTTTAGCCTAATCGAATGTTTTGCCCCAAAAAGTGTAACCGCTCTTTCGGCAATCGACCTTTCGTGTCATAGTACAAAGACAAATCGTGTAAGAGTATGTTTTGAGATAAAACGCACTGTTAAATGATAACTTTGGGTAGATTCAATGGCTGTCATGTTAAAATTACTAGGATCAAAATTTACACAAGCTTTTCGTCAAAACACGGATCGGAGTCCAATATGCTCCCGTGATATACATGGGCAGCTTCACGACAACCACCGTCGCACTTGGTTTTTAGGTACTTACAGTTTTGGCACATGCCAGGAATGTAGTCCAACTGTCTAAATGATTCCCAATATGTATTAATTGATAAGCTATCAAGTTCGTTCCACTTACAAACCCTTGTGGGACTATGGTTGCATACTTTAATATATCCACTTGGATCAATGACAAAAAATTGCTTAGCCGCACCACACAATGAGCCAATACCAAGATGCGAATATCTCTCTGGTGTCTTTATTATACAATACGGCAACTCCGTACCAACATGTCCTTTAATGCCAGCCCTTGATAGCACATCCTCGGCTATATCGAACATTGTATTTATTTCGTCAATTGTCAGCAAAAACTCTTTATTGTCAAGTCCTCTGCCTCCAGGCAAAAATCTATTCAGAAGCACATAACTCGCACCATTAATTATTGGTAGCGAAATATTTTCATATAGTTCGCTAAGGTTTTTTTTAGTTACTGCAATATTTGCAACAGTCTTGATGCCAATCTTTTTACACGCTGCAAATAGATTCAAAACACCTTCAATATTATCGTTCTTTGTCATAGTTGCAAATGTATCAATACCGGGAACGCTTATGCTTAACAACACATCGTATGTTTTTATTCTTTGTAAAAAGAAATCATCAATACCTTGTCCATTGGTAATAAGACCAAGTGTGTAACCAAGCTTTCTTGAGTAATCTAATATTTCAAAAATATCTTTCCTAAGTGTTGGTTCGCCGCCGGTAAATGTAATATGCTCAACGCCATGACTCTTTATCTTCAGCAACAATCTTTTCCATTCTTCGGTATCAATTTCATCAAGCTTTAAATTAGAATCAGCTTCCCATGGACAGCTGCAAAAAATGCAACGGTGATTACATGTATATGTCAATTCTGCAGCAAGAACTTTGGGCAGTCTAATCATCTATATTTTTCCCCATGTGCACTATATGAATTTCTGTTGCCCATTTATTTACGGTTGATTTAATCCGCTCACTTATCTTATCTTGTATTTGTTGTATTTCATCAAGACTCACCGTTGTCTTGCCATCAAGGTATTTGAGTGGTTCAATAAATCCGCTTAGTTCCAAAATTTTCTGTCTATCTTTGATATTACATTTATTAATTTCAGCAAATTCTCTTACGCAGTATGCCATGTATGGAACATTAAATTCGCTCAAAAAAATATTCTTTACTTCATCAACATTGATTTTGCCTTTGGGAATCAAATCACTAACAACATATTCCTCTAATTCAATCTTTGAAAACGTCTGCTTTGTTGATAAATCAATCCACATATCAGCAATTCGCATTAACACATTATGCATCTTGCCATGGTAAGCAATCTTATCGCTGATAATTTCATCCATAAATTCGGATGCTTTGTCTTTAGGATGCTGCAATTTTGGGTAAATGGAATCCATAAATTCTGAGTATTTCCATACCGTAAACGATGTCTTTCGTTCCTCAAGCAATAACTCAATTGCTTGGTCAATGTATTCGGTCATTCCACGCGATTCGAATAAAAATGCTATATTGCGCTTAACTTCTCCTAATTCATAAATAATTTCGAGCCCTAAAACCTTACTTAATGCTCGATCTATTTGTGTTTTAATGAAACCTGCATCTTGAGATTCGTGTGTAAAATCCTTGCCGTTTATCCCTTTATATGTTAATGCTTTATAACTCTCTTCAAATAATGATATACATCTATTATATATGTAGCCACCACAGTCACGTCCAATTAGTGCTAGACCATCATGAACAGTTTCTATCTTACTAAAGTCCAGCGGCGGCTTCGACTTAAAAAAATCCATTTCCGATTTGCGAAATTTGATATTGTAGAAGTCTGCAAAAAATTCGGCTAAATCAATAGTTTCCATTTGCGCTCTCAAAAAATCAAGCACCAACTCATATTCAAAATCACTTGTATATTTCGATAACCATTTTCCTCTCTTATAGTCGATTCCCATTTGAGGATAACTTTTGTGCCACGCAGTTTCGTCTTGAGCTTTTACCCACATTTCATAATCGTTCAATCCATGTACTCTTACGCAATCCTCGCAATGACAAACAAATTTAGCAATTAATCCTGTCTTACAAAAGTCCTTGGCAGTTTGGACATAACCATGAGTAATTCCTTTCTTAACTTGGAACTCCTTTCCACATTTGCCGCATTGCAAGATATCGTATTCAGGCTCTCTTTCGGGAGCAATCATATAACACATGGCAAATGAGCCCTGAGTAATAAAATAGCTCTCTTCTGCCGACCATGAGTTTCTCAAAATCTCAAGCTTTTCATTTATCTGCTTTCTAGACAGTTTTTTCACATCACTCATTTTTTACACTCCAATTTCCAGATTAGACACTTTTATAATTTGCAGTTTTACTTTGCCAGACGGAGTTGTTGCCGTTAAAACATCATCATACTTATATTTCATCACGGCATAAGAAAATGCGTACGCATCCATTTCAAGGTCTTGTGCAAAATATTCTTCTCGCTCATTTCCGTTTTCATCACAAGCAGTTGTATAGTTATCAGATTCTTCAATCCAAGTTTTGATTAAATCTTCCCCAACTGAAATTTCTTTACCATCTTTGTACTCCTTAATACTTGAATGCTGAAAAACATGCCGTATTTCGTGTAACAAGAAATACTCTATCGTTAACAAGTCTTTAGCAAAATACAAATCCATAAATGCCTTTAGATTGAGTGTTATTATATTTGTACTTCTATTGCAATTCGCTATGATAGCAGTATTTTCATCGTAGCCAAAGCACCATTTTATTTTTTCAATAAAGCGGTAAAAACGGACATTATCATTTATAATATCAGCAACAATTTGACTATATTCCTTAGACAGTAATTCAAATTCTTCCATGTCCATATTTTGATTTCATCCTTATCATATATAGCAAAACATATTTTCTTTCTTAATTATAATAATTTTTGCCAAATAAGTCAAGATGACATGAAACAACCCAGACTGAGCATCGTTACACAGTCTGAGGTTGTTCTTATTTCTTTATCCACCTTGACCTCGGTGCCATCTTTGAATATGAATGTTATGTCGTCGCGGTTATATACTCGCACTACCTCTATTAGCTTGCTGAAAACGTCGCGGTCGAATTCTGTTTGAGCTTGTTCGCTCTGTAAAAGGTCGGAAATCATTTTGCGCCGTGCCACGCTTAGTGCGCCCGTGCTCTGCGCCTCCTCCAAATCGTCCCGCTCTGCGACGATTAGCACCATATCCGTTCCCGAAAGAGACGCGATTACAGGACAACCTATTCCCGGCGAACCGTCTATTACTGCAAGCGGCACATCCTTTGCGGCGGTCGTCAACTGCTTTTTCACTTCGGTAACTAACTTCCCCGACGTTCCACTACCCATTTTAAGTTTTGCAGTAGAGAAAACAGACTGCTCCGTATAAAGGAAAAGGTCTCCGGCAACAGCATCATATAACGTTATAGCGTGTGACGGACAAACGAATTCGCATACTCCGCATCCTTCGCAAGCATTAACATCTACGTAATAATAATCTTTGCAGTTAATTGCTCCGAATTTGCACTAAGTATTCGTGTGCTCGGCATTCAAGTACCTATGGGCCGTAATAGATAACTGTACGCAAGTTTAAGGCAATTAAACGGGTTCATGCCTCTTACCTAAACCTTAAAAAGAGGCTTAATTATAGGGGTGCGTAAAACCAGTCAGGGGTGCGTGATTTACCCTCAGGGGTGCGTGATTTCTGTTAGGGGTGCGTAATTGTATCAAAATAGGTAATCAAAGCCATATAAGAATTCCAACTTTGATACAAAAAATATCAGAGTTTTTGCATTAAATAGGCTTGTTTTGGACAAAAATAGGTTTAGGGTCTATCTAAGAAAATAATTATATGATATAATTATGTTAAGTTTAATGTTTGAATTATAAATTTAACAAATATTTTAAAAGAAAGAAGGTGTTTTAAAATGAAAAAAATGTGTTCGTTTTTTATTGGCTTAGGCTTAATGATTGCTATGATTTTTAGTTTATCGGCTTGTGGCGATAATGCAAAACCGACTTCATATTATATAAATGGCGAAGGAAATCTTATCGTAGTTTTAGATGATGGAAATGAAAACAATCTCGGTGGTTGGGGTGAAGATATTATTTCCTCTTTTAAGAATATTACTATCAGTGACGATGGTTACTATGTTATAGATGAAATAAAAACGAAGATTACTTTAGATGAATCATTTGTAAAAGGAGTCTCTAGTATTGAAATATCAGATGATGGTTTTTATATTGTTAATGGCGTAAAGACCAATATTAGTGCGATAAATGTTTATACAGTTTCATTTGACACTGGTTTTTCTGCAAATGTTCAGGCTCAGAAGGTAAAAGATGGTTATAAAGTAGAAAAACCATCAATTACAAGAAATGGCTATGAGTTTAATGGTTGGTTTTATAATGATGAAGAGTGGTCTTTCAATTCAAATATAGTTAAAAATGATATGACTTTAGTAGCTCATTGGACTGCTAATGCTTACACTGTAAAATTTAATAATACGAAAGGTGATAATCCTGAAGACGCTACATATACATATGACAGCAATGTTACTCTTCCTATAGTTCCAAATGTTGATGGTTATACAATGAGTGGCTGGTACAACGGAAATACTCTAGTATCAAATGGTAAATGGAGTATAGCTTCAGATGTTCCATTAACAACTAAGTGGACCGCAAATAATTATACAGTAACATTAGATCCAAATGGTGGATCTGTATCTACAACAACTGCTAGTGTTAAATATGGCGACAATTTCACGTTACCTGTTCCTACTAATACTTTTGGTGCATTTAAAGGTTGGTATTATGGTGATGAAAAAATAACTGATGCTTCAGGAAATTCATTATCACCATTTACATATACGTCAAATATAACACTTACTACAAATTGGATAGAAGAAATCTCAACAGTAGAGCAATTGAAAGCTATAGCAAATGGTTTAAATGGACATTATAAATTAGTTGCGAATATTGATTTAGAAAACGAAGAATGGGCACCTATTGGAAATGCATCATCATCATTTACTGGTGTTTTAGATGGAAATGGTCATACGATTTCTAATTTTAAGGTAAGCAACCAAAGCGGATATATTGGTTTGATTGGCTATAATAAAGGAACAATTAAGAATTTGATTATAACTGGAACTGATGTTAATGTACCTGCTGTTTCACAAAATAGTTATGTTGGAACAATTGCAGGTTATAACAAAGGAACTATTGAAAATGTTCAAGTTTCTGGTTCATTACTAATGAATTCACACAGTTCGTCATATACAACATATATTGGTGGTATCGCTGGATATAATGAAGGAGCAATTAAGAATTCAACAAATAATACTTCAGTTACAGGTATAAATTATGTTGGCGGTATAACTGCTTATAATGAGGGTACCTTATTAGGATTAACAAATAAAGGTATTATTATTGCTGATACATATGGTGCAGGTATTACGACATTTACAACAACTGGAATTAGTGAATGCATTAATGAAGGAAATATAACTGCTGGTTCATATACAGCTGGAATTGTTGCTTCAATCCCTGAAGGAAAGGCAATTACTATTTCAAAATGTAAGAACACTGGTGATTTAAACACACAATCCCATGCAGGTGGAATCATCGGTTATCATACTGGAAGTGGTTCATACATAACTATTTCACAATGTGTTAATACTGGTAATATTACTTCCTCAGTAAATGATGAATATTTAGGTGGTATCGCAGGATTTATATATTTAGTTTATATCAGTGATTCATATAGTGTTGGTAATGTAACTGGTGGGTACTATACTGGTGGTATTATTGGTTATGCTTGGAATGGAAGCGTGACAAATTGTTATGCAGCAGGTACTTTAAAGCCTCATACTATAACTGGAGGTATTGCAGGTATATTCCAAAGAGGTTCCTTTAATGAGTGTTATACAAATGTAGTTATTTCAGGAGGTGCAACAACTGGAACAATAAACGGTAACAAAACAGATAGTAGTTCACTATCTAATTGTTATTATTCAGGTTCTGGCACATTAGGTAATACTTATTTGACTCAAGGAACAAATACAACTGTTCACTATGATAAAGCATTTTATACAGGCTCTTTATTCTGGTCAGATAGTATTTGGAATTTCAGTGGCACAACATACCCAACATTAAAATGGGAATCAGAATAATAAACTTATGAAAAAAAGATATTATAAGAAAGTATGGGGAATGGTTGGCTTTGTGGTCAACCTTTCTCAAATGTTTGAATACAACTTGGCTAATATACTTGCACTTAATGAAATCTTAGTTGCTTTTGATAATGAAGAGTCTATGTATGAATTTGAGTATGCTGAATTATTGAGAAAAACAGATGATTGGTATAAAAAGCTTGATAAATGTGAACTTGGAAAAGTTCTAAGAGAAGTAAAAATTAAAAAGATTATTACTGAAGAGTTTGTTAACTATCTTGACGAGATAAAAACTGAGAGAAATTATTTTGTTCATAATGTTTTTAAAGAGGATTTGGTTACGAAGGCTTTTCAAAATAATCCAAAGCAATATATACCTCGCTTACAGGACCTCGTTGGAAAGATGCATGCTGCGAATGAGGAATTAGTAAAAATATTTGCAGATATGAAAAAAGAAGTAAAACTTATTTATTAGGAATGGATGGGGAAATAGTGGCTAGAAAAACTAAATATCAACCTTTGGCAGATTATCTGGCTGATTCTGGACAAAATGATGTAACTTTATCTTTTTCGCAAATTGAAGAAATTTTAGGATTCAAACTTTCACCATCGGCAAGGAAGCATAAACCTAATTGGGCTAATAATACTGTAGAAGCATTGTCATGGGGATGGATGCCAGTGGGATATGAATCATATGGCATTGATATGAAAAATGAGATTGCTCATTTTAGAAAAATTAGTTCTGTGAATACTAGTTACGTACATGAAAAAGTACAAAAAGTTAAAAAGACACGAACTTCAAAAACTCATGCAACTAATGGCATAATTATTAGTAATGATCTAATTGAAGAAGCACATAAACAAGTTAAGACTACAAAAAATTATGGAAAAGAAGATGATTTGATAACTGATTGTTTCAAGAGATTTCCATTGAATAATGATGTTACTATTGTAGCTATGATAGTTGGACTTATTGATATAACTAATTCAACTCATGTATCGCAACATAAGAGTTTAATCAGCGCAGTTGAAATTGCTGAGTGCATTGTAAACATTAAAAATATTGATGAGCGAATAAAAAAAGGTGATCCTGAAGTTGTAAATGAGATAGCGAGATCAAATGGCAATATAAATTTATTTTCTTTTGCAACGAAGTATTGTTGTTATCATAACAAAAATTTATATGGAAGAGATGATTATTCAATATTAGATACTGTTTTAAAAGATCATTTACCTGACTATTTTGCTGACATTACAACTGGACAAATAAAAAAATGGGTAGAATCATATGATTATAAATCTTATAATGATTACCTAACAAAGAAACTAGATGAATTAGGAATAAACGTTCCATTTAGGAAAAGAAAACTTGACCATTACATCTGGTTTAATAATAGAAAGAAAAATGAATAAAAAAGGTGCTAAAAGTTGACACGATTTGAAGCAAGGGTGCTAAAAATTTTACACGATTTAAAAGTAGGGGTGCTAAAATTGTATTAAAACATTTCTACTTTGACATATTAAATTTCTTTTATTACAATTCATACATACTATTTCTTCTTTTTAGGAGGTACGAAAAGTATCTCTTTTATTATACGATGGGGGGTACGAACTTTTTTGATAGGGGTGCGAAAAAATAGTGGAGGGGTACGAACTTTTTTGATAGGGGTACGAATTGTATCAAAATGGTTGCCCTAACACATATTGAATTACAAGTTTTGATACAATACAAAACATTAAATATTTATCGGCGGATAGGAAGTTTTTTTCCTTTCCGCCAGTTTTCGTAAGATCAGTAGTAATCGGATTTTAGGCTATTTGCTGGTCTTTTTTTCTTTTAATAAACAACTTTTGAACGATTACTCAACTTTTGAACGTTTAGGGCTAGTTTTGAACGATTCCCCAACTTTTGAACGATTTGAGAAAATATTGGTCTATTTTTAACATTATTTTATGATAACATAGACATATTTGATAAAAAGTGCTACAATTTGAGATAAGATGATTTATCAATGAAGTGGGGACTAATATATGGAAAATTTATATCCAAGTGCTATTAAAAGACTAAGAGCAAAATTGAATATCTCACAAACTGAATTAGCTGCTATATTAGGAGTATCTTTTACTTCTGTTAATAGATGGGAAAAGGGACATCATCAACCAACAGTTATTGCAAAAGAAAAGTTGAAAGAGTTATTTATGAAAAACGATATAAAATTTGAGGAGGAAGAGAAATGATTACTGGTGATTTAAAAAACAAAATTGATAATATTTGGGAGACTTTTTGGACAGGCGGTCTAGCTAATCCTTTATCAGTGATTGAACAAGTTACCTATTTATTGTTTATAAAACTACTTGATGACAATCAAATTAAGAAAGAACGTAATGCCCAAGTTTTAGGGGTTGAACCTAAAAACCTATTGTTTAAATCTGGTAATTACGTGGATGAAAAAGAAAATATCAATGTGCCATATATCAATTTAAGATGGAGTCACTTTAAGAATTTTGAACCACAAGAGTTATTTAACACAGTTAAAGATAAAGTGTTTCCTTTTATCAAACAAATAAATAATGGAAAAGACACTGCTTTTTCAAGATACATGAAAGATGCTGTATTCATGGTACCAACTCCCCGAGTACTTCTAAAAGTAGTAGATGGATTAGATGCACTTGATCTTAACAATAAAGATATTATGGGGGATGTTTATGAATACTTACTTGCAAAGATAGCATCTAGTGGTACAAATGGTCAATTTAGAACACCAAGACACATTATACGAATGATGGTTGAAATGATGAGACCGACACTAAATGATGTAATTGCCGATCCAGCAATGGGAAGCGCAGGATTTATTGTCGAATCAGCAAGATATATTCATGAACACTATGCAAAAGAACTATTAAAAGCAGAAAATCAAGAAAAATACACAACGACAATGTTTAGTGGATATGATACAGATCAAACAATGTTACGTATTGGTGCTATGAACATGATGCTTCACGGGGTTGATCAACCAGATATTAAGTACCAAGATTCATTATCAGAGGAAAATACTGCTGCAAATAAGTTTTCACTCATTCTAGCTAACCCCCCTTTTAAAGGAAGCTTAGATTATGAAGCTGTATCTAAAGATTTACTAGCCATAACTAAAACAAAGAAAACAGAACTGTTATTTTTGGCTGTCATGCTTAGAATGTTAAAGGTTGGAGGTAGAGCTGCATCCATTGTTCCAGATGGAGTTCTTTTCGGGTCGAGTTCAGCACATAAAGCAATAAGAAAGGAACTAGTTGATAATCAAAAACTAGTTGCTGTAATTTCTATGCCAAGTGGTGTATTTAAGCCTTATGCAGGAGTATCTACTGCCATATTAGTATTCACTAAAACAAATACAGGAGGAACTGATAAAGTTTGGTTCTACAATATGGAAGCAGATGGCTATTCACTAGATGATAAACGTACTCCAATTGAAGATAATGACATAGAAGATATTATTACTAGATTCCATAATCTAGAAAATGAACAAAATAGAACTAGATTTGACAAGTCATTCTTTGTATCAAAAGATGAAATTGTTAAAAATGACTATGATTTGTCAATAAATAAGTATATGGAAACAAAAGTTGAAATAATAGAATATGATTCACCATCTGTAATTATGAGTAGAATCGACGAATTAGACAGTGAAATTCAAGAAATGAAAGAAGAACTTAAATCACTGCTAAATTTAAATTTGTAGGGATGAATATGATGGTAGAATTTTCTGAAGTATTCACAGATTCAACTAAATTCGCTAGAAAGATAAAAAAAGGCGATTACTTAGATAGTGGAATTTATCCAATCATAGATCAAGGACAAGAGTTTGTTATTGGTTATACCAACGATGAAAAAGGATTATATAAGGATATGCCAGCAATTATTTTTGGTGACCACACACGAATTATCAAGTATATAGATAGACCATTTTTTATTGGAGCTGATGGAGTAAAAGTACTAAAGACAAAAATTGATGATGTAGTTTACAAATATCTATATTATGCTTTACGAAACATAGACATCATTAACACAGGATATAATAGACATTTTAAGTGGCTTAAAGAGTCGAAAATCAAACTTCCTGATCTTAAGGAACAACAAAAAATCGCGACTATTCTTGACAGCATTGAGAATATCGTCAATTTTAAAAATATGCAACTTCAAGAATATGATCAACTTATCAAATCCCGATTTGTTGAGATGTTTGGAGATCAAAATAAAAATCCATTCAAATGGAATGTAAAAACAATCGGTGAAACATGTAAATTAAAAAGTGGTAATTCTTTGCCTTTAAGTTTTGAAAACGAAGGTGGTCCAATCCCATACATTAAAGTTGGTGACATGAACCTTTCTGGAAATGAAAAGTACATTACTAACTCTTCTCGATATGTAACAGTAAAAACTGCTGGTAAAGGTGTCTTTGATATTGGTACTATAATATTTCCTAAAAGAGGGGGAGCAATTGGCACCAATAAAAAACGTATGACAATTTCACCGATTTGTGCAGATTTAAATGTGATGGGTGTAACCCCACTAGAAAAGTTAAACTCACATTACTTATTAGCATATTTCGATGAGATTGATATGGGAAGTTTGAATAATGGCTCGTCCGTACCTCAAATAAACAATTTAGATATTGCTCCATTAAGGATTTGTTTACCACCAATGGAACTTCAAAATCAATTTGGTGATTTTGTTCAACAAGTCGACAAATTGAAATTTGTAGTTCAGAAATCATTAGATGAAACACAAAAGTTGTTTGATTCATTGATGCAAGAATACTTCGGATAAGGAAGTGATTTTATGAATTTTGATTATTTAGAAAACATACATTCTCTAAGTGATTTATATTTGTTTTGTAAGGATGCAGAAGCGTTTGTTTTGTCACGTCCTGATCTCAGTGCAGGACAATCTAGAAAAGCGCTTGAATATCTAGTTAAACTAGTTTACCAGTTAAGAAATGATGCTGTCCCACAACGAAGTTCTTTGTTTGAACTTGTTTCATCTGAAGATTTCACCAACTTTATTAATGATGAATCCATGCTCAATTCACTACACTATATAAGAAAAGTGGGGAATATTGCGATTCACAATGATGAGGTAAGTCAAAAAGAAGCACTTTTATCTTTAAAGCAACTTCATATATTCACGGGTGAATTATTAATAAAACTTGAATTGATTAAGTCATATCCTTTGTTTGATGAGGCTTTACTTGTTAAGACAACAGAAGGAACTCCGACTGATCAAGATGTTGATATCAATTTACAATTAGTAAGCCATCTAAAACCCAAAATAGATAAGCAATCCACACTTGGTGTCGGTGTCAATATAAGTGAAGCAGAGACACGAAAACTATACATTGATCTATACTTAAGAGAAGCTGGTTGGAAAGTACTTGATAAAGATAATCTAAAACTTCCAGAAAAAGCAGGTATTGAAATTAAAGTTCAAGGTATGCCAAATAATCAAGGCATAGGTTTTGTTGATTATGTTTTATATGGTAGCAATGGCAAACCTCTAGCAGTTGTAGAAGCAAAGAAAACAAGTGTATCACCAATTAAAGGAAAAGAACAAGCTTTACTTTATGCAAAATGCTTACAACTAGAATATGGGTATCTACCAATCGTTTATTATACAAATGGTTATCAAATATGGATTATTGACCAACTTGGATATCCAGCTAGACAAATCTTTGGCTTTCACAATATTAAAGAACTTGAATATTTGATGAAATTACGTCAAAGAGGTGCAATCAGTGATCTATCAATCAAAGAAGAGATTAGTGATCGACCTTATCAAAAAATGGCGATTACAAATATTGCAGAATCCTTTAATCAGAACAGAAGAAAAGCATTACTTGTCATGGCTACAGGTACAGGAAAGACTAGAACCGCTATTTCATTAGTAGAATTACTTACAAGAAATCGTTGGGTCAAAAATGTACTCTTTTTAGCAGATAGAACGGCTTTAGTAACTCAAGCAAAAAGAAACTTTAATAAACTCTTACCAAACTACACAATTTCAGTATTATCTGATAAGGATAAAAAACCAGACTTAAATGCACGTTTGGTATTTTCTACTTATCAAACGATGATCAATTTAATAGATGGTGATGATAGAACTTTTGGTATTGGTCGATTTTATCTAATCATCATCGATGAAGCTCATCGTTCTATTTTCAACAAATACAAAGCAATCTTTACTTATTTTGATTCACTACTTGTTGGTTTAACTGCGACCCCTCGAGATGAAATAGAACGTTCTACTTATTCTATCTTTGATTTAGAAGAAGGAATTCCAACTTTCCATTATGAGATGGAAGAAGCAGTAAATGAGAATTATTTAGTTGGCTATACTGTTTTAGATAGAACAACCAAGTTCCTGAAACAAGGTGTTAAATATAGTGAACTTTCTAAAGAAGAAAAAGAAGAGTATGAGAAAACTTTTCTAACACCAGAAGGAGATTTACCAACAGAACTAAGTGGAGCAGACTTCTTTAAAAAAATCTACAATGATAATACGGTTGATTTAGTCATACAAACCCTTATGAATGAGGGCCTAAAAGTTAATAGTGGTGATCTAATTGGTAAAACTATTATTTTTGCTTTTAACCATGTGCATGCAGAACTTATTGTTAAGAGATTTGAAAAACTATATCCTGAACTTGGTCCTGAATATTGTAAATTAGTTGATAATTATGTGACCTATGCTCAAAATATTATTGATACCTTTAGTGTAAGGGATAAGTTACCGCAAATTGCTGTTTCAGTAGATATGCTTGATACAGGTATAGATGTTCCGGATATATTAAACTTGGTGTTTTTCAAACGTATCTATTCAAAAATTAAGTTTGTACAGATGATTGGTAGAGGTACTAGAAAATCTGAAGATATTTTTGGTCACTTTAAACATAAGAACCAATTCTATATTTTTGACTTCTGTGATAATTTCAGTTTCTTTGAAATGAATCCTGAAGGTAGAAAAGTTAATCAAGGATATTCAATGACACAAAAAGTGTTTCAAATGAAACTTGATTTGTTATTTGAACTTCAAAAACAAGAACATCAAACAAATGAGTTTCATAAAACATATTATGAAAATATAAAAACTGAACTACATCAAACGATTAGTAACTTTAATCGAGATCGAATTCTTGTAAGAGATAGTTTACCACTAGTCGATAAGTATTCGGTTGAAAGCAAATGGACCTATCTATCCAAATTTGACATTCAAGAAATTAAAAATAATTTAACATTATTAGTGGATAGTGATAAGGATATAGAATCAGCAAAAGCATTTGACTTAAAGGTCTTTTATATCATGCTATCTTTAATTTCAGAAGACGTAGTTGCAAAAAGAGCTATCGAACAAGTGGTTAGAATCTCACAAGCACTTCTTGAAAAGTTAAGTATCCCTCAAGTAGCAGAGAAAAAAGAACTATTGTTAGAAGTTTCAACTCAAACCTACTGGAACAATGTCAATGTAGAAAAACTTGAACATTTAAGAAATGAAATAAGATATTTGATTCAGTACATTACAGATGAAGTTGGTATTTACTCAACTGATTTTAAAGATGAACTAATTGATCAAGGCACTAAAGATGTCAACATTATAGACTTTAAGACATATGAAGAGAAAGTGATTGATTACCTTCTCTCAAATAATTTTAATGAGACAATTATTAAGATAAAAATGCTTGATAAAATAAATGCGAACGATCTAAAGGAACTTGAACGTATCTTGTGGCAAGAATTAGGTACCAAAGATGACTATTTTAATGTAACGAAAGAAGAAAACCTTGCTGTATTTATACGCAGTATTGTAGGTATCGAACAAGAAGCGATCAACCAAAAGTTCAGTGAATATTTAAAAACAAACATTTTATCATCAAAACAGCAAGAATTCGTCAAAAGTATTATCAACTATGTTCGACAAAACGGTGATATAACTAAACAAGACCTAGTTGATAAGTCACCATTTAGCGATTATGATGTAGTAGGTTTATTTAATGATAAAATTGATGTTTTGCTAAATGTCATCAATAATTTGCACGAAAGTATTTTAGTTGCATAAATTTTTGCCTTTTTTATAATGAAAGATTATGAAAATGACTATTTATAACAAATTATAATTTATTCATCAAATCATATTACAACGATAGGTATGATACAATTCATATCTTTTTGTGTGTTTACGGGGATAGGGTAGTATTTCCTTTCCGCCAGTAGCAATTCTATATCTTAAGGCCTAGGTTTTGTCAATTATAGATGTTTTTCTAGACCTTTAAATTTTGCCTGTTTCTATTTGAAGGCTCAAAACGAACTACAATTTAGAAAACTATAAGAATATATAGAGATAGGATTGTCAAAAAAAGCATCAAGACAACTCAATCTCTAGTATAAGAAAGTCTGTGATTGGTGGGATAGGTTTAAGACATTTTTAAAAACTTATCAATTACACTTGCCGCATTTTTGTCAGCTAGCGTTGTAGGGTGAGTATAAATATTAAGAGTAGTTTCAATGTTACTATGCCTTGCTCTTGTCGATACTGTCTTAATATCTACTCCATTTGCGATTTGAAGGGTTATATTAGTATGCCTTAATCCATGTGGTGTTACATGTTTTAAGTTATTCTTCTTTTGAAAAGCTACCAGCCAAGCTCTAATAGTAGAGCCTGACATATCATTGCCATTACTTTGACAAAAAAGCCTATCTGTATTTTGCCATAAATCTCCGTGTAAAGCCTTTTGTTTAATCCACCAATCCTTATACTCTTTGAATATATCCATTAAACCCTGTGGTACGCTTATTGTTGCAATGGAATATTTTGTCTTAGGAGCCTTTGTCTTCGTTCCGAAACCACTCACGTATATAGAATTACGTCTTATTGATATTTCGTCTTTATCAAAGTTAATATCAGACCATTCCAGCCCTGCGATCTCTCCAATTCTAAGCCCCAAATAAAGCATAGTCGAAAATGCCGTCTTTTTTCTTAAATCTTTTTCTTTTAGTAAACAACACATGAATGTGTGCACTTCATTTTGGGAGTAAATTTCCTTTTCTCCCTCCGTACCTGTTACAGCGTCAGAAAACTCTTTTAAAGCATAGTTTCTGTCAATTAACCCACGTTTAACTGCTTTATCTAAAATCTTACTTAATAGAGATTTAAGCCCTTTGTTTGCACTTAAAGAATATGGTGTATTTTGAGTTTGAATATTAAAATATTTACCAACTGAAACCCCTAAGAACTCACAAATACTGGTTGCTGTCTCATGTCGTACAGTATTTCCTACTACTAAAGCATTATGCAGTGTTGAGTCTGTCATGCCGCACTCTTTTGCAATTTTTACTAAAGGGATCTTTTTTTCCATAATCATTGGTCGCAAGCTCTTTGAAACGGTTATAGTTATTTTCTTGTGAGTTCTTTGACAAATATTATTGCAAAATTCTTGTATAATAAACTGATTAATTTCGTGCATATAATAATTGCCCAGATATTCTTCTAAGATTTTTAAGTTACCCTTACACCAGTAATAATGATAATATGCTTCTGGTTTTTCTATTATTATATTTTCTACAACCTGTGTGGCAAAATCAATAAATTCAATTTTTTCTGTTTTAACTAAGTTGCCATTGGATATTCGTTCTTCTTCTTCTTGAATGGTTTTTTCGCAGTTAAATATGAATTTCTCGGTATGTTTTTTTTTGCCAACATATTCAGGCTCTAAACGAAAAGTCTTCTGTTTGAGTTTAATTTTCCGTGTGCCATGCTCATAACCCCTGTAATAGAATTGGTATGAAACACTATGGTCTTTATTTTCGTGAGATCTATGATACATAAAATAACTCCTTTAGAATTTTATTATAAATGGCGTAAATTGGCTTTATTCCTCATTTATAGCGACGCTAACCTTTATCTTCGAACCTACGGATATCTTTCAAAATTTCGTTAGTAGTGGTCTTAATACGTTTCTTTCTTAACTCTTCTTCCGACAATCCATGGATTGCTTTTTGCTCTTCCATAAATGCTTTTGTTTTTTCTACTCTTTGAAATAGGATTTCATTCTCATAACGGTCAGTACCAATTAATTCTTTAAGCTTTCTATTAAAAGAAAATGGGAGAATAGTTGTCTTACCGTTAGGAAGAATTATTTGGTCGGATTCTAAAATTTGGTCGATATTGTAATATAAATAATCAAAGCCAATACCTTTTTTTCTTGACATGTTTATAAATTGAGGTTTTAGGTATGAAGGCAATTCTAAATTATATCTTTTTAATTGGTACATTGCGACATAATGAGCTGAATTCTGTGTCACATCGCCAATCGTGCATGCCCCTTTACCCCATATCCTATCTAATATTTTACTTTGATATAGAGTTTTTCTTCCCTGCTTCTTCGAATGCACCTTCTCGTCTCCAAATTGTGGGCAATTAAATATCAACACATGGTAATGAGGTCGGTTGTCCTTTCTGCCATATTCGCCACAGCCGAAGAATCGGATGCCGATGTGTTTCTTTTTACGCTGATAATACTGTCTTAAATCATGCATGAATTTTGATAGGTTTTTTTTATCTACTCCATCTACTGGAATATGGTCTTCGTCATAAGTCAAAGTAAGAAACATATTATTGTTTCCGTATCTTTCAGCTTCAAGCCAACACCTCATCGTCCATTCTAAACAGTGTCTATATAAACATATCAAACACTTTTTACAAGGAATCAGGACATAAGGGAACGTCCTTTTATGCCATTCAAGCAATGTGTCGCTGATTTTTGGGTTATCCCTAACAAATTTTATATAGGCTATCTTTTGGTCAAATGTTAAACTATCCATTATGCGAGTCTTTTCGGCGTTAAGAAGGTTCGTTTTTTCGGTCTTAATTATAATATAATTATTGCTAGATTCCTTAAACTTATATATTGGTTGTGCACATAGCATATTTTCTCCTCTAGAGAACGCTAGACAGGTGTATTCTCTTGTCTATATACTCTAATATTATTTTTATTTTGTAGTTCTATCAGTTGTATAGTGGCTTTAGTTATATTAATCTTGAGTTTATTAGGGTATATATAATTATCAAGATGTATAATTGGTGTGTTCTTTTTCCGCTCCACCGTTTAAAAATTGCATAAGACAATCAAGGTCAATATAATATTTTGTTCCACTCTTAAACAACGCTATTGTATTCTCATGTGCTAGGCAGTATAAATACCTTTTACTAATACAGGTGTTAGGATCTAACGTTTTAATTTCCTTAAAGCATTGGTCGACTGTTCTCATTCTTGGGATTTTTTTCATAATTCTTTCTCCTTTTTTGTGTTTACTCAGTATTGTAGAAGTTTCATTTTTGTTGTTGCACTTGTCACATTTTGGTTGTATACTTTAGATGTGGAAAGCATATAAAATGGGGGCATAATCAATGAAAAAGGAACTAAAAATAAAAATAAAGTTAGACGAGAAAGAATTTTCACAAAGATTAAGGCAGTATATAAGGGAAAGTGGGTTTTCTCAAAGACAATTTGCAAAGTATATTGGTTATAGTAAAAACACAGTTAATCAGTGGGTGTCAGAAAACGAGGAACGAAAAAAGAACCCAGATTGGCTGCCCAATTTGGTTAAAATTATGGAGTTTTTTCTTAATACCATAGATGGGTTCAATCCCATGCAGTTATTTACTGATGACAAAAAGCTCAAAAAAACGAAGGCGATAATATTATCCGAATATAAAAACAAAATCGAGAAGCTAGAGCAAGAAATAAAAACTCTGAAATCGCTGAAAGAGGAAAATAGCCAATTAAAAAAAGAAATTAGCCAATATAGGCGGAAGGGTGATTATACTTATTCTATAGATAAACTAAGAACGCAATATGCTAAAAGGATAGCCGACTTTGAAAAAGTAAAAGTTGAAACCGTTAAAAGAGAATTGCAGAATAAATATCAAACTGTTGACAAGCTTATACTGAACAAAGATTTTTTAGATCTGATAGATAAAATTAAGAGAAGCACTGAAAATTATATAACAATTGATGAGTATGCTAAATTTCTTCACAAAATTAGTGTTAGCCTATACAAAATAGTTTTAGATCTCTATGGTTTGACGCCAGCTCCAATGCCTACCCATAATAATTTTGATACTGAGTCTAGATATAGAAAGAAATAAACCGCCTTTATAAGCGGTTATTTACTGAGAGTTTCTTCTATTCCGATATATTTATTGAGGAAAGCTTTTTTTCAATTGTGCGACGTTTAAGAGGCTTTTAGGCACAGAGGCTGCAGAGATGGAACGCAACAGTTTACTGAAAGAACAGATGCGGCGAGAAGAAATGTATAATAATGAGAAGCAATTGATGGCAAAACGTGAAGCTGAAAGGCAGGAGAGATTCCGTATAAATCAAGAATATGAGCGCAGCAGGGCAATGCAAGAAGAAGAAAGAAGCTGCAGACAAGCAGAACGTGAACAAGCAGACAGGGAATATAGAGCAAAACTTGAAGCGGAAAAACAGGCAAAAACTATGCGTAATATACTGGTTCTGTGCCCTGGCTGTACTAGGTATGGTACAGCTAATTGTAGTAATGGAATGGACGAAACTGGTTGCTGTATGCGTATTCCTAAGTAATTTTTAATGAGTGCTTCAGTAAAGCACAGTGCTTGCTGCAGTATGCTAAAAGCATTGAAGATAATAGTAAGATGCATTATTGACGATTTAAGAAGGAATAATCCTTTTTCTGATAATTTATATAGTGATAGGCTTTTCGTTAATTTAGCGACATTTTAGAAACTGTAAGCAACAATATTTATTAGTCCTTGATTTGGTTTATTTTATTACCTATAATTTTATTAATTGTAAATTGGAATTTACTCAACAAATACCTTTTTATTAGTATTGATTAGTAATGCTAAAAAATGTGTTCATGCATGATATAATAAAGAATACAGGAAATGAGGTGATAGAATGGAAAAAGAAAAACGGTATGAGTTAATTAGGGAGTATTTAATTTATAACTTTCGATTTATTGATTTATTTAATGAGTTGTTAGCCGATTGTGAAAACAGTCAGCTCATTAACGAGTATTTTCCCACCGATAAAAATCTTATGATAATAGAAAAATATCATTTAGACAATAGAGAACGAGCCGCATTGCTCGAAATAGCAGCAGAGGTATGCCTGTTTAGTGACAATAATTCAATAAAAAAGCTATTGGAGTTTGTTGATGAAGAACATATTTTTAAGGTGGGAAAAACGTTATTTGATTACGGGATAATTAATGATTATATTCTTAAGTATCCGTATATAACCCGTTTATCCGTTGCAAGTTCTAACGAAACAAGTGAAGAAAGTTATTTTGAAATTGAGTTTACGGAAGGAGTGAATCGCATTCGTCTAAGTCAATATGAAGAGAAGTATTCCCCATCAATGATTGCAAGCACAATATTATGGTGTTTGGCTGGAGTTCCTAAAGATATCATTATGGATGTGTCCGCTGATTATTTTTTATCAGAAGCGGCAAAAACAAGACTTATAAACGGCGAAAGTAAAATAGAGATTGTACGGATTCGCCTTAATGCGGAGTCGAAGGATGTAAGCTTTGGAGAATCTGGAGCATTAGGTACTTTTAAATTTAAGGAAGGCAAAATTATTTCCGATTATTATCCTGACCCTAGAAGAGATGAAACTGTTGATAATCTCTTTAAGGGGCTTTGGGACAATGCGCTTATAAATAAATATGGAGTTTGTCATGGAAACATTGATGATGTTATCGCCTGCGCAAAAAACAACCGTTATCCAATACTTATTGATATGAGTGAAATCGGGAATGATGAGAAAAACATTAAAGATATTCTCGCCCTAAATAATCAAATAATTATTTGGGAAGACTAAAATAAAAAGGTGCTTTAATAAGCCAAAACTTGAGATCAATTTTTAAGATGGTTTCAGCATACAAAAGAATAATAAATGACTTACTCCTTAAATTATTTTTATAAAATTTTTATAAAATTTTTCTGTGAAAAGATATAACAAGTTACAAAATATAAGAAATGCTGGAAAAAACAGAAAAAGCAAGAAAAACCACAAAAGCCTATAAATAAATGGTTAAAAAGCTATGCACAATGGAGAACTTATGCCAAGTTATGTACAATCAGAAAACTCTTGCTTAGCATGAAAAATATATGGCATTCAAGAGGTAAGGGGTTCGATCCCCCTCATCTCCACCAATACAAAAAAAGAAGGCAGAATGCCTTCTTTTTTTGTATAAGTAAAACTGTAGCGGGGGATCGAACGGGCAAATTTAAGAAAAGCCTAGTAGGCTTTTCGCTTTGCCCCGGCGTGATAGCAACCAGAGAGGCACCAAAGCTGTGCGGCTAGGCATTTTTTTGCTATTATGACTGTTTGGCAATTTTTATATCATTCAACAAAAGTTGAACTACTACTTTTAAGGAGCAACAAAATAAGCGCGTTTGATTTTTTGTTCTTCGTAAGGTCTATCGTTGCGGTCGGTGCGGACGGAGGCAATTTTGTCTACGGTGGCTATGCCTTCAACAACAGCGCCGAAAGCGGCATATTGACCGTCTAGGAAGGTTGCGTCGGCGTGGCAGATAAAGAACTGCGATGAAGCGGAATTGGGATTTTGGGCGCGCGCCATGGAAATAACGCCTCTTAGGTGGGATAATTTATTATTAACGCCGTTGGCGGTAAATTCTCCCTTTATGTTTTCTTTGCTGCCGCCGCATCCGGTGCCGTCAGGGTCGCCGCCTTGAATCATAAAACCGCTAATAACGCGGTGGAAAATCAGACCGTCATAAAAGCCTTGACTTATTAGCTTCTTAAAATTAGCTACCGTTAGGGGAGCGTTCTTTTCGTCTAATTTAACGATTACGGCATCACCGTTTTGCATTTCTATTTTTACAAAATCTGTATCAAGTTTACTTTCTATATAACTCATGATAACTCCTATATTTTTTATTTATTGCCGATAACTTCTTCTGCTATCAGGCGGAATGCTTTTGATATATCAGTAACGTCACTTGGTATACTGTTTGCCTTATCCATAATATTTTTCAGGGTTTCTAAATCCTGACGAATGAACAATTCGCAAATATAGCGCTTCATTCGTCCGTTATTATAGCGGGCAAGGGCGGTTGTCATTAAATCTGCTTTCCGGATATAGTCGTTATACCAATTTGCAAAGCCCTCTTGAGCTACGCAATTGCAGGTTCTTAACTTTACGTTGTCGGTATTTAGGTCGCGGAAGTCGCCCATTTTACCTAATCTTGCGCAAGGGAAGTCCTCACATAGTCCGCAGTGTATTATTTTTTTGTTTTGACAGCAATGGTGCACTTTGCATACGTCCGTATAGTATCCGTTTGCAGAACACCCCGGGCAACGGCTTGTTCCGTCCGTACGGTGCCTTGGACAAAGGGCGCAGGGCATCCCGCAATACCCATAAGAATAATCACTCATAATTTCTTTCCTTATGTAAATTTAATTATTATTAAGTATATATGGGAATTTTTGTTAAGTCAAGTTTCAATTTTCCTGAAACATAAAAAAAGAAGGCGTTTAGCCTTCCTTTTAATAACTTTTTTTTAAGTGTTACACATCGTAATCGGAATTTAATATATCGGCATCCTTCATAGCGGGGTTGTCTATAAGAATGCCGTCCTTGTCAAAGCGGGAGCCGTGGCAACTGCAATCCCAAGTGTGTTCTACCTTGTTCCACTTCAAGGCGCAACCTAAGTGGGAGCATCTTTTGTCGGTAAAGGTAAACAGATTCTTTAAAGTTTCTCCTAGATTGACAAAAAGCTGTTTGTTAATAACAGGACGGCAGGGAGCATATATTTCCGCATATTCGGAAGGTTTTTCGGTAATCATTTCGGTAAGGACTCTAGCCCCCACCATAGCCGACGTCATGCCCGATTCGTTAAAGCCTGTAGTGACGTAGACGTTAGGTAGACATTTAGAATACTGTCCGATATAGGGCATTCCGTCTAATGTTATGCAGTCCTGATTTGCCCAAAAGTATTTTTCTTCGGAATCTGGATAATACTGCTTGGCAAACTTTCTTATTTCCTCAAAGTTGCCGCCGCATTTGCCTGTTCTGTGGTCGCCGCCTCCTATCAACAGATAGTTTTTGTAATTACGAAAATATTTGCCGTATTTTATATCCTCAACGTAAATTCCGTTAAGGTCGGGCGCGTTTTCTATGGCGATAACATAAGAACGTTGCTGATACATTTTGACAAAATAAAATCCGCTTCTGTTTATAAAAGGAAAGTGGCTGGCGATTATTATTTTTTCGGCGGTTATATTGCCGCTGTTTGTTAAGGCAACGTTCTTTCTTATTTCTTTGACGAAAGTATTTTCGTATATAGTCAGCTCTTTGGATATTTCGGAAATAAATTTAAGAGGATTAAACTGCGCCTGATTGGGGAATTTATAGGCTCCTGCTATTTTCATAGGCAGAGGAAGGGATTTGACACTTTCCGTTCTGTAACCTAGCTTTGTCGCAGCTTCGGCTTCTTTTTCTATCAATGCAAGGTCGTTTACGCTGTAGACAAAGGAATCTTTGTCTTCAAAGTCGCATGGGAACAACTTGGACAGTTCCCTGTATTTTTCCACCGCCCAGAGATTGGAATTAAGAAACAATTTCGCCTTATCTAGGCTGCTTTCCATAATATCTATATAAGTATTTTCGTACTGGGCGGATATTTGCGCGGTGGTGTTTCTTGTTATTCCCATACCGATTTTGTTGCCCTCAACAAGTATTGTATCAACTCCCGCTTTCTTTAGGAAATACGCGGTAAGAATACCGGCGATACCACCGCCGATTACAAGAGTATGGCACTTTTTGTCGCCGTCAAGTGCAGGAAAATTATTTACATCCAGTCCGTCTAACCATATTGAATTATACATTTTTCACCTTTTATGTAAAGGAGAGACCTAAAAAAATAAGCCTCTCCGTAATTTTATAAAACCGCGAATTTGTTTATAGCTTCGTTGAGCTTTTTGTTGTCGGCGTATTCTATAGGGTAGAGATTGTTTTGCTGCATATAAGAAAAGCAGTCAAACTGGTTTTTCGCTACGTCCATATGCACGTTGCCTAAGGTATCTCTCATAACAGGACAGCTGCTTTCAATTATAGAATCCATATAGAGCTTGGCAAGATTCTTTTCTGTCATTAATACGTCGGTAATTATTTGATCGTCCTTTAATTGTTTAACCATATTTTCTCCTTTACGCCTGATGCGATTTCAAGTAGTTATAGACTGCTCCGTAATGAGCTTTGCTAGCTTCTTTCAAGTTTGTAAGCAAGGTCTTTAACGCCGGGTCTTTTACGATACTTAAATAGGATTCCAACTTTTCGTAATTGATTTTTTCGGCGTCAAGAATATCTTTCAGACACTGTAAATTTTTGACTGCAATTTGATTTGCCGTAGTTACCATTTTTATTACCTCCAATAATAGATAATTTTATTATCAGAAGATTTTTTGGTTTTATGCAAAAATTATTTGTCAATAATACCCTTATGAATACCAACAACCTTATTAACGAAAACTCTCCATATTTACTTCAACATGCTCATAATCCTATTGATTGGTACGCTTGGAACGAAACTTCCCTTACTAAAGCCAAAGAGGAAAACAAGCCTGTTTTTTTGTCTATAGGCTACAGCGCATGCCACTGGTGCCACGTTATGGAAAAAGAATCTTTTGAGGATAAGGAAGTTGCCGAAATATTAAACAAAAGTTTCGTTGCCATAAAAGTAGACCGTGAGGAAAGACCGGATATTGACAGCGTTTATATGGATTTTTGCCAAAGAATGACGGGTAGCGGAGGGTGGCCGCTCACTATTATTATGACGCCCGACGGTAAACCCTTTTTCGCAGGCACTTATCTTCCAAAAAAATCGGCTTTCGGAAGAACGGGGCTTGTCGAACTTCTTACCGCCGTAGAGCAAGGCTGGGAAAATAAAAGAGATGTATTTGTGGCTAGTGCAGAGGATATTTTAAGTAAAATAAGCGGGAATAGGCAAACCGCCGTTTTCGGCGACCTAGTTAAGAAGACATATGAGTATCTGAATTATTCTTTCGATTCGGTATACGGAGGGTTCGGGAATAGTCCAAAGTTTCCTATGCCGTCCCATCTCAAGTTTTTGATAGAATATTACAAAAAATACGGCGATGATAACGCTTTGATTATGCTACAAACTACCCTTATATCTATGTATAAGAGCGGAATTTTTGACCATATCGGATACGGCTTTTTCCGATACTCCACCGATGAGAAGTGGTTAGTTCCACACTTCGAAAAAATGCTCTACGACAACGCCTTACTAATCGACAGCAACTACGGCGCATACGATATAACGAAAAACGAATTGTATAAGAAAATAGCCGATAAATGTATTCTGTACGTAATAAGAGACTTGAAAGGCGCTTCGGGCGGGTTTTATTCTTCGCAGGACGCTGACAGCGACGGAGGAGAAGGCTCATATTATTTGTTTGGTTATGAAGAAATCTTCAATATTTTGCCCGAATATGAGGCATTGGAATTTATAAACGACTACAGTATTACACGCAAAGGCAATTTTGAGGGGGAGAATATCCCTAACCTTCTCAATAAAAATAACGGCGAAAACTATATAGATAAAGACAAGAGTAAGTTGTACGAATATCGGAAAAACCGCCGCAACTTACTTACCGACGACAAAATTATTACTTCTTGGAACTGCCTGTTGATTTCGGCGTTTTGCACCGCATATAAAGTAACTTTGAATAAAGAATATTTAATTGAAGCCAAAGACTGTTATAATTTTATTATTAACAACCTTACCGATGGGAAAAACGTTTTTACCTGCTTTCGACAGGGCAAGAAAACCCCGAACGGCTTTTTGGACGATTATGCCGCTTTGATTTATGCTTGTATAAGCTTATATAAGGTTACGTTAGATGTAAATTATCTTGAAAAAGCCGATTATTATCTTGCGGAAACGGTAAAAGAGTTTTACGACACCGAAAAAGGCGGGTTTTATCTCAATAAGGAAAGCGACAGAAATCTTGTTTTTCGTCCCAAAGAATATTATGACGGAGTAACACCTGCGGGAAATTCTCTAATGTATTATAATTTATTTTATCTATCCGAATTAGAACGCCTTGCCCCCGAAATGAAGGAAGTATACGTTATGACGAAAAATTACCTTGACCGCGAATTTACTCCGGGCGGGCAAAGTTTTTACGCACATTCAATGATAATCGGAAACAACTATTCAAAGGTCGTTGCGGTGGTAAAAAATGAAGAAGACAGAGAAAAATTGATTGCAGAAAAGCCCGAAATTTTGAAATTTGACATAATAAAAGTAATTTGTCCTAACGAAAATTATTCTTTGAAAAACAACCAAACGACTTTTTACGTTTGTAAAAACAATGCCTGCTACCCGCCGTCTAACCAATTATAATATAAAAATTGCTTATTCCCTTAAATTAAGAATATCGACAAAATATTTCTTCGTATAAACAGTTGGCTATTTACAAAATATAAAATATATGCCACAATAACGATATACGGAAGTTTTATTAGAGGTGAATATGGAAAATAACACAACTGAGTTAACAAATGCCGAAGTAATCTCTGCTATGCCCGAGTCAGATTTTAATGAGCAGAAGCGTGCAAAATTATTTAATAAGAACAAATGGCTCTTTTCTTTGGGCGGTATCGGCAGGGATATGTCCTACCAACTTGTAGCCGTATTCTTATTGACGTACGTGCAGTTCGGCGTATCATTATCCTTAGTGCAGTTTACTACCCTAAGTCTTATTATCGGTATCGGCGGTAGCCTTTGGGACGCCCTAAACGACCCCATTATGGGCGCCATTATCGAAGGGTCGCATATGAAATTCGGTAAATTCAAACCTTGGATATTAATCGGAGCCGTCACCTGCGGTGTTGTAATTTTAGCGATGTTCAACGTGCGATTATTTACGGGTTGGAACTTTGTTGCGTTCATTATAATAATGTACTTCCTGTGGGAATCTACTTTTACTATGAACGATATCGGCTACTGGGCAATGCTGCCGTCCCTTTCTTCTAAGAAGAACGAACGCAATTCGGTAACAACATTGACGGTAATTTTTGCAAGCGTAGGAGCTTTTGCAGGGCAAGGGCTGGTAATATTCCTGACGCCCGGTAACGTTGTAAAGGGTTATGCGCTTGTTTCTATTATAATAGTAATAGCTTTTATTGGCTGTCAGCTGATGACCTCACTTGGTGTAAAGGAGACGCCGCGAAGCGCGTCGGAAAAGCAAGCGAAAATATCCCTAAAGCATATGTGGAACACTATAAAGAATAACGACCAAATACTTTGGATGACGTTGTCTATGTTCCTATATAGTTTAGGTAGCGGCTTACTGATTGCCTTAGCTTATAATCTATATTATATAGAGGTAGGCTACGACAGTAACAGCTTTTATTTTATCGTAATATTCGGCGTATGCAGCGTACTGGCAAACTTGTTCTATCCCAAACTAGCCAAAAAGATGGGGCGCAAAAAACTGCAGATGCTAAGCGCCTTCCTACTGTTGTTCGGCTATGCGGGCATCGCTTTACTTGGTTGGTGGCCGAAGGTATTGCCGTTTAATCTAATTACCCTTAGCATATTCGGATTGTTCGTATTCACCGGGCAAACGCTCTTCTATCTTGCATCAATTATCAATATGACCAACTGCGTGGAGTACAACCACTATAAGCAGGGAGAACGCAACGAAGCGGTAGTATCCACTTTGCGCCCCTTTATGGTCAAGTTCGCTTCGGCGGTGCAATATGGCGTAGTAACCTTAGTTTTGGCGGTTTCGGGCATATTTATTTTAAGTCAGAATATTTCTTTGATGGAATCCCAAAAGAATTATCTATCCAATATAGACTCAGCGCCCGCCCAAGTGGAATATATCAAGAATATTAAAGATTATGTTGATATATACGAACTTATTGCTGACGAAGCTTTGGCAAAACAGATGGTTGCTGAGGCTATCGCCGAAGATACCGAAATGACTAAGTATCAGTTAAATCCCGAATACGTCAAATCCCTTGCCGACTGCAGAATTTATCGTCAAACGATAGTGGGAGGCAAAGCCGAAGGAAGCAAAGTCGATTTAGGCTATTGGACAGACCTTAATAACGAAGATTTGCTAACAGGCTCCGACGGTACCACCTATGAATACTCTATGGAAATTATGGGTGATAATTTTAACGCCGCCAACGAAAACTTCAAAAACAGCCGCACCACGGGCATGCGCCTTTGGATAAGGTTTGCCGTAACGTTGCTTCCCATTGGACTGCTTACCCTTTCCTGGCTAATCCAGCGTAAAAAATTCATTATCGACGAAGATTATTATGATATGATGATGAAAGAACTGGAAAAGCGCGGGGAATTAACCGAACAATAAAATCACAAAAAAAAGAAGGCAACCGCCTTCTTTTTTAATAGGTTTAGATTAAATTATTTTTTTAATTATGCTTGACAATTAGTATAAATGGGGATAAGATAAAATAAAGGTAATTTATGAAGAAAATTTTGACTGCAAATTATTATTACTTTAGGAACGAGGGCTACTACTTTAGTGAGTCATGTTTTTGATGCGGTTAAATTCTATAAATTATAGATAGTTTTAGCAATTAAACCGCCCGAATAAGGACGGTTTTTTTATAGAATATAAAGAAGAGGTGTCATTATGATTATCGTTATAAAAAACAATCAAGAGCAAAAGCAAGTGGACAGTCTGGTCCGTTGGATTAAGGGGCTGGGCTTGGATATTCATTTAAGCGTTGGCGATACGTCTACCGTTATCGGTCTTGTGGGGGATACGTCTAAGGTAGATATAGACGTTATCCGCTCTTTGGACATAGTAGAAAGCGTCAGCCGTATTCAAGAGCCTTATAAGAACGCTAACAGGAAGTTCCACCCAAACGATACCATTATTGACGTTTGCGGGCATAAATTCGGCGGCAAGCACTTCCAGATTATAGCAGGCCCTTGCTCTGTTGAAAGTGAAGAGCAGGTTATAGCTATTGCTAAGGCGGTGAAAAAATCGGGCGCAACCATTCTTCGCGGAGGAGCGTTTAAGCCAAGGACTTCTCCTTACGCTTTCCAAGGATTGGGCGTTGTTGGGCTAAATATGCTCAAAAAAGCAAGGGATATTGTAGGGATACCCATTGTTACCGAAATTATGAGCGAACAATATATAAATGAATTTACCGACGTGGATATTATTCAGGTAGGCGCTAGGAATATGCAGAACTTTGACCTTCTGAAAAAGTTGGGGAGGTTGAAAAATCCCATACTGCTTAAAAGAGGTCTAGCCAACACCATAGAAGAGTGGCTAATGAGCGCAGAATACATTATGAGCGAAGGCAATATGCAGGTTATTTTGTGCGAAAGAGGAATAAGAACCTTTGAGCCGTACACAAGAAACACTCTTGACTTGTCGGCTATACCTATTCTAAAAGAAAAGACACATTTGCCTGTTATTGTAGACCCTAGTCACGCATCGGGACTGTCAAGACTGGTTAGACCTATGTCACTTGCGGCGGTGGGAGCGGGAGCCGACGGACTTATTATCGAAGTTCATAACGACCCTGCCCATGCCCTTTGCGACGGCGCCCAATGTCTGCGCCCCGAACAGTTTGACGAGGTTGTCCGCAATATTGACGTAATGCTGCCCGTTGTCAATAAAGAAAGAGATAAGGAGTAATTATGACGGTTGCAATTTTCGGTTTGGGTTTAATCGGCGGCTCTATCGGCAGAAACTTAGTAAAAAAGTCGGGCTATAAAGTAATAGGCTATGATATAGACAACGCCACCTTATTAAAGGCCCAGGCTATGGAAGCTATTCACGAAGAAATCAGCGAAGACAACATAAAAACCGCCGATATGGTTATTTTGGCAGTCACACCCAATGCCGCGATTACAATAATGGGGGAGATTTGCCCGAAACTAAAGAGTAATTGCGTTGTTGCCGACTGTTGCGGAAATAAGAGAGCAATCGTTAAGGAAATGAACAGATTAAAAAAGCTTTATGATATAGAGTTTGTGGGTATGCACCCTATGGCTGGCAGGGAATTTAGCGGACTTTCTCATTCAACTTTGTCTTTATTTGAAAACGCTTACTTTATACTTGTGCCTGTACATAACTCCATAGAAGGGCTACTAAAAATCAAAGAAATGATAAGTTACTTAGGGGATATTAAAGTAGTTATTTCTACCGCCGAAAAGCACGATAAAATAATATCGTACACTTCTCAGCTTGCCCATATTGTTTCCAGCGCTTATATAAAAAATCCGTTAAGCCAAAAACACGTTGGATTTTCGGCGGGTAGCTTTAAGGATATGACAAGAGTGGCAAAACTTAATCCACAAATGTGGGGAGAACTGTTTTTTGAAAACAAGGACAATTTGATTGAACAAATTGATTTTTTCCAAAACACGATGAGCGAATACCGCCAGGCATTGGAAAATGGGGACGGAGAAAAATTGGAAAGGCTGTTAAAAGAGGGCGCCGATATGAAAGAAGCCGCCGAAAACGCGCGCAAAACAGGGGTAATCGATGATAAGAATTAGGGTAAACACAAGTAATGGTTACGATATAGTAATAACCGAAAGTTTCTTCGGCTTAGTTAGAGAGGCGGAAAAGGTTTTGCGCGGTAAAAAAATACTGATTGTTACCGATGATAACATTGCTCCGCTGTATCTAAATGAGGTAAAAGCCGAATTAAGCAACAATTACGAAGCGGAAACCTTGATACTTCCTGCTGGAGAAGACAAAAAAACGGTAGAAACCTATCTTTTAATAATAAAGGCGCTGGAAAAAGCCAGGCTTACAAGAATTGACGCCGTAATAGCTTTGGGCGGCGGCGTTGTGGGGGATATAACCGGCTTTGCGGCGGCTACCTATCTTAGGGGTATAGATTTTATCCAGTTGCCTACGACTTTACTTGCCGATATTGATTCTTCCATAGGTGGCAAGACGGGAGTAAATTTAGAGAACGGCAAAAATCTTTTGGGGGCTTTCTATCAGCCTAAACTTGTTTTTATAAATACCTCTGTATTGTCCACTATGAATACAAAAGACTGGAAAAACGGCATAGGCGAAGGCATTAAATATGCCGTATTGCGAGGCGGAGAGGTTTTGGATATTGTAAAACAAGGACAAATCAAACAAAAAATTTCCAGATTTATAGAACTTTGCGTAAATATCAAGAAGGAAATCGTAGAAAAAGACACCTTTGAAAGCGGAGACAGGAGACTTCTTAATCTTGGGCATACCTTCGGGCACGCTATAGAGAAGCTTTCTGACTATACAATACCCCACGGGGTGGCGGTGGTTAAAGGTTTGATGCTTACGTTGAACAACTCCAAAAAACTGGGGCTTGATATTGTTAAAATAGCCGAAATAGAGGAAATTTGCAGGCAATACGATATTGATACAAGCTGTCCTTTCGATAAGGAAAGTATGATTAAGATAATATATAGCGATAAGAAAGCCGAAAGTGACGGATACGTCAATTTCGTTGCCGTCAAAGATATCGGAGACTGCGTAACGGTCAAAGTAAAAGTTGAGGAGCTAAATTCCTTATGAACGTTATTGTAAAGCCCAATAGCTTTTATAAAGGGGAAGTTTTTATCCCGTCTTCTAAATCGGTGTCGCATCGGTGGCTTATTTGCGCCGCGCTTTCAAAAAAAGAGAGCGTAATTAAAGGCTACATGAAAGGGGACGATATAGAGGCAACCGCCGATTGTTTACGTGCAATGGGGGCAAATTTTGAGTTTTTTGATAACTTTGTCAAGGTTACGCCTATAGTTAGAAACACAGTTAACGCAACTTTTAACGTCAGAGAAAGCGGTTCTACTTTGCGGTTTTTACTGCCGATAGCGGCTGCGCTTGGGATAAGTACCGAATTCGTTATGAGCGGACGGCTCAAAGAACGACCTATAGGAGCTTTAATTGAGGTTATTGCTCAAAAGGGAATAACCTATAATAACAATCCCCTTGCTATATCGGGAAAACTGGTTAACGGAGAATATAAAATAGATGCAAGTATAAGTTCTCAATTTATAAGCGGTCTTCTGTTTGCCTTACCCTTGCTTGATGGTGACAGTAAAATTGTGCTAATTAACAAAGTTGTGTCCGAAGGCTACATTAATATTACCTTATCGGTACTCGCTTCTTGCGGAATTATTATAGAAAAAACCGATTACGGCTATTTCGTAAAGGGCGGGCAAAAGTATATTATACCCAATAACGCTTATGCCGAAGGAGATTGGAGCAGTTGCGCTTTCTTTGTCGTTTTAGGTGCCCTAAACGGCGATATAAGTATCCGAAATGTCAACATTAATTCTCATCAAGGGGATAAAGAAATTATTAATTTATTACAAAAAGCCAACGCAGACATAACCATAGAAAATGACTTTATTAGGGTAGTTAAGTCCAACCTCAAGAGTATAAGGTTTTCGGCGGAAGATATACCCGATTTGGTGCCGATTATGGCAATAGCTCTAGCTAACGCCGAAGGTACTTCCGTTATCGAAGACGTAGAAAGACTCCGTGACAAAGAGAGCGACAGACTGCAAGCGGTAATAGACATGCTTACTTCTTTCGGAATAAAGTGCTATTATAAAAGTGGCTCCCTTTATATTGAGGGTGGAAAATTACGCGGAGGAAAAATTAACGGCTACCGCGACCACAGAATAGTAATGGCGGCAACTATCGGCGCAAGCATTGCTCAAGGGGAGAGTATAATTTCCGATAGAGAAAGTATCAGTAAGTCTTATCCGGACTTTTTTGAGGATATGAAAAAGGTGGGAGGAGAAATATATGAGAGCTAATTTCGAAAACTTCAAAATAGAAATATTCGGGGAGTCTCACGCCGAAGAAATCGGAGTAAGACTAATAAACTTACCTGTCGGAATAGAAATTGACGTAAAAAAAATTCAAGCCGAACTTGACCGCAGAAAGAGCGGCAACAATGTTTGGAGCACACCCAGAAAGGAAGAAGACAAAGCGGAAATACTAAGCGGTATTTCTAATGGCAAAACCGACGGGAAAGAGTTTGTTGCCATAATAAAAAACAACAACAAAAAGAGCGGCGATTATGACGACTTAAAATATAAGCCCCGCCCCTCTCACGCCGATTACGCCGCAAAAATGAAATTCGGGCTTGATTATGATATGGCAGGCGGCGGCAAGTTTTCGGGCAGAATGACCGCGCCCATAGTTATTGCCGGTAGCGTTGCCAAGCAGATATTGAAAAAATACGGAATATTTATCGGCGGTTACGTAAGTTCTATCGCATCGATCAAGGCCACATCTTATAGAGAAAGAATTATTAATGAAAATGAGTTGAAGGAAGTTTCCAAGCAAGCATTTCCTGTGCTATCACAAAACGTAAAAGAAATAATGGAAAAAGCCATATTGCTAGCAAAAAATAACGGCGACAGTGTGGGCGGCACAGTAGATTGTATTGTATATAATCTGTTTAGCGGTGTGGGCGATTTTTTGTTTGACGGAATGGAAAGTAAAATAAGTTCAAGCTTATTCGCAATACCCGCCGTAAAGGCTGTGGAGTTTGGGCTGGGAACTGACTTAGCTAATAAATTCGGCTCCGAAGTAAATGATGAATTTGTCTACGAAAATGGCGTTGTGGGTACCAAAACAAATAACAACGGGGGCATAAACGGTGGCATAAGTAACGGAATGCCTATTACTATGAGAGTAACTGTTAAGCCTACTCCGTCAATAAGTAAAGTTCAGAATACCATTGATCTTTTTACTAAGGAAAACACACAAATTGAGATAAAAGGCAGGCATGACGCTTGCATAGTACCTAGAGCGGTTGCTCCCATAGAGAGCGCGGTAGCTTTGGCAATCCTTGACCTTGTTTTAAGAAAAGACTACATTAAATAGGAGGAGAGATGTATTACGTTATCGGCAAAAGCCTAAAACATACAATGTCCCCTTTTATACATAAATGTCTGGGGCTTGATTACGGCGTTAAGGAAATAGAAACCGAAAACGACCTTAAAAGTTTTTTGCAGGAAAAGAATTTTTGCGGAATAAACGTTACTATTCCTTACAAAGAGAGCGTAATACAATACTTAGACTACGTTGACGAAGGGGCGGCTCAGGTTTCCGCAGTCAATACCGTTGTAAACAAAAACGGCGTTCTTTACGGCTATAATACCGACGTATTCGGAATGGAATATTCCTTAAAGCACTTTAATATCAACGTTGAAAACAAAAACGTACTTATTTTAGGCAGCGGCGGCACCTCAAAAAGCGCCAATTATCTTTGTAAAAAACTGGGCGCGAAAATTATTAATTTTGTTTCCAGAAAGGGTAAAGTAAATTATGAAAACTGCAAAGAAATCCCCGCCGAAATAATAATAAACACCACACCTGTAGGTATGTATCCCGATAATTTTTCCACTCCGATTAATTTGAAGGACTTCCCTAACCTTTGCGGGGTTTTCGACGCCGTTTATAATCCCCTAAAAACCAATTTGGTAATGGAAGCTGAAAGTATGAATATACCTTGCGGAAACGGTCTTATTATGCTGGTAGCTCAAGCTGCTGCGGCGGCGAAACTGTTTGTAGGAGTAAATACTGACGATAGAACTATGTTCGATATTTACAAAAAACTAAGTTATTCTCAGAAGAATATAATTTTGGTGGGTATGCCCGGTTCGGGAAAAAGCGCGATAGGGAAAAAACTAGCCGAAATTCTCAATAAAATGTTTATCGACACCGATGCCGAAATAGAAAAATTTAGCGGAAAAACGGTGGCGGAGATTTTTGCCGAAGGCGGAGAGGAGCTTTTTAGGAAGATTGAAAGCGATGTTTTGGAAAACTGCCTGAAAAACACCAATGCCGTAATCGCTACAGGCGGAGGAAGCGTAATAAGAGAAAGTAACAGGCAAAAAATGAAGCAGAGCGGATTTTCGGTATGGATAAGGCGGGATATTTTGTTCCTTGCCAAAGAGAACAGACCGCTTTCAAAGAGTACGAATGAATTAGAAAAAATGTATTTTGAAAGAGAAAAATTCTATAAATTTGCCGAAATCAGCGTAATTAATAACGAAAATGATATAAATGCTACAGTTGAAACTATAAGGAGGGAATATGAAGAAAGTATTGGTAATTAACGGAGCCAACCTCAATATGTTAGGGATAAGAGAGCCAAAAATTTACGGTGGGAAAACCTATTTTAATTTGGTTGAATTTATAGTAAGAAAAGCCAAAGAACTTAACGTGGAAGTAGAGTGTTTTCAGTCAAATTTTGAGGGCGAAATAGTGGAAAAAATCCAAAAAGCATACCAAAAATTCGACGGCATAGTGATAAACGCCGGCGGTTATACCCATACAAGCGTTTCAATTTTGGACGCTCTTAAAGCGGTAAGTATCCCCACCGTGGAAGTTCACCTTAGCGATATAAGCGAAAGAGAGAGTTTTCGGAAATTTTCGTATATTTCTCTCTATGCCGAAACGACTATAATCGGAAAAGGTTTTGAAGGGTACGCCGAAGCTTTAGAATATCTGGCAAGGTTATAATTTTACTTTTTCCCGCATATTTTATTCTGTACAGGTGAAATATGGAGACGAAAATAATCAAAAACCATAGTTTTAGATATGACAACGGTAAAATAATTATTACCGGCGTTGTAAGCGTGGACAGCTTTGACGACAAGGATATTTTAGTTAGGCTTTCTAATAACGCTATGACTCTAAAGGGGCAGGATTTTTTGGTGGAAGAGATGAACACCGAAAGCGGACTGCTCACGATTTCGGGCAAACTTTTTAGCCTGAATTACCGCGATAAAGCCGAAAAACTGCCGTTTTTTAAGAGGTTGTTAAAATAATGTTTTTTACGTTAAGTCAGCTTAGCATAAGCCTTACGTTCCTTTCCGGTGGAATGCTGGGCTATTTTTTTTATGAGTTGTTTTATATGGTAAAAGAAACATTGCGCTTGCAGATAGTGGGGTTTTTCGCCGACTTTTTTTCGGTATTGTTTTGCGGCGCAATTTACTTATTTCTAACAGAAGTTATTAGTTTTGGTCAGTTATACTTTTTCACGGCTATATGTTTTATAGTAGGATTTTTGTTGACGCGTATAGTATTAAAAAATACTTTGCGCAAAATTTTTGCGGTTTTCGCCGCTTTTCTCAAAGAAAAATATAAGAAATGCGTAACTAGGGCGCATAATTATTTTCTTGAAGCGCAAGCTAAAAGAAAACGGAGGAAATATGATAGACAACAATCAAAACTCACTAAGAACAGAAAGAAGCGTGGAGAACGACCAAAAGGTAAGAAGCTTGCTAAAAGAATGCGAAAACCTCAATTCTCCGCAGCCCAATATAGATTTGACGGTACTCCAGGAAGTATACCACAACGCAATGCTGGGAAAATACGCCGTAGAAAATCTGCGCCCGTTGTCGTCCGACAGAGGGTTCCGTAATTTATTGCTAAAGGAATACAAGGAATATTCGGCAATAGCCAAGGAAATAGAAGTTTACGCCGACAAAGTCGGCATGGATATAAAAAACGTCAACGTATTTAGCCGCGGAATGATGTATTTTACCACCATGATGAATACCATAGGCAACAAAAGTAATTCCAAACTGGCGGAAATTATGATTCAAGGTATTAACATGGGGATAATCTCTTTAACCAAAATAATCAATAAAAAAGCCGACAAGGACGAAAGCCAAATTTTTGCCAAAAAAATGATGGAAGTTTTGGAGAAAAATTTGGAAGAAATGAAGTTGTTTTTATAAAAAAATAGCATAAAAATAGTGTTTTCGGGGCAAAAGTCAAGGAATAAATCGGCTTTTGCCCCCATATTTTGACAAGGGAGAAAAGGAATATTCTCTATTGACTAAGCATCACTTTATATAGTATAATACGTTGTGACAAAATATTATTATATAGGAGTGAACTTTTCAAATGGATGTCAATAAACTGAGAAAGAAGCAAAAGCGTTATAGCTTTTTACAGACGCTTTGCTATCTGCTAGGGTTCCCTCTCCTTATTATTTTGGTTTTCTTCGGAAGCACAAGCATGATATACAGCGACGCTTTCCAAAAGACCAGACTATACGGATTGGCGGCAGTTGCGGCTATATGGCTAGTGGTTACCATTTTTCAACTTATCGTTTGCATTTTTTCCAAAAATAAAAACACCAGATGCGCTTGGGCGATGATTTTTTCTATTATCTTCGTAATAGGCGGAGCAGTCGCTTTCGATTTTTATGCCGAAAAGCAGATTGTTAAGGTGCAGGAAGAATACAAAGAGTATAAGGGCGTCACCATAAAAGATTACAAATATCAAGTAAACTATTATGAAACTCTAACGACGGGCAAGTCGGATCTTACCGATTCTTACATAGCTATGGTTGAGGATTTCTGCCGTGTTTATAACGTGGGCGTTGTTTCCAAAGTCTATAACGACGAAAAGAACGCCGATGGAAGTCCGGTAAAGAAAGACCCCAAAACGGGAGCTTACCTTAGCGAAAACGGTATGTATGCCGATGGATATATCTTTAGTATGGATGAAGCTATTGACATTCTTATAACCATTCTTGAAACCAGACAAGCATACGCAGCCAAAGGTAAAGACGCCGACAAAGAACTGGAAGCGGCTTTAGCTACAGCTAAGTCATCTTCGGAGTGGAACGTTTATAAGAATACTGCCGAATATAAAGCGGCTTACGGCCCCGACGGCACGGCTTATAAACATATGCTTACTATTGACAAGGTTGATACCATCCTGTCAATATTGGGTGAGAATTTGGACAAGCTTTTGGATAACGCTTTAATCAGTGATTTGTTAAGCGGTGTTATTCCGGCAGCTTTTGCTCCTCTTCTTGACGTAGTGGATAAAGATCTCGATCTGGCCACTTTGTGCGACACTGTTAATAATTTCGAAGTAGGAACCATACTTTCCTTTTTGGAAGGAATGCTAGCTGATATTGACGAAGATTTGGTGGACGTAGTATACGACGCGCTGTTACCGATAATCGACTACGCAACCGACGCTACTAACACAATTGAAGGACTCAAAGCAATGACCTTACTAGAACTATTGAACGCTCTTGACTTTGATAAATTAAACGGCGTTACTTCGGCTTTAGGTTTTAGCCTTGCCGATTTTGAAGGGATATTTTCAAACGGTCTAACTCCTGCTTTTATTGAAGAACTTGTTACCACAATACCTTTAACCAGCAACCTTTTCTTCTATCAGTCCCCCACCGTTAAACCCTTAATGGAATTTATAGAAAACGACGATATGAGAGCATACGCATACGCTAAGTATTATGCTACCACTCACGGCGCCAACGTAGGAAGCGTGCTGTTAGGTTCCAGTATCGGAGCGGTCACATTCTCATCCGGCGGTTATCCTTCTGATAGCTTTGCTTATGATTTAACTAAGTTGTATCAGCTAAAGGCGGCTAATTCTTATATTCCTATGTATTATCCGTTGTTCGCGGCAAGAAGATATATGTATGTTTGCGGCGGCGTTATTCTTATTATGATGGCTTTGTATTATCACAATGCAAGAAAGAAGGATGAAGTTTTTGCCCAGATAGCCAAGGGAGGTAGAAGATAATGAAAAAGTTTTTAATCGCTATTTTAGGAATTTTAGGTTTCCCTGCCCTGTTAGGTTATCTTGGTTACAAGAGCTATGAAATGATTATGGGCGGACTAAGCTACGGAGTGTTTGTCTTTGTAGGCATAATAGTTACCGCGCTGTTTGGGCTAATTTATCTCTTTGTTTGCCTCGGCATGAGAAATTCTGCCAAGAAAAAGAACAAGAAGAATCTTTACCACCAAACTTTTGTAGCTATGATACTTTGTTTCTGCTTGCTCGGCGGTTTTTGGATTGCATTAGACGTTGCTTTACCCGACTTTTTGGCGGACGCAACTTCCAATACCATTTATTATGAAGATTTAGCTGACGACTTTGAAGCAAGAAGTAAGGTCAACGAAGCTTTGCTTAATGAATACATTAGGCGTAACGTAAATAACGGCAACCTTAGCGCGTTGACTTTGGAAGAATATCAAAAACAAGGCATTAAAAACGCAGAAGTTGCCAACATGCTGAAAATTCAATTTGAGAGTATTGACAAAGCAGGTTTCGTTACTTTCGGCGGCCCCAACATCGACCTTGCCTTAGGGGATAGAATGACAATATCGGTATTGGTTCACCTTCTTTTAGACGAAAGAGAAGTACCCGAAAAAGAATATTATCTGTATAATAAAACCACCAAAGAAATTTCCAAAACTCCCGTTAATTGGAACGTTTTGGATATGTTAGGCACTCCTATGGCTGTAATAAACTTAGGAACCATAGAACCGGGTCTACAGGCTTTACTTAAAACCGGTATGGGCGCTATTAACAGTTTGCTTGTTGCCAAACTAACCGAAGATCTGACGTCCTCTCCCATTTACCTAGGCATTGTAGACGGAGAACTTCTTTTAATCCCCAGTAACGAAAGCAAAGGCGTGCTTGATTATCAAAGTATGGCTTGGCTTGACAGCAACGGACTTATTTATGCTATAGTAATGCTGTTCTCTACGCGTAGATTGTTCCTTATCTGGGCGGCTTGGATGGTGCTTAACAACCTACTTATAGGTCTACTCAGAGGTATGGGTAAAGAGCAGAAAAATGTCGATAACAAGATAAATACAATTAGCGAAAAGAAAGTGCCTTCTTATCCTTATAGCTATGTTACCATGAACAGCCCTGCCGATTATGACAGCCTGGACATGCTAAAACTCCGTGAACGGTTCATTCAGGACTGTAAGAACGGAGTGGCAAGGGAGTATCTACCACACGAATTGAACTAATAAAATAAAAAATGAGCGAAGCAAATCAAAAAGCTTCGCTCTTTTCTTACATTGACAAATATATAATAAAAGAATATACTATATATAATAGATTAGGCAGGAGAAAAATTATGGAGTTTTTCAGACAGTTCGGTTTACTTTTTTCCAACATGCAATGGTACGTTATAGTATCTCTTATTATAGGTATAGTTTTGTTGCTTATTGAGATATTTCAGCCCGGATTTGGGGTTTTCGGCATTGTTGGTCTGGCGCTTTTGACTTTCGCTATTATAATGCGCGCGGTTTTCCATAACAATGAAGACAACGTTATTTTACAAATATTTCAACTGCTTTTGCTGATAATAATTATATCGGCTGCCGGCTTTGGTTTCTTTATGTTAGCCAACAAAAAGAACTGGCTAAAAAAGAACGCTATTTTTTCTCATGAAGACACCGCTGTAGGCGTGGATTTTAGCGAAGGAACAGAGGATTTTTCATATTTAGTAGGCAAAGTAGGCAAGACGATAACCGACCTTCGCCCCGCCGGCAAGGCAGAAATTGAGGGTAAGACTTATGACGTCGTAGCGCAGAACTTTTTTGTTGATAAGGATATGGAAATCACCGTAAAAGCCGTGGAAGGCGTAAAGATAGAAGTAACAGTTATTGATAAATAAAATATTGGAGGATATTATGTACGGTTTAGCATGTGTTAACGTTGGAGGATTAGTTGCGGGAATTGTTGTTTTAGTGGTTGCCGTTGTGGTGTTTTTTGCCATTGTTCCTATGTCGATATGGTTCCGCGCGTTGGTAAGCGGAGCAAGCATTTCTATGGGTAAATTAGTTGGTATGCGCCTTAGAAAAATAAAAATAGGTATGATTGTTGACGCTTATATTACCGGTAAAAAAGCCGGTCTTGATATAACCATATCAGAATTGGAAACTCACTATATGGCAAAAGGCGACGTATTAAAGGTAGTCAACGCACTTATTTCTGCCCACAGCGCGAACATTGTACTAAGCACAAGGACGGCAATGGCAATAGACCTAGCCGGCCGTGACGTATTAAACGCCGTTAAAGTGAGCGTTAATCCTAAGGTTATAGAAACTCCCGTTATTGCCGCTATCGCAAAGGACGGTATAGAATTACGCTGCAAAGCGCGTGTTACAGTGAGAGCAAATATTTCCCGTTTGATAGGTGGAGCAGGTGAAGAAACGATAATAGCAAGAGTCGGCGAAGGTATTGTTACCACAGTAGGTTCGGCAATGTCCCATAAGGACGTTTTGGAAAATCCCGACAGAATTTCCAAAACCGTGTTAAGCAAAGGTTTGGACAGCGGAACGGCATTTGAAATACTATCCATTGATATTGCCGACGTTGACGTAGGCAGAAACATAGGCGCGCAGTTGCAAATGGACCAAGCCGAAGCCGACAAGAAGATAGCCCAGGCAAAAGCCGAAGAAAGAAGAGCGATGGCAGTAGCTTCCGAACAGGAAATGAAGGCGCGCACACAGGAAATGAGAGCGGTTGTAATTCAGGCTGAGGCGGAAGTGCCTAAAGCTATGGCAGAGGCTTTACGAAACGGCAATATGGGCGTTATGGATTATTACAACATGCAGAACATTCAAGCCGACACCAGTATGAGAAATTCTATCGGCGGCTCCGACAATAACCCGAAAAATAACGCCAAAAAGCAAAATGACTAAAAATTGAAAAATAAGGCTACGGCAATTTTTGCCGTAGCTTTTATGAGGAGAAATAATGTCCGATTTATTCAAAGATTTGTATGGAGAAAATACCGTTAAGCCAAAAGCTAATGCCGTTGTAAAAAAGCCCCCCGAAAAAACCAAGGTGGCTACTAAGACGGTAGAAACTGCTCCTAGTCAAAGAATAGAAAAAATTGAAGAAGAGGATATTCTTTCCGACGTATATAATTTAACTGAAGAAAAAGATTATGAGCAAGAATTGGCTAGACACATAATTTTCGGAGAAATACTCAACAATCCACGCTTTAAGAAAAGGAGATTCTGAAGATGAAGAGACGCGCAGGCGTATTGCTCAATGTTTCTTCCCTGCCCGGACAGTACGGCATAGGCGGTTTCAGTTGCAACGCCGACCAATTTGTTGAAGAAATAGCATCAATGGGCTTTAAGATTTGGCAGACGTTGCCCATTACTACCTTAGGCTGGGGGAACTCTCCCTATAGCGGAATTTCCTCCTTTGCGGGGAATTATTTATATATAGATTTAGAGCGCGTACCTTTTTTAAGTCGGGAAGAACTAAATAACGCCAGATATAACGGAGATATTTATCTTACCGACTATGATTTTGTTAAAGAAACTAAGTCAAAATACATAAAAACGGCTTACTATAGAAGGGACGCAGATATGCAGAACCGTATCGACGCTTTCAAAACAGAAAACGCCGACTGGCTTATAGATTATGCCGTTTTCCGCACCCTTAAAGATAAATTTGAACAAAAAAGCTGGCAACTTTGGGAGGAAAAATATAAAAGATACTCCAAAGAACTGATAGAAACAATTATTAGAGAAGAATATGACAGCGTAAATTACTACTGCTTTGAACAGTATCTTTTTTATTCTCAATGGGCGATTATTAAGGACGTTGCCCGCCTTTGCGGAGTGGAAATATTCGGCGATTTGCCCATTTACGTTTGCTATGACAGTGTGGACGTCTGGTCTAATACCGAAATGTTCAAACTGGATGAAAATTTGGCGCCTACCCTAGTTGCAGGTGTGCCGCCCGATTATTTTGCCAAGGACGGACAGCTGTGGGGCAACCCGCTCTATGATTATGAAAAAATGGCAAAGGATAATTACTCCTGGTGGGTTAAGAGAATCTGCCACGGGCTAAAGCTATACGATATTTTGCGCATTGACCACTTCAGAGGCTTGTATGAATACTGGGCGGTGGACGCCTCCGCTACTACCGCAGTCAACGGCAAGTGGGAAAAAGGCCCGGGGCTTGCCCTTTTTGATGCTCTTAGAAAAGTAATTCCCGAACCGAAAATAGTTGCCGAAGACTTAGGACTTATTGACCAGGATGTTATTGATTTTGTAAATGACTGCGGTTTTTACGGCATGAGAGTAATGCAGTTCGGGTTTGATGACGACCCCGAAAACAGGCATTTACCCCATAATTATGATAAAGAATGCGTGGCTTATACCGGTACGCACGACAATGACACAACTTTAGGTTGGTTACTTAGCCTACCGCCAAACGTATTGGAAAGCGCCCTTAATTATGTCAACTGCGACCCAAGCTACGGTTGGGCAAACGGCGGCGGACAATGTCGGGCAACTAAGGCATATATGCGTTCTCTCCTGGCTTCTTCGGCTAATTTAGCCATTATCCCCATGCAGGACCTTTGCGGATACGGTAGCGACACAAGAATGAACGTACCCGGGCAAGCAGAAAACTGTTGGAGATACCGCACGAACTACAGCGCGATAAACAATATCGACAGAGAGTTTGTCAGAAATATGATAAAAATGTACGGCAGATAAAATGCTTATTACCTTTACCGCAAAAAAGATAAATTCCGATGACTTGATAACAAAGTCGTATAAGAAATTTTGCGATATATTTTGCAAAAATTATGAGGAGTTGTCTGTTTGCCGTCAAAGCGGTAAGCCGTATTTTTTGACAAAAGATAATAAAAAAGCAGATATATATTTTTCGGTAACGCACAGCGGAGATTATATATTTTGTGCAATATCAGAAAAAGAAGTAGGTATCGACTTACAAGAGCATAACAAAAAAGACATAAAAGCTATCTCTACGCGCTTATATGGCATAGTCGATATGAAAGAGACTGAGTTCTACGACAAATTCACGGCGGGAGAAGCTCACGTAAAAGCCAAAGGAACAGGACTTATTGAAGGGCTAATGGAAAAATCCGATGCGGTAAATATTAATTTATTGATAAATTATAGTTTTGCCGTAGAAAGTGAGGATAAAAGCATTTATTTTTTGGAAATATGAAAGAAAACTACGATAAACTGATGCTAGAAACCATAGCTGACCTAAAGAATACGCCAAAGCTGCTGTTACATAGCTGCTGCGCGCCTTGTTCGACTTATTGTATAAAAGAGCTGTCAGAGCATTATTTGGTAACGGTGTTTTATTATAATCCAAATATAGATACCGTTTCTGAATATAATTTGCGGGCAAAGGAGCAACAGCGTTATATTGCGGAATTTAGGGCAAAAAACAAAGTGGAGTTTTTGGAAAGCGAATATACTCCAAGCGAATTTGAAGAAATCGCTATCGGCAGAGAAAATTTGCCCGAACGCGGGGAAAGATGCTTTTTGTGTTATAAACTAAGGTTGGAAAGGACGGCGAAAGTAGCTAAGGAAAGTGGTTTTGATTATTTTGCAACGACACTTACTTTATCACCGTTAAAAGACGCCGAAAAAATAAACGTGATAGGCGCTAATCTGGAAAAGGTGTATAATATAAAATATCTGCCTAGCGACTTTAAGAAAAGAGAAGGATATAAACAGAGTTTGGAGCTAAGTAAAGAATATAAACTATACAGACAGAACTATTGCGGCTGTAAGTATAGCAAGAGAGGAGAAAATGGAATATAAAAAGCAGTTATATAAGTTCGATATCGCAAAGATAAATAATCTGTCCCTTTATACTTTTTTGATAGCCTTTCTTATCGGTATGATTATTAATTTTTTGTTGAAAAAGCCGCTGCTATTAACAACCAAGGTTTATTTCGATATTATTCTTATTATCGGCATTTTTGTAGTAGGACTTACCTTGCACGAATGTATCCACGCTATAAGCGCGGTAATTTTTGGCAAAGTAAGTTTTAAGGAAATTAAATTTGGTATCAATTTACGTCAAGGCATGCTGTATTGTCATGTAAATACACCGATTAAGGCTCAAGCGTATAAAGTAATGCTACTTCTTCCCGCCATTATTACCGGACTAATTCCTCTTATTATTTCCATGTTTTTGGGCAATATATTTTTGGTTCTTGTGTTTTCCATGCTCCTTTGCGGCGGCGCGGGAGATTTTATTATGTTTATGGGTATAAGCAAGCTAAAAGGGGATACTTTGGTTCTTGACCATGCCAAAGCGCCCGCTTTTTACGCAGTATATGAAAGTGATAGGCTACCCGAAGATTTCTCCGAAGTGACCGAAGAACAAGAAAAAGAACTAATAGAAGAGATGAAACAAAGTCCGTTTACCACCAAAGACGGACAAAAAAAGAACGGCATGTTAAAAACTTTTGCCATTCTTGTTTTTCTTGCTCTTGCTGTTTTAGTTGTTTTTATTGTCGGGATATTGATGTCTTATTTATAAGAGCTGTACTCCCGCTTTATTGCATTCCGTCAAAGTTTTTTCATCCCAAATAGAACATTGAACTTCGCCGATGTGGGCTTTTTGAAGTAGTAGCATACAAAGCCTGGATTGTCCTATTCCTCCGCCCATAGTGAGGGGAAGTTCGTCGTTAATAAGCGCCTTATGGAAGGGGAATTCTAATCTATCCATACAGTTTGCTTTCTCTAGCTGATTCAACATGGATTCTTTGTTGACGCGGATACCCATTGATGATATTTCAAACGCCAAGTCCAAAACTTCGTTATAAAAAACAATATCACCGTTTAATGCCCAGTCGTCATAGTCGGGGGCTCTGCCGTCGTGTTTTTTACCTGACTTTAGTAAATCGCCTATCTGCATAATGAATACCGTTTTGTGCTTTTTGACAAAAACGTTTTCTCTCTCTTTGGGGCTTAACTCCGGATACATGTCTTCTAATTGCTGAGAAGTAATAAAGGTAACTTCCTTAACAATTTCGGTAGCTGTGCCGAAAGTGTTTTTGAGTACCTGATTGGTATCATAAATGGCGCTTACTATGTCGCGTACGGTGTCTTTAAGATATATTTTGGTGCGGGTTTCGGGGGTGATTATTTTTTCCCAATCCCATTGGTCTACGTAAATACTATGTAGGTTATCCATTTCCTCATCGCGTCGGATAGCGTTCATATCGGTGTAGAGTCCTTCTAAGGGGGTGAAATGGTATTTTGCCAAAGCAAACCTCTTCCATTTTGCCAAGGAATGCACAACTTCGGCATAAGTGCCTGTGGCGGCTATATCAAACTTTACAGCGCGTTCTACCCCGTTTAGATTGTCATTAAGACCGGTATCGGAAGAAACGAACAGGGGAGAAGAAACCCTTTTTAGATTAAGATTGCGGGCAAGTCGTTTTTCAAATTCCGTCTTAATCAAAGAGATGGCTTCTTGTGTCTGGTAAATGTTCAATAATGATTTATATCCTAACGGAATAAAAGTAGCGCTCATTGTGCCTCCAAAGATTTTTATTGTTTTATTTTATCCTAAATTGCCCTTAATTGCAATAAAAAATTGCGTTGCCGAAGAATTATTTTCCTATTGTATCCAAGTAGTCGGACATTTCGTTTAGGAAGTCCCCTTCGAAAAGTTCTATAAGTCCGCGGTCGCTTTGACTGGCTAAATTCGGGTTAATCGGTATTTTTGCAAACATGGGTATATCGAATTTTTTTGCGGTTTCTTCAACGTGGCTTTCTCCAAAAACGTTTACTCTTTCTCCACATTTCGGACACTCAAAATAGGACATGTTTTCCACAATACCCAAAATAGGGATATTCATCAATTTTGCCATAGCTACCGCTTTTGCCACAATCATTGTTACCAGCTCTTGCGGAGAAGTGACAATTATTATTCCGTCAAGGGGTATTGACTGAAAGACTGTAAGCGGTACGTCGCCGGTGCCTGGGGGCATATCAATAAACATTACGTCGATTTCTCCCCAAATTACGTCTGTCCAAAACTGTTTTACCGTGCCGGCAAGTACGGGTCCGCGCCAGATAACCGGCTTGTTTTCGTCCTCAATAAGAAGATTAATGCTCATAACCTCAATTCCTGTTTTTGTAGTAACAGGCATAAGGTGTTTTTCGCTCACCGCTTCGGCTTTGGTTTTTAAGTTAAAAGCCTTGGGTATAGACGGGCCTGTGATATCGGCATCCATAATAGCGGTTTTTTGCCCTTTTCTGCGGGCAAGAACGGCAAGGGTGGAAGTAACCAAGGATTTCCCCACGCCCCCTTTTCCGCTCACTATGCCGATAACTTTTTTAACCGTGCTTAGTTCGTTAGTTTCAGCGCGGAAGGATTCTTTCCTATCAGCGCAGTTGGAACTGCACTTAGAACAGTCGTGATTACAAGTAGAACTCATTTTTTCTCCTTTATTTGTCCATGGCTTCTTTAACAGCCAGTTTTACGTTTTTGGGGAACCTTGATTTTTGGATACGCTGATAAAACTCATCGGAGTCTTTAATTTTTCCCATACCAAAATATTTTAATATCCTACCTAGATTACTTGCGTTGTAACGGCTGAGAATAGCTTTGGCGTTTTCCATAATATCGCCGTTAGTAAGGTATTCGCAATCGGTTATTTCTATAATTATTTCTTCATTAGAATTTACTTCCGCGCTCATATTCTGATTAAAGTTGGCAACCTTGCCGTTAATTTTTATTTTTCCGTTTACTATATCGGCAAAATTAAAGTTGTAATTTCTCACTTCCGGGATAAGGGAAGTATCGCCCTTTGCCGCCGAAATTATGAAAGTAACTTTGTTACCTTCTTCTTTAACGGTATACTTAGTGGTAACGAACTTGCCGCTTTGATAATCGTTGGTGTATCCGTCGTCTTCGTACAGTTCAAAGCTGTTGTTGCCGCGGTAGATTTTTAGCTTCATATTTTTGGGGTTGTCGGCTTTGTTGCCTTCGTCCATAGACATAGGTATTATTGCCCCTTCCTTTGCCAAAACGGGGATAGTATCCCAATCACGGAACATAGTGACGTATCTGTTGCCTTGATAAATCTTATTGGTGAAAATATCGGTGTAGCGGCCTTCGGGTAGCCAGACAACAGTTTTGGCTAGGTTAAGCCTCTTATCCTTTTTGGTAACAACCGGGTTTACTATAAGTTCGGTGCCGAAGGTGTACTGATTGGGTACGGTGTAACTTTCTTCCCTTTCAGGATATGAATAATACATTGGTTCGCAAAGAGAAATGCCATTTTTATTGGTAAGATAGCTCATTGTATAAATGTATGGTACAAGGGCGTGTCTTAATCTTAAAAAGTCGTTAACTATTGCTCTCACAGGCGCGCTTCTCTTCCAAGGCTCTTTTCCAAACAAGTCATGTGAAGTGGAATGTAGGCGGTTAATAGGACTAAACACACCGTATTGGCACCATCTTAGGTACATTTCATCGTCGTTAATTCCAAAGGTATGCCCGCCGATGTCGTGGCTCCACCAGCCGTAGCCAACGTTACTTGCGTTGTTGGTAAAATAGGGTTGGAACTGCAGACTGCGCCAATATACCACGGTATCTCCCGAAAAACCTAACGGGTAACGGTGAGAACCGAAACCGCTGTAGCGGGACAGGATAACCCCTCTCTTGTTGCCAAGACAGTTGTCTAAATAGTGGTAGTGATTGAGCGCCCAAAGGGGGTCAAGGTTTTTTACCGTTGACTTTGTGCCTTGCTGCCAGTCTATCCACCAAAAATCAACGCCTTCGTTTTCGAAAGGACGGTGCACCACTTCAAAATAGTTATTGATAAATTTATTGTCCGACAAATCAAAAGGAATTGTTGCCTTAGAAGCAGGGTCAACCCCCATTGCCTTAGCCATATCATTGTAGCAGTCTTCAAACCACCTGATACCTAAAGCAGGGTGAAGGTTTAGGGTTACGTGATAGTTATTATTATGGAGCCAGTTAAGAAACTCTCTGTAATCGGGGAATAACTCTGTATTCCAACTGTAACCTGTCCAGCCCGGTCCGTTGGCTATGTTAGAACCCTTGAAATTGTCATTGAAGCGCTTGTTGACGTCCACCCAATGCCAGTCCATATCGATAGTGGCTACCGTAAAAGGTAACGATTCTTTTTGGAAGCGTTCCATCAAGGAAATATACTCCTGTTGGCTATAGGCGCGGTAACGGCTCCACCAGTTGCCTAAAACATATCTTGGCAGCATCGGTACCTCACCCGTTAATTTAAAAAAGTCCTTAATACAATTGCGGTAGTCCTTGCCGTAGGCGAAAATATAATAATCTTTACCCTTATTCGGGCGTTCTTCGGTTTTGCCGTCTTTAATTATCAAGCTGTCGTCAAGATATACGCTAACGCCAGTCCTTGACAATAGTCCGTTTTCTAGTTTGGCAGCTCCTATACAAAAATCCAAAGTTCTGCGCGTGCCAAGTAAGTTGCCTTTGTTGTTGCAAGTAACAAAACTACCGTCAATCTTTACTTTTGTTATTTTTTTCTTGCCGATACTGTAACAAAAAGTTGCTTTTTCGGTAATGATTCTAGCTTCTTTGTCGTTTTCTTCTACAGTGTAGTCAACGGCAGGCAGGTCACGGAACCAAAAAGATTGGGTAGCGTCGTCGATAAATTTATTGTCCTTTTGTACCTCAACACGAATAAGTGACGGGGTAAGAACGGTTATTCTAAAGCCGATACGCTCAACGATATTTTCTTTTTTGGCTATAGGGGAAGTTTTTGCAATAAGATGTTCTAATAATTTGGTCATTATGGGCACTCTCCGCAATTTATTAGTATAATAATACCACAAATGCCGCTTAAAGGCAATATTATGCGGGAATTATTTGACTACACCTAAGTGAAGTGTTAGAATAAACTAAAATTAAGAAAAACTAAGGACAGCAATGTACGAAATTATAGATTCTCATTCTCATATATACCCCGACAAAATCGCCGAAAAAGCCACCCAATCGATCGGAGAATTTTACGGTATTTCTATGCACACCGAAAACGGCACGGTCAGTAACCTTCTAAAATACGGCAAGGAAGCGGGCGTATCCCGTTTTGTAGTTCATTCCTGCGCTACAACAGTACATCAGGTTCACCCGATAAATGAATTTATCTTATCGGAAATAAATAAGCATAGCGAACTAATCGGCTACATTACTTTGCATCCCGATATGGATAAAGATACTATAGAATCGGAAATAAGCTGGAGTATAGACAATGGCTTTAAGGGCATAAAACTTCATCCCGATTTTCAAAGGTTTTTTATCGATGAAGAAAAAGCCAAAAAAATATATGATGCAGCTCAAGGTAAGTTACCTATTTTATTCCATACCGGAGATAAACGGTTTGAGTATTCCAAGCCTCATAGACTAGCTAATATCGCAAGGCTTTATCCTGATTTGACAGTTATCGGAGCGCATTTTGGCGGATATAGTTGTTGGGAGCAAATCGATTGCTATAAGTCGCTTGGTAACGTGTATTTAGACACGTCAAGCAGCCTTGCTTTTTTGAGCAAAGAGGAAGCGACTGATATTATTAATTATTTCGGGGCGCAATGGTTCTTTTTCGGAGTGGATTTCCCTATGTGGAAGCACAATGAAGAAGTGGAAAGATTGTTAAGCCTTGATTTGTCCGAAGAGCAAAGAAAAATGATTTTTGCGGAAAATATCAAGCGCGTGCTAAATATCTAAGATTTTTGATAAATTCTGACGGCAAAATCCAAATTTACGGCGGTTTCGCCGACGTTTAATAGCCTTTCTATATCGCTTTTGCGGGAGTGGTAGTAGTAAGGGGTCATTTTTATTATGGAATGCAAGTAATCGCCCGAAGCGGTTATTTCTTTTTTTGAAGATATGGTATCAATATAAGTGAAACCCTCAATTTCTAAGGGGTCCAATTCGTTTTCGTAAGGTGTTTCGTACAAAAGCTCTTTTAGCTTAAAGAGATGTCTTTTGTCGGGTATAACGCGCAAAAAAAGTCCGTTATCGGTTAAAACTCTACAAAATTCAGCTGGATAAACGGGGGCAAAGGCGCAAATAAGGGCATCAATGCTGTTGCTTTTTAGGGGAAGACGAATACTGCTTGCCACCGCAAAGGGGATATTCTTATATTTTTTGCTTGCCGCAAGTATGGCTTCTTTGGAAATATCGGCTCCCAAAATTTTTGCATCGGGAAAGGCTTGGTAAAGTCGGTAAGGGATATAGCCTATTCCGCAACCTGCGTCCAGTATGCTTTTTGGATTTTGTTTTGTTAGAGAATTAATAATATCGTCGGCAAGTTTTTGATAATAGCCGCCTTCCATGACTATTTTTCTTGCCTCTATCATTTCTTTGTTGTCGCCTGCCTCGGCTGAGTTCTTTTGATTCGCCAAAACCAAATTTACGTATCCGCTTTTTGCTAGGTCGTAGCAATGTCCGTTTTCGCAGACGTAGCTTTTGCCCTGTAAAGTGAGGGGAGTTGCGCATTTCGGGCAGATAAAATAGTATTCCATTATTTTGTAAAAGCCGCCGCAATACCTTTTAGAGCTTCGTCTATCTGCTCATAGGTAATAACTATAGGAGGCGCGAACCTTATAATATTTTCGTGGGTGTCCTTTGCAAGAACGCCGTTTTCTATCAGTTTTTCCACGTAATCGTGTGCGTTAACCGAAAACTCCACGCCGATAAGTAGACCTTTACCTCTTATCTCTATAATTTTCTCATTTTTTATCTTTTTTAAGCCGTCCATAAAATATTTGCCTTTTTCTTCGGCTTGCTTTGCGTAGGAATCTCTGACTAAAATTTCCATAGCCTTTATAGAAACGGCGCAGGCAAGAGGATTGCCGCCAAATGTGCTTCCGTGAGAACCGGGGGTATAAATATTTAGAATATCGCTGTTTGCGGCAATTGCGCTGACCGGCATAACTCCGCCGCCAAGAGCCTTGCCCAGTACGTAAATATCGGGTTCCACGTCTTCGTGCATGCAGGCAAACATTTTGCCCGTTCTTGCAAAACCTGTCTGAACTTCATCGGCAATGAAGAGTACGTTATTATCACTACAAATTTTTCTTACCGCTTTTAGATAGCCTTCCGGGGGAATAATTATTCCCGCTTCCCCTTGGATAGGCTCCACCATAAAAGCAACGGTATTGGGAGTAATAGCGTTTTGTAAAGCTTGAGCGTCGCCGTAATTTATTATCTTAAAACCATCGGTATAGGGTCCGAAACCTTCTCTTGCGGTCGGGTCGGTACTCATTGAAATAATAGAAATGGTTCTGCCGTGGAAGTTATTTTTGCATACTATTATTTCCTGCTTGCCGTTGGGCACTTTTTTAACAAAATTGCCCCACCTGCGGGCGGTTTTTAACGCTGTTTCTACAGCTTCGGCGCCTGTGTTCATGGGTAGAATTTTTTCTTTTCCCGTTAGGGCGCAAAGTTTTTCGTAAAATTCGCAAAGTACTGCGTTATGAAAAGCTCTGGAAGTGAGAGTAACTTTATCCAGCTGATTTTTGGCGGCTTCTATAATTTCGGGGTGACAATGACCGAAATTTAGCGCGGAATAAGCGGAAAGCATGTCAAAAAACTTCTTCCCCTCGGGATTATAGGCAATCGCCCCATCTCCCTTTACGATAACCACGTTTTTCGGTTTGTAATTCATTGCGCCGTACCTTTCGGTTTTGGCTATAATATCTTTTGTCCCCAGCATTTGCCGCCTCCTAATTTTTCTAGTAACTATAATATTATATACCTAAAAACGCCGTTTGTAAATCAAAAGGGAGTTAAGATATCAAATACCATATTGAAAAAGAGTTTCTTTCGTGTTAGAATATAAGAAAAAAACGGAGATAATATATGAGCGTTAAGAGTGTACCTTACAAGGAATTGGTAGTATATCAGATTTGGCCCAGAAGTTTTTGCGACGGGAACGGCGACGGAATAGGGGATTTGTTAGGAATATATTCCAAACTGGAATACATAAAGAGCCTAGGCGTTGACGCTATCTGGTTTTCTCCGCTGTATGCCTCCCCCCAAAAAGATTACGGCTACGATATATCCGATTATTATTCCATTGCGCCCGAATACGGCACTATGGAGGATTTCAAAAAGGTGCTTGACAGAGCGCATGAATTAGGCATGTACGTTGTTATGGATTTGGTTATTAACCATACCAGCAATCAGCATAAATGGTTTTTGGAATCCAGAAAGGGCGATAACGAATATAAAGATTACTATATTTGGAGAAAGGGCAAAGGTAAGGACGGCAAGAAGTTCCCCAACAACTGGACAAGCACTTTCCCCGGTGACGGCTGGGAGTATGACGAAGTAAGAAAGGAATATTACCTTCACTTATTTGCCGTAGAACAACCCGACCTCAATATGGACAACCCCAAAGTAAGAGAAGAAGTCAAAAACATTATGCGCTTCTACCTTGATATGGGTGTGGACGGTTTTAGAGAAGACGTTATTAACTTTATTTCCAAAAGAGAGGGTTTACCCAACGGCTTCCCCATACCTGCGGCTAGGGGAATGGAACACTACAAAAACGGACCGCATATTCACGAATATTTGCAGGAATTTAAGACGGTTTGGCAAGAATATGGAGCTTTTACAGTGGGAGAAGGCCCTATGGTCACCCCTAAAGTTGCGCTAACTTATCTTACCGAAGGGGAAAAACAGGATCTTAGCATGATGTTCAGTTTCGAACATATGTCTGCCGACGGTTTTATTATAAGCTGGATCAGAAGACCGTTTAATTTGCGGAAATTAAAAAGAATACTTAACAACTGGCAAACCAAGCTGTATAACAAGGGCTGGAACGCGCTGTTTTTGGAAAATCACGACCAACCAAGAATAATTTCCCGCTACGGCAGTGAGGAATTCCGCATAGAGAGCGGAAAAGCGCTAGCTACCATGTATATGATGCTTTGCGGCACTCCGTATATTTATCAAGGTCAGGAAATCGGTATGCTTAACGCTGGATTTACCAAACCTTCTGACTATGTAGACGTAAATACCTTTGCTTTCCACGACTTGCTGAAAAAACTTGGATTTTCGGAAAAGAAAATTTGGGAGCTGGCAAGTTATGCGGCAAGAGATAACGGCAGAACAATAATGCAGTGGAACGATAAAGAAAACGCAGGCTTTTCGGAAACTAAACCTTGGTATTTCCTCAATCCGAATTATAAAGAAATAAACGTGGAAGCGGCATTAAAGGATGAGGACAGTATTCTTAACTTCTACCGCGAACTTATAAAAATCCGTAGGGAAAATAAGGTTGCTATTTACGGCGATTTCGTTCTATACGATAAACGCAGTAAGGAACAATTCGTTTACGCAAGGAATTACGAAGGCAAACGCATGCTTGTTATGATTTCTTTTGCAAAAGAAAATACGCCGTTAAAGGTGCCAAAAGATTTTGATTTGAGTAAAGGTAAACTATTGATTACCAATTATAAAACCTTGCTTGAGGATAGTCTACAACCGTACGAATGCAGGGTGTATTTATTCGACTAAAGCATCTTTTGCCAATTCAATCAGCATTCTTGCGGTGTCCGAATAATAAATTATCACTTCACTTTCTTCTTCGTCTGGAATAATAATCTGACTATTGTCGATGTAGCTGCCTACACCGTCTTTTGCTCCGCTAAGTTTCAGATATAAATCATTAAAGAAATTGCCTATTTCTCCGATAAAACTGGATTTATCTTGCCAAAAACTTACTTCGTTGGTTTTTTCTATCCTGGCGTTAACAGGATAGTTGGCGTAAAGTTCGGTATAGGCGTCTTTATCATAATAATACAAAAGTTCGGCAACGTGAACTATGGAATACATATAACCGCAGTACCGTAAATATGGGATATCGCTACTAATAAGTACGTAGGAAGCAAGAAGATTAGCTTCCCTTTCCGTCATTATCCCTTTAACATGGGCTATTTCATGCGCCGTGGTAAAACTTTGGTAGCATTGGGGTGTCTGATAATTTACGTTGGCTTCCCCAAACGGCATAAAAGTAACGCCGCTTATCCCTTCATGGGACATAAAAAAGCTGTAGACGGCTTTTTTGGGAGCAGGGCTGAAAGTGTTGTAATAATAAGGATACTTTACCGATAGTTTTTTGTATTCGGCGTTTATAAGAACATAAAGTTCTTCATAGCTATAAGGACAAAGTGATTTGCCCGAAGAATCATATTCTAAGCTTTGTGAAATTTGGCTATAATCTTCCCAAAAATAATCAATAATTTTTACCGTTTGTTCCTTAGTAAGCTGTTCCCCCTGATAGAAAGGGAAAAACGATTTTTCCCGAAAATAATTGCCGCCTGCTGCCAAAGTGTATACATTTAGTATAATAAACGCGTATATTCCCATATTGAGAAAGATTTTTGCCACGTTATAGCCTTTTCTTTTTTTGGCGCTTTTTATTAGCTGAATTAGCCAAATTACGGAGATTATTACTGTGATTGTGACAAAGAGTTCAAAAAGGGAAAAGGGGAAAATATTACTTATATTGCCAAAAACAAATACAAAAGCGCGGGATGTCCCCCGCGCGAAAAAATATTCGGCAACTGCCTTATTTTGCTTGATTATTAAGAATATTACCGCCGTCAGAATGAGTATTGACAGGAGTATTCCTTTTTTGAGCAAACGGACGTGCTTTAGTTTCATTTACAGTTCTTCTTTAATTCCTTCCATGAGGAGTTTTGCTTTTATTCTGGACTTTTCGAAGGCATCGCTGTAGCAAAGTACGTATACTTTCAGTTTCGGTTCTGTCCCCGACGGTCTGACGCAGACGAACTGTCCGTTTTCCATACTGAATTTGATAGCATCGGTAGTAGGCAAGGTGATTTGTTCGGTAGTGCCGTTGGCGTAAACGGTGGTTCTCTTAATAAAGTCGGATACGCTTAAAACCTTTTCTCCGCCTAGTTCGGTAATGGTCTTTGCTCTTAGTTTTGTCATAGCGGCTGCCATATCGTCCATTGCGGCGACTCCGTGATAAGCTATGGAAGTTACTTCCTCTACATAGTATCCGTAAGTGTGGAAAATTTCTATCAGACGTTCAAACAGTCCTTTTCCTATTGACTCATAATAACAAGCCATTTCCGCAGTCAGCATGCTGGCAACAACGGCGTCTTTATCCCTTGCGTGTGTGCCCATAAGATAGCCAAAACTCTCTTCATAACCAAATAAGAAGGTGTGTTCGTTGGTTTTTTCCCACTCTTTGATTTTTTCTCCGATGAACTTAAAGCCTGTTAGTACGTCAAAAACCTTTACCCCGAAAGCCTGACAAATTCTGTCGGCAAGGGTGGTAGTAACAATTGTTTTTACTACCGCGCCGTTTGCGGGCAGTTTGTTTTCTTCTTTTAGCCTTGTTAAAATATAGTCAAGGAGCAGGGCGCCTATTTGATTGCCGTTAAGTAAACGGAATTCCCCTTGAAAATCTCTTACCGCAAGTCCCATTCTGTCGCAGTCGGGGTCGGTACCGATAACAACGTCGGCTCCGATTAGGTTTCCTAAGGCTATACCCATTTTAAGAGCAGCGGGATTTTCGGGGTTGGGCATTGGCACGGTGGAAAACTCTGTATCTGGTACGCATTGGTCCTTAACACAGCTTACTTCTATGCCCATTCTCTTGAGAATTGTTGTTACCGGTATATATCCCGAACCGTGAATGGGGGTATACACCAGTTTTATTTCTTTGCCGTATTTTGCTACCGCGCCAGGGGATAGGCTTAACGCGCTTATGGTATCATAATAAACGTCGTCAACGCTCTTTCCAATAATGGTAATATAATCGTTAATTTTTACGTTATCCATACCGATAATTTCGGCAGGGAACTTGACGGCGTCGACTTCTACAGAAAAATAATCGGTTATTTCGTCAATATATTTTACTACTACGTTTGTATCCTCGATACTCATCTGCGCCCCGTCTTCGCCGTAAACCTTATAACCGTTGTATTCTTTGGGGTTGTGGCTTGCGGTAATCATAATACCCGCCGCGGCGTTTAGGTGTCTTATGGCAAAACTGCACATAGGCACGGGATGAACGTTTTCAAATAGATAGCTCTTTATTTTTGCAGCAGAAAGTACGCAAGCGGCTTTTTTGGCAAATTCCAAACTAAAACGGCGTGTGTCGTAGCTAATAACAACACCTCTCTTAGCGGCTCCGTCTACGGTGTTAAGAAACCTAGCCAAGCCCGAAGTGGCTCTTGCCACGGTATAGCTGTTCATGCGGAAGGTACCAAGACCGACAAGACCTCTCATACCCGCCGTTCCGAAGGATAGCGGTAGAGCAAATCTTTCATTAATTTCGTTGTCGTTGTCTTTGATTTGTGCTAACTCTTTTTTCTCGTAATCGCTTACATTATTGTACCAAATGTTAAACAATTCCTTAACAGTCATTTTTTTCTCCTTATACCCCACAATAGGCGATGATATCATTAATAGTATAATATCACAAACACGTTTATATGTAAATAGATAAAATGCCGCAACAGCGCACTTATGACAATAAAAAACTCCGTAATAATTTACGAAGCTTAATAGTATGAATTACATAAAAATGCCGACTGTGGAAAAAATCTTAGTTCTCTCCGCGCGGCTTTTTCGGGGTAAAATTATTACCCTTACTTGCTCCATTACTTTGTCTTTTTGGTGTGGAATAGGACTTTTTACCGGCATATGATGAACTTTCACTTTTTCTAGCATAGGGTTTGCTGTCGCCGTCGGTTTTTCTAGCATAAGGCTTGCCCTCATAACCCTCACCCTTTCTAGAATAGGGTTTGCTTTCGCCGTCGGTTTTTCTAGCATAAGGCTTGCCTTCATAACCATCATTCTTTCTAGCGTAGGGTTTGCTTTCGCCGTCGGTTTTTCTAGCATAAGGCTTGCCCTCATAACCCTCACCCTTTCTAGCATAGGGTTTGCTTTCGCCGTCGGTTTTTCTAGCATAAGGCTTGCCTTCATAACCCTCACTCTTTCTAGCGTAAGGCTTGCTTTCGCCGTCGGTTTTTCTAGCGTAAGGCTTGCCTTCGTAACCCTCACTCTTTCTAGCGTAGGGTTTGCTTTCGCCGTCAGCCTTTTTCGGGTATGGTTTTCTTTCTCCGTCACCCTTAATTGCATAGGGCTTTCTTTCTCCGTTTCCGGAAGGTTTTTGAGAATATTTTTTGTCGGAGGAGCCTGAGGATTTTTTGGAATAATCGCCCTTAGACTTGTTAGAGGGGGAGGCTGCTTCCACAGAAATTTTTCTTCCGCCGAACTTTTTGCCGTTTATGCGGAAAATACTTTCTGCCGCTTCCAATGTTAGTTCTATAAAAGAAAACAGCTCCAGTATTTTTATATCGGCAACACAATCGGGGGTGATACCGGCGTTTTCTTCAAGATAGGCAGTGAGGAGCTTGTTTGTAGCGCCGTCTTTTTGCCCGATATTAATAAAGAAGCGGGAAGTGTTCTTTTCTTCGGGTTCTTTTTTGGTTATTTTGTTGTCTTTTAGTGTGATTTCTTCCATTTTCGCTCCTGCGTGTTTTTCCAAATATTTTATTTGTCCTTGGTCTTTTGTTGTGGTAAAAGTAAAAGCCTCTCCGGTCTTTGATGCCCTTGCCGTACGTCCTATGCGGTGTACGTAATAGTCTTCGTTGTTGGGTAGGTCGTAGTTAATAACCGCTTCTATGTCGGCTACGTCTATTCCTCTGGCGGCTACGTCGGTCGCCACCAAAATGTTAATTTTTCTGTCGCGGTAGTTCCTCATTACGGTATCGCGTTGGCGCTGTTGCAAATCGCCGTGCAGAGCCATAGAGAGATACCCCTCATTATTTAGTTTTTCATCCAAAGAACTCACTCTGCGTTTTGTGTTGCAAAATACCAGAACGTAGCGGTAGTCTTTTTGAGACATAACGGCTTTAAGTGCGTCAAACTTTCCATCTTCGGTAACCTTAATAAAATACTGCTCTATGTTAGGAAGGTCGCTTGTCTTGCAAGGAGCTTTTATCCTAACAGGCTCATGCTGGTATTCTTTGGATATCTCCAAAATTTCTTTGGGTATGGTAGCCGAAAACAGTTGCATACCAACGTCCTTTGGCATGGAAGATAAAATAGTATCGATATCGGCTCTGAAACCCATATTGAGCATTTCGTCTGCTTCGTCCAAAACTACGGTTTTTACGTTTTCAAGCCGTAGGGTTTTACGCCTGATATGGTCCATAACTCTTCCCGGCGTGCCTACGATTATTTGAGGCTTTTTACGAAGTTTATAGAGCTGTTTTTCTATAGGTTGTCCGCCGTATATAGCAAGTATTCGTATACCTTCGGTATAAACGGTAAGTTTTAATAATTCACTCTCTATTTGCATTGCCAGTTCTCTTGTCGGGCAAAGTATTATTGTCTGTACGGAATAAGAATTTACGTCGGTTTTTTCTATAGCGGGTAAGCCGAATGCAAAGGTTTTGCCTGTTCCCGTAGGGGCTTCGGCTAAGCAGTCTTTACCTTCTAAAATAAACGGTATGGCTTGCTCCTGAACTGGTGTCATTGTACTAATTTCGATGTCTAGTAGTGCTTTTTTTAGGCTTTCTTTAATTTCTAGGTCAAAAAATGTTTTAATAATATGGTTCCTCTCTTAGTATATTTACACAAAAAAACTGCTCCGATGCTCAAAACAAAAATGTCAGAGCGGCCGCAAGCAGTTGAATATTTGTTTATATCGGGATTATATAACTTTTTTTTGATATAAGCAAACGTTTTTTACATATTCCTATTTTTCTGACAATTTTGTTATTTATAGTATAATTATTTCAAGTTTTTTATGCTTTTTTTAGCTTTTGCAAAAGCCTTTATTGTTTGACTTAGGCATTATCGTATGCTAAAATACTGATAATCAAAAATAAGAGGAAAAATAATGGATAATGTAATAAAAATCACTGATTTGGAAAAAAGCTACGGCGAAATTAAAGCCGTTGACAAAATCAGTTTCGAAGTGGAGCGCGGTTCGCTTTTTGCTTTTTTGGGAGTAAACGGCGCAGGTAAAAGCACCACAATAAACGTGTTGTGCACCTTGCTTGAAAAGGACAAGGGCGAGGTTTTTATAGACGGCTTTAACCTTGACGGAGAAGAAAAGGAAATAAAAAAGATTATCGGCATTGTCTTTCAGAATACAGTCCTTGACGATAAATTGACGGTAAAAGAAAATCTTACCGTTAGAGCCAGTTATTACGGTCTGCGCGGAGAAAAATGGGAGCAAAGGCTAAATGAGTTGACCGAAATGTTTGAACTAGGAGAACTTCTCAAGCGTCCGTTCGGCAAACTTAGCGGCGGGCAAAGGCGTAGAGTTGATATGGCAAGAGGGCTTATTAATTACCCGAAAATACTGTTTTTAGACGAACCTACCACAGGACTTGACCCCAAAACCAGGGTGCATATTTGGGAAATAATCAATGAAATAAGAAAGAAAAGCAATATGACGGTTTTTCTTACTACCCACTATATGGAAGAGGCGGAAAAAGCCGGCAAAGTAGTAATTATTGATAAAGGTCAGATAATAGCCGCAGGGGCGCCGAATTATCTCAAAAACGTATATTCGGGCGATTATATCAAGATGCATAAAGAAAAAAATAAAGAAACCGATGATTATTTGACCGAAAAAGGCTATAAATTTTCTTATGACAACGGCGCATATTCAATAAAGGTAAAGGAAAGCGCAGAGGCGTTGAATTTTTTATGCGAAAACAGAGAAATAATTAATGATTTCGAGGTGGTAAAAGGGGATATGGACGACGTTTTTCTCAATGCCACAGGCAAGAAGCTGGAGGTATAGATGAATAAATCAGCAGCTATAAAAAACGATTTGTATACTCTTTTTCAACTAACTAAGAGAAATATTAAGCTGTTTTTGAAGGATAAGGCGGGAGTGTTTTTTTCTTTGCTTGCCCCTTTGATTGTTTTGTTGTTATACGTGCTGTTCTTAGCCGATGTTCAGGTTATGAGCGTGGAAAGTTACATTCCGCCCGAATTAGCCGTTGATTCCAAGCTGATAAAAGCCTACGTGGACAGTTGGATGGTGGCGGGCGTTATTAGCGTTGCTTGCATTACCGTGTCCTTAGGGGCTAATTCCATTATGGTGCAAGACAAGACTAGAGGAATACTTAACGACGGTTTAGCTTCCCCGGTAAAGAAATACATAATAAAATTAAGCTATTTTGTCTTTAACTTCATTGTGACGATGATAATAACCGGGATAGTCTTTCTTATCTGTCTTCTTTACCTTTTCCTAACAGGGGGGTGGGCGCTTACGGTTGCCGACGTTTTTACGTTGATCGGTATTCTTGTTTTGTCCAATTTATCTTCCACGCTGCTTACCGTATTTATTTGCGGTTTCTTCAAAACAGAAAACGTACTGGGCGCTGCAACGGGAATTTTGAGCGCAATTTTAGGCTTTTTAATCGGCGCGTATATGCCTATGAGCATTATGCCCGAAGTAGCCCAGGATATTTCGGGAGTTATTCCCGGTAGCCATTCGGCAGGACTTTTCAGGCAGTATTTTATGAGCGGACCGCTAGAAAAACTGGGAGAAAATCTTCCACAGCAAGTGACGGATGGTTTGTCGCAGGCATTTTCTATGGAAGTTAAATTCTTTGACAGCGTATTTCAGAATAAAGAAATGTTCCTGTATTTGGCTGGCTCCATTATTTTGTTCTTGATACTAAACACAATTGTAGCCCTTACCAAAAAGAAGAAGAAAAAATAACAGGTAGGGAAAATGTCTAAGAGCAATGTTTTAGAAATAGCCGAAAAAACGTTAAGTTCCAAAGCCATTGTTTGGGTGTATGCTCTAGTAGTATATACAGCTTGGCTTTTTAACGCGCCCCTTATTGGCTTTGCCATACTCTTTGCATTTTGTTTTTTAACCTTTATTTTTTGCCGCGATACCAAATGGACGATGTTCGTTTTTATTGGTTTGAGCGTAATTTTCAGTGACAGAAGTTTTACTTTCGAACAGTATAAAAATTTTCTCTACTTTCTATTGATACCTTTAGCGGGCGCGATAATTAACCTTATTAGGTTCAAAGGAAGAATAGAGTTTAAGGGTATGACTGTAGCCATGGCTTTTTGTACTCTTGCCTGGATACTGCAAGGGATAGGCAGAGAAAACCGCTCTTTTCAAGGCTTTTTACTTTGCGCAGGAATGGGAATTCTGTTTTTACTGGGTTATTTGTTTTTTAGCGTAACCACACGGGGCAAAAAAGAAAAATTATTAGAAGATTTAGCCTATATGCTGGTAGTTTTCAGCGTTGTTCTCATTGCTCAAATGGTCAAAAAAGTTGCCGAACTAAAGCCTTTTGACGATCTTTTGTATTTCTTTACTGAGGCAAGCAACGACATGCATTACGGTTGGGGCGGAAGAAACAATATAAGCACGATTTTGTGCATAACCATGTCCGCAACTTTCTATTTCGGCACGAAAAAATCAAAATTGAGCTTTATTTTTATTATCTACGGTTTAATTCAGTTTGCGGCAATATTGCTTACCAAGAGCCGCGGAGCCATGCTTTTTGCCTGTATGTTTATGCCTGTTATGTGCCTGTATACGTTGGTAAAAGCCAAGCATAAAATATCCGTTTTGACGGTTTTTCTGGCATTTTTGGCATTATTCCTTATTGCCGAATGGAAAAACTCCGGTTTTATAGAGAGTATTTTTATCCGCTTTAGAAACGAAGGTTTGGACCCGTCGGGAAGGGAACACCTGTTTAACGCAGGTTGGAACGTGTTCTTCGATTATCCCTTGTTCGGGGCGGGCTTTGACTACAAAAATCCTATTTATTATCAGATAGTTCATTGGAGCAACGGACCTACTTATTATCACTCCACCTTTATTCAGATTTTTGCTAGTTTAGGAATTTTCGGCGCGATAGCTTATTTTTATTTCTATTACTGGCGTTACCGCATGGTATTTACCGACGTTAATACCCTAAAATTTTTGCTCTTTATCGGAATGGTGATGTTTGAGGCTTACAATATGATAGACACCAACTATTTTCAGCCTTTAGGTTACGTTATTATGATGTTTATTTCCCTTGCTATGGAGAAAGGTTTGGACGCAAATCAAGCTTCGCCTTTAGTCGTCAAAATATTTTCAGCTAAAATTAAAGAAAATAGTGTACAATACTAAATATGAAAAGAAAAAAACTCCTGTTGATAATAATTGCGGTAATAACCATCCTTTCGGTGGTTCTGCTAACCTCATGCAAAAAAGAAGATAATAATAAGGGTTACGTTGTTATTAGCTTTGTTACTAACTGCGATATAATAATCGAACCGATTATACTTGACGGCAGCGATATTTCTATGCCTGACGATCCCATAAGGGCAGGATATAACTTTGTAGGTTGGTTTTATGACCAACTCTTTACCGCGCCCCTTAATATTAAGAACGGTTTTTCTGCGGATACTACTTTGTACGCTAAATGGATGAAAAAAGATGTAAGTTCGTCAGACCCATTACCTACCGACAAAACCGACGAATACGGCTTTACTTATAATCTGCTATCCAACGGCTATTACGAAGTGGCAACCTATAGGGGAGAGCAGGAAACGGCAAAAATACCCGATACGTATAAGAACGTACCCGTTCAAAGAATAGGGGATAGGGCTTTTAAGGATAATAAAAAAATCAAAGTTATCAATTTTAACGAAGAAATCAATTCTATAGGCAAAGAAGCTTTCAGAGGCTGTACTGCCCTTACCGCCGTTAATCCCAAGGTGGGCAACCCCCATTTTTCCTTTGACAACGGAGTGTTATATAATAAGGATAAAACGGCAATCGTAGTGGCTTGCGCCGGTAGCGGCGTTACCAACTTTACCGTCGGCAGTGTAGTGCTTGATATTTATCAGTACGCTTTCAGCGGTACGAATTTTAACGTTTATTTTGCCGAAAACGGAAAATATAAGTATGTCGACAATTTTGATTTTGCCGAAGCCGAAGGAAAAATCACTTTAGGAAAGAGCATTAACGAAATAAGAAAAGACGCTTTTTACGGAGCGAAAGCCGAAATTGTTTTTGCCGAAGATAACCAAATAACAACGCTAACTAACGGAGCTTTTGCCAATTACAGCGGAGAAACACTTGTTTTGCCCAATACCATAACCGATATTAGTTTTCAACCCTTTAACGGTTGTACCGCAACGGTGGATTTAAGTAGAACCGGTCTAACTTCTTTAGGGGATCAGGCTTTTGCAAGCTACAAAGGAACAACGCTTGTTATTCCTATGTCGGTAACCTCTTTGGGCAGCAATTGTTTTTATCAATGCAATTCTACCATCACTTTTGCACAAGGCAGTTTGCTTACCATTATCGGAGAACAAGCGTTTAATTCTTTCTTTGGGAAAGTCACTTTCAAAAGCGGTATAACAAACGTAGAAAAATATGCTTTTTACTGCGCGGCAAGCGTGGCGGAAATCAGGTTTTCGGACAGACAGTCAGACGTCGTCTTTGATAAGGAAGCATTTTTGGGAAGCAAAGCTACAGTTAGTTTTATTTAACCGATTTTATTAAAAATTTGCAGAAATTGTGTGTTTTTTTATTTGACAAGCAATAATACAGTTGCTATAATTATTAGGCTTATGGAAGAAACGTAAGTTTACGTTCATTAAAGGAGATTTTTGATGGACAATTTTATAAAGCGGGTTCCCTTATCGCACAGGGTGGTGGGTTATCGCCAAGTGGTGAGAGGAATACACGGAAATCAGCTAAGGTGTGTGTTGATTGCCCGTGACGCCGACAGCTTTATCGGTGAGCAAATTTCATCGCTATGCAAGCAAAAAAACGTGCCTTATGAATTTGTGTCTGACAAACAGACAATGGGCAGGATATTGCAGCTTGACGTGCCGTGTGCCGTTTGCGCCGAAAAAATAGAGGCGGAGAACAAATAACCCAGAAAAGACGAGTTTATCCTAAATAAAGGGTTGAAAATACGGATAGCTCATCCTACATTAAAGGAGGAATGGAATGCCAACAATTAACCAACTGATAAGGCAAGGTAGAGAAAGACAGGTAAAGAAGAGCCAAGCTCCCATGATGGAAAGCTGCCCCCAAAAAAGAGGCGTATGCTTATCCGTTACTACCACTACCCCCAAAAAGCCTAATTCCGCTGTAAGAAAAATCGCAAGAGTGCGTTTGGTGAACGGCATGGAAGGTACCGTATATATACCCGGTGTCGGACATAGTTTGCAAGAGCATAGCGTGGTTTTGGTCAGAGGCGGCAGAGTTAAGGATTTGCCCGGTGTGCGTTACCACATTATTCGCGGTACGCTTGACACGGCTGGCGTAGCTAAGCGCAAGCAGGCTAGATCCAAGTATGGTGCTAAAAAGCCCAAATAATTCACCTTATTAATAACGGATGAATTTCCCAACACAAAAACAGGAGGATATTTAATATGCCTAGAAGAAGTGGAGTTCCTAAGCGCGACGTGTTACCGGACCCAATTTACAACTCTAAGGTAGTTACCAAGCTTATTAACCAAATAATGCTTGACGGAGAAAGAGGAGTAGCTCAAAAAATTGTTTACAGCGCCTTTGAGGCGATAGAAAATAAATTGGGAGTTAACCCGAACGAAGTGTTTATGAAGGCTCTGGAAAACGTTATGCCTGTATTAGAAGTCAAGGCTAGACGTGTAGGTGGAAGCAATTACCAAGTGCCGTTGGAAATACGCCCCGAAAGACGTCAAACCTTAGGTATAAGATGGCTTGTTCTTTACGCCAGAAAGCGCGGAGAAAAGACAATGAAAGAAAGACTGGCAGGCGAACTTATGGACGCATATAACAATGCAGGCGGAGCTTTCAAGAAAAAAGAAGATACGCACCGCATGGCAGAAGCCAACAAGGCTTACGCACATTATCGCTTTTAGTATCAATTAATTAAATAACGGTAATAATCAACTTAATAGCGACGGCATATCTAGTGGATAAAAACAATAGTTATGCCGCTTTTTATGTTAATAACGGAGAAACAATTTCGGGATATAACCGAAAGATATGTAAAAAATAATAAGGAGAAACTATGGCAGAAAGACAAATCCCGCTGGAAAGAATGAGAAACATCGGTATTATGGCTCATATTGACGCCGGAAAGACCACCACTACCGAAAGAATATTGTTCTATGCGAACAAAATTCACCGCCTTGGAGAATCACACGAGGGCGCGGCAACTATGGACTGGATGGTTCAAGAACAAGAAAGAGGCATAACAATTACCAGCGCGGCTACTTTTATTATATGGAGGGATCACGGTATAAACATTATCGATACCCCCGGACACGTGGACTTTACCGTAGAGGTAGAGAGAAGTTTGCGCGTACTTGACGGAGCAGTAGCGGTATTTTGCGCCAAGGGCGGTGTTGAGCCCCAGAGCGAAGCCGTTTGGCGTCAAGCGGACAAATATAAAGTTCCGCGTATCGCTTTTGTAAATAAAATGGATATTATGGGCGCTGACTTCTACAACGTTGTAGACATGATGCGTACCCGCCTTCATACAAAACCCGTACCTATCGTACTCCCTATCGGCAAAGAGGATACTTTTAGCGGTCTTATTGACGTTATCAATATGACTTGTATTACTTATAGCGACAAATTAGGCAAAGACCTTCACGAGGACAACATACCTGAAAATATGAAGGAAGAAGCTATTAAGGCACGTAAGTATATAGAAGAAGTTTGCGCCGACTTTGACGATGAGGCTATGATGAAAGTCCTTGAGGGCGAAGAGCTTACTAGAGACGAAATAATAAGGGCTCTCCGCAAAGGCACTATCGAATTAAAAATCACCCCCGTTATCTGCGGCTCTGCTTACCGTAACAAGGGCGTACAAAAGGTGCTTGACACTATCGTAGACTTGATGCCTTCTCCTAAAGATATCGAAGCCGTTCACGGTTTTGACGAAAAAGGCAATGATATTATAAGAGAAACCGACGACAACGCGCCTTTATCTGGACTTGCCTTCAAAGTTGCCGTTGACAATATCGGACGTCTTACCTTCTTCCGTATTTACAGCGGAACTATCTATACAGGTATGACCGTCTATAACAGCAACAAACAAAAGAAGGAAAAAATCGGCAGACTCATAAGAATGCACGCTAATTCCAGAACCGACATAGAGCAGGCTTTTGCAGGAGATATCGTGGCGATTTTTGGTTTGAAAGAAACCAGCACCGGAGAAACCCTCTGCGACCTAAAACAACCTATCGTGCTTGACAGCATGGTGTTCCCTGAACCCGTTGTTCGTCTTGCTATAGAGCCGAAAACAAAAATCGGACAAGAAAAGATGAGCCTTGCTTTGGCAAAACTATCCGACGAAGACCCCACTTTCCGCACCTATACCGATAAAGAAACTGGACAAACGATAATTGCCGGTATGGGAGAGCTCCACTTGGAAATCATTGTAGACAGACTACTCCGTGAATTCAAAGTAGAAGCGAACATCGGTAAACCTCAGGTTGCTTACCGTGAAGCTATTAAGAAATCGGCCAGAGGAGAAGGAAAATACGTTCGTCAGAGCGGCGGTAAAGGTCAATACGGACATTGCGTAATAGAAATGGAACCTTTAGCTCCCGGAAGCGGAATTATTTTTGAAGACCAAATCGTGGGCGGCGTTATTCCCAAAGAATACATTAAGCCTATCGAAGAAGGTTTGCGCGAAGCTGCAAGAGGCGGCGTTTTGATTGGCTACGAAATGGTTGACTTCAAAGTAAGATTAGTAGACGGTAGTTTCCACGATGTTGACAGTTCGGAAATGAGCTTTAAGATTGCCGGAAGTATGGCGTTTAAGGATGCCGCAAAAAATGCCGATCCTACTATACTTGAACCTATGATGGCAGTAGAAATCACCGTTCCCGCCGATTATATCGGAGACGTTTTCGGCACCGTAAATTCCCGCCGTGGTTCTATTAAAGAAATGAACGACCGCGGAGGAGTGAAAATAATCGACGCCGATATACCGCTTAGCGAAATGTTCGGCTACGCAACTACCCTAAGAAGCGCAACTCAAGGCAGAGGCAATTATTCTATGCAGCTTAATTGCTACACCGAAGTTCCCGCAGGAGTAAGGAAGCAATTATTAGAGGGTAAAAAAGACTAATAAACAGGCATTTTATATAATTTTAGAAAAAAGTTCATAAAAATGCGTGACAACTAAAAGAAAATATAATATAATCAATTTATTGCATAATTTAATGGTATGTCCATTAGTTATCTTAAATAATAAAAACAAAAATATCATAATTTTTTGGGAGGATTTTTTAAATGGCAAAAGCTAAGTTTGAAAGAACTAAAACCCACGTTAACATTGGCACAATAGGCCACGTTGACCATGGTAAGACCACCTTGACAGCCGCTATCACCATGGTATCTGCTGCCGCAGGATACGCAGAAGTTATGCGTTATGACCAAATCGATAAGGCGCCTGAAGAAAAGGCTAGAGGAATAACGATCAATACCTCACACGTTGAGTATCAGACAGCAACACGTCACTATGCACACGTTGACTGCCCCGGACACGCTGACTATGTTAAGAACATGATCACCGGTGCCGCTCAGATGGACGGAGCTATACTTGTTGTTGCTTCTACAGACGGTCCTATGCCCCAGACACGTGAGCACATCTTGCTTGCCCGTCAGGTTGGCGTTCCTTACATCGTAGTATTCATGAACAAAGTTGACCAAGTTGACGACCCCGAGTTGCTTGATTTGGTAGAAATGGAAATAAGAGAATTATTGTCCAGCTACGAGTTCCCCGGTGACGATATTCCGATCATCAGAGGTTCCGCTTTGAAAGCTATGCAGGCTGCTGCTGCTGGTAATTCCGCTAGCGCTGACTGCGATTGCATCAGAGAGCTTTTAGCCGCTGTTGACAGTTATATTCCCGATCCCGTAAGAGATACCGATAAGCCCTTCTTAATGCCTGTTGAAGACGTATTCACCATCACCGGCCGCGGCACCGTTGCTACTGGTAGAGTTGAGCGTGGACAAGTTAAGGTTCAAGATAAGGTAGAAATCGTTGGTCTTATGGAAAAGGCTAAAGAAACCACCGTTACCGGCGTAGAAATGTTCCGTAAACTTCTTGACTTCGCTCAAGCAGGCGACAACATCGGCGCTCTTTTGAGAGGTATCGAAAGAAAAGAAATCGAGAGAGGACAAGTTCTTGCTAAACCCGGTTCCATTCATCCCCACACCCACTTCAAGAGCAACGTTTACGTGTTGAAGAAGGAAGAAGGCGGAAGACATACTCCTTTCTTTAACGGATACCGTCCTCAGTTCTATTTCAGAACAACCGACGTTACCGGAAGCATCGCTCTACCCGAGGGAGTAGAAATGGTTATGCCTGGCGATAACATTCCTATGGAAATCAAGCTAATCACCCCTATCGCTATCGAGCAAGGACTTCGTTTCGCTATCCGTGAAGGTGGCAGAACAGTTGGTTCGGGCGTAGTTGCTTCAGTTATTGCATAATAAAAATCCCATTAATAATAAAAAGACGCCAATCGAAAGGTTGGCGTTATTTTTTTATTGAGTTATTTTTTTACTGAGTAAAATTTTTTTTGTTTTTTTTATTGAGTAATTTTTATATTGAGTAATATTGAGTAATTTTTTTATTGAGTAGATTGTAATTTTTTTATTAGTTATTTTTTTATTAGGTCAATTTGTTTGTTCTATTCTTTGTCCTCTTCGGTTTTATCAAAAATTATTTCTAAGTTATCAACGTTACTTACAGCGTTTATTATTGCTTCTTCTATAGCGCGTACCGCTGCCGTTTGTAGTAAAGTAAAATTAATAACAGGGACTTTGCCTGTAGCAAGTGTAAAAATAGCGTCGCCGTCGTAATCGGTATGGACGGGGCGGATTACCCTTGCGTAGCCGTCGTGAGCAGCGGAGGAAAGTTTGTTTGCTTCAAGCTTTGACAATTTCGCATTGGTAAGAATGCAGCCTATTGTTGTGTTGGTACCAGCGGCAAGTTTTAGAAGTTTGTTTTCGGCAATACATTTTTCGGTATTGATAAAGCTACCGTCTTTTGCTTTGGCTCCCGCAAGTATTTTATCGGAAAATGGTTCTATTACGTCGCCAAGTGCATTTACCGCAACTATTGCCGTAACGGTTACTCCGGCAATTTTTATCGTTGCGCCGCCGATTCCGCTTTTGGTTGCGTTGCTTATTCCTCTGATTTTACCGACGGTTGCCCCTTTGCCTGCGCCGCTTTGTCCCAATGAGAAAACACCGTCAAAGGCGTTTACACAGGCATTGTAGCCCATTTTTGTATCGGGATAATGATATTCTGCAGTATTAAGATCATAAAGACAGGCTCCGCATACTATGGGCACAACTTTTTTGCCCAGCTTAAAGCCGATTTGTTTTTCTCGTAAGAAGTTCATAATCCCGCAAGCCGATTCTAAGCCGTAAGCCGAACCTCCGCTTAGGAAAATAGCGTTTATCTTTTCCACCGCTTTTTCGGGTCGGAGAAGGTCTGTTTCTCTGGTAGCGGGGGCGTTGCCTTTTACGTCCACACCGCCGATGCAGCCTTTTTCGCTGATAAATACCGTTAAACCTGTAAAATTGTCATTATAGTGACCGGCTTTTATGCCCTTTGGAATAATTATTTTCATATACTTAATATAGGCTCATTTTACAAAAAAGTCAATTGATAATCGAAATTTATTTTTTATCAAAAATTACGGGGAACATCACTAAACACACACTTTATTTTATGTCCGCATAATGATGTATTGTAGACAACCCGATACTAGGGCTGGTTATAATTCTAAAATGGAGGTATATACTGTATGAATTGTTTTAACGGATTTATGGGCGGAGGCAACTGCTGCAATAACAACTGCGGATGCGGCTTTGACTGTAACTGCATTTTCTGGTTGCTATTGCTAAGCTGCTGCTGCGGCGGCGGAGGTTGCGGCGGAAACAGCGGATGCGGATGCGGTTGTGATTGCTGCTCCTTAATTTGGATACTGTTGTTACTCAGCTGCTGCTGTGGAAACAAATGCTGTGGTTCTAACGGCTAAACTACATAATAAGGTCAATTAACCACCGATGTCCCGAAAAAGTCTTGTATAACCAAGACTTTTTTGCTATATTATATGTATGCTTCACGTTACTAATACCAATACCACCTTGGAAGGCTACCTAAGCCTGTACCGCCGCTTGCGCGTCAACAACGAAAAAAAATCTAAACATATTTTTATCGTTCCCGACCGCTTCACTTTGGGTGTGGAAAAGGAAATATGCCAGTTTTTGGAGTGTGAAGGCAGTTTTAATATCGGTGTCTTTTCCATAACCAGATTAGCAACCAAAACTTTCGGTAAAAAAATAAACAAATGCCTTTCCAAAGAGGGCACAGTTTTGCTGCTCAATAAAGTTCTCAAAGAAAACAGCGAAAAGTTAAGTTATTATACCTCTGTTAACAGCTATATGTTCTGTCAAGAGATGTTCGCTGCGATATCCTCTTTGCGAAACAGCGGAATTACCGTTGAGGATATAGAAAATGCCTTGCCTCTTCTTGATGGCGATACCAAAGAGAAGCTAAAGGACGTTGCGGTAATTTATAGAGAATATTTAACCTCATTAAAGATAAATTACGCCGATACAATTACCAGAGTTGATTATCTTATTAATAATCTAAAAGACTGTACGGAAATTACTTCCAGTCACGTTTATTTTTTGGGATTTAATTTATACAGTAACCAACAACTACAATTAATAAAAGAAATGGCGAAAGTTTGCCAATCGGTAAATATCAGCGTTACAACTGACAGTCAAGGTGCTAATAAGCATTGTTTCCCGGTGTCGCAAGCCGAAGAACTGATAGATTATTGCAAAACTAATGGTATAGATGTTGCTGTTAAAGAGGCGTTTTCTCTATTGAAATCGCCATATGACAAAATCCATAGAGAATTGTTCGGCTTTTCCCAACAGCCGATAAATGAAAAGAACGACTGCGTAACGCTTTTTATGGAAGAAAACCCGTATGAAGAAATCAAGGCTGTGGCAAGAGAAATAAAGTTCCTAACAAAGAACGGTTTGCGGTATAAAGATATAGCGTTGGTATGTAATAATGAAGATTATACCGACATTATATCGGAGATTTTTGCCAGATGCGACATTCCCTATTTTGCCGAAGAAAAGCATTTTGTAAAGAATAGCATATTTTATAAATATGTAATAAATTTATACGCCGCGATGGTATCGGGTTACGCCAAGTCCGATATAACTAAACTGTTACATCATCCTTTTGCCAACGTTGAGGGCGAAGACAGCTACGCTTTTGAAAGCTACATAACAAAGAATAATATAGATTATAATGATTTTTCCAAGCCGTTTAACGCTATAGACGGAAATTTGGAAAAGCTAAGGCAAAATTTACTAAGTCAATTATCAAAAGTGCCTAGTGATTATAAAACTATTGCCGACAACTGCGACTTTATTATTAATTTACTAAAAAGAGAGGATATAGCCAGTACCCTAAATGAACACGCAAAGAGTACCGACGACAGACTTGTAGCGGGGAGTAAAACGGATTCTTTGGTCGCTTTGTTGGAGGAAATGAAGGAGCTTATCGGCGCCGAAACAACCTCCACACAGGATTTTTATTATTTGCTAAAGGCAATTACCGCCGATATGAGCATTTCTCTTTTGCCGCGCTACACAGACACCGTGTTCGTGGGCAATACTTCCCAAAGCCGTTTTTCGGAGAATAAGGCTATCTTTGTGGTGGGGGCTAACAGCGGGTATTTTCCTTTACAAAAGAGCGACAACCTCATTTTCAGCGCTCTTGACAGCGAACTTATGAAAAAAAATGGGCTTAAAGTCTTTCCAACACCTTTAGAATATAACAGTTTTGAGCAGTTTACCGTTATTGATTTAATGACTAAAGCCGAAAAAATATACATCGGTTGCAGTCAGTTTGGTATCTTAGGAGAAGAACTAAGCAAAGGGGAAGGTTTGCGGGAATTGGAATATCTTTTGAAAACGCCATGCAAACACTTGACTACTTATCATAATTTTTCCGCTGAAGAAAAGACCTTATATAATTTAATAAACGAAAACAACGCTTATTATGAGTTTGTACGTAAGAACATATCCGATTTCTTTGTTGATTCTGTAGAAGACTACTTAAAGAACAAAGGTAGATTGTCGGATAACGCAAAGGAAGTTGACGATGAGATTCCTTTTGAAAGTTTCTTCAGAACCGACATAAAGGGGCGTTATCTTACCTCCGTTAGTCAGTTGGAAAGTTATTTCAAGTGTCCTTTCCGACATTTTCTTAGCTGCGGACTTAAACTTAAAGAAGAGGAAAACGGAGAAATTAAAGCCAACGTTGTGGGAATTTTTATTCATAACGTACTGGAAAAATATTTCAAAAGTAACTATAAAATCCTAAAAACCATAGATAATTATCGGCCGCTAATTGAAAAAGCGATAGAAGCGGAAATGAAGAGCGGTAATTACGAAGGGTTAACTAACAGCGTAATAAACCGCTATGCTTTTAACAATATATGTAAAGAATGCAGGCGGCTACTTACTGTGCTTACCGAAAACTACAGGAAGAGTAAATTTGAGGCTGCTTACTTTGAATATGCTTTCGGATATGAGGAAGGTAACGAAATTTTACTTCCGTTGGAGGATAAAATTTTCAGCTTGCGCGGAAAAATCGACAGGGTGGATATTTATAATAATAACGTTCTAATTATCGATTATAAAACAGGCAAAGCCGACAAGACTTTCAAAGAGACTTATTATGGAAGTAAAATTCAGCTCTACGTTTATCTGAGCCACTTTTTGGAGAAGGGATATTCCCCCGCCGGTGTGTTTTATCTACCCATTAAAGCGGGATATGTAAAAGAAGGCAAGTTTTATAATTATATCGGGCATATGGCGGACGATATCGATATCTATTATGCAATAGACGGAGAGGGAGAAAATTATGGGGAAGAAAAGTACGAAAGCAAAATTCTACCATTTAACTTAGTGACGAAAAATGGTGAAACCGCTATAAAAAAAGTGAGGGGAGTATTGAAAAAAGAAGACTTTTTTTCGGTTAAGGATTATGTTTTTAAGTTGATAGAGGCTAATCTTGCGGAGATGAGCCAAGGCAACATCGACAAATGTCCACTAGACGGAGAATGTGAAAACTGTATTTATGGCAATCTTTGCGGAGAGGTTAATAATAGGGAGTTTTCTTCAAAGGACATATCGGACTTTTGCGTTACGGAGGATAAATGTTAGATTATAATAAATTAACCGCCGAACAGCGCGCGATACTTAATACAAAGGGCAATATTTTGGTTAACGCGTCGGCTGGCAGCGGTAAGACCACCATGATGATAGAAAAAGTCATGACGCTTCTTATTAATGACGCTGATATCAGGCGCATTCTTATTATGACCTTTACTAATGACGCCGCCGCCGAAATGAAGTCAAGGTTGGTAGAAAACATTTATAACGAACTCCAAAAAAACAGCGCCCAAGGGACAAAACTAAAAAAACAACTGGATTATTTACCTTTTTCCAATATCTGCACAATGGACAGCTTTTGGAAAACCTTATTAAGAAAATATTTTGCTGTTATAGGCAAAGACCCGTCGAGCAAAATTCTTGAGCCTAACGAAGGGAATCTGATGCTTAATCAGTCCATAATGAAGGTTTTTCAAAGACATATGGAAAGAAACGACGAGGAGTTTTTTAAGCTTGCCGAAGCCTTGAATACCAAAAGGAGTTTGGAAAAATTTGCTCAAAATATAATAACCGTCAGAACCTTTATGACTGCGCAGATTGACGAAGAAGAGTATATCAATAATGCACGGAAATCGGCAAAAAACGGAGACTTTTCTCCCGTTACTCAATATGCTCTTGAATATTATCGAAAACGTATTAAGATTGCCAAGGTGGAAATGGAAAAATACGCGGGATTGTTGGAAATTAGCGGTTTGGTTGACTTTGCAAATGAGTGCAAAAACTTTATAAACTCCGCCGAAACTTTAATAAATGCAGCCGATTTTACGCAGTTATGCAAACTTTATGGCTTTATAGAAGTGCCCGGGAAATTGGGAAGAAAGGGTAGTAAACTTGATTTCACAAAAGAGTACACCGATTTGATTGAGTCCTTGAGAAATTTGTTTAAGAGCATCGATATTATAGCCTCAGCCTACAAGAATATGCCGTCGGGCGGGTATGTTGAGAGTAATAAATTATTAGAACTGTTGACTGAAACCGAAGTAGAGTACACCAGACAAAAAGAGCTCAATAACTCTTTGGACTTTAACGACCTAAGTAAGTACGCGGTGAAGATTCTTTCCGATAAAAAGACGGCTGAAGAGGTGAAAAACTCATTTGACTATATCTTTGTGGACGAATACCAGGACACAAACTACCGTCAGGAATTTTTGCTTCAAGCTATATCCAAGGACGACAATGTCTTTGTGGTGGGTGACGTCAAGCAGGCAATTTACCGCTTCCGTAACGCCGAACCCGATATTTTCATTTCGAGAAAGGACATTTACGAAAGCAATAAAACAGGCAGCAATATACCCTTAAACGTAAATTATCGTTCGCATAAAGAAATTTTGGAGTTTGTCGATAAGGTCTGCGGAGAATTAATGACGCCAAACTTCGGGGGAGTAGACTACAAAAATACTTCTAAGTTCCGCGCGGGGGCAGAGTATGAAAAGGTAGAGGATATGCCTACCGTATCCATTACCGTGTTATCGGACGATGATAAAAAGGAAAAAGAATGCAAAGGCGTTTATACCGTAAAAACAGGGGAAATTAAGGAAGAAAGCGAACCTGATTTTGAGTACGCGGCAAGCAAAATAACGGAAATAGTCAATAATAAAAAGATATATAATGCAAAAACCAAGCAAACCAAACTTATAGAGTATCAGGATATCGCAATCTTAGTAAGAAAGTGGAAACAAGGCTACAAAATGGCGGAAATATTGGAAAAATACAATATTCCGTTCAACGTCCTAAATAATGAGAAAAAAGACTTGCAGGAAAGAGAATATCTGGTGGATTTCTTGCGTATAATTCACAACCCAAAAAAAGACATACCCCTAGCTAACGTGCTTTTTGGGCAAATTTATCGATTTACCGCCAAAGAGTTGTTGGACATAAGAAAAAATGCCGATAATGTCACACTTTGGGAATCCATAAATAATTATAAGGGAAACCCAAACACGGTAGAAAAGATAAATAAATTCCTAACATTCCATGCCGAACTTCGATATAAAAGTTCTTATTATACGGTCAGTAAATTGCTTGAAGAAATTCTGCAAAGCGGTTACGACGCCGTTTTGCTTAGTAGAGAAAAAAATATAATCGGCGAAATCAATGCTTTTATGGATTTTATCAAAAAAAGTGAAATTAATAACAGTCTAGAAGATTTTCTGGAGTTTTATGACCAGAGCTATAGCGGAAATATTTCTCCCAAAATCAGTAACGCTATTACCATAACGACTATTTTTAAGAGTAAAGGACTGGAATATCCGGTGGTGTTCTTGCCGTGCCTTAACGAATCCATGCTTAGTAACCGTGATGATAATATAATTTTTACCGACAGAGAATTTGGGGTGGCGGTTAAGAGTATTTACCCCGAAAGTTATTCCATAAGAGATAATTTTGCCGTCATTGCACACAAAATGAAAAAGAAAGAGCAAGAGCGCGAGGAAATGTTAAGGGTACTCTACGTAGCCTTAACTAGGGCAAAAAACCACCTGTTTCTTTCGGGTAAAGAGGGTAAAACTGTGTTTTTCCCCGAAGAAGCAAGCAGTATTATGGATTGGCTGGAGTATGCCAAAAACAGGGATCCTTCTCTGATTACTTATTTCAATTACCAACAGCAAAACAAGCCTATGGGAAAAATTGTAAAAGATATAGTAAAAAAGGATATTAGCCTAGAAAAACTGGAAGATAAATACCCCTTTGAAAACAGCTTAAAAATCCATGCGAAAATGTCGGTAAGCGCCCTTACCAAAGAGGAAAACTATGAGGGAGAAGTATATTCTTATACCCAAGACAAGGGAGAAACCGATACCGATATCGGTATTGCTTATCACACAGTTTTGCAGCATTTAAGCTATCGTGAAGAATCGGTGGAGGATATTATAAACTTAATAAACAAGCTAGTCGAAGAAAAAGAAATAGTACCCGAAAACGCCAATAAAGTAAACCCAAACTTTATATTTGGGTTACTAAAGTGGGAAGTTATTGCAAACAACAAACATTTGGAATTTTACAGCGAACAGCCGTTTATTATGTATTTCAACCTGAATAAAGACAGTGTTGACAAAACGTTGGTTCAAGGCGTTATCGACTTGTTTATCGCAAATGAAGAAACAAAAGAGGCAATTCTGATTGACTTCAAAGTCAGCAATGCAAGCGAAGAAAAACTTAAAGAAAAATATAGCCGACAGCTGGAATTATACGGCTTGGCGTTAGAAAAAATCGGCGGTTATAGAGTCAAAGAAAAGTACGTTTACAGCGTTTTAAGGGGCAAAGCTGTTATTATTTAATATATTTTTTATAAAATAACTCTTGCAAAAGTTTAACTTTATGATATAATAACAGAGAGTAAACGATTAGGAGTCAAATATGGACAAAATTATTGACGCTGTGAAAGGCCTTCTGGACAAGATTACATTACTTCCCAACTATGAGCTGAAATTGGCCATTGTGGGGGGGATTTTAATTTTAGTGGTTTTCCTTATCGCCTTATTAGCAGCTGCAGGAAGCAAAATAAATTCTTTGAGGAAGCGCCTTTTAAGTAGCACCAAGACAATAGGCGCCGCAGGTATAATAAGCGAAGAAAACGTGGAAATTGTTTATAACGAACTTGCAAAACTGCCCGAACCCGTAACTAAAGGTTGGAGTAGTTTTATGGACCAGCGTTATGGATATCCTTCCGATTATATGCCGGCAAACGACGTTTTGAATTTGAGAACTTACAAAGCCAAAAATACAGTTGGTAAGGTTGTTCTAAATTTATTGAGCCTTGCTGTTTTGTGTCTGATTTCTTTGATTGCGGTCGATATTTGCTATGCCGATTTTATCAGAGTGGGCATTGTTGATTTTACTTCTAATTTTGCTTTGGTAGCCTCCATACTGGCAACCGCTTTGGTCCCTTGTCTTGTTTGGCTCATTTGCTATCTGCTTATTTGCCTTCGTTATGACAAGCAATTAAAGCGTCTTGAGCTTACTTATGCAAGTTTTCAAGATATTTTGGATGAAAAAATAGTTATTTACGCTGCCGAAGAAGAAGAGTTTGTCAGCGAAAACTTAGAGGAAATCAAGAAGCAGGTAGACGAGCTTGTTTCGGGCAGACTGGATGAACTGGAAGTAGTGGAAGTTGTTACTGCCCCCCAAGTTGAAGAAGTGGAAATTATACCTTCCGAAGAGGTGGTAGAAGAAGAAATTATCGAAGAAGTAGCCGCAGAAGAGCCTGTGCCTGTTGTTGAGGAAGTGGTTGCCGCAGCACCGCAGAAAGCGCCCGCTATGACCAAGGAAGAAGAGAAACGCTATTTAGAAATTTTGCTTACCGTGGTTGACAACGCGATAGCGGACGATAACACTTCTGCCGAAGACTTAGAGAGCATAGCTACTCTTATTCTTACGGCTAAGAGCGAAGGGTTCAATAACCCTGCCGACCAAGCTATTCTTGATACCTGTCTGGAAAAGATAGCCGACCAATATTTCAAATAATATTCAGCAAAGCTTAGTAAAAGAAGCTTTGAAGGTTTGTGGGTGATTTATCGCCCACAAATTTGTGTAATAAGGAGATATAAATGCTGAGTTACGGCGTTAGCAACGATACCGAATTACTGGAAAAACTATACCAAAAAATATTCGGCAAAAAGCCCGATTTTTCGGTGGGCTACGTTTTTTACGAGGACGGCGTTCCTTTGGGAATAGCCGATTTGAAAGTTACTCCCGAAGTATCGGAAATAAAAGAAGTGGGACTAATCTCCGAGATAAGAAAGAGAGGCTTAGGCGACTTTTTTACGCGTTGCATAATGCTACGGCTTAGCGAGGTGTCTAAAAAAATAATCACCTATAAGGACAGCTATTTTTACCAATTCGGCTTTGTTGACGAGGGGGAGAAAATGGCTATTTTGAGTGAAAAAATTGATTTTCCAAGCAATTGTAAACATAAATAGAACGGAGAAAAATATGGCTACGAATTTTATTGAAACGATAATAGAAAGCGATCTGGAAAGCGGCAAACATAAGTCTATTGTGACGCGTTTTCCTCCAGAACCGAATGGTTATTTGCACATCGGACACGCGAAAAGTTTGTGCATAAATTTTGGCATAAAAGAGAAATATCAAGGAAAATGCAACCTAAGATTTGACGATACCAACCCTACTAAAGAGGACGTCGAGTATGTAGACAGCATCAAAGAAGACATAAGGTGGCTAGGCTTTGAGTGGGATGAAGAAAACTACGCCAGTGACTATTTCGAACAGACCTATCAGTGCGCCATTACCCTAATAAAAAAGGGTTTGGCATACGTTTGTGACTTTAGCGCCGAAGAAATAAGAGAAAGTAGAGGCACCTTGACAGAACCGGGCAAGGAGAGTCCTTACCGCAACCGTTCTGTGGAAGAAAACCTAAAACTTTTTCAGGAGATGAGGGAAGGTAAGTTTGCCGACGGAGAGAAAGTTTTGCGCGCCAAAATCGATATGGCAAGCAGCAACATAAATATGCGTGACCCCGTAATATACCGCATTTTGCGGGCTACTCATCATCATACGGGGGACAATTGGCTGATTTACCCGATGTATGACTTTGCACATCCTATCGGGGATGCTTTGGAGGGGATTACCCACTCTATTTGCACGTTGGAGTTTGAGGACCACCGCCCCTTGTACGACTGGGTTACCGAAAATTGCGGCTTTACTAACCCTCCGCATCAGTATGAGTTTGCCAGACTTAACATAAAAAACACAATTATGAGCAAACGTTATCTCAAAAAACTGGTGGATATAGGCTACGTGGACGGTTGGGACGACCCGAGAATGCCCACTCTTAGCGGTATGAGAAGGAGAGGTTATCCCGCTCAGGCAATAAAAGATTTTTGTCAGAACGTAGGTGTTGCCAAAGCCAACAGCGAAGTGGACAGCGCGCTGCTAGAACACTGCGTCAGAGACTATCTCAACGCTCACGCCGACAGACTTATGGCGGTGGAAAAGCCTCTTAAAGTTATCATAGATAACTGGCAGGGCGGAGAGGAAGAGTTGCTGATAGTAAACAACCCTAACCAGGAATACAGCCCGTCACATAAAGTCAATTTCGGCAAGGAAATTTTTATCGAAGAGAGCGATTTTGCCGTTAATCCTCCGCCTAAGTACCACAGGTTGACGGTGGGCGGTATGGTAAGGCTGAAAGGGGCTTACATTTTGAAATATTCTTCGCACGAATGCGACGAAAACGGCAAAGTTATTCTAATCCACTGCGATTATATCGAAAAATCAAAGCAGGGCGAAGAAAATGCCGCAATAAAGGTCAAAGGGGTAGTCCAGTGGGTAAACTGCAAAGACGCCGTTAAAGTGACACTGAATAAGTACGAAAGTCTGCTTGTGGACGAAACCGAAGAGGTTAAGCAGTTTGACCTTAGATTGAACAAAAATTCCCTCACCGTGGTAGAAGGCGGGGTTTGCGAACCTTTTGCCGCCGAGCACAGCGTTGGGGCGACTTTCCAATTTATGCGTTCGGCTTATTATAAATTGGCGGAAAACGACGGAAAAAGTCTGAAATTTTACAGAATAGTGGAATTAAAAGACTCTTTTAACAAGTAACTAATCGAATTGGATAAAAAAGGAAATAGAATTTAAGAAAATTTTAAGAAATATTGAAAAAAGTATTGAAAAAAAAACTATTTGCTTATATAATATAATACATATTGGGCTTTTGGACTAATTATGTCCTTTAGCGACCCTTGGCGAAGGAGAATAATAATGGCAGAAAAAAGCGTAAAAACAAGCAACGAAGAGCAGTTCGCAACGGAAATGGAAGTGAGCTTGAATTTGGATCAATTGTCGTATATTTGTGAATATTGCGGTAAGGTTAATTCTATAAGCGCTGCTCAGTGCGTACGTTGCGGAAAGAGACGTCCCAGAAACGAATACGTTAAGGCAATGAACAAACTCAAAAACACGAAGTCTATTAAGGCCGAATACGTTGAAGAGCAAGCCAGAATCGAAACTGAGAAAAAAGATATCGCCAATCAGCAATTAGTTCGTATAGTGGAAAGCAGGGTAGCCGATGAGAAAGCCCAAATAAAAGCTCAAGAAGCAATAAAGCTTGAACAAGAAAGAGAAAATATCAAGAAGATGACTGCCAGAGAGGCAGTATTGCGCATTATAGCCGCCGAGAATGCCGCCGAAGAAAGAATAGCCGACGCCGAAAGAAAGGCTCAGGAAGCTGTGAGCGGAAGAGCGACGGAAATAGAAACCGTTGTAGCTGACGAAAGAGAAAAGACCTTGAGAGCCGCCGCCCAAAAATTAGTAGTAGAAAGAGCGGGTATAGAAGAAGCTGCAAGAGAAAAAATCGAAGCATCCAGAAGACAATTTGAGAAAGCCGCCAGAGAGGGTGTGGATGAGGCAAGAGACAACGCCGAAAAGAATGCCGCCAGAAGAGCGGTATTGCGCGTTATCGCTTCCGAAAAAGCCAACGAAGATATGCTCCGTATGAGCAAGAACGCTTTACAGCAAGCCGCTTTGGAGAGAATAGAAGAAGAAAGAAAGCTTGCCGAAAAGGAATACGCTGCAAAATTTGCCGCCGAAAAGCTTGCTATTGAGAAAGCCGCCGATGAGAGAATAAGAGCCGAAAAAGAGGCTTTGCGCAGAGTTCTTGAAGACAAAGAGAGAAATGCATATATGCCTAATTACGGTTATTCTGGCCAACAGGCTCCAGCCGTTCAGCATACCATACAGCCTATTTCCATAGTGCCCTATCTTAACCCGAATCAGCCTGTATATCAATACAATCCCAACCGTGTGATTTATAAATTCGTACCCAACGCCAACCAGAACGCTCAAATAGACGCTCCGGCAAAAAAGGCTTCAGGTTTTTACAACGATACAGCCGAAGTTAAAGAAATTAAGGCAGCTAAAAAAGTTAACGCCAACGGCAAGGTAAGAGTTGTTTCTCTTATCTCTTTGCTGCTAAGTTTGGCTGTATTGGTATTAGGCACCGTAATCGGTTTTATCAAGTCCGATTTTGAGCTTATGCCTATGCTCAGCGAAAACGTAATAAAAGCCGGCAACCCTTCTATTTTGCTAGCTTTCGGTGAATATCTGATTAAGGGTATAAACAACGTTTTTAACGCATCCATAGCCGTACCGGGCTTTATTGCTGGCGGAGATTATTATATGGCGGCATCGGTTATTAACTATAATTTGAGCGTTATTATTCCTATCGGTTTTGCTTTGTTTGTTATATTTGACATAGTTGTTATCATACAAAGTATCGTAAGACTGTGCACAGGAAAGGCAAAGAGTAGCGGTATTGTACCTGCGATTTTACTGCTTGTAAGTATCGTAGCGTTTATTGTAGGAGCTGTGCTTGTAGCCCTAAAATTAAAAGCTGAAATAACAGACGCCCTGCTAACGGTTGGAGTTATCGCAAGCTTAGCGGTAGCGGTTATTGTGTTGATACTAAGCGCAGTGGCGGCAAAATTATCTAAGAAAGTTAATATGGCAACCGAAATCCTTTAAGAATTTTAAGGAATAGCTAAGAAATATTATTTATATATAAACAACTGGAGGCAGCAAACATGACAAAAAACAATCTGAACGATCAGAGCTCCCAACCTATCAAGCCGATGGTGGAAATGGATGATATAGAGTTCATAACTTATGCAGATTATTTGAGCAGTCCTTATTACCGCGCATACATAGACGCAAAATGCAAAGCTAAAGGTCAAGCAAACGATTGGGCAAAGGGAAGTGAATTCCGCTATGATCAAAGTGCTCCGGTTGACTCAAATAAACAAGATAAGAAAGGCGAGAAAGTAGCAAAAGGTAAACCAATTAAGGCTAGCAAGCTTTACGAAAAGAAGAGAGGGGCAGCTTTATTTGTTATCGCGTTGTTTATGTTTGTAGTTATTGCAGCAACCGCATTGGGAGCTATAAGTAATCTTAATTTGGATTCTTACGTAGCAGCCTACATAGAGCCCGGAGTCAATGCCGAAGATAACGTCAATATCTCCATAATAGACCCTGTTTTGGGAATCATAAAAGACTTGGCGAAAGTTAATTTGGACAGCAATTTTTATAAGAGCTATCTTTCCGATAACACAGACGGCGCCGACGTTATGACAAAGATTGCTTTGTACGCCGTACCCATAGCCGCTTTGATTATCATAATCTTTGCTTTTATCGGATTTATCAAGGCGATTGTTGCATTGTGCGCTAAGAAAACTTTGTCGGGTCAAGTTAAGAAATACGGCTTTGGATTTATTAGCATAGTAATGTTCCTGTGCGCTCTTATTATGACGGCCGGCGGACTTTACGTTGCAGAATTGGAAATAACAAAGGCTGTCGATTATTTGCTCCAGAAGAGCCCTGTTCTCAACGTAGGTTATGGAATGTATGCTTTATTGGCAATACCCGTCATTGCGTTCATTTGCAGTTTATGCGCTTATAAAAAATCGAAATAATCGAAGGAGTATATTATGAGCAAGAAGAAGAAATTACAGCAGGAAGAAATGGCAAGATTGGCAAACGATAGAAACGTATCCGCAAATCGTATTAAAGTTGGATATACTATAGTTAATCCGCGCGGAATACCCATAGCTGTAGCAAAGCCCAGTTTTAATATTCAGATGACTCCTATAGTTCAGCCTATCGCTATGGTTCCTTACTCCAGTCAACAACAACCGTTGCTTAGCGATATGTCCGAAACCGACTTAGATGTTTAATTAAAGTAAAAAAGCCGATATAAGAATAAGGTGGTACAATGGCCAACAAAAAGAAGCAAAACAACAATACAAGCGTAAACAGAAATCCTATGGGATATCCTCCCATGGGTTATGGCGCGCCTGCTTCTAATCAGAATATAAATACGAAAAAGAAAAAGAAGGGTAAAGGCAAAAAGGAAGCTCAAAGGCTTATATATTCTAAAGAGAGAGCAGCCACTTTGCGTAGCAGACAGGAATTTGCTCTTGAAAATATCAATTACCGCAAAAAGCTGGAAGACGTGCAGGGTAGAGGGGTTCTTGACCACACCCGTTACAGATTGCCCGAAGACAAAAAGCCAAAGAAGAGAAAAGATTATTTCTTCATAATGAGAAAGAGTATTTGCTTTATTATGTTTTTGCTTATGCTTATTTCGGTTAGTTTTTATGCGTTGAGCTATCTAAAGCTAAGTTTGATACCCGAAGAATTCACCGCCCTTTTTGTGGATCTGGAAGTAGTTTCCCAAGATGAGGAAGAAACCGAGAACAACGCTGCCGCGGCAGCTGAAGACGATGCCGATGAAGAAGCTACCGAAGAAGATGCAGATTTTTACGTTAAGTCATATAACCTACTTGACCCGGTATTCGGTTTTATCAAATATATAGGCGCAAAGTTCAATATGACTTTGGATTTCGGCGACAGCCCCTTGTATGACTCAATGATAAACAAAGTGGAAGTGGGTATGTCCGATAAAATAGCAAGCTACATAATAATCGGCTTCCCTGTGGCAATCATTATATACGCCATAATAGCTTTGGTTATGACAATAAAAGCATTCTTAGGAATGTTTGGCGGAAAAATTTATAAAAAATTCGGACTGGGAAGTTTCCTTATGATACTATGCTGCGGTATAACTGCTTTCGGCGGATTGGCTGCCACTGTTGATTTGGGAGAAACAATGGTCTATGGAGACGTAGTTGGCATATTTACCGGATATCTTACCGGAACAAGCGGTTTTTCGGGCGGCTTCGGCTTATTGATAATGATAGCATTGCCTTTGTTAGTATTGATTCTTTCTATGCTAGCAAAGAAAAAGATACCTTACAGCATATTTGACAACATCAGCGTATAGGAGGCAGTTATGTCTAAAAAAAGTAAAAAATTAAAACAACTTGAGGAGATGCGCCTGCAACAACAAATGATGCAGCAGCAACAACAGGCGGGTCCGCAAATAATATGCCAGCCTATGACGAACGGTTATCCTTTCCCTGTGGCTCCGGCGTCCAATTTTATTCAGCTTACGCCCATAGTTCAGCCCATCGCGCTAGTGCCTTTCTCCACTCAGCAACAGCCTTTGTTGACCTTTATTGACGAGGATGACTACAACTATTAGGATAAGGCAAGGAAATAAGGAGTAAGATATGGCAAGATCTGTTGGAAAACAGGAAAACATCGTAGAAAAAAACGAGTCCACAGTACCGGTGGAACCTTCTTCCAGCCAATTTTCAGTGTACGGCATTACGCCTCCGTCGGAATTTGCGCTGTATGGATCGGAAAGTAAGGAACTTTATGAAATGGAAGTACAAAGAGTAACTGCCGAGCTTCGCCGTATGGTTTTTAGCGACGAATGCGTATGCCAACCCAAAGCAGAATTGCCTTTAGTGGAAAAAAGCGCGGCAAAGAGTGTGGAAAAGAAGGGAAAAAAGTGTAACGGTTTTTCCATTGCGGCGATTATATTCAGCTTACTTATAGCGGCTATATACGTTGTGGGTAAATACGTTGCCTCTCCTATAGATGGAGTAACCGACTTATTATACGTGGCTAACGGAAAAGCCGGACTTAACGTTATTTTCGATTTTATCAACACCTTTTTGAAGGGTTCGGAAATTGACGTGTGGGTTATGGTAATTCAAGTAGCGGTATTGTTGGTTGGTCTTATCAGCATTATTATACTGATATCTAGTTTAATAATAGTTGCAAGAAGAGGCGTTGGTAAAGCAATGAAGACTTTGTGTGTTATTAACTTTGTTTTCGCCGTTGTTATCGGAGCGGGAACGTTTGCAAGTAAACAAAGTCTTAGTATAGGATACTATATTGTATTCGGTTTGACTTTCCTTACAATGGTCGTTGCTTTGGCCTCTAAGGGAATAAAAAAAGTTAGTAAATAATTTCGGAGGAAAGATGGCTGATTTTTACAGTGCGGAAAAAGGAAAGAGCTGGTGGGGTGACGCGCCTCAAGCACCGGCAACACCTGCGCCTTCCGCAGTCGAAAATATAGAACAGACGGCTAACGTTTCGGGCGCAAGACCTACGGTCGTGCAGCCTTTTGTCGTTGTGCCTTACGTAAGCCAGATGCAACCTCTGTATCAATATGACTATTCTCAAATGAAGAATCAAAATGCCTTCCCCGGTTTCGGATATATGAATCCGCAACCAGAAATGCAAGCAAATAGCTATGAAAATACCGATGAAAGGGAAAGCAGCGCTATGCCAGCCAAGATATTTGCTTTCATTTTTGCTTTGCTTAGTATCGCAGTAATTGTACTTGGCAGATTTATCGATATCAAGTATCTATACTTTGCAGGTAACGTTAGCGGAATTAATATTTTGATAGCTTTGCCCGAAGTATTGAAGAACGGCGCATTGATGAATAATCTATCTACTATAGCTTTTGCGGGTGCCGCTTTGTTTGCTCTGCTTATATTTATATTCGGTATAATCGGAGTAAAGAGAGAATCGCACGTATTTTTGATAATTTTGTGTGTGTTGAAACTTATTTGCTGTATCGCTTGCGTGGTATTTATGATGCAGGCACAGACGGCTATTGAGTTGGGAAAAGAAGTTTCCATTATCGAAGGGATTAAGAACTTTTCGGTTTTGGGAAAATTACAATACGGAATATATATTCTAACCGGTCTTTCGTTAATAACATTGATAACGCTTAGTATCGGGCAAGCTGTCATTGACAGAGAGTAAAAAACAAGGAGTGAGCCATGAATAAACAAAAAAAGACGGCGCTAAGTACCGGAGCGGATAATAACGGTAATCCTTTATATTATTACTGCACCGAATGCGGCAGACTCAATCTATTAAACGCCAAACGTTGTCAGGGCTGTAATGCAAAAAGACCTCAAGACGCTTTTGAGCATGCTGTTATACACAATAATCAACTAAGCGCGCAGAACGTAAGTAACGTTCAAAGAGTAGCAAGCAATTCTCCTACGCCTGTTAACCCTTGCTATGCCTCTCCCGCCAATGGAGGAGCAATTACCTTACCGGAATATTATTCTACCGACGAATACGGCAGAGTGTTCAAGACCAGAGTTTTTTACGGCTCTTTGCCCTGCGCGGGACCTGTGCCCATACCCACCCCGTCCAAAACAATACAGGTATCCTCAATAAATACGCCGATTAACTAAATAAATAGAAATATAAATCAGGAGATTTCGAATGGATAATCTTAATATGAACAACAACGCAGCAAATCAGGGACGTCCAGGGACTTTTAACGGACAGGAAGGCACTTGGGTGCCTGTGGATTCTTCCGCGGTTCCGTTTTCGGTAAGTCAGGATATAAACAATCCCACCATGGCTCCCGACGGCAGCTACTATTACGCCGAGGGTGGAAATATGAATAACGGCGGCTTCGGACAGATTGCGGCTAACTATAACAATGCTATACCCACACCGTCTCAGATAGTGCAGTTGCCTCCTATTGTGCAACCTATAGCGTTGGTGCCTTACGCAAGCCAAAATCAGCCTTTGTTACAATATGACCCCAACGAAAGGCCGGCGATAGAAGTTACTCCGACGGAACCCGTTTACCGCGCTAAACCTTATGCGGGACTGAGCGTAATCACCATAGTGTTTGCTTTGCTTGTTTGTGCAGCGGCTGTACTTATCAATGCCATAAAGGCAGTTAAGGGTGTTACCGCCATTGACAGTGTTTTTGGAATCGCATCATTGTTCGGATTAGGAAACCTAACCAGCGGTTATTATGAAAACGTCCTTTCGGTAGTTTTCGCAGGCGGTTTTTCGGCAGGCTTTTCCGCTGATATGACAGCAGCGCTGTTTGCCTTCTTAATCCCCGTATTTTATGCTTTGGCTTTGATTTTTGCGGTTATATTAGTTATCTACTACTTGGCAAAACTTGCTAAAAAATCCAACCCTGCAGGCTTTAACGTGTTGGCTTTTATCGGATTTTTGTTTACTGCCGCCAACGTTGCAATAATGTTTATTTCCGATGCGATTGACTATGAAATAGGCGCATTTGTTATTGCAGGAGCCTTCCTTCTAGTGTGGATACTACCCCTGTTCGCCAAGAAGAACGCTCAGATTCTTGACTATAGAGCTTCGAAAAGAACTTATATTCAGGAATAAAAGATAACGAAAAATTCAATAATTCTTAGAGCGGGGGTCAAACCTCGCTTTTTATTAAATAATTTTTGGAGGAAAGAAAAATGACGTTTGAAAAAATAAAGAGTTTGCTCGCCGATCAACTTTGTATTGATGAGAGCATGATAAAGCCCACCAGTGATTTGGTTTTTGATTTGGGCGCAGATAGCCTTGACATGGTACAACTTCTTATCGCTATGGAAAAAGAGTTCGGAACAACTTTTAGCGACGACGACCTGAAAAACGTAAAGACCGTTCAGGACGTTATTAATTTTGTAGAGAAAAAATAAAAATATCAAATAACGAAATCCGTTGACAATTAATAAGTGGTATGCTATATTATATTAGCACCTTTAAGAGGGTGTAATTTTTTTGGAGGTGTCAATTATGCGCGTTAAAATAACACTTGCTTGTACCGAATGCAAACAACGCAATTATGACAAAATGAAGAACAAGAAAAACACTCCCGACAGAATGGAGTTAAAGAAGTATTGTAGATTCTGCAAAAAACATACAGTACACAAGGAAACCAAATAGTTAGTCGGAGGCTATAATCAAATGGCAAATAACAACACGAAGTTGGATTTACCCGAAATAGAAGCTGCTCCAGTCGCTAATGCAGACGCACAAAAAAATAAGAAAACCGCCGCTAAGAAAGGCACCGCCAGAAAGCGTAAGCCTATCGGCAAGTTTTTCCGCGACGTTATTAGCGAACTGAAAAAAGTTGAGTGGGCTTCTTTTAAGAATACAAAGAGCAACAGCGGTGTACTAAAGCAAACAAGCACGGTACTAGTCGTTGTTTTATTCTTTTTGGTGGTAATAGCAGGTATAGACGCAGGATTTACGCAATTATTGAAGTTGCTATTGGAAGCTGCTGCGTAGGATTCCTTCAGATCGGCACAAGGAGTGACAATGGAAAATCAAGAAGTAAAATGGTATGTCATACATGTCTATTCTTCATATGAAACGGTTGTAAAGAAAAATCTTGAGAAGATGATAGAAAATAACGGTTTGCAAAACCATATTTTCGAAATAGCTATCCCCGTAGAAGAAGACATTGTTGAAAAGAACGGAAAGAGGAAAATCGTAGAAAGAAAGAAATTCCCCGGGTACGTCTTTATAAAAATGATTTATACCGACCACGTATGGTATATGGTTGCCAACACCAGAGGAGTAACCGGTTTTGTAGGTCCACAAGGAAAGGCTTTGGCTCTCACTAACGAAGAGATAAAGCGTATGGGACTTGAGAAGATTTCGGTAGAAGACTTCGATATAAAGATTGGCGACAACGTAAAAGTTATTAGCGGAGCTTTGGAGACTTTCTTAGGAATAGTCGACGAAATCTCTATTGATAAGCAGAAGGTTAAAGTAATAGTGCAGATGTTCGGCAGACAAACTCCCGTAGAACTTGACTTTAACCAAATAGAAAAAATATAGGTTTTATTGGGTATATACCCTTAAAATATGGGAGAGTAACAAAATAAACAATTAATTGTTATTCGTTAGTACCAAGTAGTCAAAGGAGGCAAGAGACTATGGCAAAGAAAATTACCGCAGTAGTAAAACTGCAACTTCCCGCAGGCAAGGCAACACCTGGACCGCCTGTAGGTTCCACACTCGGACCGCACGGTATAGCTATACCGATGTTTACAAAGGAATTTAACGAAAAGACCGCTTCACAGGCAGGACTAGTTATTCCCGTAGTTATTACAATCTATGCTGACCGTTCTTTCACATTCATCTTAAAGACACCCCCGGCGCCCGTTCTTATTAAGAAGGCTGCTGGAATCGAAAGCGGAAGCGCAAAGCCCAACCGTGACAAGGTGGCTAAGCTTACCAAAGCTCAAGTTGAAGAAATAGCAAAGATAAAAATGCCTGACTTGAATGCAGCAAGTTTAGAAAGCGCCGCAAGTATGATAGCAGGTACTGCTCGCAGCATGGGCATTACCGTTGTAGACTAGGAGGTGCGATATGAAACACGGAAAGAAATATGCAGAGTCATTAAAGACATTTGAAAAAAGCAAAATATACGAAAGCGCAGAAGCTATTAAGCTTGCAGTAGAAACAGCTAAGGCAAAGTTTGATGAAACCATCGAATTGCACTGCAAACTGGGCGTTGACCCCAGACACGCAGACCAACAGGTTCGTGGCGTTGTCGTTCTTCCTCACGGAACAGGCAAAACCTTACGCGTGTTGGTTATAACTAAAGGCGCTAAGGCTGACGAAGCAGTTCAAGCTGGAGCCGATATGGTAGGAGCCGAAGAAATAGTTCAGAAAATCCAAGGCGGATGGTTTGACTTCGACGTTTGCGTAACTACCCCTGATATGATGGGCGTTGTTGGTAAATTAGGTAAAGTATTGGGTCCTAAGGGATTGATGCCTACACCTAAGTCGGGAACCGTTACTATGGATATAGCCAAAGCCGTTAAGGACATCAAAGCCGGTAAAGTAGAGTACAGAGTTGACAAAACAGCTATCGTACACTGCCCCATCGGAAAGGCAAGCTTCGGAAGCGAAAAATTGCTTGAGAACTTTACCACCCTTATGGAAGCTATCGTTAAGGCAAAACCCGCAGCTGCAAAGGGAATTTATCTAAGAAGTATCACCGTAGCCAGCACCATGGGTCCCGGCATCAAGGTAAGTTACAAAATATAATTGAATTTGTTTGACAAAATAAAACAATAAAATTATAATATATCTAAAATTAATACTCATATCTAAGACTGCCAGCACGAAAGTTTAATTATCCGATACGGATAGCTTGCACAGAGAGAGGAAGCAAAGTTAAGTTATTATGCTCCGTATTTCTGTCTTGGAATACGGAGTTTTTAGTTTAATAAAAGTTTAGGAAAATAATAAAAGGAGGTATATTTTAGTGTCAACAATCAGAGATGCAAAAGTGGAAAAAGTTGCAGAGATAAAAGAAAAATTACAAAAAGCTTCTTCTTTTATTTTAGTGGACTACAAAGGCTTGACCGTTGCCGAAGACACCGCGCTGCGTAACGAGTTCCGCAGTAAAGGCGTCAGCTATCACGTTTATAAAAACCGCTTAATGAGAATCGCATTGAACGAATTAGGTTTTAATCAGTTTGACGATGCATTGAACGGACCGACCGCTATAGCTTTAGGTTCAAGCGACATAGCCGCTCCCGCAAAAATCGCATTTGACAAGGCAAAAGCCTTTAAGAAAATGGCAGTTAAGTGCGGTTTGGTAGACGGAAGCTATCTAGACGAGGCAGGTTGTCAGGTATTAGCAACCTTACCCAGCAGAGAGGGACTTATCTCTCAAATACTTGGATTATTACAATCCCCTATGGCAGGTTTCGCAAGAACTATTGCCGCTATCGCCGAAAAAAAGGCATAAAAACAAAAAATTAAAAACGGAGGAATATCTAAAATGGCAGACATTGCTAAGATCATCGAAGAAGTTAAGTCAATGACAGTATTGGAATTAAACAGCTTAGTTAAAGCTTTAGAAGAAGAATTTGGAGTAAGCGCAGCAGCTCCTATGGCGGCGGCAGGACCCGTTGCAGCAGGCGCAGCAGTAGTTGAAGAAGAAGAAAAGACCGAATTCGACGTAGTATTGAAGGCAGCCGGCGGCAACAAGATTGCTGTTATCAAGGCTGTTAGAGAAGCTACCGGACTTGGATTGGTTGACGCTAAAGCACTTGTTGACGGCGCACCCAAGACAGTTAAAGAAGCTATGAGCAAAGAAGCTAGCGCAGAGTTGGCAGAAAAGCTTAAGGCAGCCGGCGCAGAAGTAGAAATTAAGTAATTTTTACAAAGCAATTATTAAAAGACGGTTACGTTTGTAACCGTCTTTTGTTTTTATTTAGGTTTTATTCTTGTGGCGCACTTGGTGCTTAGCATAATGTCGTTAACAAGTAAAGACGTTGCCGAACAGCGGTCGTTTTTGTTGTATATGCAGGAAGCGTAACATTGTACAACGCTTGGAGCATCGTTTAGAAATTCTTCGCCCGCTTCAAGCTCCTTAAAGGTTTGTTCCAAAGCTCCTCCCGCCCTCTTTATTTTGCTGTCGCAACATGCCTTTTCGGAAACGGTAATAAGTCCGGCGTTGCAGTGACATTTCAAATTGTGTTGACAATTGCTGGTGGTACATTTTAATTGCATCATAATTATTATCTCCTTTGGTGTTTCTAGTATGCAGATTAACTTGCCTTTTATACGAAGGAGTTTGACAAAAAGGAATTGTGATTATATACTATGTATAAACATTTTAGGAGGCAGATATGAAAGTAATTTTATTACAAGATATAAAACCGTTGGGAAAGAAAGGAGACATCGCCGAAGTAAACGACGGATATGCCCGCAATTTTTTAATCCCCAAAAAAATAGCGGCAGAAGCGACTAAAAGCGCGCAGAATGAGAGAAACCAAAAACTTTATAATGAGCAAAAGCGTCTTGAAGAAGAAAAAGCCGCCGCTTTAGAATTGTATAATGCATTAAAAAACAAAGAAATCGTTGTTAAAGTAAAATGCAAAGACGACAAAATGTACGGCAGCGTGACAACTCATGACGTAGCGAACGCCCTAAAAGATGCGGGATTTGTTGTAGACAAGAAGAAAATATCCATTCCCGCGCAAATAAAAACTTTGGGGAAATACGAAGCTGAAGTTTGGTGCTATAAAGAAACGGTTGCGAAAATATTTATTGACGTAAAGGCTTTATAAATTTTAGTTAATACTGATCATTGCAAAGGATGCTATACCGCTGTTTTCCGAAGTGATACCTAAGTTTTCGGTGGTGGTAGCGGAAATCGTTATTATACGGCTGTCTATATCCAGTATATCGGCAAGCCGTTTTTTCATTAGAGGGATAAAATTACTCAATTTTGGCTTTTGCGCCATTATAATGATGCTGATGCTAATAATATCGGCATTTTTTTTGTCAAGAATGCCTTTTACTTTGGAAAGCAGGATAGAACTGTCTATATCCTTATAAGTGTCGTCGTTGTCGGGGAAGAGAACACCAATATCGCGTTCTCCGATTGCCGAAAGGAGAGCGTCCATAAGGGCGTGAATTACTACGTCTCCGTCACTATGCGCGTCCATACCCAAAGGATATGGTACGTCAATACCCCCCAAAATCAGTTTTCTGTCGCGGGCAAACCTATGTACGTCAAAGCCGCAACCGATTTTGGAGTTGGTTCCAATCAAGTTTTCGGGAGTGGTAATTTTTTTGTTGGATTGTTCCCCTTCAACTAAATGAGCGGGAGAGATAAACCTAGAAAATACTTCGCTGTCGTCGGTATAAGAATTGTCTTCGGCAATAACATATGCTTTTTTGATAAGGTTGGTAGCAAAACCTTGCGGGGTTTGTACGGTAACGAAGTTTTCTCTGTCCACGCATTCTCCGATAGAGTCCCCTTTTTTTATTCTCAAGCTGTCGTAAACGGGAAGATAAGGGACAGCCGAATGGAATTTTTTTGTTGCTTGCATAAGCTTATATATAAGGTCTTTGGAAACAAAAGGACGCGCGCCGTCGTGAATTAATACAAAATCCGAAGTTGCGTATTCTAAACCGCATTTTACCGAAGCGGAGCGGGTAGAACCCCCTTTTACGTTAAGGACTTTGTCTTTTTTTATTAAGAAATTATCGCTTACTACTATTATTTTGTCTATATCGTTGATATTATCAAAGCAGTCAACGGTTTTTTGTAGAACAAGTTTGTCTCCCATTTGGAAACTTAGTTTGTCGAAGCCCATTCTTGAGCTTGTTCCGTTGGCTACGATAATAACGTCAAACACTTTCGCCTCTATAAAAGTTTTTTGTTTTTGTACAGCTTCGCCAAGCCGCCTTCGCTGGTTTCCCGATAAAATACCGATATATCCTTACCTGTATTATACATTGTTTCCACTATCATATCAAAGGAGATTTTGCGGGATTGTGACAAAAAATTGGCTAAATTGGTGGCATTTATCGCCCTCATTGCGGCAACGGCGTTACGTTCTATGCAAGGTATTTGCACCAAGCCCAAAACAGGGTCGCACGTTAACCCCAAATGATGTTCCATAGCTATTTCTGCGGCGTATTCTATTTGGTCAAGGTTCATTTCGAACAATTCTCCCAAAGCTGCCGCCGCCATAGAACACGCGCTGCCGATTTCTGCCTGACAGCCGCATTCGGCTCCGCTAATGGACGCGTTGGTCTTAATAATATTGCCGATAATTCCGGCGGTTGCTAACGCTTTTATTATTTTTTCGTCGGCAAAATTGTGTTTCTTTTGCATATAGTAAAGCACCGCGGGCAAAACTCCTGCCGAACCGCAAGTCGGGGCGGTGACTACCGTCTCCATACAGGCGTTTTGTTCTCCTACCGCAAAAGCGTAGGCGCAAATAAGGCGGTTTTCTTTGGTTTCCTGCGTTTCGTTAATGTGGTTTGATTTATACAAAAATCCCGCTTTTCTGCTGATATTAAGTCCGCCGGGCAATAGTCCGGAGGTAAAAATCCCTTTTCTAATGCACTCTTTCATTTTTTGCCAGACTTCGGCAAGATGGACATAAACTTCGCTTTCGCATTCGGCTACATAGTCGGGAAGACGGATATCGTTCATTTCGCAATGTTCTTTGATATCCTTAAAAAAGCTTAGGGGATAGACGAGTTTAAGTTCGGTTTCTTCGCCCTCTATCTGTATCTGTCCGCCGCCTACGCTGAAAGCGCGCATAGAGTTAATTTCCTCTTCTTCTCTATAAGCGAACAAATCCATTGTGTTGGGGTGGGGGACTTTGGTTGCGGTGTCAAAAACGATACTGCAAGGCTTGTTTAACGTGGCGTTAATTACCTTATCGGTGCCGTGGCCTACGCCCGTTAAAGCTAAAGAACCATATAAAATAACCTTATATTTATCGGCGTTTTCGGTACGCGCGTTGAAAACTTGGCAAATCTTTTCCGGCCCCATAGTATGGCTGCTGGAGGGACCTCTGCCTATCCTGTATAATTCTGAAAGCGAATACATTTTTTCCTCTGTTTTTTATTTTATCCTATGATTTCGTACAGCATGGAGCTGTCGTTTTTGGAAACGTTACCTGCGGGTACTTTCAGCACACGGAAAACAATTTTTTTGTCTCCGAAACCAACGGTAACAATATCGCCTTCTTTCACTTCTTTGGACGGTTTGGCTTCTTTGCCGTTTATAGTAACTCTGTCTCCGCTGCAAGCTTCGTTAGCGACAGAGCGTCTTTTAATAATTCTTGCAACTTTCAAATATTTATCAAGTCTCATTATTATGCTTCCTTTGTATCCGCTCCTGTTTCGGCGGTGTTATCTACTGGCTCTTCTTTGGGTTTAACTTTACGCATTATTATAAATTTGCTGCACAAGAAGCTAATGACAAACGACATGAAGGAGCCGCTGAATTTTCCGATATACTGGCACAATACCAGATTGTCTATGCTCTTATTGAGGGCGGCTGTTATTGCTCCGCCTGCCCAAGTGTTGAGTATTATTATTCCGAAAACCATAACGGCGTACGATACTGCCGAAAAGACTATGTTGTTTGTGGCGTGGAAGGTCTTTTTGCGGTTAAGGATAAAGGTTATTATTTGGGCAAGCACGTTACTTATAAAGAAAGCAAGCATGGCGCCCATTCCGCCGTCGCTTTCGGAATAGAAGAATACGAACCAGCTAACAGGGCTGTTCATATTCTTCAACAAAAACAAAAGTAACGTAAAAGTGGAGTATTCCACAGCAAAGGCTACTAGACTAAACAGCGTGAATTTTATTATCTGGGCAATGTCCTCATGGGTGCGTAGAAAGTTTTTTATTTTGCTTATCATTATAATAACCTCTATTTTATTTTGTTTATATGATTATACAATAAAAATCTATTAATAGTCAATACTTTATGGATATGCCTATGGACTTATAGTTAATGTCAAAAAGTGCTAAAAAATACCGTATTCGACCAAATATACATAAAAACCGTGCATAAATAACATAATCGACAACAGTCGACAATTATAGTATGGTTGCGACATTATGCGCCCTGACAACGTTTTGAAAGGAAAGTCCGTTAGTATATAATATATGGGAAAAAAATAAAAAAGGAGGAGCCTAAAATGGAAAACCTTACAGCAGTAATCTCGGAGAATATATTTTTGGAGACCGAACAAATAACCGATCTCAGATACGAAAGCGAAGACACCTTTGTGCTTATTGACAACTGCGGCGATCATTACCGCGTCAGGATAAGCAAAATTGCCTAATAAAACCTTAGAATTGCCATTATTATTTCCCGTTTATTATTTTATAAAATGCGCTTGACTTTCTTGACAAAATGGGATACAATGCTATAATGTCTAAATATTGTGAAAAAGAATGTCCTTAGCTCGGAATTAGAGAAATTCGGGGTTAGGGGGTTTGTGCAATATTTGGCAAGAAGACTTATTTAGAAAGTCAATTTTTAGAAAATTTTTATAAGGAGCAATGCGATGTCTCAAAGAATTCACAAGATTAAGTGTGGAAATACCGAAAGATGGTCTTTTAGCAAGATAAAGCACATCTTAGATATGCCCTATTTGATTGAAGTCCAAAAACAGTCTTATGAAACGTTCATCAACGAAGGAATCAGAGAGGTTTTTGACGATTTCTCACCCATAACCGATTACAGCGGCAAGCTGGAACTGGAGTTTTTGGAGCATACTTTAGACGGTGCATGTAAATACACCATTAAGGAATGTAAAGACCGTGACGTAACTTACACCAGCCCTCTCAAGGTAAAAGTAAGACTTACGGTAAAAGAAACAGGGCAAATGCAGGACCAAATAGTCTTTATGGGCGATTTGCCGAAGATGACCGACAAGGGTACGTTTATTATTAACGGAGCCGAAAGAGTCGTGGTAAGTCAGCTTGTAAGAAGCCCGGGCGTTTATACCAAAGGCGAACAGGACAAAAACGGTACAATGCGTTATGCTACCACCGTTATTCCCAACAGAGGCGCTTGGTTGGAATTCGAACAGGACGTTAATAACGTACTTTCGGTAAGAGTGGACAGAAACAGAAAGATTACTTCCACAGTATTGTTGAGAGCACTAGGCTACGGCACCAACACCGAAATTTTTGAGTTGTTCAACAACGACCCGATGATAATGGCAACCGCAGCAAGAGACGGTGAAATCGACAATACCGAGCTTGCAAAAATAGAGCTTTACCGCCGTATGAAACCGGGCGAAGTGCCCACAAGTAACGGCGTGGACGTGCTTATTAACAACATTTTCTTCGATTCCAGAAGATATGACATCGCAAAGGTAGGCAGACACAAATTCAATAAGAAATTGAGCATTGCCGAAAGAATAGAAACTCTCACTTTAGCGCGCGACGTTATTTCTCCCGATGGAGAAGTGCTTGCCGAAAAGGGTGAGGAAGTATCCGCAGAAAAAGCAAGAGAGATACAGAACGCGGGCGTTAACGTAGTTTACGTAACCACACCTAGCGGAGAAGAATTCAAAGTAATCGGCAACAACACAGTTGATTTACGCGCGTACATTGACGTTGACCCCAGAAGTCTTGGTATCAAAGAGAAGGTTTATTATCCAACTCTAAGAGAACTTATGGACATCTGCGGCGACGATATGGAAGCTCTTAAAGCGGCAATAAAAGAAAATAAGGACAGACTTGTTTTCAAGCATATTACCATTGACGATATAGTAGCTACCGTTTCTTACAACCTTTCTATGCGACATGGTTTTTATTACTGTGACAACATCGACCATCTAAGCAACAGACGTGTACGTTCGGTTGGAGAACTACTTCAAAACCAATTCCGTATCGGTATTGCACGTTTGGAAAGAGTTATTAAAGAAAGAATGAGCATTGCGCCCGATCCTAATGAAGTTACTCCGCAGTCTCTTATTAACATTCGCCCTGTTTCCAGCGCGATAAGAGAGTTCTTCGGCAGCAGCCAGTTGTCCCAATTTATGGATCAGCCCAATCCCATTGCCGAACTTACTCACAAGAGAAAGTTAAGCGCATTAGGTCCAGGCGGACTTAACCGCGAAAGAGCAGGCTTTGAAGTTCGTGACGTTCACCACTCCCATTACGGAAGAATGTGTCCTATCGAAACTCCCGAAGGACAGAACATCGGTCTTATCACTTCTTTGAGTTCTTACGCAAAAATCAATGAATACGGCTTTATAGAAGCTCCTTACCGTAAGGTTGACAAAGCTAACAACTTTGTTACCGACATAGTGGAGTACTTGACAGCCGATGAAGAAGATAAATATATCGTAGCTCAGGCAAACGAGCCTCTTGACGAAACCAGTAAATTCGTTAACGCAAGAGTTACTTGCCGTTACCGTGACTTCATTAAAGAATATCCCGCAGCTAGGGTTGACTACATGGACGTTGACCCCAAACAGCTTGTTTCGGTTGCTACAAGTCTAATTCCCTTCTTGGAAAACGACGACGCGAACCGCGCTTTGATGGGAAGCAACATGCAACGTCAGGCAGTACCCCTCCTCAGACCCGAAGCGCCTATAGTTGGTACGGGTATGGAATATAAAGTTGCCTACGACTCCGGCGTTTGCGTTATTGCAAGCGAAGATTGCACCGTTATAAGCGTTACCGCTGACGAAATCGTGGTGGAAAACAATAACGGAGAAAGAAAAGAATACGAACTCCAGAAGTTCTGCAGAAGTAACCAAGGTACCTGTATTAACCAAAACCCCATAGTAAATAAGGGACAGAAAGTTAAGAAGGGAGAAATTCTTGCCGACGGCCCCGCTACTCAAAACGGCGAACTTGCTTTGGGAAGAAATATCCTTATAGGCTTTATGACTTGGGAAGGTTATAACTACGAAGACGCTATATTGATTAGCGAAGACTTAGTTAAAAAAGACGTCTTTACTACCATCCATATAGAAGAATATGAATTGGAAGCCAGAGACACCAAGCTAGGCGAAGAGCAGATAACCAGAGATATCCCCAACGTCAGTGACGATTTACTCAAGTATCTTGATGAAGACGGTATCGTTATGGTTGGCGCCGAAGTAAGAAGCGGCGACTACCTTGTAGGAAAAGTTACTCCCAAGGGAGAAACCGAACTTACTCCCGAAGAGAGATTATTGAGAGCTATCTTCGGTGAGAAGTCCAGAGAAGTACGTGACGTATCCTTGAAGGTACCCCACGGCGAGGGCGGTGTTGTCGTAGACGTAAAGGTATTTACCAGAGAGAACAAAGACGAACTGGATCCCGGCGTTAATAAATTAGTAAGAGTATATATCGCACAGAAGAGAAAGATTTCTGTAGGCGACAAAATGGCAGGACGTCACGGTAACAAGGGTGTTATTTCCCGCGTGTTGCCCCGTGAGGATATGCCGTTTATGGCTGACGGAACACCTCTGCAAATAGTGCTAAATCCTTTGGGCGTTCCTTCCCGTATGAATATCGGACAGGTTTTGGAAGTGCATTTAGGCTTAGTAGCCAAACTACTTGGCATTAAAGTAGCTACTCCCGTATTTGACGGCGCGTCGGAAAACGACATTCAAGATATGCTAGCTAATAACAATCTTGCTTTGGACGGCAAAGTTCAGTTGTTCGACGGAAGAACGGGCGAACCGTTTGAAAACAAAGTTACCGTCGGATATATGTATATGCTAAAGCTAGTTCACTTGGTTGACGATAAGATTCACGCAAGAAGCGTAGGACCGTATAGCTTAGTTACTCAACAACCTTTGGGCGGTAAAGCTCAGTTCGGCGGACAGCGTTTCGGTGAAATGGAAGTTTGGGCTTTGGAAGCATACGGCGCTAGCCACATCCTACAGGAAATCCTGACGGTAAAGAGCGACGACGTTATGGGTAGACAAAAGATATTCGACTCCATAATAAAAGCCAACGTAACCAGCGAACCCGGTATACCTGAGGCGTTCAAGGTATTGAAGAAAGAAATTCAAGCTCTAGGACTTGATTTGAAACTTTACAGCGAAGACAAAGAAGAAATAAGCTTGCCTGAGAACTTTGAAGAAGAGTCTATCTACGAAATGCGCGTTGCTAAGACCGAAAGCAAAGAAATCAATCTTGACGATCTTAATATGGGCGGTCTTGATACCCTTCTTGGCGCTGCATTACCTAATGATGCGCAAGACTCATTGTTCAGCGACGATAAGGATACTTTGTTTGGTGACGACGACGAAGGCGGACTTCTTGGAGGAATCAAACTGGATATCGATATGGACAAATTGATGTCGTCAGCTAAAGAGGATTTCCTTGGTGATGACGAGGAAGAGGCGTTGGACGAAGAGACCGACGATATACTAAAAGATATGGGCGCGTTCGGTATTGACGATTCCGAAGATTTGCTTAACAAGAGCTTTGACGACGACGAGATATAACAGAGGTGAACGGATATGATAGAGATTAACAATTTTGACAGTATACAATTAAGCATTGCTTCACCCGAAAAAATAAGAGAGTGGTCGCACGGTGAGGTTACCAAGCCGGAAACCATAAACTACAGGACACAAAAGCCCGAGAAAGACGGCTTGTTCTGCGAAAAAATATTCGGGCCAACGAAGGATTATGAGTGTCACTGCGGAAAGTACAAAAGAATAAGATATAAAGGTATAATTTGCGACAAGTGCGGAGTAGAAGTAACAAAATCCAAAGTGCGCCGTGAGAGAATGGGTCATATAGAACTTGCCGCTCCCGTATCGCATATTTGGTATTTCCGCGGAGTTCCCAGCAGAATAAGTACCATACTTAATATGAGCCCGAAACACGTTGAGCAGGTAATTTATTTTGCCGCCCTAGTTGTTTTGGAACCAGGCAACACCGGTTTCTTCAAGAAACAGGTTATTAAAGACGAGGAATACAGAGCAGCGGTAGAAGAATTCGGCGCTGACGGTTTCCGCGTTGGTATGGGCGCTGAGAGTTTGGACGAACTTTTGCGTGAAATTGACCTTGATGCCGAAAGCAAAGACCTTAAAGAGGCTTTGGCCAATTCTCAAGGATTAAAGAGAGTTCGTATAGCCAAGAGATTGGAAATAATTGAGGCGTTCCGCAAGAGCGGCAACAGACCGGAATGGATGATACTAAAAGTCCTTCCCGTTATTCCTCCCGAACTCCGTCCTATGGTGCAACTAGACGGCGGAAGATTTGCCACAAGCGACCTTAACGACCTTTATAGAAGGGTAATCAACCGTAACAACCGTCTCAAGAAGATGATTGACAGCGGTGCGCCCGATATCGTTGTAAGAAACGAAAAACGTATGTTGCAGGAAGCTGTCGACGCGCTAATCGATAACGGCCGTCACGGCAAGCCGGTTACCGGCGCTGCTAACAGAAACTTAAAATCCCTTTCCGATATGCTACGCGGCAAACAGGGACGTTTCCGTCAGAACCTACTTGGAAAGCGTGTTGACTATTCAGGACGTTCGGTTATCGTAGTAGGACCGGAATTAAAATTATACCAATGCGGTCTTCCCAAAGAAATGGCTTTGGAATTGTTCAAACCCTTTGTTTTCCGCAAACTGGTAGACAATGAAATTTGCCACAACATTAAGAGTGCAAAGCGTACCGTAGAAAGAATGAAACCCGTAGTTTGGGATATTTTGGAAGAAGTAATAAGAGATCATCCCGTGTTGCTTAACCGTGCGCCTACCTTGCATAGGTTGGGTATTCAAGCCTTTGAACCTGTATTGGTAGAAGGCAGAGCTATTAAGCTTCATCCGTTGGTATGTCCCGCGTTCAACGCCGACTTCGACGGTGACCAAATGGCTGTTCACGTACCCCTTAGCATAGAAGCGCAAGCCGAAGCAAGAATACTTATGTTGGCAACAAACAACATTTTGAAACTTTCCGACGGCAAGCCTATCGTTACTCCTACCCAGGATATGATTTTGGGAAGCTATTATTTAACTCAGGTAAAAGAAGGCGCCAAAGGCGAAGGAAGACTGTTTAAGGATACCGACGAAGCCAAAATGGCATACCAAGTTAAGGATATCGAACTTCAGGCTCCTATCAAAATCAGAGTTAAGAAAGTTGTTAACGGCAAAGAATATAAGGGCATTATTGATACCACGGTAGGTAAAGTTATTTTCAACGAAGCTATACCTCAGGATTTGGGCTTTGTAGAGAGAGACTCCTCCAAACCCGAGACAATGATTGCTTTGGAAATTCAAGAAATGGTTAAGAAAAAGCAGTTGTCGCAGATAGTGGAAAGATGCTTCAAATTAAAGGGAGCAACCGGTACTGCCGAAGTTTTGGATAAGATTAAGACCCTTGGTTTTAAGTACTCCACAATCGGCGCAATCACAACCAGCGTATTCGATATGAAGATCCCCGGCGAAAAAGCCAAGATTTTGGAAGAAGCCGAAGAAGAAGTCGTTGCTATCGAAAAGAACTTCCGTCGCGGTATGATAACCGAAGATGAAAGATATAACGAAGTTGTGGAAATCTGGAAGAAGACCACAGACAGAGTAGAAAAGGATCTAGAAAAGAACTTCAAAGAGTTTGACAAAATGAATCCTATTTGGATGATGGCAGACTCCGGCGCCCGTGGTAGCATGCAACAGATTAAGCAGCTTTCCGGTATGCGCGGACTGATGAACGATCCTACCGGTAAGATTATCGAAATCCCCGTTAAATCCTCCTTCCGTGAAGGTTTGTCGGTTTTGGAATATTTTATTTCTTCGCACGGCGCAAGAAAAGGTGGAGCGGATACCGCTTTGAAAACTGCAGACTCCGGTTACTTAACCCGTCGTCTTGTTGACGTAAGCCAGGACGTTATTATTAAGTCCGAAGACTGCGGCGACACAAAGGGCGTAGTGGTAAAGAATATTTACGACGCAAGCGGACGTTTGGTTGAAGAGTTGCAGGAAAGAATAATCGGAAGATATACTATCGGCGAAATCATTAATCCTAAGGACGGCAAAGTTATTGTTAAAGCCGACTCTATGATAAGTGAAGAGCAAGCCAAAGAAATCCAGGATTTAGGAATCGAAGAAGTAAGAATCAGAAACGTATTGTCCTGCAAGTGCAAGCAAGGTATATGCAGCAAGTGCTACGGAGCAAATATGAGCAGCAACAATACCGTTAAACTGGGCGAGGCTGTAGGAACGATAGCGGCTCAGTCCATCGGAGAACCGGGAACACAGCTTACCATGCGTACCTTCCATACCGGCGGTGTTGCATCAAGCGCAGATATTACTCAAGGTTTGCCCCGTGTCGTAGAACTTGTGGAAGCGCGTAAGCCTAAGGGCGAAGCGTTGGTTGCCGATATCAAAGGTACCGTATCTATAATAGACGACGGCAATAACCGCACAGTTATTATCGAAGGACAAAAAGACGACCTCAGATTTGAATACAAGATACCTTTCGGAGCCAAGCTTTTGGTTAAAGACGGTACGGCAATAGAGGCGGGTGATCCGTTGTTCGTTGGTAGCGTAAATCCTCAGGATATTTTAAGGACAAAGGGCGTAAGCGGAGTTCAGGAATCTATGATTAGAGAAATCCAAAGCGCATACCGTGTCAACGGCGTTCACATCAACGACAAGCATATCGAAGTTATTGTGCGCCAGATGTTGAGAAAAGTAAGAATAAGCAACCCCAACGATACAGATTTGCTATTAAATGAATTGGTTGACCTAACCAAGTTGGAAGAAGAAAACGAAAAGGTATTGGAAGCCGGCGGAATGCCCGCAACGGCAACCAGAGTTCTGCTTGGTATCAGTAAAGCTTCTTTGGCAACTGATTCCTTCTTGTCGGCTGCTTCCTTCCAGGAGACTGCAAGAGTGCTAACCGACGCTGCAATAAAGTCTAAGATAGACAACTTAGTCGGACTAAAAGAAAACGTAATTATCGGTAAACTTATCCCCGCCGGAACAGGTATGAAAGAATACCGCAACATATCTTTAGTTAGTAACGACGGTATGAACAGCGGTGTTGTAGAGGATAGTAACTTCGATAAAGGTGATTTATTAGACGACATTGACGACTAAACTACAGGATTAACAAACAAGGTGGAGTTAATCCACCTTGTTTGATTTAGGAGAAGAAAAAACTATGAAGAGATTTTTTACGTCAGAAAGCGTTACCGAAGGGCATCCCGATAAGGTTTGCGACCAAATAAGCGATGCTGTTCTTGATGCAATTTTGGAAAAAGACAGCGGCGCAAGAGTTGCTTGCGAATGTTGCTGTACCGAAAATTTCTTGCTTATTATGGGAGAAATCACTACCAAAGCAAAAGTTGACATAAAGAAAATCGCAAGAGAAACTATCAAAAAAATCGGCTATGACAAAGAAGAATACGGTTTCGATTATAAAAATTGCGAAATTAAAGAGCTTATTACACAGCAATCGCCCGATATCGCTATGGGTGTTGACGACAGCTTTGAGCATAAATTAAGTAACGACGACTTTGATAAAACGGGAGCAGGCGACCAAGGACTAATGTTTGGTTATGCTTGCAGTGAGACCGCAGAAAAAATGCCTCTTGCAATAATGCTTAGCCACAAGCTGTGCAAAAGACTTGCCGAAGTGAGAAAGAGCGGAGAAGTAAGCTATCTTCGCCCCGACGGCAAAGCGCAGGTTACCATAGAATATAACGACGGTATGAGTTGCGGTATTACCAGAGTCGATACCGTTGTCTTGTCCACTCAACATGACGAGGACATAAGTATTGAGGTATTGCGTAAAGATATGCTGGAAAAAGTTATTAAGAAGGTAATCCCCGCCAGTTTGTTGGACGCAAACACCAAATATTATGTAAATCCTACAGGAAGATTTGTTGTTGGAGGACCTAAGGGTGACAGCGGACTAACCGGCAGAAAAATAATTGTGGATACCTACGGCGGATATATTCCCCACGGCGGCGGAGCTTTCAGCGGAAAGGACGCCACAAAGGTGGACAGAAGCGCAACATATTACGCTAGATACGTGGCAAAAAATTTGGTTGCCAGCGGTATTTGTTCGGAGTGTGAAATTCAGGTAGCTTACGCTATCGGCAAAGCAAAACCCGTTTCGGTGGATATCAATACCTATGGAACAGGAATTTTTAGCGATGAAAAAATCTCCGAAATAGTAAGCAAGGTATTTGATTTCCGCCCCAAGGCAATAATAACCAACCTTAATCTTAATAAACCGCAGTATTTTGTTACTGCAAGCTACGGACATTTTGGCAACGACAGCTTCAGATGGGAAAAGACCGATAAGGTTGAAGAAATCAGGAAATTTATGTAAATGAAAATTAAGGGGAAGGTAGAAGATATAGTTTTCCGCAATGAGGAAAACGGATATACCGTACTCAACTTCGATGCCGATGGCAGGCTGATAACTGCCGTCGGCATTTTTCCTATTGTAGGCGAGGGAGAAAACTTAGAGTTAATAGGAGAATTTAAGACAAATTCCCGCTTCGGAGAGCAGTTTTCGGTAAGCGAGGTTACTTTAAGTAAGCCCGACGACGTTATGGGCGTTTATAAATACCTAAGCAGCGGACTGTTTCGGGGCATTGGAGAAAAACTTGCCTGGGAGATAGTAAAATATTTCGGGGTAAAAGCTTTAGACGTTTTGGAAAATAACCCCAGCGAACTTAAAAAAGTTAACGGAATAGGACAAAAGAAACTTGCCGAAATAATAGAAAGCTATAAAGCTACCAGAGATATGAAAGAAGCTATTCTGTTTTTGCAAAAATACGATATAGCTATGGGAACAGCCCTAAAAATTTATAAAAAGTACGAAAGCAACACTATTAGTATAGTAAGCTATAATCCATACCGTTTGGTGGAAGACATAGAGGGTATTGGCTTTGTAACCGCCGACAAAATAGCAAAAAAACTGGGAATAGACAATAAAAGCGAGTTTCGCATAAAGGCAGGCATAGTTTATACGCTAACGGACGCGGCTATTAAGGGGGGACATACTTGTCTTATTAAAAACGAACTAATAAAAGAGGCTTCCAAACTGTTGGAACTTGAGGAGGAGGAAATTTCCGCAGTTTTAGAAAATATTGAGGAAATAAAAAACTACGTTGTGGGGGATGAAGTTTTCGTTGCTACAGATATAAACTATAATACCGAAAATGCCATTGCCACCAAACTAATAAGGCTAAATATGACCGCCGAAAAGTGGAATATAGACATTGATGCCGAGTTGAACGATTATCAAAAAGTAAATAATATTCTCTTAGACGGAAATCAGACCGATGGTATAAAAAGCGTATTTAACAACGGCGTGTCGGTAATAACAGGCGGGCCCGGTACCGGCAAAACTACAATTATAAAGGGTATTACCACAATTTTAAGTCAGAGAAAAAAGAAAGTTCTATTATGCGCGCCCACAGGTCGGGCAAGTAAAAGAATGACAGAAGCGACGGGAGAGGAAGCAAAGACCATACATAGATTATTAGGCGCTGACTTTTCCAGCGAGAAACGCTTTGAAAAGAACGAAACTAACCCATTGGAAGCCGATATAGTAATAGTCGATGAAATAAGTATGGCGGATATTTATATCTTCTATGCCTTGCTAAAAGCAGTCCCTTGCGGGGCAAGACTGGTACTGGTAGGGGATAAGGACCAATTGCCCAGTGTGTCTTGCGGGAATATTCTTAGCGATATAATAACATCTCAACTAATTAAAGTTGTATACCTTACCAACATTTATAGACAAGCCCTAGGCAGTATGATAGTAACCAACGCTCACAGAGTAAACAAAGGAGAGATGCCTATTTTTAAGGGCGCGTCAGACTTCTTTATGTCAACCAAAAAGGACAATTACGGTATCCTAAGTGACGTTCTTAGTATGACAAATGAGCGTATTCCTAATTTTGCCAATGTCAGTACAAAAGATATTCAGGTGCTTGCGCCTATGAAAAAAGGGGTTGTCGGGGTTGACAATCTAAACGTGGAGTTGCAGAAAATTATTAACCCTATCGGCAAGGAGCATTATTGTCAAGGTACCATTTTTCGGGTTGGCGACAAGGTTATGCAAAACGTAAACAACTACACGGTAACTTGGATTAAGGATATAACCAAGGAAACCGGTACGGGAGTTTTTAACGGAGATATAGGGTACGTAGTTTTTGCCGACGAGAGCGGAGTAAAAATTGAGTTCGACGACGGCAAGATTGTAGAATATAAGGGCGCAGACGTAGAACAACTTATGCTTGCCTATTGTATAAGCGTTCATAAATCCCAAGGAAGTGAGTTCCCCGTTGTTGTTTTGGTAGTAAACGGCGGGAATTATATGATTTTAACAAGGAACTTACTTTATACCGCCATAACAAGAGCCAAGAAAATGGTGGTAATAATCGGCGATGATGAGTGCCTAAAAAAGATGGTTTCCAATAACTTTACGGTAAGGAGATATTCCTTGTTGAAAGAGTTTTTAATAAAAAACAAACACCGCATAGAAATGCTGTGGGGAAAAGATGAGGATTAAGGAACTTTTTAATAAAATACTGGACGCGATTTTTCCAAAAGGAATTATCTGCAACGGCTGTGGGAAGGAATTAACAACAGACGACGGTTATTCCCTTTGTGAAAAATGCAAGGAAGAGTTTGTAAAAGTTGAAGAAAGCAAAGCTAACTATGACAAAACGGCGGTGTTTTCTTGCTATAATTATGACAAACTTGTGAAAAAATACGTTATTGCTTATAAAGACGGAAACTCGCCGTATCTGTCGTATTATATGGCAAAAGCGATGGCAGAACTTTTTACCAAAGAGAAGATAGAATGCGACCTTGTTTGTTTTGTGCCTAGTTGCAAGCATGTTATAAGACGACGTGGTTACGACGCGATGAAAAACATAGCTAGGTTTTTTGCGGGAATGACCAACTTGCCGTTAGAGCAAAAATTAGAGCGGATTAAGCATCCTGTAGACCAAACTAAGCTAGATTTTTTGCAAAGAAAATTAGCTGTTAAAGGCAATTTTACTGTGGAAAAAGACGGTTACATAGACAAAAAAATTTTGATTGTGGACGACTTAGTTACTTCGGGGGCGACGATTAACGAATGCTCTCTAAGTCTAAAAGAAATAGGAGGAGCCAAGGAAGTAATAGCCCTTACCTTTGCCCGCGCCGTCTAGCGGTATTTTGTTGATTTTTTATAGACCAAAAGATTGAAAAAGGTTATGTATTATGTTAAAATAACTTAATATATATAATTATTGTTTTATGTGAGGCAGAAATGTACGATAAACTAACGGAAACACGCAGCAGAAAAGATATCGAGGCGATGCAGCTTGAAAAGTTGAAACACATAGTCAAGTACGCCTACGAAAACGTCAAAATGTACAAAGACAAGTTTGACGCTATCGGACTTAAACCCGAACATATCGTTACGTTAAAGGATATTGAGAAGATACCCTATACCACCAAAGAAGATTTGAGGGATAATTATCCTTTCAAGCTGTTTGCCGTGCCTATGAAACAGGTAGTGCGCTTGCACGCTTCCAGCGGAACCACAGGCAAGCCCATTGTGGGCGGTTATACCAAAAGAGATTTAGACAACTGGTCAACTTGTATTGCCCGCATATTGAGTATGGGCGGAGCAACGGAAGAGGACATCATTCAGGTTGCCTTCGGTTACGGCTTGTTTACCGGCGGTTTCGGACTGCATTACGGTATAGAAAAGTTAGGAGCAACTGTTGTACCTATGTCCAGCGGAAATACCGAAAGACAGCTAATGATTATGAAGGATTTCGGCGTTACAGGCTTGGTTGCTACCCCTTCTTACGCTATTTATTTGGCGGAAACAGCCAAGAAACTGGATATGATAAAGGATATGAAGCTAAAATACGTTTTTGTGGGAGCCGAAGCGTCCACCAACGAAATGCATAAAGCTTTATCGGACATTTGGGGAGCTTTCCCGACCGAAAACTACGGTTTGACCGAAGTGGGCGGACCCGGTGTTTCGGGTGAATGCATGATGAAAGCGGGTATGCATATAAACGAAGATTTTTACCTCCCTGAAATCGTTAATATCGAAGAAAATAAGGTTCTTAATGAGGGCGAATACGGAGAAATGCTGATAACCACCCTTGACAAAGAGGCTATGCCGATATTAAGATACCGCACGAAGGATATTACCGCTCTTAATTATGAAACCTGCAAATGCGGAAGGACTTCGGCAAGAATGGCGCGTATAGTGGGAAGAACCGACGATATGATGATTATCCGCGGTGTTAACGTCTTCCCGTCCCAAATAGAAAGCGTTGTTTTGTCTATCCCCGAACTGGGCAGCAACTATGAAATAATCGTGGACAGACAAAACTATATGGACACTATTGAAGTGCACGTGGAAGTAGGCAATCCCGAATTACTTAGTAACTATGCTAACTTAGAAAATCTGGTGGCTAAGACTAAGGCAAAATTGAAATCGGTTGTTCAACTGGACGTTAAGGTAAAACTAGTTGAGCCGTTCTCAATAAGACGTGGGGAAGGAAAGGTAAAGAGAGTTACCGATTTGCGTAAGGTATACGATAATAAATAAAGCATTATTCAATGCGGAGGTATAGATGAAAAAACTGTTACTGGGAGATTTTGCGGTAGCCAGAGGAGCTTATGAAGCGGGAGTGAAAGTCGCTTCGGCATATCCGGGAACACCGTCAACGGAAATCACCGAAGAATTGTCAAAATACGAAGAAATATATGCCGAATGGGCGCCTAACGAAAAGGTAGCCTTAGAGGTAGGCATAGGGAGTTCTTTACGCGGAGCAAGAACCATTGTTTCTATGAAGCACGTAGGACTAAACGTAGCCAGCGACCCTCTTTTTACGGTGGCTTATACCGGAGTAAACGGCGGTTTGGTAGTTGCCGTAGCCGATGACCCGAGTATGTTCAGCTCTCAAAACGAGCAGGACACAAGGCTGATAGCCCGCGCAGCCAATGTGCCGGTTATCGAACCGTCGGACAGTCAGGAAGCTAAGGATTTTACCGCGCTTGCTTTTGAAATATCCGAAAAATACGATACTCCGGTTATTTTGCGCCTGACTACCAGAGTTGCTCACAGCCAAAGCGCCGTGGAAATATCGGAAAGAAAGGAAGTGGGCGTTAAGGAGTACGTAAAGGACATAGGCAAATACGTTATGATGCCCGCAAACGCCAAAAAAAGACACGTTATCGTGGAAGAAAGGCTCAATAAATTATCCCTTGACAGCAACGGTTTTGAAATTAACAGAATAGAAAAAGGCTCAAGCAAGTTAGGAATAATTTGCGCAGGCGGTGTTTATCAGTACGTCAAAGAGGCGTTGCCCGAAGCTAGCGTATTAAAATTAGGTATGGTTTTCCCGCTGCCTTTTAACCTAATTAAGGAATTTGTAGACAGCGTGGAAAGATGTATAGTAATTGAGGAACTGGAGCCGCATATAGAAGGTCTTATTAAGACAAATGGTATTTGCAACGTGGAAGGCAAGAACCTGTTTTCTATTCAGGGAGAGTTTTCGGCAAATATGATCAGAGAAAAAATTCTTGGTCAGAAAGTATCTGCCGAAATAGCCAACGTTCCCGCCCGTCCTCCTGTTCTTTGCGCAGGCTGTCCGCATAGAGGGGTGTTTTACGTTTTGTCCAAACTAAAACTTACCGTTCTTGGCGACATAGGCTGTTATACTTTGGGAGCCATTACTCCACTTAACGCCATAGACAGCGTGGTTTGTATGGGCGCAAGCATAGGTATGGCGGTAGGCTTTGAAAAGGCTGACCCAGAGGCTTACAAAAGAACAGTTGCCATAATCGGCGACAGCACCTTTGTTCATAGCGGTTTAACCGGTCTTGTTGAGGCTGTTTATAACAAATCTAACGCCACGGTAATTATTGTAGACAACAGCACTACCGGTATGACAGGGCACCAAAACCACCCGGCTACCGGTAAGACAATCAGAAATCAAGAGACTTTCAAACTTAATCTAGAAGAAGTTTGCAAAGCGGTAGGAGCAGCTAGCGTACGCGTAGTTGACCCCAACGAAATCAGTATCTTTGAACAGACGGTAAAAGAAGAATTAGTAAGAGAGGGCGTATCGGTTATTATCGCAAGAAGACCGTGCGTACTACTAAAGAAAGCTAATTATAAGGGCTTTAGGATAAATAGCAATTGCAAAAACTGCAAGGCGTGTCTAAAATTAGGGTGTCCGGCAATAATGAGCGGAAAGAACGGAGTTACTATAGATAAATCCCTTTGCACCGAATGCGGCTTGTGCCTGTCGGTATGCAAGTTTAACGCTATAGAGAAGTAGGAGGGAATATGGATATATTGATTGCAGGCGTAGGCGGACAAGGCACCTTGCTGGCTAGCAGAGTATTGGGAAAGTACGCATTAAATAATAATCTTGATTGCAAACTAAGCGAAGTTCACGGTATGGCGCAGAGAGGCGGAAGCGTAATTACCTTTGTAAGAATGGGAGAGAAAATAAATTCTCCTATCATTGACACAAAGGGCGCCGATATCATAATAGCCTTTGAAAAACTGGAGGCTTTGCGCTACGTTCATTACCTAAAAGATGATGGAATAATTTTGTATTCCTCTCAGGAAATTATGCCGATGCCTGTTGTAACGGGAATGGCAAAATATCCCGAAGATATAGCAAACCAACTGCCCAAAGCTTTTTGTGTGGACGCGCTTACTTTGGCGGAATCGGTTGGCAACGTAAAATGCGCCAATTCGGTAATGCTTGGAGCGTTTACCAAACTAATGAAATTAAACAAAGAGGATATGGAAAAGGCTCTAAGAGAGAGCATTCCCGAAAAAATGCTGGATATAAATATCAAGGCTTTTAATTTAGGATACAACGCATAAGGAAAGGAGAGATATTATGAACAATAACGGTTATATTTATATGCCCGAAGTGGAGTGTTTAAGCAGAGAGGAAATGCGCGCTTTGCAGGGCGAAAGACTGGTAAAACTGGTTAAGAAAGTTTATGAAACCGTCCCGACTTACAGAGCAAAAATGGACGCGATTAATCTTAAACCCAGTGACATAAAGAGCATTGACGACATTGTCAAACTGCCCTTTACAACCAAACAGGATTTGCGTAACGGATATCCTTTCGGTATGCTTTCGGCACCCAAAGAGGACATTGTAAGAATTCACGCCTCCAGCGGCACCACAGGCAAACTTACCGTTGTAGGCTATACTCAAAACGACCTTGACGTATGGACGGAAAGTGTAGCAAGATCCCTTGCCATGGCTAACGTATCTAAGAAAGACACCGTCCACGTAGCTTACGGTTACGGCTTGTTTACCGGTGGATTAGGCTTACATTACGGCGCCGAAAAAATAGGCGCGGGAGTAGTACCTGTAAGCAGCGGGAACACAAAAAGACAGCTTATGCTTATTAAGGATTTTGACGCCACCGTATTGTGCTGTACTCCCTCATATGCAATTTATCTTGGTACCGAACTGGAAGAGCAGGGCGTAAAACTGGAAGATATGAAACTAAAGGTTGGTATTTTCGGAGCTGAGCCTTGGTCGGAGAATATGAGACAAGAAATAGAAAAGCGTCTGCAAATCGACGCCCGCGATATTTACGGTCTGTCCGAAATATCAGGACCCGGCGTGGCAATGGAGTGTCAGGCAAAATGCGGTTCTCACATACAAGAAGACCATTTTTATCCCGAAATTATTGATGCGGATACTTTAGAGCCGTTACCTTACGGAGAGGAAGGGGAGCTTGTGTTTACTACTCTAACTAAGACCGGACAACCGCTAATAAGGTACAGAACAAGGGATATTACTTCTCTATGCGCCGATAAATGCGAATGCGGAAGAACCACGGTAAGAATGAACAAGGTTAAGGGAAGAAGCGACGATATGCTAATAATTAGAGGTGTAAACGTCTTCCCGTCGCAGATAGAAACGGCTATTATGAACGTCAGCGGAGTGGAGCCGCACTATATGATTTATGTAGACAGAATAGATAATCTTGACATTATGGAAATACATATAGAAGTAAGCGAAAAACTGTTCAGCGACACAGTAGGCAACATAGAGAGCTTGCGCAAGAGAATAGAGGGAGAAATCCACTCCTTCTTAGGAATAAGCGCAACGGTTAAGCTGGTCGAACCTATGGCAATACCCAGAAGCGAAGGAAAAGCCAAAAGGGTTATTGACAAGCGTCAAATATTTTAATAACATAGTATCATAAGGAGGTATTATTTATGCTGGTAAAACAATTGTCGGTTTTTATGGAAAATAAGCCGGGTAGATTATTTAAGCTTACCAATACTTTGGGAGAAAAGGGGTTGGACTTCGTCACGCTTTCTATTGCCGACACAAAAGATTACGGCATAGTAAGGTTTATTGCCCGTGATAACGAACTTGCCTACAAAATCCTAAAAGATGCCGGTTTTGCGGTGGAGCAAACCTCACTTATAGGGGTGGAAGTAGAAGACGTACCCAACGCTCTTGCTAACGTTATTGGCTTACTGGAAAAGGAAAATATCAATATAGAGTATCTCTATTCTTTCGTTCTTACAAACTACAATACCGCAAAAATCCTTTTGCGTGTGGAAGATACCGATAAGGCAATTAAATTATTTGAAGAAAAAGGAATAAAGCTACTCAGCGAAAAAATACTGTAATCCGTAATTTTCATAATAAAAAACCCTGCCGTTTTGGCAGGGTTTTTGTATTTTACAAAGGTTATTATTTTACAAAAAGTTCTTTTAGAAGTTTGTCGCTTACCGGATATTTCTTTGCGGTAAGAATACTTACAACAGGCGTTACTATTAAGGAAGCCGCCATGCAGACAACGCCGATAAAGGGACTGCGCTTTATGCCGGTTTTGAGCATTGTTACAAAGTTAGCTCCGGAAGGAGTATCTATTGCGCCAAACACCATAATGAGTACTATTGTTATGGTAAGGGTGGAAATTATACTGGCATAAGCGCCCATCTTGTTTATTTTCTTGCTGTAAAGCCCTAAAACGTATGGGCCGATAAAGCAGCCGGCTAGTAAGCCCCAGCTAAGGCTCATCATAGTAACGATAGCGTCAACCTGCGCTATAGCAAGCAGTGCCGAAATCGCCACGAAAACCAAACAAAGAACACGCATTAATATAGTGGTGTTGGAATCGGATACGTTTTTACGTATATATCCCTTATAAAAGTCAATGGAAACGGTGGACGCCGAAGAAAGGGATAGGGAAGCCAGCGTTGACATACTTGCTGAAAACAGGAGGACGATTATTAAGCCTAGTAAAGCCGGGCTTAGGTTGTTGGTTATCATTTCCGGAATCAGCTTATCAAAGTTGCCGCCCAGAGATCCGGCAAATGTTTCTTTAGAAATAAAAAGGGTAACCAAACTGCCCATAAAATATGCCCCACCACCTACTATCAAGGAAAATATGGTGCTAATAACGGTACCTTTCTTTATGGAGGCATCGTCCTTTACCGCATAGAATTTGTGTATGGATTGCGGCAAGCCCCAAATACCGAAAGAAGTAAGCAAAATAAGAATTATTACGTTAAACAGCGGACTGTCTAAGAAGGTTTTGCCTGCGGGATAGGCTGCCGAAGGAATAATACCTAAGTTGTTGTTAAATAATGTAGAAAGCCCTTCACCCCAGTTGACGGCGTTATTGCCAAGTAAGGTAAAGACGCAAACAGTTATACCGATAAGCATAATTGTGCCTTGAATAAAGTCGGTAACTATAGTTGCCATATAGCCGCCAAGGAACAGGTAAAACGCTGTAACTGCGGCAAGAATTACTATACAGTAAATGGGCTCAAGCCCTAACACTGAAGAGAATATATAGCCCAATCCCTGATACACCGATGAGGAATACGGGAGTAGGAAGATAAATATAAGCAAAGAAGAAATTAGTTTTATATGATTGCTTTGATAACGCTTTTCAAAATATTCCGGCATCGTCCTAGCGTTTAGGGTGGCGGTCATGTGCCGTGTTCTTTTTGCAAGCACTTTCCACGCAAGCAAAGTTCCGACTAAGGTATTGCCTATTCCTATCCAAACGGCGGCAAGTCCGAAATTCCAACCGAACTTACCTGCGTAACCGACGAATACAACCGCCGAAAAGTACGTTGCGCCGTAAGCGAAAGCCGAAAGCCAACCGCCCACGCCCTTGTTGGCAAACATGAAGGAATTAAGCCCTTTACTTTTTCTGCTGCAAACAATCGCAACTACTACAAGCATAGCAATATAGGCAAAAAAGATAATAAACTGCCATATTTTTGTAGCGGCGACTAAATTAATAAACATAATAAACTCCTAAATAAAAACGTATTAACTAGTAATATACTTACTGCAGAAGAATTTGTCAAGACAAAGAGATAAATTTGGATTTTTTGGTGCTTTTTGCTATTGACACAGAATATTTGTCCGTTTATAATAATATAATATATAAATTATTTTAGGGGTGAGACAAATGCAACAACATGAAGTTACAAAAAAACAAAAACTGTTGAATTCAGACGGTATAATAGCCGAGCCCGGATATGCCAAAAAGCTTATTTGGGATTACAACAGAGAGGATATAGCTGCCCGCAAATCTTTGATAAAGGAGTGGGACTATTATTACATCGGCAACAATGAAAGAGCGCTATGCCTGACCATTGCCGACATGGGTTATATCGGAGCCTTGAGCGCAAGCGTACTTGACTTTCAAAACTTAACGCAGATTAATAAGAGCGCCGTTTGTCTTTTTCCTATGGGAAAATTCCATATGCCGACTACCACGGTAATCGGGGACGCTAAATGGTCAATCGGCGGATCGAATATGACCTTTACCAACGACGGCAAGGTTCGCCACTTGTTCGGCACCTATGCTAAGTTCGGTAACAACGGCGAAGACTTAGAATTTGACGTTAAATTGACGGCTTTTCCTAAAGAAAGTATGGTAATAGCCACGCCATTTACCAAAAAGGGCAGATTCTATTATAATCAAAAAATTAATTGCATGGAAGTGGAAGGCTGTTATACTATAGGCAAAGAAAAATATAAGTTCAGTAAAGAAAATTTAGCTATGGGTACTTTGGATTGGGGCAGAGGAGTATGGACGTATGACAATACCTGGTACTGGGGCAGCTTGCAAACCTACCTTGACGACGGCTCTAAGTTCGGTTGGAATATAGGCTACGGCTTCGGCAACAATGACGAAGCGTCCGAAAATATGCTTTTTTATAACGGCAAAGCCCATAAACTGGACGAAGTTACTTTTAATATTCCCACAAAAGACGGTGTGGACGATTTTATGAGTCCGTGGACTTTTACAAGCAACGACGGACGTTTTTATATGGATTTCACCCCCATACTTGACCGTTACGCTCCCTTTAATTTGGGAATATTTGCTATGATACCTCATCAGGTTTTCGGCAAATTCAACGGCAAAGCGATATTGGACGACGGTACAGTTATCGAAGTTGTGGACAAATTAGGTTTTGCGGAAAAAGTTCACAACAAGTGGTAATTTTTTGATGACTGATATCATTATCGTACTGGGTAACTATCTTAATGACGACGGAAGCCTCTCTCTGATTAATAGGGAGAGGTGTTTTCATGCCTTAAAAGTACTAAAAGGTCGTCAGTCGGCTCTGCTTATCCTTAGCGGAGGGAAGGCAAACGGCAAAGCTCCCCACTCCGAAGCAGAGGCGATGAGACAGTATTTTCTCTCTTATGGGGTAAGCGAAAATTTAATAATAACCGAATCGCAGTCAAAAAACACCTTTGAAAACGTCAAGTTTTGCATGGATATAATAAGGCGGATAGGTTTTGGCGAAATTTTTTTGGTATCCAGCAGCTACCATATAAACAGATGGTATTTTAACCCCGTCAGGTTCTTCAAAATATATCACAATATGGTTGTAACTCCCGTAGCTTGCTTTGACAGCAGCGTATTTATGGTTACTCCTTTTGATAAGGACAGAAAATCAACTTTGGTTGTTTTTAGCAATAAAAAACAACTTGACAATATGGCAAACAGATTTGAGGGCAATATATTTGCCATAAAAATAAAAACAAAACAGAAACAGGGCAAAAAGACAACTACTTTTGTCGGCACCGAAGAAGAAACAGATAAGGTTGCTTCATATATTAAAAACTTATACGGCATAGAAAACTTAGAAATACAAAGGATATAAAATGAACAACAGCCAAAAAATTCCGAACAAAGAAATATTGTTCTACAGTCTAACCGGCTTCGGACAGAACATGGTGTGTACTCTGGCGGGAACCTTTTTATTGATGTTCTATACCGACGCCGCTATGATGTCACCGGCATTAATCGGCACAATGCTTCTTATCGGAAGACTGTTTGATGCGTTCAACGACCCTATTATGGGTACTATCGTTGACAAGACAAGAACGCGTTGGGGAAAGCTCCGTCCTTATCTTTTATTTGCTTCCATACCAATCGGCATTAGTATAGTTCTATGTTTTTGGATGCCCCAAAATCTTAGTAACGAACTTAAACTTCTTTACGCTTACATAACTTATTTTAGTTTCGGCATAATTTATACCATAATCGACGTACCTTATTGGGGACTTAGTTCGGCTATGAGTAAAGACAGCGGAGAGAGAACCAAACTCCTTACTTTTGCCAGAGTGTTCTGCACGGCGGGCGCCGGTTTTATGGGCTTGGCTGTTCCCTTTATTACAGGGCTTTTTACCAAAGATATTTACGCGGCTTGGGCGCCGATTAACGAACCGTTAATAGAACTTGCCAAAGTAACGCTAAGCGGAGACGCTTTGGTGGCAAAAATTGCCGAAATAGAATCGCCGATGGTTGTTGAGGTGGCGGCAATGCTAAGAAAGGTTTATTTCTTTGTCGCTTTAGGAACCACCGTTGTGGCGGTACCGCTCATGGTATCGGGCTTTCTTGCCAAAGAAAGATGCCGCTTAGATCCCGAAGTGCCGTCTTTAATTCAAAACTTGAAATTGCTTAAAGAAAACAAACCGCTGCTAATAATCATTTTGGCGGGAGTTTTGGGAGCTTTACGCGGAGTTTACGGCTCATTTGGTCTCTATATATGTAAATACAACCTTGCTAACTATGAGTTTATGGGCTTAAAAGGAGAAGGGCTATACACCATAATGGGTGTGCTTATGGCTCCGACCGGACTTATTGCCAGTATTCTTACACCGTATTGCGTCAAAAAAATGGGCAAGAAGAACCTTACTATCTGGAGCAATATTTTTCAGTTGGTACTCTTACTGGGTATTTACTTTTTAGGTGTAAATATGTTTTCTACCGGAAACATCAACGGCACGATTATGATTGTCATCGTTGTTATGTACGTACTTATCGGCTTGCCGGGAGGCTTTATGAACGTTACTAATTACGCCATGATTGCCGATACAATAGACTATCTGGAAATGAAAACAGGCAAGAGAGCGGAAGGGATATGCTTTGCCATGCAGACTTTTATCAACAAAATCGGTATGGCGGCAACAACCTTGGGCGTTACCCTAACGCTAACCGTACTGCAAAAAATTAATCCGCAGTATTACGTACCCAACCAAATAAACCAACCGGAAATAACCTTGCGCACTTTCTATACTGTAGCTTTCTTGGGCGCGGCTATATCCACTCTGTTGTTCCTAATACCCATTTTTTTCTATAAATTTACCGAAAAAGAGCAGGTTCAAGCGGTAGAGATAATAAACAGCAGAAGAATAGCCGAAGTGGCGCAAAATAATATTGAGGAGTAATAAATGACCAAAATTAAGAAATTATCTGCAACTAAAGTTACCAACAGCGGAATAAAACCCCATTTTGTGGACGGTTATACCGTATTTACCAAAGAAAAAGACAAAGATTTTGTCATTCTACAGCTAACCGACTTGCATTTCGGCAGAGGAATACTATCCTTAAAAAGCGATAAACTTGCCCATAACGCAATCGTAACTCTGGTAGAAAGAATTAAACCCGACCTAATAATAATAACAGGTGACAACGTCTACCCCATACCCATTTTTTCGGGCACCTGCAACAATATGCGGCAGAGTAAATACGTTGGCGAACTTATGGATAGTTTTCAAATCCCTTGGACGCTTACTTTTGGAAATCACGATAGCGAACCATTTTCAAAGGCCACGAAAGAGGAGTTGGCAGAGTATTATAGCTCCCTAAAATATTGCTTGTTGAAAAACGACGTTAAAGGGATAACCGGAGTAGGCAACCACATAATAAAAGTAAACAATGCCGACAACACTCTAAATACCGCTTTGGTTATGCTGGACTCTAATATGTATCTAGGCAAGTCGTTTTTCAGCGGTTTTGACAACATTCACGACGACCAAATAGAGTGGTACAAAAAAAGTATTTTGGAAATGAGCGGTAAGGAATTAGCTCCCAGTTTGGCGTTTTTCCATATGCCGCCAAAGGAAATGCGCGACGCTTGGGAAATTCTTAAACTTGGCGGCACCGATAAAGTAACCTATCACCTAGGCGGTGTGGGAGAAATAAACGACCACGTTGGGTATTCCCGCAAGAAGGATGGCAATTTCTTTGAAGAAATGGTCAAATTCGGCAGTTGTAAGGGTATGTTCTTTGGTCACGACCATTTGAGCAATCTTTCTATTACTTATAAAGGAATCCGTATGACCTACGGTATGAGCATAGATTTTCTTGCCTATCAGGATATTATGAAGAAGTACACTCAGCGCGGTGGAACCATAATAAATATAAAAGACGACAAGAGTTTTGGTATCACACATTCTCCTTTGACGGTCATAGTTAAACAATAAAATTTGTGAAAATACCCTCAAACGTTGGATTTATTTGGTTATTAGTAATATAATTCTAATGTATTATTAGTATGTTTGAGGTATTATGTTAAAAAAATTATCAAAATTTATAAAAGGCTATGAGTTTTTTACCTTTATAACGCCGGTTTTCATTGTTTTTGAAGTGGCGATAGAGGTTACTTTGCCTTTTATTATTTCCAAAATTATCGACGTCGGCATTTACGGCGGCGGCGGTACAAGTTATATAATAAAACTTGGTCTTCTTATGGTAGGCTTGGCTTTTATCAGCCTTTGCATGGGCGGTTTGGCAGGCAGAACGTGTTCCGTTGCCAGTATGGGCTTTGCCAAAAACTTGCGTTACGGACTTTTTAGTAAGGTGCAAGATTTTTCTTTTGCCAATATCGACCGTTTTTCTACGCCGTCTTTGATTACTAGGCTAACTACCGACGTAACCAACATTCAGAATTCTTATATGATGTTGCTGCGTATGCTCATCCGCTCTCCGCTTATGCTGATTTGCGCGACGGGTTTTGCCATAAAAATTAACACCAAACTTGCTTTGGTATTTTTAATTTCCATTCCGCTAGTCTTTATCGGCGTGGCAGTCCTTGGCGGTTTGGCATATCCTAGATTTATAAAAATGCTCAAGAAGTATGATTTGCTTAGCGCAAGCGTGCAGGAAGATTTAATTGGCATAAGAGTTGTTAAAACCTTTGTAAGGGAAGACCACGAAAGCGAAAAGTTCCGTAAAGCAAGCGAAGACGTAAAGGGTTGGCAGATTAAAGCCGAAAAGGTTTTAATTACCGCAATGCCCATTATGATGATGATAATTTATGTTTGTATCATACTTATTTTGTGGTTCGGCGGAAGTCTTATTATTAAGGGAAGTATGTCTTCGGGAGAACTGGCTAGCTTCCTATCCTATATAATGCAGATTTTTATGTCGCTTATGATGCTTGCGTTTATTTTCGTAATGGTAATAATGTCCAGAGCTTCGGTTACACGTGTGGTGGAAGTATTGGATGAAGACTTAGACATTAAGGACAACGAAAAATCCACTTTGGAAGTACAAAACGGCGATATAGTTTTTGAAAACGTCAATTTCAGCTATTCTAAAGAGGCGAAGAAGTCTGTTTTGGAAAATATCAGCCTTACTATAAAGAGCGGAGAAACAGTAGGAATAATAGGCGGTACAGGCTCATCGAAAACCTCTCTTGTGCAGCTTATCCCAAGGCTATACGATGTTACCGACGGTAAAGTTTTGGTGGGAGATAACGACGTTAAGGATTACAAATTAGAAACCTTGCGCACCGCTGTGGCTACCGTGTTACAAAAGAACGTACTTTTTAGCGGTACAATCAGGGATAACTTAAAATGGGGCAAAGAGAACGCAACCGACGAAGAGATTTTGGAGGCATGCAAGGTTGCCTGCGCTTATGACTTCATTATGGACTTCCCTAACGGACTGGATACCGATTTGGGACAGGGGGGTGTAAACGTCAGCGGCGGACAGAAGCAGAGACTTTGTATTGCTAGAGCTTTGTTGAAGAACCCTAAAATTATGATACTTGACGACAGCACCAGCGCCGTTGATACCGCAACCGATATAAAAATAAGGACGGCGTTAAAAGAAAAACTAAAGGATATGACGACCGTTGTTATTGCCCAGAGAGTGGCATCGGTAATGGACGCAGACAAAATAATAGTGCTTGACGACGGCAAAATTAACGCTATCGGCAATCATAAAGAATTAATGGAAAACTGTGAAATTTATCGTGAAGTATATTCTTCACAGATAAATAAGGTGGTGGGATAATGAAAAAAGACACCGCGAAAATGAAAGAGAATGTAAAAATGCATGGCAAGGATATGATGAAAGCGCAAAACCCCAAAGAAACCATAAAAAGGTTGTTAAAGTTGCTAAAGCCCTATAAATGGCAACTCATTTTGGTGTGCTTTTGTATACTGTTATCATCGGTAATAACAATATTGCTTACCGCGTTTATTCGTGTAGCTATAGATAACTATATCGTGCCCCTTGCAAAACAGACAAGTCCCGATTTGCTACCCTTTATTAAGGCGCTCATTTTTATGGGCTGTATCAGCTTTGTTGGCGTTATGAGTAGTTATGCCTATAACAGAATCTTAATAAACGTGACGGGTACCACTATGCAAAAGGTAAGAGACGATTTATTCGACCACCTACAGAGGTTGCCTATCAAGTTTTACGACAAGAACACCCATGGTGAACTTATGAGCCGTTTTACCAACGACACCGACACTATGAGAGAAATGATATCTAGCGCCTTGCCGCAGATTATTTCTTCACTGCTTACCGTTGTCGGCATTGTTACGGTAATGATAATATACAGTCCCATTCTTACCCTTATCGTATTTTTGGTGCTTTTTGGTATGATTGTCTTCGTGGGCAAAATCGGCAAAATCAGCGGCAAGTTCTTTGGAAAAATGCAGAACACGTTAGGTTCGGTAAACGGATATATAGAGGAACTTATCGAAGGTCAAAAGGTAGTCAAGGTATTTTGCCATGAAAACAAAGTAAAAGAAAGATTTTCTGTTATTAATACCGAACTTTGCAAAAACGCCACAACCGCAAACACCTGCGCTAATATACTTATGCCGATTATGGGTAACCTTGGGTATATTCTTTACGTGCTTGTGGCTATTGTCGGTTCGGTGCTTACCATAAATCAAGGCTTGATTATCAGTATTTCTATCGGTACACTTATTTCTTTCTTGCAGTTTACCAGAAGTATAGCCGCTCCGATTACTCAGACCAGTCAGCATTTTAACAGTATTTTGCTAGCCATTGCGGGCGCGGAAAGAATATTCAAAATTATGGACGAACCTGTGGAAAATGATAACGGCTACGTGACTTTAGTTAACGTTATGGTAGATGATAATGGCAACGTAACAGAAAGCAAAGAGCGTACGGGGCGTTGGATGTGGAAACATCCCCATAAAGCGGACAATACAATAACCTATAAGGAAGTGGAAGGAGACGTGCAATTTGATAACGTTGTTTTTGGCTACGAAGAAAACAAAACGGTACTTCAAGGCATTTCTCTGTACGCAAAGCCGGGGCAGAAAGTGGCTTTTGTTGGCTCTACCGGCGCGGGCAAAACCACTATTACTAACCTTATTAACAGATTTTATGACGTGCCCGACGGCAAAATCCGCTATGACGGAATTAATATAAATAAGATAAGAAAGTCCGATTTGCGCCGTTCTTTGGGAATGGTGTTGCAGGATACCAATCTGTTTACCGGTACCGTTATGGATAATATACGTTACGGCAAACTTGATGCCACCGATGAAGAGTGCATCAACGCAAGTAAGCTAGCCAATGCCGACTCATTTATTACCCGCTTACCCGAAGGGTACCAAACGGTACTGACAGGCAACGGAGCTAATCTTAGCCAAGGACAAAGGCAGTTGCTCTCAATAGCAAGAGCCGCCGTAGCCGACCCGCCTGTTCTAATTTTGGACGAAGCTACTTCCAGTATAGATACCCGCACCGAAAAGATAATAGAACAGGGTATGGACAAACTTATGGAGGGCAGAACGGTATTCGTTATTGCACACAGATTGAGTACGGTACAAAATGCCGATGCCATTATGGTGCTTGAAGACGGCAAAATAATAGAGAGAGGCAACCATGATGAGCTGTTGAAGCTCAAAGGAAAATACTTTGAACTCTACAACGGCTTGGAATTAGCCTAACAAAAAAGCAACAACTTTACGTTGTTGCTCTTTTTTTGTTGGATGATAAATTACGCTAACAATTTGCCTTCGTCTTCTATAACTACCATTGCTTTTATTTCTTCCCCTGTTGATAGGTCAAAATAGATATAATAGGTTATTCCGTTGGCGGTGGCGACAACCTCTTTGCAGAGAACTTCGCTGTTCCATTCGGTAGGAATAAGGCAATAAACTTGACTTACTACGTTAAGGTTTTTGTTAAGAATGATTGTCTTTTCGGTACCGATAGTCAGGTTTCTTTCTACGTGGTTATAAAGATAGTTTTCGGCTTCCAAACCTATTAGGTCGCCGTTATTGCTGTTTATTTTTATTTTTACCATATCGGGATAATAGACTATATTGTTATTATCCAGAAAGGCATAGTTTATATAAACTGTGCTGTTGTTATTAAACACCCATACCGCTTTCATATTTTCAAACCCCAGCTTTGTCATATATTCATTGCCCTTTGCAAGACATTCTTCTTCGGACAAGATAGGGTCGTCTATTGCGCAATAGGAATTGTAAGAAGTCACTTTCCCGCCGTTTTTGGTTATTTGCACGTTGCCCACCTGTCCATTGATATCGAACTGATAAAGATAGGATACAATAGAAGAAGTGCCTTCTCCGATATAGCTTACGTTCTTCGCGTCGGGGAAATATTCGATTACCTTAGCTGCTCCTTGTTCCGAAGTAATCTCCGCAGCATCCTTGAGGTTTTTTACTTCGCGGTCGTTTAATGCATCGGAGAACGGTCCGTCATAAATAAGTTCGGGATAGTCAACGGAGGAGTGGCTCTTTATTGCGTCGGATATAGTAATATCGTCGCTTAAAAGCTTGGTGTCGATTTTTTTACCTGTTACCAGTTTGTCTTCCACTCCACGCAAAGACGCGCTCAATTCTTTGGTTATCTCATAGAATTTGGCTACGTTTGCCGTTTCTTCTTCACTTAATTGCGAAGTTTTTAGTTTTTTGGAGAGGTAGTAGCAGTAGTCGCCCATTTGGTTGAGGAATTTTACGATATCGTTCATATCCTCACCCACTTGCCCAAGTTGGGAAAGGTTGGTGGCGGCTACGTCGCATTGACGCCATACGTCGCTTAGAAGTTGTTGGCGTAAGGTTGTGCCGGTAAGCACGTTTATTTTACTGAGGCGCAGTTCTATATCGGATAGGCTGTCTAGACTTTCCCTAAAGGACTTTTCGTAGATGGAATTAACCGTCGCTTCGGCTTTTTTATTTTTCGTCACGAATATACCTAAGGCTGTGGCTAGCCCCGCCATAATAAGGATAGCTATTACTGATACGGCAATTATTGTTCTCTTTGTTCTATTCATAATTTACCTCACTTATAATTAGCAGAAGACGTGTTCGCCGATGGACAGTTTTATGGGTTTTTGCCTAATCCAGGCGTTGGTAGCGGTGTTGGGATTATAATAGAACAAGCAGCCGTAAGTGGGGTCCCAACCGTTTAAGGCATCTTGTGCCGCTCTTACTGCGGTGTTGTCGGGCGCCATATTGATTTGTCCGTCACTTACTACGTCAAAAGCCCCTTTCTGATAAATAACCCCGCTTATTGTGTTAGGAAATTGCGAACTTTTAACCCTGTTAAGCACAACGGCGGCAACGGCAACTTGCCCCACGTAGGGTTCTCCTCTGGCTTCGGCATGGACCAGACGGGCAAGAAGATAAGCGTTGCCGGTATTGGAGCCTGTGTTGGAAGTAAGGCTTATTCCCATAGCGGCGGCTGTTTTGGAACCCACTATCCCGTCGGCGGTAAGTCCGTTCTTCCTCTGAAAATATTTTACCGCGGCTACCGTTTTGCTACCGTATATGCCGTCCACACCGCCGGTATAGTAGCCCCAGTCTTTTAGTTTTTGCTGAACTTTTTTTACCGTAGCGCCCGTACTGCCTTGCTTTAGAGAAGCAGCCTCCGCAGGTTCATCTGACCTTATCGCATCGGTAAACAGCAATACTGCGGTAAGCGCTGTGGAAAGGATTAGCACTATGCAGACTGCCGATTTTAGTATTTTTGCTTTACTCATTTTACCTCCTAATTATTCTTTAATGATTTCCCATATTTTTGATTTATAAGTTACGTCTTCCCCTTCGGCAAAGCATAGCGGAGGGTAAGCTACGCACCACCAGTTGTCCCCTTCCCCTTTTCCCAAAGTTATGATAATTGCGCGGTATAACCCTTTTTCTAAGACTAGGTCATCATATTTTCTAGTCGGGAAGGTTTCGTTTTTTATTGCTATTGCGCAATTGTAGCCAAAATCGTTTTGTATAAGAAAATTGTTAACAATTTCCGTTAGTTCTGCCGTGTTGCGCTTTACGATTATTTCGGCTTGCGTTCTGGAAGTCACCCCCCCAAAGAGGGGAGTTAGGTATTTTATAACTTCATCGCGTACTTTTAGTTTTATATTTTGGTCGGTAATTTCATTGCTGTTTGCACGAATATGCAGGCGCAAATAATCGGCGTTTGCGTCCTCAACACCCGAACAGCCGAAAGCGCACAGCACAATGAAACAAAAAATGAGAAAAGCGCACAATTTTTTTACCATAGCGGTATTATTGACAGCTAAAGAAAGGGATATACTTTACTTTATCAAATTTGTGTGGTATATTGGCATTATGTTACTGTTTGAAAAAATTACCGAGAAAAGTATTCCGGTATTGAAAAAGTATCTAAATAAGACAACTTATTATAGCTGTGAAAACACTTTCGGATTTATTTATCTGTGGAGCGCCGCCGAAAATCACTATATCTGTGAGCAAGACGAAGTTCTTTTCGTAATGTCAATCAGGGACGGGAACGCCAATTTTTATTATCCTTTCGGAGATAAAATAACCGATAATGATATAGAAAAAATAGAAGAGTATTGCCTAAATAATATGCTGAAACTCTGTTTTTGGCACGTACCCCAAGAAAACGTTGATACTCTGGAAAATTATTTCAAAGGCAGACTGAAGTTAACAGCCGACAGGAATTGGGCGGATTATTTATATTCTTATGAGGAACTGTTAAATTTAAGCGGAAAGAAGTTACACGCTCAAAAAAACCATTTCAATCAGTTTATAAAAACATATAATTATGAATACGTAAGCTATGACGACACAAAGAAAGCCTTGCTTGCCGACTTTTTTGGCGAATATTATGTTGTTCAGAACAAGGAAAGCCAAATTTTCAAGTCCGAAAAAACGGTTTTAGACTTTGTTTTAAGTGATTTTGCTTCTACCGAACTTACCGGCGGTTTGCTTATCGTTGACGGCAAAGTAATAGGTTTTAGCTTTGGAGAAAAGGTAGGGGACACCCTTTACGTGCATTTTGAAAAGGCGTTAAAAGAGTATAGGGGCAGTTATGCCGCCGCAAACAAGCTGTTTTTGGAGATGTGCTATAGCAAAGAGCTTGTCTACGTTAACAGAGAAGAGGACGTCGGCGACGAAAATTTGCGCGAAACCAAACTAAGATTACGTCCGGTACGGCTTGTTGACAAATATTTCGGCGAGGTCGAATAGTGGTTATTTTTCAAAAAGATTGAATAAAACGCTTGAAAATAATTAATCCTTATGATAAAATAACCTAGCATATAAGTTAGATAGGAGACAAAGATGACATTAGGTTTGATTTCTGCTGTACAAGCATATACCGTTTACACCGTGTTTTCCATTATTTTTATGGTGCTTATGGTACTATTGAGCATTGCTATGATAATAATAGTAGTGCTTCAACAAGGCAATTCTTCCAATTTGGGAGCTATTGCAGGCGGCGCCGAATCCTTTTTTGGTAAAAACAAGGCAAGAAGTTTGGACGGAAAATTTAAGAGATGGACAATATTTATAGCAATAGCTATCCTAGTTACTTCGATTTTATTCTTCGTAATACAGATACTCAAAGCCAGATTATAAAAAGACCACACTAAGAGAAACAAGCAACTGCCTGCGGGCAGTTGTTTTTTTATTAAGTATTTGTGGCAAAATAGGGTATATTACCCTAAAATTTTGGCTATTACTTGCTTTTAGGGCGTTTATATGTTAATATAATAAATTATTAAATAATAAGGAGCGTAAATGGAACGGTTGGTTGCAACCAACAAGAAAGCCTATCATGATTTCTTTATCGAAGAGACCTTTGAGGCGGGCATTCAGCTTGTTGGCAGCGAGGTAAAAAGTATCAGGCTTGGAGGGATAAATCTCAAAGATAGTTACGCCTATATAAAAAACGGTGAGATTATCCTTTCCAACGTGCATATTTCTCCCTACAAAATGGGGAGTTATTTTAACGTCGACCCTCGCCGCGACCGCCGTTTATTAATGCATAAGAGAGAAATCGATAAACTTAGGGGCAAAATAGAACAGAAGGGATATACCCTGGTAGCCACTAAGGTTTATTTCAAAAATTCTCTCATAAAAATAGAAATTGCTTTGGCAAAAGGAAAAGAACTACACGACAAAAGAGATGCTCTCAAAGAAAAACAGCAAAAAAGAGAGGTATTAAGAGAGCTAGCTAACTACAAATAATGCGGAGGAAAGAAACCTACAATGAAACAATATAAAATCAATACAAAATGCGTTCAATCGGGCTACAGCCCGAAAAAGGGAGAACCCAGAGTTCTACCCATATATCAAAGCACCACTTTCGCTTATGACACCCCCGAAGAAATGGGAGATTTGTTCGACCTAAAGGCCGAAGGATATTTCTATACAAGGCTTGGCAATCCCACCAACGGCGGTTTGGAAGAGAGAATCACCGCTCTTGACGGCGGAGTGGGCGCAATGGCTTGTTCCAGCGGAATGGCGGCAACCACTCTGGCAGTTTTTACCGTTTGCCACAAAGGGGATAACATAATTTCCGTATCGACTATATACGGCGGTACATATAATCTATTTTCCACGACACTACCCAAACTAGGAATAGATTGCCGTTTTATCGACCCGAACGCAAGCGAAGCCGAAATAGAAAAATGTGTTGACGATAACACCAAAATAATTTTCTGCGAAACTATAGCCAATCCCGCCATGAACGTTGCCGATTTTGATAAACTAAGTAAAGTTGCCAAGAAGTACGGAATTTTATTAATGGTTGACAATACTTTGGCTACGCCTGTAATTTGCCGTCCTTTTGAGTGGGGAGTTAACCTGGTCGTTTATTCTTCCACTAAGTATCTTGACGGACATGCTTGTTCGGTAGGCGGACTTATAGTGGACGGAGGTAATTTTAACTTCTTAAACAACCCCCGCTATGCCGATTTTAACACTCCCGATGAGAGCTATCACGGAATGGTATATGCCAAAGACTGCAAAGAAAAAGCCTTTATCGTAAAGGCAAGAGTGCAGATTATGAGAGATATCGGCGCGCAAATGGCGCCAATGAACGCCTTTTTGACCCACAACGGTATAGAAACGCTCCATTTACGTATGGCGCGCCACAGCGAAAACGCGCTAAGCGTTGCTAAGTTACTTAAATCAAGCAAACAAGTTTTGTGGGTAAAATATGCAGGGTTAGAAAGTGACGCAAACTATCCTTTGGTACAAAAATATTTTGATAACAATATGGCTTCGGGAATGGTTACTTTCGGAATTAAGGGCGGCAGAGAGGCTGCTTCCAAGTTCCAAAAAGCTCTGAAACTGTTCAGAATAGTAACTCATATTGCCGATTCCAGAAGTTGCGTTTTGCATCCTGCTAGCTCCACCCACCGTCAGCTGTCCGATGCCGAACTTATTTCCTGCGGAATAAGCGATAATCTTATTAGGCTCAGCGTAGGTATTGAGGACGCGGCTGATATAATAGAAGATATTGTTACCGCGCTTGAAGCTAGCGCAGTCAACGGATAAAGGGAGGGAATATGCCTATAGTAATACCAAAAGATATACCTGCCTTTGACGTTCTCACAGGTGAGAATATATTCGTAATGGGAGATATAAGAGCAAAAACACAGGATATAAGACCGCTTGAGATTGCCATACTTAACCTAATGCCTACCAAGGTGGAGACAGAAACCCAACTAATGAGGGTACTAAGCAACACGCCCTTACAAGTTAATATCACGCTTATTAAGACGGCAAGTTATACTCCTTCTAATACTTCCCAAAGTCATATGGACAAGTTTTATCAGACTTTCGAAGATATAAAGCATAAGAAGTTTGACGGATTTATTATAACGGGCGCGCCGGTAGAGACATTGGAATTTAGTGACGTCAAGTATTGGGAAGAACTTTGTAGAATTTTTGACTTTGCCGAAAGGAACGTTACTTCTTCTATTTTTATTTGCTGGGGAGCGCAAGCCGCTATGAACTACTACTACGGTATCGGCAAAAGACCGCTGGGGAAAAAGCTGTTCGGGGTATATAAAAATCATCCGATGGTGGAGTATGACCCTTTACTTAGAGGACTAAATGATAATTTCAAGGTGCCGCACTCAAGATATACCGCCGTTGACGAACAGTCTTTGCGGGAAGACCCAAGACTTGTGGTACTTGCCGAAGGCGAAGATTGCGGAATTTCCATAGCAAAAAGTATTGACGGCAAGAAGTTCTTTTTCTTCGGGCACAGCGAATACGACAGAGAGACTTTGAAAAATGAATATCTCCGCGACGTTGATAAGGGACTGGAAATCGATATGCCCGAATATTATTTTGTCCATAACGACATAAACAAAATCAATATGGGCTGGAAGTCAACCGGACATTTGTTATTTAACAACTGGCTTAACTACTACGTTTATCAGGTTACGCCCTTTGATATCGGGAGATAGCATTGGTAATAAGAAAAATATACTTGGAGAATTTTTTAAGTTATCCGACTTTGTTTTTGGAGCTTAACGAAGGGATTAACATTCTTACGGGGGCAAACGCCGCCGGTAAAACCAATCTGATTGAGAGTATATTTTTTGCAGCGTTAGGTAAGTCCGCAAAAGGCTTAAAGGATAAAGAACTTATAAACTGGGAGTCCGAAAAGTCCGCCCGAATAAAAATATTGTTTGAGAAAAAATATTCCAAACATACGGTGGAAATTTTGATTGACCAGCAAGGCAAAAAGCGCGCGCTTATCGATAATCTGCCTATTCAAAGAATGAGCGAATTGTTGGGGGGCTTAGGAGTAGTCTTTTTCTCCCCCGACGAAATGCGGCTGATTAAGGAATCGCCCGTTGACCGCAGGCGGTTTATGGATATTAGTCTGTGCCAACTGGATAAGCTATACCTTAATAGCCTAATGAGATATAACAAGCTAATAGCCCAGCGCAATAAGGTGCTGAAAAATTATAAAAACAGCAGTTCTCTAAAAGAAATGAGCGACCTTATTGTAGAAAAAATGATTGAGGCGGAAGAATATATAATTCTGCGCAGGCGGGATTTTATTATTAGGCTTGCTCCGTTGGCAAACGAAAAGCATACAATGCTAACCAGCGGCAAGGAAACGTTGGAGATAGCCTACGAAACCGAAGAAGTGGACTTTTCCGACATAAAAAAGAGCTTGAAAACTCTCTATGAAAATTCTCTTAATAAGGATTGTCGGCTAGAATACACAACGGTTGGAATACACCGTGACGATATAAAGATTTCTGCAGGGGGTATTGACGTACGTAAGTACTGCTCTCAAGGACAGAAAAGGACGGCTGCTTTAAGTCTTAAACTTGCCGAAGTGGATTCTTTTTATAACGTCAGCGGAGAAAAGCCGGTTTTGTTAATGGACGACGTTTTAAGCGAGCTTGACGTTGACAGAAAAAAAGGGTTGTTTGATAGTCTGAACGCTCAAACGATAGTAACTTGTACCGAGTTTGAGAAAAATATTGCCGATAATTACGCCTTGTATGAGGTAAAAGACCGAAAAATTTCTTTAGTGAGGAAGACCTATGATTAACGAGAAAAAACAAATAATTGCCGATTTAATCAAAATCGAGGGGGTGTCGAGCCAGGAAATATACGACGCTATAGAAATCCCCGCCGACAAAAAAATGGGAGATTTCAGCTTGCCGTGCTTCCGATTCAGCAAGCTACTTAGAAAGGCGCCGATGGTTATCGCTCAGGATATAGCCTTCAGTATAACAAATCTTCCTTACCCTGTTACAAGCGTTACCGCTCTTAACGGTTACGTCAATTTTCTTACCGACAAACTTTATACCGCCAAAAAGGTGCTTAAAGAAATCAGCGAAAAAGGTTGCGGTTACGGCGACGGCGAAGAGGGTTACGGCAAGACTATTTGTATAGATTATTCTTCTATTAACATAGCTAAGCCCTTCCATATCGGTCACCTCAGCACAACGGTAATAGGCGGTTGCCTTTACAGAGTTTATAAAAAATTAGGTTATAACTGCGTGGGTATTAACCACCTGGGAGACTGGGGAACGCAGTTTGGAAAATTAATAGTTGCTTTCAAACTTTGGTGCAGCGAAGAAGAACTCCAAAGGGAAGGAATGAAAGTTCTTACTTCTATTTACGTAAAGTTCCACGAGGAGAGCGAAAAGAACCCAAGCTTAGAAGATCAGGCAAGAATGTGGTTTAAGAAAATAGAAGACGGCGATAGCGAGGCGTTATATTTGTTCAATCTCTTTAAGGAAATTACACTAAAAGAGGTGGAGAAGACATATAAACGGCTAAAAATTTCTTTTGACAGCTATGCAGGAGAAAGTTTCTATAATGACAAAATGGAGCCTGTGCTTGAAGAACTGGACAAGCTAGGCTTATTGGAAACAAGCGAGGGCGCAAAGGTTGTTGATTTGGAAAAATACGATATGCCACCGTGCTTGCTTGTTAAAAACGACGGAGCCACTTTATACGCTACAAGAGACCTAGCCGCTGCTTTTTACCGCAAAAACACCTATGATTTTTATAAGAGCCTTTACGTGGTAGCCTACCAGCAAAATTTACATTTCAGACAATGGTTTAAGGTTGTGGAATTGATGGGTAAGGATTGGGCAAAAGACCTTTACCACGTGGCGTTCGGTATGGTAAGTCTAGAAGACGGAGCGATGAGTACCCGCAGAGGCAAAGTTGTTCTACTTGAAGACGTATTGAATAAAGCGGTAGAAAAGAGCTTAGCTATTATTACCGAAAAGAATCCTAATTTGGAAAGAAAAGAAGACGTTGCCGAAAAGGTGGGCGTAGGCGCGGTAATTTTCTCCACAATGTATAACAACCGCATTAAGGATATAACCTTTAGCTATGACAAGGTTCTTAATTTTGACGGAGAAACGGGCCCGTACGTACAATACACCAACGCAAGGGCAATAAGCCTACTTAATAAAGCTGGCGGCTATGATATAAATAACGCCGATTTTAACGCCCTAGATAACGAAGAAAGCAGCGCCGTTGTCGCGTTGTTGGAAAAATTTCCGTCTGTTCTTGCTGACACCGCCGAAAAATACGAACCTTGCTATATAGGGCGGTTCTTAGTGGATTTATGTAAGGAATTTAACCGCTTTTATCTTGCCAACAGGATAATAGGGGAAGCCGAAGCGGTTAAGAACGCAAGACTTGCCTTAGCCGATGCCGTTCATAAAATTATTGAAGAAGGATTAAGTCTCATGGGCATTTCCGCCCCCGAAAAAATGTAAGAGGGATTATGATAGACACTCATACTCATACCTTTTATTCTTTTGACGCAAAAGATACGGCAAGAGATATGGCTATTAAGGGTAAAGAGCTGAATTTACAGTATATGGCTTTTACCGACCACTATGATAGAGATTACGTTTATATAAAAAGGTATAGCTACGTTAAGCAACTTGACGTAAAAAAGTATATCGAGGGGGTAAGTAAGCTAAAGGAAGAATTCCCTTTCCTTGCCATGGGTATAGAGTTAGGCTACAGCGAACTTGCCGAAAAGGATTACGTAGATCTACTTAATAACTATCAGTTCGATTACGTACTAAATTCTATCCATACAGTAGACGGAATGGACGTATATAACAGCGAGTATTTCTCCGATAAAACAAAACATGAGGCGTACTCAATATATCTGAAAAAGGTACTTATTAGCACTGAAGCAGATTATCCATATAATACAATATCCCATATTGGTTTTTGCAGGAAGAATTCCAACTACAGCGACAATTATATGCCGATAGAGGAATATAGCGATATAGTAGACGCTATTTTTACAAAAATTATAGAAAAAGGCAAGACCTTGGAAGTTAACTCCAACATAAAAACCAAAGATTTTATGCCTACCAAAGACTTTTTGGAAAGGTATTATCAATTAGGCGGACGGAGCATTTCTTTTGCTTCCGACGCGCACGTAGTAAGCAGAGTAGGCGATATGTACAAACAGGCGAGCGAACTGGTTAAGTCCGTTGGCTTTACTCACTGGACGGTTTACCGCGAAGGTAAGCCACTTTTTATAGAAATAGAATAGAGAGGTATTGTTTATGTCAAAAAAAATATTTTACGTAATTACTACTGCCCTTTCGCTACTTGGTATTTTATTCTATTTTTCTCTCAACAGCGTATTGGCTTTCGTGGGCTTTACCACCTTTATGGCTCTACCTTATCTGTTGGGGGCTATTCAGATTATCGGCGCAGTATTTAGCCTGATTTTTACATTACATAGACCCAACAAAACAGGCGGTATCATTATCTTTGTCTGGAACGTAATTTTTATGGCTTTATGTATTGCTTTACTTATAGTTTTCCGCAGCAATATGACCGACATACTTATGCAAGGATTATTGGTACTGTTAATAATGCTTGCAATAGCTGCGTGGGTGTTTATCATTTTTTATCTTCCGAAATTGGAATTCAAGAATAAAAAACTTATAAGCATAATAATTTGCGCCGTGCTTTGTCTTGGCGTTGTGGTTGGCTTTACCGATTTGAAAAATTTACGTATAAATTATGTCACGCAAGGCGCCGTTGTTTATGCGGTAGGAGAGGACTATCAGATAGTTTGGACTACCGAGGTTAAGGGTACTGGCTACGTTACCATTAACGGTATGACATTTTACGATACCATAGCGGGAAGTATGCGCAGCGAAGAAAGGGTGCATAAAGTTAGCGTGCCTCAAGCGGTACTCAACGAAGCAAAAAGTTATACAATTAACACCAAAAAGATGATAGCCGAACAAGGTTTTTATGCCGATATGGGTAGAGTGCTTTCCAAAACCTATAATTTCCGCCCAGTTGACGAGAGCGACGGAATACAGTTCTTTTCGGTATCCGATACTCACGACAGCAATAATCCTCCTTCAAAAGCGGCAGTATATTTTGGAGATAAAACCGACTTTATTGTTATGGCGGGGGATAACGTGTCTTTCTTAGAAAACGATACCGACCTAAATAGAATAGTTAATCTTTCCTTTAAGATGACCAAAGGCGAAATTCCCGTAGTTTTTGCCAGAGGTAACCACGAATTAAAGAGTGAAAAGAGCGAAAGATTATACCGCTACGTCGGTTCAAGCAATACAAACTTTTATTATACCTTCCGTTTAGGAAGCGTTTGGGGGTTGGTACTTGATATGGGAGAAGACCACGAGGATGATTGGTATGAGTTTTTCGGCACCGCGGTTTTTGACAGCTACAGAAAAGAACAGATTGCCTTCCTTGACGAGATAATAGCCAATAAGGCAAACGAATACGAAGCTGAGGGTGTAACCCTTAAAATTGGCATTTGCCATATTCCCACCGCTTTTACCGATTACGAACGCGATTATATGTATGCCGATTTATTAAATATAAATACAAGGCTAAATCAAATCGGACTTAACGCTATGGTCAGCGGACACTTGCACGAAGTTTTTATTACCGAAAACGACTACGCCGCAGGAACAACCCTTACTTATATGGATAATTATAACGGCAAGATCAACACCAAGCCTAAGTACATTGCAGCAGGAGCCGAGTATTATAATATTATTTGCTCCAAGAGAAGCAGAAGCCAACGCGAAAAGGAAAAGGGGGGCAGATATTTTACCGGAGCGGCACTAGAATGGGACGGAACTGAACTTACTTTGAAATTTGTAAACGACAAACAGTCCGTTGTTTCCACAATAAGTCCTTTTGAAAATAAGGATTACGGAAAAATAATAACCGTAAAATAAATTTGTGGTATAATTATATAGATGATAATTCACGGCTTAAATAAACTTACCTTACTTGACTATCCCGAACACACCGCTTGTACTGTTTTTACGGGCGGCTGTAATTTCCGTTGTCCGTTTTGCCACAACGCAACGTTGGTTTTTAATCCCGATTCTCAACCCGTTATTAATGAGGAAGAGTTTTTTTCCTTTCTCAATAAAAGAAAAGGTCTTCTTGAAGGCGTTTGCATAACCGGTGGAGAACCTACCATAACAAAAGGACTGGAAGATTTTATCGGCAAAATAAAGGATATAGGACTAAACGTCAAGCTGGATACCAACGGAAGCAGACCCGAAGTAATCAGAAAATTATTAGCCGATAGAAAAGTCGATTATATCGCAATGGATATTAAGAATAGTCTAGACGCTTATGGCAAAACAATCGGTATAGAGAATTTCAATACCGCGCCCATTGAAGAAAGCGTAAAGATAATTATGGATTCCGATATAGATTATGAATTCCGCACTACGGTGGTTAAAGAGTATCACGACACCGAAAACTTTATAAAAATCGGTCAATGGCTCAAGGGAGCAAAACTCTACGTTCTACAAGATTTTCGAGACGGCGAAGACCTCATAACAAGCGGTTTGGGCAACCATACCGAACACAAAATGCAAGAGTTTTGTCAGCAGTTGACGCCTTTTTTCCAAAAAGTCCTGATTAGGGGCAAAAATTTGTAACCACAATATATAGTGGTACAATTTATTTTTTAATTCAAAATATTGTGTTTTGGTATTGACAACGAGCATAAACTATGATACATTAGAGTAGCTCGACCTTTTCCCGCCCGTAGACAGGTTGAGGCTACAACAGAAAAATGCGAGGTAAGAAAATGTATAACGTAGTAAAAAGAGACGGAAAAGTTTCACCGTTCGATTTGCAAAAAATCAGCATAGCTATCACAAAGGCGTTCGAGGCAAAAAATAAGCAGTACACCCCTGCTATTATTGACTTGCTTGCTTTACGCACCACTGCCGCTTTCGAGAGCAAAATTAAAGACGGCAAAATATCGGTTGAGGACATTCAGGACAGCGTTGAGCACGTTCTGGAAGAGACGGGTTATACCGACGTAGCTAAAGCATATATACTTTACCGCAAACAGCGTGAAAAGATCCGTAACATGAAGTCCACTATCCTTGATTATAAAGAGATAGTGAACAATTACGTAAAACTTGAAGACTGGAGAGTTAAAGAAAACTCCACCGTTACCTATTCGGTAGGAGGTTTGATTTTGAGTAACTCCGGAGCCATTACCGCAAACTACTGGCTAAGCGAAGTTTATGATGAAGAAATAGCTTCGGCTCATAGAAACGCCGATATCCATATTCATGATCTTTCTATGCTTACAGGTTACTGCGCAGGTTGGTCGCTCCGTCAGTTGATAGAAGTAGGACTAGGCGGCGTAAAGGGAAAAATAACTTCCTCTCCCGCGGCGCATTTATCAACACTCTGCAACCAAATGGTAAACTTCCTTGGAATTATGCAAAACGAATGGGCGGGCGCACAGGCATTTTCTTCTTTCGATACCTATCTTGCTCCCTTTGTAAAGGTGGATAACTTAAGCTACAAAGAAGTTAAGCAGTGCATACAGTCCTTTATTTACGGTGTAAACACACCCAGCCGTTGGGGCACACAGGCTCCCTTTACCAACATAACCCTTGACTGGACCGTTCCTGTTGACATGGCAGAACAACAAGCATTGGTGGGCGGCAAGAGAATGGACTTCAAGTATAAAGACTGCGTCAAAGAAATGGCTATGGTCAACAAGGCGTTTATCGAAGTAATGGTAGAAGGCGATGCCAACGGCCGCGGCTTCCAGTATCCTATACCCACGTACTCAATAACCAGAGATTTCGACTGGTCGGATACCGAAAACAACCGTTTACTTTTCGAAATGACCGCCAAATACGGTACTCCGTATTTCAGCAACTATATAAACAGCGATATGGAACCTTCTGACGTACGCAGTATGTGCTGCAGACTTCGTTTGGACTTACGTGAACTGCGCAAAAAGTCGGGCGGCTTCTTCGGCAGCGGGGAAAGCACCGGTTCGGTAGGCGTTGTTACCATTAACGTACCGCGTATAGCTTATCTATCGGAGACCGAAGAGGAATTCTTTGCTAAACTTGATAAGATGATGGATGTTTCCGCGCGTTCCCTCAAGGTTAAGAGGGAAGTAATAACCAAACTTCTTAAGGAAGGTTTATATCCTTATACAAAGCGTTATCTTGGCACTTTTGAAAACCATTTCTCCACAATAGGAGTTATCGGTATCAATGAAGCCTCCCTCAATGCAAAATGGATAGGAGAGGATTTAACTCATCCCAAAGCGCAGGAATTTGCAAAGAGAATCCTAAACCATATGAGAGAAAGACTGGTAGAATATCAGGAAAAATACGGTGATTTGTATAATCTTGAGGCAACCCCTGCCGAAAGCACCACTTACCGCCTTGCAAAACACGACCGTAAGAGATATCCCGATATAATCACGGCTTCGGGAATGGATAAGACACCTTATTATACAAACAGCTCTCACCTTCCCGTAGGCTATACCGCCGATATTTTTGAGGCGTTGGAAATCCAAGACGAATTGCAGACTTTATATACTTCGGGTACCGTTTTCCATGCCTTCTTAGGAGAAAAACTCCCCGACTGGCAGGCAACGGCAAAATTGGTAAAGAAGATTGCAGAAAACTTTAAGCTTCCTTACTATACCATGAGCCCCACTTACTCTATCTGTAAAGACCACGGATATATTGTAGGCGAACATTTCAAATGCCCGAGCTGCGGAGAAGACGCCGAGGTTTATAGCAGAATAACAGGCTATTACCGTCCCGTTCAGAACTGGAACGACGGCAAACTACAGGAATATGCGGAAAGAAAGCTCTATGATATACCCAATTCCAAATTGAGAGCCGAAAAGCAGTTTGTCAAAGAGGATTGCGCTTGCAAGACCGAAGAAAACGATAAAGTTCTTATGTTCACCACAAAAACTTGCCCCAATTGCCGTATGGCGAAGGACTTTTTGGACAAAGCTAATATAAGGTATGAAATTATAGACGCCGAAGAAAACGAAGATTTGGCAATAAAGTACAGAATTATGCAAGCTCCCACTCTTGTGGTTATGAAGAAAGAGGGCGCCGAAAAGTACGTTAACTTATCCAATATCAAAAAATTCATAGAAGCGCAATAAAGGGTAGAAAATGAAAGATATAGTAATAATCGGAGCAGGCCCTGCCGGACTAACCGCAGGCATATACGCCGCAAGAGCAGGTAAGTCGGCGCTTATTCTGGAAGGGGAATGCTTTGGCGGACAGATTGTGACAGCTCCGCTTGTGGAAAATTATCCTTCGGTAAAAACCATTAAGGGTTATGAGCTTGCCGGTAATATGGTGGAGCAAGCTTTGGAACTTGGCGTGGAAATGGAGATGGATAGAGTTAGCGACATCGTAAAAAACGAAGACGGTATTTTTACCGTTTACGGAATGAGCGAGAAGTACGCTTGCCGTAGCGTAATAATCGCAACTGGCGCTAAAAACAGGAAAATGGGACTTCCCAGAGAAGAAGCCTTGTTGGGTAGCGGTATTTCCTATTGCGCATTGTGTGACGGCGCTTTTTTTAGAAACAAAGAAGTAGCGGTGGCGGGCGGCGGCAACAGCGCCTTGGAAGAAGCCATATTCCTTACTTCCTATTGCCCCAAGGTCTACCTAATTCACCGCAGAGCGGAATTCCGCGCCGAACAAAAACTAGTAGAGGAATTTAAGTCAAAGCCCAATGCGGAATTTGTTTTGGACAGTGAAATTATAGAACTTTTAGGCGAACAAAAACTGGAAGGCGTCAAGGTAAAAAACAAAGTAAGCGGAGAAGTCAAAGAAGTAAAATTCCAAGGTTTGTTCGTGGCTATAGGCAAAGTCCCCGACAACGGTTTTATTGCAAACAAGCTAGCGTTAGACGACAACGGCTATATAATTGCACATGAAGATTGCACGACGTCAATTAAGGGAATTTTCGTGGCGGGAGACTGTCGGACAAAAACCGTCAGACAGCTGACGACGGCGACGGCGGACGGAGCGATAGCATCGGTAGCCGCCTGCGCGTACTGCAACAGATAAAAATAAAAGACTCCGTTTTCGGAGTCTTATTTTTTACCAATCTTCGGTTTTTGTGGTGTTTTTTACGTCATCGTAAAAGTCCTTGTACGCTGTCTTGAAGGATTCGGCTTTGCTTACGTCAATTTCGCTGAAATCGTAGCTTTTTATGTCCTCACCTTTTCCCGTGCGATATTTATAGGAAGCGCTCTGTTTTGGTATATCCAAAATAAAATTAAACACTTCTTTTATATCATTAAAAACGGGCGCGCCCAGTTTTTCCAGCTTTTCTCTAGTGCTGTGACCGCCGCAGATAAGAGCGCAGTCCATACCGAGAGCAGAAGCAACTTCAAAATCGTGTGGCATATCTCCGATGAGAATTTTCCTTCCCTCAAGAGGATTTCGGGCAAACCATTCTTGAGCTAGTTCAATTTTACCTTTGGCGTAGATATTATCAAGGGCAATAACGTCGTTAAAATAGTCGGATATGGAGTATTTTTTTAATTCTGACAGCAACAAGATTTTTTCGCTTGCGCTCAAAACATACTGGGGGACTTTTAGCATATGAAGTCTTTTTAAGACCGATTCGGCGTTGGCTTTTAGTTTGGAATAGGGCAGTAGACTTATGTAGTTGTCCATATATTCCACAGCCAGTTTGTCATAGGGCTCTTTTTCGAAGTCAAAACCCAGACCTTTGTAATAATTTATAACAGGGAAGGAAAAAGTACGGTCGTATCTCTCTAAGTCCATCAAAGGAAGATTCCTTTTGGCGAGAGAAATATTTACGCTTCGAATGCTTATTTCCACGTCGTCAATAAGGGTGCCGTTCCAGTCCCAAAAAATGTAATCGTATTTCATTGATTAAAAATGTATTCCTTCATGATATTTATCGTATTTGTCGATTCTCTCATTGATTATTTTTATCATTTCATCGGCGGTGGAAACACTGTATACGCAATCATCTGGGATATTTTCATACCTAACACGGTTGTCAAGACGTGTCCCCGCGATTTTGGAAGACCAGCCGTCAACGTTATTAAAAGCAAGAATCATTCTTTTAAGCGCCCAAGCGTTGGCAATTTCGGTTAGCGTGCCGCTGCCTCCGCCCACTGCTACTATAGCGCTGGCGTTAGCTACTATTACGTTACGGTATACGTCAAGCCCTGTAGGGATAACAATATCGGCATAAGTATTGCACTTGCAGGCATCAAAAGAGGGAAGTATGGCTATTGTGTCGCCTTCTCTGTATTTTTCGGAAGAGTGCGCGCCTTTACAAGCTGCTTCCATAACTCCGTATAAACCACCGCATTGGATGCGGTAACCGTTGTCGACTAGCTTTTTACCTGCCTCAAAAGCAGCCTTATATTTTTCACCGTTCGGCTCTATTATAGCGTCGCCGACGATTGCAACAATTTTTCTCATGAACGTCTCCTAAGATGTCTTATATATCAATATATTGTATCTAAAACAATATTTTCTAGTATATCACAATTAAATTTTTTTTACAATCAGTTGAAAATCATTAATATATAGTGTATACTTGTTATGCAAAAAACAGCTTACGCTACAAAAAGCACGGAGCGGTATCGAAGTGGTTATAACGGGGCGCACTCGAAATGCGTTTGTCATTAACTTGGCACGAGGGTTCGAATCCCTCCCGCTCCGCCATACAAGAAGAGGGGGTAATAAACACCCCCTCTTTTTGTATTTCTTGCTAGATAGGAGGGATTCGAACTCCGCTAGGGGCGTGAAAGGGAAAAGGATTTGCCGGTGGCAAGTCCGCCTTTCACGGTCGAGGAGCTGTGCTCCGAAGAGGCAGGGTTTAGTGAAAGCTAAAGACTGGCTATTCCCTCCCGCTCCGCCATACAAGAAGAGGGGGTAATAAACACCCCCTCTTTTTGTATTTCTTGCTAGATAGGAGGGATTCGAACTCCGCTAGGGGCGTGAAAGGGAAAAGGATTTGCCAGTGGCAAGTCCGCCTTTCACGGTCGAGGAGCTGTGCTCCGAAGAGGCAGGGTTTAGCGAAAGCTAAAGACTGGCTAATCCCTCCCGCTCCGCCATACAAGAAGAGGGGGTTATTTTACCCTCTTTTCTTGTATTACACGTTAGAAAAGAGGGATTCGAACCCCGTTTGGGGCGTGAAAGGATCAAAGGACTTGCCAGTGGCAAGTACGTCTTTCACGGTCGAGGAGTTATACTAGTAAAGAAGCAGAATTTAGCGAAAGCTAAATACTGGCTAATCCCGCTCCGCGCATACAAGACTGAACACTAAATTCAGATTGGATAGCTTTAATACAACATAATTTATTTAATACTGTTTAATTTATCAAAATAATAAAAAGTATTGACTTGTTGGTAGTTCGTTATAGTAGCAGTGGGAACTGTAACATCAATATAGTATTTCTCTATATTATCTGAATCAATTTGTGAAGCAAATTCTGGAATTACTGAATATAATTCTTCTTCACTAGCAAAATATCCGTTAAGGTTTATTGTTCTTTGATAATATCTTTCAACCCACCCCCCCTTATAATCAAATGTTGTTTTTGTTACTGTGGTTGTTTTAACGGATAACGATTCGTCTTCTGTATAAATCAAATAAGCATAATTTGTGTCTACAGCTACTGTGCGTTTGCCTAATAATTCTTGATCTGTAGTTTGAGTAGATGTAATTCTATACCAATACGATTGATATTGAACTTCTCCCGGAAAATTCGTTTGAGAAGAGCTTTTAACTAAATTATAAGTCCTTGCGATTATTTTGGTTAAATAACTGTCAGATTCCTCAGTTGTCGTGTTGTTTGCGAAACGTTCTCCTGTACTTAAAACCAAAACTTGTTCTTTTGTCAGACTTTTGTATTCACGTGTTGTTGATTCGGGCGAAGATTTATTTGAACAACCAAATAGAATAATCAAAAAGCAAAATACCACTACAAATGTAACGACCCTTTTCATTTTTTTCTCCTTTATCTATTTTTCTATGTTTTTCATTTTTTATTGATTATCTAAAAAATGACTTTTTTAATTGTTATGTAGCTTATTGTAGATTTTTGAAAATATTCATAAGTACAACTTAAATGCATTAAGTTTTAATCAAATCTTAACATTCCCCCTATTGCTTGTCAAGTGGTAGAATATTTTGGTAGATTTTTATATAGTGAATTTCCACCAACTTTTTCGCTGTGTAATATTTGAACAATTGATTTTATTTATTCACGAGGCTTTCTTATTACTGGAATAGAACCTATTTATTCCTAATTATAAAGGAATCTGACTTTTTTCGTCTATTGGATAATTTTTGTTTATTAATTCTATGGATTTTTTTCGGACAAGTACTTTTTATGATGAGTTTTTTGTGTTATACTTTAAGGACAGAAAATTTTTTATGGTTAATTTGGTGAACGAATGACGGTTTATAAAGGTGCGATAATTTCGGCGGATAAGGATAACGGAATTTATAATTATTTGGTTGAAGATAAGGGCAGAATTGTTTTTGTGAGCAATGAGTTGCCTAAAGAATATGCGGATATTGAGGTTGTTGAGTTAGGTAAGGGGGCTTTGATGCCGACCTTTGCTGATACGCATTCTCATTTTGCTTCTTATGCGGTGCTTGCTACTACGGTTAGGCTTGACAAGGCGAAAAGCAACGCCGAAATGCTCAATTTACTTAAAGAGAGGGATAATACCCTTAAAAAGGGCAAAACGGTAATGGCTTATGGGGCGCATGCAAGAGTTGTTGAAGGTAAGCTGTTAGAAAAATCCGAGCTAGACGCGCTTTTCCCGAAAAGAAAGGTAGTTATTATTACAAACGACGGACATACGGCAATTTTGAATACGGCTGCATTAAAGAAAATGCCAGAAAGCCTTAAAGATGTACGCGGCTATGACGGAGAAACGGGAATTATGCATCACGAGGCGTTTTATAATGTGGTGGACAATTTGACGAAAGTACTGGATAAGCTGGACGTACTTAATGCTTTTCAGAAGGCAATAGACGAATATATAAGTAAAGGTATAAGTTTGGTAAGCGCTATGAGCGGTTCGGGCTTTCCGAGGGACCTAGACGTTGATTTCCTTATTTGGCTTTCCCGCGGGCAGGACAGTGGTTTTGCATTGAGGATTTTTATACAATCCTTTGATATTTCCAAAGCGTTAAAGAGAAAACTTCCGCGTATCGGAGGGTGTTTTAAGACTGCCCTTGACGGTAGTATTACTTCCCGCGATGCCGCCATGCTTGAGCCTTATGAAGGCACCGACAATAAGGGTATTTTGTATTATAGCGATGAGGAATTGTTCGCTAATCTTGACAGAGCCAACCGCGCAGGCTTACAAATCCAGATGCACGCAATAGGGGACGCGGCGTTTAATCAAGGGGCAAGAATAATTAAAAAAGCTCTTGAGGCTTATCCGCGCAACGACCACAGGCACGGACTTATTCATGCATCGATTACCACCGAAGAAGGGATAAAAATTTGTAGGGATAATAATATTCAAATACTTGCGCAGCCAGCTTTTCTCGTGCCTGAAATGTTGGAATTTATGTATAATGCGCTAGGCGACAGGCTTTATAGAGGAGAACGATACAAAACCTATCTTAATAACGGAATTGTTGTTTCGGCAGGCTCGGACGCGCCCGTTACCATGCCTGAACCTTTGGAATGGATACATAAGGCTTGCAACCATCCCAATTTGTCGGAAAGAATTACTCTCGACCAAGCAATAAGAATTTGCACTTATAACGGCGCATACGACACCTTCGATGAAAAGGAGAGATGAAGCCTTGAGGTAGGGAAATACGCCGATATGATAATTCTTGAAAAAAATCCGTATGACGTACCTATTGAAGAATTAAAAAATATAAATATAAAATCAACTATTTTGCGTGGTAAAGAATATACCCCGAAAAAAACCAATATATTAATAACCATTTTGAAAGGCATGCTCAGAAAAGGGATTTGCTGAAAAATAATTAAAGAAAATAGGGTTGAAAAGTTTCAACCCTATTTTTTTGGAGATTGGAAAAGTTTTTGGCGTATTGGTTACGGCGTGGGAATGGGTATCGCTGTGATGGGGGCGACCACAACGTAAGGCGCGCTGCCCAATACGACTATCGGTTGGATGTTTTGGGTTATCTTCAATTTGGTCATGGTGTTGATTTCGTTGTCGAAGGAACCTGTGGATTCGCCAACCGGCAAATCAACGTTGGTTAAGGTTACGGTGCCGCTGAAGCGGAATACCACGCCTTCAAGGTCGGTGATTAAGAGGGCTTCGGGGAGAGTGAATTTTTGGAACTCATACACTCTGGTGAATTCGAACATATATTCCAGTCTGAAGTCATCCGGTCCCGGCTCTGCGTTAATTACTACCGCTAGTTCTTCCTGAACGATATAGGTTACCGTTGCTGATACAACGCCGGCTAATGCCGAAAGGACAACATCTTTTACGGCGACGGTCGACGTTCCGGTGATATGAGAATCAGCAGTGAAAACAACGCCTTCGGGAGCAGTGAAGGTAATGTCTTCTATTGTTTCAAAAGCGTAGAATATTTCATCTGCCCACACTTTTTTGGTTAAGATTTTTTCTAATGACATAATTATTCTCCTATGATTTAGATTTTCTATCGGGTTTTGCCCGAGAATGTACTAAGGTAAATTAACTTGCCGTTAATATCGATAATTTTGGGGATCACCTTTATTTACAAAAGGCAATATTGCGGCTAGCGGAAAAAAGTTCGGCCCGCAATTGCAGGACTGGTTACAATCACTAAGCTGATTATCGGGTATGGTCAGTTGTTTTTTTATAACAAGTTTTACCGATATATTTACCGTCAATTTTTCATCGAAAGAAGCAGGGCATAGTTCTGTGGACGGGTGGAGAATAATCTCGTTTTTGGTACATAAGCCGAATACAAGAAGATTAAGACCGCTTACGTTTGCTAGCTGCTCTATTTGTGGAAAGCAGCAGTTGTCTAGATTAATCAAGCGTTCTATACGGAAGCCGTATTCCAACGGGTAAGTCCTACAGTCGGGTGTGATTACCGTCAGTTCGTTTTCAATAAATAGAGTAACCGCGGCGATTACTATGCCGCATTTCCTATCTATGATTGGCCTAAGTTCCAACACCGCAACGCTTACAGTACCGCAAATTGTGCTGCCCTCGGGGATTGTTACGTTGGGGATCAGTATGTTTTTGTCACAGTCGTGTACGCAGAGTGTATCGCTACAAATAACGCTGTCTACCAATATTTCTTCACACATAATATTCATCATCCTATTTTTTACGATTTTGAAAGGCATTCAATACTATATATGAAACATAACGCTTAATTTGTTCGCAGGACATAAAAAAATACAGGCGACTATTGCGCCTGTACTTTCAAATTGGATAATTATTTTTTATAAATGTTTTTTTGATTTGATGTGGTTTGTTGCCGAATAATAAAGCATAAACAGCGCGAAGCCTAGCAAAAAGCCTCCGATAATATCGGTAAGCCAATGTACGCCGGAAATCAACCTGCCTATAATTGTTATTATAATAACTGCGGCGGCAATTGTTTCCAGAGAGATAACCAGCGCTTTGTTCTTGAAATAATTGGGGATAAGATACATGGCTGACGACATAACGGTAATAATCAGCATGGTGTGTGAGGACGGGAAAGATACTTCCAAATCCGAAGTAAGTAAAATCGGGCGGTAGTTTATTATCACTACTTTTTCAAAAAGGATATAGAAGGCAAAAACTAATACGTAGTATGCGGCAAGGCATAAAATTTGGTAGTCCACTTTTTTGAGACTCTTTCTTTTGATAAGCTGAATAAGTCCCAAAACGGCAAACGCAAGCGCGGTTAATAAGGCAAAAATCCCTAAATAGTCAGTAATTTTGTACCAAGTCATATTAACCTTGAAGAAATCAAAAGTAGCTTTGTTGATTGTGGCTAGTCCCACGCTGGAGCCTAGTGGTCCGATTGCCTGAACGTCGACGGTTTTTAGTTGTACGATAAGTATTCCAAAGAGAATAAAAAAATTAAACGATATTATATAGGTTAGAAATATTCTTTTATTGAACATTTTGCGTCCTCCTTTTGTTTTGGTTGTTACTCCAAACAATATCTCATTATATACTTAAAAAATATCGGCGTAAAGTTTTTGCATATCAAAACTCAATGACTTCAAATTTTTTTCGGGAAACAAAGTATAATACTATCCCTGCGATAATGGCTAAAGGAAAGTTGTAATATGCGGTATAATCCAAGAAACCTTTACTATTGAACAATAATCCAGTTATCGGAATTACGCAAAAGGAATAATAATAGTCGGTAAATAGGCTGATTAGTCTGGAAATTCCGATAAATCCAATAAATACAATTAACGATATAATAAATGCAAGAGTAGATTTTTTTGTAACGTTATTCAATAGAGTAGTAAAATTGTAGAAAAAGAAGCCCACTGCGGTAAAGAACAATATTCGGGAAAAGATTAATAAATATACCGATTGGGTTAAAACGTTGGCATTTTTCACGGTAAGCATTGTTTTAACCGGACTTTTATCAATTATTATAAAGGCAGCTATAAGGGTAAATAAAATAAAAGTAGCTAAAATAGTCCATAAAAACAGAGTTCTTCCCTTTATCAAGGTAGATTTACTTACGTTGCCGCTCATAAAAAGTTTATTGCGGGAGAAAAAGGGTTTATAGCAAATACTACCCATAAGGATAGACAAAACAACGAAGACTAAGCCAAAGATAAATACAACGTTTAGTGCCGAAAACGCTTTTTGTTTTGCCTCTAACGTCCACCAGTTAACGAAAGATTCGTTGAGAATAATATAGTCGTTTTCGCATGTGTCGGTACTTAAATAATAATCATAAAGGGATATATTGTCTTTTAATGCGGCGGCATATTCGGGTCTGTCGTCGTAGGGTTGTTCAGTTATAGCTCTACCCTCTATTATGTCGATAGTTTTTTGGGCTGTTTCTTTGAAAGTAGCGTATTCGGTCATCAATTCGGTTTTTGAGCGGGTGTAATTATGAGTCGAGGTAAGTTTATTTATTATTACTGTCCCGAGTATTGCGATAATCAAAAAAACAATACAAAAAATAGCGTTGGGTATACGGTAGAAGAAAAGTTTTGCATTAGCTGAATATGAGAAGCGTAACATACTTACTTTTTTCAAAACGATTGCCTCCTGAACAAAAAGTATGCCAACGTAATAAACACCGCCGAAAGTATGGAATGGATAACAAGCGACAAAATAAACGCTATGGTATAACCGTCCTGAGAAAGCTGAATGAGGCTCAGCACAGGGAATAAAGCCGCTTGACGGTAACCTATTGATTTTATCCCGTAAACCATAATAAGACTCAGCGCGAAAAAAGCGGCGAGAATACCTATTACTATACCGTTTTTCTTGAATGCCGCGCAGAGAAAAAGGCTAAGGGCATACATAAAAAACGACGCTATAAGCATGGATAAGTACTCAGCAATGTATTGAATAGTTATGGAAGTAGAACGGACTGTATAATTATAATAATCTACCGACAGCATTTTTGTATTAGGAGAAAACTGAGTACAAATTATGCCGATTATGGCAAAAATAACGTATATTGCAAGAAAAATTACCATTCCTGAAATCGTTTTGCCAAAGAATAAGGATTTTTTTGTTGCGCCTTGGAGCAGGGACAGTCTGAAACGACCTTTGTATTCGGCTCCGAAAGTAATCAGCGCGGCGAGTATAGCAAACAAGGACGTAAGTATCGTTCCGAAAAGAGAAAACCGCTTCATCATCAAGGCACCGCCGTCTCTTACGTCGAAAGTATCGGTATAATACCAGTCGCTATTGGTATTGCTTTGCAAAAAGAAATTAAGAACAGACAGGCTTATTTTCATTGAACTTCTTTCTTGATCGGTAAGTTCCTGATATTGCAGCTGATTTTCGATATCTGCTATTTCAGTTATCAATAAATCTCTGTTTATAGTAATTTCCTTAGTCGGAGAAACGGCAAAATTATTTTCGGCAAAGACAGAAAATATTATTGTCAGAATAAAAACTAAAACGAATATAACTGTACCTGTCAATAAGGCTTTCTGATAGAGTAATTTCTTGAATTCCGCTTTGATAATTCGATTCGTCATAAAACGTCGCCGCTCCGTCGAACACAGTTCAAAAAGGCATCTTCAAGATTGCAGTTATTTACGTCATCAATAAATTTAACTATTTTTCCGTTGTCAAGAATTGCGCCACAGTGGCAAATATTCTTTATTTCGGCAATGATATGTCCGGAAATCAGTACGCTACACCCGCTTGCAGACATACTTTTTATTATGTCTTCGAACAATTTTACGCTGACGGGATCAATATTTGCAAAAGGCTCGTCAAGAATTAGCAAGTCTGGTTTTTTCAAAAGGGCAAAGGCAAAATAAAGCCGTTGTTTCATACCAAGCGAATATTTTTTGTAAGGAATATCGGCGTAATGAATGATACCCGTTAAATTGAGGACTTCCTCTATATTTTTCTTAGGTAAGTCTGCGCAAAGGGTGCGGAAAACTTCTAAGTTTTGCCGCCCTGTCAAATCGTCGTAAAAGGCAGGGGCCTCTATCATTGCCCCTACCTTTTTTTGTGAAATGTCGGATAATTGACCGTTTATGAAAATTTCTCCCGAATCGGGAAGGGTCAAACCGCAGATAAGTTTCATAAGAGTGCTCTTGCCCGAACCGTTAAGCCCGAGAAGCCCGCAAATTTTGCCGCGTTTTAGTTCTAAATCAACACCGTTTAATACGACTTTATCACCGTACGACTTTTTTAATCTTTTGATTATTAACATAACTTATACAATATCAAATCGATATATGCCCACAATGTGATGATATACTACCGGTTTGAAAATATTGTGTGCCTCCTCTCTTATTTCATATAGTACCACAATTTGCACGCATTTGCTAGCATAAAAATTTAAGGAAGCTCCGTGTGTTAAATCAATATAATTCCAACCACTCCAGCTTGCGCCCGAATAAGGTGCTGTACGATACATAATTTTACCGTAATAAACTGTAGTGTTATCTCCGCTGATTGCGAATTCTGACGTTAAGTCTTTCATCTTTCTGGTGTCGTTACGCATACTGCAATTATAAACAGAAGGTATGCTGCGGAAATTGTTAAAAACAATATTGGCATAACCTTGAGCGGTTATATTGTTAACATCGGATAGATTAGTAACAGGCTGTATTCTTGTGAAACCTACATTGTCAGTGCCATCTACAGAATACATTTCATCATTTAATGGAATAGCTGTTGCCGTGATGCCGCCCGAAGGACTGTAATAGTTTGGCAAAACCGCAGAATAGGTTCTTGCCGAATAGTTATCGTTTGATGCATAAGCTAATCGATATGCCTCTGTATACCACTTTGGTTGTATTGAATCAAATCTTGCACTATCTGTATTGCTGTTTGCTTTTGTGCTTGAATTAAAAGCATAAGCAAAATCGGAAGTATGAACTACAGATAAAAATAGAGTTGCAGAAAATGCGCATACTATTATTAATGAATAGATAAGAAAATTTTCAGACATAAATATTTTTTCATAATTAACCTCCATATATCTTTTTATATATTATAGCATTTGAAATTCGTTATTGGTGATAAAGAAGTTGTTAGAATGTGTCGGAAAAAGTTGAATTATGACATAAAAAGCGTAGTGTTGTTTATATCAAATTAAGATTAAGAAATTTTATTTATATTGACATAACGGCGTTTTTCCTATATAATATTGATAATACAAAAAGAGGTTTAGTGTGGAGAAAAGACTAAACGGCGGCAAATATTTTTTGTTAGGATTGCTTATCTTTGCGGCAGTTCTTGTTTTTGTATGCGCTTTTTGGGGCTTTGGTAATTTTGCAGTAAGCAATATGCACGCAAAGGCGGCGGAATTTGATCCCATAATAGTTACCGAGCCTGTTTCTTACAGCGGAACTTATGACGGACATGATAAGGAGTTAATATTAGAGGTTGCTTTCGCAGACGGGACGGAAACCTTGGAATATTCTTGGTATGCGAAATTATCGGGGCAAACTATTTTTTCCATTGTCGCCCAAGGAAGCATTAACCAGTCTGACGATACAAATGAAAACGGCAATTATGATTGCAAGTATGAGTTTGACGGTTATAATGATAACGGCAATTATTATTGCGAAATTGTAGCTAGAGATACAAATAGCGATATAATAGGGTCAATAGCAAGCAACACCGTAACGGTTACCGTTTATAAGAGAGCAATATATGCGACAATTAATAATTTAGAAAGTTTTTACGGAGAACCGATTGAAGAACTGACCTTTACAATTACCGGCGGTGAGTTTGCTAACGGCGATACTATAAATGACGTTGGTATTGTTCTTACTAAAGCCGCGGGATTTTCGGCGGGAACTTATATAATAAGCGGAACAAACAACGCAGAGAATTACGCCGTATTTTTTACTAACGGCAGCTATACCATAAAACCTAAGAACGTAAGAATAATTATCGCAAACAGGAGTTCGGTTTACGGAGAAGCTTTGCAGGCGCTAACTTATACTTTGTATGAGGGCGACACCCTTGCAGGCGAAGAGGATATTGAAGACCTGAATATTACCCTTACTAAGAGCGAAGGAACTGTTGCGGGGAGATATCCAATATCCGGAGAGTATGACAATAATAATTATAATGTTACTTTTATTCCCGGCGAATATACAATAACCAAGCGTCCGCTTATGGTCAGCTTTGAAAATTACGAAGATATAGTTTACAATGGACAAATTCAGAGTATCGGCGCTTTTATCTTGGGTAGTCCTCTTCTTAACGATACGGTAGCGGTATCCGTTCAGTACAACAAAACCCCGAAAAACGCAGGAACGTATAGCGCAAAAGCCATATTAAGTAACGGCAATTACGCAATAGTAGGCGGAGATACTAAGCAGTTTGTTATCAATAAAAAGACGTTGAAAATAAGTTTGGTGGATTTGGTTATTAATAAGGGAGACACTCCACAGTTTAGTTATCAATATACAGGTTTTGTGGAAGGGGAGAAAGTTGACGACTTAGCTACTTTACCTACGGTAGAAGTACAAGACTGGGATATAGGAGACTATGAGCTTACTCCTTTCGGAGCGGTATCAAGTAACTATGAATTCGAATACGTAAAGGGGTTATTGAGGATTAATAAAAGAGAAATGACCGCATTAGGTGGTGTTGAGGCAAAGGCAAAAGGCTCTTTTTCTCCCGAAGCAGGAATATCCGTTACTGAGACTTCCGCCGCCGTTTTTAGCAAAATAGGAAGCTTTGTGGCTGCCGAATATAATATAGAAATAGACGGAGATTTTTACGGCGGAGCCTATAAACTGGAAATCAAAAATAATAGCTTAAATAAAATTTTTATGAGGGCGGTAATAATCGATGCCGAAGGCAAAATGCACACCTTGCGTAATTTTGATTATACCAACGGAGTACTTTACGTGGAAACGGGCAGTCAAGGCACTCTTGTTATTTACAATGATTATATTGTGGTTGGCGTTATTGTGGCGGTAGTTGTGCTTGTAATGATTATTTTGCTTATATTTATTGGCAAGGATAGGAAGAGATATAATTATGCGAAAAAGGTAGCCGCGGCGGCGGCAGCTCAAGCCGAATATTACCGCAGATTAAGTGAAGAAGATTAGGTAAATTGTACGGTTATTATATGATAACTGTTAAAAAAGCGAAAATTGCTTTCGCTGTCTCCAAGACCACGGCTGACGAACATAGTACAGCCGTTTTTTTTGTACTCTCCGTCGGTGTAGTCGGGGAAAAACCCTTGATTGGGAGCATAAATACCTTTGCCGAAAAGCCTAACCTGTCCGCCGTGCGCGTGTCCTGCAAAAATAAAATTGGGGCAGTTATTCTCCAAAATGTATTCCTCAAACTTTTCGGGGCGGTGGGCAATGAGGATTTTTGGGGTTTCGCTATTTACGCTACTTAACGTAGGAAGGTTTTTTGTATTATAGTTAAACGCGTCTTTAAGTCCGATAATAGCAACGCTTACGCCGTTATAGTCGTAATATACTATTTCGTTATTGAGAAGTTTTATGGGCCCGCTTTGTGAAAGGGCGATAAAGTCATCCAGAATTACGCTGCCGATTTCGTGATTGCCGATAACTCCGAAAGTAGGGGCAATGGAACGTAGTTTATAAAAAAACTGTTGAAGGTCAATTACGTCTTGTCTGGATGCGCTTTTATCAAAAGTGTCCCCGCTTAAAATAATAACGTGCGGAGAATAAGAAGTAAGAATATTTATTATTTCTGATAACTCTACCCCGTTGTTGGGGTAGTGTAGGTCGCTTAGGTGAGCAATTTTCAGTCCTTTTAGGTTGGGGAAGCTTACAGCAAAATTCTCCGTCTGAATTTTCATCGAAGAGGATAAACCTATTATACTGATTATTATCAGCGCAAGAAAAATAATAATAAAGACAGTGACAGCCATTTTCCTTAACATATTGTTTAGTTTATGTCGTTTTTGTAAATATTTAACTATGCCGAAAAAATTTTATTATTATTTAAAAAATACTTGCAATAAATTTTTGATAGTCTTATAATACTTTCTGTTAGCAATCTAGTACATAGACTGCTAGCAATTAATACACAATACAGCTAAATTTTAGTTTGGAATATGGAGGTAAAGTAATGAAAAAGTTCAAAACGGAATCACAAAGAGTATTGGATTTGATGATTAATTCTATCTACACCCACAAAGAGATTTTTATCAGGGAATTATTAAGTAATGCAAGCGACGCTATAGACAAGTTGTATTACAAGACCCTTACCGACGGGATAAGCGGTTTGTCGAGAGAAGATTTTTACATAGAAATCGAAGCCGATAAAGATAACCGCATTTTGAAAATTATTGACAACGGCATAGGGATGACACAGGAAGAATTGGAAAATAATTTAGGCACTATCGCCAAAAGCGGCAGTTTGGATTTTAAGAAAGGCAGCGAAGTCAAAGAAGACATAAACATAATCGGTCAGTTCGGCGTGGGCTTTTATTCGGCGTTTATGGTAAGCGAGAGAGTGGAAGTATTAAGTAAGGCTTACAATTCCGAGGACGCATATTTATGGGTTAGCAAGGGCGCCGAAGGTTACGAAATTAAGAAAGCCGAAAAAGAAAATAACGGTACAATTATCACAATGTATATCAAGAAGAATACCGACGATGATAATTTCGACGCCTTTTTGGAAGAGTACAAAATAAAGGAGCTCGTAAAAAAGTACAGCGATTACATACGTTATCCTATAAAAATGGAGACCACGCATTACAAAGAGGAAGAGGGCAAGCAAGTTGAATATAAAGAAAAAGATACCCTTAACAGTATGATTCCTCTTTGGAAGAAGAACAAAAACGAAATAAAAAAAGATGAGTACAACGAGTTTTATAAAAATATGTTTTATGACGACGAAGAGCCGCTGGCTATTATTCATACCTCTGCCGAAGGCGCGGTAGAGTATAAAGCCTTACTCTTTATTCCTGCCCATCCGCAGTACAATTATTATACAAAAAACTTTGAAAAAGGCTTGCGACTTTATACTAACGGCGTATTAATAACCGAGCAATGCAAGGACCTTATTCCCGATTATTTCAGTTTTGTAAAGGGGCTTGTTGACAGCGAACTTACTTTGAATATATCCAGAGAGACAATTCAACATAACCGTCAGTTAAAGCTAATCGCCGCCAATCTGGAGAAGAAAATCAAAGCCGAACTTAGCAATATGCTAATAAACGACAGAGAGAAATATATCAAGTTTTTTCAAGGCTTCGGTCCGCAATTAAAGTACGGGCTGTACGAAAACTGGGGAATGAATAAAGAAATGTTGCAGGACTTGGTAATTTTCCACTCCGTAAAAGAAGACAAAATGGTCACTTTGAGCGAGTACGTAGATAAAATGGCAGAGGGGCAAAAATACATTTACTATGCCAACGGCAAGACTGTCGATGCCATAAAAGCCTTGCCGCAGAGCGAAAAGGTATTGGAATACGGGTACGACATACTTTGCTTTACCGAGGACATGGACGAGTTTGCTATCAAGTTTTTGTACAATTACCGCGAAAAGGAGTTCCGCTCCATAGCCGGAGAAGATTTGGGAATTGAAGAAAAAGACTCCGAAATAGTAAATAATCCTGAATTGATTGCCTTCATAAAAGAGACGTTAAAGGACAAAATCGAAGACGTAAAACTGACTAAATTTTTGAAAACTCACCCTATTTGTATGAGCTCTAAAGGAGATTTTTCTATAGAGATGGAGAGAGTATTAAACAGTATGCCGAACGCGCCGAAGGACGGCGTCAAAGCTCAAAAAGTGCTTGAAATTAATGCAAATCACGCGATTTATGAGAAATTAAACAAGTATTTTGACGAGGATAAGAATAAGGCAAGTAAGCTGATTGAGGTACTTTATTCTCAGGCTCTTATGATAGCCGGTATGCCAATAACCAACCCTACCGTTTTAACCGACTTAATCTGCGAATTAGTGTAAAAAAATTATTCTGTTTTTTAATGAAAGCGGGGGAAATCCCCGCTTTTCTTATGCTGTCATATAAATGTTGACGAAATTATCAAGGTATGGTAATATATTCCATATATGGGCAAAATCCATTATATAATGGAGTGTAGATGATTGGCATAATCGTAGCTATGGAAAGCGAGCTGAAACCTTATCTTGATAAGATTCACGCCTTGAGAACCGAGAAGAAAGGACAAAAAGAATTTTTTGTGGGGACTATAGGAGAAAAAGAGATAGTTTTCGTATTAAGCGGGATAGGTAAAGTTAACGCCGCATACGCAGCAACCCTTATGACAAGTTTTTACAAGCCCGAGTTTATTATTAGCACCGGAGTCAGCGGAGGCCTAGGCAGAGTCGATATTATGGAAATCGTCGTTGCCGAGAAAGTAGTTCAGCACGACTGCGACACTACGGCGTTCGGAGACCCTATTGGTCTGGTTAGTACTATAAATAAAGTGTACTTCGAGACCGATAAAGATTTGAGTAAGAAGTTTTTGGAGATAATGTCGGCACGCAGCGGAATTGTGGCTTGCGGCGACCAGTTTGTGGCAAATAAAACAAAAGCGCGTGAAATTGTAAAGAATTTTGACGCAATAGCTTGCGATATGGAAAGCGGAGCGATCGGACAGATTGCTTATATCGAAAACGTGCCTTTTGTTATTTTGCGTTGTGTTTCGGACAGCGCGCATGAGAATGCGGAAATATCATTTAACGACGTAGTAGTTTATGCCGCTACAAAATTGTCTGAAGCCGTGGTGAGTGTAATAAAACAACTCTGATAATTGAAAAAAGAGATTAACGATGAGGAAATTTAAGCTTCCGTATATAGGGAAAAACAACATAACATTTGCAATCATTGCCGACATTATTATATTTTTTGCAGCATTCTCATTATCTTATGTTATTGACTCCATGAATATCGGTATTATGCACAATGCCGAGTATGGCATGGTAATGCTTCTTGCCTTGCCTTGCATGGCGACTACCATAACTCTTATGTACTTTATGCGTATGTACAGGATTATGTGGAAATACGCAGGCACATTAGAACTGGTAAAGATTATTTTCGTTGCCGGCCTAAGCCTAGCTTTGGGCGTACTTTACCGCGGTTTGTTCGCTTTGGCGGGACCGATATATAACGTACATCTAAGTCTGGTTATTATCGGATTTATGCTTTTCTTCCTGTTTTCCATCAGTTATAAATTATTTACAAAGATACTTTTAGGTGTCAAGAACAAACTAATAATGCAAAAAAATACTTCGCACGATATTAATAGAGTACTTATTTATGGCGCAGGCTATACCGGTTCGGCATTGGTAAAAAGGATGCTCAATAACCCCAAGGACGGATATTTGCCGGTTGCTATAGTTGACGACGACCCCGAAAAGAAAGAAACCACCGTTAGCGGTATTACCGTTGTGGGCGACCGCAACGCAATAAAAGACGCGCTTACTAAGTATAACGCCAATATTATTGCCATTGCTATAACCGAGCTTACAAAAAAAGAGTTACGTTCCATTTTTGACTACATCAAGCAATTTAACGTCCGAATTATGATTACCAATAATTTTAAGGACGCAAGCAGTGAAATAAATTCCGACATAATCAGCATAAGAAACATAAAAATAGAGGATTTACTCCACCGTGACGAACATACAATGGATAGAGAACTTGTTGATTCGGTTATTAAAAATAAAGTCGTAATGGTTACCGGCGGAGCGGGCAGTATCGGCAGTGAATTATGCCGCCAAGCTCTATATTACGGCTGTAAAAAATTAATTATTTTCGACCAAAGCGAAAACGGCATGTTCGAATTCAATGAAGAATTGAAAAAAATATATCCAAAAAACAGATACTTTTTGGAAATGGGCACGGTAAGGGACAGACAAAAACTGCGTTCTGTTATGGAAAAGTACAAGCCCGATATTGTTTTCCACGCAGCGGCGTATAAGCACGTTCCTATGATGGAAATTTCCGCCGATGAATCTATTAAAAACAATGTATTTGGTACCAAGAATGTAATCGAACAATGCAATGAAAGCGGAGTAAGTAAGTTTATATTAATATCCACCGATAAAGCAATTAATCCGGCTAACGTTATGGGGGCTACTAAACGTGTGGCTGAATTAGTGCTACAAAGCGAGGCAAAAACCTCAAAAACACAGCTTGCGGCGGTTAGGTTTGGAAACGTGCTGGGAAGTAGCGGTAGCGTTATACCTACCTTTATTAAGCAAATAAACGAAGGCGGTCCTATTACCGTTACCGATAAGGATATGAAGAGATATTTTATGACCATACCCGAGGCAGTAAGACTTGTACTTCAGGCAGGGGCAATGGCAGACGGCGGCGAGGTATTTGTTTTGGATATGGGCGAGCCTGTCTTTATTTATGACCTTGCAAAAGACTTAATTCTTATGAGCGGACTTGTGCCCGGTAAGGATATAGAAATAAAAATCAGCGGTTTACGCCCCGGCGAGAAATTGTTTGAAGAATTGCAATACGGCGATGAAAACGTCGATAAAACCAAGCATAAAGACATTTTTGTATGCAAGCTAAGCGACGTAAGCGAAAACGTTCAGGAAAAACTGGAACAAATTTTGGTTGCCGCCGAGGAAGGAAACAAGGAAGAAGCCGAAAAACTTTTGTTTGAATTAGTTCCCAGCGATTATCGCTGCAAACACAAAAATCCCGAGGCGAGAGTATAATTTATATCATAAAGGAGAAGTCATGAAACATTTCGGAACTGACGGAATAAGAGCTTTGGGAAAGGTCTTTAATACCGATTATCTAGAAAAAATTTCGGGCGGTGTAGCCACTCTTCCCAATTGCAAAAAGGTAATAATCGGCAGAGATACCAGGGTAAGCGGAAAGGCGATAGAGCAAAAAATGGCGGAGTTTTTGTCGGCAAAAGGCGTAGATGTTATTTTAGCCGGCATCGTTCCAACCCCAACGCTTGCTTTTTTGACAAAGTTTCTTAAATGCGACTACGGCATAGTGCTATCAGCAAGCCACAATCCCCCCGAATACAACGGAGTAAAGCTATTTAACGCTAAAGGTGAAAAAGTAAGTGAAGAAATTGAACTTGCCTGTGAGGATTATATAGAAAATCCTTATCCTATACCCGACAAAAGGGGCAATGTTAGCCATTATTCTGGTGCTAATGAATACATAAACTATCTTTTGGAAAAAATTAAACCCGACTTAAAGGGTATGAAAATACTGTTGGATACCTCAAACGGAGCCACTTCCGTGGTGGCGGAAAAATTGTTTCACGATGCAAAAGCCGACGTAACCGTAATAAATAATGAAACCAACGGAATAAATATCAACAGGAATTGCGGAGCTACCGTGCCGGAATGTCTTCTTAACGCTATGAAAGGCAAGGACTATGATATCGGCTTTACTTTTGACGGTGACGGCGACAGAGTAATGTGTGTTGTTAATGACAAGATTTTTAACGGCGACCATCTAATGTACGTGCACAGCAAAGCCATGCTCAAAGAAAACAAGCTTAATAATAACGTTATGGTAGGCACCATTATGAGTAATCTTGGCACCGAAAAGGCTTGCGAAAGGGCGGGGATTACGCTAGTAAGAACAGGCGTTGGCGACAAAATGGTCTTCCGCGAAATGGAAAAGAACGGCTACAATCTAGGTGGAGAAGAGAGCGGTCATATTATATTTATGGATTATTTACGGACAGGTGACGGAATGCTTTCGGCCTTACTAACCGCTGTTTTACATAAAGTTCAGCCCATTGATAGAATAGACGATATCGTGGAGTGTCCGTCGGTAACAGACTGCGTTATGAGCGATAAGGCTGGTATGGAAAATTTTCGAAACAGCAAAGTTATTAAAGAATTTTTACAATCCTTAGAGAAAAAATGCCGCACCGTTGTTCGTCCGAGCGGAACCGAGCCGAAAATAAGAATACTTGTGGAGGCAGAGAGCGTAACGGAAGCAAGGGCGATTGCCGATAAAATCAAGGAGACCATTTATGCGAATATTTAGGATTAAAGAAGAAAGATTGCCTCACGTAAAAGTAGCGGGCAGAACGCTTACGGGAGTACAGGATTATTTTTTGAGCGATATAGAAGAAATAGACAGTCTGTATCATATACCGGCCAACGTGGAAGGGTATTACTGCGTTATTTACAACGATACCCCTTTACTTACCCGCCAATTTTTGGAGGAATTGAGCGCCGAATGCGAAGCACTGAAAACCGCTTATTTAATCGGAGACGGTTATATAACGAAAAAAGGTTACGACGGTAATTACGGCCGCTGTGAAAATCCCCTTGCCTTTCACGTAAAGGACTATTCGGATATTTCCCACGTGTCGGTTTATTTGAAAAACTACGTTCTAAATAGGCTGTTTAACAAAAACGTCATCGTATACGACCCGAATACAACTTACATTGATTTGGACGTGGAGATTGAGGAAGGGGCTATTATTCATTCCATGGTAACTTTGTCGGGTAAAACTGTAATACGCAAAAAAGCCGTTATCTTCTCTGGTTGTGAAATAATCGACACCGTTGTAGGAGAAAACGTAGATATTAGAGCAAGTTATGCCATAGAATCCAAAATAGGCAATAACACGACTGTTGGTCCTTTTGCTTGTTTAAGAAAGGGCGCAAACATCGGCGCTTACTGCCGTGTGGGCGACTTTGTGGAGGTTAAGAACAGCAATATCGGCGACGGCGTCAAGATGGCTCATCTTGCGTACGTAGGAGATAGCGACGTGGGAGAGAATACCAACGTAGGTTGCGGCGCGGTCTTTGCCAACTACAACGGAAAGAATAAATCCAGATGTACAGTAGGAAGTAACGTCTTTATCGGAGCCAACACTAATTTGGTAGCTCCCGTTAAAGTCAACAACGGAGCTTATATTGCGGCAGGTAGTACCATAACGCAGGACGTGCCGGCGGGGAACCTTTGCATTGCCCGTTCCCGTCAGGTATTCAAAGAAAACTGGGAGAGGAAATAACCAAGTAATAAACTTCAAACGGAGATAAAAATGGATATGCTATCCGTAATTAACAACTTCATTGTAGAAGGGAAGGTGGTAAGTGTTGTTCCGATGGGCTCGGGGCACATAAATACCACCTTTTTGGTTACTACAGACAAAAAGAAGTATACTTTGCAAAAAATAAATCACAAGGTTTTTACCAACGTTGACGCCCTTATTGACAACATTGACAAAATAACAAGGTTTATTTCCAATAAACGATGTTCGGTAGAACTTATTTACACCAAGGATTATTCCAAGTACGCGTACGACGGAGAAAGCTATTACAGACTTTTTAATTTCTTCGAAGGGTATTGTATTGACAAAGTGGAAAAAGAAGAAGATATGTATGCCGCAGGGTTAGCTTACGGAAAGTTTCAAGCCGATTTGCGGGATTTTAAGGACGATTTATACGACACTATCCCAAATTTTCACAATACTTTGGTAAGGTATGAGAATTTTCGTAAGGCGTTGGAAAATGCAAGCCCCGAAAGAGCGGTTATTGCTAAATATGAAATTGAAGAGTATCTTAACAGATACCGCTATGCCGACGTGGTTATAAATAAAATAAAATCGGGAGATATTCCGATAAGGGTTACGCATAACGATACCAAGATAAATAATATCGTTTTTAACAAAGTTACCAACGAGCCGATATGCGTTATTGACCTGGATACGGTAATGAAAGGTTGCTTGCTTTATGACTTCGGTGACGCTATTCGTTCGGGCGGTGTGGATACCGAGGAAGACGAAAAGGATATAAGTAAGGTAAGTTTGAAAGAAAACTATTTTGGCGCGTTTGCCAAAGGGTTTTTGCAGGAAACTAAGGATTTTATAACCGATGAAGAGAGGTTTTTGCTTGCCTTTTCGGCAATTTTGATGACTTACGAATGCGGAATGCGCTTTCTTACCGATTACCTAAACGGCGATATATATTTTAAGACGAAATACGCCGAACATAATCTAGTCAGGGCAAGAACGCAATTAGCTTTGGTTATGGATATGGAGAGAAAATTACTAAATATGGAAAAAATATTGGAGGATATATGGAAAAATCTGAAATAAGAAGCAACACTACTTACGTTTTTTGCGAAACAGTCAGCGGCAAAGAGAACGCCGATACAATTTTGCATACCGACTTTAATAAGGACAGATTGATTTTCAAATTCTGCTGCAAAGAAAAGTTTTTCTGCCCTAGACATAAAGAATACAATGCTCCCCTTTTTGACGGAGATATTGTAGAGCTTATGATTACGTTGGGGGATATGAAAAAATACTTAGAAATTGAGGTTAATCAATATAACGCCCAGTATTGTGTGCTGATTGATAACGGAACCGGCAGAGATTATGACAAAATAACCAAGTTGCCTGCTCCTAATATAGAAAGCCAAGTAAAAATTGACAAAGATTACTGGGAATGTGTTATAATAATTAAGACTGAGGAGTTAATAAAAATAGGGTGGCAGGAAAATAACTGCTACGCCAACGCTCACAGACAGAGCTATACCGAAAAAGATGAGCTTCTGCTATATTCCTTAAGTCCGGCATACGAGCCGAATTTTCATATCGTAAAAGCTTTTCGTAAACTTAACTGCAAATAAAAAGAGGTAAAAATGAAGATTTTAGTAACCGGGGGAGCCGGATATATAGCAAGCCATACCAACGTAATTTTGCTTGAAAAGGGCTATGAAGTAGTGGCTCTGGACAACCTTAGCAACTCAAGCGAAGAAAGTATCAGAAGAGTTGAGGAAATTACGGGCAAGAAAATATCTTTTTATAAGGGCGACTGCTGTGACAAAGCTATACTGGAGAAAATTTTTACCGAACATAAAATTGACGCCGCTATTCACTTCGCGGGGCTGAAAGCGGTGGGAGAAAGCTGTGAAAAGCCCATGCTTTACTATGAAAACAACCTTATGTCAGACCTTGCGTTGACGGAAATTATGGCTAAGCACAACTGCAAAAAGCTGGTGTTTTCTTCTTCGGCGACGGTCTACGGAGTGCCGAAAAAGCTACCCTTGACAGAGGATTCTCCGCTGTCGACAACAAATCCGTACGGAGCCACCAAACTAATGGGCGAGCAGATTTTTACCGATATTTATAATGCCGACAAAACGTGGCATATTATGCTTTTACGGTATTTTAATCCGGTAGGCGCCCACGTAAGCGGCAAAATCGGAGAGAATCCCAAAGGCACACCCAACAACCTTATGCCCTATATCAGTCAGGTGGCGGTAGGAAAACTAAAGTCTTTGAAAATCTTCGGCAACGATTATCCCACGCCCGACGGCACGGGAGTAAGAGATTATATCCACGTGGTGGATCTAGCTATCGCTCACTTGAAGGCATTGGAAAATATCGACAGGTTCGGATTGGGTATATTTAATATCGGAACCGGGATAGGATATTCTGTTTTGGATATGGTAAAGACTTTTGCAAAGGCATCAAATAGAGAAGTGCCCTATGAGTTTGCTCCCAGAAGGAGCGGTGACGTGGCGGAATGCTACGCAAATTGTGACAAAGCGAAAAAGGAGCTGGGCTTTACCGCCGAAAAAACGCTTGACGATATGTGCGTGGATTTGTGGCGGTGGCAATCAAAAAATCCTAACGGATACGAAGGAAAATAGCCGCATTGACAAGCAAAAAAAACTGTAAAAAAGTATTTATTATCGCGCTAACGTTGATAATGGTTATGTCATTATCATCTTGCCTTGCCATTCTAGGCGGGATTTTGAGCGGTGTAGATACTTTCTTCAATTTTGTGGAGAATTTCGGAACTGAGACCTTACCCGAAAACGTAGTTTACGGCTCAATAAACGAACTTGCCGTAGGCTTTAATAACGGAAATATGGTAGCTTTTTGGGATGATTATTACGGTTACGATTATGCCCTTGATATAACTAAAAATGAAAAAACAGTCTATTATTCGGAAAAAGAAGAAGCCGACAGTGGATATTTTTCTGATGGTAGTTTTGATTTGAAATCGGCTGGATATATTTACAGCGACAGCCTAATATTAAGGCTATATTTCTTTGCAGATGAAGTTTCCGTTGAACCTGTATTGGGCGCAGAGTACGAATATCGCCCTATTTCTGAAACCTATTATAATCAATATACAAGTAGTGTAGGCTATAACTTTTTTACCATCGATTATTATATAGCCACACGCTATGAGCTTTTTGAGTTCTTCAGCTATATGATAATTTTCCGTCCGCAGGCTAAATACACCAGAGAAAAAAACGATCGTTATTATTTGGTTGACCAAAATATCTTTATTGCTTATGATTTTACCTCCATTTATAAGAACGTTTCTAAGGAGGACGCTTTTACTTACGAAATAACCAGCGCAATAGCGGCATTTGAGGATTCAGCGGCATATAATTATGCCTATACGTTAAACGATGATTCAAGCGCCGATATAAAACTGAAATTTTACTACGATGCCGACCCTGTCAGCATTACAAACACTTATACCACCTATGAAAACGCTTTAAGCAAAAGCGATCCGGTCCATTATGTCATAGGGCAGAATACAAGAGTATTTCCTATCGACAGCCGAAGCAACAGCGCCAAGGTGTCCAGCACCGACCAGCTTTATTTTGCCATAAAGAAAGGATATAAGCCCCTGTGTGAACCTGGTAGCAACGCCGACTATATCTACAACAAAATGCGTTCTGTTTTATCGGAAATAAACAAGGATTCTATGCCTATTCCCACAAAAGTTCATAATATATATGACTATATTGTTAATACAGTTATCTACGACTATGAGTTTGTTAACATTACCTTAAAAAAGAGCGGTGAAGACAGCATATCTGTGTTTACCTACAAATGCCTCTACATGGAAGGAGTATTCGGCTTTACCGATAAGAAGAAGTTTTCCGCCGCCGAATGCGTAGCTATCTGCGATGGCTTGAGCAAGGCATTCCTTTGTATGGCGCAAATGGAAGGTGTAGAGTGTATTAAAGTTTCGGGCACCGTAAGCGGCGACGCCCACGCTTGGAACAAAGTAAAAATAAACTCCCGTTGGTATCTTGTCGATACTACCTGGGGCAACAAACTTGACGGCAAAAAAGAATATCTAAGCCATGACTATCTCATGGCTGCCGACGATACAAGGCACGTAGAAGACAAATGGTATTATTATCCGCCCGCAACAGGCAAATATCATTTTTATTTCGAATAATATATTTATTTGTAGCCATAGCTACAATTATATGCAATATTATATCTTCAATTTTTCCGCCCGCACTGTGTCGTCAATTTTTCCGCCCGTTCAAGTCCCGCTAATATTTTGATACAATAAAGTAAAAGACCGCAATCAATGCGGTCTTTTGTTTTGGTGCACCACTAATAACGTAAGTTGAACCAAATCAGCTTACGTTATTTTTATATTCTGTTAAAATCTTTCATTGCTTGCAATCGGATTTTTTCTAAAGATTGATATACTGCAGATAGCCGCTTATTATCCCGAATAATTTTTAAACATTCTTTTTCATATTCGATACTGTGTTCAATGTTGTTAGTATATAAAAACTCTATGTATGTTTGATGACACCAATGATTGCGTTTTTCAGTCATTTGCTTAAGAAAATTATAATCGGTAGCGGATATATAAGGTTCTTTGTCACTAAAATCCAGTTTTTTTAACTCTGCAATAGTCTTGCCAAGTGTCCATTTTTGTTGAGCAATCATATCCAATGTATCGTTCAAATTGCCTGTACACATTGCACCATATATCAACTTAACATCATTTTCAATGATTTGACAATACATAATGGTTTGCCCGAGCAAAAAGTGAAAGTCCTCTAATTTCATTATATCAACCATAATCCTTAGTTGTTATTTCTAAATGATTCCATTTTTTCAATATCTGATTGCAATATTGAAGTATGTACTTTTGTTTTTATGCTTGCAATATCATACGCATTGATAATTACAGGCTTATTTGCAATTTCTGCTTTAATCGCCACCATTTTGACCTGTTCACAGAATTCAACGACATCAGCATTATTATATCCCTCCAAACTTTCAGCCAGAGAATAGAGCGAAATATCGTCAGCCATATTGACATTTGAAAGGATTTTTTTAATAATGAATAGTCTTGCGTCCAAATCAGGGAGCGGAATATAGATTTTATCATTAAATCTGCCTGGCCGCAACAATGCACCATCTATATCCCAAGGACAATTTGTAGCAGCAAGTACCAATAAAATATTGTTGCTTTTTTCTACGCCCTGCATTTGTGCTAATATCTCTTGAACAGTAGAAACACCGATTTCTGCGTCAGACGAGGTTCTTTTTCTACCTATAGCCTCAAACTCATCAAAAAAGATTACAGCGACGGGTGATTTTTTTGCTTTTGCAAATAGTTGCTTAATGTTGTTCTCACTTTCACCATACCATTTTGACATAATGTCTGAGCACTTGATACTAAAGAACTCTGCGTTTAACTCATTAGCTACTGCTTGCGCAAACATTGTCTTGCCAGTGCCAGGAAGTCCGTACAGCAAAATGCCACCACCCACATTTTTACCATATTTTTCAAACAAATCTCTATGTTTGATTGGTAATATCACACGGTCATTAAATGCTTCTTTTGCTTCTTTAAGCCCCGCTATATCCACCATAGATATTTTTGGAATAGTTTTATTTGTATTGCTTTTACGTATTGATTTTGCTTTTGGTTCGACATCATTATTCTTAACACTTACATCAATACCATCATCATCTAAAAGCATAGTAATCAAATCATCTTTTTTTAGAGATGAATATCCCGACAAACCACGGTTTTTGCATTCTTCTTTTAATTCGGCAACTGTTAATTCTTGATACTCCTCGTTGGCGGCTTCTTCCTCATCTGTTACTTGCATATATTCCATAATAAAATCTATTGTTTCTGCTTTATTAAGATTTTCGTAATTTGTAAGACCTTCTTCCTGGCAGATTAACCGCAAATCCCTTAATGATAGTTGGTCATAGGCTTCGTGATAAGAAAAGCCTTTTCCTTTAAGTGTAATCTTCTTTCCATCTACAACATACCAAAATTTGATTCCCACTGGCGGTTTTTCGAGTAATAGACCATTTTCGGACAAAAAAACTATTAAAAGTATTATGCTACCGATTGGCCAAAATAGACCACAAGCGATTGACAGCCACATTTCGCTGTCTTCTATATCAAAATCCGCACAGGTAAAACTTCCGCATAAAAAGCCTATAATGATTCCGATTATTATATATGCAACGACAATCCATATCCACCAATTATTTGCTATCCAATCTTTTTTTGCTTGTATAGCTGAGTCGTGTTGTTCTTGTTCAGTAAGTCCCCAGGTACTGCCCGTGTTCAAAACAGACACTTTTGTAGGTCGCCCTGAAACATTTTCAAATTTTAGCGAATAGTTGCTTGTATTATACCCCGCAAGACTAATGGTATAGGTGTTTTTTTGTTTATCAAGTTGCACACCTGAATTATCTAAAAAAGCACAGTCAATAGTAATGCTTTCGAGTGTTGCACTACCTGTATTATAGACTAAAAAATGTACAATTACAGTACTATCATTATTATCTGCGTTGTAAGAAACATCTATTGTGGGATTTGACACATAACGCCAACTTTTTTCGTTGTTATAGGTTCCATTACACGCTGATAATGTAATAACTAACAGTATTATAATAATTAACAACGGAAAGAGTGCTTTTAATTTCTTCATCTGTATCTTCCACTCCGATAATTTATTGTTTATATATTATATCATAAAAACCGAACATTTTCAAGGTTTTGTACAGCCCATAATTAAACTAAAAAAAATTGGCATTTTGGCGTGTGCTTGTCTTGAACAAGTGCGTCGCCGCTTCGCAGCTCCGCAGACAAGCACGCCCAAACTCCCGTAAAGAGCCTTTCGCGGCATAAAACGACTTTCTATGCTTTAATTACCACGCTATTTTGCGGCACTTGCATATTCCAAACTTAAATAAAAAATTGCATTTTGACAAAGAAAAAACCTAAGCCAAACCTTTCGGTTCAACTTAGGTTAGTCTTGGTGCCGAAGGCGGGACTTGAACCCGCACGTTGTTGCCAACAGCGGATTTTGAGTCCGCCGCGTCTGCCATTCCACCACTTCGGCTTGTTAGCGTTAAACATATTATCATATTAGTTTTATTTTGGCAAGTAAAAATAAAAAGTCCGAATAAAAAAGTTCTCAAATTATGTTTTGACGACTCTGTGTTGCAAACAAAACGCAATTATACTTGCCTTTTGTTTGCACTTTTTCGCTATTCACTCCTAACTTTACTCTATTTTGCCAGACCTTTTATGTAGTCGGAAACTAATGATTTTGTTCTGCTGATGAAATCGTAGTTGGGATGATAAAGACACCATTCGTAGGTTACGCCGACTAGCAGAGTTTTTATGTTTTCGGCAACGGATAAAGGATTGGTTTCTTTGAATTCTCCTTTTTTTAGACCTAGTTTGTATAGTTCTACAAAGAGGAAAGGCATTTCGAAAATTTCTTTGCAGGCTGTGCCTGTGGTTGCGCTTCTTTCTATAAATATTTTGTACATTGTTCTTACCGTTTCTACCGTCATATTTTGTACCATAGAGCTAATAGAACAGGCGACTTCGATAATAAGTTCGGTTGCAGAGAGTTTTTTGTCAAGTTTGTTGTAAAAATCGGAAAGGTAATCCTGATACGTGCCAAGATCTTCGAACATCATGTAGATAGAGAGGTCTTCTTTTGAAAGAAAGTATACGTAAAATGAGCCTCTGGCGACGCCCGCTTATTGGGCGTGCAGGCTTTCTCCCATTCGGACAATCTTATTTTAGCTGTTATCGGCGCCGGTATAGAAAGTATGGGAGCCAATGTATTCAGCTCGGCGCTAAGAAAGGTGACAATGAAAGCGGCAGTTCCGCCCGAAAGCGGAGATACCTTTTTCGGCTTGGACATAAATACCGTTTACGTTCCGGCGGCAAGCGTAGAATTATATAAAACTGCTGATAAGTTTTCTTTCTATGAAAAATTTATAACGGCTATGCCTAGTGTTACGTTTAACTCTCAAGGTGGCAGTGAAATACCGTCAATAATCGATATACCTTATGGTATGACAATAAAAGAGCCCGCAAGTCCCACGTACGAATTTTATACTTTTGAGGGGTGGTATTTGGAGGCGGAATGTCAAAACAGATTTGAATTTCAAACTGCTGTTATCACCGAAAATATTACCCTTTATGCAAATTGGCTTTCTTTTTAGGGATTAATTTTAATGCTAATATAATACAAACCGACGGGAATATGCCGTCGGTTTTGTATTTGTGACAAAGTAGAAAAAAAGTGTTATAATATAAAAAACATGAGGAGAAAAAATTATGACGAAATGCATTGTAGAAACAAAAATCGGATTATTGGAAATTGCCGAAGAAGAAGGTTATATTGTCGGTATTTCTTATTTTGATGGAGAAAAAAGCTCTTTTCGGTCTGATTTTTCTCCGTTGATTACCGATGCGGTAAAACAATTGAATGAATATTTTTCGGGGGAAAGAAAAATATTCGATCTGCCTATAAAATACGAAGCAATGCCGTTTTGCAAAAGGGTTTGGGATACTTTACAAAAAATACCGTACGGGCAAACTTGGACGTATAAAGACATTGCCGATATGCTTGATAAACCTAAAGCGTATAGGGCGGTAGGCAACGCATGCAACAAAAATCCTTTGCTTATTGTTGTGCCTTGTCACAGAGTAGTGAATACCAACGGGAGATTGGGAGGCTTTGCGGCGGGCGTTAAAATTAAAAAGAGTTTGCTTGACTTGGAAAAATCTTCTTTATTTATTAAATAAATATACGCACACGTCTTGAAAAAAAATTATTTATATATTATAATAATAAAACAAAAGGGTGTAGTATGCCCTTTTACCCCTAGAAGTCAAGGAGTCGCGCTTTATGAGAGGCAAGTACAGAGCATCAAACAGAATAATTTTTACCAGTTCGGGCTATAAGGCAGTAATCGGAGTGATTATCGCCCTAGCTATAGCGCTGGTTGCTTTGCTGCTTGTATTTTTACCCGCTCTTGACGACGAAATCAAAACCGAAAGAAAAATAGTCAGTATCGAAAACACTGCCGGAGAAATCGGCATAGGCAGCGACCTTTCTAAAATATTGGTTACCGTCACTTATAGCGACGGCACTTCGGAGATTGTTTCTATTGCCAGCATGACGCATGAAGGCTTGGACGTAGGTGTAGCCGGAGAACAGAAGCTGTCGTTAAGCTACGGCGGTTTTGAACAAGTTTTGCCCATTAAGGTAGTTGACATTGACTGTCAGGTAAATTACAACGCCAGCGTAGGCGGACGTATTCAAGGCGCGGCTGTTCAAAAAATTGTTAACGGCGGAGATGCCGCAACGGTAATAGCCGTACCCGAAACAGGATACGTTTTTTATAAGTGGAACGATGGTTTCCCTTATGCTACCCGCAAAGATTACGGCGTAACCGAAAATAAAACGTACATAGCTATTTTTGAAAAAGCCAAATATACGGTAAGATTTTATTATGATGACGGAACAGTTGCTTCCGAAGAAAAAGTTACTTACGGAGAGGCGCCCACAAAGATACCTAAGCCCGCCAGCGACCCGAAGATGCAAAAATACGGTTATACTTTCAGTAACTGGGTGCCGATGAATTTTTCTGTTATTGACAGGAACATGACAATTTATCCCGAATACGTCAAGACGGCGACCGACGTTATTGTGGAGATACCAAACGACCAGTACGGCGCGAAAATGGGTACCACGGACGCCAGAGCCGAAGGGTATTATGCCCATAACAGCTATGCAAGCATTACCGCAACTCCTTATAACTCCAGAGAGTTTGCTTACTGGCTTATAGAAACCTCCAGCGGCGAATATAGAAAGGTAGACCGTGAGGACAACAAGACTTATCAAATAGGAATTAATAATTACGGAGTCAACTTTAACTCCACCACTTCGGGCTCAAGCGTATCCGATTACGTCTTGAGTTTTTATGCGGTAGCCGATATTACGCAGGTAAAAATCAAAGCGGTATTCGCTTATAGTGAAAGTTCGGTTACTTTTATAAATTATCAAAATCCCGCCAACAATAACGTAGAATTGTATATCAGCGGTTTGCGCTTTGGCAGAACTCTTGCCGAATACGAAACGTCAACTATATCCTTTGCCGAAGGTATGCCGCAACCAAACAATATTGTTGGGTTGCAGTTCTTGGGTTGGTTTATAGAAAGCGACGTCAATCAAACGGTTGTTGGCACCGATATTACTTTTGAACAGCCGGCTAGACTAATTGCCAAGTGGAAAAAACTCCAGTATGACATAATTTTCCGCTATTCCGACAATGGTGGAGCCATTCATGAATGGCACCGCACCAAGGTAATGTATCAGGATACCTTTGCAAGCGGAACTAACGGCGGACTGCCCCTAACAAACCCCGCTTTGGAAAATTATATCTTTGTGGGATGGCAGGATGCTCTTACCGGTAAACCTGTAGACGACAAGACCAAACTTTACGCGCAGACCGAATATTTGGAAAATGAAGATTTCATGACAAGCAAAACCTTGTATATGACGCCTATTTGGACGCCTAAGCCACATGACTTGTTTGTCAATATAAACGGTTCGGGAAAGGTGGTGTTGGTAATAAACGAAGGACTATTTGACGGAAACGGCAGAGATTTGTCGGAAAGGATAGTGGATCTTAGAGGTAATTTTACCATTTATGAAACCAATACTTACGTGTTATATTTTGAGGCGTTGACGGGCTTTGAACTAAAGAACTTACGTTGGAGCTATGGCGAAAACGTGAAAATAGACGATTTCCCGACCGATAGTTTTAATAACAAAATAGTTTATGTAAACAACAAGTTCGACAACGATATTTTAGTTACTTTCGGAGCAATTCAATATAGCGTAAATATAGAAAACGGCGATTATTCTTACGGCGGACTAATAACCCATAACGGTGTGACTTTTGCCGATGCCGACATTAACCTTAATATAAGCTACAATTCCGCATTGGAGTTGTTTATAGAATCACCCAACAACGTTTATGCGATAAGCGACATCGTTGTCAGCGGAAGAGCTACCGGAAGCGTGCTTACAAATTATTCTTACAGGGATTATCTTGATGAAGACACAATAAGTTATACCCTGGTTCTTGATAAGTGCCTAAGCAATCTTAGCATAACGATAAGTTTTGCCACTAGAGAATGCGTTGTCAATATCGCTAATATTAGCGGTGGGGAAATAAGTGAAGTTAACTTCTATAATCTTTCCCAGACAAGCGCGGTAAACAGCCAGACTACCTTTACTTACGGCGAAAAAGTTTTCTACAAGATTACCGCTACGGATAATTTAACGGTCAGAAAGTTTATTAGCGGAATTAGAATAAACGGCAGTTTGTTTGATATGTACACGGCAATGCATAACAGCGTAAGATTCTTTAACTGGGAAGTAAACAACGTAGACCAAGGCATCAGCATAGTAAACGTCAACGGCAACTTCTACTATTATTATGGTAGTTTCCAATACAATTCCGACAGTTATATTTATTGTGAAAGTCTGTATGGCAATATTCCTTATATTTTCAATTACAGTGGAGTAATAGACGAGGATACCGTATTTTATGAAATAGGGGAGAGCTATCTTGGCTACGCCGAACTTTTAAGTGAAGGCAGATCCGACCTAAGTATAACTTCCAGGAGCGTTTATTCCACCCAAATTAAGAAAGATAACAGAATAACAAGCGTTTGTCTTATGCTGACGGTTACCGAAAACTTCAATCTGTCTTTCAGCTTTGAGGATATAGATTATGAAGTAAGCGTAGAAAATGACGAAAAAGGTCACCATACGGTAAGTAATGTAAATCCTGGTTTCAAAAGATCCAGCACCGTTACCGCAACCCCGATAACCGGTTATTATATCAGCGGTTATTATAAGAACGGGGGAGCCTTCCAGGAAGTTACTTTAGCTAAGAAAGGGGATACCTTCAGTATTACTTTTACCGAAATTACTCAAGACATTAACATGGTATTTGTTTATGAGGCTATTACTTATGAAGTAAGTTTCCTAAACAATTCTGCGGCAACAACCAACGTATTTGTTAACGGCAATAAGCTAAACAGCTCTTATTCCGTTGTTATGGAATATCATAGCGCGCAGGTGTTTGAACTTCAAATTACCACCCCGGGTAAGATAATATCAAGACTTCTTATTAACGACGTAGAGCAGGAAATTCATTATAATATGACGACATTTACTTACGTAGTCAGCAATATGGTTGCCGACGTAAGTATAAAGGTTTGGTGTGCTGATAAAGTAGCCGACACCAACGGCGGCGCCAGCACTTATAACGTTAGAATTCAAGAAGAATTCCTATCCAATTCCGGCGTTTCGGCGCAGTATCTTGTGTGCGACGCAACAGCCGCTAACACAATCAGAGTTATTGCCGATTTAGGCTATACCATTTCTTCGGTGTCCATTACCGGCTATGACGAATTCGGCGATCCCAAGCTTTTGCCTTTTGACAGCCATAATGCAGGAAGTACAATTTTAGACATTGTTATTCCCGCAAATTATTTCTCAACAGGCGACGTAAGTATCAGCGTATCGACTTCTCAAAACAGATACACTATGCAGAAATCGTCCACCGGCAACGGAACTTTGGGTATGGGCGGATATATTTATCACGGCGAAGTTATTGAGGTTATTGTCAGCGCAGAACAGAACAACTATATATCGTCCTTCAAAATTAACGGAGAGGAAATATCTTTCTCCAACAGCAACTGGAGTAACCTAAGCTATAACAATGCCGTCAAAAAATACAATTATGGAATATACAGCTTTATCGCAAGCGAAAACGTCAATATTGAGGCGGTGTTTGCCATTAACAGCTACGAAGTAATTGTGGATACGGCAAGCATTAACGGCAATACCGTACTATCGGTAAGTGGTAGAGGGGTTGTAAGCAAGGCGTATTACGGAGAGTACCTCAATATTACTATGACGGCAAATATCGGTTACCATATCGCGGCTATTTATATCAATAGCGAACTTGTCACCGATTACGTTTTCAGCAGTGAAACAATAAACTCCAACATTACCGACGCTTATTTGTATATGGGTAGGAAAGTTGGGGCAAGTTTTACCGGTATTGTGGAAAGAACTATTGTAAAGGTAGTATATGAAATTAACCGCTATAACTTTACATATTCTATTACTAACGCATCGTATAACTACGCAGCCGACAACGGTTCCGGAACGCTTACTTCGGCAAACTACACCTTAAACGGCAACGTTTATAGCGGAATTGAGCACGGAAGCAACTTTTCCTTTGATCTTACACCCACAATAGGCAACGGCTATTACGTTTACAGCGTACTTATAAGATACAAGTCAGCCTATAGCGGAGAAACCGAAGAGGTAATAAGGTATTTCTCCGACGCCGAAAATATCGTTAACTCAAGAGGCGGCACCATATGGTTTAACAGGTTTATGGGCTTTGAAGAGGGTGTTACGGCAAATATAGAATTAATCAACGTTACTTACAAACGTAACCTTTATACTATCGATTTGATTATGGAGTCGGCGCAAGGTACGGGAAGTATGGATATAAGCTACTCCAACCGCAGCTACGTTAACAGCGACGTTATTTTACTTACCGAAGGGGGAGATAAATATTATTACCGCCCCGACAACAAAATTTATACCAAATCGGGTAACGACTATATTCTTAGCAGTATTGCTTTAACTTACGACACGTTAAGCGGAAAGTATATTTATAAAATCGGCGCGCAAACCATAAATTTATTTGTCGAACACGGAATTCAATATACCGTATTTGTTCAGCCTACGCTTGGATATGCAAGGACGGCTTTCAGTGTAAACGGAGAGAACCGCGCCAGCTTGGTATTTGACAACAAATATTTCGTAAACTTAACAAGAAATACCGAAGTAAGAGTTACTTATACCATTCTTACTTATACCATTACTTATACCACTTCTGTTGTGGCGAAGAATCTTTATGGAAATATTTCCAAAGAGCTGATTAAAAATTATATGGACATATCCATAAAGAATATGGATACCCAAGTAGTTACTACCTTGGCTTTTGGCTCCGACAAAATTACCTTGACGGTAAATTACGGAGTGAAACTCCAGTTTATAGCTTTGGCTAAGTTTGATACCACCGGCTATTATCTTTATAATATGTACGTTAACGAAATGCCGGTAACCAACTACAACGGCAACGTGGAAGGGGAAGTAATTTACGGCGGGGCTAACTATGCCCAAGGACTTACCGTAACAGGCGATGTTAACGCAAGGGTGAGCTTCCGTATAAGAAGATACAGCGTAACTTCAAGAATTAGTTATGCCGAAAGTATTATTAACGAAAGCGCGAATTACGTTAGGGAAGAAAGCGGAGATACTATACCATGGGGAGATTCTGCATACGTTAAGATTTCCAAAGGAGCAGGATATAATCTTGACGCCATTATGGTAAAGAGAGGAACCAATCCTTATAGCTACGTTATCCTAAATCCCGACAGCGAAATAATAAATAACTTGACCGAACAAATGTATTACAATGCCATAAATCTAGACACCAACGAAAGAAGAGACGTGTTGAAGATTGTGGATATTAAGAACAATATTGACGTCGTAGTTTATTTTGTAAGAAAAGAGTTTACTTTGCGTTACGTCATAAATAACGTCAGTAACCTTAATAATATTAACACTACACTTAATGCTTATAACAACACTTATCCTACGGTAAACGTTGTTACCAACATAAATAATGGTACATGGGAAAGCGGACATATCAATATTCTCAATATAAAGTATTATGACGAAATAGCCGCAATAATTTCTCCTAAGAACGGATATAAAATAGAAGAGCTGCTGGTAACAGTAAGAGCCATTGTTTGGGACGAAGCTACTTCCAAGTGGATAACTGCCCTTGACGAAGAAGGCAATGCAATAATCTATACCATTAACTTTACCGAAACTTATAACGACACCAGAAGCTTTACCTTCCACAATCCGACAAGTCCGATTGCTATGCACAACGTAAAGACTGATTTGGAAATTACGTTTACGGTAGCGGTTAAGACTTATACCGTTAAAACCGAAGTTTTCCGCGGTGGAAGTAGTTTGACCAACGATACTTCTATTAATATGGCTGTCAAGGACGTTTTCGGAAACAATATAATACTCCAAGACGGCAACTATCAGTATGCGCAAAATCTAACGAAGCAAAATCCGGGAACAATTTACGTTGCCGAGCATCACGGTTATATACTCTATACCTTTGACGTGCCTAACGGATATATGTTCTCAAAACTTACCATGAACGGTCTGGAATATGAAGCCTTCAAGACACCTTATATCGCCAATGACTATTTTACTTATAACGCGCAGAAGAAGAGCGACGGTTACGGCTTACCTTATTATTCTTACAGTATAAGGATACCCGTTGTAGACAGGCTTATTGCGGGCAGAGAAAACTACGTTAAAGCACAGCAGGATATTATCGTCAATATGGAAGTGGTGCCCATTACTTACAGCGTCAAGGTGTTTATTAACGGCGTACATTATCAGTCGGGCATAATAGACAACAGAACAACAGTAACCGATAGTTCTACTTTACGGGTATACGTACCCTCTAGCGCTTCTCACTCCGATAATTTGCGAGTAGAGCCTGCGCCCCTTACCGGCTACAGAGTTACCGGACTAACTGTAAACCTAGGCACACAGAGTCAAGACTTGTACGGCACCGATTATTTAATCGGAGATTATACGGCTATAAAAACGTTAAACATTAACAATACGTTTATACTGGACGCCGATGTCTTGCAGGATATACTAACTATCTATATATATTACACTTCTGCTATTAAGACCTATCAGGTAAATATCGGCGCGTATGCTTACTCTTACGATACAGCTTTGGTGGGAGCCGGTAATAACGAAAATATTATACCTCTTGACACCTCAGCGGGCAAAGTTACCGTTTCTCCTACTACAAGGACGGGCGGAATTTTGGAATATAACGGCGTAGGGCTTTATGAGTATTTCAGCAACATAAGGTTTGAGGCGTACGCCAACGAGGGTTACGCTATATATATGATAGAAGAATACGTCGTTACAAGGCAGGACGCTCAAGGCAACGACGTTTACGAGTGGAAGAGTATTAACAATAACTTAAGAGGTATTACCTATAATATAGTGACCGAACTGGACGGCAAGGTAAAACATATCGTCAACTATATGGTAGACGATTATGGCAACAGGCAGTTTAGAGTGGTGTACAAACAAAAAACCACCGTTACCGTATACGTTACCAGTCCGTACAAATACGTCAGCGGCACCGTCGGTTTCGGAATGATGAATTATAATTATTACGTGACCGTAACCGCCAAAGAAAACGGAGCGACACTAAACTCTGTTTACAACAACGGCAGTTATATAGTGCAGGACACATATATTTATAACGTTTACGTAGGTAACCGAATTAGTCTTAGCTACAGGGATACTTATCAGAAGGCGGGGCAGACCGGTTATAGCTTCAAAATAAAGAACGGGGATAATTACGTTATAGACGCCGCCGTCTCTACCGAAAACGGCACCCTTATTACTTCTAATCTTGTTTATTATCTGTATACCGAAGTTTACTCCAGAGTTACTTTCGAAAAGGAAACACACGGAGCGAACTCCTTAGGCGAGGGCGGGTTGGTTGTATTTAATAACGCCGGCAGCGAGTCTTCCAATTACAGTATCAGTAGCGCCGCTACCATTACGGGCAAGATTTTGAATATTACCGTTAAACCCAACCAAAATTATATATTCACCGGTATGAGAGTTCATCAAATCGATGTCGCGCAAAGTAAACTGCAAGGGAAGATAGTATATCTTACCGGAGTGGAAGAGTGGTTGGAATTTGACCCCTCCACTTTTGCCGAGCAGGATACCAATAAGTTCGAAATAACAAGTACAAAAGACCTTGCGACAGGGTATATTAACTACCGTATAGTTATGCGCGGAGATATGGAACTGCGTTTTGAATTCTACCGCGTTTACGAAATAGAATATACCGCAAATTATACCGACGTTACGGCGATAAACGGAGGCAACCTTACTTATTATAATCCCACGGTAAGCTACAATGAAATTCTTTATTCCGAAGAAAACGACAACGTGGCTGTTCCGGCATCAGGAGTATATAAGGTAAGTTATGATTCTAGCTTTAAGCTGACGGCTATGCCTGCGCCCGATAATTATGTATTTGTAGGTTGGTATATCAACGGTATCAACACTTACGAATACTTAGATTCGGTGTTGCCCGGCAATGACTATACTTCCAAGTATTTTTATATCAATCTTGATGATATGGGCGGTCTTATCGTTAACAACAGTGAGGTTGTGAAACTAAGATTTATTGCTATGTATCAGCCCATAATAAACGTTGCACTTATTAATGAGCTTTATTATTACAATACAAATACTGGACATTGGAACAGCTGGCAGTCGGGTGCTTTAGAAGCGGTAGCCTATAACTTTGACGGTACCGCCGTACCTTACGGCTCCTTTACAAACAAGGTAATAAACACCACCTATAACACCGTTTCGAATACCAAAGTTACTTATCAGAACAAACTGCCCGCGGCGGTTTATTCGGCAAACTGGAATTTGTTTGACGGCATACCCAACAACAAAAATGTTTATTCCAAGATAGAAGTTTTGCAGTTGCTGTATCAGAACGTAAAGGACTATGATTTTATCAACAACAGTTGGGAAAACGGAAAGATTAACCTTAATATGACGGCTTTGTCCACTACCGTGCATTTTACAAGTTGGCAGTACTACAACTGGAGCACCGGAGAATATGAGGATATAACCTACAGCTACAGCGACGCAAGCTACGGTCTTGACGGCACGGGCAACCCTGTCAATATAACAAGCTACTACGAAAATTATAAGTTCGACATGAGCTATCTGTATTCGGGCAATATGCCTTATGCTATTTGCGCTGACAGAGCTGACAACTCCAATAATACTTTGCCCCTTATTATAAGACCTAGCCTTTGGAAGAGCGTTGCCGTAGAACTGACCAAATACGCTTATATAAACTATTTGGGTGGAAATTTACAAAAGAACTTCTCCCCGATAATCAGTCCTACAATTGACAGAAATTCGATACAGAACAGTACTGAGTTGCATACTTCCACTTCCGACGACGGACTAAAAGGTGAGTATGATTACGGCGCCACAATCAAGATTATGTACTATAGCGTTGTGGATTCTCAAGGCAACGTGCTGGATTATACCTCAGGCGGAATAAAATACAGATTCTTAGGGTGGTTCTTAAACTGGAAGGTCAATAATCAGACAGAATTCAGAATGATTTCCGACAGCACAAGTATGGCTGGATATGACCTTACCTTGCAATATAATTTCGGAGACGAACCGCCTAATGACAGTATGGAACTACGCGCCACTTACGTAACTCAGTACAAACAGAGCTTATTCTCCTATAATATTGCGGGCGGCACCACTTATTCCACCGCATATTCGGGCGGCACTTACGCCGTAAAAGACGCTCCTGCCATAAATGCGACCGTTAACGCCAATACTGTGCAGTTTGCTTTTTACAATATAGCAACGGGACTGATTACTTCGGTAGCCAAGACCGAAATTAGGACCGACATAACGGCGAATTCCCACGTTAAGGAGTTCTATATTGATGTAGGAACCGATTATAACGTTACTCTTGACTTCACCCAAGTAGGCGATGCAGAATCCTTGTACGCTGTTGCAAGCGGTTCAAATATGACCAGATTTGGATATGACCCCGATTATGATACGCAGCATAAGATACTAAGAAACGGAGCCGATACGGGTATAATCGTTACTTACACAGGGGAAAGCAATACGGCATCGTCCGTGTACAAATTAGAAGTGCAGTATTATACAAAGGCTAAACTAACCTTTACCAACATAATGTACAAGGCGGGTATAAAGGTGCCTTCGGCTATAGCCAATAACCTTACGGGCAGTTATGCCGATATGACGGTTTGGGATATCGATACCGGCGTTTACGGTGATGGAAATATCTATGCCGACGGTATAGTCAATATGAAAATTAATTTGACTGAGAGCGGTATAAATTATCACGGAAGGTTCGATTATTCACCATATGGATATAAAAGCGGTTACGGCATACCTGCTGTCAAGAACCTTGTTTATCCTTATATAAATACCTCGGGACAGACTGTTACTTCCGACCAAATGCTCTTTAATCCTGCCGACGTATCATATAGAAGAGCAATAGTTATTGATTACAGCACCGGATATATGAGCTACGGCTCTTTGATGTTCGGTGATCCTTCTTGGGTAAATCCCTCAACGAAATATACCGTGGATAACGTCGGAGACGGCACGCCAGTGGCTCCTTACAAGATTTACAATGCGGCGCAGCTACAAAACTTAGGCTTGTACTATAATTATAACGGTTACAGTTGTTTAAACGATGCCGCCGAAAAGATTTATTTTAAGCTGTTTAGTGACATTCAGCTTCAGGCTGGTGTGGCTACAGGCAGTACAGGAACTCTTGAGCCGTACGTTAACAGCAAGGCATGGGTGCCTATTTGCTATTACTATGACAGTTCTGAGCGTATTCACAAGGGTTTTGACGGACATTTTGACGGCGGAAACTATTCCTTGTACGGTTTAGCAGCCGACGGCATAGCCAACCTCACCCCCATTGATGCTACCGACAATCCTCTTGCCAATTTTGATTATACCAACCTTGGCGGTTACGGAATATTCGGCTGTATCAAAGAAGGTATAGTGGAAAATATCAACATAGGCAATGCATATATAAATCTACAGACCTTTGTAAGTTCGGGCGCAACGGGAATCGTCAGTTACGTTGGTATACTGGCTGCCAGAGTGTATAATTCGGTTATTAATAATATTACCTTTACCGAAAACGCGCAAATAGTCAGATACGGCAACGCTACTTACGGTACTGCAAGAGTTTATATCAATGCGATGGACTCTAAAGGCGTAGGACTAATTGCCGGATATATGGAAAATACCAGAATGGATAATATTTCCGTTACTTCCAACGCAACAAACGTATGTATAGAATTATTAGGCGGCGCAGGGAGCGAGAGCGCGACCGGCGGCATTGTGGGACAATTAGTAGGCGGCAACGAAGAAGGAAATCCTCAGTTAGCAAATAGTCTTGTAATAAACGTAAGTGGCGGCGGTATTATTCTAATAAACTATCAGACAGGACAAAACTTCACTAATAGCGGCGGTATTTTCGGCTCAGTTGTGGGAGGATATCTAAATATTAATAACCCAAGAATTAACGTTACAGGTACGGGAAGCAAGCTCTACATCGGCAATACTTCTTCCATTAACGTAGGCGGTATTGCGGGTATGCTTTCGGGCAAGAACATAATAATGATCAATCCGTTCTTTACTTCAAACGGTACGGTAAATACCACAGCAACAAATAATATTAAAGCAGAATTCGAACAAAACAGCACTACGAAAGAACAAGGAGTATTCCTGACGGCAAGCGCGTCGGCTCCGGCAAGTATGGGCGATTCCATCGGCAGCGGCGGCGAAACCAGCTACGGCAAGGCGGGCTCATTGGTCGGACTTAATAAGAACGCCACAATAATAAACGACGTAACTCAATACACCATAAAAGGCGGCGTATACTTCTTTGCAGGCACAGCAGGCGGAATAGTAGGCGTTAATAGCGGCGGACTTGTTGCTAAGTTTGCTTTGTTTACCAAAAACAATGACGCAAATGCTTTCAAAGTATATTTCCGCACCACTTCTTTGCAATTCAGCAATTACGGCGGTATTGCGGGAGCAAACGTAAATTTGGGTGTTATCGACGACTGTAGTTTTGTAAACACCGACGCAACAAAAGTTAGCGGAGATACTACGCTTGGCGGAACCTATATGTATGTTTTCCGTAAGGACGATTTGGTTGACAAAGATTATCAATCTATCCAAAACCAAGATACCATACCTCCTGTCGGAAAAAGAAAGAAGGTTATGCCGAATATATTGACTGTAGGCGGTTTGGTCGGTTATAATACCGCTGGAGTATTCAATTCCTTTATCAAGAAGTCCAGAATCACCGTTAACTATTTTAACGGCGCGGCAAAGAGCGATTATGACTGGGTAGTGCTAACCGGCGGCATTGTGGGCTTCCACAATGCTAATGAGGGCATAGATGCTGACGGAGCTTACTTTGGCAGCGGAAGCGGTTATTATCCCGAGTCTCTTAAATATATCAGAAGGGTACAAAGCTGTTATACCGTGGGTATGAGCATTATTGTTCTTGGACATATTTGGGTTGATAACAACTCCGAATTCCCCGAACAGAGTCTGTATCTGACTGGCAAAGGCGCGGCGACTATCGGTGGTATCGCCGGTGGCACCAACGACAGTATAGTAGGTCAGTATGCCATCAGCAATTGCTATACGGTAAACAACAAATACGCATTGAAGTTCTCCGCATGGGGACTTAACAATACTGGCGGAGCAGGCTCGGCATCTGCAGGCTGGTTCTATGACGGCGGAACCTTAGGCTTAGGCAAAGTTCAGCAAGTCAACCGCAGAGGCTTCTACATGGACGCCAACATATTCGGTATCTGTAGCGGTTATAGATTGGAAACAGGGGGAGGCTCTTACGCCAACTACTGCTGGACACAAGGCAATACCGTAGACAGAATAACTATCAGAGCCACCAATCACGGTGACTTTGAATGGGGCGGCGGATGGGGCTCTGATCCACCCTCACCCGACAATAAGAGAGGTATTGACTTTACCTTAAACGATACTTACCAAAATGTTCTGGCTTTTTGGAATCCGGGTATGGAGCCGGGAAGTATTAACGCTACACCGTTCATTGCAATGCCCAACCCAAGTCTTAGCCAGATTACAATCGGCACTACTACCATTGAGCCTTCTCCGGGAGGAACACACGGAAGTCAACCGTTGTACGCAGGCGGCTTCGTAGGCGTAGTAGGAGCATGGGACGGTAGGGTATATAGAACCGATCCTACAACCGGACTGCTTGTAATGTGGCATCTTGATGCCGACGTAGGCAGTGCAAGCACCTGTATTTTCGGTTACGGGAAGGAAGCAATTATGGGTTATACCGCATATAACTACGCGCAGATTTATACCAACGCAAATTATATGACGTATAATTATTTGGTAAGAGGACAGCTAACAGGAACAGGCAACCGCCTTAACAGTTCTACATACACTACCTTTGAGAACGCTAACTAATAATAAGACAAAGTAAATTTGTTAATATACAAGGAGAATTTTTAATGAAACACACAGACATTGTTGAGCTAAATATAGATAGCAGATATTTAGGTCAAGATATTACGGTGTGCGGCTGGGTCCGCACCTCCCGTGATTCCAAGAATATGGCGTTTTTGGAAATAAACGACGGCACAACGTTAAAGCATTTGCAGATTGTTATTGATAAAAACATAATCGGCAACAGCGATTTTATGGCATTAGGCTGTTCGGTAAAGGTAGAGGGAACGTTAGTTGAGTCCTTGATTCAAAAAGATAGCGTGGAAGTAAACGCAAAGAGCGTGACGTTGTTGGGAGAATGCCCTAGCGATTATCCCGTGCAGAAAAAGCGTTGCACTTTGGAGTTTTTGCGCACAATGCCCCATATTAGGGTACGCACCAACACTTTTAACGCTGTTTTTAGAGTACGGTCAATTATTAGCGCATGCATTCACGAGTTCTTTCAGGCAAGACATTTTGTGTATATGCATACTCCGATAATAACCGACAGCGACTGCGAAGGAGCAGGAGAGGTTTTTAAGGTAACCACCTTAGGCTATGCCCCCGAATATAAGAACGAAGAGGATTATTACCGCAATGATTTCTTCCACAAGAAAGCGGGTTTGTCCGTTTCGGGACAATTGGAAGGAGAGGTTGCGGCTATGGGAATGGGAAAAATTTATACCTTTGGTCCAAGTTTCCGCGCAGAAAACAGCAACACCCCAAAACACGCCGCAGAGTTTTGGCACATTGAGCCCGAAATAGCTTTTGCCGAACTTCCCGACGTTATCGAAGTAGCCGAAGCGCTCATAAAGCATATTGTAAACACCTGCCTTACTAAGTGCAAGGCGGAGCTGGAGTTTTTCGATAAGTACGTGGAAAACGGACTGATTGAGAAACTAAACAACATAGTAAGTCACGAATTCGGCATTGTCGACTATTCCGACGCTATAGAAATGCTCAAAAAAGCCAACGCTGATTTCGTTTATCCGGTAGAGTGGGGCGAAGATATCCAGACCGAACACGAAAAGTATCTTACTGACGTAATTTTCCGTAAGCCCGTATTTGTCATTAACTATCCTAAGGAAATCAAGAGCTTTTATATGAAGCAAAATCCGGACGGAAAGACCGTTGCGGCGACTGATTTACTGGTTCCCGGTGTGGGAGAAATAATCGGCGGAAGTGAGAGAGAGGCTGATCTAACCAAGCTTCTTAAAGCAATGGAAGAAAGAAATATGAGCCTTGCCGAATACGAAAACTATATAGCTTTGAGAAAATACGGCAGCGTCCCGCACGGCGGTTTCGGCTTAGGTTTGGAACGTATTATTATGTACGTAACGGGTATGTCCAACATAAGAGATGTATTGTTGTATCCGCGTACCGCAGGATCAATTTATTAAAAATTATTATTCAGGAGAAAATAAATGCGCACACATAATTGCAACGAACTGCGTGAGAGCGACGCGGGGAAAAACGTAGCTATAGCCGGCTGGCTCAGTAGCGTAAGAGACTTAGGCGCGGTGGTTTTTTTTGTAGTACGTGATTTTTACGGCGTTACTCAAGTAACAGTGTCCGATGAAACCATGAAAGCAAAAATAAGAGAAATACCCAGAGAGAGCACAATAAGGGTGGAAGGGAAGGTTGTTTTGCGCAGCAGTCCCAACCCCAATTTGCCCACCGGTATGATAGAAATCGAGCCTATTAGTATAGAATTATTGGGTAAATGCACCGAAAACCTACCTTTCGAAGTGGCAAACAGCCTATCTTCCAGAGAGGACGTAAGATTAAAATACAGATTTTTGGATTTGCGGAATCCTTTGGTTAAAGATAAAATTGTGTTGAGAAGCAAGGTTGTTTCGGCAATTAGACGCAGAATGACGGAAAGAGGCTTTTTGGAGATAACCACGCCTATTCTTACCAGTTCTTCACCCGAAGGGGCAAGAGACTTCATAGTACCCAGCCGTCTGTATCCGGGTAAGTTTTATGCATTGCCTCAAGCCCCGCAGCAGTATAAGCAGCTGCTTATGACTTCGGGCTTTGACAAGTACTTCCAGATAGCACCGTGTTTCAGAGACGAAGACGCCAGAGCCGACCGCTCCCCAGGAGAGTTTTATCAGTTGGATATAGAAATGAGCTTTGCCACCCAAGAAGATGTTTTTCGTGAACTGGAAGGCATTTTGCCCGAACTTTTTGCAGAGTTTTCTGACTATGAAATTGACAGAGGTCCGTTTAAGAGAATAACCTATAGAGATGCAATCAGTTTATACGGTACAGACAAGCCCGATTTGAGAAATCCTCTTGTAATAAAGGACGTAAGCGATATTCTCAACGGACAAATAGCCGACTTATTCCTTGATAAGACAGTTAAAGCCATTGTGGTTAACAACTTTGACAAACCGCGTAAATATATTGACAGTTTGGCAACTTTTGTTGAAGAAAAAGCCTTAAACAGCAATTATTATTGGTTCAAAACCGATGCAAGCGGCGTAATCAGCGGCGGAGTCGCTAAGTTTATGCAACCGATAAGCGATGTTATAAAAGAAAGACTAAATTTAGAAAATAATACCTTTGTAGCCCTTATTACTTCAAACGACAAGACTATGGCGTCAAAATGTGCCGGCTATGTACGTACCGAACTAGGTCTGGCAATGGATATTATTGAAAAGAACGTATATAGGTTCTGTTGGATAGTAGATTTCCCGATGTACGAAATCGGAGAAGAAAGCGGACAAATAGAATTCTGCCACAATCCGTTCTCCATGCCTCAGGGCGGTATGGACGCATTGATTAACCAAAATCCTTTGGATATTCTTGCTTATCAATATGATATCGTATGCAACGGGTATGAATTAAGTAGCGGCGCCGTCCGTAATCACGACCCCGAAATTATGGTAAAGGCTTTTGCTTTGGCAGGTTATGATGAGAGCGTAATAGAATCCAAGTTTTCCGCTCTGTATAACGCTTTCAAATTCGGTGCGCCCCCTCACGCAGGCATTGCGCCCGGAGTGGACAGAATAGTTATGCTATTAGCAAACGAACCTAACATAAGAGAAATAATAGCTTTCCCGATGAACAAGAATGCTCAAGACCTTCTTATGGGCGCCCCTTGCGGTGTTACCGAAAAACAACTTAGGGAAGCCAACATATCTATTAGGGAAGCAAAACAATAAAACTACACTACAATAAAAAAGGATTGGCGAAAATGCCAATCCTTAAAACAACTTAGGGAAGCAAACATATCTATTAGGGAAGCAAAACAATAAAACTATACTACAATAAAAAAGGATTGGCGAAAATGCCAATCCTTAATTTTTTTAATTAATTTTTAGAAAATACCAAGATATTTCAAACCAAAAAATGCAGCGGCAGCCGCGCATATTATGGTAAGGATAACGAAAATAGTAGCCGTTGACTTAACTTTTTTATATTTCTTAACGGGTACGTATTGGCTCATATCGATTTTTGCGGCTTGGTTTTCTACGCTTAGTTTTTTGACTGCGTCGGGTGCGGGAACGTCTTCTTCCAATAAGCCGAACATATCGTTAAATCTCTGTTTCTCACGCATATAAGCGTCGTTGTAATAAACTTGTAGCTCATCGCTGGGACGCAAAGTGCTTAAATTAAGGGCGCTTTCTTGCTTTGGTTCTGTTTGTATGATTGCCCCTTGCTCTTCGGCTCTATTTTTTTTCATCTTTATTGCTCCTTAACGTTCTTAAACTTATGTTTAATTATACAGTTTTTTGATTCTTATGTCAATATTAAAAAATGCCTGTTCTTTTCTTTTTAATTTATTATGCACCAAAATATATTTTTTAGTTGTTAACAGGTAGTTTGGTTACTTTAGTTCCCAAATAATTTGCCCATCTTTCGGGATAGAAAGTGTAGTAGGATACCCCTTTTTCTTTGCGTAACTTAATAAATTTTTTTGCGTTGCACCAAATAAAGGACGGGATACCGATAACAAAAAGATAGAGTGGACCTAAGATTATTGACTGAATGGAATGTCCGAATTCGTGAACTTTGGTGGAAGAGAGCCATTCCTCGCCGCGGTTTTTGTTAATAATAATAAACATACCCATAGAAATTCCGCCCCAGTTTTCTTGGTGGTAATAAATTCTGGAGTTAAAAAAGTTTTCCGAATCGTTCTTATACTTGCGCGTCATAAGAAAACCTATGATATTTTGAGGCAAAGCCCAAGTAAATTGTAAAAAGTAGTAAATAAATTTGTTCATCGTTCCTCCAAAAATTCTATTATTTCCGCACTTTTTATGGCGAAAAAGGTGGTGTTGTCGTTAACTTTTTTTGCGCTTATTATTCCTACCGCATAGCCCTTATTGTCAATAACGGGGGAGCCGCTATAGCCTAAAGATAAATTGGCGTTTATGCTGAGCAAATCGCGCGTATATGTTGTGTAGCTTATTTTTTGATTGCTGTTAATTACTACGCCTTCAACATCGTTTCCGCCGTTTAAGGTATTTACTGCCACTCTTATTTTTTCTCCGACATATAAATCCTTGTCAATAAAAGTTATTAAAGAGTTTATCAAACAGCCGCATTTTATTAGTGCAAGGTCTTTTTGTCTGTCGATAGCTATGATATGCGCTTCATATTTAACGGACTTAATATTACAATAGATTGATATGTTGTCCAAATCATATTCTTCTTTTATGATATGCGCCGTTGTTAATATGTTGCCGTCGTTATCTATCGCTACCCCCACGCATTCGGTTATTATGTCGGGATATTCCAACGTAATATTGATTATCGATGCCTTGACTACGGCAAGCTTGGGTTTTGATATATTTGTGCAAGCCGATATAAGTACAATGGCTACACATAACAAAATAATAACAATTTTTTTGGTCATTAATATAGTATATTAACGCCTGTATTCAATCAATACCCCAAAAAAGTTTATATGTCGTCGGAATTTTTTATTCTGTAGACAACATTATTTACTGTTTCGTATGAAAAGCCCTTGGAACATAAATGGCGGTACAGTTTACCTATTAATTTCATATCAAGCTCCTTGTCTTTGATAAATTTTTCTGCCAATACGTATGCCTTATTACTTTCATCAATATCTTCTAGGTATTTTTCTATAATATTCTGCTCAATGCCTTTTATAATAAGTTCGCTTTTAATTTTTAACGCGCCTTTTTTGTTAATATTTATGGATACATAATCCTGGGCGAAATTTTCATCGTTAATAAATCTTTTTTCTTCGGCAATTGCTATAGCCTTATTAATTACATTTGTAGTAAAGCCCTTTTCGTAGAGCTTATTTATATACCCTTTTTTGGTCTTGGAGTATTTACCTATATGGGTATAAAGATAATTAAGGCAATCGTTTAGATTATCATTTTTTACGTTGTTTTCCGACATTTTTACCGCTAATTTTATTTTAATATATATATTCTAACTTATTATAACATATAGCGCAAAACAGTTGCAATAACATACCGCCTAATATATAATGTCTGTGCTGATTTATGAGGTAAAAAAATGGAAATCACGACAGTAATAGAATTGATAGGAATAGCGGCTTTTGCTATCGCCGGCGTCTTTGTGGGAATCGAGTATGAACTGGATGTTTTTGGCATACTGGTCGTCGCTTTTTGTTCGGCTCTTGCAGGAGGCGTTATGCGTGATTTAACCGTTGGTAGGGTCCCTCCGACCTGTTTTACGCATCCCGAATACATAATTACGGTAGTTATCGCTGTTCTTGTTTCTTTAGTGGTTTTTAAGATTTTGGATAAAAAACTGACAAAAAATTCGGTGCGTACAATGCGCAGAATTGTGGATATTTTGGACGCTATAGGTTTGGGCGTTTTTACGGTGAGCGGTTGCAAAATAGCCATAGAACACGGCTACGGCGACAATTTTGTTCTTATGGTGTTTGTCGGTACGATTTCCGCTATCGGCGGAGGGGTAATAAGAGACCTTCTGGCAGGCAGAAAACCCATTGTTATGCGTAAGGAAGTTTACGCTTTGGCGGCTATTACCGGAAGCGTAATTTATTATTTTTTACAAGGAAGAGTAAATGACAATATAGCCCTATACGCTTCGGCAGGTTTTATTACCGTTTTCCGTATAATAGCATCCTGGAGCCGAATAAATCTTGCTTACACTCTCAAAAACGAAAATATGAAAAAAGACGAATAATTTATTCTTTCTTTACCGCAAATACGACATGGCTCCCCAACAAAAAACTGTTGATATATATATAAATATATGATATAATTTAACATATCCATTTGACGTGGAGGGTATATGTCAAGATATGCGAAAATATCTATAGTATTAATAATATTATTCGTAGCGGTTTCACTAATTCTGACAGTGAACGTTTCGCAGGCATATGCTCTTTCTCCCGAAAATCTAGTAGATAACTCTAGTAGTAATCCTTACGTTATTAATTCCGTTGAGGATATTCTTGATCTTTCTCAATTGGTAAATACCGGTTCCAATATGCTAAACAAGTATTTTGTTCTTGGTGTCGACCTTGATTTAACGTTGGCTAGTTTTTCTCCCATTGGCACTCCGACAAATATGTTTCAAGGTAATTTTGACGGAAATAATCACAGAATAACTCTCAATATAAATTCCACAACAGCCTATAACGGACTTTTCGGATACCTAGGAAATAACGCCATCGTATCGAAAATAATAATTGACGGTGTGGTAACCGGCGGCAACTACAGCGGAGCAATAGCAGGGTTTAGCGCAGGCACGATAAGGGCTTGTGTTAATAACGCCGCTATTACCGCGCAAAATGAAAATACCTCTTACATAGGCGGTATTGCAGGGGAAAGCATCGGTACCATTGACAGTTGTGTAAACAACGCCGTGATTACCGCCAACTCCTATACCGGTGGAATAGCCGGCAGGAATATGAGTACCACTAGCGGAATTTTTAGTTCTGCCAATATCGGGGAAGTAAGGTCGGTTACTAATAACGGCAACAGAATAGGAGGAATAACCGGAGAATCCAGAGGAATATTAGCCAATACCTATAATTATGCTTATGTAAACGCCACAGGCAACAGGATAGGTTCTTTGGTTGGTTATTATATTGCCGCTCCCTTAGGAAGTGAGAATTGTTATAACATTAACGCAAAAAGCGTACGCAATTTAATAGGGCAGAGTGAAAACAACCCGCCATCTTCTTTTGCAGAGAAGAATATTTATGACTTTTTGGAAAAGGGCGTTACTTTTGCTAATAACACTTTGATATATCCCGACTATGAACAAGGCTACGGATTTTTGCCCTATCCGAAACTAATAAGTAATATCGACAGTTTCAAAAATCAAATCAAATGTTCGTTATTTAACGGTGGCAACGGCTCTATTGGCAGTCCTTTTGTAATAAACGACTTGCGTCAATGGGGGCTTTTCTTAACCAATACCAAACTGTTTAATTATTCGGAAACCAATATATGTCTTAGCAGAAATCTTACTTTGCCAAACGATACCGTACTTTCTTCGGTCAGCAAGCCTTTTGCGGGAACTTTTGACGGCGGCAATAATACTTTACAAATATCCATAACCAGAGATAATAACGCGGGGTTGTTTGAGGCAATCAGCGGAGGAACGGTTAAGAACCTTGTAATAAGCGGAACGGTAACTGCCGCTATCGATTATGCCGGAGGAATAGCGGCTAGAGCTACTTCAGCGCAGTTTAATAACGTAACTAATAATTGTACTGTGTCGGCAAAGAACTACGCAGGCGGAATCTTAGGCGGGTCTACGGCAACTACCGTAACTATAGAAGGCGGGGTAAACAACGGAACAATAACAGCGGAAAATTATGCGGGCGGAATTGTTGGCACAGCAGAACAAATTTCGGCGCAGAACGTAAAAAACTACGGAAATATAAACGTAAAAGCGGCGGCTTCCAACGTGTATTTCGGAGGACTTTTTGGTAAAGTTAATTCTTCGGGAACTATTAATAACGCCTTTAACAGCGGAGCGGTAAACGCAACTAAAACTAACTACGTAGGCGGTATAATAGGTTACGGAGCCGATTGCGAAATCACAATGACGGCTAATCTCAATAACGTAGTAGGCAGAAACAACGTAGGCGGAATAATAGGCTATGCTCAAGATACCGTTACAAAGAGCCTAAGTTCGGTTATGGTCGTTGCTAACGTAACAGGCGCGGTCAGCGTAAGCGGTATTATGGGTAGTGCGAATATGCTAAAACCCATTAACAATACATACTTTGCAGGCATATTGTTGCAAGCAACCGACGCTTCGGTAAACACCGCTACTTTTAAGCCCATAGCCAATAATGCAGAAATTACCGACAGCTTTTATAACAGCGACCTTACTAGCTATATCGGTGGCGGGCAAGGCAAGAATTATATTGAACTAACTAACAACGTTTTCGGGGTGACGGCGGGAGATTTGGTATGGCAGGCTAACCCGATGCAGGCAGAATACGGATACTATCCGACGTTAAAAATAGCTGCCATTACTCCCCAGGTTATAGAACAGAAATTAAAAATAAATTATTTCGGTGGCGGCGACGGTTCATTGCAACTACCATACCTTATTACCAATGAACAGACTTTACGGAATTTTTCTTACCTCAGTAAAAACCATATCGCGTTTGATTATCATGTAAAATACTACCTTCAGACGGCTAATATTACTTTGACAAGAACTTTTGAAAGTATTTGCATCGACTCCATACCTTTTGACGGCACTTACGACGGTGGATACTATCTTATAAACAATCTCATCATAAACGGCGGGGATTATAGCGGATTTTTTGCCTGCTTAGGCATCAATGCGGTAATAAAAAAGCTATGTATTGACAGCGGCACGATTAACGGCAATGATTTTTGCGGAGCTATTGCAGGTAAGTCTTACGCCCCTGAAGTCTCTGACAGCTACGCAAACGTAATTATAAATGGCGACAATTACGTAGGCGGACTTTTGGGAGTAAATGTCGGAAATATAACCCGCTCTTTCTTCGCAGGAAGAATAAGCGCTGACAGCGCCGTCGGCGGTATAACAGGATATAATTCCGAAACAGGTGTAATAAACGAATGCTTTAGTTTGGGTTATATCAGCGGAGAAGGCAACGTTGGCGGCATTGCAGGGGAAAACAGAGGACAAATCAGCATTTGTCAGGTTTCCGGCACAGTAAATTTAACAGGTAACAGCACTTACGGCGGAGGTATAGCGGGAAAATTCCTCTACGGCGATATAAGCAATACTTATACTTTGGCAGTTCTCACTTCTTCGGGCACAGGCTCTATGCTTGGCGGACTTGTGGGGCAGTATACCAATACAGGGGACGCCGTTATTACCAACATATACTTTAACTTAGAAGTTTCCAAAGTTAATTATACTTATTATATAGCAACAACGCCTTCCACTAATTTAACAGGTAGGGTAAGAAATACCGCCGCTATGCTTAATAATTCCTTCCTAGGTGATTTAGGCTATAACTTTTTGTTTGGACTAAGCGCTACCAAGGATTCAGATTTCGGGCCTAGAATATCGTCCTTTGTAGGTACGGGCAATGCTAAGAAAGAGTTTTATTCGGCAGAAAGCGTCAAACTGAGAGTATTCGGTTGGGACAACACTTCGGAAGCTCTTTGGGGAAGCGAACTAAATCCTTACGTTATTTCCACGCCGAACCAGTTGGATACTTTAAGTAAATTGATGACTTCTTATAAGTATACCTACAGCGGAAATTATTTCGTATTGGCAAACGATATAAATATGAGCGATATTGTATTTACTCCTATCGGCAGATACTATAATTCCAGCAGCTCTTCCAACTATATGTTTAACGGCAAGTTTGACGGCAGAGGATTTACCATTTCTAACTTGTCAATAAGCGGAAGTTATTCCTACGTCGCCCTTTTTGGCTATACCGGAAGCGACTTTGTATTAAAAAATCTTACCTTGGCTGATAACTGCAGTTTTGCCACCACTTCTTCTTATGCGGGCTCTTTGGTAGGTTATAACAACGGCAGAATAGACCGATGCGCAAGCTTCGCAACCGTAACTGCAACAAACTATATCGGCGGATTATGCGCTTATTCGGCAAAAGATACAATGATAACCAATTCGGTATTCTTCGGTTATATCCCCGACAGCGCAACCGACAGTTACGGCATTTTAGGTTTAATCCCGTCCGCAAATATTAATGTGGACACGTCCAACACCTGGTACGTGTACGTAAACGACAGTCTTACAAACGTTAATCCGTCAACTTTACCGTATATGCATAATACTTACGGTTCGGTATTATACGTAGATTCCAAAGGTTCGGTTACCTTAAATCTTAATACCGTTACAAGCGTTATTGCCGATATAATCATATTTTCTATTACTCCCGATGCAAATTATACCTGCATTGTTATGACCAATATAAACGGCGTTGTGTACAACGGAAATTCCTTCCGCACCGCTCCAAACTATTCGGGCAGACAAACCGTTAATCTATTTGTGAGGTTCTGCCAGACGGCAAGACTTTCCTTTATAGACAGTGAAGAAAGCGCTTATATGGAAAACTATGCTTCTTCCTACGGAGCAGGGTATTATTATTACGGACAAAGCGCAAGTTTTACTATAAATTTAACCAGAGGTTATTATCTGGAGAACTTAGCCGACTACGCAGCCAATAATTACCGCCTAAAGAACGTATCCAACAACATAATAATTGAATTTGTTATGGGATATAACGACGTTAATCCATATTTTGAAATACCCATAGCAATAAAGAGCGCGACGCCTTACGTTACGGTGAGCAGTCCGGATTTAGCTCTTAACGGCACTTACGACGGTAGCGTAAAGAACGTTCATGTAAATTTCAGCGGTGTTTTCGATTATTATACAACTTCTTATTATTACGGCATAAATAAAGATAGCACTTCTTCCATAAAAGATGCAGGGATTTATACCGTATATACTTACCTTTATTTAACCGGAATAAGAGAACTGTTTTTTGGAATAATGGAGAGCAACTTTACTGTTGAGAAAAAAGAACTCACCGCCAATATTTCCCCCGAAGCTATCAATAATTATTGGTCGGCTGTCGTTGGTGTAAAAACCTATGACGAAACGGCGGTATTGAACGGAAAAACAATAAATAATACTTACATACCCGCTATTATCGGAGCTGACTCTAGTCTTGTTATTGTCAAAGCCGACGTAAGTTGGGCAAGTCCGAATGCCGGAGAAAATATAGACGTAGTAATAAATAACTTTGTTTTGTCGGGAACCAGGGCTAATAACTACACGTTTGCTCCAACAACGATTGCCATAGAAGGCGGCGGCAGAATTAACAGAAAAGAACTTATAGTTACCGTATCGCAAATCGATTTAAGCGCGGAGTTTAGCGGCAATAAGCCCGTTATTAAGAATCCGCAAATAAACGGCAGTCTTGGAAGTACAACTCTGGTTTGGAGTTTTACAAAGCTTAACGCTCAAGGAGAAGATGATCTATCTTGGGTGGCTCTTATCACAAAAACCTGGAACGTAGGCAGTTATCGTATTGGTATTGCTGCCGTAGATTCGGCAAACTATAATATTACTTTCGGAACGAACACGTACGTTTATACAATTTTACAAAAGACGGTTACTTCTATTAGCTATTCCGATTATGAGGGTAAAGTCTATACAGGCGAAGTAGTAAGTAATAACATCAAGGCAATTTATCAGACTTTTAACGGTATTGCTTTTGCTAAGTTAACGTATTATAGAGGTTCAATCAATGAAGATAATTTAGTTTCCTGCGGCGTCATTAATGCAGGAACATATATTGCCGTACCCACCATAACCGATATAAACTATCAATTAGGTAGCGGTATAGCAAATCTAACCTTCACCGTAGCCAAGTCTTCAAGTGGCGGAGAGATTTCTTTTACCTTATCCGGTGATCCTTTGATGGTAAATTCTCTGCGTGAAATTACTTTTACCAGCAACACTTACGATGCCGAACTTTCGGTTGAGGTCTTCGGCGTTACCAGAGCGAAAATAAGTCTTATTGAGGATGACGGCAGGTATTATATTATGGCTACCGCTTATTCTTTGAAACCTACTGACAGTTTCCGCATTGTGGCAAAAAACGCCACAAATTATGAGAACAGATATTCTCAGTATCAAGCAATTAGTATAAAATCTCTAAATATTTACGTGGGAGTAAAAGAAAGTAACAGGACGTACCGTTACGGCGACATAGTTGATATAGAATTTGAGTATAGCTTAGATTACGAACAAAACTTAATTATAGCTGATGCCGAAAGTCTGGACGGATATTTGCCCATTGGGCACCAAATTGCCGCTTCGGAATTTTTGGCGGGAAGAAACTATGTTGTCAACATTTTTGGCGGAGATTTTGACGCGTACATAATTAACAAAGCAAGCACTTGTTATATAGAGATAGAAAAGAGAGAAATAAAAATTGTAGTTACTTCGAACATTGCCGCAAATTCCAAAATTTACGGCAACAATGACGGTATTATTAACTATTACGTATTGGAAGACGACAGACGTATTGAGCCTGACAGCCAAGATATTTTAAGATTACCTAACGGAGAACCCTTGACGCTTGTTGGTAACTTAGCTAGAGCTAGTGGAGAAAACGTAGGCAACTATTCCATTAATCAAGGCACTTTGACCAACGCAAACAACCCCAATTATGACATAGAAATAGACATAAAAGCCGATTACGTAATAACCAAAAGACCGATAAGATTGTATATTCCTTCATTTAGCAAATTTTATATGCAAATAACTCCCGAAATCTTGCCGCTGGTTGCCGAAAATTATTCCTTTGTAAGAGGGGATAACATAACCGCGCTTATGAACAATATCAGCATCAATATAGTTAATTTAACCAATGCGGTTGGCTTTTATAACTATAACGTAACATATAATTCCGAAGGAATAAATTACCGCATAGAAGGTGTGGCAACTCCCTATCAGTTTGAGATTAAGAAAGGTGTGCCTTCGGTTACTCATACCATAACGGGCAAACTCTATTACGGCGACGAAGTTTCGGTTTTACGTATATTCGGACAGGGATATTATAACGGCGCACCTATAAACGGTACTTTAGCCTGGTCTAATCCTTCTCAAAAAGCCAGTCAGGTTGGCAGTTTTTCTGCTAATATGATTTTCACACCGCAGGATAGCAATAACTATAGTTCGGTAATAGTATCCGCCGCTCTAGAGGCAGAAAAGAGACCTGTTGACGTGGTGTTCTTAGGGGAGATGGAGTATATTTATAACGGATTAGTACAATGCAACATAACGGTGGAATTCAGTAACGTTTATAATTCCGATACGTTAACGGCAATAACTTCTATTGACAATACTCCCAAAAACGCAGGGACTTATCTATTTACCGTTGCTCTAAATAGCAATAACTATGTTATTAACGGAGTAGATTCTACTTACTTTGTCATTTATCCCAGAGCGATTACGGTGTCAGTAAACGACGCAACCATTATCGAGGGACAAAAACCGAATTTCACAATAACTTATGAAGGATTTATAGAAGGCGAAGACGAGGACGAATTGATTGCTAAAGCAACGCTAAGCGACATTCCTACCAAGAGCGGTGTTTACGAAATAAGCGCCAAGGGAGCGCAGTCGCCTAATTATACTTTTGCTTATAAAAAAGCAACGCTTACAATAAATCAAAAGAAGATTGCCGATGAAAACGTAGCAATAAGCGGAGTTATTAAAGCCGGAGTTACCGTAACTTCGGAGAAAATTACTAGCAATAACGTAACTTTCAGATTGAAGTCGGATTTCATTGACAAAACTTTGGGAGTAAGCATAATAAAACCGTCAAAAAACGCGATGCAACAATACGTAGGCATTGCTTACAGTGAAAGGGTATATGGAGAATACGAGTATACCGTAATGTTAGATGCCCCGATAACTGAGGGCAGTGTACTTTATACAATCAATTATGATGGAAAGGTGGAGGAATTAACCGATTTTACGTTGAGCGAAGACGGAAAATCCGTAACTTTTGTCGGTAATGCGATTACCGGCGTGGCGGTATATTTCGAAAAAGCTATGTTGGACAGGGTGAAAGATTATTTACCGCTTATAGGAGCAGGCGCCGTAGTAGTTATTATACTTGTTTTTGTCTCTTTAGGAATAAGAGCCAAGAAGAGAAAAGAAAGAGCTATACGGGAATATTTGCGTACTTTAGATAATTAGCCACCGTTTGACTGCGCATTGTTTTGGGCGCGGCGAACATTTTGTCCAGTTCGTAATCGGAAATAGAGCAGATTGTCCTATAGGTGTTGTCTATAATTTCCAAACTTATATAACCTTTATTCCTAAGACTTTTAATAACCGTAGAAAGAGTAGCGTTTACGCTAACTTTATAGATTGTTTTTCTGACAGGACGGGAAAAGTCAGCTAGACAATTCAGGCTATAACAGATATTATTGTATTTATCCTTTTCTACGTCTTTCATTCCTCCGGCAAAGAGCATTACCGAGACTATTCCTAATGTAAAGTTTATTTTCCAAAAGCTGCTTATTATGAACAAAACCATAAAAAGCAGGCTTGCGATTATGTTGGCAATTTTTAGCCCTTTTAATGCTTTTGCTTTGTTTTTGCAAAAAGACAACACAATTCTGCCGCCGTCAAGAGGATATAGAGGAAGCAGATTAAATGCGCCTAAAGCTATGTTGATACGGAACAAACTTAGGGTATAATTATACGTAGCGGGGAAAATCCACCATAAAGCCACAAGGACAAGGGCGAAGAACAAGTTTAGCGCGGGACCTGCTATAGCCACGGGGAACATCTCTTCGTCGCGTATGCCTTCTCCGCTTAATACCGCGCCGTAGGGCATCAACGTAAGAACGTTAAGTTTATAGCCGTAACCTTTTGCGGCGAAGTAATGAGCCGCTTCGTGAGTAAAAACGCAAATAAGAGTTGCAAAAAAGATATTAAAACGTGAAAAGATAAGTAAAAGTACACACAAAAGTATAAATAAAGGGTGAAAAGAAAGTTTTTTCATAGTCACTTATTATTATGAAAAGGCAAGATTATTTATGAAAAAAATACAAAAAATAAATACAATGGAGTAAATATGAATTATCTTAATATGATTATATCGCTTCTAGCAGGGCTGGGAGCATTTATGATTGGTTTCAAAATATTGTCGGACAGTATTAAAGACTTATCTGGCGGCGGGCTTAACCGTCTGTTTATGAAGACAAACAATAATCTGTTGGCGGGTTTGGGTATCGGAACAGCAACAACGGCGATTGTGCAGAGTTCTACGGTAACAACAGTTATGGTTGTAGGCTTCGTAAACGCGGGAGTTATGAGTCTGTATCAAGCGACCGCCGTCATTATGGGCGCAAATATAGGTACAACGATAACCGGACAAATTGTTGCTCTGCAAAGTTTTGATTTTACAAAATACGCAATGGCGCTTGCCGTAATAGGCATTTTTATGAACATTTTCTCCAAAAAAGAAAAAGTAAAGGAAATAGGTTATGCTTTGGCGGGAATGGGACTTGTTTTTATTGGTTTGTCCCTTATGTCCCAGGCTATGTCCGACGTCAATAACAGCCAAACAATATCAAGTTTGCTTGTTAAGATAAACAACCCCTTCCTTTTGATGTTAATCGGTATAGTTTTTACAGCAATCGTGCAAAGTTCGTCGGCTACTTCGGCTATAATAATTTCCATGGCAAGCGCCGGAGTGATTATAGGCGGAGGGGGCAATTCTGCGCTTTTCGTTATTTTGGGAACCAACATAGGGACTACGGTAACCGCCCTTATTTCTGCAATAGGCACAAACACAAACGCAAGAAGAGCGGCTCTGATTCATTTCTTGTTCAACTTCCTTGGCAGTTTAATATTTATGATTTTCTTGTTGTTGTTCAGAGGTTTCAATGATAAAGTTCTTGGCAAGCTGTTTCCTCTTCCGGCAACGCAGATTGCGATGTTCCATACGTTTTTTAACATAGCTTGCGCCTTGATTTTCTTGCCTTTAACCAAGTTAATCGTTAAGTTTGTCACTTTTATTATGCCCGAAAAGCACAAGGAAGAAAAACACAGCCGCCTGGACGAACGTTTGCTGCTTACCCCGATAACCGCCCTTTTTCAAATAGATAAAGCTACCGAAGAATTGGCAAATGCCAGTATAGAAGCGCTTAATATAGCGGTGGAAGATTTTATTGCAAAGAACAGTCAAAATAAAGCCATAGTTATGCAAAAAATGGAGCAAATAAAAGCGGGCATAGAAGAAATTAAGAAATATATGCTCAAATTAAGTTTGAGAGAAACCAATCTGAAGATAGAAGTAAGGCTTGCCGCTCTTCATAATATCTTAGCCGATGTTTGGCGTGTGGTGGAAATTGCCGAAAATATAACCAGATATACCGATACCATTATTGAACACGAAATGGTCTTTTCCGATGCCGTTATTGTGGATTTACGGGATATTCTTAAAGACCTCAACGCTTTGTTTAAGCTGAGTATGAAAGTTTTTGTCGAAAAGGATACAGCGTCTCTTGTCGAAGTGGACAAAATAGAAGAAGGCGTTGACAAAGCAAAGAGAAGACTGATTGACGACCATATCGCAAGGCTAAAAAGCGGAGAATGCAAACCCGCTTCCAGTTCTGTTTTTATAAGTTTGGTATCCAATTTAGAGAGAGCGGGCGACCATTTATATCTGATCGCCCACGCTGAATAATATTTTAGTTTGACGCCTTAGGTTGGTCGAAACTGAATTTTATGTTAAAAATTTTCGTCAATTGAGTTATCAGCAAGCGCTGTTGCTTAGCTATAAAATTGCGGGAAAAGCCACTTAATTTTGAGTACTTCCTTATTGATATACCTTCCAACATGGTTTTTTCCAAGAGATCGCGCTCATAATTTTCCAGGTGTTTTAAGCAATGCTCCAAAAAAGCGGTTTTCTCATTGTTATAACCCAATATTTTTTGTTCTCTTTTGTTCTCCCTGTAATTTGTAAATAGCATGGTAATTTTATCTTCGGTCCAATTCACTATTCTATTTCCACCTCCAGCCATTCTTCAATAACGCCGTTTAGTTCCATTTCCGGATCGTAATCGTCTTTTTCGCAAATTCCTTGCAAAATATAGGTTTGCATTATTCCGAAACGGTAGCCTTTCTTCGCAAATATCAGTAAATCTTTTCCGCTTTCTGTGTCCCTATAGGGTATACGTAATGTTTCTAAGCCGTTATAGCTTTTTGCGATTTCGGTTTCCAAATCCGAACGTATTCTGCCTATGTTCATTGGTATCTTACATACGATATCTTCATAATCGAAGATTGCGCCCTTGTTTATCACAAGTTTTATCAATATTTTTTCACCTCCGTTTAGTATTTAAGACCTTTTGTTTTTTACCTCCTGTATAATTTACATCTTTGTTAGCACAATTTTAGCATACGAGTTATGGCTAAACAAGAATAAAAATAGTCGTTTTTTAGACATTTATGTCTTTATTGCGACAATTTTGCTACAAAAAACCAATGTTTACTTATAATTTGACACAACTAATTTTTGTGTTTGCTTACTATGCCTGTTTTCAAAACTGTTGCATAATATATTACGATTTGGTATAATTTACATATGAATTACTTCAAAGCAACGGCGGCATACCTATTTAAGAACGGCAAAGGCAAACAGTTTTTTGTTTTTGCGTTATTTGCGTTGATTCCTTGCGCGGTTGCCGCATATTATTTCCCCGCAACCAAGCTTATTGGGTGGCTTGCAAATTTCCAAAGTATAACCGATATAAGCTGGTCAAAACTTTGGCTGAGCTTTTTCCCGTCCACACTTATTGGCAATTTAGTTTCTGTTCTTGCCGTGGCTTTATTTATATTTTCCGAAGCGGCAATAAGCACTATGATTTCCCGTCACTTACGCGTGGGCGTGTTCTATACAAAAGGGATTTTTCGTAATATTAACGAAAACTTTTTCCCCGCTCTTTATTCAACTATAGGGTTTGTAATCATAGTTGTCATAACCTTTACCATAATGAGCCTTTTCCTTCTACTGTGGACTATAGTAAGAATCAAGTTACTTGGTATGATTGCCGCAATTATTTCGGTAGTAATTCTTGGTACTGTATTTATTTATATCTGGGCTACAATAAATCTTTGGCTTCCCATTATGTCTTTTAACGGCTTGAACTTTGTCAAGTCGTTCAGCGTGGCTTTTTATAAGAGCCGCATTAGCCAAAGACTGTTCTTCATACCATATTTTGTAGTCGTATTGATAGTGGTCGCCCTCAACTTGGTAGCGTATTTTACCAAACATATTTGGGTAATATCATATATACTGACGTTGACAAGTTATATATTCGCCGGAGTATTTATTATTTCCTTTAACTTTATAAGTTATTTTGAAGTGGAGGCTTTGCCGAGAGAAGATTTGGCGCGCCTCTATAGGAGCAAATAAGGAGCAAATATGCCTATTAACCATTCCTTTTCTATCACAATGTGCAACTTCAAGCTTGTGGCTAAGCTGGCTTTATTTATATGTATCATAATAATATTAGCAATAGCTCTGCTGTTTTCCATAGTAGGTCCGGTGCTACGCGGCTTTGTGGAAGAACTGCAGGATGACTTCCCGCTAGTACCCGAAAACGTAGTAGAACATCCCTTAAAAAGCATTAAAGTTTTGGTTTACTTTTTCGGTAACTATATATCTTCCCATACCTATTTTGTCACTATGCGGATAGTATACTTATTTTTGCTTACTATAGGAATTAGGTTTTTTGCGCAGATATCCTTATTGCCTCTTGCAAAAATACTTTATAGCAAAATGACGTCGGGTTTCGATATGGGGTTTTTGAATGCCTTTATCTCCACCATAGGAGAAAACCTGCTGTTTTCTTTAATATCGGCAATAATATACACCGTTATTGACGGGTTAATTTGTATAGCAATGGTATATCTGGCCGTATGGGCAATGCAGACGTTTGGAATACTTGGCGTCACTGTCAGTATTTTTATTGCGATAGAGCTTATTACTTTACGAGCTACTCTTTTTTGTCAATGGTTGCCCGAAATGGTAAAAAGCAAAAAGAGAAATATATTTACTGCGTTATTTGCTTCGGCAAAACCAATGTTTGGGCATTTCCGCAAAAACTTTATTTGCCTGTCGGTAATTAACATTATGCTCTTTGGCTTGATTATGTCGACGGCGTTACCTACTTTAGGCTTGATACCCATTTTGGCTCTTCCTACCTATATGGTACTCTATACCGCTCTTGCACAGGCGCTTAACTTCTCTTATTTCCAACAGAAATATTTTATCGACAACGGAGCTACCGTTTACGTGCCGACCAAGAAGTTCTAATATTGATATTTATTATATATAATATTTAATAATATAAAATAGGAAGCGTAATGCTTCCTTTTTTGTTGCCGTGAGGTATATGTTTTGTTATTTGGGCAATAATTTTTGGGCTTTCGCGTGTGTCGATTATGTACGTTAGGGCGGGCATTGGTGCCTATACGTATATCCAAAACGTAAAATGACGAATAAAAAATTATTTTATATTTTCTTGCAAAAAATAGTTGACATATTGTGCAACATGTATTATTATAATGAGGCTGTCGCAATCAGCGGGAGCAATGTACCTTAACAACAGAACAGAAAGGTTTTAAGAAAGAACGGAGTGTAATTAAACGAAGTTAATTTTTTTGAGAAAAGAAAACTTAAACTGAAAAACAAACATTTACAAAATGTCAGAACGAAGTTT
>JAEXAB010000004.1 GCA_023394875.1 Bacillota bacterium | reverse complement strand
TTCATCTCCAGTCCGAATCTGGATGGTGCCTCCAAAATCTGCCGTTGTGGCGGAATAGGCAGACGCAAGGGACTTAAAATCCCTCGATGGCAACATCGTACCGGTTCAAGTCCGGTCAACGGCACCAAAAAAATACGTTTTTTACCGCTATTATGCGGTTTTTTTCATTTTAAGAAATAATTTTGAGAAAAATAATCCTAGCATATAATTTAATTATGAAAACTAATCAAGTAAAAAATCAAATAATAAGATTTACCATTACCAGACCTGTTTTCAATAGCATAGAGGAAATTTATCCTACGCTTTTCTGTGATGAAAATAATGTTATACTCATAGATTGCGGCTTTATGGGGTCAATGGGTTTACTTGAAAAAGAATTAAGTAAAAATAGCTTAACGTTACTGGATTTAACAGGTCTTGTTATAACCCATCATGACCACGATCATATGGGTACTGCGGCGGAAATTAAAAGAATAAATCCGAATGTAAAAATCTATGCGTCAAAGGAGGAAGCGCCTTTTATAGATGCTACCACAAAACCGCTTAGGTTGCAACAAGCCGAAGATATGCAAAAATTTTTACCGCTGGAAAAACAAGCGTTCGGCAAAGCTTTTTGCGATATGCTAAGGCGTATTGAACCTGTTACGGTTGAGGAAACTTTATATGACGGACAACGTTTAGATTGGTACGGAGGGTGCATAGTTATGGAAACACCTGGACATACTCCGGGGCACATTTCTTTATTTTTGGAAAAGCAATCTATTGTCATAGTAGGAGATGCCTTTGCTATAGAAAACGGCGAACCGGTAATCGCTAACCCGCAATTTACATTAGATATTGAAAATGCCAAAAAATCGATGGAAAAATTATTATCAATGAACGCAAGAACATATTACTGCTATCATGGCGGAGTATATGAAAACAAATAAAAAAACGACCAATGAGGTCGTTTTTTAATGTTTATAAACTCATACCAAGAATTTTGATAGAGGCATATTCATAGTATTTGCCGGAATGGGCAAGAATTATTGTGCCGTTATTATTTATGGCAAAAAGGGCGGCGCTTGCTTTAATTCCCAGATAATTATAGGTGGTGTTATTGTCGGAAATTCTGACAAAACAGAGTTCTCCGTCCTGATTTGTTGCCAAGATGTGATATACGCCTCTATAGTAGCAGGAATGGTAAATAGAGCTTATTATATTGCCCGAATTGTTTTCGCTGTAATTTACGGTCATATCATAGCTTAAATTAATAAGACCGTTTATATTGCCGTTGGCTATAATAATTAGTCTGTCGCTGCCTTGACTGATACTTTTTATATTGATAATGCCTAATTTCTTAACTTCGGCGTTGGCAAAGTTAAGGCTAGTGTCCAGCTTTTTAACGTACACCGCGTCGGAATTTTCTATCAGCATAAAATACTGAACTCCGTTGTCCATAATGGGTTTTACAGCGATAAGGTTTGAGTTATTTACGGTAGTTTCTTCGGTGACCGAATAATTGTTTTTATTAATTTTTGTCATACAATATCCGCTTTGCTTGTTTGAAAACAGGAGATAATAATTGCCGTATTCAAACAGCTCTATTAGGGAAATAGCTCCGATACTGTTGAAATTAAGTTTATTGTTTTTATAATCATAAATAATGGTTTCTTCGGCATATTCCACAAGCACAAGGAAGCTTTCCGAAGTGGGAATAATTTTAGCGGAAATTCCCGCGGAAATTACAAACGTTGAATAATTACTTAAATTATAGCTTATTATGTTGACGTAATAGTTCTTTTTCGCACTATCTGCTGTAACAATTATTAAGCCTAAGGGAGAAACTTTGGAACAAACATATTCAAAGGAAGTCTGAGAGGGAAGATAAAAAACCGAAGAAATCGTGCCTGATGTTTCTAATAGAGCAACGCCTATTCCCGGACGAACACCTGCGATATCGCCGTATACGCACTCCGTACTGCCTATTACGTATAAGCCGACAGAGGTTTGGTGCATATTTTTTAGATTTATGTTGCCTATGCCACAAATATCTTGAGAAAACAAATAATTTTCACTAGCGGCAGGGGGTTTGGGCATTATATTAACGTAGTTTTTTGCAGCGGTTTCTATTAGCTCTATTTTTGGTTCTTCTTGAGAAGTATCCTCAAGCTCATCGCCTTTTAGATACGGGTCTTCTGCAATGGCTCTGTTTTCCTTTTTTATGATGCTAAGGCACAGGAAAAAAATGACGGTAATAAGACAAAAACAAATGATCCCGTTTATATTCTTTTTTACAAAATTTCTCATAATATCACCTCTGATTTCCTATTATAGCAGATTGGGTATTCGGGTGATAATTTTTGTATAATAACAGTCAAAAAGATATTTTTATCGTCACTTTTTCTCAATAACTGACAAGATTTCTTTGACTATGTTTTTGTTGATTTCGCTAACGTCTAATCTATTTGGGGGTGGACTGTCCCATAGTTTATCAAGATAATAATTGAGACTTTCGGCAAAAAAATCTTCTTGGAGCAGAACTTGTACAAAGCCTCTTTTTTGGTAGCTGATAGCGTTATCTACCTGATCTCCCCTAGATGCCCCTTTGGGCAAGGGAATAACGATACATCTTTTGCCAAGACAAGCAATTTCGCTTAACGTATTTGCCCCAGCGCGACAAACTACGGCGTCGCATAGAGCGTACAAATTATTGATTTCGTGAGAGAAGGGAAGCTGATGATAATTGTCGGCTTTTACGTTAAAATCCCCCTTTTTGCCCGAAATATGGATTATGTTATATTTTTTGGTAAGCATAGGTAAAGCGCGGTAAACGGTGTTGTTAATAACGTCCGAACCTTGACTTCCACCAAAAATCAGCACCGTTTTTTTAGTAGGGTTTATTAGATAATTTTCTCTGGCTTCATTTTTGTCGCCGTGAAGAATTTCCTGCCGAACGGGGTTGCCTACAAAAATTCCGTCGGGTGTTTCAGAAAAAGAGGTCAGAACCTTTTTAGAAAAATTAGAAACAAGTCGGTTGGCTAGGCCTAAGCTAAAGTCCGATTCGTGTACTACTATGGGTATTTTCAAGGCTTTGCCGGCGTAGGCTGTGGGCAAGGATACGTAACCGCCCTTACAAAAAATTACTTCGGGATTTAGGTCGCTTAATAATGCTTTCGCTTGAGAAATCCCCTTAATAAGTACGAAAGGAATTTTTACGTTTTCCAACAACTTTCCGCGTTGGAATTTTACCACGGCGGTTTTGTGAAACGGTATGTTTTCTGCCTCAGCCAGAGTTTTTTCTATGCCGTCTCCGCCTATGTAATGAATGTTGGAAAAATGCTTTTTCAATTCGGGAATCAGTGCCAAATTGGGTATTACGTGCCCGGCAGTGCCTCCGCCGGTAAGAACAATTGTTGACATAACCCTCCTAATTAGGTTATTAAAAATAATGTTGTCTATCTGTTTTATATTATTATCCGAAAATTTTTTTTGATACTTTTTTAGACGGCTTAGCCTTTGAAATGACTGTGTGGGGCAAAAATTCCGATTATTTATATTAAAAATATTGATTTTTTCATTGTATTAACAGTGTGCTTGTAGTATAATATTAATGTTTATTAACCTTATAAGGAGTGTAAAAATGAAATATATAACGCTTGACGCATTTGACGGAACAAAAATAAGTGTGGATTTATGGGACGAAGTTGAGAACGCAAAAGGTTGCGTGGTAATTTCTCACGGCATGGCAGAACATCCCGACAGATATGACGATTTTGCAAAATATTTGAACGGCAAAGGCTATATCGTAGCTGCTGATGACCACAGAGGACACAGAAAAGGCGCAATAAACGGCGTAAACGGTATGGTTTACGGCGACTCCTGGAACCAGACTATAAACGATATGGACACTTTGATCGAATATATGAAAGCTACCTACAAGTTAGAAGTAGCCCTTTTTGGTCACAGCTACGGAAGTTTCCTTTCTCAACGCTATTTAGAAAAATTCAGCGCTAAGCTAGCAGGAGCTGTACTTTCGGGTACGGCATATATGAAGAGCCCATTGATTTCGGCAGGACTTGCTATCGCTTCCGTTCAGAAACTGTTTTTGGGCGGTGACAAGATGGGCAACCTTATAAACAAAATGAGCTTTGGCGCATACAACAAACCGTTTGAGGAACAGGGACAATCGTTTGCTTGGCTTAGCAGAGATAAAGAACAAGTAGACAAATACGAAAAAGACCCCGATTGCGGATATACACTTTGTTTGGAATATTACACATCTTTCTTTAAGGGCGTGTTGAAAATGTACGGCGAAGACGCAAAGACTATCGATAAAGACTTCAAGCTAATGATAGCCGTAGGAAGTGACGACCCCGTTTCCAACAAGTCGGTACTGGCTGCAAAATTGAACAATTTCTATATGGGATTGGGATTGAAACCTATATTCAAAGTTTACAACAAAGCAAGACACGAAATATTGAATGAAATAAACAGAGAAGAAGTGTATAACGATATCGGAAACTTTATCGACACTCTCTTTATTGGAGAATAATAATAAATGAGTAAGAAAATAGTAATCACTGTTGTCGTACTTTTGTTGTGCGTATTTATTTTTACGGCTTGCAACAAGGACAATGGCAACGAAGTAGTAATTAAGCCTGCCCAAACTATTTCCATAAAAACCGCCGCAGAGCTTGCCGATATACGCAACTATACCGGCATAGAATATAGCAAATACGTTTTCGAACTGGAAAACGATATTGATTTGTCTAGTATAGAATTGTGGGAACCGATAGGTAAAACCATGTCCACTTCTTTTATGGGTAAATTTGACGGCAAAGGTCATACCATAAGCGGACTAACTTTAAAGGGTTGGGAAAATAACGGCGACCCCATTTTTGTAGGCAAGGATTCTTTGATAGAAAACGAAACTTCCTATTGCAGTATAGGTTTGTTCGGATATACAAAGAGCGCGGATATTAGTAACGTAACGTTAACCAACGTAAATATCTATTACTATTCCGAAGGCGTGGCTTCTTATACGGGGGCTTTGGTTGGCTTTGATTCGGGTTCTTCCACTTTTTCCGACATAACAGCCAGCGGTAGTATCAGACTGTCAAATGTTTATACCAGCGTAAAGACTTACGACAATAAGGGCATTGAGCAGGGCATAAAAGATATATGCAATACCGTCCAGTATATTGGCGGAGTTGTGGCTTATTCCAGCGGCAGTGGAAAATTCAGCAAAATAAATAGTTCCATGCAGATAGAAAATTCCATTTACAAAGCTTTCTACAGAAAAGAAGATAATCAAAACGGCATCGAAGAAGGCTATATAAGAAGAACTGACGACGCTAGAGAAATACTACCCGAGCAGGTTATCGCAGGGGGAGTTTTCGGACTTAACAGAGGCTCTGAGATAAGTGAAATTAGCAGCAATGCAAAAATCAGCATCAAAGGTAAATCTGCCTATATGGGCGGAGTTATGGCGGCAGCTTATAACTGCAAAATTACAAACGTAAACGGAGAAAATCTGGATTTAACTAGCAAAGTAGCTACCAAAAACACCATAGGCGGAGCCATTGCATTACTGGACCACGGCGACCTTGACGGCGCAGTTCTCAAGAACGTAGAAATCGATGAACAGTGCTTGGGTAACGAAGTGCAATCGGCTACAGTCGGCGGCGCTGTAGGTTATGCTTATGATGGCTCTTCCATAAAAAACGCCGACATAGATACCATTAACGTGGGAAGTATGTACGCCCAGAGCGTTCTTGGCGGTATCGTGGGAATAATAAGAGATTCTTTCCTTAAAGACAGCGAAATAGAGAACGGCTATTATAAGGCGATAGGTATCGGTCGTTATGACGGAGAGGCAAAGTTCGATGACTTTTATGCCACTTGCGGCACCATAGCCGGAGCGATTTACGGCAACTCCAAAGTGTCCGACTGTTCGTCAGAAGTAGAAAACTATTATCTTTATTATTATAACGACGGAGAAAACGACGTTTTATTTGACGAATATGTTCCCAATTCACTAAAATACTGGACGAAAAATTCGGTAACGTACGTAAACGAAGACGGCTATAGCGCGGTAAGATTTTTCAAAGAAAGCAGTTTAGTTGATTACGTGGTAGCATACGCTACATATTCCGAGGGTATTTTAAGAGTCACCTTCTATACCGAAGAAAACAAAATACTGCTAGAACAAACATATAATGTAGCCGAGATTATGGGCAGCGAAAGCGACAGCGTAAAATATAAGGACGTTTTCTTTGAACAAGGAAAGGGCGTAATTGACAGTAATGATCAAGCAATCGCGCTTGAAGAAAGAGACCTAACAAAATACGTATATTTATCGGGTATACCCGATATTGAGGAAAGCACTTTATATGTTAAAGGCAAAAAATAATAATTCTATTTATAACCGAGGCGTAAAATGAAAATAAAACTAAGAGATGAAATCAGAGAGTTTCCCGAAGGCAGCAGCCTTTTTGATATAGCCAAAACTATAAGCGACGGCTTTGCGAAAGAATGTTTGTGCGCAAACGTAAACGGCGCAGCCAAAGAGTTGCGAACTAAACTTTATGAGGACGCCGAAGTGGAGTTTTTTACCTTTAATGACGAAGAAGGCAAAAAAGCCTACCGTCACAGCGCGTCGCATATCCTTGCGCAAGCGGTAAAACGCCTTTATAAGGACGTAAAAGTGGCAATTGGCCCTGCAATAGCCAATGGTTTTTATTATGATTTTGATTTTGTAACCCCAATTGCTTTTGACGCTTTGGGCAAAATCGAAGAAGAAATGAAAAAAATCATAAAAGAAAACTTGCCTATTATTAGAGAAGAAATTTCCCGCAAAGAAGCGCTTCAGCTTATGAAAGACGAGCCTTATAAAATTGAGCTAATAGAGAACTTGCCCGAAGACGCGATAATCAGCATTTACAAGCAAGGGGATTTTGCCGATTTGTGCGCGGGACCGCATATCCCTTCCACAGGATATATAAAGGCATATAAACTTACTGCAGTAACCGGCGCATATTGGCGCGGAGACGAAAAGAACAAGATGCTGACCCGTATTTACGGTACCGCTTTCCCGTCAAAAACCGAACTGGAAGAATACCTACTGGCTGTTGAGGAAGCAAAAAAGCGCGACCATAACAAATTAGGTAGAGAAATGGGAATATTCATGACCGATGAAAATATCGGTCAAGGCTTGCCCCTGCTGATGCCAAAAGGCGCCAAACTCTTCCAAATTCTTAACCGTTTTGTGGAAGACGAGGAAGAAAGAAGAGGTTATATTCTCACAAAAACTCCTTATATGGCAAAGAGAGAGCTATACAAAATAAGCGGACATTGGGACCACTATAAGGACGGTATGTTCATTATGGGCGACCCAGAGGCAGAAGGAGAAGTTTTTGCTTTAAGACCCATGACTTGTCCCTTCCAGTATACAATATATAATAACGGGTTAAAATCTTATAGAGATTTACCCCTTAGATATGCAGAAACTTCTACCCTTTTCCGCAACGAGTCAAGCGGAGAAATGCACGGACTAATCAGAGTAAGACAATTTACTATAAGCGAAGGGCACCTTGTTTGTATGCCTTCACAATTAGAACAAGAGTTCCGCGGATGTCTAGACCTTGCCCTTTATATGTTAAAGAGCCTTGGTCTTGATTCCGATGTAAGTTTCCGTTTTTCCAAATGGGACCCTAATAATACCGAAAAGTTTATTGACGACCCAAAGGAATGGGCGTACGCCGAAGGAGAAATGCAACGCATTCTTGACCATATCGGCTTAAAATATTCGGTAGGAATAGGGGAAGCGGCTTTTTACGGACCTAAGCTTGATATTCAGATTAAAAACGTTCACGGCAAGGAAGATACCCTTGTTACCATTCAGATAGATATGTTCTTGGCAGAAAGATTCGATATGTCTTATATCGATGAAAACGGAGAAAAGAAGCGTCCTTATATAATCCACCGTACTTCTCTTGGTTGCTATGAAAGAACCATTGCGCTGTTATTAGAAAAGTACGCGGGAGCCTTCCCCACCTGGATGAGTCCTGTACAAGTAAAAGTTCTGTCGCTAACCGAAAGGACGGAAAACGATGCAAAAGAGCTTGTAAACGTACTAAAGATGGCAAAAATCAGAGCCGAAGCCGACGTCAGAAGCGAAAAGATAGGCTATAAGATAAGAGAAGCCCAATTGGAAAAAATCCCGTATATGATTATTATCGGTGATAAGGAAAAAGAAAACAACGTAATTGCGGTACGCGACAGAAAGAAAGGTGATTTAGGCACAATGAAAGTTGAGGAATTTTTGGAGATAATAAATAAAGATATTGCCGAAAAAAAGTAATAATTTCCTTGACAAGTTTAACATAGAATGATATTATGGACAGGAAGTAGATGCACGTCTCACCGATAGCGCTAAGCAAAACGGTTTCTATAATAAGTAATTATTTTTAGAAAGATGTGTATTTATGCACATCTTTTATTATTATAACAGGAGGGAATGAACTATTTTTAAGGAATTAGCTATTAACGAAAAGATACTTGAAAAAGAAGTACGTTTGATAGATGAACAAGGTACTCAGCTAGGAGTTATGTCCAAAGCCGAGGCACAGCGCATCGCGGACTTCCGTAATCTTGATTTGGTAAACATATCGCCGACAGCCAAACCGCCCGTATGCAAAATTATGGACTACGGCAAATATCGTTTCGATATGCAAAAGAAAGAAAAAGAGGCAAAAAAAGGTCAAAAAATTATCAAAATGAAGGAAGTTAAACTTTCCCAAACAATCGATATAGGCGACATTAACACCAAAGCCAAACAAGCTATAGCTTTTCTGGAGGACGGCGACAAAGTAAAAGTTTCTTTGAGAATGTCAGGTCGTCAGAATATGCACCCCGAAATTAGTGTGGAAGTATTAAACAACTTCTTTACAAAAGTTCAGCACGTTGCTGTTATGGAAAAAAAGCCGACAACAGAGGGTAAAGCAGTGTATTTGATGCTCAGCCCAATCAAAAAATAAACAGAAAGGAGAATTTGGATCATGCCAAAAATGAAGACACACAGCGGAGCTAAAAAGCGTTTCAGATTTACAGCTTCCGGAAAATTAAAGAGAGCTAAACAGAATAAGAATCATATTCTCAATAAGAAGCCCACTAAGAGAACCAGAAACTTGCGCAAGGGCGGTTATGTTGACGATGTACAAATAAAAGTAATGACTACGCTAATGAGCGGACAAAAATAGTGGAGGCGCGATATGAGAATTAAAAGAGCGGTAAACGCAGTAAAAAAGAGAAGAAAAATAATGAGAAGAGCCAAAGGCTACTTCGGAAGTAAATCAAAATTATATAGAGTAGCCAGACAAGCGGTTATGAAATCCATGCAATACGCTTACGTTGGCAGAAAGCTCAAGAAGAGAGATTTCCGTCAATTGTGGATTGCAAGAATAAACGCCGCAGCAAGAATGAACGATCTTTCTTACTCCAGACTTATGCACGGCTTGAAGGTATCGGGAATAGAACTAAACCGTAAGGTGCTTGCAGATATAGCAGTAAACGACGCTAAGGCTTTCGCGGATATTTGCAGCAAGGCAAAGACAGCCCTGAAATAACAACCACTAAGTGCCTTTGCAACCGCAAAGGCACTTAAAATATAGGGTGATAAATGGTTATTGCATCATCGTCTAATGAAAAAGTAAAGAGGCTAAGAAGCCTTTATAAAGACAAAAAACTGCGTTATGAAAACGGAGTGTTTGTTGCCGAGGGCGAAAATTTTGTAAAGGATATACCGGTTGACGGACGAATTAAAGCGCTCTATATAAGAGAAGATAACTACGAACAATTAAGGTATTTAGAAGACAAATTCGGAGTTGAGGCGGTATTAATTAAGGATAGCGTCTTTAACGCAATTGCCGATACCGTTACGCCGTCGGGAGTTATTGCAGAGGTTGCCATAAACAAAAATTCAGCTATTGTCGGAGACCTTGTTATGGTCCTTGACAATGTATCCGACGCAGGAAACTTAGGCGCGATTTTGCGTACGGCATGCGCGGTAGGCGTTGTCACCATTGTATGTATAGACACCGTCGACCCTTATTCTCCTAAGGCGGTAAGGGCAACTATGGGCGGTATAAATAAGCTAAATATTGTAGCAACGGATACAGATAGCGCATTGTCGCTATTAAATGATTATGAAATAATATCTTTGGCTGCAGGTTCCAAAAACATATTCAATTATAAGACGAAAAATAAAGTGGCTTTAATTGTAGGTAACGAAGCGCACGGCATACAGGATAAAATAATAAAAGCAAGTAAAGCGGTTTTGTCTATTCCTATGAAGAGTGACAGCGTGGAATCATTAAACGCGGCAGTCAGCGCGGGAATAGCGATGTACGCGATTAGAAGACAGAATTTTTATTGGAGGTATCTATAAATGAGCGGACACAGTAAATGGGCGAACATTAAGAACAAGAAAGGTAAGGCGGACGCCGCCAGAGGAAGTGTATTTACTAAAATAGGAAGAGAGCTGGCAGTAGCCGTTAAGGCGGGCGGACCTGATCCTAATAATAACTCCCGCTTAAGAGACGTAATCACCAAAGCTAAGCAGAACAATATGCCTAACGACACCATAACAAGGTCGATAAAAAAGGCAAGCGGAGAACTTGGTTCGGTTAACTATGAAGAAATGGTTTACGAAGGTTATGCGGCAGGGGGAGTTGCTGTAATAGTGGAAGCTCTTACCGATAATAAGAACCGCACCGCAGGAGATGTAAGACACGCTTTTGACAAGTTTAGCGGCTCTATGGGTACAACTGGTTGCGTATCATATCTATTTAAGAAAAAGGGCGTTATTGTAGTAGAAGACGACAAATTAAGCGAAGACGAAGTAATGGAGCTATGCTTGGAAGCTGGCGGAGACGATATGCTTTCCGACGGCAACATTCACGAAATTTATACCATGCCCCAAGACCTTAATACCGTTAAGGAATACATAGAGAGTAAGGGTATAAAAATTCTGTCGGCAGAAACCGATTATATCGCCGACGATTATATCAACCCGTCCGAAGACGCTATACCCATGATAGAAAAGCTCATCAACATGCTGGAAGAAAACGACGACGTGCAGAACGTCTATCACAACGCTAACCTTCCGGAGGAGGAAGAAGATGACTAACGTTTTGGAAATCTGCGCAAAAGTAAAGTTAGGTAGCGCAAAAATAATGTCTGCTACCTCCGAACAAAAAAACGCAGTTCTTCTTAAAATTAAAGAAAAAATCCAAAATAACGCGCAGAATATTTTGGAGCATAACGCTTTAGATTTAGAGGCAGGTCGATTAAGCGGAATAAACTCCGCTTTTTTGGATAGGTTAGCCCTAAATACAAGCCGAATTGAATCTATGTGCAAGGGTATTGACGATGTTATTGCCTTGCCCGATTACGTAGGTATGGTGGCAGAGAGTTATACCTTAAAAAACGGACTAACCGTAAATAAAGTGCATTCTCCGCTGGGAGTTATCGGTATTATTTATGAGGCGCGCCCCAACGTAACCGTTGACGCCGCTATTTTGTGTATAAAATCCGGTAACGGCGTTATCTTAAAAGGCGGCAAGGAAGCAATAAACAGCAACCGCTATTTAGTTAAGCTTATGAAAGAAGCCTTTGAGGACTGCGGTTTTGACGGAGAGGTTATCGGTTTTATTGATGGCACCGACAGAGAACTAACCAAAGAAATGCTCTCTATGGACCAATATATCGACGTTGTTATTCCTAGAGGGGGAGAAACGTTAAAGAAGTTTGTTTTATCTGCTGCGACAATGCCGGTTATAGCCTCCAGCGGTGGGAACTGCCATATTTTTGTGGAAAAAACCGCTGATTTTGGTATGGCGCAGAATATTATTGAGAACGCAAAACTTTCCCGTCCATCGGTTTGCAACGCCGCCGAAACTTTGCTTGTCGAAAGAGCAATCGCCAAGGTATTTTTGCCGGATTGCTTAGCAAAACTAGCTCAGAAAGGAGTTCTGATTAAGGGCGATAAGGAAATTACGCAATATTATCCTAATACGGTAGTAATTGACGAAGAGGAGTTTTATACCGAATATAACGACCTGATTATGAAGGTAAGGATTGTTGACTGTATTGAACAGGCAATCGAACACATTAACAAATACAACACAAAGCACAGCGAGGCGATTATTACAAGCGATGAAAATGCAAGCAAAATGTTTACTTCTCAAGTAGACGCTTGCGCAATATACGTCAACGCATCGACAAGATTTACCGACGGTTTTGAACTGGGACTGGGCGCAGAAATGGGGATTTCCACCCAAAAACTTCACGTCAGAGGACCCATAGGATTAAAAGAGCTGACTTCGGTAAAATATGTGGTTAAAGGTACGGGGCAAATTAGGTAATATATTTGCATACGGTAGCTTTGCTATGATATAATAATCTAAAGAAAAACGGAGGCAGGACATGAGAAAAATCGGTGTGATGACAAGCGGAGGAGACGCTCCGGGAATGAACGCCGCGATAAGGGCAGTTGTAAGATATGCAGGGAAGCAAGGATTGGAAGTCTATGGCATAGAATGCGGTTATGAGGGAATGTTGAAAGGGGAAATTTCCAAGATGGATTCCCGCTCCGTTTCCGACATAATTCAAAAAGGAGGCACAATCCTAAAAACCTCACGCTGTCCCGAATTTAAGGAATTTGAATACAGACAAAAAGCCTACGACATTTTGCAGGCGTACGGCATTGAAGGTTTGGTAGTAATAGGCGGTGACGGTTCTTTCCGCGGAATGAAAGACCTTAATAATGACTTTGGTATTCCGTGCGTGGGTATCCCCGGGACAATCGACAATGATTTAGCCTACACCGACTATACGTTGGGTTTTGATACCGCTGTAAATACCGTTCTTAGCGCAATTAATAATATTAGAGACACAATGACCGCTCACAATAGAGCGTGCATTATAGAAGTTATGGGCAGAAAATGCGGAGATATCGCCGTATTTGCCGGACTTGCAGGCGGCGCGGAAATTATTTTGGTGCCCGAAATCCCTATGGATATTGACACCGTTTGCCGTACAATCAGACGGGATAAATTAAAGGGCAAAAATTCGGTTATCATTATTTTGGCAGAGGGTGTTTGCTCATGTCTTGAACTTAAAGAACAAATTTTGAGCAAAGTTGACGATTTATCCATTCGCACGGTAAAACTGGGTTATTTGCAGAGAGGCGGAGCGCCGTCCATGTCGGACAGAGTCCTTGCGGCAAGATGCGCAGTAAAGGCAGTTGATTTACTTTGCGACAAAGACTGCGGATGCCGCGTCGTGGGTATTAAGGACAACAAAATTGTGGATATGAACATAGAAGACGCATTTGCTATGCCCGGTAAGTTTAACAAGGATTTATACAAAATCGCTACGATTTTAGGTCAATAAAATAATATACGGAGGTTTTTTTATGGAGAATTTGGTTGGCGCATGTATGTTCGGTCAATCCGGCGGCCCCACGTCGGTAATCAATTCCAGCGCGGCAGGTGTGTTTATGGAGGCTTTAAGTCAAAAGAACATTACCAAAGTTTATGGCGCGGCAAACGGAATTAAAGGTATTTTAGATGAAAAATTTTATGATATCGGCGAGGAAGACCAAAAAGAACTGTTGTTACTTAAAAACACCCCTTCTTCGGCTCTTGGTTCGGTAAGATACAAGCTAAAGCCCGTAGAAGAAGACGAAACCGATTATAAGAGAATTTTGGAAGTTTTCAAAAAATACAACATCAGATATTTCTTCTATAACGGCGGTAACGACAGTATGGATACCTGCAACAAAGTAAGCAAGTATCTATTAAAGAGCGGATATGGCTGCAACATAATCGGGGTTCCTAAGACTATTGACAACGACCTTTACGGCACCGACCATTGCCCCGGCTACGGCAGCGCGGCAAAGTACATAGCCACAACTATGATGGAACTGTATCTTGATGCTACCGTCTATAACAAAGGACAAATTACCATTGTAGAAATTATGGGCAGAAACGCAGGTTGGTTGACTGCTGCAAGCATGCTAGCTACCGCTAAAGGTTTGGGACCCGATTTGATTTATCTTCCCGAAAAAGCTTTTGACATCGAAGGTTTTTTGGCAGACGTCAAGAAAGTTGCCGAGAAGAACTCCGGTAAGTGTATAGTAGCGCTAAGCGAGGGAATAAAGACTTCAGACGGTAAGTACGTTGTAGAAGCTTTGGCAGCGGCTAATGCGTCTAAAGACAGTTTCGGACATACCCAGCTAGGCGGAGTAGCCGCATCTTTAGCTAACTTAGTAAGCGAAAAAATCGGCGGCAAAGTAAGAGCTATAGAGTTTAGCTTAATGCAACGTTGCGCCGCTCATTTAGCAAGTAAAAACGACGTGGAAGAAGCTTTCAACGCTGGTAAATACGCCGTTAAATACGCCTGTGAGGGAGAAACCGACAAAATGGTAGTCTTCCACAGAACAGAAGGACAAGAATATAAGATTTTATTCGAAACAATGCCCATAGAAATGGCGGCAAACACCGAAAAAACCGTTCCTTTGGAATGGATAAAGGAAGACAATACCGGACTTACTCAGGAATTTATCGATTACGCTTTACCTCTCATTCAAGGGGAAAGCAAAGCACCTTTGGAAGACGGTTTGCCCCGTTTTGCCAAATTGAAGAAAGTAAGAGGATAATTTTTGACTAAAAGAAAGAAGCTTTATATAATAATCGGCTCTATTGTGCTTGCGGTGTTGATCGCCGCAAGCATTGCTGTGCCGATATTGGTAATAAGAAGCTTGCCGAAAATTCCCGAACCTGTTTTTGCCGAATTCGACCAGCTTTCCGACCTTACGATAAGGGTGGAATGGAAGAAGATATATAAGGCAAAGAGTTATGATGTAGAATACTGCTACGGCAACCCAGCCGAGCCTAACGCAATTATAATTAGCGGGACCACTGAGCAGACGTTCTTTTCCATAGAAAGAAGAAAGGGCGTGCTAAACGTCAGAGTGAGAGCAAATTTCGGGGGAGAAAAAGGCGCGTATTCCGCTTGGATAAGAACAAATATTGTTCCCATAAGACTTAGCGCTCCGTTTATTACTATATCAGATTCATTAAATATTAGTTGGAGCGAAGTAAAATACAGCTATTATGCAACAAAAAAGAACGCACCTTTGTACGTTTATGACGTAAATATTAGGGTTGCGGACAAAGAAACAACCTCAATAAACCAAAGCACACAGTTTAATTCGGTCAAAATTGCCGATATTATTATGGGCTACGTAGGAAATTTTGATTATACCGAAGAAAACTGGGATAACGTTTACGTTACGGTATCGGTTAAGGCGGTAAATTATTCTATGTTAGGCTCCGACAAAATCACTGTGGGGGAATATGCTTTTGTCTACAACGTATATGATGAAAGTACTTATGCAACAGCCGAATATACGGTAACATTTGAAGCCTATCAAAGATTGAAGGCTTCTTCAGAAGGATAAATATATGAAAAGAACGGATTTAAGGAACATTGCGATAATCGCGCACGTTGACCATGGCAAAACCACTCTAGTGGACGGTATGCTTAAGCAGGGCGGGGTTTTTCGAGACAATCAATTCGTGCCTGTCTGCGTAATGGACAGCAATGATTTGGAAAGAGAGAGGGGTATCACCATTTTGGCGAAGAATACCTCTGCGGTATATAAAGACATAAAAATAAACATTGTCGACACACCGGGGCACGCCGATTTTAGCGGCGAGGTGGAGCGTGTGCTTAAAATGATTAACGGTGTTGTTTTGCTGGTGGACGCATATGAAGGTCCCATGCCGCAAACACGCTTTGTTTTGCAAAAAGCTTTGGAAATGCAGCATAAAATCATAATTTGCATTAATAAAATCGACAAACCGGACGCCAGATGCGCCGAGGTTTTGGACGAGGTTTACGAACTTTTACTTGACCTTAACGCCAACGACGAGCAAATAGACAGTCCCATTGTTTATTGCAGCGGCAGGGCAGGAACGGCAACCCTTGACCCAAACGTACCCGGTACCAATTTACAGCCCTTATTTGATACGATAATAAGCCATATCGACCCGCCCGAGGGTGACGAAACCGCCCCTTTGCAAGTCCTTGTATCGGCAATCGACTATAACGACTACGTGGGTAGAGTGGCAATAGGTAGAATAGAGCGGGGCAAAATGAAGCCCAACAGCGAAGTTGCGGTAATAGACTCCCACAGCGGCAATACTTATAAAAGCAAAGTCACCAACATTTATCAGTTTTCGGGGTTGAATAAAATCAACGTGGAAATGGCAATGGTAGGGGATATCGTAAGCTTTTCGGGCATAGAAAACATAACAATCGGCGAAACAGTCTGCGCTCCGGAAAAGGTGGAAGCGTTGCCCTTTATTAAGATTGGAGAACCCACTTTGCAAATGCGTTTTGCAGTAAACGACAGTCCTTTTGCAGGCAAGGAAGGCAAGTTTGTAACGTCAAGACACCTCAGAGCAAGACTGATGAAAGAACTATTAAAGGACGTGTCTCTAAAAGTAACGGACGGCAAGTCAACCGATGAATTTATCGTAAGCGGCAGAGGAGAAATCCACTTGTCAATACTGATTGAGAATATGCGCCGCGAGGGTTACGAATTCCAGGTAAGTACGCCCAAAGTAATTTATAAAGTAATTGACGGCGTTTTGTGCGAGCCTATGGAAAAACTGATTGTGGACGTGCCCGATAATTGTATCGGCAGCGTTATGGAAAACATGGGCAGAAGGCAGGGAGAACTTATCACCATGACGCCTATGGGTAGCAGAATAAGAATAGAATTTAAGGTTCCTTCCAGAGCGCTTTTGGGTTACCGCAGTGACTTTTTGACGGAAACCAGGGGAGAAGGTATAATGAACAGTATCTTCATTGGTTACGAGTCGGTGAAAGGCAATATGCCAAGAAGACCGTACGGCGCTTTGGTAGCTTGGGAAACGGGCGAAGCAGTAACTTACGGACTTTACAACGCGCAAGGCAGAGGCGTTTTGTTTATTGACCCGGGCACACCTGTTTATGCGGGTATGGTGGTTGGATATTCTCCAAAGCAAGAGGATATTCCCGTAAACGTTTGTAAGAAAAAACACGTTACCAATATGCGTGCTGCCGGCAGTGACGACGCTTTACGTCTGGAAACGCCGAGGAAGTTTAGCTTGGAAGAGTGTATTGAGTTTATCGAACAGGACGAAATACTGGAAGTAACACCCAAAAGTTTGCGCATACGCAAAGCGGTTTTGGATCACTCCGAGCGTATGAGAAACGCAACCAAAGAAAAAAGAGAGATGAATAATTAGGAGGTGGCAATTCATGGCCAAAGAAGAAAACAAGAAAGTTGGGCTATTAAAATACCTTACCTTTGCTCCCGAAAGCAGAACTGACGGAGGAGTTTCCGAACCCGTAGCAATGGGAAGATTCCGCTATTTTATTCATGTGTTCAAAAGGCGCAACGGGCTTCTTATGTTTGCCAATATTGGTTTTGTGGTTACCTTATTGCCACTTTTGGCGGTTTTTGTCATAATATCGATATTCGGCGCAGAGAAACTTTCCTATATGCTATCTAATATCACCACACCCCCTTATTTGATGTCTGGGATTGGGTTTGGAATTTCGGCTTCTGCTTCTGCACTGCAAGCAAAACTTGATATGCTCAAAGTCTACAGCATTATGTTTTTGGCGGCAGGCGGGGCTACGCTGTTTATGAGTATCGGTCTAGCAGGAATAATGCCCGTAGCCATGAAATTTATTTGGAACGACTCTTTTATTTGCAAAAAAGATAACTACGGCAATCAGGTACCTAGGGTAATGATTGAGTTTTTTAAGGGGATTAAAAAATACTGGTGGCAAATGCTAATAATGGGCGTACTTATGGGCGTTGTACTTGCCGGCGCAGGCAATGCTTACGTCTTCTTTTTGGGTAAGTATTGGCAAGGTTTGGCAGGAGCGGGAGAGTGGGTTCTGATTATTTTTGTATCCATAATCACCTTACTTTTCTTTATGTTTACCGTTTATATGCTGCCAATGATAGTATCTTATGATATTCCTTTCATGCAAAAGGTTAAGAATTCCCTTATAATTATGCTGCAAATGTTCATACAGACACTGTTTGTTGTCATTATCCTTTCGGCGCCGTTTGCATTAATTGCCGTCACCAGCGGTTTTATCAACGTAATACTTGTTGCTCTACTTATAGTTTACGGCGGAGTAGTTTACAGCTTGATACTCAGTAACTTGTTGCAATATTATTCGGAAAAAATAATTGTTCCTGTCTATCAGGCAAGGTTTTCTAAGTCCAAACCGAAAAGTAAAAAGAAAAAATAAAGTATCCTAAGAAATATGTTTCAATTTTTTTTCAAAAAACGCGCGTATAAGCGCGCTTTTTTTATATTAATAAAAATTGCTTGTTGACTATAAATTTATATTATAATATAATATAGTAGAAGAACTGTTTACAGGAGGCCGGCAATGAATAATATACTAAAAAAGGTGAACACTTTTAAGTTTGTTGTTATTTTGAGCATATTGCTATGCTTGATGACAGCAATTATTATTTTAAGCCAAACAGTTTCTTTTAGCGAAGATAGCGCTAAGGCGGACGGAACTCTAGCGTACGCAGGATATTCTGTTGATAATAATACCGTTTTTTTTAACGAGTCTTCAAGCAATTACATTGCCGAACAATATTACGACGAAACTACCGGAAACGTGCAAACGAAAATATACTACAAAATTCCGTTTAATCAATCGTCAACTATGTGGTATGAAGGTATGATATCTGATTTAAGCATTAGAATGATCTTTGCTTATTATTCAACGCCGGACTCCGGTCCCACCGAACTGCAAAAGGATCCTTTTTCGGTTGCGGTTACACAATCACAAGGAGCGTCTAATCAGATATACGCTTACGTAAAATCCTTCCAGATAACGGGTACCACTTGGGATGGTCAAAGTTATAGCGGAACAGCTTCCGGTTTGACTAAGGCAGGCGTATATAAAATTACCGCACTGACATTGGGCTGTTACGTGGGGAAAATGTGTGATTTGCACCAGGCGCTGAAAAACCTCGAAAAAAACCCCTTAACGGGAGACGGTTCTGCTCCATATATGACAGAAACAGAATACGTGTTTTCTTCTACCCTTGACGTAGTGGTCACTGCCAATTTGCAACTTGACTCAGCTCAAAGCGGTTTGATAGGCATAAACAGCAACTTGAATATACCCGCCGAAAAACGTAGCTACGGCAGTGCATCAAATCTGCGCGATCTAATAAAAATACATAGTCAGACTTTACCTGTTAGCAATAATTTCTTTACTTATTCTTCAAAAATAAACAGTAGTTATAATATCTCAAGCGGCGACGTGAAATATTTTAAGCCATTCTCCGGTATAGGCAATATCACCGAACAAACAACTAACCTTGAAGGGAGTTATTCTAATACCACGCTTATCGGTTTAGAAAACAAGTTGAATATAGAATGGAATACCGGCATTATGGGGGGAGCAAACGGCAATCAATTGATATTGACAAAAATTCCTTCGGAGCAGGCGATAACAAAGGCAGGTAAATATTACTTGAGAATAACCCCGATATTCGTTTATGATAACAAATATGAACCGATAAAGGTGGTTTTGAGCGGTACAGGAGCTGAATATTTACAGGAATTTACAGTAGAAAAAAAGAAACTAAATGTTAACCTTGATCAAAATATTGGCGTCACGATGCAGTTCAGCAAAGAATATGATAATACCGATTCGGCGGCTTCTTTGTTCCGAAATCAAAATATAGACAGTGCCAAATGGACAGCTATCGGGGGAATCAGTAGCGATTATTCCACGCTTTCACAAGTTCTTTCTAACGAAATGCTTTTTAGTTTTGGAAATTCTATTTTCGATTCGGCCGATATAGGTGTAAAAACTCTAAAAGAATTTCATATTAATTTGATTTCATTATCGTCAAGCGATACGCAATTTGGCAATCCGACCGTAATAATGGAAATAATTAACAATTATGAAGCAATTCCCGGCAGAATTATCGGAGGACAATTTGAAGCTTATAATACGGCAACGAACAGTAACGGACATAAATATTATATAATTACGGGCTTTACTTTCCGCATACTTCCTCCCGGAGTTAACATTTATTTTGACCCGATGGAGTTTAGCGGATCTTTTTACTACGGAGATTTTTTATTCCCTACTGAGTTTGTATATCAAAGATACGTAGGCGGCGTTTATTACAACAGCATTAAGGCGACTAATACGCAGATTAATCCCCTTACCGGTCTTATGAACGTAAACAATTTTACCAATTGGCAAATTTCGGTTTTGGCTGACAGCACCAAAATGAAGACCGACGCCGCAAAAAATACAGTCTATATAATACCGAAAGTAGGAAGAAAGCTGCTACCGGGCGATACACAGCATACAAAAATATTTACCGATATGGACGGGCAGGAATATTATTCATATTCCGGTCGTCTATACGCGGCAGAAGACTATTATTTCTATTTTGATATTTATGTCTATTTCTCTTCGGGAAATAACGTACAAGTAATGCAAAATCCCGATTATAGTTTTAGCATCCCAGAGTCATTCGGCTCCTCCAAAGCTACTATTTCAATTACTACAGACAATATTCTGAACTTAAAAATACTGCGTAGAGAAGTGCAGCTTACCATTAATCAATGCGCAGTGGAAAAAACTTATGACGGCAACAAGAAATTATCGGCTTTTTCGGCATCGGCAAGCAATATAATTGCATCGGACGCGGTTATGATTGAACTTGGCTATAGCGCGCAGTATTCAACCGCGGGAGTTGGAATAAATATTCCTATTAATTACAATTATTTCCTCAAAGCGAAAATAGGTTATGAAGACCAGGATCTTGATAATCTTATTGCCAGTTACGAAATTAACACCGTAAATTATATCAACAACAGCGGTATTACCGATATTACTAAAGGTAAAATAAATCCGTTATCTTTGCAAATAAAATTTTTACGCACCAATTACACAAGGAAATTTAACCAACCCTTATACGTTGTAGTCAGAGTAGCTATCGCAGGTACAGCCAAGTTTTCGGGCGTTATTTTGACAAAGGATCTATATTATTTTTACGGCAGTTCTGTTGACGAGCCTTTTAACTCAATGTCTGGCTATTGCTATGAAGACGAGCTAAGCGCGTTTGGTATATACAACTACGCGATTGTAGAAATAACCGGCTTTATGGCAGGTGAAGGATTCCGTTGGGACGAAACAAACACAACGCTTAGAAGCTTTATGACCGATATGAGTTCGGATCAACACGTAGACATACCCCTTAACACTTCCTTGCTTTTCAGTTGGTTTGATTCCGTCAAAAACGTGGATATTAACAAAACCACCAACGCAAGCCTTTCGCCAAGTGATTTATATCGTTTGGAATTCAGTGATGGACATGAAATTGCGCCTAACTATATATTTGTGCCTACCGCTCCGCAGTATGCTTATTTGTATATAGAAAAACTAACTCCCGATTCCGACGTTATTATCGTTGAAGGAGAAAACGGCGATAATCATATGGAGTATAACGGTACTTCCAATCTCAGTATGCTATTTTCAAGCGGAAGAGTGAAATTTAACAACCATAAAGAATATTTGGAAATAACCCAACCGCCTAGCGAATTGATAAGCGTTATTGATTTCACTTTTAGTTGTACCGATAGTTCTCACGACCATTCTATTTATGACTTATCAAATCCGAACGTAATTAACCTTACTTTGTCGGGTATCTATATTCTGAGGTTGTCTTTACCTTCCACCACCAACTACCTTCCTGTTTCTTTTGATTTCGAAGTAACCGTTCATGCAAAGGAAGTACACGTATATCTTACAAAAGCGGTCAGAATATACGGCGAGAGCGAAGTTGTTTATAACGTAAATAATCCCAAATATATTACCGATATCAATCAGCATAAATATATGATAGATTCCGAAGGCAATATTGTGGAAGAAAACGGCAACGTTGTCTATATATATACCGAAAGCGGCAATATTGTGGAAGGTAATTTCGTATTGTATCAAGGACTTATTACCGGAGATTATTTCGGAAGCGACCTTAGTACCGACAATTTAGCTGACGTAGCAGTAAATCCCGGCAACAGTAATGCAGGTATTTTTATCAGCGCAATTTCCATTGGCGGGGCAAGCAAACACAATTATGCTTTCAATTATCATCCAACCACGCTGTACGTTATTAGAAAAGAGCTTTCTATATCGGCAGCGCCTGTTCAAGAGAAAGCATATACCGGTTTTGAGATGTATCCCGACTATACAATAAACGGCGGGGTGGGCAATCTTGGCATGTACGTTATCGGAAGAATAGTAGACGGCGTGCCGATTTATGACGAAACAGAAGACGAAACCAAGACAAGTATTGTGGACGTGGGCGTTTACATTCTTAAAGTTTTTGCAAAACCCAGAGTGGAAGACGAAGTAAATTATAAGACGAGTAACGAAAGACTTGTTATTGCTCTTACAATAAGAGAACAGGAAGTAACTCTTGTTACTCAAAACAATTACGACGCCAAAGAGTATGATTCAGATTATTACTATTTAGGAAACTTCAACCAGTACTTTACCGGGACGACGGCCGTTGCCCAATATAGCTGGGGATATGTGTTTATTTCCAATGCAGTAAAAGCAGGGGGAGTGACCGTTTATCAAGCTGTAGACGCTTTAGGTAATTTACTTTACCTTAAAGACCAGGACGGCAACGTTGTTAAAGACATACTAGGCAACGACGTACCTTTGTGGGATATAAGAGACAGCGCAGAATATACTTTGACGGTAACGGCAATTATAACAAACACAGCTAACACCTATTTTTCTGACGGAGAGGGCGGAAAGATTTATACTCTTTATTTTACTCTCAGTTTGGAAATTACAAAGTCTTCGGCATTGACGTTTACTTTGATTACTTCGGAAGGGACGTATTCTACAACGACCTCACTAGGTTATGACGGGACTTATAACCTTGTTTATAACGGCAACGAGGCCACTTTTAATTATTCCTTATACGCAGGCGGCTTCGATTATTCGTCAGGTGAAGTCCCAGTAACTTCGGCATTAAACGGAATTTTGTATTCCTATAACAACAATATTTACAACTTCGGCGCCACCAACGGCTACGACCATAATGCTGCCAATAATATTCCCAACAAAATAAGCGGTATAGTCTATAACAACATATTAAACAGAAGTAAACTTCTAAATGTAGGCACCTATACAATAAGGTTTTATATCAACACCGAGGGTAGCGTAAATTATAACGCCAACTTCATGAGTTTGGAATATCTCTACGAGTTTGTGGTATTGCCCGCAAGCTTGAGAATTTATATTGACTTTGATGAGGGTTACGGACCGTACAAGATTTATGGGCAGGATAACTCCGAGGTGGAAGAGCACGTTATTTATCGTTATAGCGGCTGGATAGGAACAGACGGAGAAAATCCCGATATTTTAAGCCAAATAGTGCCTCCTACTATAGACTGGTCGGACGTAGGTAATACTCCGGTTGCAGGCGACCATTATTTCATTCGCCCAATAGGCGGAATAGCTCCATCAAACTATGTATTCGACCCCGAAAGCCCGTCGATTTCCTTTACCGTGAAAAAGGCGGAAAGCTGGATAATCGTTTATGGCTTCTATGACGATGATACCGAAAGATATACCGATTTTAACGTGTATTCGGGTACAAGACAGCAACCCAACGTAATAAGAATGGCTGGACTTAATCCCATTGATACTGCGATTGAGGCAATAGGTGAGGACGGAATAAAAATTGTTTTGGAAGGCGGCTTTATCGGACTAGACAAGAACAACATTCTGCCTAAGGACATCGATAGATCAATAACCAAATGCCAAGACGTAGGCAAATACGTATTTTCAATTTCCGTTATTGCCAGTACGAACTACAACGCTGTGACTAAGGCTTATTATTATTACGAAGTCACTAAAGCAGAACTTGAGCTGGTGTTCGTTGTCCAGGAGTTCGATGGAGAAAACTACACGGTAACCGAAGTAAGAGGATATTCTTCTAAGGTTTACGACGGAGATAATTCCGCTTATCCCACATTTACCATTCAGTATAAAGGCTTTGTCGGAGAAGACGATACCGTCAATTCTTACAAGAACGTGCTACAAATAATGCACGTGGACAATCTTGTGTACGTTATAGTTGGAGAAACTACCTATCGGACTTTCGAAAAGAACTTCATTTCGGTAACCGACGGTCAAGGCAGATATATAAGAGATTCCCAAGGCAATTATATTATGCTGAATGTTAAAGGCAACTATATTAAAGACTCCGCAGGCAATTATATACCGGTTACGGCGATAGTAGGAAACTACTATAAGGACGGAGAGGAGTTTAAGTTTGTCAACGGCACCCATATAAAGAATTACGACAATAATTATCTTGAGGTTAGGAATATCGTAGGACAATATATATTGGACGAAAACGACAACTACGTTCTTTTGACAGAAATTCAAGGTAAATACGTATTTGATTTAACTTCCGGTAAATATATTGACATAAATGATACTTTCATGCTGACAGAAGATAACGCATACGTCAATATTAATAATTTGGTTGCCAAATATTATAAGGACGAAAGCGGCGGCTTTGTTAAAGTGACCGAAGCGGTAGCCAAGTATATCAAAGATTTCGAAGGCAATTATGTAAACATCGCTTTGGCTCAAGGCAGCTACAACAAGAACGAAGCAGGGGAGTATGTTTTGGTACCTCTTGGCGATGGTGCATATATCCTTGACGAAGACGGAAATTATCTGCTTGTGGATACTCTTGCCGGAAAATACGTAAAGGATTTCGAAGGTAATTATTTTGAGCTTAATGACTTAAAGGCAATATACGTCAAGGATAAAGACGGCAGATTCTTTGTGTTGACTGACTTAAAAGTTTGTCCGTTTATACAAAACGAGAGCGCCAACTACGTAAGAGCAACCTATCTGACCGATATAAGTGATAATACTATATTCTTTTTCAAGGATTCCGAAGATAATTATATCGATTGCGCCAATGCCATAGGCACCCATATTTTAAGTGAAGGCGAAGTGTTTATTAAGGTAAGAACCTATATGGGCAATCTCCTTACCTTCTATGCTCCATACGTTCGTGATGAATCGGGCGATTATCGTAGATTTGATAGTCTTACACCTAACTATATCAAAGGTAAAGACGGCAACTATTATTTAATAAGCGAAGTTGAATTAACCCATATCCGCAACTCTGTCGGGGACTATATTAAGGTAATCGATAATCTAGGAAAGTCCATCAAGGACGAAAACGGGAACACCTATATTATTACCGAAAACGCCGCCATTTATTTCTGTGACGAAAGCGGAGAATACTTTACCAGAAATCAGCTAACTGCCGTTTACGTGAGAATATACGGAGGAGAATATATAAGAATAGTAGGCGATTATATCCGACTGGAAGATTTCAGCTACGTAAGAAATGATAAAGCGGTAGGAAATTATATTAAGGACAGTAACGGAAACTATCTCAAAATAAAGGACGAAAACGGTGAAACGCTAACAGAAGTTTACGGTAATTATATTCTCAACGCATCAGGTCATTTTGTAGAAGTCGGAGCGGGTAACGGTACCCATATATTGGATGAATTTGGAGAATATATAAGGGTAAATGCCAACTACAACTTAAAATATAACGGTATAGAAAAATTAGGACTGATTAATCCTGTTTATGAAATATTTGACACGGATGGTGCCTTGACGCCTGTTGACGTTGATATATACAATATAAGGATAAAAAAATCTGACGTCTATGGTTATTCTAAAAACTATGACATAAACGTTAAGTATAAGCAGGCGGGCGAAGAAATCATTTATCCGGAATTGGAAATTACCAAGAGACCGATTGACGTAACCTATTCTTCCAATATGGTTACTAAGACTTATGACGGATATACCCGTATACCCGATGGCGCGGTAACAAACAGAAACTACGTGTTCAAAAAAACCATGCAAGGTGGAGTGGAAGTTACTAACAGCGGTCTGATTGAGGGCGATATAGTCAATTTGCGTTATAACTCCTCACTAAGCAGCTTTATAAGAAAAGACGTGTTTGACAGCAACGGACAACCCACTCAAAACTACGTAAAATTGTACGGATATAATATCGACAATAATAACTACGTATTGCAGGCTAGCGGAATACAAGTAGACGAGAACGGTAACTATATTTTGTTGCTGGCAAACATTACCCCCGCATCGGCTACAATAAGATTTATTGACGAATACGGAAGAAACATTACAAACAAATTAGAAGTAGTCTACGATGCCCAAACCCACGCTGTAAACGCTATAGTGCAAGGCGTGAGATTGGACGACAGCTCTTATGAAACCATAAGCTATTCTATAAACTACTCTTGCGCAAACAGCAATTACAATAGCGCAGAGCCGCCGAAGAATGCCGAAACTTATATCGTTACTCTTACTATTAACGAATTGAACTACGTTTCCACCCAAAAGGTTGTGGATTTGGTTATCCAAAAAGCGACCGTGGAGATAGTGTTCGGCGGTGACGTTATCGGAACGTACGGCTCTATTGTTAAAGGCTTAACTGCCGAGGCAAGAGGGGTAGGCGGTTATTTGCAGATACTAAACGTATTGTATTATGACGTAAACGGAATAAACATTCCCGACATATCGGCAGCTGCCGCAGGGACCTATGAGGCAGTGGCAACACATCAGGAAAGCACAAACTTCAGGCTTAGCAGCAAGACAGAAACGTTTACGGTAAAACGCCGCGATATGAACTTGTATTACGGACTAAGCAGTACCTATAATTATACCGGCGTTCCTATAGCGCCCGACGTTTACTTTATGTATAACGGAATAAAGCACACACCCGAACTAATGTTCGAAGTGAAGAATGGAAATAACTTTGTTCCATATAATTACGGAGAGAACGCCTTGTCGGCAAGCTACCCCAAAGACGTGGGAATTTATCGTGTAAAGGCAGTAAACAGATTGCAAAACTTCAACATCGCCGACAATTACTGGACGGAGTTTAGTATTGTGCCGGTAAACGTAGTTGTGGGAGTAGCAGACATTACAGTGCTTGCAAACGCGGCGTACACATTTAATTACGTGTTCCAAGGCGCGGTAAACGGAGAGAGCGCAAGGGCTATATTTACCAAGGAACCTTCGTTTAGGTACTATAGGGCAGCAGATAATGCGTTGCTTGCTCAAAGACCGGAAACGGCAGGCTTATATAGGGTAGAGCCTTACGGAGCCGAATCAAGCAACTACGTATTAACCTACAAATTCGGCATGCTTGCCATTAACAATTCAAAACTTCTTGCCGGAGACAACAACCAAACCGAAAAAGTTGTGGTAAGCGGTTCTTTTGCCGCCGACGTATCCTTGATAACAAGGGAAATCAGCAACGCAAACTACTCAAATTACCTTACCACTTTTGACGTGTTCAAGCTCTCAAACACCGAATATTTCGGATATAACGTCTCTAAGATATTCTACCTAAGCTTGAGCGACGGTTCGGTAAAATCAGCGGATAACGGAGAGTTGTTTATCAAGCTTTATGTGCCAGAATTGTTCAATAAAGCCGACGTTGCGCATGCAAAAGAATATAGTAACATAAAACTTGCAAATGACGGACTATACTACGTTGCGCATATAAATGCCCAGGGCGAAGTAAACGTAATAGAAGCCTATAGGGACGGAGATTATTTATGTTTCTACAGTAACAGTTTGGAGGCGTTCTGTATATTGACGACCGAAAAAATATCTTCGGGCAAGAACGACGACTGGATACTTTACGTAGGCATAGCGGTAGGCGTAGTACTTGTAGGAATAGCTTTGATTTTGGTACGGAAGAGGGCATAATGCATTTATCATACAAAAAAGTTTTTAAGACAGTCATTTTTTTAATCATATTTATTATAGCAATAGCTGCAACCCTAATTCAAAACGGGGATGCTGCTTTTGCAGGAAGCGTAGTAAATTTGGAAGTTTGGCAGGATGGCGAAGTTTTTTATAACAACGTAAATTATATTTCAAACGGAGGCTTTGCCGACTTGTCCGATGATGAGGGTTTGCAAAATTCCCTTTACAGCTCCCTGAAGTTCAGCGCCAACGGAGCATCAGTAAGCGTAGATGGCTATAATATTACCATTTCGGATATTAATGAGATAAGACTGCCCAAAATTTATAACCTCAATTTAACGGTAAATTACGGCGGATTGGATTATCAGAAAACAGTTACCGTAAGCGTATTGAAACCAAAACTTTATGTGGGTGTAAAAATCAACGGAGAGACCTCTTTGACTATTGACGAAGGGGTTCCGTACACCACCGAAGTTACTTACGACGGTTTTGTGGGAAACGACACTATTGACGTTTTAGAGATACCTGCAATCATATATTTGGAACCCAAAAGACCGGTTTCAAACTTTAACATAGTAGCCAGCGGGGCTAAGAGCAACCTTTATGACTTCGTATATGTGGGAGCGGTAATTACCATTGTAAAAAACCCGCTTACGTCCATTACTACGGCGGACAATACCTCATTGCTCCTTGAGGGTGAGTTTAGTCCGTATTGCGAATTGGACTTTATAAACGTCGGTGTTTCTCCGGCAAGTTCTATTTACGTTGCCGTTAAGGAAAAATTGGAAAAACATTATTTAAGTTCGGGACTTTATGAGGAGTATAAAGAAACCGAGGCGTATTCTATTGATTTGTTGATTGACGGCATTAAGGAAGAAAACCAAAGCGCAGATATTAAAGTAAAGCTTGCCTCAAAGAATACGGGCAAGGAAAAGTATTTGGTTGCGGCGTTTTATAATAACGGCATGCACGAAATCTTGACGGCGACCGAAGTTAACGGATATTTGGTGTTTTCTGCTGCCGATTTGGGTGATTTCGTGGTATTTACTCCCATAGAAGGTATGAGCACCACCGTACTGATAGCTATATGTGTTGGTATAGTCGGCGGCATAATTTTGATAATATTTTTGATAGCGATTTTCCGTAGAAAGTATTGATTATACTCTTTATCTGTGTTATAATATATTAAATATTATAATATATAGGTATAGGTATGCCCTTTTTTAGGGCGGAGGTCGCATGAAGAGGAAGATACTTTTTACAATACTCACCGTAGTGATGATGGTTCTTTTGGGACTGTCTTTTTCGGCGTGTACTGATGAGAATGTTCCTGTAGAAAGTATTGTTGTGACTAAGCTACCAAAACTTGAATATTACCGTGGAGACAAATTCGAAATAGGGTCGGCGGAAATTACCGTTTTTTATGAAAACGGTAAAACAAAAGTGGTTCCTTTGAATCTCAATATGATTTCGGAGTACGACGCCGATTACATAGGCGAACAGATTCTTACTATAAAATACGAAGACAATACCGCATATATCAAAGTAAAGGTTGCCGAAACACCCATTTATAATGTCAGTGTGGTTGAAGGAAATTACAAAAAAGAATACGTTCAAGACCAGATACTAGACCTTAATAACCTAAAGTTACGGGTAGTATACAGCAACGGTTATTCCGAAGTTATAGACGTTACTTCCTCAATGGTAAGCGGTTTTGAATCGGTTACTATCGGAGAAAAACAACTTGTTATATCCTACAAAGGAAAAAGCACTACCCTTAGCGTAAACGTAGTTAAGAAGTCTATAAGAAACGTTTCTTTGGAAGCTCCCGCTAAGGTCAGCTACGTTGTGGGCGACACGGTGGATTTTACCGGCGGAAAACTTTTTATCGCGTATAACAATAACACCCAAGAATACATAAACATAAACGATATTTTAAGCGACCCGAAATTGAGCGTAAAAATAGACGGCGTTGCTACAAACGTATTTACCCAGTCGGGAATACTCAGATACGTTTATATTTATTATGAAAATTTTGAATGTCTTTACGGCGTAACCGTTTCTCAATTGAAAGCCAAAAAAATAGAACTTATCAATCACCCGATAAGTCCAGTTATTAATTCGGCTGCGGTCAGCATCGGCGGCGGATATATTAATATCACTTACAGCGACGGCACTTCCAGGACTGTTGTGGCAAGCGCTAGTAATCTTAGCGACTATTGGAGATTATATAACGTAGTCGATATGAGCGCCGGCGAAGTAAAAATAACGTACAACAATAACACAACGGAAATTATCAGTACCGACGACACACGTTTGGAAATATTGTGGAAAGAATTTGACAATTCCAAACTGGGCGTTTATGAAATTACTTTTGTATTTGAAGAATTGCAGCTTAATTACAACATAGAGGTTATTGACGCAAGAGAAGCCGAACTTATTGTTTACCGTCCAGAAACCAATATTTATCAGGACAGTGGAATAATCGACATAACAGATTGGGAATATTCCATTTTATTAACAAACGGCAGATACCGCGCTTTCGACAGTATAGGTTCTACCAGAGCTAGCGTAAATATGTCGATGTTAAAGAGCGGTACTAATCCCGATTTTACCACAACAACTCCTGGCAGCAGATCTTACGTGTTGGAATACAGAAGTATGGACAACAGCATTTATTTGCAAAAGGCTGTCAATTTTGAAGTGCTTGCAAAACAAATTTCCGCTGTTGTTGAATTTGTAGAACCCACTGTAAAAATTTACGGAGCGGGCGATGCCATAGATATTACCGGCGGAAAAATAAAATTGAGATATAACGACGGCAGTATAACCAATTGGCTGGATATAACCAAAGATATGCAGGTTCTACCCGACGGAGAATTGACATCAAGCGTTGTAGAGAACGTGGAAGTAGAGTTACTTTATGAAGATATCTACTACAATTCTCAAATATCTTTCAGCTATTATATAAGCGTGGTTAGGAAAGCTACTGCCTTAGTAATTGTTACCGAATCTACCGGACACAAGACAAATTATATTTTGGGAGAGTCGTTTGACAGTACAGACCTGGTTGTAAGAGTTACTTTCGGCACCGAAGAAGGTTCGCCAACATACACAATCAGCGATTTTTCGGGCGCGGAGTGGGCATTTGCCAATACGCAGTTTAATAGCGTAGGTAGTTTTAACGTTACTTTATATTACGGCGATATCAATAATTCCAACGTGTTCGTCAATATCCCGGTAATGGTAACTAATAATATCGTGGGTATCAGAAAGGATACCGGCTTTACTAACTTCGGACAAGTTCTAGAGGGGCTTGATATTACTATCGGCGAAAACGCATATATTATTGCCACCAGGCAAAACGGCGCCGAAGAGAGAGTAAAAATCTTGTCCTCTATGATTAATTATAATAAGGCGGATAACGCTCTTGGCTTAAGAAACGTTACCATTACTTATGCCGGATTTTCCATTGTTACCACCGTTGTAGTATTACAACGCTCTTTAACTCAATTTTCCATTACCAAGGCTCCCGATAAACTTAGCTATATCCATACCGATGCAGTATTAAGCTTATTAGGCATGAAATTATCTTTTGCCTTCAATAACAACACTTCGGCTACGAAAAACGGTGCGGAGATAAATTCTGTAATAGCCGAAGATTCCGACGCTAATCATACAATATACGCTCTTGCAGTAGGCAGGAACAATTATAAATTATCCGTAACTACACTTAATACCGACCTTGACGGCAACCGTTTTATAGAGCAGGTTATTACCGTTGCAGTACTGAGTACTGACAATACGTTACTACTTTCCGATACCTTTGATATTATCTGCTTTGAAAAGTTAATTAGCGAAATTTCTTTCCAACTTACCGATTCCGATGAGCAGAGTTTTGTACTTAACGAAGGCGATGAGCTTGTTTTCCCGTACGACGCGGTAATTAACGTACTTTATGCCGATAACAGCAGCGACACGGTAAATCTTGATACTTTGGTACTAAACGAAGACTATACGTTGAGCGGTTATAATAAGAATAGAGCGGGCAACCAAACGGTAACTATTAGTTATTTGTTCTCTTCTTGTACCTTTACCGTAAAAGTAAGAGCCAAACTCTTAGAAAGTATTATTGTTAATCCCAACCAAATAACAATAATAGAGGGTATGGCTATTAGTTCTGACGACGTTTCGGTAAGACTGCATTTTGTAGATGCTAACGGAGAGGAATTCCCCACCCCGATGTATATAAACGTAGAACTTAACAGCGTAATCAGCACCTATAACAAAAACGACGTTGTAATCTTCTATTTGCAGGACGAACACGGACATTGGTATTTTGAAGCCAACTATACTTTCTCTTATACCTATACCTATTATGATATAGACACAAAAACAAACGTGGCAACCACCAAGAGTACCGAAGTTTTGATAAGAATTAGCCGCAAGACAATGACGGGCATTAGCATGCGCACCTTCCCCAAACAAGTCTATATTGAAGATATAGCAGGGCAGCCTGCCTCAACGTTGGACCTTAACGGCGGCGACGTGTTGATAACCTACAACAACGGCACTAATATGACGTTGGCTCTTAATAATGCCAATCTGACCATACTAAATAACGAATTTGATACTTCGGAAATTCACAACGGCAGTGAAAAAAATCAAAAGATAACTATTAGTTATACCGAAAACAACGTAACAATGACTACCTATTATTACGTGGTAGTAAAAGACAGACGTTATTTGACGGTTGACTATCAAGACAACCCTAATAACAATACTTATCTGTTTGAATACGGTACAGGGGAAAGCGCAAGACCGAACTTCTACGTAAACGGCTACCATACCTATAACGGTTCAAGAACAGTGCTTGCCGACAATTCCGACATTGAAGAAATCGACGGCTTCAGCTTATATTATATCGATTCCGATTCCAACATCAGCGCAACCTGGCCCAAAAACGTTGGTATTTATACTTTGGTAATTGAGTTTGCCGGCAACGCTATCAATAATCCGTTTATCGATAACTCCAGAAAGATAGAAATTTATCCGAAGTCCATTGTGGTAAGAGCAGAGGGCAGGAATATTACTTACGGTTATAGCTACTCAAACCAAAATGCAGTATACTCCTGGTACGTTCAAGGCTATCACAGAAACGGCACCGTAATAACCTATACAGACAATCCTTTGCTATACGGTGAAACGCTAAGTATGGTTGCCGAAATAAGATTTGCAATCACAACAAAGAGTTCTCAAAGCGTTAATTTCTATACAAACGGCGGAACTACCATTGTAAACGCGCCCATAGGTACATACAACCTCAACCCCGTATTAATTACTCAACAGTCTAATAACTACCGCATAGAAGAGTATAAGGCGGCGGACTTAGTCATCGTGCCAAAACAAATAAAGGTTGTTGCGCAAAGCGCAACTAAAGTTTACGGACAAGCAGACCCGCGTTTTGAGTATCTTATTTATGACGAATCAAATAACCTGATAGGCGGCAACGCAGGTGGCGCGGCTTCGGGAATATGGCTTGGCGGATACGAAACAGGTTATTGGGACGGTATCCCGGGCTACACTTTGGGAAGAAGACAAACCGACACAAATAACGTCCTTGACACCCACGAAATATTGGCAGGCGCAGCTAGCCAGATTACTAATTACAACGTTATAAGTTATACCGGCGCAGTGCTGACGGTTACGCCCAAGCCCATAGTAATAACGGCGGCTGACGTACAAAAATCATTCGGTAGTGAGACGCCCGACATAGTTTATTATCTAAAGAGCGGCTCTACAATGGCTTACGGAGAGAGTTTTAATGCTTTGTTTGACGATTTCTTTTTGAAAACAGGCAGTAAATATTATGTACGTATATACCATATTGATGATACAGAGCAGCTTTACGAACTTTCTTCTTCTGGTGATTTATCTCCTTACATAGATATTGGTCAATACGTTGTTTATCATCCTTTAGTTTATTACTATATAGATAACTACAACGTTACCGTAGAGCCTGTGATTATTACGGTCGTTCCTGCAAGGTTGGATGTTTTGGTCGACTGTATAACTTCCATATTCGGTCAAAGAGAAATCGACAATGTTTTGGATACCGCACATAACGACAGATACATATTTACTATGGATAGCTCCGAATATTCATTGCAGTTTGAGAGTAACTTCATTTTAGATGAACTGTTGATAGAATATGAATATGATGTCAAAGAATATTTAGAGTTGGAATTTGCCAAAGCTGCGGGCAAAAACGTCGGGAAATATCAAATATTTATTAGTAGCAGTTGGATAGAGAACAATCCTAACTATATTGTAAATATTATTGGCAACTATGATGAGTATTACGCAAACTTTATTTCTACTTTTTATCCTAGCGGAGCAAGCGGAATACCCGCTAATGCAGGCGCGGACGGGGATAAGGCGTATTTTATTATTATGCCTGTGGCTATGCAAGCCGATATCGACGACGACGGAGAAATTTACAGCAGAAAAACAACGATGCGTCTGGATACAATTTATTCGGTTAATGCTCAGGCCTTGTCGGATGTAAATATATTATCCAACTTAAACAGCGCTTTAGGATTTAACTTTACCAACAAAACCTCAACAAGAGCCAATTTAGGTTTCTTTACCGCCGATGATTATTATGGTGGGTATACCTATAACTATTTTGCCAATATTGACAGCAGAAACTATCTGTGCAGCGGCAACCAGCCCGAAAATGCTCTAAAAGAAGTTTATAATTACATTCTTAACGGAATAGTGGGGAGCTTTGTAATAACTCACAGCTTTGACTACACCATTTATCCGATGGTGCTTGACGTAGAATTACTAAATACGAACAGTAACTACAACGGCACGGCGTTTAACCTAAATTTCAGCGGGTATTCTTTGGTGAGCCCAAGCGATACACTGTCTATAGTAACATTAATAAAGGTTATCTATAACGATACAGTAAACGAGGTTATTGCAACCAAAGTTCAAGAAGCAGGGCAGTATAGTGTAAGTTTAGTGGGGGTAAGCAACTACAATTACGTATTGTCGGAAGCAAGCCTCAGCGCGGTAAAGAATTTTACAATAAGCCCGATTGAAGTTAAAATAGCCATACCCAATTCCGAAACGAAGCTTGTACGCCAGTACAACGGCAAGACAATTCAACCTCTTGACAACAACTGGGTTGACGCTAAGGGTGCGGATGACGAAATAGGCTATTTCCGTACAACTTCTTATAAGATAGTAAACGACGTGCTGCAAGCGGCGCCAAAAGCTATTTCTATTTATCCGGTTGACCCGGAAACGTCCAATTACCCACGCAATGCAGGAACTTATGATTTGGTTGTGAGAATAAACTCCACTTATAAGAATCTTAACGTTGTGTTTGTCAGACTTAATCCCGATTGGTCGGGCGTCGGCATAGAAAATAAGTATATTCCCGCAGAATATGACTTTACCATAACAAAGAAGACTATTTCCGTTTATAACTGGGATAGATGCAACAAAAAAACTTATGACCAACTGCCCCCCGCGGTAAGCAATATTAATCAGTTGATTATTAACAATTTAGCGCCCGGGGACGTAATTACCGCAAGCGACCTTCTGTTTTCCTTTACACGAGATATGAATAGAGTGCCTGCGTCGTTAAGTGGGATAGTAGAAAGTTCTGATAATATTAGCGCGGGATATTTTAACGTAGTTATTTCTATTAAACAATCCAACGCAAACTGGAAGAATTATAACTTCTCCATTGAAGGCGGCGAGGATTATTATCTTATTAATAGAGTATCGGTGCCCGTTACTCTAAATACAAGTAACTCCAGTCTCAACAAGCAATATGACAAACTTGCTCCATCAGGAGCGCTATCTGACCTTAACGTCGGTCAAGCGGTTATTTTTGACGAAGTTTATTTTGATTTGGTTGTCAGATATTATAACGTTAGCAACTCTTGGGTAGACTGGTCGTCAAACAACGTTTATAATGTTGGCAGATACGCCTACAACCTACGCCCGAAATATCTTGACGGCTTAGGACAATACCGTTATTTCGAAGACGAACTTGGCGAACCTATCTATGACGAAACCTATACAAATAACAAGCTGCTTAGCTGGAACTACAGCTATTATATCAGCGCGCAGTTAGGTCTAGATACAAACAATTGTGACGGCATTTACGAAATTAAAAAGAAAGACGTATCTATAAGCTTAACCAATGCTCAAGAAGAAGTGTTCGACTACGGCGGAGGAAACAGCCAAATAAGATACGTATATTCCCATACCTATAATAACCAGTCTATTACTTTGGCTTCTGCTCTTAACGAAGTTAATTCTATATTCGTTATGCTGGATAAATTCGGTAATTCCCTCAATTTGGGTTACTATAACGACTTTGTAAAACTTAATATGACGGGAAGCGGTACAACGGTTAGGAATGCGGGAGAATATTTTGAACTAAGCTTTGCCAATATGGTAGCGGCTAATCCCAATTACAATATCACAAACAAGCCTATTGTCTATGCGGTAAAGAAACTTGCCGTATCACTGTACCTAGACTTTGTTAATGCCGCCAACGATGACGAACCATCTATGACATATGGCGATTCTGCCTTTGTGGACGGCAATATCAACTTTAGATTGAGCTTTGTATCCCTTGCCGCTTTTAATTTAGCGACAGGATATGAATATACTGATATACTGAATTTCATAAGCGGCGACAACGGAGATTATAACAACGACAAGTTAATATATAGTACCGCGCGCTTCAAGCTAGGTACGTATTACACGTCGGCTATCGGAAGTTTAGTGTCAAGCTATCCTTATACCATACTAAATGCCAATACCTATTATCCGAGCGTGGAAAACTTAACGGCAATGAACTATCAGATAACAATTATCGGTAGGCCGTTCACCGTTTATCCTAAAGAAATAGCAATAAACGGCGTTCACCGTGATTATTTTAGCACTAATATTATAGTTGATTATTTTATTGCAGGCGGTTCTATTAATAATGCGGTAGAACAGGGCATAGTAACGTCTTGGATATTTAACGACAATACTGCAGTCAACGCAGACGCATCGAAATTTAGTCTTAACATAAACTATTACGCGTATATCTTAAAGACGCAAATGGTTACCAATAACACTAACTACATATTAAAAGTAACCGAATGCGAGGGCTTATCGGGCACTAATCAGGCGTACTATTATTTACCGCTTACCGTAAGAAAAGTAAATCTGGTTATCGGACTTACCAACGCTTCGGGCAGTCCTGTTTCCGTTCAGTACGGGCACGTGCTGAGTTCGTCGGAATATAAATTTACTTACGGCAATCTGCCTGTTATTGATTTTAATTCTCCCTCTTACAATCCTGCAGCCGAAGCGACGAAGCAAAACGATGCCTTGGCGTATATAGAAAACGAAATAATAAACAGGGAAGCTATAATTAACAGAATAAGAACGACAGCGGTAGGAAGCTATTATATCTCCCTATATGACTACCTGCAGGCAGGCGCGGATTTAACGGTTCTTACTAACTATTCCATAACTTTTAATAACGAAGTCCAATACATAATAAACAAGATTGTATTAAACTTAGAAATGATAAATAATGCCGGCGTATCTTATAATCCCAACGGTTATTTCAGTATCTTATTTGACGAAGCGAATATGCTTAGTTACAATACGTCGTCCAATCAGAGATTGACTTATAGGTTTACTATAACCAACCCGAACTCTATTATCAGACCCGCTGAAGGGAGCGTGGCTACCTTAGTAGAACAAATGACCTATATACTGGGCTTATCAATAGACGGCAACGGCAAAGTGGTACATAACGGCGTTGCCACAGCTTACACCACCTACGCGAATTTTGTAAATAACTATATAGCAGAAAATATCAAATATATGATAACGTCAGCTAGCGGCAACACTTCCTATACCGCAGGACTAAATAAAATTAAACTGACGGATAACTGGTATAACAGCCAAAACTACACGTTGTCATGCACTGCCGCCAATATTATGATTTATCCTAAGATTAAGAATATCGGCAGCGCGGCAACAGCAGAAGCCCCCTATAGCGCCAACTCCATATCCTTTAGCGCAGCCAGTCTTAGAGGCTTGCAAGTAGATTACGATACCGCAATTTATAATCTCAGTATGTATTTGCAACTATTCTATAATGGTTTTGCCGAAGGCAACAACGTAGAGTGGGTGGATATTTATCGTAATGTTATTCCCGACTATTATGCGGGAGCTAACTATAACCGCACCTGGTCAGTTAATGTTGTGGGCGAACAAACTATAGAGGTTGGTAAAGACCTAAGGCTAACTCTTACTATGACGGAAAGCTTCTATAATGATATGGGCGCAGGCATAATTCCTGTAACGAACACTATTGAAAGTAAAGAATTCTTGGTGAGGATATACAGTCCTACCGGTAGCACCGTTATTGATTCGGACAGCTCTCAGATAGTAAAGGCACTAGATAGCGGCGTAACTTATCAATACAAACAGCAAATTGACGGCAATTACACTTACTATATTACCGAAAGCAACATAAGCACTAATAACTTTGTCGGGAAGTTTGATATATTGAGTGTAAAACTAAAGCTTAATGCAAAAGCCGACAGCGACACTTATTATGCCGACTTGATTTTATTTGAAAACGCCATAAATAAGCTGGTTTTAAGGGTAAGCGGCGGGTTATCTGGAAGTTATCAAATAATAATGACCGATAAGCAGAATAATGATATTTATTATTCCGATTTGCTACCTAGCTTGGATGAAGTGGATTTGTTTGACGGAATGAGTCATACGCTGAAGATTTATATCGACAAACTAGGACATACGGAAAATACAGTAACTTCTGCCGAAGGTTCTTCCATAGTAATTTCCAATTCCAGATATTATAAGGTAATGTGGGTTATTGACGACGCTTACAGCTGTAATCTAAATTATCTTGGTGGACAGACTATTGAAACGATATCTGTTAACGGCGCAACAGGTTTGCCGGAATCGGTGTTTGCTTATGATAAATATATCAATTTTGATAACAACGGTTACTTTGGCTTTACCTTGAGCAATGCGAAAATGACCATTATTTCTATGATTGCCGAAACTATTGGAGTTAAACTTACTAACGACGGTTTTGTTAGCGACTTTATTTTGTGGCCGTCTGCGTTTTCTGGCAATTTTAGTTATTATGTTACCGACGATGGCAATCTTAATGCCGAAACAATTTTGGAAATGTTTACTTTCAACAGCGGTGACGGTTATAGCAATAGTACTGTTTATGTGGAAACCAATGTAATTAACGACATGACGGGGGAAGCTGTTTTGGGAGAAATGACAAGAGGCACATATCTTGTAACGTATAAGACTTTCTACCGCATGAGTTCCACTATTATGCAGCTTATGGAAACAAGGACTATTAGGTTAATCGTTAGTTCCTCCAATTACCGCAGAGTAGGAATTAAAGACGTAAGCGTGCCTAATTATTCCAAGCCCGTTATTTTCGAAAGTGCATCCGGAGAAAACTATTATTCTGATGAACTAGGGGCATACGGCTATTCAAAATACGTATTTGACTATAACAATATCGTTGGAAACAGCAACTCCATTGCCACAATAATGCTAAAAACCAACGAAAACCGCACGTTAAATATACAGACCTATGACGAAAATTATCCCGCTTACCGTGGTCTTGCGCTTACTATTGCTTACAATAACGCCACACAGAGTTTTGAAACGGTATTGCACGTCAGAATAGGTATCGGCTATTGGACGGAGACATTTAACAACATAGATTGGCACGGCAGCAGAAATATATTAGAGACCCGTTATTCTAAGAGTACGGGCGTTATTATGATTACATTATACAGAGGGGGCGCTCAGTTATTTAGCTACACTTTAAGAAACGCCGCAATATTAGGTCTTAGCGGGGACAACGTAAAGACTATTGCCGAAATGGCGGGTTATACAGCTATGAACTTGTATAATATCAGCTTAAAAATGTACGCGATGGAACTTGATAGCAACATTGATACTTGTCTTGACATAAAAGACAGGATAATAAATACTGATACTGTACTAATTGACGGTGACAATGCTCCGATAAGCACCACTTGTACCAATACGTTCTTTAGCTTTAAGGCAACGGGTACCGAATTTAAGTTTATCTTTGCCAATACCGTAGGAACCACGCCTGTTATTGGTGGAATAAATATGATAAGCGATCATACGGGCAAGAGGGGATTGTATCTAAGATTTTCTCAAACAAGAGTAGAATTGGGTGTTTATAAATACAACCTTGAGTTTGCATCGCAAGTTTTAGTTAATAGGAACTTATTAGACGGTCAAAAACACGATGTAAGTATAGAAATTACAAAAGAAACAGTTCCTTCTGAGAATATTGTTAGTAGCTGGTATAAGAATATTGTATGTTATAAGGTTATTATTACTATAGATAAAATATCGTATGCGATGCCTTATCCTGCCTACAACGATTTACGTCTAATTGCTTCGGGAGGTACCACCAACCTTGACGACGAAGTAGAAGAAACAGCAGGCTTCCTGAACGATTACCGCTTCTTAGCCTTAGTACCGATAAGCGCAAACGTTGACGTAAAAGAAATGATACTCTATTAAAAATAAAAAAGCGTCCGCAAAGGTTTATGCGGACGTTTATTTTTTTATAAGAATTATTTTATAGTTTCCAAATATATATCTTTTGGTAAAATTCCCGCAATTCCGTCGGGTTTAAGATTGGCTGTTTTTTGAATCTTTTTTATAGAACTTATATCCTTGAAAATTATTGGAATATCGCAATATCTTGCATAGTCTACTATGCGGTTTCTTGCTAAGTTTACCCCGCTGTTAAAGGCATTTACGTACAAAATGTCATAGCTTACTTCTATGTCTTTAACTCCGAATGCCGCTTTGAAATAAAGGTCTGATACTTCGCTGTTGCTTGCCGTCCTCATAAGGTCGGGGTAATTTTCCAATATGCTTTTTAAGTAGTCGGATTTTGTTACTACAACGCAGTTTTTAGCGTAATTATAGTCTTTTAACGTAGTATTAAGTTGGGAAACGATGTTATTTAGGTTATTTTTGTCACCGATATTTATTATAAGGTTAAAGGTTTTTTTCCAATCCACGCTTTGGGTGTTTAGATATACAATAAGTTCATCAAGAGTAATTATCCGGAAATAACTTAGGTCAATACCGATGTTTCTGTAGGGGTATCCATCTTTTTCTCCCATAAAATATGCGGCGTTATATTGTTTCAATTCTCCAACCGTTTTTGAAGAAATCTTGGCGTTTTTTTGGCTGAACGGATTTACTTTACAGTTGGTAAAACTGTCAAGTAAGTCGTTTTCTGCCACAATAAGTCTGTTATCTTTTGACATAAAAACAGTAATTTCGAAGCCGTCTACAATATAATTATTGTTATTTTCTAAGATGTTTTTATAAAAACTGAGAGTATTATTTACCTTATCTTCTTTTCCCTTTTGAACGTATACTTTACTTTTTGTGGCGCCGAAACTGCTTTTTGTGGTGTTTGGCTCCATTTTAACAGGTATATACAACGATAAATCAACTATAGTAAAGAAAATTGCCGCGAAAATAAGAAGTATTGCGATTACCGAAATTATTTTATGTCTGTAAAAAAACTTTTTTAATTTTATGTTCATAACGGCTCCTTTGTTTTGCTTTAGTATAATATTTTTTACAAGACCTTGTCAATTGTACTTATAAATATATATTTACTATTGAACAACAGGCGTGTTTTATGTTATAATTGAAAGAACAAAATTTGGAGGTACAGAAATGTTAAAGAACTACGCTTTTATGCTTGAATATCAGTATGACGGTATAAAATATATTTCCGAAGCTAACGAAAACGACCATTACTCAATAAGCGCCCAAGACAGTGGCGATTCGCTAAAAATCACACTACAACCTAAAGTAAAAATAAGTCTCAAAAACGCATATATAAAATATGATTACAATTATACCGACGTAGACAGAGTTTACGTAAACGGATACCAATCCTGGACCACTTCCAGAGAATACACCAAAAAAGACGTTCAGAAAGGTCTGCTTGGATTGTCAAATTTCATCACCCCGGTTAAAAATCTTACCAAAATATTCGGCGACTATGATTTCCAACGCTATTCATTAAAGAAGGGAGAATTCCATAGCTATTCTTATACCTATATAAATACTTCGGGCAAGGTTACCTTATTTGGTACGTTAAACGAAAGAACCGGCTATACTGTTTTTCATCATAATATGAGTGCAAATACCCTTATTGTTCAAAAGGATGTAGAAGGGGTTACTATTGACGCTCCGTACGAAGTATTTGACATTTATACCGTTAGTGGTAGCTATAACGAAGTTTTCGACAAGTATTTTGCCAAACTTGATTTACCGAAACTAAAATACAAGCATATGTCTGGCTATACCTCTTGGTATAACTATTACGGAGCTATCACCGAAGAGATTTTGTCACGCGATATCGACGGACTAGCTACCCTTGGCGATAAGGTAGATATTTTCCAAATCGACGACGGTTATCAGACGGCAACAGGAGATTGGCTAAGCGTAAAAACCGACCTTTATCCCAACGGAATGAAATATTTGGTTGACAAAATTCACTCCAAAGGCTATAAGGCAGGCTTGTGGCTGGCTCCTTTTAACGCCCAACGCAGCAGTAAGGTAGTAAAAGAACATAAAGATTGGCTTATAATAGATCCTACTACCGGCAAACCGCAATTAGGTAGCATAGCTTGGGGCGGAGCTTACACTTTGGATTTCTATATCAAAGAAGCCGCCGATTATATCAGAAAATGCTTTGACGGAGTGCTGAATGACTGGGGCTTTGATATGGTCAAACTTGACTTCTTATATTCTATTTGCCGTACTCCCAGATATAACAAGAGCCGCGGACAGATTATGTGCGAAGCTATGGACTTTCTAAGAGATTGTGTAGGCGAAAAGGTAATTTTGGGTTGCGGAGTTCCGTTATTCCCGTCTTTTGGCAAAGTTGATATGTGCAGAATCAGTAGCGACGTTGCTCCTTCCTTTAAGGATCCTTTCTACATCAAACACACCAATCAAGAAATCATAAGCGCAAAGAGCGCAATGAACAATTCTATCTTCCGCAGACATCTTGACGGTAGAGCCTTTGTAAACGACCCCGACGTGTTCTACGTAAGAAAGAGCAATCTTATCGGTATAGACCCGTTGGTAACTAAGAAGAGTAAACTAATATTTACCGAAGACCAAAAACTATTGCTTGCCACCATAAACAATATGTTCGGTAACGTACTATTCGTATCCGACAACGTTGGAGATTATGACGACAACCAAAGAAAGATGGCGTTAAACGCCTTTAAGGCGACCGATAAAGTTGTGCTGGATGCAGAATACACCGCTGCTGACGAAATAAGCATAACTTATGAGCAGGACGGAAATACTTATAAACTTGTTTTCAACACAATAAGCGGAGAGAACAAAACTACAAAACTGTAATTAATAATTATTATTAAGACAAAAAGCCCGTCAAAAAAAGACGGGCTTTTTTGATAATTTTTCAAACCGACTCATATACTTATTATATGACTGAAAACGGCTTTGAAATTATTGACGACAATCGGCTACTTAATTACGTCAAAGAGTATTTAATCAACAGGGATATAGAGAGCGCGATTTCTTATCAAGGCGATAAAACTCTTATTACCGTCAATACCGACGACGATATTTATAAAGATATGGTTGCCGATATTATCCTAAATTTTTATAAACTTGCCATTATTTTGGAGAAAATCGACTTAGGAAGAACGCCGACTCTTGCCGAATGCGCCTTTTTGGGGGCAACACTTAGTTTGGAAAAGGATATAGAAAAAGAAAAAATATTATTGCTTGCCGATAAGACCGATATAAGGAATATAGAAGGTTTTTATAATTTTTGCCTCTGCGGAATGCAGGATAACTGGACTAATCTTGCTTTGCTTAGTAAAAAACTGCTTAGTCAATGTAAATGCGATAAGGACGTTTATTCTTTGACCGGTTTTATGCTGGGAATAGACGATAATCTAAGGAAAAACGTAGTTATTGATTATCCAAAACTTATTCGCGGTTCTGACAATACGGTTATAGAAATTTTGCAGTATTTCGACGATTCCGAAAAAAATCTTATTCTTGCTATTATGGCGCAAAACCCTTCGGATATACTTGTTATGGATTCTCAAAAAGTCAGTAAAAAATTTATGCAGGTTATTCAGGCTTTGGGAGAATAATTTAGGTATTTTTACCTTTTCTTATATTATTAGACGGCTTATTTTTTTCCGCTGACATTGACATAACGCCTTTGATATGCTACAATATGTTGTACTTATTTTTCTTTAGGACAGAATATGTAGTATCAGGAGGAAGAAATGACGGCATACGGATCCAAAAGCATCAAAGTTTTAGAGGGGCTGGAGCCAGTCAGGTTGCGTCCGGGTATGTATATCGGGACAACCGACGAACACGGACTGCATCATTTGATTTGGGAAATCGTAGACAACGCCATAGACGAAGCCTCTATGGGCTTTGCTAACACAATTATTGTTGCAATAAACCAAGACGGTTCAATTTCTATAGAAGATAACGGGCGCGGAATGCCTATCGATATGCACAGCAGCGGTATGCCGGGCGTGCAGGTAATTTTCTCCACCCTTCACGCTGGGGGCAAGTTCGACCACGAAAGTTATAATTACAGCGCCGGCCTTCACGGCGTAGGCGCAAGCGTAGTAAACGCGCTAAGCGAATGGCTTACTGTTGAAGTTTACCGCGAAAAAACCGCTTATCAGATAGAATTTCATTCTCCGCAGACCAAAAAAGGGGTCGCAAGCGGTATTCTAAAAACTCCGCTAACCACTTTAGGAAAAACCGACAAACAAGGCAGCAAAGTCACTTTTATGCCTGATAAGAGGGTTTTTGATACGGTTGAATTTGATGCCGACGTTATTGAAACTAAACTAAGAGAATATGCGTTTTTGAACAAGGGCGTGCTTATTAAGTTTGTTGACCTTCGCCAAGAAGACAGTCAAATGATAGAGTTCCGATATACAAACGGACTTATTGACTTTGTGGAATACATTAACGACGGCGTTGAGGAGACTAAAAGCAAAATTATTTACCTTGAGGGAGAAAAAAACGACGTTAAAGTAAGCCTTGCCGTACAATACGTAAATACCTATACCGATTGCCTCAACAGCTTTGTAAACAGCGTCAAGACCAACGAAGGAGGCTACCACGAAACAGGCTTTAAGGCGGCTTTTACCAAGTGTCTTAACGATTACGCCAGACAGAATAATATACTTAAAGCTAAGGATGCTAACCTAACCGGAGACGACTTCAGAGAGGGTATGACTGCCGTTATTGCTGTAAAAATGCAAAATCCGCAGTTTGAGGGTCAGACAAAATCAAAATTGGGCAATCAGGAAGTGCGCCCAATTATAGAAAGCATAGTAAGCGAACAATTAGATAAGTATCTGTCGCTTTCAAAAAATAAGAGCGTTATAGATTTTATACTTAAACACGCGATGGACGCCGCAAAGACAAGGGAAGTTGCGCGTAAAGCCACTCAGGCGCAGAGAGAAAAGAACGCCATTAACGGAGCCATGCTAGTAGGTAAGTTTGCGGCTTGTACCAGTAAGGACCCGGCCCAATGCGAACTATTTATCGTAGAGGGCGACAGCGCGGGCGGATCGGCTAAGCAAGGACGTGACAGACGTACCCAGGCTGTTTTACCTTTGCGCGGCAAGCCACTTAACGTATTACGTGTTGGTAGGAGAGAAAAAATATACAAAAATGAAGAAATCCGCACAATAATAGCCGCTATAGGTACCGGCGTTGAGGCAGATTTTAATATTTGTGATTTACGTTTTGACAAGATTATTATATTGTCGGACGCAGACTATGACGGATACCATATAAGAACTTTGCTTTTGGCAATGTTTAATCATCTTATGAAAGACCTCATTTTGCAAGGCAAAGTTTACGTTGGTATGCCCCCCCTTTACAAAGTGGAAAAGAGAGGGGAAATTAGATATGCCTACAACGATGAAGAATTGGAACAACTAGTGGAAGAAATGAAGCCCGGCAAAGGGGACATCCAAAGATACAAAGGCTTGGGAGAAATGAGCAAAGAACAGCTGTGGGAAACCACCCTTAACCCCAAGACCAGAGTGCTTACCAGAGTTACTTTGGAGGAAGCCAGAGAGGCTGACGAAATAATGAACACCCTTATGAACGAAGGTACCGAACGGCGCAAAGAATATATCTACCGCCACGCCAAATTCAACAAAGTTGATACCTTTGCTCAGAAGTACGGAGGATAAAATATGTGCGCGAAAAAGAAAGAAACCGCCGTCGAAGAAGTATTTACCGAAAAAATAATTAATCGACCGCTGGCTAAGGCTGTGCATGACTATATGATGCCTTACGCCGAATATATTATTTTGGAAAGAGCTTTACCCAGAGTGGAAGACGGACTAAAGCCCGTTCAGAGAAGAATTCTCTATGCAATGCACGAACTTAACATGAAGCCTGACGGTCCGTTTAAGAAGTCAGCCCGTGTGGTAGGCGACTGCTTGGGTAAATATCATCCCCACGGCGACAGCTCAATATACGGCGCTATGGTAAATATGGCGCAGGATTTTAATATGCGCAACACGTTAGTCCACGGTCACGGCAACTTCGGCTCCATTGACGGAGACGGAGCGGCTGCAATGCGTTATACCGAAGTAAAATTAGAAAAACTGGCATGTGAACTTTTGCGTGACCTAGAAAAAGACACCGTAAAATGGGTAAAGAACTTTGACGACAGCTTGGACGAACCCGACGTTTTGCCGGGACGTTTTCCCAACCTTCTTGTGAACGGCACTATGGGTATTGCCATAGGTCTTGCTACCAAAATACCCCCTCATAACCTAACCGAAGTAATAGACGGTATTATTGCATACATCGACAATCCAAAAATATGTCTGGAAGAGATGTTGACCATTATTAAGGGGCCAGACTTTCCTACGGGCGGTTTTGTTATTGCCGATGATGAGAGCCTAAAAGAACTTTACGCAACAGGTAAAGGTAAAGTAACCATCAGAGCCAAGGTTGATATTGAGAGCGCGGATAACGGCAGGCAGAGCATAGTAATAACGGAAATACCTTATAACGTAAATAAGGCGGAGTTACAGCAAAGAATCTTGGCTTTGCGCGAAGAAATGGCAGAAAAAGCCGAAGATAAAAAGGACAGTTTGCTAAACGGAATTCAGGAAATAACCGATGAATCGGACAGAAACGGAATAAGGGTGGTAATCCGCCTCAAAAAAGGGGAAGACGCAATAAAAATCCTCAATGTTTTGTATCAGAAAACCGATTTGCAAGTCAACTTTTTTGCCAATATGGTGGCTATTGCCGACGGTCGTCCCCAACAGCTTGGACTGCTTCAAATAATCAAATATTATACCAATTATCAACGCACTATTATACTAAAAAGAAGCCAGTATGACTTGCGTATAGCAAGAGACAGAGAGCATCTTTTAGACGGTTTTGTTATTATTCTGCCCCAGATAGAAAAGGTGGTGGAACTAATTAAAAGCAGTAATTCCCGTAGCGAAGCCAAAGAAAAATTGCGTGAAGCTTTCTGTTTAAGCGAAAAGCAAGCCGACGCTATTTTAGATTTGAAACTGGTTAACTTAACTAAACTGGAAATAGGCAGAATAGAAAGGGAACTTCGGGAATTGAAGATTTGCATTGCAAAATTAGAAAAGATAGTCAATTCTACGATCGAACAGTTAAACATCGTAAGGGAAGAATTGTTGGATATAAGAGACCGCTTCAAGACCAAAAGGCTAAGCGTAATGGTATCTTGTTTTGATGACATTGAGCATAAACCTTTTGACGTAACCAAAGCCCAAACTAAGCGTGGCTACGTGGTAATCGACGGCGAAGGCAAGGTAAAATTTGTAAGCCCGAGGCTGTTCCTGTCTGCCGAAAGAGAAGAAATAAAGAATAAAAACGAAATAGCGAAACATCTGTTATATACCGATAAGGGTAACCAAACTATAATTTTCAGTAACCTAGGCAACTGTTATAAGCTAAATACCGAAACCATCTTAGAAAAGTCCTGGACGGCTCAGGGAGAGACCTTGTGCGAAATGTTTGCCGACGCTGTGCCTAACGAAAAAGCCATAGGGGCAATTAACTTAGACGAAGAATTGTTGGACAAGGAAATTTACATTTTCACCCGTCAAGGCATGGTAAAAAAATCCTTGGTAAAAGATTACGTAGTTAACAAAGAGCAATATCAGGTATTGGTTCTTAAAGAAGGAGACGAGGCGATATCTGTAGAGATTAAGAAAGATAGTCACGCCCTTGTGTTCGTAACCGATGACGGTATGGCTATTAATACCTGTAGCGAAGATTATCCTTTGCAGGGTAGAAAAGCGGGCGGAGTAATAGGCGCAAGCCTTTCTGACGGAGCTAGCGTAGTGTGGGCGGGGCAAGGAGAATGCTGCGACAATGAACTATTAGGTGAGTTCGTATCCATTTCCGACAAGGGTTACGCAAAGAGAACCATAGCTTCTACTGTGGAAATTGCAAAGAGAGCCAGAAAAGGTGTAAAAATAATGGACGTATGCGACGGTAAAGTTATTTTCGGCGGACTGGTAACTTTGTCCTATATTGTTGCTTTAGCCGATGAAAAGAACGCTATAAACACCGTCAACACCGAAGATATATTAATCGACAGAAACCGCCTGTCTAAGGGCAAGCCTTTCCCGTTGGCAGTTAACTGTACGCTATGCAGTAGACACTATTCCGATTTGGTGTAAAAACCGGTGTAAAAACTTGTAAAAATTGATTAAATAAATTTAATTATTGACTATGCTTGTACAAAAGTATATAATATAAACAGTAATATGCGCTAAATGGCGCAAGTGTAAGGAGTATCTATGAAGAAAGTTTCTGTTTTGGTGTTAGTTTTGCTAATTTTTGCCTGTACCGTTGTTTTGACTGCTTGTAACGAAAAGTCCGACGTTATGACCGTAACAAGTTATGAAATAGCCGATTCTACATATACGGTAGGCGATACGTTTGACAAAACTAAGGTATCTATTACCGCTACCAAAAGCGACGGCACCACAGCCGCTGTTTCCAAAAACCTTGCTTTCGGGGAAGAGAGCATTGCAAGTCTGTCTCTTGACGAAGACAATAAACTAACCAAAGCCGGCACCTTTACCGTTAAAGTATACATTTTGGAAGAAAACGAAGATTATCCGGAGTTTTTCATCGGCGATTGGAAGATAGTCGTAAAAGCGAAGAAGTAATAAGGGTTTTATGGGCATAATGGTTGTTATGCCTTGGTTATATATAGGGAGTAAAAATGTTATTATCAAAACTGGTTGGAGAAAGAACCAAAACCAATCCTGCCGACGCAACAATCCCGAGCCACATATTGTTGCTCAGAGCAGGATATATTAAGTTAGTAAGTAATGGTATATGGTCGCTGGCGATGCCCGCAAAACGCATTTGCCGCAAGATAGAAAACATTATTCGTCAGGAAATGGACGGTATTGAAGGGCAAGAAGTTTCTTTCCCTGTGGTAATGCCCAAAGAATTGTGGATGGAATCGGGAAGATACCTATCAATCGGCGAAGAAATGGTGCGTTTTAAGGACAGAAACAACCGCGATATGCTACTAGGCATGACCCATGAAGAAGCGGCGGTACATTTTGCCAGAGATGCGGTAAACAGCTATCAGCAACTACCCTTTATGATATACCAGTTCCAGACTAAGTTCCGTGATGAGGCAAGAAGCCGAGGCGGACTTATTAGGGTAAGAGAGTTTATTATGAAAGACGCCTATTCATTCCATAAGGATATGGCAGATTTGGAAAATTACTATGAAAGAGTGTATGACGCATACACAAGGATTTTCCAAAGAATAGGAATGAAGAGAGTGGTAGCGGTAAAATCCGACACCGGCATGATGGGAGGTAGCGTAGCTCACGAATATATGCTTCTTTCCCCCGTTGGAGAAGACAGCATCGTACTTTGCAACAAGTGCGGATACAAGGCAAATATGGAAGTTGCCGTATCGGTAAGAGATGAGCAAAATTCAGCCGTAGAAAACAAGGCAGCGGAAACCGTCTTTACCGGTGAACATACAGAGATTGGGTCGGTGGCGAAGTTTTTTAACGTTACCGAAGACAAATTAATTAAAGCCGTCTGCTACTTCGAAAAAGGCACCGAAAAGATAGTACTTTGTTTTATCAGAGGCGACTTGGAAGTAAACGAAAGTAAACTAAAGAAAATTATCGGGAAAGAGATTGTTCCTGCTTCTCTAACCGACACGAATATGTTGGTGGCTGGCAATATCGGGCTAATTGGATTAAACACCGAAAACTTTACCGTAGTGTATGATAATTCTTTGAAAAACGGCGTCGGTATGGTAACAGGCGCTAACAAAGCTGAATATCATATAGTTGGGGTTGACGTGGCTAGAGACGCCAAAATAAACAACTTTGTTGATATCGCAAAAGTAAGAGCGGGAGAACGTTGTCCGATTTGCGGAGCCGAACTAGCAATAGAAAACGGCATAGAAGTGGGCAATATCTTCCAGTTGGGAACAAAATATACCAAAGCTATGGGAATGACCGTTCTTAACTCCGAAGGGAAAGCTATTAATCCTATTATGGGCTGTTACGGTATAGGAATCGGCAGAGCTCTTGCTTCTGTCGCAGAAGAGAGTAACGACGAAAAAGGACTGATTTGGCCGATGTCGATAGCGCCCTGGCACGTTTATTTATGCGGACTGCGTCTAGACGACCCCGCCGTCAAAGAAAAAGCCTTTGCCGTCTATGAGGAACTGCAAAGTAAAGGAATAGAAGTTTTATTCGATGACCGCGACGTATCAGCGGGAGTAAAATTTTCCGATTGCGACCTCATGGGCATACCGATAAGAGTGGTAATAAGCCCAAGAGGCTTGGCAAACGGACAGGCAGAACTGCAGTTAAGAGACAAATCACTGCAAGAAAACACAGATATAGACAAATTGGCGGGGAGAATTAGAAATATAATATTAGAACGAAGTTGACCTTTACATACGGGCCTGAACTGTTGGCGTAACTAGGAGGATGCACAGAACATGAATAAGAGAATTATTTATATGATCTTGTTTTCATTGCTTATTGCGGTCATGATGTGCGCTTGTACTGACCCTAATACTCCCGGTCCAAAGCCTACGGATCCGGATACCTGGACAAAATTGGATACCGTTACCGCAGCCGACGTTTACACAAAAATGCTAGGTGGTTTTACTACCATAGCCAGTGATTTTTCCAAGGCGTCTATGAAAAACTCTCCCAAAGTTTCGGTTGACGGCAAATTAAAGCTTTCGGCAAACGGAAACGAATTTTGGGTTACGGCTAAAGGAAATTATAACAACAGTAATCCTGCCGATTTAATGCTGGCTTTAGAAATATCAACCAAAGAAGACAGCTATGACGACAACGTCCTTGCTTTATATATTTACAAAGAAAAATTAAACATTGCTTTGGGGCAGACAAAGTTTTCCATGACGTTTAAAGCCGATACGTGGAAGGACTTTTTCCCTTATGAAATGAATCTTGACAGCTCCAGCGACATACAAAAAGTAGCTCTGCTTCTTGCAGGCACGTTAGAACTTCAAGGGGAAACAATCAATGCCAAAAAGCGTATGAACGGTTCTGTGGAAGAATATAACTATCAGTTCCAGTTAAACCTTCCCAATTCTCTGAAGAAAATTCACGATTATCTGAAATTAAATACCGACGAATCTTATCAGGACGTATTGGATAAATTCGGTTTGATTATTACCAACATTTTCGGCGTTACTATGACCGATATATCGAAGGGCAAGTTCCCGTCTTCCAGCGTGAGAGTTAATTTCACCACCGCTGACAGAAAAATTTCCGCATTCAGCTTTAACTTAGAGGTAGAAGAATATAAGACAGACAACACTATTTTGTTTGCAGGCAACGGTCTGAAATTTGACCTGGAATTATTGAAGTTTACTACCTCTAAAAAAGAAAACGTCAGCATTGATTTTGTTGTCAACACCGAAAAACAAAAGGAATATGTTTACTACGCGGACAAAGTTTTCAACATTACCACCGATATTATTAAGAAAGTTGGCGGTGAAGACAAAAACTACAAAATGTGTATCACCGCGAAAGTTTTCCAGGAGAACCCTCAGGACAATTTCCTCTTTGTGGAATACAAAAATCCGTTAAACGACAGCTCGGTGGAAAGGGCGGTATATATCTACAATAATATAGGTTATTATTATAATATGGTCGGCAACAAGCTGGAGTGTTTATATAAATATGACTTAGATTTAAGTAAAGCCGCATCGGATATAGTAAATAATAACTTAGGCGGAGATTCCGAAATAAACTGGCTCAATATGATATCATATTTTGTCGGGTCTTTGAAAATTAACGAAGATAGAGTGAGGCTGTACATTACCGAAAACTTCTTTAGTTATGTAGTTTATAACTTTGAAGATGCTATCGACTATTTTGACGCTTTCTTTGAAGAAAACGTTAGAGAGATTGATGCGTTTGCGGAGTTCTATACCTTCCTTACTACAAATCCGTCTATAATACACATAGATTATGATAAGAATATTCTTAGCATATACCCTGAAGATGACCTAAGGATTTCTACTATGATTCAGCGACTTGAGTCGGCGACGCCGTTAAATAGACTGACACCTTTAGATGAAGAAGGGGATTAAATAAGTAGAGAATATATAATATATTAAAAAAGCGGGCTAACCCGCTTTTTTTAACTGTGCTTTTTCCTTTTCTATAATTTCGGCAAGGGTATTTAGAACTTTCTTTTTGGACTGCCACCAATCTCTGGACCAAACGCGTACGATCTTCCAACCGCGGTTTTCCAAAAACTTTATGCGGTAGACGTCTCTTTCCAGGACGTTTTCACTATTATTATAGGCTTGATAGTCGCATTCTACGCCTAATACAAACCGCCCTAATTCTTTGTCGTATACGCCTAAAGATAGTTTGTAATAGGTATTGCCAAGGTTAGTGTATACGATATATCCCATAGCCTCCAAGCCTTGTTTTATCTGCTCTTCATAGGCGCCCTCTTTGGGGAATTCTTTGGTAATACATTCCAGAGTGCTTAACACCTTAGTGATTTCTTCCTGATTGTTGGAGCTTACTGCTCTTGCGTATTGGAGGTATTTTTTGAGCAGTTTCGGTCCGTTGTTTTTTGTTGTTTCGGCTTTGTCCAGCTCTTCAGGTTCAATGCTGGTTATTACGTAGACCTTTTTCCTAGCCCTGGTTATGGCAACGTTTAGGCGGTTTTCTCCTCCTTCGGTAGACAAGGAGCCGTATTGGGCGACTACCTTGTCATATTCGTTTCTGGCGTAGCCGATACTGAATATTATTATATCCCTTTCATCTCCTTGTACGTTTTCCAGATTTTTTACGAAAAGTGAGCGGTTTTCTCCGTCTTCTATACGGTTTTGTTCGTTATAGAGCTGACGGCGGAAGGTGGAAATTTTGTCTGCTTCATTATCCAGCATATCTTCAATATATTCTTTTTGTTCGTTATTAAAAGTTACTATTCCTATTGTTTCGTTGTTTTCTCTTTCACGCAAAATATTGCGGAGCAGTTTTACCACAGCCAAGGCTTCTTCATGATTATGGCGGTTTTGCCAAATACCCTTTACCTTAATCCTTTCAATAGGCGGGTTGTTGCTTGATAAGGTAATATTAGGCGCTATTTGCAGTTTATTTTCATAAAAAGCCATATTGCTGAAATCTATAAGCTCCGAATAATCACTTCTATAATGATAAACAAGATTGACCGGGGTATATTTTGCGGTGGCAAGGTCTAATAAAGATTCCACTTCCAAAGCAGCTTGAGTGCTTAAATCTATATTATAGTCAAAACTATCATCTACAGAATACCGCTTTACAAACCCGGAAGAGGGGCGAAGTTGCTTGTTGTCTCCGGCAACAACAATATTGTTGCCCCGATAAATTGTGGGCAAGGCATTTTCTATAAACATTTGGCTAGCTTCGTCAAAGACTACTAAATCAAACATTCCAGTCTTGAGAGGGAAAATAGTGCTTACCGTTTGGGGAGAGAGTAGCCAACAAGGGAACAGACGGAACAAAAAGTCATCGAAAAATTCCAACATACGCCGAATTGGCCAAAACGCCCGCTGTTTTTGAATTTGATATAAATAATCCTTAGACTTAGGGCTGTTGTCGAAGTATTGGGCGTATTCGTAGCCGAATTTGTCCATCGCAAGAGTTTTTGTAAGCTCTCTTTGGTCGGACTTCAGTTTTAGAATACGTTGCCGCATATTTTCAAAATTGACGGTATCGGATAATTTATTCTCAATATAACTGTCGTTTTTAATAATTTCGTGGTAAATTCTTATGGGAATAACCAGATTAATAATGTTGTTAAGGCTATTAAGCGTCTTGTCGGACATATTATAGCAGTAATCTAAGATTTCCTTAATGTCGTCGGTAAGTTCGCTCAAAACCTTGTTCATATCCCTAACGGAAATATAATTTTCTAGAGCGTCAAGGAGTTTTTTCAAAAGTTCGTAATTGCCGTTTAGTACTCCGCCTATAGCCAAAGCGTAGCCTTCATCGTCAAGGGCTAAGGAAAGGGGACGGAATTGCATTTCGTAGTCTGTAAGCCCTTTTAAGGCTATATTTAAGTCGATATTAATATCTTTCTTGTAGGTATTGAAACGGTACTTTAATATGGGATAAACAGGCCAAAACAGCGGGAAAATCGCCGCATTTACGCTGCGGGATAATTCCGGATGCTCAATTTTTGTCAGCATATCGGCTATTCTTTCTAGTGATTCTCTGTTTTGCGCCGCTTTTTCCAAATAAAAAGTAGTAAGGTACCTAGAGCGCGGATAGCGTGAAAAATCAAAGGGCGGTTTGGCGTTGTTTATAATCTTTGTTAGAAAAGTATGCGTTTCTTTCAGCTGATGCATATCAAGGTCGCTCTTAATGTGCACTACCATAGGATTTTTTTCCATCAGTTCTTGCCGCGTTATAAAGAGTTTGGCTATGTTTTTGTCCTTGATATACTTGATATTTTCGTAAAGGGTGTTGTAATTTTTATTTATAATATCGGTTTTCAGCATAGCGGTGTAAAGATTGTAATCCTTGCTGTCTTTACCAATATAGTAACTTTGCGCGTACATTTCCTGCAATGACAAACCGAATTCGGTCTTGGTAAAGAGAGTATCGCTGATATTTTCCAATATTGAGAGTTCTTTATTTATGTTTATTTCGTAATTTTGGTATTTTTTTTGATTATCTTCGTTCTTTTCCCGAATAAGTTGGGTGTGCATTTGCTTAATGCGGTCAAAAAAGGCGGTCTTGTCCTTTTCGGGGTCGGGGATTAGCATAGCCTTGCTGTTTAATTTACCAAGTCTGGAAAAAACCACGTCTAAAGCAGCTTGCTTTTGGCTTACCACAAGCACCTTTTTGTTTTTACATAAAGCGTCGCTTATTATATTTACTATAGTTTGGCTTTTGCCCGTTCCCGGCGGGCCGTAAATTACGATATTGCTTAGGGCGTTTATCTTTTCTATGGCGTTTTCCTGAGCGTAGTCAAGGTCGTTTATGGTGTAAGAAACGTTATTTTTGTTCTTTGATTTTTGTTTTGAATTTTTGCCTTGCAACAGTAAATCTATGCTAGGCGTGCTTAAATTGTCCTTTTCCAACAACAAATAATCATTGTAAATGGGGTTAGCTAACGGAAATCTACCCAAAACAGCCATATTTTTTAGTTCCAAACTGTCAAAGCTTATTTCTTTTATGGGGTCGAAAGGCACTAAGGATTTTCTTTTCTGATACTTAATTTTGAAGCCGTTATTTATTAAATAATCGACCGCGTCATAGACGTTTTTGAAGGAGTTGTCGGCAAGAGGGTCAAATTCTGTTATTACGTTATCGGTCTTAATTCCGTGTTCTTTACAATAAGCAAGTATAAAACTTTTATTAATGATAACAGGTTGGTTTTCTATGTGAGTAAGGCTAACCGTGTCCTTGTCGATATTTATTGCCACAGGAAAAAGAAGCAGGGGAGCTTTTACCGGTATATCGGCGCTGATTTTACCCAAAACGTAAGGAAAACCGATGAATAAATCATATTTTCCCGTTTCTTTTTGGATTTCTTCCACTTCCCTTTTGAGATATTTCAGGTCGGCCATTTCACGATAAAGCAGGGTGTTTTCGCTGTCGCTTTTCTGGGGAGCTTCGGTCAAAACTTCGTCGCTTTCGAAAATGAAAGGAACTTCCTCTTTAGTGTTTTTTTGAGAAACTTTCAGGAGCTTTTTGCTTATTTTTTCGTTAATAACGGTAAATAAGCTTCTTTGTTGCCACAAAAAAGCGTAAAAATCATCTGTATCGAAGTTTTCCAAAAGCCCGCCTAAATCGTAGGTGTATTTTTTGACTATGCTCTTGGTAAACAAACTGCGGTTTTTTCCGCTGATTTCGATAAAACGTTCTTTGTATTTTTTATAAATAGTTTGCATAAAATTAGCTCCGAAATTTACTGACTTAAGTATAGCACACATTATTAGTCTTGTAAATTTATCACTCAAGAATTTTGCCAGATAGCTTGACAATTATAACTAAAAATGTAATTATATGTATATATATTTTTTTGGAGAAAAAGGGAAATGAGCTACGCGGACAGGGTATTTATCGATAATATGAAGGATATTTTGGAAAACGGAGTGTGGGATACCGACCTTAACGTCCGACCTGTTTGGGAAGACGGAACACCTGCTCACACCGTAAAAAAATTCGGTATCGTCAACCGCTACGACCTTACAAAAGAATTCCCCATACTTACCATAAGAAAAACAAATATTGCCGCCTCTATCGATGAATTATTGTGGATTTGGCAAAAAAAGTCCAACAACGTAAACGACCTTAACAGCCATATATGGGACAGCTGGGCTGACGAAAATGGTTCAATAGGCAAAGCCTACGGCTATCAGCTTGCCCAAAAACACAGTTACAAAGAGGGTATGTTCGACCAAGTTGACAGAGTGCTGTTTGATCTAAAAAACAATCCGCAAAGCCGCAGAATAATGACAAATATCTATAATTTTGCGGACTTACACGAAATGAACCTCTATCCGTGCGCATATTCTATGACCTTTAACGTATCGGGCAATAAACTAAACGGTATATTGAACCAAAGAAGTAACGATATGGTTGTGGCTAACAACTGGAACGTTGTTCAATACGCAATATTGTTAAAAATGCTTGCCCAAGTGTCAGGATTAGTCGCAGGTGAGCTTGTTCACGTAATAGCCGATGCGCATATTTATGACCGCCACATTCCTATTCTGGAAGAAGTAATGAAAAAAGAGCAGTTCGAAGCGCCCAAACTAATTATGAACGAAAGCGTCACCGATTTTTATAAATTCACAGTTGATGATTTTCAACTTGTTGATTACAATTACCATTTGCTTGGTAAAAAACTGCCTGTTGCGGTATAGGAGATATATATGAAAGCTATCGTTGCCGTCGATAATAAATGGGGAATAGGGAAAAATAACGACTTGTTATTCCGCCTAAAAAAAGATATGGCGTTTTTCCGCGCCACAACGTTGAATAAAGTCGTTGTTATGGGAAGTAACACTCTAAAGAGTTTCCCCAACGGAAAACCCCTCAAAGATAGAACAAATATCGTACTTTTCCCCGGTGGAGAGAAGAGGGAGGATTGTATTGTCGTTAATAGTCTGGAAGAACTTTCCGCAACCTTAAAAAACTATCCTTCCGACGATGTATTTATTGTGGGCGGAGCTATGTTTTATAGGACTATGCTACCATACTGTGACACGGTGTACGTAACCAAAGTTTTTGCCGACGGAGAAGCTACCGTTTTTTATGAAAATCTTGATAATCTTGACAATTGGGAACTTAGCCATATTAGCGAAAAAGAAATGGACGGAGAATACGAAATAGCTTATTGTACCTACAAAAACAACAGTGTGAAAAATTTTTAGGAGAATTTTATGAATAAAATAGCAATGAAAACCCCTATTGTGGAAATCGACGGGGATGAAATGACCAGAATAATCTGGCAAAAAATCAAAGAAATATTAATTTTACCTTACGTTGACTTAAAGGCCGAATATTATGACCTTGGGCTTGTAAATAGAGAAAATACAAAAGACGCCGTAACAAAAGAGAGCGCCGAAGCAATAAAAAAATACGGAGTGGGCGTAAAATGCGCCACCATTACTCCCAATGCCCAGAGAGTAAGCGAATATAACCTATCCACTATGTGGAAAAGCCCCAACGGCACAATAAGAAGTATGCTTGACGGCACAGTTTTTCGCGCGCCGATTCTTGCTAAGGGAGTAAAAGTTCTCCTGCCTAGTTGGACTAAGCCTATTATTATTGCCCGTCACGCTTACGGCGACGTATACAGCGGAGTGGAAAGCTACGTAGAAGGGGGCGGCAAGGTTTATTTTACCTTACCGAACGGAGAAACCAAGACGATTTTTGATTTTAAGGATTCGGGCATAATCCAAACCATGCATAACACCGACAAAAGTATTAAGAGCTTTGCAAGAAGCTGTATGAATTATGCGTTAGACGTTAAGAAAGATTTATGGTTTTCTACTAAGGACACTATAAGCAAAATATACGACCACCGCTTTAAGGATATTTTCCAGGAAATTTTCGACACCGAATATAAAGACATGTTCGAAAACGCAGGGATAGAGTATTTTTACACTCTTATAGACGACGCTGTGGCAAGGGTTATTAAAAGTAACGGCGGTATGATTTGGGCGTGCAAAAACTATGACGGCGACGTTATGAGCGATATGGTAGCGACGGCTTTCGGCAGTCTTGCCATGATGACTTCGGTACTTGTTTCGCCCGATGGTAAATATGAGTTCGAAGCCGCTCACGGCACCGTTACAAGACATTATTATAAGCATCTTAAAGGTGAAGAAACCTCAACCAACCCAATGGCAACTATATTTGCCTGGACGGGAGCCTTAAAAAAGAGGGCGCAGCTTGATAATATAACTGACTTAGAAGCCTTTGCCGACAAACTGGAAAAAGCCTCAATTGCTACCATAGAAGACGGCATAATGACCAAAGACTTGGTTGGTATTTTTGAAGGTAACGCAAAGGGCGTAAACACCCAAGCATTTTTGGAGGCAATCGCCACTAGACTATAAAAAAAATGGTTGATATAAAAATCTTTTCAGTAGGGTATTTGCAGACAAACTGCTACGTAATAACTTCCGATAAGTATTCGGGTGCAGTTGTCATCGACCCGGGTGGCGGATACGCTAAAATTTCCGATTATATAAAAAGCAATGGCAAAAGTGTTGAGGCTGTGTTGCTTACCCACGGACATTTTGACCATATCGCAAATTTAGGTAATTTTGCCGAAGACGGCGCAAAGATTTATATTCACGAAAAAGACAATAAAATGCTAAACGGCAGAAGTAGTCTTGCTTATCAGGTTGGGCTAAAATTGCCAGTGATTAATGCCGATTTTTTGGTTAAAGATAAAGATATTATTACCTTTGGCGAAATGAATTTTGAGGTAATTCACACCCCGGGACATACAGAGGGGAGCGTATGTTATCTTCTTAACGACACCTATCTTTTTACCGGCGATACTTTATTTTTTGAAAGCTACGGCAGAACCGACCTTGAGGGCGGCTCTATGGAGCAGATAAAATATTCTTTGGAACAAAAACTTTTTACTTTACCAAAGGATTATATCGTTTATCCTGGACACGAAGAACAATCCACCCTTTTTTACGAAAAGGAAAACAACCCCATTTGGGATGACTGATATGTATAAATTTAAGCTAATTTTGCCCGAAGACAGTTTTTTGAACGACTTGCAGGAAATTGTCAGAGCGTTTTTCCCTTATTTGCAGATAGATAATGAAGCCTCAGATTTTTTATGCTGTCTTTTTTCCTTTGAAAACGGCAGTCTTCTTTGTGATATAGAAAGTAGTTTTTGGGGAAAAGAAACCAAACAAACAACTATAAAAGAAAAGAGCGAAAGCGACAAAAAAAGGCTTATAAAAAGATTTTTGAAAAATTCTTTGTACAGCTATATCAGTGAAAAAACCAACATTTCTTTGCCATATGGTAGTCTCACCGGAGTTAGACCTACCAAACTTTACCGCGAGCTAACAAAAACAACGGAAAACCCTAATAAGTATCTTAAAGAGGCATTTTCGGTAACCCAAAGCAGAGTATCGTTGATAGAAAAATGCGTTAGGAATCAAGAAAATATAATCAATGATAACCCTTTGAATATAGGTTTGTTCCTAAATATTCCTTTTTGTCCGTCAAGATGTAGTTACTGTTCTTTTATCAGTACCGAAGTTTTTCGCATAAAAAAAGAACTGCCCCTTTACGTAACGTGCGTAAAAAAAGATATTGAGGCGGCTTTTGAAATAATTAAAGAGAAAAATTACAAAGTAACATCAATTTACGTCGGCGGCGGCACTCCGTCAAGTATAGGCAAGGATATGCTTAACGAATTATTGTTTCCGTTATTTGATTACGGCGTGGAATTTACCGTAGAAATAGGCCGTCCGGACACCATAGATAAAGGTATTTTGGACGTTCTAAAGAAAAATAACGTAACAAGAATATCAATTAATCCCCAAACTTTTCATCAAAAAACCTTGGATATTATCGGAAGAAAACACAGTGTTGAACAAATTTATACAAGCTATAATTTGGCAAAAAGCTACGGTTTTGACATAAATATGGATCTTATTGCCAATCTTAGCGGAGAAAGCTACGAAGATTTTTGTTTTAGCGTTGACGAAGCGATAAAACTGTCTCCCGAAAATATTACTATCCATACCTTGAGCCTAAAAAGAGGCTCCGTTCTTACTTTGGACGGGACGAAAAAAGAGGCGGGAGGGGAGGCGTACCGCATGCTTGATTATGCGTACGGCGTATTAGAGAAAAACGGCTATTTTCCTTACTACATGTACCGTCAGAAGAATATGTTTGATAACTTGGAAAACACCGGTTTTTGTAAGGACGGTAAGGCGTGTAAATACAACATAGATATGATGGAAGAGAGCGCGTCTATTATAGGCTTAGGCTGCGGCGCAATGTCAAAGTACGTTTTTAATGACAAAATAGAGAGATTTTCTTCTCCTAAGGGCTTTCGCGAATACTGCGAACGCATAGAAAAGACCGTTTCCGACAAAAAAGATTTTTACCTTAATCAGCCAAAATATTGACTAACGTCTATTGATTTTCTATAAGTAATATGTTATATTATTACTATATGTAAAACTATGCACATTTTTAGGGGTGGCAATGCGTTCGAAAATCAATAAAATACTGCTGTTAATATTTGCTTTGGCGTTAGTTATCGTTATGGTTTCTTGCGCGGGCGGAACAAAAGATCCAACTGACGAAGTTACCGTAACTGTAGTCGCCATTGCCGTTGATTCTACCACCGTGCCAAATTCGGTTTTTGCAGGGGAACTTGACGTTACGCAAATCCGCCTAATCGTTACTTACAGTGACCAGACTGCCGAGATGATTTCTATGACAACTTCCATGATAGCAGTAGAGAGCCGCACCAAATTAAGCACCCCCGGCACAAAAACGATAAAAGTTGTCTATGAAAACTGCGAAACAAGATTCCAAATAGTTTTACTAAACAGAGATAAATCACAATATACCTTACGCGTTTATAACGGCGTTCCCATAGCTATAGATAACATTGACTTAGACGAAGACATAGTTTTAGACGGAGAATATTTTGAAGCTAAATATGACGAAGGAACTATTGTTACCTTAGAATGGATAGCTGTTAGCGGATATTATTTCGATTATTGGACCGATAACGACAAAAAAATAGATACCCAGTCAATAACTTTAGTTACAATGAACGCAAACCACACCTACAAGGCGTTTAGCGAAGCGGTAATAAACACCGTTAGTTTTGTTACTAACTGCGATACCGGCGTAGGTGTCAGAAGAACAAACTATCTTAACGAAAACGATATTCCCGTACTGAAAAAAGAAGGTTATGTATTCGACGGTTGGACGACCACTCCCGTTTTAGGCGACCAGGCTTTTGACAATACTTCCGTTACAAGAATTAACTTTCCTTATCAGGTTTCTGTAGAAACCACACTTTACGGACTTTGGAGAATTTTGGGTATTGGCTATGAATCTAACCCTTCCACCAGCCCAAGCGGAGCTATCGGCTATAAGGTACTTAGCTATTCCAAAAACGACGCCGAAGTAATAATCCCCGACAGATACAACAATTACCCAGTAATAGGAATTAGCGAAGAGGCGTTTTCTCAAGCTACCAAGTTACGCAAACTTACAATCCCTTCCAGTGTGGAAACCATTGATGTAGGGAGCTTTAAGAATTGCAGTCAATTGTCGGAAATAGTCATTACCGGCAATTCCAGATATTTTTCCACCAATAGCGGTGTTTTGTACAACTTTGAAGCAACAGAAATTATTGCTTATCCCGCCAATAAAGTAACGGCTATTTACAGCTTGCCTATCGGTGTGGAGAGAGTAAGCGCATACGCTTTTTATAACTGTCTTATCGGCGGTATAATTTTACCTCAAACTATAAGAAACATAGGCGACCACGCTTTTGACAGCGTACATATTGACTACGTTGATTTTTCCGTCGTCAACCCGAACGCCATTAATTTCAGCATAGGCAACAACGTATTTAATTATAATATTACTTCCATCTGCGTTGACCCCAGTTACCGCGCGGCTTATACCAACTTTAGTTCGGTAGCGGCAAGAATTGACAGTTTGATTACCGAAAGCGGACTGCTTTCGGAAATAGAGACGGACTCCGAAAAGAGACTGCTTTATAGAGTTATTTATAACGAAAATTCCCGCTTCCCGTCCACCACTTCGGAAATAATAGGAGCGGTAAGAACGCTTACTACCATACGTATACCCGTAGTTTTGCATTATAACGTAAGTTCTATCGGCGTTGAGGCGTTTAACGACTGTATTATGCTTTCAACCGTGGAAATACCTACCGGTAGCAAATTAGAAAGGATAAGAGACAGAGCTTTTGACGACACCTTGTGGGTAAATACCCTTACTAAGAGCAGTATTATTGCTAACAATATTCTTTATAAATATTTAGGCGCCGCCGAAGAATACACGTTGGACAGCAATATTAAGGAAATAGCCGAAGGCGCGTTTAATAACAATGCCAGACTAAAAAAACTTAACTTAACTTCCAATTCCGACTTAGCCTACATAGGCGCATACGCTTTTTACGGTTGTACTTCCTTTAGCGGAGATACAATAACGATAGGCGGAGGAATAACCTTTAAGGATAAACTTCTTTACGTTGGTAACTATGCCTTTGCTAAGACTAAAATAAGCAATTTTAATTTGCAAAGCGGCGCTAATTTGGAAATGGTGGGTGAGGGAGCTTTTGAAGACTGCTATTACTTAAAGTCTGTTACTTTCGCTTCCGATACTCAAGAAATTGCGGCAAACGCCTTTAACCGCTGTTACAGTCTGGAAAGTTTTAACGTACAGCATACCGACGACTCTTACTTTGTAAGTTTTGGCGGAGTGCTTTATAAATACGACAAGAGAGTAGATGCTATTAATAATCCCAGTATACTTTATCTGTATCCTGCTGGAAGAATAGCAACAGTGTTTAATATTAACGACCCGACAAATACCGGCAGCGAATTATTAGAAGTAAAGCAAATAGGGGAAAGCGCGTTTAACTACAGTAACATAGCCGCTCTGTTTATCCCGGAGTCGGTAACAGCGATAAGCGGAGATGCAATTAATATACCCGGACTTTTGTACGTCAGATTTGAAAAGAGTAGCGGTACGCTAACTTATATCGGCGTTTTTGGTGAATATGAACCTGAATATATACTGTTTGATGAGAATAATCCACAAAATATCAATAACTTCTTTAATAATAACGAAACGTTAAAAGAAGAAAAACTTCTTAATGAGGCAATCGATAACCTTATTTATTTCGACGATAGCATTAATCCTAATAATTCTATTGTATATTCCGAACGTCAAGGCTCTTTGATTTTGGTAAGGACAAGCCGTACTTTAGAAGATATAACCATACCTTCGGTACAAATTAGCGGCAGAAACGTAACCAAAATCAGCAGTTATGCTTTCTTCGGATATTACTTAAAATCCGTCCACTTAGGGGGCACAGAAAGCTATTTTGCTTCCCACGCGTTCTCTATGGCAGCTCAAATGAATAAAATTTTTACCGTCCAAGGCGCGGGTGTTCCTGACATTTACGAAGATACTTTCGGACCGCTCTTTGACAACGGACTTATGATTTACGTAGGCGAAGACGCAAAAGACAGCTATAAGCTATATTGGAAATTGTCCAGTTACCGCTATCTTATTGATTTAGATACATTATTGCCCACCGCTGATTTTGTGGGTATAGATATAGGTGTGATTGATACCATTGACGGTGAGATTACTTATAATACCGTACCTAGACCGATAAGAGCCGGTTATCAATTTTCGGGTTGGATGGACGATAGAGGCAATGTTTTCTTTGCCGATGCCGAAAACACTACCGAAGTTTATACTATACCTTACAATATTATTCTTACTTGCGTATGGGCGCCTAAGGTTTACGTTGTTTATTTCCGCATAGAAGATAACGCAACCATACCGCAAAGTAGCTATCTTGCCACCTACGAACAAGCCTATACCTTCCCCACACCTATTTATAGCAATATGGTATTAAAAGGCTGGAGAGAAGCAGGAGCAAGCGAACTTGATTTATATCCGGTTAGCGGTGTTTGGAATTATGCCTTACTTACCGATACAATTACTCTTTATCCTGTCTGGGAAGAAAAGGCGTACGTACTAGAATACGATAAAACAGACGCCGATATGGTACTTTTGGAAGATGAGCAGGAAGTTTTCGTTAACAGCTTGTTTGAATTGGCTGTGCCGACTAAGATAGGTTATGTATTCTTAGGTTGGTATATCGATACCGATGCTAATAGTAACCCGATTTATATTACCGACAAAGACGGAAGAGGACTTTTGCGCTGGTCACGTTCTGATGCCGACAGCCATACCGTATACCCGTCTTGGGAAAGTATAGTAGTTAATGTTAACTTATATCTTAGCTATACAGATGAATCCACAAACGTATTTTATAGAACGGTAGAAGTTATTTTCGGACAGGAATTTTCCATACTGTTTGACGGAGAAGAAGGCTACGACAAGGATTTATTCTGCGGCTGGTATGATAATTTTGACCCGATAAGCCATTCTGGTATCGGTACGCGTTATTGTGACGAAAACGGAATAGGACTTCTCAACTGGAACATCGGCTCTGATTGCAATTTGTATGCTCAATGGCCTTTGGAAGTCTCCAGCGGAGCAGAACTTTTGGCTATGAGCGGTGTCGAATTGAGTCAATCTATAGTTCTGACAAACGATATAACGTTAATAAGACCAATCGGCGATAAGAACAATCCTTATTCGGGTTTATTTAACGGCAACGGGCGTAAGATTACCTTAAATTATACGGTAACTTCGGAAAGCTTGAACGGTTTTGACGGTTATGCCGGCGTGTTTGCCATTAATAACGGCACCATTAAGAACGTAATTGTAGAAGCAAACATTAATATTTCGGGTATATCTACTCTTAGCAATAATCCTTTATATATAGGCGGTATCGCAGGATATAACACAGGTAAGATTTATAGTGTGACAACTAGCGGATATGACGTAACTTCGACAATAAATATAAGTTTTGCTTCAGCAGACTTTACGCAAGTAAATATTGGCGGTCTTGTTGGCTATAACAGCGGAGAAATTAGCAATATCGGTATGTCCACTGTTGTAAACGTAATTGTAAATAATAATCCTTATAATAACCTAACTAATAACTATAATATAGGTAATTCTATAGGTACCTTGGACGGCGGTGTTATTAGCGGAAACAGCAAGCCTGCTTTGTTTAAGTATTCGGAAAGCGCTTTGGGCGCAAACTATTGTTTGAAAACTATCGTTTGTGGCAAAATTATTAATGGCGGAAGAATTGTGAGCTTTTCTCCCACTGTAATAGAATTGGAATAAACAAAATATTGTTGTAAATTTTGGTTTACAACGTGAAACTTATATGGTATAATGTCGTAGCAAAAATACCTTTTGCACAGCTATTATCTGCTCCTGAAAGAAGATGTGGACTTTGCTTAAGGTGAATTTATATTCATTAACGGAGGTAAAAAAATGGATAAGATGTCTAAAACGGAATTAATGGCAAAGTACGCCCGCAAAGAGGGCGACACAGGTTCTCCCGAGGTACAAGTTGCTCTTTTAACAGAAAGAATTGAGCACCTGAACGCTCATCTGGAAGTTCACAAGAAAGATTTCCACTCCCGCCGCGGTTTGTTGAAAATGATCGGTCAGAGAAGAAATCTGCTAGCATATCTGAAGAATAAGGATATCGAACGTTACAGAACGCTAATAGCAGAACTCGGTTTGAGAAAATAACGTTTAAGAGGGGGTTGCTTTTGCTAACCCCCAACTTTTTTTAAGAAACAATAAAAAATATATAAAATTTGTCCATCAGGCGATGGGCGCAGGAGGATCAATGAAAGAAAGCAGAATTTTTACCACCACAATCGGCGGTAAAGAGGTAAGCGCGGAAATCGGCGGATATTGCTCTCACAGCAACGGAGAGTGTATTTTAAGATGTGGCGATACCGTAGTCATGACAAACGTAACCATGGCTAAAGAACCCAGACAAGGGATTGACTTCTTCCCCTTGGGAGTCGATTTCGAAGAAAAAATGTATGCCGTAGGTAAAATACCCGGCGGTTTTAAGAAGAGAGAAGGTCGCCCCAGCGATAAGGCTATTTTAACAAGCCGTTTAATCGACAGACCTATTAGACCTTTATTCCCCAAAGGATTTTTTAATGACGTAGCAGTAGTGGCTACGGCTTTAAGCGTAGATACAAATATACCCCCGGAAGTATTCGGTATGATTGGTAGCAGTATAGCACTTAGCATATCCGATATACCTTGGAACGGACCTACCGGTTCTGTTATGGTAGGTTACGTTGACGGAAAATATGTAATCAACCCAGATTCCGAACAGAGAGACAAATCCACGTTGAACCTTGCTTTAAGCGGTACCAAAGACGCTGTTATGATGGTAGAAGCCGGCTGTAACGAACTTTCTGAAGACGAAATGCTCGGCGCTATTATGTTCGGACACGAAGAAATTAAGAGAATTGTTTCTTGGATAGAAGAAATTCAGAAGGAAGTAGGCAAAACTAAGGCTAATATTGAGTTGCGCCATGCTCCCGAGGCTTTGGAAGCAGCAGTCAGAGATTTTTCCGCCGAAAAAATAGCTTCTATTTATCAAACATTTGACAGAGCGGAGAGAGAAGCAAACGAAGACAAAGTTACCAAAGAAATTATGGACTACTTTGCCGAGATTTTCCCCGACGAAATGGGATACGTTGCCGACGTTGTATATTCTATGAAGAAAGAATACGTCCGTAAGCGCATAAGTGAAGAGGGCGTTCGTCCCGACGGCAGAAGCCTTACCGACATCAGAGAAATTTGGTGCGAAACCGGTATTTTACCTAGAGTTCACGGTTCGGGTGTGTTTACCAGAGGACAAACTCAGGTTCTTACAACGCTTACTTTAGGCAGCATAGCCGAAGTTCAAAAACTTGAAGGTATCGACGATGATTCTTTCAAGAGATATATGCACCACTATAATATGCCTCCTTATTCTACAGGAGAGGCTAAGCCCATGAAGAGCCCGGGAAGAAGAGAAATCGGACACGGCGCTTTGGCAGAGAGAGCTTTGGAGCCTGTGCTACCTAATAACGATAGCTTCCCCTATGCAATCAGGACTGTTAGCGAAGTTATTTCTAGTAACGGTTCTACAAGCCAAGCAAGCGTTTGTGGTTCTACTTTGGCATTAATGGATGCAGGCGTACCGATTAAAGCCCCTGTTGCAGGTATCGCTATGGGACTTATTAAGGACGAAGCCAACCACAAAATATCTGTTATGAGCGATATTCAAGGTTTGGAAGACTTCTACGGCGATATGGACTTTAAGGTAGCAGGTACTGCCGAAGGTATCACCGCAATCCAAATGGATATAAAGATTAAGGGTATTGACGAAAATATTCTTCGTACCGCTTTGGCTCAGGCTAAAAAAGGCAGAATGTTTATTTTAGGCAAAATGCTGGAAGTATTGCCCGAACCTAAAAAGGTTTTGAGTCCTTATGCTCCTAAGATTTTCAGCTTTGAAATCAATCCCGATAAGATAAAAGAAGTTATCGGCAGCGGCGGCAAAGTTATCAATAAGATAATCGACGAAACCGGAGTTAAAATCGACATTGACGACAGCGGTAAAGTATTTATTACTTCCGTTGACGAATCTATGGGCGAAAAAGCCAGAAAGATTATTATGGCTATCGTTAAAGATCCCGAAGTAGGAGATGAAATAGTAGGGCCGGTTGTTAAGATTATGACCTTCGGCGCTTTTGTGGAAATCGCTCCTAACAAAAATGGTATGATTCACATTTCCAAACTAAGTAAAGATAAAGTGGATAAAGTGGAAGACGTTGTTAACATCGGCGACACCGTAAAAGCCAAAGTAATAAAGATTAGCGAAAAAGGCATCGATATGCGCCTTGTACAAAAATTATAAGAAAACTAAAAACCGCCGAAACGGCGGTTTTTAATTATTTTCTGCGTGCCTTGTCTATCAATCTGGAAACTTTGTTTCTTTGCATAACCAAAGCCGTGCCTACTGTGCCTAAAGCCATACCGATATAAAAACTTACTTTCATAATAAAAATCCTCCGCTGCTAGTATAAGCAAGCGGAGGATTATAATTTATGGAAAAATATGTCAGCGACTTAATTTTGCCTCACGTAAAGAGCTTTGTTCGAACTTTTCTTCTTCTAAATCAAGGTGTTCGAATATTATGTTATTGGCCTTCTCATTAATTGCGTTTTGTAGTTGTTCTTTCTTTCTGACAGTCCAGCATAGTATGTTCAAATCGCCGTTTTTGTTATAAGCTTTGTTGGCGGTGGCAAGTTCGTTTACGTTGTAAGCCAAAAAGTCGGGAGCCATTGCCTTGAACGCTAATTTTGTTAAGAACATTATTCCGTTTGCCGACAAACTGCCGCGTATAAATTCGGGAGCGTGTTTTCTAAACCAAATAATTGTAAAAGGATTAAAAGCTTGAACGGCGATAAAGTTCTCTTTGCCCTTAATAAGCTTAATAACTTCTCTTTCCAAATCGTAATTTAAGCCGCCGAATTTTAACTCCAATAGTATTCCGGTTTTGCCTTCGGCAAGCTCTATTAATTCCGAAAAAAGCGGTATATGTTCTCCGTTTGGAAGTAAATAATTATCGGATTTTATATCATCGAGAGTCAAATCTTTGATTTTTACGTTTTTGCCGCATACGCGCTTTAACGAAAAATCGTGGAATGCAACAACTTCCCCTGTTTTTAACAGATGTACGTCGGTTTCGATGTTATAACCTTTTTCTATCGCATTGCGGAAAGAAGCCATAGAATTTTCGGTCATTGTCCCGTTATGTAAGCCGCGGTGAGCTATTGGTCTTTCAAATAACCACATTTTTACCTCCAAGTAATTTAGAATCCTAAGTTTTTATTAACAAGTACTATGTATACGTTTCTTCCTATCGTAGGGTGGTGCAAAATTACCGTTGTATTGCAAATAGTGTCCGGACTGTTACAATAGCTACATTTTCCGGTAATTGCGCAGGGCGTTTTTCTTTTTAACTTAACGCAGTTTTGGGGGGAGGCTATATTTCTTACACGATCGATACCGTCAGTTATATTGTCCACAAGCTTATTTATGCCGCAAAGTAACAAAATGTTTTTCGGCCCGTTAATGATTTCGCCCACACGGTTTGCCCGTCCGTCTATGTTTATTAGTTCTCCGGTAATACTTACAGCGTTGCTGCTAGAAATATACCAGTCGGCAAGATGCATTTTTTGGTATAAATCTTCTTTGGCAACTTCGGGACAGGTGTAGCGGTGAAGTAATGTATAGTCATCGTTTTTCAGGGCGTCAAAAAGCCCGGAATCCATAACGCTGACGCTTCCGCCGAAGCCTATTACGCTTTTTTTGGGTATAAGTGAAGTAACGAATTCGATAGCGCACGAACAATCTTCAAAAAAATCAAAGTTAAAACCGCGTTTAGTAAAATTACGTTTTACCGACTCAATATCCATTAAATGTTCCTTAAAGAGAAAAATCTGTTAATATGTGTATATTATACTATATATTAATAATAATTAAAATACCTTTTGTAATTTTATTTGATTATTTTGTTAATTTTTTATATAATGAATAGTAATTTCTGATGAATATAGATACTTAGGAGCGCAATGAGCGATAGACAAAAATATATAAGAAACTTCTGCATAGTAGCCCACATTGACCACGGAAAAAGCACGCTAGCCGACCGCTTGATAGAAAAAACCGGTCAAGTAAGTGAAAGAGCGTTGAAAGAACAGATGCTTGATTCTATGGATATAGAAAGGGAACGCGGAATTACTATAAAATTAACCCCTGTCCGTATGTTTTATAAGCATAACGGCATAGAATATACCCTAAATTTAATAGATACTCCCGGTCACGTGGATTTTACTTACGAAGTGAGCCGTTCTTTGGCTGCCTGCGAAGGAGCAATTTTGGTAGTGGACGCATCTCAAGGCATAGAGGCGCAAACATTAACAAACGTCTATCTTGCCCTTGATAACGACCTGGAAATTATACCTGTTATTAACAAAGTGGATTTGCCATCGGCTCAACCCGACGTGGTAAAAAAAGAAATCGAAGACGTAATCGGTCTTGACGCGTCCGAAGCTCCTCATATAAGCGCCAAAGAGGGAATTAATATCGACGTAGTTTTACAGCAAATAGTTGAAAAATTGCCTTGCCCTACCGGCAATGAAAACGCCCCCTTAAAAGCACTTATTTTTGACTCAAGTTACGATAATTACAAAGGCGCGATTTGCTTAATAAGAGTGGTTGACGGCTCAATTAAAATGGGCGACCAGATTAAGTTTATGAGTAACAATAAGACTTTCGAAGTGACCGAAGTAGGCTTTTTCATTCCAAATATGATACCTGGCAAAATTCTGATGGCAGGCGACGTCGGTTATATGTGCGCAAGTATAAAAAACGTCAAGGATACCTCCGTCGGCGATACCATAACTTCGGTAGAAAACCCCGCTAAAGAACCCCTTGCAGGCTATAAGAAAGTTACGCCAATGGTTTTTGCGGGCGTTTATCCCATTGACGGCAGTAAGTATAACGATTTGCGCGACGCCTTGGAAAAGCTTAATCTTAATGATGCTTCCCTTGTTTTTGAACCCGAAACCTCCACCGCCTTAGGCTTTGGCTTCCGTTGCGGCTTTTTGGGACTTTTGCACATGGAAATTATTGAAGAGAGGTTAGAAAGAGAATTTGACCTGGATTTGATTACCACTGCGCCCAGCGTGTCCTATATAGTTACAAAAACTAACGGAGAAGTCGTTTGGGTGGATAACCCTTCCAAACTTCCCGTTATGACTGAAATAGAAAAAATAGAAGAACCCATTGTTAAAGCCTCTATTTTTACTCCGCCCGAATACGTGGGCGCGATTATGGAACTTTGTCAGGATAAGCGCGGAGTGTTTATTAACCTTACTTACCTTGACCCTACCAGAGTGAGGATAGAATATAGAATTCCGCTTAGCGAAATCGTCTATGACTTTTTCGATACCTTGAAATCAAGGACCAGAGGCTACGCAAGTTTGGACTATGAATTGGACGGCTACAATGCTGATGATTTAATTAAGCTTGATATGATGTTAAACGGCGACGTTTGTGACGCTTTAAGTTTGATTGTCCACAGAGAAAAAGCCTATGCAAGAGGCAGAATGATTGCCGAAAAGCTAAAAGACGTTATCCCAAGACAACTCTTTGAGATACCCATACAAGCTGCTATAGGCAATAAGGTTATTGCAAGAGAAACCGTTAAGGCGCTTAGAAAAGACGTTCTTGCAAAGTGCTACGGCGGCGATATTACACGTAAGAAGAAGCTATTGGAAAAACAAAAGGAAGGCAAAAAACGTATGAGACAAGTAGGAAACGTGCAGATTCCCAGCGAAGCGTTTATGTCCATACTAAAATTTGACGACTAGAAAAAATGGAGCAAAAAAATACCGGCTTATATATTCATATACCCTTTTGCAAGAGCAGGTGTTCTTACTGTGACTTTTTTTCGGGCATTTCCGATCCCGAAGTTCAGAGAAAATACATTATAGAACTTTGTAATGAAATTAGGAGTCTAGGCAAAAAATATCCCGACAGAGTAATAGATACCCTTTATATCGGCGGCGGCACCCCCAGTATTTTGGAGCTGGATTTGGTGGAAATGATAATGGACGCCGTTATTAGCTCTTTCCGTTGCCGTTTTATAGAAAAAACCATAGAAATTAATCCCAACGCATATGAAAATATAAAATCATACGCCAATATCGGTTTTGACCGTATCAGTATTGGCGTACAAAGTACCGATAACAATATCTTAAAAAAAATCAAGCGTTCCCACACCGCATTGCAGGGCATAAAGGCTTTGGAAACAGCCAATAGGTACTTCAAAAACATCAGCGCCGATATTATTTTGGGGATAGAAGAAGAACAAAACGTACAAAAGGATTTGGATATTATTTTGCCGCTTGTTACCCACCTTTCGGCATACATACTAAAAATTGAAGAAGGCACCCTTCTGAATAGACAGATTAAGGATAAAAAAGTAATAATAGCATCCGACAACGCAGGAGTGGCGCAATACTATTTATTGTACAATACAGCCAAAGATAGAGGCTTTTTACCCTATGAAATAAGCAATTTTGCTTTATTCGGCTGTGAAAGCAAGCATAATTATAAGTATTGGACTATGGGAGAGTATTTCGGAGTAGGGGCGTCCGCTCATTCTTTAATAGACGGCAGACGGTATTACAACGCAAACGACTTGCAGAAATATTTGTTAGGGGAGCATAGCGGCAACGATAAGGAATTGTTGGAAAGAGAGTATTCTCTCCAATACGAAAAAGACGAAACGTTAATGCTTGCTCTACGCACAACGGCAGGTCTAAACATAAAAGAATTCAATAAAAAATACAATTGCGACTTTCTAAAAGAATACGCCGCCAAGCTGAAATTGCTTAACGGCGCAATCAATATTTCTTCGGATAGGCTCTATATTAAGCCCGAATTCTTGTTGGTTATGAACACAATCATTGCCGGACTTTTATAATTTTACATTTTGTTGGCAACAAATATTCCGTCTCCGGCATAGTCGATTTGCAAAGTATCGTTAGCCTGCAAGTTTTGGCTTATTATCGTCCTTGCTATCAAAGTTTCTATTCTGGATTGAATATATCTCTTAATCGGTCTTGCACCGTATTGTATGTCATAGGCGTTTATTGCTATGGCTTCTTTTGCCTTGTGTGTAACTTCCAGTTTTAACTGTTTGTCGTTTAATCTTTCATTAAGTTTTACAATAATAAGATCAATAATCTTCATAACGTTGTCTTTTGTCAGCGGTTTGAAGAAGACAATTTCGTCCAGCCTGTTGAGGAATTCGGGACGGAAGGACTTATGGAGTAAAAAGTCTATTTGTTCCCGCGTTTCTTCGGTTATTTGTCCCTCATCGTCAATACCTTCCAAGATATAATTAGAGCCTAAGTTGCTGGTCATTATTATTATTGTGTTCTTAAAATCCACCGTTCTGCCTTGAGAATCGGTTATTCTGCCGTCGTCTAGTACTTGCAACAGTATATTAAATACGTCGGGGTGAGCCTTTTCTATTTCGTCAAACAGCACAACGGAATAGGGGTGACGGCGAATAGCTTCTGTTAGCTGACCGCCTTCGTCATAGCCGACGTATCCGGGAGGGGCGCCGATAAGGCGGGAAACGGAGAATTTTTCCATATACTCCGACATATCGATTCTGACAATGTTATGTTCGTCATCAAACAAGCTTTCCGCCAAGGCTTTGGCAAGTTCGGTTTTACCAACCCCCGTAGGACCTAGGAACATAAAACTTCCGATAGGGCGGTTAGGGTCGCCGATTCCTGCGCGGCTACGTAAAATTGCTTCGCTGATTAGTGTTACCGCTTGATCTTGACCCACGACACGCTTATGGAGTATGTTTTCCAAGGAAAGAACCTTTTCTCTTTCGCCTTCCACTAGCTTGCTAACCGGTATGCCCGTCCAGCGGGAAACTATTTTACTTATTTCGTCTTCGGTTACCTTGTTTCTTAAAAGTTTGTTTTCCTGCTTCTTTTCGGGGTTGGATTGTTGCTTCTTTAACTTTTCTTCCAATTCAGGCAGAGTGCCGTAGCGGAGTTTTGCCGCCGTTTCGTAATCGTAGTTCCTTTGGGCGATTTCTATTTCCGAATTTATTTTGTCAATGGATTGTTTTAATTCATTAACAGAGTTTATACCCGATTTTTCGCTTTCCCATTGAGCTTTCATAGCGTTGAATTTTTCCCTTAATTCGGTCAGTTCTTTCTGAATGAAAGCAAGACGGTCTTGCGACAAGGTGTCTTTTTCTTTTTTTAGCGCCATTTCTTCAATTTCCAACTGCATTATTTTTCTTCTTGCTTCGTCCATTTCCGAAGGCATAGAGTCGATTTCCGTTCTTATTAGGGCGCAAGCTTCGTCCACTAAGTCAATAGCCTTGTCGGGGAGGAATCTATCGGTTATATATCTGTTACTTAAAGTAGCAGCCGCAACCAAAGCGCCGTCCGATATAGACACTCCGTGGAAAATTTCGTAGCGTTCTTTTAAGCCGCGCAGAATGGAAATAGTGTCTTCCACAGTGGGTTCTTCCACCATAACGGGTTGGAAACGTCTTTCCAAAGCAGCGTCTTTTTCTATATACTTTCGGTATTCATCTAAAGTCGTGGCGCCAATACAATGCAATTCTCCACGCGCAAGGAGGGGTTTTAACAAATTGCCCGCATCCATAGCAGAATCGGTTTTGCCCGCGCCTACAATGGTGTGTAATTCATCTATAAATAATAAAATCTGTCCTTCGCTTTCCTTAACTTCATTAAGTACGGCTTTCAGTCTTTCTTCGAATTCTCCGCGGAACTTAGCTCCCGCAATCAGCGCGCCCATATCCAATGAAAAGATTGTTTTATCTTTTAGTCCTTCGGGTACGTCTCCACGCACAATTCTTATAGCTAAGCCTTCGGCAATGGCTGTTTTACCAACGCCCGGTTCGCCGATTAGCACAGGATTGTTTTTTGTCTTACGGGAAAGAATACGGATAACGTTTCTTATTTCGGTATCCCTGCCAATAACAGGGTCAAGCTTTTGTTCTTTTGCGCGTTGAGTTAGGTCAGTGCCGTATTTACTTAACGCATCGTAAGTATTTTCGGGATTGTCGCTTACTACCTTGTTTTTACTCTTAACTTTATTAAGTTCGGCAATAAATTTAGACTTATCCGCGCCGTTTTCGGCAAATAGCTTGGCTAAATCGGGACATTTTTCGTATATGGCAAGTATAATATGCTCAACGCTGATATACTCGTCCTTATTGTCTTTGGCAAGCTTTTCCGCATAGACAAAAACCTTGTCGGTGACAGGGGAGATATAAACTTTGTCAATTTCTCTGCCCATACCACCAACCTTAGGCATGCGGGTAATTTTGCTGTCTAATTGAGCTACTATATTGTCTATATTCGCGCCGCATTTTTTTAGTATGGAAGGAATAAGTCCGTTGTCGGCGTCCACGAGGCAGTATGCAATATGCTCCGGCATTATTTCTTGATTTTGATTTTCAATCGCCATATTTTGAGCATTTTGCAAGGCTTCTATGCTTTTTTGCGTTAATTTGTTGGTGTTCATAATACTACCTCCTTATTTTTTTATATTATTGTAGAGCTGTTGAGATAGGTTAAATAGCGGTTTTCTATCTCTCTTACGCTGTTAAACTTGTTGGATAAATAATCCTTAATAATTTCGTCAAACATACTTATATAGTCGCTTATTGCCTTTGCCAATACCTCATCGGAGTAGTGCTTGCCGTTGGGAATAAGAAAGGTACGGCAGAACTTGCCGTTTTCAAAGGAATATTCTATTTTTGCGGTGTTTAGGTAGTCTCTAAGATAAATTTGTTCCATCCTTATCCACAAATTGAAAAAGTCGCTTAGCCTGTACATTAGGTCGCTTGACTGTGTGCGGAATATAGCTTTAAGTTCTCCCACGCAACCAAGATTGTTGCGGTAAAGCTCCACAGTATACTTTATTGTGGGGCGGTATTTGTAATCTAGGGAGCTTTTCAGGCTCATAACGCAATCGTAAGGCTCTATATACGAGGCAAAGATATTTCCGCTAAGTAGGTTATTTATACTGTTGAAAATTTCGTTGATTCGCTTTTCCGGTGTTACAAGAGAAACGTATTCGGCAAGGATTTGGTTAATCAGATTGCTTCTGTTTGTATTTTGGGCTTGCGCCATCATATCTATTTCTCTTACAACGCTGTCCATAAGCATAATACTGTACATACTTTTTTCCATAATTGACCTCCGTTGTATATTTTTCCTTTTGCCATAATTGTATACCCGCAGCAAAAACTTGTCAAGATATTTATGTAAATTTATTAACGAATTATGTTTGCGAAGATTATTTATTGATAATCGCTTGACAAAAGTCGGACTAGATGTAATAATGCTACTGTAAACGAAAAGACTTTACACTAAAAAGGTAAATCATGCAAGAAAAAGTGGAGATAGGCATATTAAACGCATATTACGGCAATCTGCTTAACGAGAAGCAAAGGGAAGTTATGCGCCTGTATTTTGACTGCGACATGAGCCTTGCCGAAGTAAGCGAGGAATTAGGCTTAACAAGGCAGGGGATAAGAGAGAGCCTTGTAAGATCCAAAGCCAAACTAATAGAGTGTGAGGAAAAACTAAAAATCGTAGAAAAGGTAAGACTAATTACGTATAATTTGGAAAACGTAATAAAAGAATTACTTAATAAGGATATATCGGAAACCAAAAAAGATTTAGAAGAAGTCTTAAAGATAGTTAAGGAGTTATAATGGCGCTGTTCGGGACGTTGAGCGAAAAAATAAATCACGCTTTCTCAAAATTGAAAAACAGAGGCGCATTGTCGGAGTTGGAAGTAAAAAACGCCATGCGTGAAGTCAGAATTGCTCTTTTGGAAGCTGACGTCAATTTTTTGGTGGTCAAAAACTTCATTAACGCAGTAAGCGAAAGAGCTCTTGGCGACGATATATTAAAAGGCTTGGAAGCGTCTCAACAAGTTATTAAGATAGTAAATGAAGAACTCATAAAACTAATGGGTTCTACCCATAGCAAGCTGGAAGTTTCCGACAAACCGCCTACAGTTATTATGATGTGCGGACTGCAAGGCGCAGGCAAGACTACAATGTGCGGCAAGCTGGCTTTATTATTGAAGAAACAAGGCAAAAAGCCGTTGTTGGTGGCGGGAGATATTTATCGGCCTGCAGCTATTAAACAACTTCAGGTAGTGGGGCAGAAGGTTGATACCCCTGTTTTTGAAAAAGGACAGATTTCTCCGATTAAAATTGCCGAAGAGGGCGTAAACTACGCGCGCAGTAACGGTTTTGACACCGTAATAATAGATACCGCAGGAAGACTGCATATTGACGAAGACCTAATGCGCGAGCTTACCGAAATAAAAAATACCGTTAAGCCTACCGAAATTCTGTTGGTAGTAGACGCTATGCTTGGTCAAGACAGCGTAAACGTGGCTTCGGCATTTAATGCTAAGCTTGAGATAAGCGGCGTTATTTTAACCAAACTTGACGGCGATACCAGAGGCGGAGCCGCCCTTAGTATTAAGGCAATACTTAATAAACCTATCAAGTTTTGCGGCGTAGGCGAGAAGATGACCGAGCTTGAGCCTTTCCATCCCGACAGAATGGCGTCAAGGATTTTGGGAATGGGCGACGTCCTTACCCTAATTGAGAAAGCCGAGCAAGCAATTACCGAAGAAGACGCAATGAAGCTTGCCAAAAAAATGAAAACCAATTCTTTTGATTTAGACGACTATCTGGCTCAGATTGCCACAATGAAAAAGATGGGCAACCTTACCGATATGGTAGGAATGATACCCGGTTTAGGCAATAAACTTAAGGGCGCGGACCTTAGCGTAGACGAAAAAAGACTGGACAAAACCAAAGCTATTATTCAGTCAATGACCAAAAAGGAAAGAGCCCATCCCGAAATACTCAACGCATCCCGCAGAAAAAGAATAGCGGCGGGCAGCGGAACGTCAGTTCAAGAGGTCAATAAACTGCTAAATCAGTTTAACCAGACCAAAGAAATGATGAAAGCCTTTTCTTCGGGCAAAAAGAAGATGCCTTTCGGATTTTAATAGCAAAAAAAATAAAAAAACAATATACAAAACTTTTGGAGGATAAAATGGCAGTAAAATTAAGACTAACCAGAATGGGCGCTAAGAAAGCACCTTTCTACCGTATCGTAGCAACCGATTCACGCAAGGCAAGAGATGGACAGTACATCGAACAGATTGGATATTACAATCCTTGTTCGGAACCCGTTGATTTGAAAATCGACGCCGAAATAGCTAAAAAATGGCTCAGCGTTGGCGCACAACCTACCGATACCGTCCGTGATTTATTTATAAAGAGCGGCATTATCGAAAAGAAATAGGTGTTATCATGTACGAACTCGTTGATTATATCGTAAAACAATTCGTTAGCGAAGAAAATTACGAAATAGTAATGGTAGAAGACGGCGACAACGTCGATATCCGCGTAATGGTTGATAAAGATCAGGTTGCGAGTATCATAGGAAGGTCGGGCAAAATCGCTAAAGCGATAAGAACGATTGTTAAGTCAGCCAGTCAAAAAATGGATAAAAACTATTCCGTTTACGTCGAGGAAAGATAAATGCTAATTATCGGCAAGGCGCTGAAAGCGCACGGCGTACGAGGGCATATCAAAGTGGAAAGCTACCTTGATACCCCTCAACAAATGCTGAAACTAAAGGAAGTCTTTATCGACGGCAAAAACTACAAAATAGAAAGAACCGCGTTGAACGGTTCTTTCGTGCTGTTAAAGCTGGAGGCAATAGATGCAATGGATGAGGCAGAAAAGTTTAGGAATGCCATTATTTATGCCTCAAAAGAAAATTTGCCAAAGAACGAAGCGGGCAGATATTATATCGACGATATAATAGGTTGTTTAGTTAAAAATAATGAAGAAACATTGGGCAAGGTAACAGATATTTATCAGTACGGCAGCGCCGACGTTTATGTAATTGACAGTTCTAGCGGTCAAATAATGTTTCCCTTTGTGGACGGCGTAATAGAAAATATCGATATCAACAACAAAGTTATATTAGTCAATAAAACAAAATTTGCCGAGGTGGCAGTCTATGAAGATTAGCGTACTGACGCTTTTTCCCGAGATTTATCAGACTTTGGAAGTCAGCATAATCGGGAAAGCCCTCAATAAAGGGGCTTTTGAAGTGGAAGTTTTTAATATTAGGGACTATTCTAACGACAAGCATAAGCGTTGCGACGATTATCCCTTTGGAGGAGGCGCGGGCATGGTAATGACTCCGCAGCCTTTACACGACGCAATAATTGCCGCCGACCCAAACCATACGGCTAAAAGAATTTATCTTAGCCCCAAAGGCAGAAAACTAAGCCAAAACGTGGTAGAAGAACTTGCCAAAGAAAAAGAACTTTTGCTAGTTAACGGCAGTTACGAAGGAATTGACCAGAGGATTATCGATATGGATATTGACGAAGAATTATCCATAGGCGATTATGTTCTTACAAGCGGCGACCTTGCTTCTTTAGTGGTTATTAACGCCGTAGCAAGATATATCCCCGATGTTTTAGGCAGTGAAGAATCCACAGATGAGGAGAGTTTTGCCAACGGGTTGTTGGAATATCCCCATTATACCCGCCCGCAGGAATTTTTGGGTAGGACCGTTCCCGAAGTTTTACTGAGCGGTAACCATGCCGAAATTGCCAAGTGGCGCAAAGCCCAAAGCTTATTACTAACACAAAAAAACCGCCCCGATCTGTTAAAGGATTAAGCTAAACAGGAGCAAAAATTATGCACATACATTGGTTCCCTGGTCATATGACCAAGGCGATGAGAATGATGAGTGAAGAAATGAAGGTAGTAGACAGCGTTGTTTACGTATTGGATTCCCGCGCCGTTCTTTCTTGCATTAATCCTGCTTTTGACAGTCTTATCGGCAATAAACCTGTGTTATACGTGCTAAATAAGGCGGATATGGCGCCGCAAAACGAAGTAGAGAAGTGGAAGAAGTATTTTTTGTCGGTAGATAAAAAGTGCGTTGCAGTTAATTCCTGTCAGAAAGGCAATAACAATCTGATTATTTCGGCATTGAAAGAAGTAAATGCCGATTTGATTGAAAAATTCAAACAAAAAGGGGCAGCAAAAACCATAAGAGCTATGGTTATCGGGGTGCCGAATTGCGGTAAATCAACGCTTATAAATAGCTTGATTGCTAAAAAAAGAACGGTTACCGGCGATAAGCCGGGAGTTACTAAGGGCAAGCAGTGGGTAAGTATTGACACTTATATAGATTTACTTGACACGCCCGGGACGCTGTATCCCGATTTTTCCGACCAAAAAAAGGCAGTTAATCTAGCGCTTATTGGCAGTATCAGGGAAGAAATTTTGGACATAATAGAGCTAGCCAAAGAAATGGTGGCTTTTTTGGCTATAAACTATCCCGAAAAATTAAAAGAAAAATACGACCTTAACGTAATTAGCGAAGATTATTTTGAGAATTTATCGGCAATAGCAAAAAGGCGGGGTTATATAGTGCGCGGAGGAGAATACGACCTGGAGCGTACTGCTTTGGCGGTAATTCAGGACTTCCGCAAACAGGCTTTTGGAAAAATTATTCTGGAAAAGAGGGATGATTATGCCAAACCTCTTTGAGTATGAAAACCGCTACTTATCATCGGGCTGCCGCTACATTGCGGGTATTGATGAGGCAGGCAGAGGACCGCTGGCAGGACCTGTTATGGTTGGTTGCTGTATTATGGATACCGACAATATTATTGAGGGAGTTAACGACTCTAAGGCTCTTACCGCAAAGAAAAGAGAGGAGCTGTACGATAAGATAATAGAGCGGGCAATTTGCTACAAAACCATAGCGGTAAGCGAAGAAGAAATAGACAAAATAAATATCCTTAACGCTACCAAAAAAGGAATGAAAGAGGCTCTTAGTTTTATGTTCCCCATTCCGGAAATCTTGCTTGTGGACGCCGTAAAGTTGGATTTTGGTATCCCAAGCGTGCCGATTATTCACGGGGACGCTCTTAGTTATACTATAGCTTGCGCATCTATTCTTGCCAAGGTAGAAAGGGACAGGATAATGGAAAGTTACGCCCTAAAGTATCCGCAGTACGGCTTTGAAAAACACAAGGGTTACGGCACCAAATTACATATAGAGAGCTTACAAAAATACGGACCGTGCCCCATTCACAGGCAGACATTTATTAAGAATTTTTTTAACTAAATTATGTACAATTCTGAAGAGGGCATAAAAGGGGAAATTGCCGCCCAGAAATATCTAATTGACCTTGGCTGGAAAATTGTCGCCACAAATGCCAATTTTCATTTGGTGGGGGAAATTGATATTGTAGCTTACGATGGGCAAACGCTGGTTTTTGTGGAAGTTCGGACTAGGTCTGACAACCGCTACGGACATCCTTTTGAGACTGTCACCAAAGCTAAGCAGAGAAAAATCGTTGCGGCAAGTAGGCGGTTTATTATGGAAAATAAGCCGAAATGTCAGTTTTTCCGCTATGACGTAATCGCGGTACTACACGGTAAGATAGAGCATTTGCGGAATGCCTTTGAAGCGTGTTAAAACTAGGGATTTTCTCTAAAAAAAGATAGCAAAATCACTTGTAAAAATTTTCTATATTTGATATTATATTATAGACTTGCAACAGTCCTATGCAGGAGCGCGGCTAAAAAACATTGTTTTACGCGCAAATTTAACGCCCTGTACGAATGTTGTTTATGAATTGATGGAGGTAAGTCAATGGCAAACATTATCGATTTAATCGAACAAGAGGGATTAAGAAAAGATATCCCGGATTTTCGCGTAGGCGACACCGTTAAAGTTTACGTAAAAGTTATTGAAGGCACAAGAGAAAGACTTCAGGCTTTTGAAGGCGTAGTAATCGCCCGTAAGAATGGTTCTATCAGAGAGACCTTTACCGTAAGACGTATGTCGTTCGGAATAGGCGTAGAAAGAACCTTCCCTCTACACACACCCAAGATTGACCATATCGAAGTGGTAAGAGACGGCTATGTAAGACGCGCTAAACTTTATTACTTAAGAGGACGTACTGGCAAGGCAGCCAAGATTAAGCAAAAAAGACTGTAATTTTTAATTTACTGACGGAAAACAACCGTTCTGCAACAAGCGGAATGGTTGTATTCGTATAAAAGGGGTATGTAATGAAAAGATACACGACAATAGTTATTACCGTAATAGTTCTTGCGCTTACGCTTTTTGTCTTTACCGGTTGTACCAAAATCGGTGAAAATATTCTTAAAATAGGGGATGACAATACTTTCAGCTATGAGAGTATTACCGAAGCCAGCAAAGATTGGACGCTTACAACGGCAGAAAAAGCCACAACGTCCAATGTTTTTTCCATTGTGGACGACGCATTGGTTATTAACACCACGTCGGCAGGCTGGGCAAGAGCTACCCAACAGGTAGAATTATCTCCCAACACCTATTACCTTATAGAATATACCTTCACTTCTACCGGTTTTTCTTCTTATAGCGAAACAGGTTATGACGGATTGTTCCTTACTATTTTAGAAGACGAAGATTTCAATACCGGAGATAACTCCGTTCATCACAGAGGTATTGCCACAACCAAGACCACAGGCAAAGTTTATTTTAAGACCACACAGGCAAAAAAGACAACGCTTGCAATCAACGTCGGCAGTGAAAAATATCCCGTTAACGTTACTTCTCTTACCGTAAGCGATATAAAATTAGTAAAAGTACCCAAATCACAAATAGTGAGCGAGGGCGCTAATTACTTTACTTTCAAAACCGATACCTACAGCGAAGCAAGCGTAAAGAATATTCCTTATATCGTATTAGGCGCGTTGGCAATTGTTATCCTTTGCTACGTTGGATACGTTATGTTCCAAAGGAATATGGCTATCGACGGCGGATATAAATCAAAGTTTATGCAAGCTTTACGAGACAGCAAATGGCTTGGTATTTTGTTATTTGCGGGAGTTGCGCTGTTTATAAGATTGCTTATCGACATTTTGGTAACTGCTCTAGCAGGCTCAAAACTGCACTTCATGCTTGGTTATAACGTAGAAGGCTATGCATCTCAAGCGCTTTTCTTAGGAAATTACGGCACGGTTTACCTTTCGGAATCATTAGGTAAGTTCTGTACAAACAACGGTTACACTTATCTTGCGCCCGAAAGTTCTCCTTTACAATTATTCTTCCTTGCAATAGTCGGACTAATAAGCAGAATTTCTGGTTCCAATCAATATCTAGCGGCTACTTTCTTTGTGAAGTTCTTTGCTTCCTTAGCCGACATAGGCACAGCCGTTTTGATTTACTCCATGGTTAAAAAGCATGTGGGCAATATCGGAGCAACTGTAGTGGCTTTGCTTTACGTTGTTCTTCCCGCTACTTTTGCGGTCAGCGCATTGTGGGGCTTCACCGAAAGTATTACGGTATTTATAATGGCGCTTACCTTCTATTATCTGTTGAAAAACAGCTATTACGGAGTGGTTATAAGCTATTTTGCGGCTATCCTGTTCTCTTGGACGGCTATTATTATGGCGCCGATAATTATTTTCTACACCATTCAGCAGGCAATAAATAACAAGAAACTGATTCTTCCCATAGTTATTGTCACCGTAGCGTCCTTTGTGTTGTTCTACTTGGCTAATCTGCCGTTTGCGTTCAATGCGATAAAGAGCGGAACGTTCTTCGCGCCGTTTATTAACTACTGGAATATGGTATTAAAGGGCGCCCTTTATACCCGCAACGCCTTTAACTTCCAAGGGTTACTAAGCAACAACTTTGCTGAAGTATCTATAGAATCATTGATAGTAACAATAATTTTTGTAGTGTTCTTATTGGCTTTAGTTGGCTTTGGCTACTTCAAATTCAAAAACAGAATGAATTTGATGTTACTTGCTTCAGCATACTTTAATATGTTCTTTATCTTCGGCAACAATATGACGCCTGTGGCAATTTATATGTCGCTTGCTCTTATGTTGACTTACGCTATGATAAATAAGGAAAAGAGAGTGTTCTTTACATTCGCTTGCTTTGCCACTTTGATGTTTGTCAACGTTGCAGTGGGAGAACTTATTGTTCCTTACGTATCAGGTAGTTCGCCTATTATACCGACAAACGCCGTAACGTACGTATTCGGAGCGTTGTATCTCTTAATCGTACTGTATTACGTATTTATCGTTTACGACATTATCGTTAGCAGAAAGGTAAGAAGAATTCAACCTATGGCCCTAACTTACGGCAACTGGTGGAAGAACGTATTCCTACGCATTAAGAAAGGTTATTACAAACTCCGTATCAAGACTTCCAAACAAAACTAAACAAATAAGCGGCTGCCAAAAGGCAGCCGCTTTTTTAATATAGAATTAAAAAATTAAACCAAAATCATAGCGCGGTTAAAATAATTGGAGCGGTTGACGATGTTGAGTACTCCTTGCGCCTTAAAATCTAGTTTAATAAGATAACGTAAGGCTTTATCTACTTTGTCTATGTCGGAGTAGCGGACAAGGACGTTATTGCAAGTTTCGTTAAGTGCGGGCAAGATTTCGTCTTTGCGTTGATTTTTTAGAGCCAGTATATAAATGTAGGGTGGCAAACTAACCGCGTTATCATACATTTCCTGTGTTATATCAAAAAGGGCATATAAGGCTATTCTTTTTAGCTTTGCCATAGTGTATTTTTTGGTTTTTGCCTTTTCCAAAAATTCTTGGAAAGAGACCGATTCGGCGGCGGCTAGCTTAATTCTGTTGTGAAGTCCGCCGTTTACATCATAGTATTTTTCTAGATCGAAACCGCTTATGTCCTTTAGCTTAAACAGGCATAAGTCGTCTAGCGGGGTGCCGTTGGTGTTATAATTCTTCAAGAAATTATAAGTAATAGGAGGCACGCAAGCCTTAATTTCCTCAAATTTTTCTCTGCGGATAGCTAGTCTTATTGCGCTTGCGGACGGGGTTTCTGCCTCTATGCTGTCGCAGTTATAGTCGGTAAGTCTTTTTATTGTATGAATTTTTGTGTTCAAGCCGAATTTTTTCATCGCCTGAATATAAGCAATACCCAATACGTTATTTGGTTTTTCCAAAACGTCGGCAATATCGGCGTATTCGGGATTGTTTTTGGCAAATTCCATTAAGGCAAGACTTCTTGCTTTGGGGTAAGAACAGCCTTCGGCTAATTTATCCTTAATAAGAGATGATAAAGGGGCGGGTTCGTTTATAAGAAGTTCTGCCGCCTTAATTAGTAAAGCGCTGTCGCCGCATTCGCTCCCGAAACTTATATATTCTACGTTGGGAAGAGCGGAAATTATTTTTACGGCGCCGTAGGCAAAATTGTCGGCAGGAGATATAGCATAGATTGTAGGTAGTTCCACCACCATATCAGCCCCCAAACGGCAGGCGATTTCCGCGCGTTGGTATTTATCTAAAATCGCGGCGTCTCCGCGTTGGGTAAAGCTACCGCTCATGATGCAAATAACGGTATCGGCGCCCGTTTGTTCACGCGCCGCCTCAAGGTGAAGAAGGTGTCCGTTGGTGAAAGGATTGTATTCGCAAATTATTACCGTTGTTTTCATAAATTATTGGAGTTCCTTTGTAGATAACCCTTGATATTTTGGGATTATAAGAGTATAATCAATAAGTGGTATTTTTATTATAACTTATTTTTATTATAAAATAAAGTATTTTTATTATTAATAGGAGAGGAAGAAATGTCAAGATTAATGGAAACCATTTACGCCAAAGCCGCAGCCTTAAATAAGCGCATTGTTTTGGCTGAGGGTGAGGAAGAAAGGATTATTTACGCGGCGAAAAATATAGCCATTTGGGGAATAGCCAAGATTACCTTAATAGGTAGAAAAGAGGTAATAGAAAGAAAGGCAGGCGGCCGCCTTGACGGTATCGACATAATTGACCCGGCAACCAGCGAAAAAACGGCGGAATACGCTAAGCTGCTTTATGACCTTAGAAAATCAAAGGGCATGACAGAAGAGCAAGCCAAAAATTTAGTTTATAATAATCCGTTGTATTTTGGTACTCTTATGATAAAAAACGGAGATGTCGACGGTATGGTCGCAGGCTCTATTAATTCAACCGGCGACGTTTTGCGCCCCGCTTTGCAAATTATAAAAACAAAACCGGGAGTGAATTCCGTTTCCAGCTGTTTTGTTATGTGTATGCCCGAAAACTCTCCCAGCAGTAAATACGGAGATAACGGAGTTTTGGTCTTTGGTGACTGCGCCGTTAACCCCAATCCTACCTCCGACCAGCTAGCCGATATAGCTATTGCAAGCGCAGATACGGCGGTAAAAATTGCAGGAATAACCGAGCCCAGAGTAGCACTTCTTAGTTTTAGCACTAAGGGAAGCGCAAAGCATGAGCTTGTTGATAAAGTAACGTTAGCGGCAAAAATTTTGAAAGAAAGAGCGCCGCAACTTATTTCTGACGGAGAATTGCAGGCAGACGCCGCCCTTGTTACAAGCGTTGGCACCCTCAAGGCTCCTGGAAGCAGCGTAGCCGGAAGAGCTAACGTACTTATTTTCCCCGACCTACAGGCGGGTAACATAAGTTACAAACTTGTTCAGAGATTTACGGGCGCAGAGGCAATAGGTCCGGTATGCCAGGGCTTAGCAAGGCCGGTAAACGATTTAAGCCGCGGTTGTTCGGTAGAAGACGTTGTTTCGGTAGTGGCAATGACAGTTTTACAATGTGATTAATTTTTGGGGGTACAAATGAACGTTTTAGTAATAAACGCAGGAAGCAGTTCGCTGAAATATCAAGTTATCGATATGAAAAACGAGACTATGCTATGCAAAGGTCTTGTGGAAAGAATAGGTTTTGAGGGTTCTAACCTTGTTCACCAGACGGTAGGCAAGGAAAAACTGATTATAAAAAAGAATCTAAGTAACCATACCGACGCGTTGAAAATAGTAATCACGGCTTTAATCGACAGCGAATACGGCGCAATATCGGACATAAACGAAATTTCCGCCGTTGGTCACAGAGTATTGCACTCCGGCGAAGATTTTAAGGACAGCGTGCTAATAAATGATGAAGTTATTGCAATCTGCAAAAAGAACGCCGCTTTAGGACCTCTGCATATGCCCGCAAATATCGCCTGCATAGAGTCCTGCAAAGAGGTTATGCCCGACACTCCTATGGTTGCTGTATTCGACACAGGCTTCCACCAAACAATGCCCAAACATGCTTATATGTACGCTATTCCTTATGAGGACTATAAGCTGTATAAGATAAGAAAGTACGGTTTCCACGGCACTTCCCACAAATATATAAGCGGAGAAGCCTTGAAGCTTGTTAATAAAGAAGACAGTAAGATTATTACTTGCCACCTTGGTAACGGAAGTTCTCTTTCGGCGGTAAGGGGAGGCAAATGTATAGACACTTCTATGGGACTAACCCCTCTAGAAGGCGTGATAATGGGTACCAGAAGCGGAGACCTTGACCCCGCAGTGGTTGGCTTTATGGCAGATTGTAAAGGTATTTCGGCTAACGAAGTTATTTCCATACTAAACAAGAAAAGCGGCTTTTACGGCATGACAGGTACTTCGGATTTCCGCGATTTGTGCGCTATGGCAGAATCGGGCGACGAAAAAGCAATATTAACACAACTAATGTTCGCTTACAGAATTAAAAAGTACATTGGCAGCTACTTTGTAGCCCTTGGCGGACTTGATTGTATAATCTTCTCAGGCGGTATTGGAGAAAACAGCGCGGTTGCCCGCGAACTTATTATGAAGGGATTAGAGTGTCTGGGAATTGACTTTGACTATGAGCTGAATATGGCAACTCCTAAGGGAAAATTTGCCGAACTAACTAAGCCTACTTCCAAAGTAAAAGTATACATTATCCCTACAAACGAAGAATTAGTTATTGCCAGAGACGCAGTCAGACTTTCTGGAAATAAATAAAAATATATATGGAAAAAAGTTGACATAATGACTTTTTTTCTATATAATTTATCAGGTATTAAAGCAATAATTTGAGTAAAAATTAACGGAGGAGGTGCGATTATGGCAGTACCAAAGCGTAAAATATCAAAACAAAGAGGAAATACGCGTTTTGCCAACTGGAAGATAGCTGAACAAAATCTTCAGGAATGTCCTCAATGTCATCAGTACAAAGAGAGCCACAAGGTTTGTCCCAGTTGCGGATATTATAACGGAAAGCCCGTTGTAGTAGAAAAGGAAGAAAAGAAATAAATAAAATATACTTTTTTAAGTAAACTGACAAAATAGAGGAAAATATTTTCCTCTATTTCTTGTATAAAAAACGGAGGGATTATGAAGATAGTTGTTGACGTTTTCGGCGGTGATTACGCCCCGATAGAAATAGTAAAAGGAGCGGTGGAATCCTTAAACAGCCAAAACGGTTTTGATTTGGTTTTGGTAGGCAAGAAAGAAGAAATAGCAAGTTTGTTAGAAAAAGAAACCTATGATAAAACCCGCGTGGAAATTGTTGACGCCGCCGACGTTATTACTAACGAAGACGTACCCTCATCGGCAATCTTGCAAAAGAAAGAATCCTCATTGGTTAAAGCTTTAGAATATCTAAATTCCGATAAGGACGCCAAAGGCTTTGTTTCGGCTGGCAGCACCGGCGCGGTTTTAACGGGCGCGGTTTTGTTACTTAAAAGAATAAGAGGGGTAAACAGACCGGCTCTAAGTCCGGTTTTGCCAACCGTTACCGGTAAGAACGTATTATTAATAGATTGCGGCGCCAACGTGGAGCCGAAAGCTATTAACTTAGTCCAGTTTGCCGTTATGGGTTCGGCTTTTATGAAGTCGGTTATGGGTATAGAAAATCCCAGAGTAGGACTTCTTAGCAACGGCAGTGAGGATACAAAGGGCAGTGCTCTTAATAAAGAGGCTTTCCCTCTTTTGAAAGAGGCGAAAATAAACTTTGTAGGCAACGTGGAAGCGAGAGAACTGCTTAGCGGAGATATTGACGTCATGGTAAGCGACGGTTACAGCGGTAATATTTGTCTTAAAGGCTGCGAAGGAACGGCGCTTAGTATGTTTTCAATTATTAAAGACGGTATAATGAAGGGTGGTTTAAGGGCAAAACTAGGTTATTTACTCTTAAAACCCGTACTAAAAAACGTAAAAAAGAGAATGGATTATTCCGACAACGGCGGAGCGGTTTTGTTAGGGCTGGAAAAGATAGTAATTAAGTCTCACGGCACTTCCAAAGCCAAAGCCATCAAAAATTCCATTTTGCAGGCAAAAGATATGATAGAAAAGGGCGTTATCGAAAAAATCAGCGAGGTTTTTGTTGGAAAGTAAAATTCTAAGCCTTATAGAACAGACAATAGGATATACCTTTAAGAATAAAGAGCTGTTACTAAGAGCCTTTACGCACTCTTCCTTTGTCAACGAAAATCAGCATTTTACCGATTACGAACGTTTGGAGTTTATCGGCGACGCCGCATTAGGCTATATTGCGGCGATGTATTTATACCTTACTTATCCTACTAAAGCCGAGGGAGAACTGACCAAAATCAGAGCCAATATGGTAAGCGCCGATACGTTAAGTAAGGTTATCGATAAACTAAATTTTATAAATTATATGCGTGTAGGTCAAGGCGCCCACGTACTTGACTCTAAAAACGTAAAAAGCGACTTGTTTGAAGCCATTATCGGGGCAATGGTTATTGATAATAATTATGACTTAGAGCCCTCAAAGAATTTCATAATAAAAAATCTAAGCGCAATAGCCAACGTAGTGGTTATCGATTATAAGTCGAAAGTATTGGAATATTGCGCAAAAAATGCTTTAAGCGCAGAGTTTTCTGTGGTTGGCAGAGAAGTAAAAGACAACGTAAATATTTTTACCGCCGCACTGATAATTGACGGCAAAGAAGTCTCAAGAGGTAAGGGCGCAACCAAAAAAGCCGCCGAAAAACAAGCTTCCGAGCTATTTTATAACGATATTTCTTCTAAATAAATTTTTTTTAATTATTTTTTTCAAAAAAACGGATAAAAAGACTTGACACCGGGTAGAATAGTGATATACTATTTTTAGCAGTCAGTAGTATAGATTGCTAACAATCTGAATATAATATTGCTAGAGGTGTTAATGAACAATGAGAAGCTCTCCGAGAGGAAGCAGAAAATTTTGAAGGCTGTAGTCGACGAGTATATATTAAACGCGTCGCCTATTTCTTCGGGAGAAATCAAGTCGAAGCATTTCGACGAGATTAGTTCTGCAACTATCAGAAACGAGCTAGCCGCATTGGAAGAAATGGGATATTTAATTCAACCGCATACTTCTTCGGGAAGAATTCCTTCCAAAAAGGCTTATACTCTCTACGTTAACAATTTTTTGCAGAAAAAAGCGTTGTCAAAGAAGGAAATAAGCATTATAGAAAATTCTTTTAACGACAGGTTTAATGAAATCGAAGATATAGTTAAGGCAACAGCAAAGGTAATAAGCGACGTTACTAATTATACTTCGGTAATAGTGCTAAAAAACGTCAATAAAGTAGTCCTAAAGGAAATTAAACTTGTCGACCTTGATAAGCACTCAATTTTGATTGTAATAATAACCGACAGCGGAATAATAAGAGATAAGGTTGTGTCAATAAGTAAGGAACTTAACGAATATTACGTAAAAGACGCTAACTCTTTATTAAACAAAATATTCAGCGGAAAGACGGTAAGCCAGCTTAAGATGAACGAAGAGACTATTGACAGTGAGTTGAAAGATTTTCGGGAGATATACGACAGTATCATTGCTATTTTGCAGAGCTATGCCGAGGACTCCGAAGGGGTTTATATGGAAGGGCAGTCAAAATTTTTACAGTCGCCCGACCAGGATTTACAGTCAGCAAAGGACTTTTTGACGGTGCTTGACACCAAAGAAAAGCTAAAAGAAATAGTGGAAGACAACCAGGATATCGAGTTTTGCGTAAAGATAGGCAAGGACGAAAAGGGCGGAATAGACAAATGCGCCATAGTGACCGCAAAATACAAATTCAAAGGTAAAGAAATAGGTCACGCGGGCGTAATCGGTCCAGAAAGAATGGATTATAACAAAGTTGTAAGCGTATTGAAATATATAGGAACTGCAGTGGAAGAAATATCCAACGGAGGAGATGATGACAAAAAGCAATAAAGAAAAAGAAAAAGTTGTAGAAGAAAAAGTTGAGTTTGAAGAGCCGATAGTTATTCCCAGCGAGGAAGCCGAGAAAGAGGAAATAAAAAAATCCGAAGAATACAAAGAGCTTGCTCAAAGAATTCAAGCCGAATTCGAAAACTTCCGCAAGAGAAACAACGATGCCGTAAAAGTGGCGAGAATAGACGGAAATAACGAAATAATACTTAATTTACTGCCCGTTATCGACAATTTCGAAAGAGGTTTAGATATGCTTGAAGAAAGCGCAAAGCCGGGAGTGGAGCTTATTTATAAGCAAATAAAGAGCATATTGGAAAAATACGGGGTGGAAGAAATACCCGCCCTTGGAGAGGATTTTAACCCCATTGTACATCACGCTATTGCCCAGTGTGAGGCAGAGGAAAACAACACAAACAAGATTGTGGAGGTTTTTCAAAAGGGCTATAAAAGAAAAGATAAGGTGCTACGGCCTGCAATGGTTAAGGTAGCTCAATAAAATAAAGGAGATAATAAATTATGGCAAAAATTATTGGTATTGATTTAGGAACGACTAATTCCTGTGTAGCAGTTATGGAAGGCGGAGAAGCAGTAGTTATACCTAATGCCGAAGGCGCAAGAACAACCCCTTCGGTGGTAGGATTTACAAAGGACGGACAAAGACTTGTCGGTCAGGTTGCAAAGAGACAAGCTATCGTTAATCCCGATAAGACTATTTCTTCTATAAAAAGAGAAATGGGTACTTCCCACAAAGTAAACATCGACGGAAAGACTTATACGCCGCCCGAAATTTCGGCAATGATTCTTTCCAAACTAAAAGCTGACGCCGAGGCTTATCTTGGTCAAAAAGTAACCCAGGCGGTAATAACCGTACCTGCTTACTTTAGTGACAGCCAAAGACAGGCAACCAAAGACGCGGGCAAAATAGCGGGACTAGAAGTTTTGCGTATTATTAACGAACCTACGGCAGCTGCATTGAGTTATGGCTTGGATAAGGATACAAAGTCTCAAAAAATACTTATTTACGACCTAGGCGGCGGAACGTTTGACGTATCCATACTTGAGCTTGGCGACGGAGTTTTTGAAGTTTTAGCAACCAACGGCGATACCCGTCTTGGCGGTGACGACTTTGACAGCGAAGTTATGAAATGGATAGTAAGCGAGTTCCAAAAGAACGAGGGTATCGACCTAAGCAAAGACAAAATGGCTATGCAGAGAGTAAAAGAAGCAGCAGAGAGAGCAAAAATCGAGCTTAGCGGAATGCAGAAAGCCAATATAAACCTACCGTTTATCACAGTGGGAAGCAACGGTCCTTTGCATATCGATATGGATCTTACCAAAGCTAAGTTTGACGATATGACTTCCTTCCTTGTTAACAAGACACTTGCGCCGGTTAAACAGGCGTTGAAGGATGCAAACCTTTCGGTATCGCAAATTGATAAAATAGTTATGGTAGGCGGTTCTACACGTATACCTGCGGTATTTGAAGCGGTCAAGAATTTAACAGGCAAAGAACCCTATAAGGGAATTAACCCCGACGAATGCGTGGCTTTGGGCGCGGCTATTCAAGCTGGCGTGCTTGCCGGAGACGTAAAAGACGTACTACTTCTTGACGTTACGCCCCTTTCTTTGGGTATCGAAACAATGGGTGGTGTGTTTACTAAGTTAATTGACAGAAACACCACTATACCTACCAAAAAGTCGCAGATTTTTAGTACTGCAGCCGACAATCAGCCCAGCGTTGACATTCACGTTTTGCAGGGTGAAAGAGCTATGGCAGCCGACAATAAGACACTTGGACGCTTCGAACTTTCGGGTATACCGCCCGCTATGCGCGGAGTACCTCAGATAGAAGTTACTTTCGATATCGACGCTAACGGTATCGTAAGCGTTACCGCTCTAGACAAGGGAACCGGTAAAACTAACAATATTACCATAACCGCATCTTCTAATCTTACCGACAACGACATCGATAAGGCTGTTAAAGAAGCCGAACAATATGCCGAAGAGGACAGAAAGCGCAAAGAGCTTGTGGAAATGAAGAATAATGCCGAACAGTTGATATTTGCCGCTGAAAAGGCATTGCGCGAGAGTGGAGATAAACTAAGCGAAACCGACAAAGCAACCCTTGAAGATGCAGTTAAGACGGCTAAAGACAAGTTGAGCAAGGCAGAAAGTGCCGAAGACGTAAAGGCTCTGACAGAGGAACTTAGCAAAGACACCAACGTTATTTTCACAAAACTATATCAAGACGCCCAAAAAGCAAATCCTAACGGAGGAAACGGGAATACTGCTGAAGATGACAGCACGATAAATATTAATCCCGACGACATTAAATAATAAATATGGCAGAAAAAAACTACTATGATGTATTAGGAGTAGCTAAGACAGCGAGTGCAGACGAAATTAAGTCTGCATATCGCCGTATGGCGAAAAAATACCATCCGGACGTATTTGCTACGGCCGAAGAAAGCAAAAAGAAAGAAGCTGAAGTAAAATTCAAAGAAATTCAGCATGCTTACGACGTATTGAGCGACCCTCAGAAAAGGGCGGCTTTCGACCAGTACGGAAGTGAAGACGGACCTACTATGAGCGGTTTTGGTCAAGGCGGGTTTAATCCCTTCGGCGGCGGTGGCGCAGGCGGTTTTGACGATATAATCAACAACATTTTCTCAAGCTTTACCGGCGGTGGCAGAACAAGTTCCAGACGGGCAAGAGACGGCGACGACTTAGAATTTACTCTCAATTTATCTTTCAAAGAGGCTTGTTTTGGGGTAAAAGACAAGGAAATTACTTTCAGCCGTATAGAGAGATGCCCAACCTGTAAAGGTACCGGAGCCAAGGATCCAAACTCAATTAAGACCTGTCCGAAATGTGGCGGCAGCGGCGTTATTAACGTTCAGCAACGCACGCCTTTTGGCATGATGCAAACGCAAAGGACTTGCGACGAATGCGGCGGCGAAGGTAAAATTATTTCCGACAAATGTATGGATTGCCACGGCAAAGGCAGAATAAAGAAGCAAAGAAGCATAAAAATCAACATACCAGCAGGGGTGGACAACGGTCAGATGCTTACTATGCGCGGAGAAGGCAACGCCGCTCCGTCCGAAGCCGGCAGCAACGGTAATTTGATACTTATTTTCAAAATAGAGCCTCATCCGCTGTTTATAAGAGACGGCATTAACTTACACTACGAACTGCCCATTACTATGATGCAGGCTGCTTTAGGTGATAAAATAGACGTACCTACGCTAAGCGGAGTTACTACGGTAGAAATACCCGAAGGCACGCAAAACGGCACTATTATCCGCGTTAAGGGTAAAGGGGTAAAGAGTTTAAGGAAGGAAGCGTACGGCGACTTATTTATAAAAGTAATCGTGGAAGTGCCGAAGAACCTTAGCGGCAAACAAAAATCGGCGTTAAAAGACCTAAATGAGACCCTTTCTAAGGCAAAATACGACAAAATTGAGAATTACAATAAAATATTAAGGAATCTTTAATATGAAATGGTACGAAATTATTGTTAGTACAACGTCGGAAGGCACCGAGCTTATTGCTGATGCCTTCTTTTCTATTGGCTGCTTGGGCGGGGTCAAAATAATCGACAAAAACGATATTCTTGACATAATAAAAAATCAGGAAATGTGGGATTATATCGATGAGGACTTATTAAAAAAGAGCGAAACTGCTTACGTTAGCGGGTTTGTCAGCGAAGAGGAAAAAGACCAGAAAATCAAGGAATTAACAGAGTTTTTGGATACAAGAAACCTCAATTATTGCGAAATGAACGCATTGCTTATTGACGATGAAAGCTGGTATGATAGTTGGAAACGATATTATAAACCCATTGTTGCAGGCAAGTACGTTATTGTGCCGAAATGGCTCAATTATGATAATACCGATAATCTTATTAAGGTACTTATGGACCCCGGGATGGCTTTCGGCACAGGAGAACATGAAAGCACAAAAATGTGTCTTATGCTGCTTAGTGAGGTAGAAGTTAAGGACAAAAGCGTTATCGACGTAGGTACAGGTAGCGGAATACTAGGTATAGCAGCTATAAAGAGCGGAGCGGGCAGTTGTTATATGTGCGATATAGACTGTGTTGCGGTAAAAGCCGCCAAAGAAAACGCCGCGCTTAACGACGTAACCGACAAAGCGGTAATTGAACTAAACGACCTGCTTAGCGACAAGTCAAGAAAAGCCGATATTGTGCTAGCTAATCTTACGGCTGATATTTTGATAAGATTAAGTAACGGACTTATTAACCATGTAAATAAGGGCGGGAAACTTATTTGTTCGGGAATTATTCACAGCCGAAAAGAGGAAGTTATTGCTACCTTTGTCAACGCGGGCTTTATTTTAGACAAAGATATAACCATGGGCGAATGGAACGCCTTACTTTTTGGAATCTAGTATGGACTTAAAGAGATTTTTTACCGAGGAAAATATTATAGGCGAAGTCGCGGTATTAACAGGCGAGGAGTTTATTCACGCCGTCAAAGTAACCAGACATAAAGTAGGGTTTGAGCTTATCATTTGCGATAATTCCGGCTTTGATTATTATTGCGAAGTAACAAGCATAGAAAAAGACAGATTAGTAGCAAAAGTAAAATCAAAGACACTTAACGATACTAATCTAAACCAGGAAATAAATCTGTTTATCGGAGTTAATAAGGACTTAGACACCGTAATTCAAAAAGCAGTAGAACTTGGGGTTAGTACGGTTACTCCTTTTTATTCCCAACATACAAACGTGGAAAAAATAAATTATCAAAGGCTAAACAAAATTGTGCTGGAAAGCTGCAAACAATGCGGCAGAGCCATTTTAACTAAGATTAATGATATAGTTAGTTTTGAGGAAATGGCAAAGTTAAGGGATAATAACTATTTCTTTTATGAATTCGAAAGGGATAACAAAGTTATTGATGCTAAGCTAAAAGTAAACGAGCCTATAAACATTATTATTGGCGGCGAAGGCGGTTTTAGTAAAGAAGAGGCAACTATAATGCTTAGTTTAGGAGCCTGTAGCCTTACTTTAGGTAAAAGGATACTTAGAGTTTCCACAGCCGTAGTGAGCGCCGTTACTTTGGTTTTACAAAAAATCGGAGAAGTATAGTGAAAGCGGTAATTTTCAACTTAGGTTGCAAAGTTAACCAATACGAATGCGACGTATTGGCGCAGGAATTAGAGAAAAGGGGATTTACTACCTTTTCCGACCTTGTGCCTGCCGATTTGTATATAATAAACACCTGCGCCGTTACCAAAGAGGCAGAGAAAAAATCCAGACAGGCAATAGCGCGCTGTAAGAAGTTAAACGAAAACTGTTCGGTGATTATTTGCGGCTGCGCTTCGGAAAAAGCCCCCGACAGTTTTTTACGTGAGAACGTCAAATTTGTGGGCGGCGTTGCCGAGAAAATGAAAATTCTCAACATTGTGGATAGCAATTTTAATCAAACTTCATTTATTGCCCCTATTCCTAATACTTGCGAAGAAACCAATCTGCAAACGGTGTCAAGAACCAGAGCCTTTGTAAAAATTCAGGACGGTTGCGATAATTTTTGCTCCTACTGCATTATTCCTTATCTTAGAGGAAGAAGCAGGTCAAGAAGCATTGACGAAATAGTAAAGGAAATAAACGTATTAAGTAAAAACGTTAGTGAAATTGTCCTTACAGGCATTAATATGAGCAGTTTCGGCAAGGATATAGGGGTAAATTTAACCGACCTTATAAAAAAACTTGCCGATATTGACGTCAGAATAAGGCTAGGTTCTTTTTATGCCGAAGCTATAAATAAAGAACTATTGGACGCGCTGTTTTCCTTAAAGAAGTTTTGCCCGCATTTTCATTTATCCTTACAGAGCGGGGACGATTCTGTACTAAAAGCCATGCGCAGAAAGTACACTACAAAAGATTACGAAAAAGCAATTGAGCTTATCCGCTGTTATGACAGTAACGCGGCGATAACCACCGATATTATTGTCGGATTCCCAACCGAAAGTGAGGAAAATTTTGTTTCGGCAACGGATTTTATAAAAAGAATTGGTTTTTCCGATATTCATATATTCCCGTTTTCGGCAAGGGAAGGCACGGCAGCTTATAATTATCCTCCTTTGCCTAACGAAGTAATTAAAAGACGAAAGGAAATTTTATCGGGAGTTAAGAGAGAGGCTATAAAAGCCTATTTATTAAAAAATATCGGCGTAAAGCAGGAAGTTTTGATAGAAAAGTCAAGCGGAGAATATAGCGAAGGCTATTCCCGATATTATATAAAGACTTATACAAAGAAAGACGGAACCATTGTAGACGTTATGCCTAAGGAACTATTCAAAGACGGATTAAAGGAGTAAAATTATGACTGATTGTATTTTTTGTAAAATTATAGCAGGGGATATACCATCCACGAAGATTTATGAGGACGACAAAATGCTGATTATTAAAGATATAAGTCCTCAAGCGAAGATTCATTATTTGCTGATGCCCAAAAAGCACTTTGCCAATATAGAGGAATTTGCCGTTAAAGACGGAGAATTACTAATATATTGTCTGCAGACTTTGGCAAAAAACGCCGAAAAATTCGGCTTACAAAACGGCTACCGCCTTATTACCAACAAAGGTGCGGACGGCAGACAAAGTGTAAATCACATACATATTCATATATTAGGCGGAGAAAAACTTTCCGAAAGAATGGGTTAACAATAAAGAAAAAGCATCGGAACTTCCGATGCTTAATTTTTCTTAGAATTTTCTTTTTCTTGCGTTCTCTGCCTTTTTCTTTCTTCTTACGCTGGGTTTTTCGTATACCTCGTGGCGTTTTAGATCTCCGATAATGCCATCGGTAGAGCATTTTCTCTTCCAACGACGGAAAGCGCTATCTAAAGATTCGTTTTCTTTTACGTAAACTGTTGCCATATTGTATCACCTCCCACAAGTAGAATGCTTGATAATAATATAATATTTTTATAATATTGTCAACAATTTATTCCCTAAAATTAATAAAATGTCGAATATTGTCTTAAAATGTACACCACAACTGATATAGTTGGAATTATGTTAGAATATACCTAAAAATCAACTAAGGAGATTATTGTTATGGCAAGGTTGGGTACAGATGCTCACAGGTATGCTATGGAAGCTAAATACAGGCTCTTAAAAAATAACTACAGAGAAGAAATGAAGGACAAAGGCAACAAATATTACGTCAACGAAAGACCCCTTACCGACAAAGAAATAGCAATACTTTTCGAACGTGTCAAAGAAATTATGGCAAGTGAAGAATTTGTTGTCAATCCATTGTCCAAACTAATTTTAGACGAAAAAGAATTTGCTCTTATGGACGAAGTAGGTAAGAACAAATATATGTTGGAACTAAGCAAAATTTATATAGAAATCAAAAATAAAATCGTTTAGCAATAATAATTATTTCATTTGCGGTTTTATTTAGGATATTTTGCGAAATATGTCGAATTTTATACTGCAAGTGAGGTATTGATGAGTTTTTTCCCGGAACAATTTCTTGACCGCATTAAAGCCAAGATAAATATTGTGGATCTTATTTCTTCCTACGTCGCGACCCAAAGAAAAGGGCGCGATTATTGGGCGTGTTGTCCTTTTCATCAAGAAAAAACTCCCTCCTTCCAAATAAGAGAAGACGCTCAGTTTTATAAGTGCTACGGCTGCGGAAAAAGCGGAAACATATTTACCTTTGTTATGGAATATGAGAAGTTCACTTTTCCCGAAGCTATAGAATATTTGGCAAAAAAAGCAGGTTTGGAGCTTCCCGAAGAGACCGAAGACCCTCAGTACAAGCTAAAAAAACAGCAGTTGGAAAAAATATATGCCATAAACAGAGAAACCGCCCGTTTTTATCACTCCAACTTGAAAAAAGAAGATGGCAAAATCGCTGTAGATTATCTTGCCTCCAGAGAGTTGACAAGCGAAACTATAGTAAAGTTCGGTATAGGCTATTCCACCGATTTTACTTCTTTGATTGAATATTTAGTAACTAAAGGCTACGATAAGAAAACTTTGGTTTTGGCTGGCGTTGCGGGCAAACAGGAAAACGGCGATGTTTATGACTTTTTCGGTAAAAGGCTAATAATTCCTATAATTGACAGCAGCGGAAGAGTAATAGGTTTTACCGGCAGAGCGTTGGAACCTAAGCCCGATTTTGCAAAATATAAAAACACCTCCGGAACTTTAGCTTTTAATAAGAGCAAGAACCTTTTTGGTATCAATATATACAAAAAACACGTTCAGGGCAGCAAAAGGGCTATGATTCTAGTGGAAGGGCATATGGACGTTATTAGCCTTTATCAAAGCGGTGTTACTAACGCCGTAGCCAGTATGGGAACTTCGCTTACTATCGACCAGTGTCGGGAGATAAAGCGTTATGCCGATATAGTTTACGTATCCTTTGACGGTGACAGCGCAGGACAGGACGCTACGATTAGAGGACTTGATTTACTTAAAGACGCCGGGTTGGAAGTTAAGGTAGTTTGTTTAACCGATAATTTAGACCCCGACGATTACGTAAAAAAACACGGCAAAGCAGGGTATGAACAACTAGTAACCAATGCTCTCCCTCTTATAGATTTTAAGTTAAAGAAAACCGAAGAAAAACACACCTTTGAGTCATATGATGATAAATTAAAATACGCAAGGGATGCTATTAAGGTACTTAGCGGACTTGACAACGTGGAAAGGGAAGTTTACGTTGATTTGGTAAGTGCAAGGTGCGGACTTAGTAAGGAAACCATACTAAAACAAGCATCCGAAAGCGTTGATGAACCGGTGGAAGTAAGGCGTAGAGAAAAAAACGACGGTCAAGCAAGCGCAATTATGATTGCTGCGCGTTTTGTATTGTCCAGTATGTTTCAAGGCAAGGAATACGCACTGTTTGCCGACTGCGACCCCAATTTGTTTGAAGATAAAAAACACAAGATTGTGTGCGAATATATTATCCGTTGCGCAAGAAATAATCAGGTACCCGATATGGCAAAATTATACGATATTTTGGAAAGCGATGAAGAATCTCAGGAAATTGCCAAAGCTCTTGATATAATAGATGTAGAAAACCAAAGCGTTTTTTACAGAGGAAGCGTAGCAAAATTGCGAAAAAACTACATTAACAAGGAGACTAAGCGACTTATAGCGGAATTACAATCAGAGACAGATAACGAAAAAAAGAAAGTTATAGAAAATAAAATAAATGACCTCATTAAGTCACAAGCTAAAAAATAACCTAGGAGAGAAGAGATGATAGACAAAGAAGAGCGCAAGAAGCAGGAACTGGAGAAAATTATAGAGACATACAAGGAGAAAAAGGCTATTCCCGAAGATGAGCTTCTAAACAGAATGGACAGAATTCAGTTGGATGCAAGTCAGCTCGAGAGTATTTATGAAGCTCTTGCCGAAAAGAATATCAGAGTTGTTACCGTTGCCGAACAGGAAAAGGTAAACGATATGATGCTTCAAAAGATAATGAGCGAAGTAAATATAGACGACTCAGTAAAGATGTATCTAAAAGATATCGGTCGCGTTCCTTTGCTTTCTCCTCAAGGGGAACTTGAGCTTGCCGAAAAAATGAGCCAAGGCGACGAAGATGCAAAAAGACAGCTAATAAACGCCAATTTACGTTTGGTTGTCAGCATTGCCAAAAGATACGTAGGACGCGGTATGCAGTTTCTTGATTTAATTCAGGAAGGCAACCTAGGGTTGATGAAAGCCGTGGATAAGTTTGACTACACCAAAGGCTTTAAGTTTTCTACCTATGCAACCTGGTGGATAAGACAGGCTATCACAAGGAGCCTAGCCGACCAGGCAAGAACCATAAGAATACCGGTTCATATGGTGGAAACTATCAACAAACTTACCAAAATTAGCCGTACTTTGCTACAAAAACTAGGTAGAGAACCTACCCAGGCAGAAATTGCCGAAGCAATGGGAATACCGGAATCGAGGGTGGCGGATATTCAAAAAATTGCCCAAGACCCGGTATCATTGGAAACACCTATCGGTGAGGAAGACGACAGCCATTTGGGAGATTTTATCGAGGACAAGACTACCGCTTCCCAAATAGAAGTAGCCGAAAGCAAAATGCTAAAACAGCAAGTGGAAGAAATCCTCAATACTTTAGCTCCCAGAGAAGCAGCCGTTCTTATTTTACGTTACGGACTAAAGGACGGCAAACCGAGAACGTTAGAAGAAGTAGGCAAGGAATTTAACGTTACAAGGGAAAGAATACGTCAGATAGAAGCCAAAGCATTGCGCCGTCTGAAGCACCCCAACAAAATGAAAAAACTAAAGGATTTTTTGGATAAATAATGTTAAAACTTGGAACACGCCTGAATGCTGTGCTGCAAGAGCTTGATTACGTAGACACTTTTGCGGATATAGGCACTGATCATGGGAAACTGGTGGTCGGTGCCGTTTTGTGTAATAGGGCGAAAAAGGCTTACGCTATCGACATAAGCGAAAAATGCCTCAAAAAAGCAAAGGAACTTGCCTTTGAAAAGGGCGTTGAAGAGAAAATCACTTTTTACATTGGAGACGGCTTTGCTCCGCTAAGTAACAGGGTAAATATCGCGGTGGCGGCTGGCATGGGCGGATTGGAAATTATAAAAATCCTGCAAAACGAAAAGAGCTGTTTGGTGGATAAATTTATCCTTGTACCGCATCAAGACGGGTATTTACTTAGAAAATACCTTAAAGAAAACAATTTTTACATAGAAAAAGATTACGTGGTTTTTGACGGCAAATTTTATGATATAATAGTGGCTGTCAGGGGAGAAAACAATTATTCTTATAACGAGCTTTTTTTAGGCAAAAATTTTCCGATTAGCGAGTTTTACCAAGCAAGAAATAAACATAGAAAAGATAGAATTTTGAATATTATGGAGAGCCATTCTAAGTCAAACAGCAATAAAGAGCTGTCTGATTTGCTAATAAAAGAATTGGAGGTACTAAGAGATGAGTAAAGTAAGCGATATTATAAAAGTAATAGAAGATTTCGCGCCCCTTTCCCTTCAGGGTGAGTTTGACAACTGCGGGTTAAAATTAGGGTCAATGGATACAAAAGTTAGCGGTATTCTAATAACCCTTGATACCAACGAGGATATAGTAAACGAAGCGATAGAGAAAAATTGCAATTTTATCTTGGAACATCATCCATCTATCTTTTATCCTCTAAAGAAACTTGATTACGATTTGCCCCTTATTAAGGCTATTTCTTTGGCTATTAAACATGATATTGCCATATATTCGGCGCATACAAATGTAGATTTTGCCGAAAACGGTCTAAATGATTATTTTGCAAAAAAAATAGGACTTAATAAAGTTTATAGCTTAAAGGCGGACGGCGCGAGAATGGGTAAGCTAAATGAAGAAACAACTTTAGCTCAATATGCTCAAAAATTAAGGGAGATTTTGAAAGATAATAATATCCGTACCGTAGGAAGGCTGGATAAAAAAATAAAGAAAGTAGCGGCAATAAACGGCGGGGGAGGAAGCTCTGCTGACGAGCTTGTTACTTCTTTTCGGCAAGGATGTGATATTTTTGTGAGCGGAGACGTAAAATATGCCGTTTCTCGGTTGGCAAAAGACTTAGACTATGGTATAATAGAAATCGGTCATTATACGAGTGAACAAGACTTTTTGCCGCTAATGGGTAGGATTTTGGAAGAAAAACTTGATACCAAAGTATTTTTATCAGAAAGGCAGACAAATCCGTATAATTGAACCAAAAATCAGAGGTGAATATGGCAATAACAGAAATCATTAAGTACCAAAAACTGGATTTATCCCTTTACAAATTGGAAAAAGACTATAGCCAAAGTAAAGAAATCGAGCGCGTATACCAATGCCAGAATATGTACAAAGCAAGACTGGAAGCCTTGACCAAGCTCAGTAAAGAGCTGGAAGAGTTGTATCAGCAATTAGCCAAACTTGAAGAAAAGTTTGACGATGCCGATACCGAAAAAGTTAGCTTCAAGGTTGATTTTGAAAGTTTTGCGGAGCTGCAAGAGTTTGACGAATACGAGAAAAAACTGGCAAAATACGAAGAAAATATGATAAATATCAATAGGGAAGCTTCCCGTTTGATTAAGAGAATTGCCGAAATCAACGCCGAAAATAAGAAATATAACGAACAAATGGATACCTTGAATGCCGAATATAATAAGGCAAGTAAGCTACTTTCCGCGAAAAAGCAAGAAATGCAAAAGTCTGCAGAGCCTATATTAAAACAGCTTGAAGTAATGACGGCTAGTTTGGATCAAAAACTTCTTGAAAAATACAAAATGCTGCGTAACGCAAAAAAAATGCCGGCTTTCGTACCTTATCAGGAAGGAAGTTGCTTAGGTTGCGGAATGAATATAGCAATAGAAGTTGACAAAAAACTTGTTAAGGCTGGCGACTATGCCGAATGCCCGCATTGCGGACGTATAGTCTACAAAATGGCATAAAAGGGGTAAAAAAACATATATTTTTTGTAAACGGAGATGATATGAAGTTTACAAAAATGAATGGACTTGGAAACGATTATATTTATATAAACGAAACCGAAATTGACATAGAAAATCCCTCAAATTTAGCAATAAAACTTTCCGATAGGCACTTCGGAGTGGGCGGAGACGGAATAGTCCTCATAAAAAAGAGTGAAAAAGACGATTTCCGCATGAGAATGTTCAATTCCGACGGTTCGGAAAGCGAAATGTGCGGCAACGCCGTCCGTTGCGTAGCGAAATATGTTTTCGATAAAGGGCTGACCGACAAAACGACAGTTAAAATAGAAACGTTAGCGGGGATTAAGGAAGTAGAACTAAAAATTATCGATAACAACGCTAGATTTGCCACCGTCAATATGGGTTATCCGATGTTTATGGAACATGAAATCGTGACGGTTGACGCTTTAGACGGAACGTTTTTCGGATATAAAGTAAGTGTAGGAAATCCGCATTTTGTTATCTTTGTCGAGGATTTTTGGGACGGAATGATGCGTTACGGAGAAAACTTGAGTAATAACACAGCGGTTTTCCCACAAAGGACCAACGTCGAGTTTGCAAAAATAATTGATGAAAAACATATAGAAATGAGAGTTTACGAACGGGGAACAGGAGAAACACTCTCTTGCGGAACTGGAGCAATAGCGGTGTTTTTTGCCGCAAATGCAGTAAAAAACGTAGATTCCGTTGCTGAAATACGCCTTCCCGGGGGCAAATTACTTTGTAGTAAAACCGATAAAGGATATTTGCTAAGCGGAGAAGTTGAGACGAATTTTGAAGGAGAAATACAATAAAGCGAGGTACTTATGGCAAAAATTAATAAAAATTATGCTAACGTAAAAGAGAGCTATCTTTTTGCCGACATAGCTAGAAGAGTAAACAAGTTTTTAGAAAACAATCCCGATAAAAAAGTAATAAGAATGGGCATAGGCGACGTAACCAAGCCGTTGGTGGCTAAGGTTATTTCGGCAATGCATGATGCTGTTGATGAAATGGCAACAAAGGAAGGTTTTCACGGCTACGGACCCGAGCAGGGCTATAACTTTGTAAAGGACAAAATCGTTGAATATTATGCCAAAGAAATGGGCGTAAGTTTGGAAAATAACGAAGTTTTTATTTCCGACGGAGCAAAGAGCGATATAGGCAATATTACCGATTTGTTCAGCAATGAAAACGTAATAGTGGTGCCCGATCCCGTTTATCCCGTTTACTTAGACAGCAACCTTATGTTAGGTAGAAAAATAGTATTCGTAAAGGGCGGAGAGGAAAACAACTTTTTACCGATGCCCAATAAAGATATGGAAGGGGATATTTTTTATTTGTGCTCTCCCAACAATCCTACCGGAGCTGCTTACAACTTTAAACAACTAAAAATTTGGGTGGACTTTGCAAACGAACGAAATGGTATTATCTTATATGACGCCGCTTACGAAAGTTTTGTAGTGGAGAATCTTCCCAGGTCTATCTATCAGATAGAAGGAGCCAAAAATTGCGCTATTGAGTTCTGCTCACTGTCAAAAACAGCGGGCTTTACCGGTACGCGCTGCGGCTATACCGTTGTTCCTAACGCTTTAGTAAGAGATGGAATGAATCTTAATAAAATGTGGCTGCGCCGTCAGACAACAAAGTTTAACGGTGTAAGCTATGTTGTACAAAAGGGAGCCGAAGCGGTGTTTACCGAAAATGGCTTAGCTGACGTAAGAGAAGTAATAAAATATTATCAAAACAATGCAAAAATAATTGCAAAAACCTTGGACGAAATTGGCATCTGGTATACCGGCGGAATTAATTCTCCGTATATTTGGTTAAAATGTCCTAACAATATGAAGTCTTGGGATTTCTTTGATTATCTACTTAACGAAATTTGCGTTGTAGGCACACCGGGAAGCGGTTTTGGGGAGTGCGGAGAGGGATATTTCCGTCTGACTGCCTTTAATACCGAAGAAAACACCATAGAAGCAATGAAAAGAATAAAGAAGCTTTTGTCGAAATAAAAATACGGAGGTACAAAATGAGTGTAACAATACTTGTAGGGGCGCAGTTCGGTGACGAAGGAAAAGGGAAAATTGTAGATTATTTATCCGAAAAAATGGATATGGTAGTGCGTTTTCAAGGCGGAGATAACGCCGGACACACCGTAGTCAACAAAGACGGCGCGTTCAAACTGCATCTGGTTCCTTGCGGAATTTTTAACAAAGGTTGTAAGGCTCTAGCCAATACCGGTATGGTTATTAACCCCGATGAACTAATAAAAGAGCTTGCCGAGATTGCCGAAAAGAACGTTGACGTAAGCAATATGTATATTTCTTCGAGAGCCATAATATTGATGCCTTATCATATTGAACTTGACAGCCTTAGCGAAAAGACAGGCACTTCTATAGGCACAACCAAGAGAGGAATAGGCTACGCATATGCCGACAGGAGCAGAAGAAGCGCGTTGCGTTTTGAAGATCTTACCGATCTTGAGTATTGCAAAACCCGTATTAAAAAGATTATGCCCGCTATAAATGCAGAACTAACGGCAAAGGGCGGCAGAACTTTTTCTGAGGAAGATATATACGCCAAATGCGAATTTTGGGCAGAAAAACTAAACGCTATGTTAGTTGAACCTGTTTCTTTTGTAAACAACGCAATAAACAGAGGAGAAAACATTCTTTTCGAAGGTCAGCTTGGCGCCATGAAAGATATCGACCTGGGTATATATCCTTACGTAACTTCCAGCAACCCTGTTGCGGCGTACGCTGCGGTAAGCGGTGGCTTCCCGATTAGCAAAATTACCGAAATAGTGGGCGTTATGAAATCCTTTACATCGGCGGTAGGAGACGGACCGTTCCCCACCGAAATGGAAACCAGAGAGGCTGACAGATTCCGCGGAGACGGCAATAAGGTTGACGATGAGTTCGGCGCAAGGACAGGCAGAGCAAGACGCCTTGGCTGGTTGGATTTGCCTGTAGTTAAGTTTGCCGCAACCATAAACGGCTTTACCGCTTTGGCAATATGTAAAATCGACAAATTAGACAACCACGACACAATCAAGGTTTGCACCGCTTATAAGTATAACGGTGAAGTTATAGATTATATGCCTACTTCAAGAATCCTTGACAAGGTTGAGCCGGTTTACGCAACGTTAAAGGGCTGGAAGAGCGACACAACCAAAATAAGAAAGTATGAGGATTTACCTATCGAGGCTAGAGAATATATAGAGTTTATCGAAAAGAACGTAGGAGTAAAAATTAAGTATATAGGAGTAGGGCCTGCCAGAGACGACCTCATTGTGAAATAACTTTTTTCCTTCTCTTACGTGATAAAAGAATATCAATTTCCTCTATAAAACCAATTACAAATAGCATTGTCACCGCATTGAAAAGTGTATTGAACAATGCTATTTTTGTATCCTCAGCTACATTCATATGTAAAAACCAGTTTAGCAAACCGAAAGGATAGGCTATACAGAAAATTATCATTCCGATAGCGTTAAAAGTTAGAGAAAACAAAGCAACTTTAATGCCGTTTTCCGTTGAGCCGATGCTTGCAAGTAAGGCTGTGGCGCAGGTACCGACGTTTGCCCCGACTATTAAGAATATCGCCACGTTAAGATTCATTAGTCCGTGAGAACTTAGAGTTACTATTATTACGGTTACCAAAGCCGAACTCTGAAAAATAGCTGTAATAAATATGCCTATAATAAGCGCGGTAAATTCGTTTTGAGAATTTATTATAGACAAATCAAAATCGGCAATAAGGTCGGGAATGCACCTGGATATTGTAGACAATCCGCAAAAAATCAAGGCAACTGAGCTTGCAAAAAAGCCGATATTGTATATTTTTTTATTTTTTATCAGCATCATCAATAATGCGGAAATAAAAATGGAAGCAACTATTATTTCGGTAAAGGAGATTTTATTAAAAAGCGCAATGTATCCGGCTATCGTGGTGCCTATATTGGTACCTATTACTACGTAATAAGCAGACTTTCTTGGAAGATATTTTTTTTCGGTCAGGTTAAGAGAAATACTGTTTATAGCCGAAGAACTTTGAGTTATAGCAGATAGAATAATGCCGCCTATAACGCAGAAATAAGGTTTGTTTAATTTGCTTTCTATATTTTTGGGAAGTTTATTTTCTTTTTGGGATAAAAAATTATTTAACAAAACTATAGCAAATAAAAATATGCCCACTCCGCTCAAAAAACGACAAATTATATGTAACATAATATAATATATTTATATCCACCGATAAAATACATTTTTTGTTGTCTAAAACAACTATTTATGGTATACTTTAAGAGTTATATTTTTACCTTAGCTAAAAGGAGATAATTATGAAAAAAAATTGGAGCGACAAGCTCATTTATAATATAAATTCCATCAAAAGATACGCAAGCGGTTTTCCTCTCAACAAACAAGGTGAGCCATTGACACAAACCCTCAACGGAGAGTGGTTTTTTAAGTTTTATGAGTCGGTAAAGGAGCTTCCACAAGATTTTTACAAGGATTTAAGCTTTAATAGTATGGACAGAATCAAGGTTCCGTCCAACTGGCAAATAGAAGGTTATGATATCCCGATGTACTGTAATATTGCTTATCCTTACGCGATTGAAACTAAGGTGCTTTTTGCGGTGCCGAAAATCAAAGCAAAAATGAACCCCGTCGGCGTTTATAAAAGAGAATTTAACGTTGTAGAAAATCAAGGCAAGGTGTTTATTAACTTCGGTGGGATTAATTCCTGCGGAGAAGTTTACGTTAACGGAACATTTGTCGGTTACAGCGAGGACACTTTCGATTTTCAGGAATACGATATAACTTCCTTTGTTAAGGTGGGCAAAAATATAGTTACCGTGGCTGTTTATAGGTTCTGTACAGGTAGCTACTTAGAAGATCAGGACATGTGGCGTCTGTCGGGTATTTTCCGCGACGTTACTTTGATTTACAAGCCGAAAACGGAAATAGCGGACTTTTTCGCCCGTTCGGAATTTTTTGCCGGAGATTATTCCAAAGCCTTGTTTATGGCTGATATTGACTTAGTTAACGCGGTAGGCTGCATTTTGAATTTACGCCTAACAGACTTTGACGGCGTCGTTATTATGGAACAAAGAACGGCTGTAGGCTCCGACAAAGTAAAAATTGAGCAGTTTGTCAACAATATTAAGCTTTGGTCGCATGAATATCCAAATTTGTACAGACTGGAGATTGTTCTTACTAAAGAGGGGGAATTTATCGACAGAAGGGAATGCGATTTCGGCTTCCGTGAAATAAAAACCGCGCCTTATATTGACGGCAAGGGTCCGTTTATATTGCTTAACGGCAAACCGCTTAAATTCCGCGGAGTTAACAGGCACGAATTCCATCCCGAATACGGCCATGCCGTACCTGCCGAGCTTATCGAAAAAGACTTGCGGTTATGTCTTGAAAATAATATTACGGCAATAAGAACCAGCCATTATCCCAACAGCAAGGTTTTTTACGAGCTCTGCGACCGCATGGGAATTTTGGTAATGTGTGAAAACAACTTAGAAACGCACGGTCTTAGCTTTATGATGCCAAAAAATAGCGATATGTGGACGGAGCAGTGCGTTTACCGCATGGAAAATATGGTAAATACCTACAAAAATCACGCTTGTATAGTTTTTTGGTCGTTAGGCAACGAATCGGGCTTCGGCAGTTCCTTCCAAAAAATGAAAGAGGCGGCGTTGGCTATAGATAACACCCGTCCTATTCATTACGAGGAGGATATTTCGGCTAAAGTAAGCGACGTACTTAGCGAAATGTACGCACCCTTGGAAAAAATGGAGAAAATAGGCAAGAACGAAAAAATTAAGCATTGCCAAACTACGGTATTTTGTCCGTTGGGAGTTACTTATACACCGGAAATGTATAGAGATTTACCTTACATTCAATGCGAATACGCCCATTGTATGGGTAACAGTTTAGGCAATTTTGCCGATTATTGGGAGCAGTTTAAGAAGTACGACCGTTTGGCGGGAGGTTTTATTTGGGACTTTGCCGACCAGAGTATAAAAGTAGTAGTTGACGGGGTTACTCAATGGCGTTACGGCGGAGACTTCGGAGAAAGACCCAATGCAGGAAGCTTTGCTTTCAACGGAATAGTGAGGGGTGACAGAACCCCCAATCCCGCCCTTTTTGAAGTCAAAAAAGTATACCAAATGGTTGATTTTACTCTGCAAAACAACGTTTTAACGCTGCAAAACAACCATATGTTCAATGATATAGAAGGATATAAACTTGAAGTAAAATATCTTGAAGACGGCAATGAGTACGCAAAAGAGAGTTTTGTTATTGACGCCATAGCGCCTAATGACAGCAAAGAAATAATATTAAGTATCCCTACTTGCGAGGGGGAACAAAGCGTAGTTTGCACTTTGAAAGCGGGCAAAGATTTTACTGTAGTTAAGAAAGGTCACGTTGTAGCCTTTGAGCAGTTTGTTACTAAAGTAAAACTTCTAGAAGTTCCGATAATGGAAGGCGGAGCAAATTTTGTAGAAAACGATTGGGAAATTACCGTTACCGTTGACGATATGCAGGTAGTATTTGATAAATCAACAGGAGCTTTGAGCAGTATTTCCCGCAAAGAAAAAGAGCGGTTAAAGGCTCCGTTATTGCCGAATTTCTACCGTGCGCCTATTGATAACGACCGTTTTGCTCAAGTTAATTTGAGCATTGTAAAGAAAATTATGGGGGTATATAAATACCGTGACGCGATGAAAAAAATGCGTCCGAAAAATATAAACGTTTATAATACAGACGGTGTAATCAGCATCGTTACCGATTGGTTTATCCCCGGAATAAAGAGACTGTGTACCGAATACAAAATCGGTAAGGGAGAAATTGATTTTTACATGACGGTAATACCGACAAGACCGCTTATTAGATACGGCTTTAAGTTCGGTACCAGAGAGAGCGTTAAGTCTATGCGCTTCTATGCCAAAGGTCCGCACGAAAACCATTGCGACAGAAATAATTCGGCAGTTTTGAAGTATTATGAAGGCGTAGCCGAAGATTTTAACCACGAATATTTGTATCCGCAGGAAAACGGAAACCATACCGAGGCGCGTTATCTTGATTTGGGTAACGACAGTAACGGCTTACTAATACTTGCCGAAGAAAAACCGTTTGAGTTTGGAGTTTTGCCTTATTCAACTGAAAAATTGGATAACGCCAAACACTTACATGAGCTAGTTAAAGATAGTTATTACACCGTAACAATTGACGGCAAGCAAAGGGGAGTCGGTGGAGATATACCCGCTCTTGCATGCTTGAAAAAGCAGTACAAAATACTACCGAAAAGGGCGCATACCCTTAATTTCCGCATGATTATAAAATAAGAAGAAGGAAGAAGTTATGAGAGGGTTGGTTTTGGAGGGCGGAGGAGCGAAAGGAGCCTTTCATCTGGGAGCGGTTAAAGCGTTATACGATTACGGCTACACCTTTGACGGAGTTTCCGGAACGTCGATAGGGGCCATTAACGGCGCGATTATTGCTCAGGAAGGGGGCTACCAAACACTCTACGAACTATGGTCTAATATAACTCCGAGTGATTTTACCGACTTTGATGACCTTATGGTCGCTAAGTTTCAGAACAAAGAGTTTGACAAAGAAACAATTATGTATTGGATGAAACAGTCCATAAAGATATTAAAAAACGTCGGTGTACCCACCGATAAAATTGTACCTTTTCTCAAGCGTTATATCGATGAAAGTAAACTTAGAAATTCCAATATCGATTTTGCATTGGTAACGTATTCTGTTTCCGACAAAATGGCTATGGAGCTTTACAAAGAGGATATCCCTTACGGGAAAATTCACGAATACATTTTTGCCAGCGCATATTATCCCGCTTTCCGCATGAACAGGCTAAACGGCAAGTTCTTTATGGACGGTGGAGTTTATGACAATTTGCCCCTTAACGTTTTGGCAAGGAAAGGCTATGACGAACTGTTTGCCATAAGGACGATGAGCCGTATGCCCCATAGCGTAGTTGCCGACAAGTCGGTTAAAGTTAATTATATCTGTCCATCCGAAGAATTAGGGGGCACTACCGAATTAAAATCCAAACTAATAAACAACAACATAAAATTAGGCTATTATGACGCTTTGCGCTATATTAAAGGCTATTTGGGCGAAAAATATTACATAGAAAAAGATAATTTTTCGTGCTTTGAAAAAATACTTTTCAATTTGAGTGACGAGGCTTACGAAAACCTAAAAGAGATAATGGAACTTGACAAAAATCTTGATAAACAAGCGGTAGTTACCGCCCTTTTTGCTTGTTTCAAATGTCAGTATTTGTTATTTACGGATAGTAGAAAATCAGCGTTTATCTACTTTTTGGAGGGCTTTGCGAAATTATACGGCGTGGAGAAGTTCCGCATTTATACAATAGAAGAGTTTTATAGAGAATTGAGGGCAAAATACCTTTCCCACTGTCCCGAAACTTTAGAAGCAAAGAAGAAACATTTTATGAATCAAAAAACAAGAAAACATATGATTTTTAATGAAATTATGAAAACTAAGGGAGAACAAGATGAAAGTTAAGAACGTAGTAAAAAAACTTTCCAAAAGATGGTTTATCGATGCCTTTACAGGTATGGCTCAGGGACTTTTTGTAACGCTTATTGCAGGTACCATAGTAAAAACTATCGGTCAGTTAATAGGGGACAACGCTGTAGGTAGAATTATGATACTTTTAGGTAACGTAGCTTCCATTCTTATGGGCGCGGGTATCGGAGCGGGGATAGCTTATCATCTCAAGGCAAACAGACTAGTCATTTTCGCTACTATGGTAGCAGGCTTTGTAGGGGCGTATTCCTCACAGTTTTTGGGAAGCAGTTTTAACGGCGGACAAATGTCCGATATAACGCTATTACTTACAAAAGGTTTACCGGGTAATCCCATTGGCGCATACGTAACCGCGCTGTTAGTTTGCGAAATTGGCAACCTTGTTGCAGGCAAAACCAAACTTGATATTTTACTTGTTCCGCTAACTTGTATGCTCCTTTCTATTGTGGGAGCGTACGTTGCATTTCCGTTTATATGGCTTATCAATAAACTAGGTCAAGGCATAGCCTATGCAACGGCAATTACTCCCTTCTTTATGGGTATTATTATCGCAGTTATTATGGGTATACTCCTTACTATGCCAACGTCCAGCGCGGCTATTTGGGTAGCTGTTGCTTCCACAAGCTCATCGGACGCTATGCTGATAGCAGGCGGAGCCGCGGTGGTGGGATGCGCTAGTCACATGGTTGGTTTTGCGGTAATGAGCTTTAAGGAAAACAAGTGGGGAGGGCTAATAAGTCAAGGTCTAGGCACGAGTATGCTCCAGATACCAAACATTATGAAAAATCCGAAATTGCTTATTCCTCCGATAATAGCAAGCGCTGTTGTAGGACCTATTTCTACCTGTCTGTTTAAGCTGCGCTGCGGACCGAGCGGAGGAGGTATGGGCACTTGCGGTTTTGTGGGAATAATAGACTCTTATAAAAACTCCGTGCAGTCAGGCAATATGGAGTGGTGGTTGTTCCTTATTGCAGTATTGGTAATGTTCTTTATCCTTCCGGGAATAATAAGCTGGGTTGTATGCGAATTTATGAGAAAAAAGAAATGGATAAAAGAAAACGACCTAAAGTTAAGCGTCTAAATAAAATGCCGCAAGGGGGTATAATGGATAAAATAGTTTTAATAGATTCTAACAGTCTTATTAACCGCGCTTTTCACGCTTTGCCACCCTTGCAGCTAAGCAGCGGACTATATACCAATGCCATTTTCGGGTATATTTCTATGCTGCAAAAACTAATCAGCGAAGAAAAACCGAAATATATTTGCGCGGTGTTCGATTGCCGGGCAAAAACTTTCCGTCACGAAGAGTATACCGCCTATAAAGCCACAAGAAAGCCAATGGCAGAGGAACTTGCCCAGCAGATACCTGTTCTGCAGGAACTTTTGGAACTTATGGGGGTAAAGATCCTCAAAAAAGAAGGTTATGAGGCAGACGACATTATAGGCACTATCGCAAAGCGGTTTGATATACCAACCGTTATAGTAAGCGGAGACAGAGATTGTCTGCAGTTAGTAGACGATACAACAGTCGTTTACAACACAAAACGCGGTGTAAGCGACATAAAAATTTATGATAAGAAAGCATTGTTGGAAGAGGGCTTTACACCTGAGCAGATTATAGAATACAAAGGACTTGCGGGGGATAGCTCCGACAATATCCCGGGCGCGCCCGGCGTTGGAGAAAAAACCGCCGTTACTTTACTAACTCAATATGGTAGTATCGAAGGGATTTATAACAATATTGAGGACTTAAAAGGTAAGTTAAAAGAAAATCTGATTAACAATAAAGACCTTGTTTTATTTTCGAAAAAACTTGCCACCATAAATACCGACGTGCCCATTGATTGTAAGTTAGAGGATATGCTCTTTGCTTATCCGTTAAGCGCGGACGCGAAAGTAAAAATGCAGGAATTGCAGTTTAAGAACCTTATAGGGCGTTTTGAGTTTGCTTCCGAAAATGAAAGTACGCCAGTGTATGGTCAAGAAGTGGAAAGCGAAACAATAACGCTAACAAATTATGAAGAAACAAAAAAGCAAATTGCCAAAATCCCCAAGGGCAGTAAAATTTATCTTAATTGGAATGACGATATAATAATAGCTTACAAAAATAAAGTGCTGATAATAAAAATCAGCCGTGATTTGTTCGGCGACGGAGTTTCCGAATATGATTTGAATGAAATTCTTACTCCCGTACTCAATAAAAATTATCACAAAATACTTTTTGACGTAAAACAGTATATGCACCTTTTTGACAGCTATAAAATAGCTTTCGAACCGCCTTATGACGATATTTTGTTGATGGGGTATCTTATTAACTCCACTAAAGTTATTAAAGACGAAGAAAGCTTGTTGGAAGATTATGGCTTTGCCAACAAAAATAGAGGTGGAGAAGGTTTGGCTTTATACGAAATCTTAGTAAAAAAATTAGCCGAATATGACCTTAATAAACTTTATTACGAAATAGAACTGCCTTTAATTAAGTGCCTTTTTGATATGGAACAGGCAGGATTCAGAATAGATATTGAGATTTTGGAAGAGCTTGACAAGCAGTTTTCCGAAGAAATAGAAAGGCTCCTTGCCGAAATTTATAAAATAGCCGGAGAAGTCTTTAACGTAAACAGCAATAAGCAGTTAGCCGAAATTTTGTTTAATAAGCTAAAACTTCCTCACGCTAAGAAAAATAAGACCGGTTTTGCGGTAAGCGCGGACGTATTGGAAGAATTGGAACATCCCATTGTTGAATATTTACTAAACTATAGACAGCTTGCCAAGCTAAAATCCACCTATATTGATGGCATGCGCGCCGTTATGAACAAAGGTTCTTTCTGCGTCCATACCTCCTTTAAGCAATGCCTTACCGCAACGGGCAGACTATCTTCAACGGAACCTAATTTGCAGAATATCCCCATAAGAAGGGCATTGGGCAGAGAAATCCGCAGAATGTTTATACCTAGCAACAACTGTATGTTGGTAACAGCCGATTATTCTCAGATAGAATTACGGATCCTTGCTCATTTTTCGCAGGAAGAAAAGCTGATTGAGGCATATAAAAACGATATTGACATTCACACCCTTACGGCAAGTAAGATATTCAAAACGCCCATTGAGGAAGTGTCAAGCAGTATGCGTTCTCAGGCTAAGGCGGTTAATTTTGGCATAATTTATGGTATCAGCAGCTTCGGTTTGTCCAAAAACGCAATGGTAAGTCAATATGCCGCCAAAGAGTTTATCAAAGAATACTTCTTAACTTACCCGAAAGTCAAAGAATATATGGACAATAACGTAGCTTTGGCTAAGAAACAAGGCTATTTGAAAACCATAGCGGGTAGAATACGTTTCTTCCCCGAACTTACTTCCTCAAGGTATCCTATTAGATCCTTTGGAGAAAGGGCGGCAATGAATATGCCATTACAAGGTAGCGCAAGCGATATTATAAAAATTGCCATGTTAAGAGTTGCCGAAGAACTAAAGAAGAACGGAATGGATGCGAAAATAATTTTGCAGGTTCATGACGAACTTATAATAGATTGCCCCAATGAAGAAGTTGATAAGGTTAAGGAATTATTAAAGAATTGCATGGAAAGTGCGATAAAACTAAACGTTCCGCTTATAGCGAACGTTTCTGTAGGTAAAAACTGGTTCGAAGCTAAATAAAAGAAAAACAGGAGATGACTTATGAATATTGCAATAACCGGCGGCATCGGCTGCGGGAAAAGCGCGGTAATAGCTATTTTGCGCAGAATGGGTAAACATTGTATCAGTTGTGACGAAATTAACGCCGCTCTTTTGGAAGAAGAGGGGTATATCTTACGAATAAAAGAAGAATTCCCGTCTGCGGTTAAGGACAACAAAATCAATAAAAGAGCGTTGGGCGAAATAATTTTCAACAGCCCCACCAACAGAAAAAAGCTAAATTCTATAGCTCATCCCATTATAAAAGAAAGAATGTTGAGTCAGTTTTCTGATAAAGTAGACAATTTTGTGGAAATCCCCCTTATGACCGCCGAAGACGCAAAAATCTTTGATAAGATTTGGCTTGTCAACTGCGATTATCAAAACAGAGTGGAAAGAATAATGCTGCGTGATGGTATCGATAGTGATTACGCCCGCAGAAAAATTGCCGTTCAAAAAGAAAACGAAGGGGAATTTGTAGCTAATGCAACCATAATGAACAATAACAACATACATAACTTAGAAAAACACGTGGAGTATCTGTTAGAGAATATATAACTTATGGCAAGAACGATTCTGCACGCCGACGTAAATAATTTTTACGCCTCAGTAGCAATCAGAAATAATCCGGAATTGAAAAACAAGCCCGTTGTCATTTGCGGAGACCCCGAAAAAAGACACGGAATTGTGCTTGCCAAGAGTAATGAAGCCAAAAAAGCAGGCATAAAAACGGGTGATACCGTCTTAGAAGCCCAAAGAAAGATAAAAAACCTCATTATACTGCCCCCTGATTATAAGCAGTATATGAAATTTAGTAACATAATTTATAATATTTATAAAGAATACACCCCGCTTGTGGAAAGTTTCGGTCTTGACGAATGTTGGTTAGACGTTACCGGTACCGAAAAGCTGTTCGGAGACGGAGAAACCGTTGCCAACACCATAAGAGAAAGAATAAAAAACGAAGTAGGCCTTACCATATCTGTAGGGGTGTCTTTTACAAAAATTTTTGCCAAACTGGGAAGCGATATAAAAAAGCCCGATGCAGTAACCATAATCGATAAAAATAATTATCGAAAGGTTGCTTGGACTTTGCCTGTGGGCGACATGTTGGGAATAGGCAGGTCTATTGTAGAAAAACTAAACAAAATCAACGTTTTTACCATTGGAGAGCTTGCAAATACCCCTATTTTTGTATTGAATAAGTTATTCGGTAAAGTAGGAGAAAAACTCTATGAGTACGCAAACGGTCTAGATTGCGACGAAGTAGGGTATTATAATTCTAGCCATTTGCCCGAAAGCGTAAGTAACGGCTCTACTACCGATAAAGACATAAACAACATGCACGACGCTATGACACTTATATATTCTTTGAGCGAAATCATCGCTTTCCGTTTGCGTAGCTACAGATTAGTGGCAAACGGCGTGTCTTTGTCTGTCAGAAATAGCAAGTTGGAAAGCTTTGTCCGTCAGCGTAAACTGACCTTTCCTATTGACGATTCTTACAACATAGCCGAAGAAGCGATAGCTTTATTAAAAGAAAATTATTGTTTTGAAAGAGACTTACCTATAAGAACGGTTACGGTAGGCACTTACAAACTTACGCCGGTTAGCTGTGACGTTCAGATGACGTTATTTGATGACGATATAGCAAAAAAGCGGTTAATTGACAGACAAATTGACAAATTACGCAGCAAATACGGCTACAGCGTACTAAAAAGGGCAATAGAAATAAATGAGCATTTTTCTTGCGATGCCCGTGAAATCGAAGACGGCTTTTTGCCCTTTGATAAAAGTAAAAATCAGGTGGATGAATAAATTACGGAGTGAAAAATTCACTCCGTAATTATTTTTGATTAGTCAACGAAACGGCAACCGTCTTTACTTACGTATACGCAAGCGACTGTGTCCGGTCCTGTATGCGCGCCGATAACCGGCCCGATATCATAATCCCAAATAACCACTTCGGGATGAGCGGCTCGGATTTTTTCGGCGATTTTGTCAGAATCGGGTACGCAGTCGGCGTTCAAAGTAATTACCGGATAGTTAAAATCTGCCCTGTCTATTACGTCTTGAGCAATTACGCTTAAACACTTGTTTCTACCGTTAACTTTGGAAGTATTGACAAGTTTACCTTCATCGGTAAGACGGATAATTGGCTTAACCTGCAAGAAAGTGCCGATAGCGGCTTTGGCTGAAGACAGTCTTCCGCCGCGCTTTAGGTAATTAAGGTCGTTAGGGGATACTATAATATTTATTTTGTTAATAAAGTCTTTCAAAAATTCCACAATTTCGTCATTGGTTTTGCCTTCTTGGTGCATTAAACCGGCGTAGTAGCAAGGAAGACCGGCGCCTAAGCTTATTGCTTTGGTGTCGAAACGTTGATACTTTGCTTTTGGGTATTTTTCTTTAAGTTCTTTAATAGCTATATCGTGATATTGGAAAGTTCCGCTCATTTCCGAAGAAAAACTGACGTAAAGTATATCTTCGCCTTGCTTAAAAAACGGTTCGAAATATTCCTTATAAGTTTCTACGTTTAGTCCGCTGGTAATGGGCATATTGCCTTTACGTACTAGGTCGAAGAACTCTTTTGCGTTGTAGCTCTTGCCTAGGTCATAAAAAATTTCTTGGTTGCAAATGGTATATGGCATAAGTATGACGTTAGTTAGTCCTACTTGTTCGGCTGTTTTATAATTTAATTCGCAGTCTGAATCGATAAAAATAACAGACATTTTTTACCTCCAATTTATAAAAGATAAATTCATTATACAATAAATTAGTTTTGGTGGCAACGTTTTTGATGCCTATAAAGTAGTATGTCGAAATTTGCAGAAAAAACAAGTATGTAAAAAAGCTTAGCGGCATATGATTTATTATGAAAAATTTAGGCTATTATAACGGAGCTTACGGAAGAATAGAGGATATATACGTACCCATGACCGATAGAGCATGCTATTTCGGAGACGGCGTATACGACGCTACCTATTCCCGCAACCATATTCCGTTTGCTTTGGAAGAACACGTAGACAGACTGTTTTTGAGCGCTTCTCTTATCGATATTGCCATTCCTTACAGCAAGGAAGAGCTTTGTTCTATTATAAGAAGAATGACAAAAAAAGTTGATTCGGGAGAAAACTTCGTTTATTTTCAAATAAGCCGCGGACAGCAAATCCGCGACCACGTTTTTGACAAAAATATAAAACCCAGTCTTTGGATTATTATTAAGGAAGCAGAAATTAAGGATCTAACAAAGAGCGTTTCCGCCATTACTTTGGAAGACAAGCGATTTTTTTATTGCAATATAAAGACCTTAAACTTATTGCCAAGCATATTTTATGCCAACCAAGCGGACAGCATGGGCTGTTATGAAGCTATTTTACATCGTGACGGAATAGTTACCGAATGCGCCCACAGTAACGTAGGACTAATAATAGACGGCAAGTTTGTTACGCCGAAAGCCGACAATTTGATACTATCCGGCATTGCCCGCGCCCATATAATCGCCGCGTGTAAAAAATTAGGGGTTGAGGTTTTGGAAAGGACTGTTTATAAAGAGGAGTTGTTTACTTCCGATGAGGTTATTATCTGTTCGGCAGGGTCTTTGTGTTTACGTGTGTCAGTAATTGACGGCATTAACGTCGGTGGGAAAAATTTCGAATTGCTTTCTACCTTGCAGAATATGCTTTTGGAGGAATTTTGGGAAGGGACGCAAGAGTAACGGCGGCAATAGACCTTGAAGCCATAAAACAAAACCTTATTGCATTAAAAGAAGCAGCTGAAGGTAAAATGGTGCTGGCAACAGTAAAGGCCAATGCATACGGCCACGGGGCAGATAAGGTTTCGGCATTTATTGAAAACGACGTCGATTATTTTGGCGTCGCAACGGTAAATGAGGGTGTGGCTTTAAGGAAAATCGGGATAACTAAGCCTATTTTATTGCTTGGGTATATTGGTGAGGGTAGTTATACCGACGCTGTATTAAATGGTATAACAGTTACTATATATAATATATATCAATATCTTAGCTTTGCAAAATTCCTTGCGCTAACCCAGCGGAAGGCAAAAGTTCATATCGCTGTAGATACGGGCATGAGTAGACTTGGCTTTATGTACGATACACAAATAAACGATATTTTAAGGGTCTGCAAGTGCGAAAACTTTATTGTGGAAGGGATTTTCACTCATTTTGCTTGTTCGGAAAAGAAAAAGAGCTGTTATGACGCTTTTCAAAAAAAGAATTTCAAAAGCGTTATAAAAAAACTGCGGGAGAATTGTATCAATATCCCCATAATTCATTCCGACAACACCGCCGCTATACTTAACGGCAGTTTTAGTTTATGCAATATGATTCGCCCGGGGATAGGACTTTACGGTGTTAATCCTATTAGTAATGATACCAGAACATTCCTTCCGACAATGGAATTATCTTCGGTTATCGCTGATATCAGACTTATCCCCAGAGGCAGGGGAGTTAGTTACGGCAAAACATATTGCGCTAAGTCAAAAACAAAAATCGCCACCGTAGCAATTGGGTATGCAGACGGACTGCCCAGAGCGCTTTCCAATAAAGGTAATGTTATTATTAACAACAGTTTTGCGCCCATAGTGGGCAGAGTGTGTATGGATTATATTATGGTTGATATAACCGAACTCCCTTGCGCAAAAATAGGAGATAAAGTAATCCTCATTGGCAAAAGTCAAGACAAAATGATAACCGTTGAGGACATAGCCATGTTATGCAAAACCATTCCTTACGAAATTTTTACGCAAATTACCGAAAGAACAGAAAAAATATTCGTAGAATTTAATTAAAAACCATAATTTTTATCAAATCAAATTATATTCAAAAAATTTTAATTTTGGGTATTGAAACTATTTTTCCCTTGTGCTATGATTAATATAATCAGGAATTTTTTTTTTGAGTTTACATTGATATTTATATAAGGAGGCATTAACATGGATAGTGTAACAAAGGCAAAAATCAATTTGTTTGCAGTATTACGTAACATTCAAGACCTGTGCAGTATGGATGAAGTATCCAAAGATTTGATAAAAAAGCTCAACATCTCTGTATCTTTCAACGTACCCGAAGCAGGCTGCGGCGCACTTATTTTTAAGGACGGTAAATGCGAATTTGTAGCAGGACGTTCGGCGGCGCAATTAAAATTATGGTTCACTTCACCCGAACATTTCAACAACCTGATCGACGGTCAAAAAACCATACCTTTGTTTATTAACATATTCAAAGTCGGCTTCCTTACCGGAACGTTTATCAAACTTACCGATAGATTGGCTTATTTCTTAAAACCGTCTTCTCCCGACCTTCTGAAAGATAAGACGTTCTTTGAGATAAACACCACTTTGACAGCCTATACCGCTTTCTTTGCAATGTGTGAAATCGGCAACAGCGACGAAATAGGAAAAATCGTTGCTAAACGTATAGCCGACGGAGAAATCGCTTGCGGTATCCCCGATGGTTTGCAGGCGACAATAGCAATAAAAGACGGACATATGACAGCAAAAATTGGCAAATCCGAAGAACCGCGCGCTATGATGTATTTTTCGGATTTGGAATTTGCTCATGACTTGCTTAACGGCAAGACTTCCAGCTACAACGGCTTAGGTCAAGGTAAGTTCATGATAAAAGGCAAAGTTGATATGCTTGACCAAATGTCAAAACTCTTGACAATGGTTAGCCATTATCTGTAAACAGGAGGCTAAAAATGATGAAGATAAACACTTATACAAAGAGTAATGAATTATTCAGAAGAGCTCTTAAAGTAGTTCCGGCAGGTATTTACGGACATCTTGGCCCTGCAGAAGGCTGCGCAATACCGACTTCGGCATTTCCGCTGTTTTCCAGTAGAGCAGAGGGAGCTTATTTCTGGGACGTAGACGGCAACCGCTTTATCGACTATATGTGCGCATACGGTCCCAATATTTTGGGTTATAACGATCCCGACGTTGATGCGGCGGCTTTAGAACAAATGAAGAAAGGCAACTGCGTAACCTTAGCTAGCGAACAGCTTGTTAATTTTGCCGAACTTATGGTTGATACCGTAGCATCGGCTGACTGGGCGTTCTTTGCTAAAAACGGCGGCGACGTAACACAGTTTGCTACCATGATAGCCAAAGCTAAGACTAACAGAAAGAAAATGGTTCTTGTTAACGGTTTTTATCACGGCGTAGCTCCCTGGTGCCAAAAAATAGGCGCTTCGGGTATTATCAAAGAAGACGTAATAAACACCTTCTATATCGATTGGAACAACGCTGAGCAATTTGAACAATTAGTAAAAGACCACCCCGGCGAAATAGCTTGCTTGGTTTCCACTCCTTACTGCCATCCTGCTATGGGAGACAGCTCCCTTCCCGCGCCCGGATATTGGAACAAAATGCGCAAGATTTGCGACGAAAACGGCATAGTTCTTATTTTCGACGACGTACGTTGCGGATTCCGTCTTGACATTGCCGGTAGCGACCATTTCTACGGTATTAAGGCAGATTTAATTTGCTTCTGTAAGGCTATCGCAAACGGCTATAACGTATCGGCTCTCTGCGGCACTAACGCTATGAAAGGAGCAGCAGAAGACGTTATGTATACCGGTTCTTACTGGTTGTCCAGCGTGCCTCTAGCAGCAGGTATCGCTTGCGTTAAGAAGATGAAAGCAAACGGCACAGCAGAAAGCATCAATGCAAAAGGCAGAATGCTGTTAAAGGGTTTGACAGACGTAGCAAAGTCCAATGGATTTGACCTGCATGTAACAGGTGAACCTTCCATGTGGTACATGCGCCTTGCCAATGATTATCCTTCTACCATACTCCACCAGGAATGGGTTGCAGAATGCGTCAAGAGAGGCGTATTCTTCACCAGTCACCATAACTTGTTCATTAACGACGCGTTGACCGAAGAAGATATCAAGTTTACTTGGGACGTTGCCGACGAGGCTTATAAGGTGGTTAGAAGTAATCATCCGGAATTCAAATAAAAAATTAATCAGGAGGTTAATATACCATGGCTTTAACAAAACAAGAATGGCTGCGTCTTGAAGACAAGGCAAATGATTTGAGATCGCTTTGCTTGGATACTACATATTGGGCAGGAAGCGGACATATCGGAGGAAGTTTCAGTTCTGCTGATATTTTGACGGTTTTGTACTATAAATATATGAATTTTGACCCGAAGAATCCTACCGACCCCGACAGAGACCGTTGTGTAGTAAGTAAGGGACATATAGGAATTATGCTAGCATCAATGTTTGCTGATTTGGGACTAGTTAAAAAAGAAGATCTAAAGACTTTTAACCTAACAGGCAGCAAATTGGGAATGCACCTTGACAGCAACAAAGTAAAAGGACTTGACGCATCTACCGGAAGTTTGGGACACGGCTCCAGTATCGCTTTGGGTATGGCTCTTGCTGCAAGACTACGCAAACAAAGTTACAAAACTTTCTTGGTTCTTGGCGACGGCGAATGCGACGAAGGTTCGGTTTGGGAAGCTGCTATGGCTACCGGTCACTTTAAGGCCACCAACCTTATTACCATTGTTGACAGAAATCACAACATGATTGACGGCAACACCGAAGACGTTATGGCTCTTGAGCCGTTCCCCGATAAGTGGAAGGCATTCGGCTTTGACGTAAAAGTAGTTAACGGTCACCGCATCGATGAGCTTTGCGAAGCTATAGAATATGCTTTACAAGCAAAAGACAAGCCTGTTTGCATAATAGCCGACACCGTAAAAGGTCAGGGCGTAAGCTTTATGGCAGGCAACTACAAATGGCACTACGGCGCTATTGACGAACCCAAATATATTACCGCAAAGAAAGATTTGCAAGAATATTATGAAGCTAGAAAAGCAGTAGCAGAAAAGGAGGGCAAGTAACATGGCAGGAGGATTATCTTTTACCGCAGTAGAAAGCACCAAGCTTGCTACCGCTGAAATTTATGGAAAAACTTTGACACAATTAGGAGAGGAAAATCCCAACATCGTAGCTTTGACAGCCGACTTGAAAGGCTCCACCAAAATAGGTGATTTCGGCGATAAATTCCCCGACAGACTAATAAACGTTGGTATTGCAGAACAAAACATGTACGGCGTAGCCGCAGGTCTTGCCAAATGCGGATTTATTCCCTTTGCAAGCAGCTTTTCGGTTTTCGCCAGCTTACGTTCTCTTGACCAAATCCACTCCGACATCTGCTACCAGAACGTTAACGTAAAAATTATCGGTACTCACGGCGGCACGTCCTTCGGACAAGCCGGTTCTACTCACCACGCTATAGAAGACTTCGCCGTTGTAAGAGGTTTGGTTAACATGACTCTTATCTGTCCGGCTGACGGTATTGAGACAGGCCTAGCCGTAAGAGCGGCAGCAAACACCCCCGGTCCGTTCTATATCAGAATTAACCGTGGTTTTGACCAAACTGTATACAACACCGACGATTACGGATTTGAAGTAGGAAAAGCCGTTCAGATGACTGACGGAACCGATATTACCATAATCGCTTGCGGTTCTTGCGTATATCAGGCAATACAGGCAGCTAAGATATTGGAATTCGACCACAAGATTTCGGCGCGCGTACTTAACATGCACACAATTAAGCCTATCGACAGAGAAGCTATTATTAAGGCAGTTAAGGATACACGAAGAATAGTTACCGTAGAAGACCACACCGTTATCGGCGGTCTAGGAAGCGCGGTAGGCGAAGTAGTCGTAGAAAGCGGTATGGCTTGCGCATTCAAGAAACTTGGATTACAAGACCACTTCTCAGCTATCGGCTTACATGAAGACTTGATGGCAATGTACGAAATTGACGCGGCCGGCATAGTCAAAAACGTTATGGAACTTGTTAATGCCGAATTTGAAAAAGACGCCGTTAGCGGTACCAAAATCGGCGTTCAAAGCGGCGTAGCAACAGCTGCTAGTGGAGGAAGAATTATACCTTCGGGCGAAAACTGGACTGACGAGGTGTAAAATGGCAGATAAAATTATGATGACGAAGGATGATAAATATGCACTCCGTATATTTTTCTTCTCTGCGTTGCCGTTGGTTAAGGTGATAGCCGAAACTGAACAAAAATTTGCCGATAAATTCAAAGGGAAAAGCTTTGTTTTCCAAATAAGCGTTTTATCGGACGAATTCAAAAAGACGGGTAAACTGGCTACACATTACGTTGTGGAAGACGGCAAATGGACGGTTTTTGTGGGAGAAAGTCACCCATCGCCCGACATAGAGTTGGAATTTCCTACGGTTAATAAGTTCATACTTTTCTTTAGCGGAAAAGGTATGCCTTTGCCTAAGATGAAAGGCGTATTAAAAAACTTTGGCAAGTTTGTTGCAATATTGCTTACTTTGCTTCGTATGGCTGGCTTGTTACAAGCCAAGGACGCTCCCGAAAAGTTGGAAGACCAAACGATGCTTGTTAAACTGTATTTCTATCTACTAAGTAGCGGAATCAGTCAGCTTAACAAAGTTGAACATCCCGAAGTTAAGAAGTTTACAGAAAGCAGCCCCGACAGAGCTTACGCTTATGCGGTTACAGGCTATGACGACTTACAAGCTTGGCTGAGAGTCAGAGGCGGAGAAACAAAATCGGGACGCGGAGCGTATCCTAGATGCAAGCCCTTCCTTACCATGCGTTTTGATACTCCCTTACATGCGTTGGATATACTTATGTCCAAAGGTGATATGATAGAGTATATCAAACAAGGTTTCCTTACCATTGAAGGCGCGCCTGAGTTTGGCGGCTCACTAGGCAATCTGATGATGACGGTAGGCTATTACGCCCAAGCCCAATATTTGGACAAATAAAACAAATTAAGTATCTTGACAAGAATGGGAACTAACCTTCCCATTCTTGTTCGTTTATGAGGTAATTATGACGAAAATTGTAGTTTTAGACGGCAGCGCGGTTATGCAAAAGGACAAGAACTTCGACTTTTTGAAAAATTTCGGAGATTTTGCTTGTTACGAACATACCCCAAAGGAACTTGTAAAGGAGAGAATAAAAGGAGCGGAAATTATACTTACCAATAAGGTAATTATCGACAAGGACGTTATTGATTCTTCTCCCGAACTAAAGTTTGTTTCGGTGCTTGCTACCGGCTACAATGTCGTTGACTGCGATTATGCAAGACAAAGAAACGTTATTGTAAGTAACGTACCCGCTTACAGTACAGACAGCGTTGCCCAACATACCTTTGCCTTGATTTTAGAACTATGCGCCCAAAGCGGTTTGCACGGCAGAGCGGTATATAATTACGAATGGTGTAACGCTAAAGATTTCTGTCTGTGTTTAACCCCGATTATTGAATTAAAAAATAAAGTTATCGGTATCATTGGATACGGAAGCATAGGAAAAGCCGTAGCAAAAATTGCCGAAGCCTTCGGAATGCAGGTGCTTGTTTATAACAGAACACCCTATGAGTGTTGCGTAAGCTTAGAAGAATTGTACACTAGGTCGGACATTATCACTTTGCATTGTCCACTTACCGAAAGCAACAAAAAAATGATAAATAAGGAAGCAATCGCTTTGATGAAAAAAAGCGCGATAATAATAAATACCGCTAGAGGCGGGCTTATCGATGAAGACGCCGTCGCTTACGCTCTAAATAATGATAAAATTGCAGGTTTCGGCGCCGACGTTTTGAGCGAAGAGCCACCCAAAGAGAGTAACAATCTCCTTAGAGCCAAGAACACGGTAATAACTCCGCATATAGCATGGGCAAGCAGTGAGGCAAGAGGCAGACTTTTGGATATAACGGCGCAGAATATTAAAAAATTCTTAGACGGAGAGCCTATTAACGTGGTAAACTAGTCCAAATGAAACTCAAAGACAAGGTTCTTAATAAATTAATTGTTAGTCAAGGGCAGTATCTTTCGGGACAATCTTTAGCCGATGAGTTTTCTGTTACAAGGAATGCAATCTGGAAGGCAATAAACACCTTAAAAGAAGACGGACACGAAATAATCTGTTTATCCAATAAAGGTTATTGTCTTTCTCTAGATACAGACACGATAAGCAGTTTTGGGATAAACATTTTTTTGAACGAACCCGATAAATTTTTTATAGACGTCATTAAAGAAACGACTTCCACCAACGATTTATTGATAGATATTGCAAAAAAAGGCGGCAAAGAATGGTCGGTCATTGTTGCTGAGCATCAAACGCAGGGTAAAGGCCGTCAGAGGCGCAGTTTTTATTCTCCCAAAGGCTGCGGGGTATATTTGAGCATACTTCTTCGTCCGAAATTTCTTATAGAAGACGCCTCTATGATTACCATTATGACAGCCGCGGCAGTTACCGAAGTTTTGGAAGAAAAATATGGACTTGACCTAAAAATCAAATGGGTAAACGATATTTATAAAGGTAATAAAAAGGTGTCGGGGATACTTAGCGAAGGCTCTCTCAACGTAGAAGAGGGCGCTTTTGAATATTTGGTGGTGGGAATTGGTATTAATCTCTTTAAGCCCGAAAACGGCTATCCTACTGAACTTTCCGACATAGTTGCCCCCTTATTTGATAAAAAATTATCGGCAAGTCAAAAAAACAAATTTATTGCTGACGTTATTGAAAATATTCGCAAGCATTATTACGAAATGCCCTCAAAAAATTTTTTGGAATACTATAAAAGCAAACAATATCTTATTAATAAAGAGGTCGATATATATCAAGGTGAAAATAAAACCGCTTGCGGCATAGTTAGGGGCATTGACGACAAAGGTCGTTTGATAGTAATAACTGATACAGGGGAAGAGTATTTATCCAGCGGAGAGGCAAGAGTAATTACCAGATTATAAAATTATTTCAATTTTTAACAAAAAATAAATTTGAATAAAATTCAATTTTTGTATTTACACCGTAAAAAAACAGTATTAACATAACATAAGTTTTATTAAAAAAATAAATATTCCATTTGCAATTTTCAAAAAAATTTCATTTCAAAACTAAAAAATGCAAAAACCACTCTGAAAAAAGTGGTTTTTGTCAACAGTAAAAAATAGCGCATGAAAATGCGCTATTTTTATGGTTGGTGTGGTCGATGGGACTTGAACCCATACGGTGAAACCATACGCCCCTCAAACGTACGCGTCTGCCTGTTCCGCCACGACCACATATTTTTTGGTTTCACTTGGTACGAGGGAAGGGACTTGAACCCTCACTGTCTCCAATATGAACCTGAATCATACGCGTCTGCCAATTCCGCCACCCTCGCAAGCTATTATATAATATACTAACACAAAAAAAATGTCAATATATTTGAAACAAAAATTAGCCTTGCTATTGATAAGTTTTTATAATATACTAAGTATGTTGGAAAAAAATTACTCAAGGAGAATTTGTTTGTGAAACAAGTAAAAAAAGCTATTATTCCCGCTGCGGGTTTCGGAACGCGTTTTTTACCGGCAACAAAAGCTATGCCTAAAGAAATGCTGCCCATAGTCGACGTGCCCAGTATTCAGTATATTGTAGAGGAATGCGCTTTAAGCGGCATTACCGACGTTTGTATTATTTTGGGGAGAAATAAAAACAACATTGCCGACCACTTTGACCGCAATATTGAGGTAGAATACGCCTTGGCAAAAGCGGGAAAAACTCAAGATATAGAGAAAATGAACTACCTACTTGATAAGGTAAATATCTGCTACGTCAGACAGAAAGAAATGTTAGGTACGGGCAAGGCTATTGACCTTTGTAAAAGCTTTGTAGGCGATGAGCCGTTTGCCGTATTGTTCGGCGACGACGTTATTTACAATCCCGATTTTCCTGTCACGAAACAAATGATAGAAGCCTATACTACTACAAAAAGTACGGTGGTGGGAGTGCAGGAACAGCCTAGGGAAGAATGTCCTAAATACGGCGTTGTGGTTCCGGGTAAAGTTAAGGGTAAGTATACCGAACTTCTTGGTTTTAAGGAAAAGCCAAAGATAGAGGAGTTGCCGTCAAGGTTGACAAGTTTGGGTCGTTTTGTGTTGACTCCCGATATTTTCCATTATATCGATATAACGCCGCCCGCTCCCAACGGAGAAATTTATCTTTCCACGGCAATAGAGCTTATGGCAAAGGAAACGGCGGTTTTTGCGTACACCTTTGACGGAAAGCGTTATGATATCGGCGATAAGCTTGGTTATATCAAGGCAAATATTGAATACGCTTTACGCAACGAAGAAATTAACAAAGGGTTAAAATCTTACCTCAAGGAAATAATAGATACTATTTGATAAGAATATAATAATAGTAGTATTATTAGCCAGGGGGAGGATGAAAAGGTACACCGTCAAATGTAAAAAGGTCTTGGATTTAGCCGAGACCTTTGCTTCGCAGTCAGGCAACGCAATAGAATCGTATCATCTCTTGGCGGCTTTGGCAAACGTGGAAAACTGCTATGCGGCGGAAATTTTGCACTGCCTAGGTTTTTCCGCCGAAGTATCCAGCAGTTATCTTATAAAAACATCGGATCCGCTAAATAAAGCGGGTTTTTCTGAGGTCGCTGTCAGTATTTTGGAATATGCCGATAAGGCTTCGGAAAAACTAGGATACAATGAGGTCGACACCCAGCATATTTTGCTTGCGATTTGCTTTTTTAAGAACACTCTTGCCGCCAAAATTCTCAATAGATACGAAATTGATTACGCAAAAGTTCTGTCCATAGTCAACGCTATGAGCTATAACAAAATAGGGCAGGAACCTGCGTCTACACCCAAAGAAAAGATAACAAAAGACGCACCGACGGAGATAAAAACCTCACTGCCCGATATTTTGATAGAAAACGGCGTAGACCTTACCGCAAAAGCCAAAGAAAACAAAATAGACGATATTATCGGCAGAGAAAAGGAAATTGCCCGTATAATTCAGATTCTTTCCCGCAGAAAAAAGAACAATCCCATGATTATTGGAGAATCGGGAGTGGGTAAAACTGCGTTGATAGAAGGGCTTGCCCAAAAAATCGTTAAAAACAACGTTCCCGACTTCTTAAAAAATAAGACTATATTTTCCTTAAATCTTACCAACATTATGTCGGGTACCAGATACCGCGGAGATATGGAAGAAAAATTAAAACTCCTTTTTAACGCCCTTGAACAGCAGAATATAATACTTTTTATTGACGAAATCCATTCTATATCGGGAGCGGGAGGCAACGACGGGAGTTTTAATATAGCCAATATAATAAAGCCGTATCTGCTTTCCGACAAGTTCCCCACAATAGGAGCGACCACAATCGGAGAGTATAGGAAGTTTATAGAGAGCGACCCTGCGTTAGAGCGGCGTTTTATGGTAATCGACGTCAAGGAAGCTAGTGTTGAAGACACCATAAAAATTCTGCGCGGAGTTAAAGCCAGCTTAGAAAAACACCACAACATTATCATTCCCGATGAAACAATTGTAGCAGCGGCTACGTTTTCCAACAGATATATAACCGACCGCTATTTGCCGGATAAGGCAATAGACGTGTTGGACGAGGCTTGTAGTAAAAAAATTACTATAAAAACCAAAGCGAAAAAACTTAAACTTACCAAGAAAGATATTTTGGAAATTATTGAAGAAATGACTGCGATACCGGTAACAGAGCTTGACAAAGAGCAGACGATGCGCCTTATGAATATGGAAGAAGAATTAAACAAGCGCATAATCGGTCAATCGGAAGCGGTATCGGTAATCTGTAAAACAATAAGGCGGGCAAGAGCGGGACTAAAAGATTCCAAACGCCCAATAGGTTCTTTTATTTTCTTAGGGGGAAGCGGTGTGGGTAAAACCGAAACAGCCAAGGCTCTGGCGGAGTTTTTGTTCGGAAGTGAAAACGCCCTTATTCGTTTTGACATGAGCGAATATATGGAAAAATCCTCTGTGGCAAGACTAATCGGAGCGTCTCCCGGTTACGTTGGGTATGAAGAAGGGGGACTGCTTACCGAAGCGGTCAGAAGAAAGCCCTACGCAGTAATTTTGCTTGATGAACTGGAAAAAGCGCATATCGATGTTTATAACGTATTATTACAAGTCCTTGACGACGGCAGAATAACCGACGCCAAGGGTAGGTTGGTGGATTTTAAGAATACCATTATTATTATGACGGGCAATATCGGGGTGGAATTACTCAATAAATCCACCAGTATCGGTTTTGCTACCAGTAGCGATTCTCAAAAAGAAAAGAGGAAAGATATAATTTTGGAAGAGCTTAAGAAAACGTTAAGACCGGAGTTCTTAAATAGAATTGACAACGTTGTAGTATTTAATGAACTTAGCAAGGAAAATTTATTGCAAATAGCGAATTTACTAGTAGGCAGGCTAAAGGAAATATTGTATAATGAAAAAGGAATAAAACTTATTGTTGACAAAGAGGTTGCGCAGTTTCTGACGGAAACCTCTTTTGACATATTATACGGAGCGCGACCACTGCAAAGAACCATAGAAACGGCGCTTGAAGATAAGCTTAGCGAAGAAATATTACGAAACGGACTTAAAAATATCACAGTGAGAGTTAAGCTTGAAGACAACAAAATAGAATTTATTAACCAAGGAGGATAGAAATATGCGTATCGAAATTACCACAAAAAATTACAGCCTGGACGACGTATTGAAAGAGCTTATTATCAAGAAACTCAACAAGTTTGATAAATACTTCGGCACAGAAGCCAAAGCAAAAGTAAAATTATCTACCGTAGGTAGCGACCAGTACGTTATGGAAATTAACGTTGACGCAAGCAATATGGGTTTTGTCCGTTCGGTAGTGAGCGGTGACAAAATGAACGAAAATCTCGATAAAGTACTGCCGAAGCTGGAAAAACAGATAGTAAAATACCGCGATAAATTCGGCTCCAAGTTCAAGAAGGCAGAAACTCCCGTTATTTATGAAGAAAACCTTAAAGTAAGCGAAAAGCCCGCCAATGTAGTAAGAGTAAAGAAATTTAACATATCGGTTACTTCGGTTGATAACGCTATAGAAGAGATGGAATTACTTAACCACGCCTTTTACGTATTCGTCAACGGCGATACCAATAAAGTGAGCGTAATATACAAAAGAAACGATGGAGATTACGGTTTGATAGAGCCCGAATATTAAAATGGAAATAGGAATATCGACTGCGTCGTTTTTTTCCAAAGAAACGACGGAGTCATCTTTAGAGCTACTAAATAAATTCAAAATACCTGTGTGTGAAGTCTTTTTAAGCACATTTTATGAATATAAAGACGCTTTTATAGACGAGCTTCTCAAAAAGAAAGGCACCACACGGGTATTTTCCATACATACGTTAAACCAGCAGTTTGAGCCCGAACTGTTCAATCCTGTGGAAAGAACAAGGCGCGACTGCGAAGAAATATTTACTCAAGTGGCAAAGTGCGGAGGCAGACTGGACGCTCAGTATTATACTTTCCACGGTCCCGCCAAGTTCAAAAAACTTCCCTACGTGCATAATTACCCCAAAATAGGAAAAAGAGTGGAAGAATTATGCGATATGGTTTATAATTACAGCGGAGGAAAAACTCAGCTGTGCTACGAAAACGTGCATTGGACTTTTTTTAACACCCCGGAGTTTTTTGACAACCTGCAACAATATACCAGAATTGACACTTGCCTTGACATAAAACAGGCAATGCTAAGCGACTTTGATATTTACGACTACATAAAGTCTATGGGCAGCAGGCTAAAAAACGTCCATTTATGTGATTTTGACAACAACAGAAAGCTTGGCATACCCGGTAAGGGAACGTTTGATTTTGTCAAACTTTTTGCAACGCTGATAGAAAACGGTTATGAGGGCCCTGCTATGATTGAGGTTTACTCAAACGACTATTCAAGTTATGATGAACTATTGAAAAGCTATGATTTTTTGGTAGAATGTCTATATAAAGCAAATAATTACGGAGGAATATAATTTTATGGCAAAACCAAGTGCAATTACTTTTGACTACAATAATATGATGGTGGATTACGTGGGGGATATTTCCGGTATTTCCGACAAAGATATCGCGGCTAACAAGGCACTAGCCGTTAAGGCTTTTACCGACGTACAAAAGGGCAGAGGCAAAGATATGATGGGTTGGATGGACTTACCTTACAATCAGGACGAAATAGTAGCCGACATCATAGCAACCGCTAAGGATATTAAGAAGAGATTTGATTACTTTGTAGTATTGGGTATAGGCGGCAGCGCGTTAGGGCCTATGGCGGTTTTTCAGGCTCTTTGCCATTTACACCATAACGAACTTCCAAAAGCTAAGAGAAAGGCTCCGAAGTTTTATGTGGAAGACAACGTCGACCCCGAAAGAATGGTGGCGTTGCTTGACGTTATCGACATAAAAAAGACCTGCTTTAACGTAATAACAAAGAGCGGTTCAACCAGCGAAACAATGAGCCAATACCTTATTATTATGGATATATTAAAAAAACAGCTTGGCGAAAAGGCTAGCGAACATATTATAGCTACTACCAGCGAAACCAAAGGCAATTTAATTAAGATTGCTAAGCAGGAAAACTTAAAAACTTTCTACATACCCGAGGGAGTAGGCGGAAGATTTAGCGAACTTTGCCCAGTAGGACTACTTCCCGCCGCAGTTTTGGGAATTGATATAAAAGCCCTTCTTAAAGGGGCGAAATTTATGGACAAACTTTGCAACAAGTCCGACGCTAAGAAAAATCCCGCTTTAATGGCGGCATTGCTTCAATATATCGCTATGCAAAAAGGCAATAATATTTCTGTTATGATGCCTTACGCCGACAGCCTGAAGCTAATGGCGGATTGGTATGCTCAACTTTGGGGAGAAAGCTTAGGTAAGGCAGTAGACCTTGACGGAAAAACCGTTTACGTCGGACAAACTCCGGTAAAGGCTTTGGGAGTTACCGACCAACACAGTCAAGTTCAATTATATACCGAAGGTCCTTTTGATAAGGTAATTACGTTAATCGGCGTAGAAAACTACCGCAAAACGGTAACTATCAGCGACGGTTGTGAAAATATCCCGTCGGTAAATTTCCTATGCGGACACACAATGAACGAACTAATCACGGCGGAAATGAACGCGACTGAATACGCTCTTACCGTTTCTCAAAGATTGAACAATAAAATTATGCTTCCCGAAGTTAATGCCCATACTTTAGGGCAGCTTATGATGTTCTTTATGCTGCAAACGGCATACGCAGGAGCCATGCTCAATATCGATACTTTCAACCAACCCGGAGTAGAGGGGGGCAAAAACGCCACTTACGCTTTACTGGGCAGAGCAGGTTACGAAGATAAGGCAAAAGAGCTTAACAGCAAGAAAGCCAAAGACAGCAAGTATATTATCTAAAAATGAGAGTAGCGGTTGTTCTAAACGGCGAGCCGTTTACTAGGGCTATCCGTGAAGAAATAATAATTTGCGCCGACGGCGGCTATAATAATTTACCAAGTGGCTATATCGCCGATTATATTATCGGCGATATGGACAGTATAAAAAATATACCTCAAAAATCCGATATAATAATATTCCCCTCCTACAAAAACTTTACCGACGGAGAACTTGCCATAAAGAAAGCTTGTGAATTGGGAGCTACATATATCGCAATTTACGGAGCAACAGGCGGAAGACCCGACCACGTTTTGGGTAACTACAGCTTACTTAGACAAGCTAAGAATATGAACGTTGAGGCGGTAATCTGCGCAGACGGTTACGATATTTTTTACAGAAATTCTTCCTTTGAAATAAAAACAGAGCCGAATGACGTTATCTCGCTTGTGTCTTTCGGCTCTGATTGTTTAGTTAAGTCCTCTAAAGGCGTAAAATTTGACCTTACAAATCTTTTACTATCTAAGAGCAACGGCGGGAGAGGTATTTCCAACGTCGCTACCGATACTTTCGCATCCTTTGAAATAGAATACGGCGATTTGCTAGTTTTTCATTTTTTTCAAAATTTTTAATTATATAACCGCATTATTCATTGCTTTTACAAAATATTTGGAACTTAGCATAGCGCAACCTGCCACTAATGCTATTGCTAAATCGGCATAGGTAAAGGCGTTATATAAAAAGCTCCAGGCAACGGCGCCGTAGTTTTCGGGATCGCCGGAGCCAAAAACGTATATTCCGCTAACAACGTGGGATAGATATCTTATTGTTACCGCAATCAAACCCCCTAAGGCTAGTTGTAAGGGTAGTTTCTTTTCAAAAATTTTCTTTTCGCTCAAAATCCCCGTTAGTCCTATCGCCCCGAAAGCTATGGGATAATCAAGCAAGAATTGTATGGGATGATAGAACCAAGGGGCTTGAATAAACTGCAAAAATCCATAAATTATCCCTATTAATACACCTTTTCTTATGCCGAACATTTTGGAGTAGAGCATAAGAGGCACTAAACTTGCAAAAGTTACCGAACCGCCTTGAGGCAGTTCGAAAAATCTTATATAGGATAAAGCAAAACTGGTTGCCATACATATTGCGCCGTAAACAATAGCTTTGGTGTTATTAGCAGTACTTTTTTTGCCGAAAAATATGGCAAGTAAGGCAATGGTAACAATAATTGCCGCGGTAAAAATATAGAGCGCGGTTTCACTGCTTGCCCCTAAGCTTCCCACTTCTTTATATTGTTTAATAAGTTTAATTATTATTATCGCAAGCAGTCCCGCCGATACGATAATTGACGCGATAATAGAAAACTTTTTTAGATGCTGACGGGCAAAAATGGAAATAATAAGCGCTGTTATAGCTAACAAGGCTATTCCGCAAAGTAAAATAAGAACGGGAATGAAGGTTGTTTTGTCGATGTAGCCTAAAGACTGGTACTCATCAATCTTCAAAAACAGTAATACGGCAATCAGTCCTATAGAATAGCCGATTATTATTCCTAACGATATGTTGCCGAAAGTTTTGGTATCTTTATTGTTTTTTTTCAACAAAAACCAAGCTATTATCATAATTACGATAATGGCTATAGTAAGGTATAAAGCTATAGTCGCGGCTTTGTTAAAGGTTGACAACTCAGAAAAAGGTGTGTACATAATTTCTCCTTTCCTTGCCAAGGCGAACAGACGATACGCAGGTACGAAAAATAAAAAATCCTAAGTATGCGAGATTACTTAGGAGAATTGCTTCCTTTCGTGAGTGCTAGCTCAATCAAGTTCAGAGGGTGTAATCTCAGACAGTTTCCTGTCACCCCTAGCTATATTGTATTGTTAATGTCATTGTAATACAGTTAGCTTACTATGTCAACCTAAATTATTGCTTTTTTTGTTTTGGTCTGCTATATTTATGGAATGAAAGAAATGATAATAAACGACCTTACCATAAAATACAATTACGGAGCCGAGGCAATAAGCCGACTTAGCTTTGATTGTGCAAAAGGAGAAATAGCAACTATATTCGCCCGCGAAGAGGGGGGCAAAACCTCTCTTATAAAAACTATAGGCGGAATAAATAGATTTAGTTCGGGAGAAATACTTCTCAATGGTCAAAATATAGCTGAAAAAAGCAGTAAAGACAGAAACGTATGTATTCTTTATAACGAATTCGGACTATTTAAGGGTAAAACAATAGAAAAAAATCTGCTTTATCCTTTATTAATCAGAAAAGTCGATATAAACAAGGCTAAAGAAGCCGTAAAAAACGTAGCCGAAAAATTCGGTTTGACTGACGACTTAAATAAAAAAGTAAAAAAAGTCGACGTATTTACCAAAATAGCCATAATTTTTGCCAGAGCATTTTTGCGGGACGCCGACGCTTATTTAATAGATAATATCTTTTCCAACGTAGAAGTGGCACAAAGGAAAAAAGTATTTTTGCAATATATATCTTATATTAAGGAACTTAGCAATAAAGCTCCTCTGATTTTTGCCACCGACAGCAATTTTGAAGCCGAAACCTTTGGAGAAAAAGTGATTGTATTAAATTACGGCATAAATTTACAAATAGGGGTATATAAGGAAATCAAAGCTAATCCGCTAAGCGTTACCGTATGCAAATTGTTTTACGGAGAAAAACTGTCTCTGAGTGAAGCTGTCCTAAAAAAAGACAATAACGAATTGTTCGTTGAAGGGTTTGGCGAAAAGATAACGTTAAATGAAGAAAAGTTAATTAACAGCATTTTTATTGGTAAAACCGTAGTTTTGGCGCGTGTAATCGATGATAATAATTTCGGCACCAAAATATTTGATATAAGGAGCGAACAATTAATATATTTCAATTGACAAGCATTATATAATAGTTGTATAGTTAAATTGTGACCAGAATTCGATGATTTTTCGGAGATTATGCTTTCACAGTATTTTTAATAAGATACCAAAGTATAACCATAAACTCCGTTAATCGGAGTTTTTTTGTTAATAAATTGGGAGGTGCAGATACTAAAATGAAGAGAATCGGAGTAATCGGTATCGTAGTGTCGGGCGATAGAGCGGCGGTTAATCAAATGCAAAGCATTTTGTCGGACTACAGCGATATAATTGTAGGAAGAATGGGCGTTCCCTTACACGAAAATCATATTTCGGCGATAAGTGTAATTGTCAGCGGAAACAACGAAAGAATAACCGCCCTAACAGGCAAACTAGGAAGACTTAACAATATTAACGTAAAATCGGCTTTGACGTCGATAGAATTGGAGGACTAAAATGAATAAAACGATGAAAAAAACACTTTCCATAATATTTATAGTAACTTTAATAGCTGTTTTAAGCGTATCTTTGTTAGCTTGCAAAGATAAAGACCAATATACAATCAAAGTTGCCGTTCCGGACGGCGCTCCTGCTTTGGCGGTAGCTAATATGCTAAAAGACGGTTTTTCTTATGAAAACTATAAAGTAGAATTTGAAATCGTAGCCGGCGCAGCAGAAATTTCCGCTAAACTAACCGCAAAACAAGCCGATATAGCTTTGATCCCCACCAACATTGCGGCAAAACTTTATACTAATAATATCGATATAAAATTAGTAGCAACTAACATATACGGACTTTTGTATCTTGTGGGTACAGAGAGCATAACCGACTTTGCCGATTTGAAAAATCAGAAAATTATGTGCACAGGACAAGGCGGAACTCCCGACTTCTTGTTAAAATACTTCCTGCAAAATGCCGGTGTAAATCTGGAAACCGAAGCTGATATACAATATATTGCCCAAGGAAGCGACGCTATAGCCGCCCTTAAAGCGGGCACGGTTAAATATGCTTTACTCGGAGAACCAGCCGCAACTATGGCTATAAGCAAGGCAAACGCATCTATTATTTTTGACTTCCAGGAAGAGTGGAATGAGGCTGCCGGTTATGAAGGTTATCCTCAGGCAGGAACAGTAGCCACAAGCGATATAATAGCTAACCACAGCGGATTTTTGAAGGCTTTCTTAAAGAAAATGCAATCTAACGTGGGTTATATCGGTTCAGCAGACGTTGCCGAAATCAACAAGGCTTTAGCTGACAACAACAGCGCGGTAAGCTTTGGAAGCACAGCGGTTATTAAACGTTGCAACATAAAATACGTGGGGGGTTTTGATTCCAAAGACAGCTTGACAAAATATTTTGAAGTAATGAAGGCAAGCAACGCCCAGTTTATCGGAGGAGACATACCCGCCGACGGCTTTTACGCCAACGTAGCTTTGGACTAAATAAATGAAAGTTGTAAAAAAGTACTCAAACATAATATATCCCGTCATATCCCTATTGATTTTAATAGGGATATGGGCGGTTTTTGCCAAAATAGTAGGGATAGAAATAATAGTGCCGTCACTAAAAAACACGTTTATTAACCTAGGGCAGATTTTATCGGGAGCGAAGTTCTATTCGGCGGCGTTAAATACCTTACTTAGGTCAATTATTGCCTTTGCCTTAGCTATGGTTTCGGCAGTGGTTTTGAGTATAATAAGCGCATTTTTCCCCATAGTTTTTAAGCTGCTTTCTCCACTTATTGCTATTATGAGAGCGGTGCCTACAATGAGTATAATTTTACTTACAGTTGTGTGGATGAAGCCCGAAACAAGCCCTATTCTTATTGCTTATATAATAATTTTTCCGTTAATGTATGCAGGAATTTACAGTGCCGTTGTCGGCGTTGATAAGGACCTTGTCGATATGAGTAAGGCGTATAAAGTATCCAAAAAAGACATGGTAAAATCCTTATATCTACCGTCCATTGCGCCGTCGTTTTTCGATATATCCAAAGCCAATATCAGTTTAACGGTAAAACTTATCATTTCGGCGGAAATAATCGCACAAACTAAACTTTCTTTGGGAATAATGATGCAGATAGCCAGAAGTCAGTTAGAAACAGCTCAGCTTTTGGCATATACGGTTTTGGCTATTGCCATGAGTTATTTATTGGAACTAATCGTCGGACTTATAAAAAGGTTGGTAGTGAGGTGGCAGTATGCAGCTAAATAATATTACCAAAAAATACGGCGAATTGACGGTCTTTAATGATTTTTCCATAAATTTTGCCGAGGGCGAGGTTTGCGGTATATTAGGAGCGTCGGGGTGCGGAAAAACGACCTTACTAAATATTATTGCAGGTATTACTGATTTTCATGGAAAAATCGATGAAATCAAAAAAATAAGCTATATTTTCCAAAGCACAAGACTGCTTGATAATCTGACTGCTTATAAAAATTTGGAATACGTCCTATTAGGGGGTGGTTATACCAAAGAAGAAATAGCTAAAAAAATAGAAGAAATGCTAAGAAGCGTTAATTTGTGGGAGGAAAGAAACAAATATCCCAGACAATTAAGCGGAGGAATGCGCCAGCGTGTTTCCCTTGCAAGAGCGTTTATTTTTGACGCGCCGGTTTTACTTATGGACGAACCTTTTAAGGGCTTGGATATTTCTTTGAAAAAACAGATATTGATTTTATTTGATAAACTGCTGAAAACCTACAAAAAAACAACCATTTTTGTCACTCACGACCTTGACGACGCTATTAATCTTTGTGACAGAATTATCGTTCTTGGCTTAGGCGGTAAAATAATTGTTGACGAAAAGGTAAAAGACAGAGGAAGAGAAGAGCTTTATAACAAAATTTTTGCAGTTTTATAAATTTTTTATTCGATTGACTTAAACGTTTATTTTTTGTATTATATTTATATGATTATTTTAGGTATTGACCCGGGGTATGCTACCGTCGGGTTTGGTTTGATAGAAAACCTTTCGGGCAAGTGCCGCGCTTTGGAATACGGCGCGATTATTACCAAAAAAGAAGAGAATCTACCAAACCGTTTGATGAAAATAAGTAGCGCTATCGAGCAGATTATTGATAAATACAAACCCGATGCCATAGCTATTGAGGAACTTTTTTTCCAAAACAATCAAAAAACCGCAATACTGGTAGCCGAGGCAAGGGGAGCAATTTTGCTTACGGCTTACAAAAAATGCGCGGCTTTGTTTGAATACACACCTTTACAAATAAAACAGGCTATGACAGGTTACGGCAGAGCCGAAAAAAGACAGATTCAAGAGATGGTAAAAGCTATGCTGTGTCTTAGCTGTATACCAAAACCCGACGATGCCGCCGACGCATTGGCTGTAGCGCTAACTCACGCTCAGACCAATCGCTTGGCAGGTTTGTTCGGAATATAAGGAGAAAAAAATGATAGGCTTTATTAAAGGCGCCGTAGTTGATACTAACGAAGGAACCATACTATTAGAAAATAGCGGTATCGGTTATGAAATTGCGGTAAGCAATACTACCTTGGCGCAGATAAACAACAACAAACAGTCGGTAAAACTTTTTACCTACCTAAACGTACGGGAAGACGGACTGTTTTTGTACGGTTTTGCCACAAAAGAAGAAAAAAATATGTTCTTAAAGCTTATTTCCATCAGCGGAGTGGGTCCCAAAGTGGCTTTGGGTATACTGTCGGGTATTGAACTTAATAATCTTATTATCGCCATAATTTCTTCGGATACAAAAACCTTATCAAAAATTAAGGGAATAGGCAAAAAAACCGCCGAAAGAATTGTACTTGAACTTAGAGAAAGTTTGGACGTGGACAGTAATCTTTTGTTTGAAGGCGGCGGCGAAGAATTTTCGGACAGTTTGGATAAAGACGCTATGGACGCCATTGCCGCGTTGCGTGGACTAGGAATAGGACAAAAAGAGGCGGTAAACGCCGTAAAAGCGGCGAAATCAAAGGCAAACAGCATAGAAGAACTTATTTCTATTGCTTTACGAAGCCTGAATTGAGGTGAAAGAAATGAACGAAGAACGGATTATTTCCTCAACTATTATAGATAACGACGACACCGAAAATATTTTACGCCCGAAAATTATTGACGATTACGTAGGACAAGACAAGGTAAAAAAGAACCTTGGTATTTTTATGCATTCGGCAAAGAAGCGCAACGAAAGTTTGGACCACGTGCTTTTGTACGGCCCGCCCGGACTTGGTAAAACCACCCTTAGTCACATTATAGCCAACGAAATGGGCTCCGATATAAGGGTTACTTCGGGTCCTGCAATAGAAAGAGCGGGGGACCTTGCCGCAATTCTTACTAACCTAAATGAAAACGACGTCCTTTTTATAGACGAAATCCACCGTCTAAACCATAACGTGGAAGAAATACTATATCCGGCTATGGAAGACTATGCCCTTGATATGGTTTTAGGTAAAGGTCCAAGCGCAAGGACAATTAGGCTAACCTTAAAGCATTTTACTTTGGTTGGCGCTACTACTAAAGCAGGAATGCTTAGCGCGCCGCTAAGAGACCGTTTCGGCGTTGTGTGCCGCTTAGAGCTTTATTCTCCCGAAGAACTGTCCATAATTATTAACCGTTCGGCAAAAATTTTGGGGATAAATATTGATGAAAAAGCAACCTATGAAATTGCCAGAAGGTCAAGAGGCACACCGAGAATAGCAAACCGCCTACTAAAGAGAGTTAGAGACTTTGCCGAATACGAAAACAGCGATACAATAACATTTGAAATAGCCGACAAAGCCTTGTACAGTTTGGAAGTGGACGAATTAGGACTGGACAGAACGGATATAAATATCCTAAAAACCATTGTGGAAAAATTCGGCGGCGGTCCCGTAGGCTTAGACACTTTGTCAGCCTCCAGCGGAGAAGAAGCCAACACGATAGAAGACGTTTACGAACCATACCTTTTACAATTAGGCTTCATTGCGCGTACCCCAAGAGGCAGAATAGTTACCCAAAACGGCTATAAGCATCTAAAAATGCTTCCGCCCGATATGATAGATATGTTAAAAGAATAATATGCAGAAAAAAGATTTTTATTATGATTTACCCGAGGAGCTGATTGCTCAGACTCCCATTTATCCTAGAGACAGCTCCCGAATGCTCTGTTATAACAGAAGTGAAAACGCGGTTGAGGATAGTCATTTTTATAACTTGCCGAATTTCTTGAAAAAAGGCGACGTTTTGGTAGTAAATAATACCAGAGTTATTAACGCCAGACTTTATGGTTATGATAATAACGGAAGAAAATACGAAGTTTTTCTACTTAAAAGAATTGACCTTACTCATTGGGAAGCCCTCCTAAAACCGGCAAGAAAGGCAAGAAAAGACACTGTTATTGTGGTAAATGAAGAGTTATCCTTAAAAATATCGGACATTATCGACAACGGAGTGCGCATTATAGAATTTATATTCGAAGGCGTGTTCGAGGATATATTGTCGAGAGTTGGAGAAGTGCCGTTGCCACCTTATATCACCGAAAAACTAGTGGATAAAGAACGGTATCAGACGGTATATTCCAAAGTGGAAGGCTCCAGCGCGGCGCCGACGGCGGGACTGCATTTTACCCCGGAGCTTCTTGAAAAAATAAAAAATATGGGTGTGGAAGTTGTTACTGTTTTGTTGCACGTTGGTTTAGGAACTTTCCGACCGGTAAAGGCAGAGGATATTTTACAACACAATATGCATTCGGAATATTACGAAATAACCAAAGAAGCCGCAGATATTATCAATAAAGCCACTTTGGAAAACCGCAGAGTAATAGCGGTCGGCACCACTTCGGTTCGTGTTTTGGAATCGGTTGCCGACGAAAACGGCTTAGTTAAGGCAGAGAAGGGAGATACTTCCATTTTTATCTATCCCGGCTATAAATTTTCGGTTGTTAAGGGGCTTATTACTAATTTTCACTTGCCCGAAAGCACCTTGATTATGTTGGTTAGCGCCTTTATCGGCAGAGAAAAGACCTTGGAATTATATAAACACGCAGTAGAAGAAAAATATCGCTTTTTTAGTTTCGGCGATGCAATGCTTTTATTGTAATACGGAGATAATATGTTTAAGTACGAAGTTTTGAAAGAATGTAAGCAGACCGGCGCCAGAATCGGAAGGCTGACTACCCCCCACGGAGTTATAGAAACCCCGGTTTTTATGCCAGTAGGCACAATGGCGAGCGTGAAAGCTCTTTCTCCCGAGGAAGTAGAGCAAGCCGGCTCACAAATAATTTTGTCCAACACCTATCACTTATTTTTGCGCCCTGGTCATGAGCTAATAAAAAAAGCGGGCGGTTTGCATAAATTTATGAATTGGAAAAAGCCTATACTAACCGATAGCGGCGGTTTTCAGGTGTTTTCTTTGTCAAAAATGCGGAAAATAACCGAAGAAGGCTGTACCTTCGATAGCTTTATCGACGGTAGCAAGCAGTTTATTTCTCCCGAAAAATCCATAGAAATTCAACAGGCGTTAGGAAGCGATATTATGATGGCTTTTGACGAATGCACCGCGCCCGACGTCGACTATAATTATGCAAAAGCGGCATTGGAGCGTACATTACGTTGGCTGGACAGATGCTCAAAAGTGGCAAATAATCCCGACCAAATGCTTTTTCCGATAATTCAAGGCAATATGTACAAGGATTTACGCATAGAGAGCGCAAAAAGAACGGCTCCGTATGCAAAATGCGGTATAGCAGTGGGCGGACTTTCGGTAGGGGAGCCTAAGGAAGTTATGTATGAAATGTTGGAAGCAATCCGCCCTTATTATCCCACCGATATGCCCCGTTATCTTATGGGAGTAGGGAGCGCCGATTGTTTGGTGGAAGGAGTAGTTAGAGGTATTGATATGTTCGACTGCGTATTGCCTACCCGTGTAGCCAGAAACGGCACCGCCATGACGGCAAAAGGGGATATTACTATAAGAAACGCAACCTACAAAGAGGACTTTTCTCCTGTGGAAGAGGGCTGCGACTGTTACTGCTGCAAGAACTATTCTAAGGCATATATAAGGCATCTTATCAACACCGACGAGATATTTGGAGGCAGGTTGCTTTCTTATCACAACATAAGATTTTTGCATAGAACCATGGAAAAAATCAAAGAGGCTATTTGGAACGACAGGTTGCTTGATTTTCGCAACGAATTTATGGAAAACTACAAAATAAAATAAATCAAATAATAATACTTGCAAAACTGGTTATAATATTGTAAGATATAGTCTAATACGAGAAATAGGAGATATAAATATGTTTAATAATTTAGTAGGCGCGTTTCAAGATTATATAATGTTTATAATTTTGGGTGCTTTTTTTGTTTTAATGATAGTAATGACGATTATACCTCAGAGAAAACAAAAGAAAAAGATGCAAGAAATGATGAGCTCCATTCAGGTTGGAGATAAGATTATGACTATCGGCGGATTTGTAGGAACTATAGTAGAATATGATGCAGCTTCGGACAGATACGTAGTAAACGTAGGTACAGAAAGCGCACCGGTTAACGTAACCATTATTAAGAACGCTATCCGTTCCAAAATGTAATTTTAATTTAATTACAACAAAAAGCTGCTTGGTTTCAAGCAGCTTTTTTATATATAAAATTATTTATTTTTTTAGGTTTACCGCCAACACTCCGCTTACGCCGCCGGCGACTATCCCCAAAGCTATATCTATAAGGTTCAGGCTGCTAAACTTTAGAGTATGGGATATTATACTGAAGATAAAAATAGATACAAGAGTATAAAGTAAACCGCTTAGTGCACCTTTTAATATGCCGTTTTTGCGGCTTTTTATGCCGATAAAACAACCTATAAGTATGCTTATAACTTTAATACCTTGATTTATTCCCATAATAACGTTATCGCCTATTTTTACGAAGTTTACTATCAAGGCAAAAACCAAAACCGTTACCAAAGAAATAATGACTGCGACCAAAGTCGCCCTCAACACGTCGAATATACTGGACTTATCTATAGCTATTTTTTTCATATAACCTCCCTACACAGATTAATTTTATTAGTTGATATTTGCAAATATGCAATATGCACCAAAATTTTCTTGATTTTACCGACAATTAAGGCTATAATAATATACAGTTCTTACAGGAGGTGTTTTTATGAAACACATTGATACCCTTTTTACCAAAGCATTATGCAAAAATCACGAGACAGGCTGCGGAGAATGCCAGTCCAGTTGTCAATCCGCTTGCAAAACAAGCTGCACAGTAGGCAATCAATCTTGCAAAAAGGAAGAAAAAGTTAATACAAAAATCACCAAAAAGCCCGAATAATGGTACATACATTTGAATATGAGTACAAAGGTAATAACTATTACCTTATGTGGGACGTGGAAAGTGGCAGTCTAAGTTTATTAGATTATGTCGCTTTTTTGTGTGCAAAAAAACGTTACTGCAAAAATTTAACGGAAACAGAAGAAATTGACTATCAAAAAATCGACGCTTCCGAGAAGGCAGAATTGGAAGCGCATTTTTTTGACTTAGAAAGTAACGGAGAGCTTAACGCCAAACCTATTATTACCGAGTTTTGCAAAGATTCCCACACCGTAAAAGCTCTATGCTTACATATTTGCCACGACTGTAACCTTGCTTGCGAGTACTGTTTTGCAAGCGGTGGCACTTACCATACCGAAAGAGACTATATGTCTTTGGAAGTGGGCAAAAAGGCAATTGATTTCCTTATTTCCAACAGCGGAAAGCGGCAAAATTTAGAAGTAGACTTTTTCGGCGGCGAGCCGCTGCTTAATTTACAGGTGGTTAAAGATATAGTAACTTACGCTAAACAGCAAGGGGAAAAACACGGCAAGACTTTTAATTTTACCATGACAACCAATTGTCTTTTGTTAAATAAGGAAAATATCGACTATCTTAATAAAGAAATGGACAATATTGTTTTAAGTATCGACGGCAGAAGGGAAGTTCATAACGCCGTCAGGAAGTCCTTAAACGGAAAAGACTGTTTTGATACTATATTAAAAAACGCCATAAATATGCGCAAAGCTAGAGGGGATAAAAAGTACTACGTAAGAGGTACTTTTACCGCCAATAATCTTGATTTTAGTAAGGATATACTAGCGCTTAACGATTACGGCTTTGACCAAATATCGGTAGAACCCGTTGTGTTGGAAGAAACTTCCCCCATGGCGTTAAAAAAAGAGCATTTGGAAAAAATCCTTGACGAATACGAGAAGTTCAGTAAGGAGTATTTAGACAGAAGAAACGATGACGGAAGATGGTTTAACTTCTTCCATTTTATGATAGACCTTGAGCACGGACCGTGTCCCAATAAGCGGCTTACAGGCTGCGGAGCGGGTACAGAGTATTTGGCGGTTACTCCTATCGGAGAGATTTATCCCTGCCACCAGTTTGCGGGGAAGAACGAATATAAAATCGGCGACGTTTTTCAAGGGATTGATAATCAAAAAATTAGAGATAATTTTGCCAAAATCTGCGTTCTTAATAAGGAACATTGTCAAGATTGTTTTGCAAAATATTTCTGCGGCGGAGGTTGCAGCGCAAATGCTCTTAACCTTAGCGGAAAATTGGACGGACAGTACGAATTAGGCTGCGAAATGACAAAAAAAAGACTGGAATTAAGTCTGGCAGTATTGGCTTTGGAAAAGAAATTGTTTTCCTAAGCTAAGTATATTAAATAATATATATATTTGTTGTTGACTTATCGGCATAAAAAATATTATAATAATTCGGATAAATGCATTGGAGGCAAACCAAGTGAGTAAGAAAAAATCAATAATTCTCTTATCTATTGTCGGCGTATTAATCATTGCTTTGGCATTGTTTATTATTCCGCTTAATGGACAAGAGTCTTTCCGTATAGGAGATTCCAATTACGACTTCTACTGGGTTAGCACAGCCATTTCCAGAGGATTGGACTTGCAGGGCGGGATGTATGCCGAATATTCGGCAAAATTGCAAAACGGCGGCGAAGTGACCAGTTCGGACTTGGACGGAGCTATAGCTAATTTAGAAGAGATACTTTTCGGCAAGGGTTATACCGAAGCCACCGTTACCAAACAGGGGACCGACCAAATCCGTGTTGAAGTACCGAACATCGAAGACACCAACGAGCTTATGAAGCTTATCGGTAAGTCAGCGACGCTAGAGTTCCGCGATGAAAGCGGCAAAGTCCTTATTACAGGTAACGAGCACTTAAAAGATTGCTATGCTGCTACCTATAACGGAGCGTACGTTATTAAGTTGGAATTCAACTCTTTGGGTAAATCGGTTTTCGCAACCGCAACGTCGGAAAACGTGGGCAAAACAATCGGTATCTATATCGACGACGTGGAAATTATGAAACCTACCGTTAACGCTGCAATAACCGACGGAAGCGCTATTATAGAAGGTAACTACACCTACCAATCGGCAAACGACTTCGCAGTCCGTATTAAAGCGGGCGTAAGCAGCGTAAAACTGACGTTATTACGTAGCGAGACAATTTCTCCTACTCTTGGCGACGAAGCATTATCACTAAGTATATTGGCAGCGGCTATTGGTACATTAGTGATTTTTGCATTCCTCATTCTAGTTTACAGAGGATTAGGTATATGCGCCTCACTAGCTTTGATTACTTATATAGAATTATTGATATTCTTCCTAGCAATTGTACCTTGGGTACAGCTTACTTTGACTGGTATAGCGGGCGTTATACTTAGTATAGGTATGGCGGTAGACGCTAACATAATTATATTTGAAAGGATAAAGGAAGAAAGGCTTATCGGCAACAAACTAATACCGTCGGCAGTCAATGCCGGGTTCAAGGGAGCGTTCGTTACCATTATGGACGCCAACGTAACTACCATATTCGGTTGTATCATTATGTTGATATTCGGTTCTTCGGCAATAAAAAGCTTTGCAATAACCCTTCTTATTGGTATTATTTTGTCCTTGTTGTCCTCTATATTTATAACCAGGTTCTTTATCAACAGCTTTATGGCATTCGACGACGAAAACGCATCTTTCTACGGTTTGCCTGCTAAAGAGAAGGGGGTTGCCAATGTCTAAAATAAAAGCTTTCTTTCATGGTATCAATAAAAAGATAAAAAGTATAAATATATATGGCAATTCCAAACTGTTCTTTATGGTTCCGCTAGTAATTGTACTTATTATGATTATCTGCGGATGTATTTATCAGTTTACTAACACCAAGTTCGACAAGTTTGCCAACATCGGCGTTGATTTTCAGGGCGGTACTTTATTAACCGTTGAATTTAGCGAAGCCGGCATGAACAAGGGTGACAATTATAATAATAACCTTAACTTAATCAGCGAAGTTCTTAAAGAAAAAGGATTAACTGTTTCCATCGACCAGTCGAGCGGAGAAAGTTCTATTATCGTACGTTATCTTAACGTTGCTAGCGTAGACGGTCAATTGGTAGATTACAGCGTTGATGAAAAGGTTGTGGAAATGAACCAACTAAACGACAATATAATCGAGCAGATAAAAACCAAAGTTAATGAGATGTATGAGGGGAGCGTAACCGTAAAACCTACTGCAACCTTAATCGGTAACTCCGCAAGTATTAAGCTACTTCGCACAGCTTTGATATCTGTTTCTATTGCGCTTGTCTTGATGCTTATATATATTATAATAAGGTTCGATATTTACAGCGCGTTGTCGGCAATAATAGCTCTATTGCACGACGTAATTATCATGATGGCGTTGTCTGTGATTTTCTATGTGGAAATCGGTTCTACCATCGTTGCCGCTGTAATTACCATCGTTGCATACTCTATCAACAACACTATAGTTGTGTTCGATAGAATAAGATCAAACGTTAAGCCGTATAAAACAAGCGGCGGCAAGTTCAATTATACCGAAATCGTCAATTCTTCTATTTACAGTACAATGACGCGTACGCTTTTTACAACATTTACTACCCTTGTTGTTATAGTGTTGCTGGCTGCATTAGGAGTTGCTTCCATTCAAACCTTTGCGTTGCCGATTATTTTCGGTTTGATCGCCGGTTTCTATTCCTCTGTGTTCCTCGCAGCGCCGATGTGGGGTATGTTCAAGGAGCTTGGATCCAAACTTAAAAACAAAAACTCCAACAAAAAATTTGTCAAAGGTAAGACGGCAAAAGCATAATAGATGCCCTGCCTGACAAAAAAACAAAATTTAATAGACGTAAATAAGCTCAGCGATAAACTCGGCGTTTCGAAGTTTGTTGCCGAGCTTTTGTCTTTGCGCGGCATTACCGAAAAAAAAGCCGCCGAGGACTTCTTATATCCCACGATTGACAAGCTTTCATCCCCTTACGTATTTTCTAATATGAAGACTGTTGCCGACAGAATAAAGCTTGCTATTGCTGACAACGAAAGCATAGTTTTATACGGTGATTATGATTGTGACGGAGTAGGGGCTATCGCTATTTTATATTTATGCTTCAAAAAAATTGGCAAACACGTCAATTATTACATACCGAGCAGAGCCAACGAGGGTTACGGAATAAATTTGTCGGCAATAGACAAAATTGCCGAGGATTATAAGCCCGATCTAATAATAACCGTTGACTGCGGCACTACCGCTAATGAAGAAATAAGCTACATATTAAATAAAGGTATAGACGTTATTGTTACCGACCATCATTTATGCAGCGGAGAGGTACCTAATTGTCCCATAATTAATCCGGCTTTAGAAAAGGAAGTAACACCTCTTTGCGGAGCGGGGGTTGCTTTTATGGTGGCAAGAGCGGTTTTTGGTGAGGAGGTGGCAAATGAATTTTTGGATATATGCGCAATCTCCACCATTGCCGATATTGTACCCCTTATTAACGACAACAGAATAATAGCTTCCTGCGGACTGGAGCTTATAAAAAAAGGCAAATGCAGAAAAGGCATAAAAGAATTGGCGGCTCTGGCAGGGGTAAATCTGAAAACTATTAATTCTTATGATATAGGCTTCAGGATTGCGCCGAGAATAAATTCTTCGGGCAGGTTGGATACCGCATACAATTCTTTGATGCTGCTTATCGAAGAGGATTTTACCAATATAAGACTTTATGCCGAACAATTAAATATTCAAAACGCCGAAAGGCAGAATTATAATAATCAAATATACAATACAGCAATTAATATGTTGAAAAACTATGATTTTGCCAACAACAGAATAATAATTTTGTGTTGTGAGGACTGGCAAGAGGGTGTAATAGGCATAGTCAGCGCAAAAATAACCGAATTTTTCCATATGCCTACAATCCTTCTAACACAAGGACAGGACGGCAAGCTAAAGGGTTCGGCGCGCAGTATAGAGGGCATAAATATAGCCGACCTTTTGTCACAGTGCAGGCAGTTTCTTAATTCCTGCGGCGGTCACGCTATGGCGGCAGGGCTAAGCCTTGATAAAGGAAATTTAACAAAGTTTTGTGAGTTTATTAACAAAACAGTCAAGGAAGCGTATCCAGAATGCATTTTCTGCAGAACGGATAGTTATGATATAGAACTCAATATCAGTAAAATTAATAACGCAGTTTTGTCGGAATTGCGGCTATTTGAGCCGTACGGGCATAAAAATCCGCGGCCTGTATTTTGTGACGATAACTTTAACGGAGTTTTTAAGCGGATAGGGAGTTCCAAGCACATAAAAGCGAGGCAAAGCAGAGGGGACGTAATGGCTTTTCAATCTTTGGAATATATGGAATTACTCAATTCCACCGCCCCGAAAAAACTTATTTACACAATAAGTACTAATTATTTTAATAATATAGAAACCTATCAATATCTTATAAAAACTTTCTATTTTGATGAAATATGGGTAGATAACAGCAAATCTCTTTGCAAAATGATGTCTTCAAGCGTAATAAATACCGATATTACCGCAAAAAGAAAATCGGGAGAAGAACCTTGTTTGTATATAGCCTTTATTGCCGATACTTTCAATAATTTTCTCAAAACCAAACCGGAAACGGAAACGGCTATTTATAAACTTATCCGTTTTTCGGTGTGCGATACCTTAGTTTTTTGCCCCGAGGCTGATTTCCCGTATTATTACTACAATAAAATTGTATTGTTGGACAGCGCGCCCGATAGTTTTATAAACTATTTGAAAAATTTTGCCGAAGTTAACGTCGAATCTTATCTTCCCTGCCCGAAAATAGCGGTAAGCACGGACGAACTTAGAGCCGATTATAAGTTTATTGTTTCTTTGATTGACAGGTTTGGAACAGTAGAAGATATTTCTTCTTTATACAGTAGGGCGGTGGCTTTCGGGTACACAAAGAGCGAAGTTTCGTTTTGGTTCTCTTTTTACGTTTTTGTTGAGTTGCAGTTGCTTAATGTCACCAAAAGTGGTATACTATGTAAAAATCACAGAGTAAATATAGAGGATTCTTCAATATACAAATTTATGGCGGTTAAGGCAGAATGAGCGTAGAAAACTTTTTGGAAAAAGTAAAAAAGAATTATAGCAAAGAAGACAGTATGGCTATAGAATACGCCCTGGATTTTGCCAAGCAAGCGCATAAGGAACAAATGCGCAAAACAGGGGAGCCGTATATTATTCACCCTGTGGAAGTTGCCGACATTTTAATAGATTTAGGACTGGACCCTGACACCATAATTGCGGCGTTACTCCATGACGTTATTGAAGATACATCGATAACACAAGAAGACATCAAGGTTAAGTTTGGCGCCGGCATTGCCGAAATGGTAGAAGCGGTAACAAAATTGACGAGAATAAATATCAACTCAACCGAAGACGAACAGGCGATAGAGCAGGCGGAAAACATAAAAAAACTGTTCTTTGCCATGACCAAAGACATTCGGGTTATTATGGTAAAACTTGCCGACCGTTTGCACAATATGCGCACAATGGACGCTTTACCCGCCGACAAAAGAATTAAAAAATCCCGTGAAACATTGGATATTTATGCCCCGTTAGCCGGCAGAATGGGTATCAGCAACATGAAGTGCGAACTAGAAGACTTGTCGATGAAGTACCTTTATCCGGACGCTTACAACTTTTTGTTGGAAAAATTGGACGTGCAGAGAGACGCGCGTATGGTGCTTGTAAAAAGGCTTGCCGACGAACTATCCGCGCAACTAAATGATTTGAACTTGAAATTTGAAATTAAAGGCAGACCAAAGCATTTTTATTCAATTTATAAAAAAATGACCAATCAGGGCAAAACATTTGAGGAAATTTACGACCTGGTTGCAGTAAGGGTAATTGTGGAAAATATCGGAGACTGCTATACTGTACTTGGTATAATTCACTCTATGTGGAAGCCCGTTCCCGGTAGGTTTAAGGATTACATTGCTTCTCCTAAGCCTAATATGTATCAAAGTTTGCACACCACGATAATGACGAACTTCGGGCAGGTCTTCGAAATTCAGATAAGAACCCAAGAAATGAACAGGGTTGCCGAATACGGTATTGCCGCGCATTGGAAGTACAAGGAAGGCAAGGTCGAAAACGTTAAGGAAACCGAACTTGATAAAAAACTTAGCTGGGTTAAGGAGGTTATGGACGTTCAGGGCGATTTGAAAGACTCTTTGGAGTTTATCGACACCCTAAAAATGAACACTTCCACCAATGAAATCTTCGTTTTTACCCCCAAAGGCAACGTTTTTGATATGCCTGTAGGCTCCACTTGCATAGATTTTGCTTACAGAGTACACAGCGAAGTAGGCAATAAATGTGTTGGCGTTAAGGTTAACAACAAAATTACTCCGGTAAACACCGTATTGGAAAACGGCGACGTTGTGGAAGTTTTGACAAGTAATGCAAGCAAAGGTCCGTCCAGAGATTGGATAAAGTTTGCCATAACTCCCACCGCCAAGGCAAAAATCCGCAGTTTCTTCAAAAAGACCATGAAAGAAGAAAACATCAAGCGCGGACGCCAGATGTTGGAAGAAGAAGCAAAACGAAAGGGTTATAACCTAGGGGAAATAATGCTTCCTACCAGTATGAAGCTGATTATGGATAGGTACAACTACAACGACAATGATGAAATGTACGCGTCCATTGGTTACGGCGGAATTAAAACCAATCAGATATTGTTCAAACTCATTGATTATTACAAAAAATCAAGATTAACCGAAAATATTATCGGTATTACCGACTCCGACGGCAAACAAAAGGAAATTTCTAAGAAAAGAAGCACTTCGGGCATAATAATAGACGGTTATGACGATTTTCTAATAAGAATAGCCCATTGCTGCAATCCTGTACCAGGGGATAAAATAATAGGTTACGTATCGCGCGGCAGGGGAGTTGCCGTCCACAAAGCCGACTGCCCCAACATGAAAAATGTGGAAAAAGAGCGCATAATGAGCGCAAAATGGGCAGATGCCGACAATAGTATTTTTATTGCTCCTATTAATATAGAATGCGATACGAAAAATTCCCTTATAACCCAAATTACGGGTATTATCGCAAAATTATCCTTAAATATTGCCACGTTGAATGCACGTCAGAACAAACAAAAAGACAAGATGCAAATTACCATCGGACTAGAAATAAAATCCACTTCGGATATTGACGCCGTAATAAAAAAGCTCAATGGTATAAAAGGAGTATTTAAGGTAGAAAGAGGGCAATAGTACCATAAATATTTTTGAAAATCTGCTGTAATTTTATTGACAGAAAAGATAATATATTGTATATTATTAAAGTCGCTTAGGTAATCCAACGGGGTGTAGCGCAGTTTGGTAGCGCACGTGGTTTGGGACCATGGGGTCGGGAGTTCGAGTCTCTTCACCCCGACCATTTACTTAAAAGATAGAAGATTAAGGGCCTTTAGCTCAGTTGGTCAGAGCGGTCGGCTCATAACCGATTGGTCCGCGGTTCAAGTCCGTGAAGGCCCACCAAATACTTAATGTATTGCTTATCTAAAGGTAAATGTGACACAATTTTTACGGTCCGGTAGTTCAGTTGGTTAGAACGCTAGCCTGTCACGCTAGAGGTCGTGGGTTCGAGCCCCATCCGGATCGCCAGTAAATGCCTTGGTAGCTCAGCTGGTAGAGCAGGGGACTGAAAATCCCCGTGTCGGTGGTTCAACTCCGCCCCAAGGCACCACTTATTTTTGCTGGCTTAGCTCAACTAGGCAGAGCAGCTGATTTGTAATCAGCAGGTTGTTGGTTCGATTCCAATAGCCAGCTCCATGAGGAAGGATTCCCGAGTGGCTAAAGGGAGCAGACTGTAAATCTGCCGTCTGTCGACTTCGGTGGTTCGAATCCACCTCCTTCCACCAAAAAGACCTAAATCGGATACGGTTTAGGTCTTTTTAATAATTTGATTTTTTAATTGTTATCAATTGAAATAATATAAATTTTGCTATATAATTTAGTTATATTTATTTTTAGGGGTGAATTTATGGGAGAATTATCAAAAATAATAAACATTGGCAAAGAAGTAGAAAAACAACTAAACGCAGTAGGCATTACAAATTATGACGAGCTGGCAAAGGTAGGAAGTAAAAACGCTTGGCTCAAGATTTTGGAAATAGATTCCTCTGCTTGCTACAACAGACTTTGCGGACTGGAAGGTGCAATTAGGGGAGAAAGATGGCATAATCTTCCTGATGAAGTAAAAAAAGAGCTGAAAGATTTTTATAACAGCATAAAAGGATAAGACAAAATAAATAAGTTAAGGCGGAGCGAAAAGCTCCGCTTTTTTTATACCTGATTATATTTTTACATTATTGTATGTATACCGCTATTATTTTACAAAATATGTGGCAATAATTATTGTAAAATTCCTGTTGTGGAGGCGGATATGATAGTTAGTACTAAGTTAAACAAAAACAATTTGTATATATACCTAGACGGAGAACTGGACCAGAGCGTTGCCGCGCCTTTGCGGGCGCAGCTTGATAAGTACTTAGACGACGTTGAGGTAAAAAACGTAATACTTAACCTAAAAAAACTTAGTTTTATGGATAGTACAGGCGTTGGGCTAATCCTTGGCAGATACAAAAAATTAAAGAGCAAAAACATTCCGCTGTTTATTAACGAACCATCGCAGCAAATCGACAAAGTGTTGAAGGTAAGCGGACTTTACACAATAATACCCTTAATTTGAATTGGAGGAAACGATGAATAATTATATGAGCTTAAGAATAAAGGCAGTACCGCAAAACGAAAGTTTTGCCCGAAGCGCGGTCGGAGCTTTTTGCGTACATAATAACCCTACCTTGGAAATAATAAACGACATAAGAACGGCGGTTTCCGAGGCGGTAACTAATAGTATCGTCCACGGTTATGGAAAAGTTGAGGGCGACGTTCTGATAAATGCCGAAATAGTCGGAGACGTAATTACTATCAAGGTAATCGATTACGGCAGAGGTATTGTTGACGTGGATATGGCAACCAATGATTTTTATACTACCAAACCCGAAGAAGAGCGCAGCGGACTTGGCTTTACTATTATGAAAACGTTTATGGATACTTTGGTTGTTGAGAGCGTTGTGGGCGCGGGGACGTCGGTCACTATGACAAAAAGGTTGACGAATGCTTAGTTTTGAAGAGACTTTAAGTTTAATAAAATCGGCGCAAAACGGCGATAACGAAGCAAAAACCATTTTGCTCAATAACAATATGCCTTTAATAAAAAGCATAGTCAGAAGGTATCAAAACAAGCAAATTGAGTATGATGACCTAATCCAGTTAGGAAGTTTGGGTTTTGTTAAAGCGGTTAATAACTTCAATACTGATTTTGGGGTTAAGTTTTCTACCTACGCCGTGCCGATGATTGCCGGGGAGATTAAGCGGTATATAAGGGATAACGGCGCCATTAAGGTAAGCCGCTCAATTAAGGCGCAAAATCAGGCGTTAAATGCCTATATCGAAGAATATCGGCAGTTTTATAACGAAGAACCCAGTATCAAAGCGATAGCCGAGCATATGAACATAGAAGAAACCGACGTGGTTTTTATTATGGACAGCGCGAAGTACCCTATGTCAATTTTTGCCGAGAACGAAGAAGAGGGGCTAAGTTTAGTTGATAAAATAGCCGACAAAGCCACTCAAGATGATTATATAGAAAAAATGGTTCTCCACGACATTATTAACAAATTCGACGAAAGAGACAAAAAAATCATTATTCTGCGTTATTTTCGGGACAGAACGCAAAGCGAAATAGCTAGCGAACTGGGCGTTTCTCAAGTTCAGGTTTCCAGATTGGAAGCAAAAATTTTAGATAGGATAAGAAAAGAATTAGTAACCTAAACGGTGTTAAGCGGTATATTTTTTCACTCTGTGGCCAAAATAGCTACAGGGTGATTTTTTTATGATTAAAGAAAATAATTTTATCAGGAAACAATTAAATAAAGAAGAAATATGCCGTCCTATCGGCAATATTGTGGAGGGTATAATTAATGAAACTGGGAGATAAGGAAGTTAAAGAATACAAAAAAACCGTCCGCCACGAAATGCCTGTATCAAAGCATCTTTCTACTATGCTAAAGGCATTTATATGCGGCGGTATTATTTGCTGTATCGGGCAGTTTGTCAGTGATATGCTCAAAATGGGGCTAAAAAATACGCCCGAAGAAGTGATTGCCGGTTTTACAACAATGATAATTATTGCCGCTACCGGCATTTTGACGGGTTTTGGCATTTATGACAAAATCGGAGCCTGGGGCGGTGCGGGAAGTATAGTGCCTATAACAGGGTTTGCAAATTCCATTGTCAGTCCGGCAATAGAGCATAAGAGAGAAGGTATAGTTTTGGGACTTTGCGACAATCTGTTCAGTATAGCGGGGCCAGTTATTGTTTTCGGCATAACGGCGTCTATTATTGTGGGGATTATTTATTTGTTTATATGAGAAATCACACTATATTTTTTGATAAAAAACCGGTATTTATTACCGAAACGGCGACAATCGGCGCAAAAAAAGAGAGCGAAGGTCCCCTTGGCAAGTATCTTAATGCCACAGTAGAAGATGACTTATTGGGGCAGAAAAGCCACGAATACGCCGAGGCAAAACTTCATACCAGCGTATTAAAACAGCTTCTAAACCGCGCCAAACTGTCTCCTAAGAATATCGACTGTGTTTTTGCAGGGGATTTGATGGACGAAATCGTAGGCGCAAACTTTGCGTTGAGAGAACTGGACATACCTTTTATGGGTATTTATAACGCTTGCGCGACGTTTGGAGAGGGTTTAATTTTAGGTTCAACCATGATAACAAACGGGGTTATGGATAAAGTTATTTGTTCTACAAGCAGCCATTACGCCACCGCCGAAAGGCAATTCCGCTATCCATTGGAACTGGGCTGTCAAAGAACACCCTTAGCCCAATGGACGGTAACGGGGTCGGGAGCTACCCTATTAACTTCCGATACCCCAACTGATATAAGAATAACTTGTGGGACTATCGGCAGAGTCGTGGATTACGGCATTGACGATGCCAACGATATGGGGGCTGTTATGGCGCCTGCGGCATTGGATACTATTTTAACGCACCTAAATGACACTGACAGAACCATTGATTACTACGATTTAATTTTAACTGGCGACCTTGGACATGCGGGTAGCAGACTTTTACAAAAGCTAGCCAAAGAAAAAGGCTATGAATTTAACGAAAACTACAGCGACTGCGGCATTTTAATATACAACAGAGAAGCCCAGGACGTGGAACAAGGTGGCAGCGGAGCCGCTTGCAGTAACATAGTATTCAATGGTTACGTTTATAAAGAAATGTTAAAAAAGAAGCTCAAAAAAGTATTGATTGTGCCTACAGGGGCGTTACTTTCCAAAGTGACGAATTTGCAAGGGGAAACCATACCTGCAATTGCCCATGCGGTAAGTATAGAGAGAGTATAAGGGGATTTTATGGAAATATTTTTGACGTATCTGAAAGTTTTTGCGGTAGGGGGACTAGTTTGCGTTGTCGGTCAAGTATTGATTAACTTTACCAAACTGACTTCTGCAAGAATATTAGTTATATTTTTGCTTTTGGGTGTTTTTTTGGAAGCAATAGGAATTTTTCAACCCATAAAAGAGTTTGCCAAAGCGGGAATAACTATTCCCATAACAGGTTTTGGCAGCGTACTTGCTAAAGGAGCCATTGAGGGGGCAAAAACTCAAGGTCTTTACGGCGCGTTACTTGGCGGCACCAAAGCGGCTGCCGCGGGTATAGGCGGAGCGGTGTTTATCGGCTTTGTGATTGCTTTATTCTCAAAATCAAAATCGAAGGGATAGTTATTGACATTTTTTGTCTTTAGCAATAAAATAACAATATGTTCGATTATCCTTGCGTTGTAATAAAAACGCCGTCAAATTTATTTTATTTTTCCAACTATCCTTCGGCTGATGCCGTTATAGTATTTTTTGACGGCAAAAGGTATTATTTTACCGATTCCCGCTACGATGAGGAAGTAAGGAAAATCCTTGATAATTTTATTATTGAAGATATAAACAAATTCAATCGGTTTTTTGCAGAAAACCACATAAAAGATTGCGCAATAGAGGGAGAAATTACTCTAAATTTTTATAATTCTCTAAAAAACTACGGGATAGAGAATTTCTTTTATATTGACAACGAAATTGCCGAAATGCGGGCAAAAAAGGTTAAAAAAGAAATAGATTTAATAGCAAAAGCCCAAGAAATAACCGATAACGCTTTCAAAAAAATTCTCCCTTATATAAAAGAGGGTATAACCGAAACAGAACTTGCAAGTAGTTTGGAATGTATTATGATTAAAGACGGCGCAGACGGTCTTGCTTTTCCTTCCATTGTAGCCTTTGGAGAAAACACTTCTATGCCACATGCAAGACGAACGGACAAAAAATTGCAAAAAAATATGCCTGTTCTGCTTGATTTTGGAGCAAAATTCGGCGGATATTGTTCGGATATGACAAGAACGGTATTTTTCGGCAAACCGGATAAAGAATTTTTGGAAATTTACGATGCGGTAAAAGGCGCCCAAGAATTTGCCTTAGATAATGTAAAAGCGGGCATGACGGGCAAAGATTGTGACGCTCTTGCTAGAGATTATCTGAAAAAATGCAATCTGGATAAGTTTTTTATCCATTCTTTGGGTCATTCTTTGGGTGTCGATATTCACGAATATCCTAATTTTTCACCCAAGTGCGATGCTATCATTAGTAAAGGTACGGTAATGACAATAGAACCCGGGGTTTATCTGTGCGGAAAATACGGCGTACGCATAGAAGACCTAATTTATTTTGACGAAAACGGTATTAAGAACTTGACAAAAAGCCCAAAAAAGCTCATAATATTAGAGTAGATTTTTATAAACATCGGAGGAGCAGAGTATGGCTTATATACAAGCAGGAGATTTCAGAAAGGGTATCACGTTTGAATTAGATTCCACAGTGCAGGTTATCGTAGATTTCCAACACGTAAAACCCGGCAAAGGCGCGGCGTTTGTCCGTGCTAAGATACGAAACGTTATGACGGGGGGAGTTATCGAACGTACTTTTAACCCTAACGAAAAATACGAGCTGGCTCATATTGAGAGAAAGAAGATGTCCTATAGTTACGCTGACGGCGATTTGTACTACTTTATGGATGAAGAAACTTTCGATATGGTTCCTCTAAACAAAGATATAGTTGAAGACGCGTTGAAATTTATCAAAGAAGGCGACAAATGCGATATAGCTTTCTATAAAGGCAGCGCTTTTGAGTGTGAACCGCAAAACTTTGTAGAACTTCTTATAGTTGATGCCGAACCCGGAATTCCCGGTGCAACCGCCCAACCCGGCTCCAAGAACGCAACTTTGGAAACAGGCTTTGTAGTGCAGGTACCGTTGTTTGTTAACGCAGGCGAAACAATTAGAGTTGACACCCGTAACGGGACGTATATGTCAAGAGTATAGTTTATATTAGCATAATAATTTGCACCTCGGAATAAGTTTTTCCGAGGTGTTTTTTATGGAAAAATTGTTGGGGAATATGCTCTTTCAAGAGGTAATAAAAATAGCTCCGAAAAGATTTATTACCGAAATACGGCTTAGACTTGATAAAAAAATATATGTAAAAACCATTAACGGCGGTCAGCATTTAGGCTTTGTCGCCGATAAATTTTTGATTGATAAAATAATAGCAGTTGCCGTCGATTATTCTTTGTACGCCTACGAAAAGGAAATAAGCGATGGATATATCCCCTACAAAAACGGTATAAGAATAGGCATCGTGGGCAGCGGCAGACTGGGAGAAAATAACATAATAAGCTATAAAAGTATTTATGCCTTAAATATACGGATTCCGCATGAAATTCATAATTGCCCGACCGAAATTTTATCGTTACTGGACGATTTTCAAAACACTTTGGTTATTTCCCCTCCTTACGGGGGCAAAACGACTTTGATAAGAGAAATGGCGCGGATATTGAGCGAAAATTATGACGTTATGGTAATTGACGAACGGTTTGAACTTTGTGGAGAAAACTGCGTTCTTGAGCGGGGAGAACGATGCGATATAGTACAAGGCGTGCCCAAAAACAAAATTTTTGAGGGAATTATCCGCACAATGTCGCCCGAAATTGTTGTTTGTGATGAATTATTCGGAGAAAGTGATTACAACGCAATAAAAAGGATAGCGCTTTCGGGCATTAAATGCCTTGCCACTTTTCACTGCGAAGATATAAAAAACGTACCGAACACACTTAAAGAATTATTTATCAATATAATAACCCTTTCTTCTAAACCAAGCGCAGGAAGCATAGTTTCTATTAATAGAGGTAAAAATGCTTAGACTGATTTTGGGCATAATTATTTTTCTTTTTAGCATTTACGTGGGAATTATCATAAAAAGAAACTATCAGAACAAAGACAAGATTTTGGAAGAAATTTTGGACTTTGCTACCTTTGTGCAAGGAGAAATTGCCTTTTTTGGCACACAGATAAACGAACTTATAGCTAAATACTGCAAATCCGAAAACAATTTGCTTACAAAAGTATTAACTAACGTACATATCCCCGATAAATGCACAAAAGAAGATTATGTTTGTCCATATTTGAACGAAAAGAACAAAAATCTGCTCAGTGAATTTATTATTAATCTGACAAAATTAAACTCCTATTCACAAAAGGAATATATAACAAATTTCAAAAATAAAATATTGCAGGAAATAAAAATTTCCAAGCAGGAAGTGGAAAGCAAAGGCGACATTTACAAAAAGCTAAGTCCTGTTGTGGGGCTTGCCATAGCAATTATAATTTTTTAGGGTAAAGCAATGAACATCGATATTATTTTTAGAATTGCCGGTATTGGCATTATTACTGCTGTTATTAACAATATTTTGGAAAAAAGCGACAAGAAAGAGATTGCAACTCTGGTAACCTTAGCCGGACTTGTACTAGTGCTTATGATGATAGTTGATATGCTAGGGAATCTTTTCGATACCTTAAAAAGCATCTTTTTTCTTTATTAGCTATGTTTTTACTCAAGATAATCGGCATCGCCTTCGTTGCCGTAGTAGGTTACAACGTACTAAAATATTCCAAGCAGGAGTTTGCGGGCTTTGTGCTTATCGGAGCCGGCTGTATTATTTTGATACTCCTATCCGAAAAAATCGCCGAAGCGGTAACGGTTTTTCAGGGAATTGCTCAAAAAGCCAACTTAAACGATACGGTATTCTCAATGATATTGAAAATAATCGGAATTGGCTATATTACCGAATATTCGGTAAGTTTGTGTGAGGATAACGGTTGTTCTTCCATAGGTAAAAAAATCGAACTTGCAGGCAAAATCACCATTTTTTTGATGGCAATACCGATAATAAGCGGCATTATAGAACTAATCGGAGGGATATTATGAAAAAAATATGCGCCTTTATATTGCTGTTTATTGTTTCTCTTATCTTTTTTTTGAATTCCGATATAAAAACCGCATGCTATGCAGCAGACAGCAGCGAAGATATTGCCGACAACCTTACCGATACCGCCAACGACACCCTAAACGACCTAGATTTAAGGGAATATCAGCGTTTTATTGACTCTTTAGGGGATACGCAAGGGATATCGATAAAACAACTAATCTACGACGTTTTACACAACAGCAACGAAATAGACCTTGATTATTTTTTGAAATTTACCTTGCAAGGTGTTTTTAAGCAATTTTCTAGTCTGTTACCCAAGCTGGCGATAATAATAGCGGTGGCAGTTTTATATGGTATACTGCAAAAACTAACCTCAGACTTCAACAAAGCATCTACCAAAAAACTTGTTTACATAGCTTGTTACGGATCAATTCTTACGGTGGTTTTGATTATTATATCCGACGTAATCATAACCACCCTAAAGACAATAGATTTATTGAATACTTTTGCCGATATTTCTTTTCCGGTTCTGCTTACCCTTATATCCGCAATGGGTGGTAACGCCTCTGTGGCAGTATATCAGCCCATGGTGCTAGTATTTAGCGCGGTAATATTTAAGATGATTAAGGCGGTTATTATGCCGATGTTTTTTATAACCTTTGTTTTCGGCATAATCGGTAATTTAAGTGAGGAATTAAAGCTAAGTAAGTTTGCAAAAACCTCAAAAAAAACCGCCGAATGGATTTTAGGTATAGTTTTTAGTTTGTTTATTACCTTTTTGACGGCGCAGGGGATAACGGGAGCCAGCTTTGATTCTATAGCCGCAAAGGGGGCGAAATTTGCGTTATCAAGCTATGTTCCCGTAGTGGGCAACTATCTAAAAGAAGGCTTTGACATTATAATTGCCGGCTGTCTTGTAATTAAAAACGCCCTTGGCCTTTGTTCTATAATAGTGCTACTATTTATTGTACTTATGCCCATAATAAAGTTGTTTTTAATTGTATTTACCTTTCGGATAGCGGCTGCGGTAATTGAGCCAGTTTCCGATTCTAAGTTTTCCGACGCTCTTTACAGTACCTCAAACAGCCTTATGATACTGATAACCATACTTATTTGTCTATTTTTTGCCATGTTTATTTTCATTATGATGATTATTTACACCTGTAATCTGGGGGTTATATGAGTCAGTGGCTAATCTGCGTGGCTGCCGTTGCCGTTCTTACCGTACTTTTAGAGGTGCTTCTTTCCGAAGGTAATACAAAGAAGTACATTCAAGGGGTTATTCGTCTGTTGCTTATAATGGTAATTTTGCTTCCCATAGTCAACTTAGTTAAAAAAGATATTAGTTATGAGGATTTTTTGCCCAAAAGTAACGTAGAGCAAGATATGACCGACAAAACCTTTTTAAGTAAAATTGCCGAAACAAGATACAAAACCGCCGAACTAAATATCCAAAAATTACTCAAAGATAAGGGAATAAACGGAGCTTTAATAAGCATAGATATTTATTATGGAGCAAGCTATACCATAGAGATTTCTTCTGTGCGTGTTGATTTATCCAATGCAGTCATAACTAACTTAGAGCCGAATATATTTATTAATGACATAATAATTCAGGCTGTACAAACCCACCTTACCGTCGATAAGGAGAAGATAACGATCTATGGTAAAAGTTAAGATAAAAGAAATAATTGCAAGATTAAAAAAGATTAAACACATAGAGATTATTATCGGCGTAATAGCCGTAGTACTAATGATAGTAATCTATGCCGGAGTCAGCGCCAAAGATAAAACTAGCAGCGCAGCTAAGACCGAAAACACGGCAGTTTATGAAAAAAACAGCGATTGGGAGAAAAAGCTTGCCGACATACTGTCAACAGTTGAGGGAGTGGGGAAAACCGAAGTGATGATAACTTACGCAAGCACAACAGAGAAAATAACGGCAAATACAACCACAACAAGCAACAATACTTCAACTTCAAATAACGGCAATACAAATAGTTCGACAAGTATAACGCAAGCACCTGTTATCGTGACAAACAGCGGAAAAAGCGAACCATACATAACCAAAGAAATAATGCCCGAAATAAAGGGTGTAATTATAGTTGCGGAGGGCGCAGACAACCCCGTAACCAGGCTTGCAATAATGCGGGCAGTCCAGACAGCCTTGCAGATAAATGCCAGCAATATAGAAATATTTGCAATGAATAAAAAATAAACTTAAAAAAATATGGAGGCAGGTTTATGAAAGCAAACAAAAAGAAAATCATTATTTTGGTATCATTGGTAGTATTGTTGGTGGCAACGGGCTGCTTGAACTACTTTTTGACCATAAAAGCAAAAGACAAGACCGATCCGGTAGGCGGAGGCTCACAGGTTACCTTCTTTAGCACGTACAGAGCTGACAGAGAAGCAACCAGAGCTCAAGAAGTCCTTTACCTTGAGGATATAATTACAAGCCCAAGCAGCACCGAAGAGGTTATTGTTTCGGCGCAGGAAAAGAAAATTAGTTTGGTGTCCAATATGGAAGTAGAACTAGCCTTAGAAGGTCTTATTAAGGCAAAAGGCTTTGAGGATTGTATTGTCACAATCAGCAGCAATAACGTCAACGTAGTAGTAAAAGATAGCGAATTAACCGTTCAGGAAGCGGCTCAGATATTCAACATAATCGTTACCGAAACCGATTATCCCGCCTCCAATGTAATAATAATACCTTACGTGTAAAACCTATTTCAAAATAAAAATGTGCTTGCTAAATTGAGTCTTTTATGCTATCATTGTCACAGAGGTATAGTATGAAAGACTCAATGTCACAAGAAGATATTTTACGCTATAAAAATCTTATAATCTCCTTTGTCAACAACGCTATTATCCAGACTGACGGCGTGGCAAAGGAGCTTAACGTTGTAAAATCAAAACTGGGCGTAGCCACAATAAACACCAAGAATATTCACGTATATTTTATCGGCAATGAAGTCATTATAGATATATATATTAACGTGATTTTCGGCTACAGCGTACCTCACGTTGTTTATCTCATTCAGGATAAAATCATTAATTCCATAAAAGAAAGTACAGAATTTGACGTAAAAAGTGTCAACGTTAATGTTTCTAACGTAATATTTATGTAAAAGGCAGAGATGAGTAGAAAATTAGCTAGAGAATATACCTATAAATTGATTTTTGAATTTTTGTTCAACCTCACACCGAATACCCGCACCTACGGCGTTTTTTCCAACTCCGATTTGGACGAAGCCGACGTAATGTATATGGAAAAAGTGTATTACGGCGTGGTTAATTCTTATCCCGAACTAAAAGAAATAATCACCGAATATTCCCAAGGCTTTGCCTTTGAAAGAATATACCGCACCGACCTTAGCGCGCTGCTTATTTCCATTTACGAAATGAAATATCTAAAGGATATTCCGCCGTCGGTGTCGATTAGCGAAGCGGTTAATTTAGTTAAAAAGTATTCAACCGAAAAAAGCAATTCTTTTGTAAACGGTATACTTTCATCGGTATACAAAAGCATATACGGAGCAAATAAATGACGATAATTGACGGGAAAATCGTATCGAGAGCAGTAAGGGAAGAATTAAAATTAGAAGCGGCAGCGCTTAAAGAAAAAGGAATAATACCGGGACTTGCGGTAATAATCGTAGGAAACGACCCCGCGTCCGCTATATATGTAAGAAACAAGATAATAGCGTGTCAGGAAATAGGGATAAAATCCTTCCATTATGAACTAAAAGAAGAAACAAGCAAAGAAGAATTAATAACATTAATAAAAGAACTTAATAATAATCCACAAGTTAACGGTATTTTGGTTCAAGTACCCCTACCCAAACATCTTCCGGAAAGAGAAATTTTATCAATAATCGACCCAAATAAGGACGTTGATGGTTTTAGCGCATACCAAATGGGTAAACTTGTATTGGGAGAGAAGTGTTTCCCCAGTTGCACTCCGTTCGGCGTTATGGAAATGTTGAAACATTATAATATTCCGCTGGAAGGTAAAAGAGCTGTAGTTATCGGAAGAAGCAATACCGTAGGTAAGCCAATGGCGTTGATGCTATTGTCAGCTAACGCAACGGTTACTGTATGCCACTCCAAAACTGCTAATTTGTCAGAAATAACCAAGCAGGCGGATATTTTGGTAGTTGCTATAGGAAAAAAGAACTTTGTTACTGCCGATATGGTCAAAGAGGGCGCAGTGGTAATAGACGTAGGTATGAACAGAATAGACGGCAAACTTTACGGCGACGTTGATTTTAATGAAGTAAGCAAAAAATGCTCTTTTATTTCGCCCGTGCCCGGAGGCGTGGGACCTATGACGGTTACTATGCTTATGAAAAACACAATCGGGGCATTAAAACGCAATGAGTAAGAAAGAATATCTTACCGTAGAGGAACTTAATTTTTTCATAAACAAAATAATACTTGAGGAATCGCTTTTACATAGCGTTCCTGTGGTTGGTGAGGTGTCCGGTTGCAAATATGTTTCCGGGCATTGTTATTTTACATTAAAGGACAAAAAAGCCCAAATTAAAGTGGTTTTCTTTAATTGTCCCTCTTACATGGTGCCGACTAACGGTCAAAGCGTCTTAATAAGAGGCAGTATCGATTATTATATAAAGAACGGTCAGATTAGTATCAAGGCTTTCGAAATCAAGCCGTTCGGCATAGGCGAACTGTACGTAGAACTGGAAAAACTAAAAAAGAAACTTTCCGACGAAGGACTGTTTGACGAAACACATAAAAAAGAAATTCCGCAGTTTCCGAAGAGAGTAGCTCTAATAGCCAGTGTTCACGGCGCGGCAATGCAGGATTTTTTGAGTACGTTTACAAGTAATAATTGTCCAGCTAGCGTAACGGTAATTGACGTCAGAGTGCAGGGGGATAGCTGCGCAGGCGACGTTATAGAAGCGTTAACCAACGCTGACGAATACGGCTTTGATGTAATAGTTATAGCTAGAGGAGGCGGTTCTTTTGAAGAACTGTACAGTTTCAATAACCAAAGCATGGTAAGAAAAATATATGATATGAAGACGCCGGTTATTTCGGCGATAGGGCATGAGACCGATTATACACTATGCGACTTCGTTGCCGACTACCGTGCGATTACTCCCACAGCCGCAGCAGAAAAGATATCCTACAGCATAATCGACATGAAAAATGAGCTTATAGAATATGTTCAGGATATGCGATATTATATAAAAAATAAATATAATAAATATTCTCAAAAACTGACTAATAACTTAAATTATTTGCAGAATAAAACTAACTTATTGCTGTCAGAACAGTATAGTAATATAAAAAATTCCTTAAAAATGATACAAATATACTGTCAACACAATTATGAGGCAAAAAACGCAAAAATTCAAGAAATATTGCTAAGAATGGATTTGCTCAGCCCAACAAAGTTATTAAATAACGGCTATTTTAGAATACTTAAAGATAATAATATGATTTTTGATGCTTCAAAAATAAATATAAATGACGAAATATCAATTATAGGTTCTAATGCAAAATTGACGGCAACCGTAACAAATAAGGAGGCAAAATGAAATACGAAAAAAACGTAAAAGAGCTGGAAAATATAGTAGCTAAATTAAGCGACGAAAAATTGAATCTGGAAGAGAGCATAGAGCTGTATTCCAAGGGTTTACTCCTTGCCAAAGACAGCATTGCCGAATTAGACGCTCTCAAGGCAAAAATAGAAATTCTCAATAAAGATTTATCCAAATTGGAGTTGGAAATAGAAGATGACGACGAATAAAGAAAAAGAGCTGTTTGAGCAAAAATTAAAAGAATTTTTTGAGGCTAAGAGAGCCCTTTATCCCGAAAAACTGTTTTCGGCGATGGAATATTCACTTTTTAACGGAGGTAAGCGCGTAAGACCAATACTTATGCTTTTATCGGCGGATTTTGTCAATCTAGATTACGAAAAAGTTATTCCTTTTGCCATAAGTCTGGAATGTATACATACATACAGCCTAATTCACGACGATTTACCCTGTATGGATAATGACGACTTTAGACGCGGTAAGCCTACTTGCCACAAAGTTTTTGGCGAGGCTATTTCTTTGCTTGCAGGCGATTGTTTAATAAACTTAGCTTACGAAAACCTAATTGAGGCGGTAAGCGGCGATGCCGAATATGCGGAAGCGGCTAAGTATCTTGCAAAATGCGCGGGCGGAGAAGGTATGATAGCAGGGCAAGCTATAGAGTTTTCCAAAGAATGTTTCGACGAAGGGGAAATAACCGAGCTTTGCATGAAAAAAACGGGCGCCCTTATATGCGCGAGCATACTAATACCTTGTCTAATAGCCGCCGATAACGAAAAAATTACTGCTTTGGGAAGCTTTGCTACTGCAGTAGGTCTTAGTTTTCAGTTGGCTGACGATCTTATCGACAAGGATAAGGGGGAGAAAAAATCCTATCTTGGCGTTATGGGGGAGGAAAAAACAGTTTTAATGCTGGAAAGACTTGGAAGTATCGCTATTAAAGCACTTAGTAAATGGGAAAACGGGACAAAAAGGTTGCGCGAATACAGCGATTTTCTCACAAAACGGAAAGTTTAGCATAAATATTTGATTTTTTTTCAGATTTATGTTAATATACTAGTGATGTGGTGGCACAGTATTCTAGTCAGGTGCGAAACAGTGAAGACGGGGATAAACTACCGTTAAAGAGCATATCGATGAAGTTTCTTGTGCTGGCTTTGGTTGCCCAAGCCAGGGCTGGTGCTGGGAGTTAAGATTTTTGGGCGTCCGGTAATGGCATATCGGAGCCGACCCAATTTCGTGGAGACCTATCACGGCGGAAGTAATCACTCTTCTGCTGAATAGGATTAAACCTGCAATGCGGTAAACAATATCTGTGTGCAGTGTAGCTTGCCTTGAGTGGGTTAAGTGGATTTTGTATCACGGCGCGGCCCGTTGGCCGATGGGCTGTGCCTATTGACAAATGAAACCTAACGTGCAAAAGAGGATAATCTGTTTTAAGTCTGAAAAGGAAATCTTCTAGACTGTTAAGCTAAGGATTATAGTGTGTTCTAAGTGGCGATTCGGTTCAGTTCTGAGCAATCAGGCTGCCTAGCTCATAAAAGGAAACTGCTTGTACGGCGACGGCAAGCGAGCTTTGGGGAAATCCTACCGAACCTATGACGCAAGGTTTACTTAGCTTATGCCACCAAATTATTTTTTATGAGGAGCTATGAGCAAACAAAATTCTAACGACACAGAGTCTAAGGATAATTTATCAAGCAATAATACCCAAACACCAAAGAAAGAAAGAAGAAAGCTGTCAAAAGGCGCGATTTGGACGATTAAAATAACAATCGTAACTCTTTGCCTTGCTTTTGTGGTAAGTTTTATTACCGAAATAACCTCATCTAAGTCAAACCTGATTATTTCTGTTTTGTTGCTTTGCTTACTTATTTTAATCAGTATAATTTTTGACGCTATTGGCGTTGCCGCGACTTCCTGCGACCTTGCCCCCTTGCTTGCAATGGCGGCTAAAAAGGTAAACGGAGCCAAGGTTGCCGTAAAATTGGTTAAAAACGCCGAAAAAGTGGCAAATATCTGCGCAGACGTAATAGGCGATATGTCGGGGATAATAAGCGGTACCTGCGCGGCTGCTATTGTTATTAAACTTGCTGCGGATAATCCTGCAAGCTTATTTATAAACATAGCTATGACTAGCGTTGTTGCGGCTGTAACCGTAGGCGGTAAAGCCTTTTTTAAGAGTATAGCAATGAAAAAATCCAAAGAATTGATGCTTTTTGCCGGTAGAGTTATCGGTATTATTTATAAACCCAAAAAATGACGACGAGAATAGACAAACTAATGGCTGATATGGGTTTAGCCGACACTAGAACAAGAGCCCAAAATCTGATTGCTTTAGGTGTTGTGACTGTTAACGGCAATACGGTAAACAAGCCGTCATTTTTGGTGGAAGAAAACGCAGAAATAGTCGTTAACGAAAACTATGAGGCGTCTTTGGGCGGTATTAAACTAAAAGAAGCCATCGAAAAATTCAATATTAAAGTAAAAAATAAAGTTTGTTTGGATATTGGCGCGGCGAACGGAGGATTTACCGAAGTACTCCTAAACAACGGCGCAAAAAAGGTTTTTGCGTTGGACGTAGGGGATTGTGCGCTGCCGGAATACCTAAAAAACAACGACAGAGTAATAATAAAGGACAGAACCAATGCCCGCTACATAACAAAAGAGAATTTTTCAGCGGAGTTGGAATTTTGTGTAATCGACGTTTCTTTTATTTCTCTTAAGCTAATTTTGCCTACGGTATATAGCATTTTAGCCGAAAAAGGTGAGGTTATCGCATTAATTAAGCCGCAATTTGAGTGCGGAAAAAACAATCTAACCAAGAGCGGAATAGTAAAAAGCGAAAAAATCCGCTGTGAGGTTGTAAGCGATATTATTTCCTTTGCAAAGAGCATTAATTTTTTACACAAAGGCGTGATTGCCGCTCCGCGCCCGTTCCAAAATAAAAATCAAGAATATTTATTATATTTATGCAAATAATCTTGCATAAAAAATACTTTTAATGTATAATTTATGTATATTTTTTTGATGCGAGGTACACGTTGGATAGAGAACATAGACATAAAATTATTGAGAAAGTAATTACCGAGAGAGAAATTTCCACACAAAACGAACTTGTCAAAGTATTGCAGAGTTTGGGCTATGATATTACTCAAGCCACCGTTTCCCGCGATATTAATGAATTAGGACTAGTTAAAGCGGCTGGAAAGGTTAAAAAGTTCCGTTACGTTATAAAAACAGTCGACCAAAAAATCTCCAAGCTGTCAACTTTGTTCAAAGAATCGGTAATTTCTATCGATACAGCTATGAATATGCTAGTTATTAAGACCTACGAAGGCAGCGCAAACGCGGCGTGTCTGCTTCTTGATAAACTAAATATCCCCAATATCGTAGGTACTTTAGCGGGAGAAGACACAATTTTGGTTATTGCAAAAAATATAGAAAGCGTTCCGTATATTTATAATACCCTAAAGGAGTATATGTAAATTGATTTCTTACATAAACATAAAAAATATAGCCCTAATTCAAGAACTTTCTCTTGAGTTAAAACCGGGGCTAAATATATTAAGCGGCGAAACGGGCGCAGGAAAGTCGATAATAATCGACTCTATTAACTTTGTCTTAGGCGATAGGGCAGACAGATCGCTAATAAGGTACGGAGAAAGTACAGCCAGGGTAGAAGTTGTTTTTACCGACATTGACAATATTAACGGAGTTAAGGCTTTACTGGAAGAAGCGGGCATTGAGTGTGAAGACGATGCAGTAATCGTCAACAGATATATGACCCAAGACAAGAGCGAATGTAGGATAAACGGCAGAATAGTCAATCTTTTTACATTGCGGAATTTGGTCGCTTTGCTTGTAGATATTCACTCTCAAAATGAGCATCAATCTCTATTAAAAGTACAAAATCATATAACCTTACTGGACGCATATAATTCTAAAATAAGCGGAATTTTAGAATTATTTAGAGGTAAACTTGCCGAATATAAGGCTGTATTAAGCAAAATTGACAATTTTATGTCAGCTGCAGAAAGAGAGCGTAGATTGGACCTTTTGCAGTATCAAATAGAAGAAATCGAAAGAGTAAGTTGGAAAGAAAATGAAGAAGAAACGCTTAATAATGATAGAAGCAAATACTATAACGCACAAAAAATCGCGACAGCGCTTTCCGCCGCTTTGGAGAATCTGGAAGGTTCCGTTGGCTTTGGCGGAATAACGGCTATAAAGAGAGCTTTTTCCGAGCTTAATTCCATTTTGAAGTATGATGACAGTCTAAATAACCTTGTAGAAAGGCTGGACGCATCATTAATAGAATTAGACGACATATCCGCTACTTTAAGCGACAAAATTTTTAGCAACGAAGTGGAAAATATTGATATAAACGCGGTGGAAAAGAGAATAAACGATATAAATTCTTTGAAAAGAAAGTACGGCAAAACCGTTGAGGAAGTAGATAATTATTATGCAAAAATAAAGGAAGAAACCGACATTTTGCTTTCTGCCGAAGAAAACGTCACAAAATTGGACGCAAAAAGGGCAGAATTTGAGTCAGAACTGATTATTTTAGCCGAAAAGCTGCATATAGAAAGATGCGCCGCCGCCGTTGGTTTTGAAAAGGAAATTCAGAATAACTTAATTGAACTTGGTATGAAAAATTCGGTATTCAAGGTGAAAATTGATTTAAGGGACGATATTGTATCAAATCTACATAATAACGGCGCCGATGATGTGGAATTTATGCTTTCGCCTAACCTAGGTGAGCCGTTAAAGCCTCTTGCTAAGATAGCAAGCGGAGGAGAAATGAGTCGTTTTATGCTTGCCTTAAAGAACGTTATTGCCGACCTTGACAACATAGACACCCTCATCTTTGACGAAATAGATACCGGTATATCGGGTGTAATTGCCAAAGTTGTGGCGTGCAAGCTTTACGACATAGCCAAAACCAGACAAGTTATTGCCATTACGCACTTGCCTCAACTTGCATCAATGGCAGATATAAACTTCCTGATAGAAAAAGAAGTTATTAACGACAAAACCTTGACATTTATAAAAAAACTGGACGAAAACGACACTTATAAGGAAATTATGAGGCTTAGCGGTTTTGCCGCCGACAGCAAAGTTGGTTTTGACGGCGCCAAAGAAATGAAAAAGTGGGCAGATAGCTACAAAGCCTCCAAATAACGTACCAGTAATTGGCAATATAAATATAAATATAACTCCGATGCAGTTTCCAAACTAGCTTTGGCAGACAAAGGAGTAAAATGAAATTATTAAAGAAAGCTTCAATTTTTGCCGCTATAGTTTTAGCGGTTTTTCTATGCACATTATTGTGTATTTCCATAGCACCTTCGGCAAACGCCCTTAACAATGATTTGGTATTTTTGGGCGGAACGCCTATCGGGATTGTTTCCAAAGGGCAAGGCTTGGTAATAAGCGAACTAGTAACCGTTACTACAAAAGACGGCAATTTCTCCCCCGCGCTGAAAGCCGGATTGGAAAAAGGGGATATAATAATGTCCGTTGACGGAAAAGAAATGACGGACATAGTACAGCTTAACGAAACGATAGCCGATTCTGTTAAGGAGCTTACATTTACCATAAAAAGAGGAAATGACCTAATAAATATCAATATTGAGCCTGTCTATGATATAGTGCAGAACTCCAAGAAAGTAGGTTTAATGGTAAAAAATGATTTGGCTGGTATAGGTACACTTACCTATATCACCCAAGATTACAACTTCGGCGCGCTGGGGCATATGATAACCGATGAGTTCGGCCACGGCGATATATATCAGAACGGAAAGCTATATGAATGTCAATTAACGGGATATATACCCGGCAAAGAAGGCAGAGCGGGAGAACTTCAAGGCAAAATGGTATTGCGTGACGGCTCAGTTGGGGTCATTAACAAGAATTTATTTTGCGGGCTGTTCGGGACTTTTGACAGCGGTAAGCTGCCTAATCTTTCCTTAGTAAGGCTAGGTAACCGCAACGAAGTTAAAAGCGGTCATGGTTACATTTATACCAGTATAGACGCTAGCGGACCGCAAATGTACGAAATAGAAATAATAAAAGCCCAAAATCAAGCAACACCTGCCGAAAAAAGTATGGTTATAAGAGTTACAGACAACAGACTAAAGGAAAAAACCGGGGGAATCTTGCAAGGAATGAGCGGTTCTCCGATAATTCAGAACAATAAGCTTGTGGGGGCGGTAACTCACGTATTTATCAGCGACCCGACCAAAGGGTACGGGATTTATATAGACTGGATGTTAAAAAACAACTAGAAAGTATGCCTAATTTAGGCATATTTTTTTTGTTTAGGCATAATTTTTATTATGCTAAAGCGTTTTAGGAAGTATTGCTACGAAACCTATATCGAAATAAAAAGAACTATTCTTTGTAAAAAATGGATAGCCATAATTTTGCTTATTTGCGCCTTATTCGGGGTAATTTTGGCATTTTCTCACGCCGAAGTGTTATCGCAAAAGTATTCGGATGGAAATATTATTACACAACTATCGGCAAAGAATTTCCACTTCTTTTCTTTTTATATGAAAACTGTGCTGTTTATAACTTCAATAATTATAGTAATATTCTTACTTACCTTTAATTTTTATTGTTTTTTACTTAGCTACGTACTGATTACGGTTGCCACAAAGTATTATTTTGCCTATGCTTTCGTATCCTGTATGCTGGACGGTTTCAGCGGTTATTTGCTGTTGATAGTGCTTTGGATACCATTATATTTGATTATTCTATTGTTTTTTATGCTGTATATAATCAGGCTTACCGAACTTATCAGCTATCCATGCGGCTGGAAGGGAAAGTTAAGGATTGTACCTTATTCCTGCTATTGGCATGGCTGTAAGCACTTGATTGGTAGACAGCTGCTTTATTCGATTTTATGCGCAATGGTATATATTTCGGTAATTATTATTATATTGGCTCTCATATTTTAGAATAATATCTCTGTTTTTTCAGAAACTACTACCAAGGAGAAATCGTTATGAAAAAAGTTTTACTGTTTATTATTGCAATATCAATTTTTTGCAGTGTATGTTCCATACCGGTAGTCGGAGTAGTAGCTCAGGCCAAAGTCGGCGAAAGCGGCTTTATTTCCAACACAAAATCACCGTCATTTTATCTAGTTGATTATGATAGCGGAACGGTATTGTTGGAAAAAAACGCCGAAGAAAAACGTCCAATAGCAAGCATGGTCAAAATTATGACCTTAGTCCTTACTTTTAAGGCAATTAACGAAGGCAAATTAAGCTATGACGAAATGCTGACAATAAGTGAAACCGCAGCCGGAATGGGCGGATCGCAAATGTTTCTGGACGTAGGAGAGAAATATTCGGTTAACGATCTGATAAAAGGCGTGGTTGTATGTTCGGCTAACGACGCAGCCGCAGCTTTAGGCGAAAGAATATCGGGTTCTGTCGAAGCTTTTGTGCAGTATATGAATGATTATGCAATTTCGCTTAATATGTTGAATACAAAATTCTGCAACGCAACGGGCTTACCAAATTCGGGAGAACAATATTCTACTGCTAAAGACGTTACGACAATGTTAAGAGAGCTGTTAAAGAATAAAAAATACTTCGAATACTCAAAAATCTGGATGGAAGATTATATTCATCCCGACGGAAGAAAGACCGAAATGGTTAATACTAACAAGCTTATTCGTTTTTACAAGGACTGCGATGCAGGTAAAACCGGCTTTACTAATGAAGCTATGTTCTGTTTGTCGGCAAGTGCTAGAGTAAACGATATGAGAGTTATTGCAACCGTTCTTGGTTCACCGGACAGCAAAACAAGGTTTAAGGAGGTTACCGATTTGTTTAAGTACGCCTTCGCAAACTACGAAAATAAAGTTCTTTTACGAGCTAATGAAACTTTATCTGCCGATGTATCGGTTAATAAAGCCAAAGACGTTCCTATAGAAGTTTATTGTGAAAAAGATATAAAATATTTTTGCAAAAAAGGTGAAAACAAAGATTACAAAGTATCGGTATGTATTTTTGATAATTTAACTGCGCCTATATCAAAGGAAACACCTTTGGGCATGGTTAGAGTAACAAGAAGTGATGGCGAAATAATTTGCGAAGGTAAAATATATTCCAGAAACGATATCCCTAAAGCTACCTATAAGGACGCATTGGAAAAAGTCTTACGAAATTGGCTTATAAAATAGCAGTTATAGAGTAGTATAATATTACAGCGTAAGGCAACAACCGCTTTACGCTGTTTTTTATTGACTAAAAGTAGTTATTTTGGTATAGTATATTATATTGTTGAGGTGAAAATGTTTGTTTACAGTCTATTAAGAAGCGGCGCGTCTATATCCGAAATATTGATTTGTATTCTTGCCCTTGCATTAGCGGCGGCTGTCAGTATTATGGTACACGAAATCGCCCATGGCTTCGCCGCCTTAAAATGCGGAGACCCCACCGCAAAAATAAGCGGAAGACTTACCCTTAATCCTGTGGCGCATTTTGATTTAGTAGGCATTCTTATGGTAGTTTTTGTTGGTTTCGGCTGGGCAAAACCCGTTCCCGTTAATCCGAATAATTTCAAAAATTACAAAAAAGGCATGATAATTGTATCCATTGCCGGGGTTGTATCCAACCTAATTTTATGCGGGGTTGGTTTGCTCTTATTGTATTTTATTTATCCGTCTGTTGGATATTATTACCTTAACGTAACGCCCAACGCCATAATTGTTATGAAAATGCTGGTTTATTATTTCTTTGTGTTCTTTATAAGCATTAATTTTATGCTGGCATTTTTTAATATTCTGCCTATATATCCGCTAGACGGCTTTAAGTTGTTGGATATTTTCTTAAAACCAAATAACCGTTACAGCAGCTTTATGAGAAGATACGGCACTTTTTGTCTTATAGGGCTGATTTTACTTGGTAACGTGTTAAGAAGCTTTAATTTGGAGTTTTTGGATATTTTCTATTGGGCAAGCCGATTGATTAATCTGCTTATCTCACTGGTGGCATAGCGATGGCAACGTTTATTAACAGTTCTCTTGAAGACGTAAAATTCCACTTAGAAAACCAGTCCTTTGACGGGCCGATAGACCTACTTGTTAATATGGTAAAGGAAGCGAAAATCGACATTATGGAGATTTTTGTAAGTGACATTACCCATCAATACATATCTTACGTAAAAACCCTCAAAGAACTGGATTATGAATACGTATCCCAATACATAATAATGGCGGCTACGCTTATAGAAATAAAATCGGGCAAGTTGTTGCCCATTCAGGAAGAGTACGATGAATATCAGGAAGAAGTTAGCTTAATGGAGCAGCAAATAATTTCCGACGTGGAAAAACGCCTGCTGCTGGAACTTCCCGAAAAACTCCGACCGTTGGAAACATTGAATCTTTTTTATCCCGAACCCGAATATGACGAAAACGACTATAAGCTGGTGGCAAAAAACTTAACATTGGAAGAGCTTGTCAGCGCGTATGAGCTTATTTTGGAAAAAGCCGTACTGGAAGAGAGCGCGAAAAAGCCGAAAACCATAGTAAAAGAACGCTTTACGGTGGCAGAAAAGGTTAAGGAAATAGCCTTGAGGGTAAGAACCGAAAAAGAAGTCCGCTTTTTTGATTTATTTAACAGGGATTTTTCCAGACAGGAAATTATTAACGTTTTCCTTGCTATTTTGGAATTAGTAAAAAAACAGATTGCATCAGCCAGACAAATAGAATCCAACAGAGATATTGTGCTTGAACATAACGTTGAAGATAAGTTTGATATAGACAATTATAATGAAGAGGAGCTAACAAAAGATGTTGAGGAATATAATTGAGAGCCTGATTTTTGCGGCGGCTAAGGGTGTCCACTATGACACTATTAAGGCTTCTTTCGGCAGCGAATATACCGAAAAAGAGATAAAAAACGCCATAAACGACTTGCAAAAAGAATATAGTGGTGAAAAAGGCGTTGTTCTTATAGAATTCAACAAAAATTATCAGTTCCAGTCAAACCCCCTTTACGGAGAGGTTCTTGCCGACATACTAAAACCGATTAAAGAAAGACAGTTAAGCGCCACCGTTTTGCAAACGTTATCCATTATTGCTTACCGTCAGCCCATTACCCGTCAGGAAATTGAAGAGGTGAGAAGCGGAGTAAGCAGCGATTACGCAATAGGTGTTTTGTTAAAAGCCGAACTAATAGAGCCGGTAGGTAGAAAAAACACTATAGGAAAGCCGATACTATTTGGCACAACGGACGCTTTTCTTAAGCGCTTCCGCCTAAAGAGCCTATCCGATTTGCCTGACTATGACAAGCTTATGGAAACTATCAAGAATTCCGACAAATTCAACCAAGACAACGAAGATTTGTACAGTATCAAGCAGGGAATTCTACCCGATGAAGAGTTTGAGGAAATACCGGAGGAAGAAACGCCTGATTTTCTAAAAGATGAGGATATTGTAGTTATTGAGTAATTTTTGATTGTATGCAGATAATAAAAACATGCAAACAACCTCTATTTTTGTCTATCTTGCATTAATTTTTATTTTTGTTACGCCCATTCCCGTAGAAATAAGGCTTGTTTTTGATAGAAATATTAAGAACAGCACTTTTTTTGTACGTTTTTTTAACAAGGCGACTAAAATACCGCAAAAAAGCATACAAGATAAAATAAAAAAGAGCAAACTAGGAATAAAAGTTGATAAAAATATACTGCGTTTGAGCAAAATACGCTTTGAAAACTTCCGATTGGAAATTTCCGTTCCCAAAAATTTTAACCCCGCATTCAGTTATAGTATGTTGTTTATTTGCTATTCAGTGGACTTTATCCTTTCGCAATATATTTATGACTGGTACCTGGATAAAAGCTATATAAATTATGTGGTGTCGCCAGACGATAAGCTGTATGTTCAATTAAAAGCCGACACAAAAATCAATTTATTTATAATATTTTCTACGTTTTTTCAAACAATAAAACTATATCGGAGGAAAGATGGAAATAACTGAACTGTTAAAAGGCGCAGTCGGCAGCGTAAAATCTATTTTGGATATAGATTCGGTAATCGGCACGCCGATTATTAGCGACGACAACGTAGTTATTGTGCCTATTACTAAAATGAGCGTGGGCTTTGTCAGTATGGGCGCCGAACTGGAAGGAAAAATATCAAAAGAAATAAGAGATATGCCCATAGGGGGAGTAGGCGGCGGAGCCAATATTTCTCCTTTGGGTTTTTTGGTTATTGACGGAGACAAAGTCAAATTTATAAATATCGATAAAGAAGAGGGCGGAAAATGGACAGAATACGCAAATATGGTCTTGGATTTTTTGTCGCGTTAGTATTTTTTGCGGTTTTTATTCAAGTTTTCAATATAAGAATATCCGATAATACAGCTAACGCTAATAACAGCGGCAGTATAGTTATGAGAGCCGACAATTATGAAATATTAGGCGGAGAAAATTATTACGCCAAAATGCCGATGGCAAGTACAACTAAGATAATGACCGCGCTTATTGTGGTGGAAAATTGTCTTATGGACGAAAAAGTTGTAGTAACGTCGGAATCGGTTGGGATAGAAGGCAGTTCTATCTATCTAAAGATAGGAGAAACCCTTACCGTTAAGGAATTGTTGTACGGGCTAATGCTAAGAAGCGGCAACGACAGCGCTATGGCTCTTGCAATACACACCGCAGGAAGCGAAGAGGCTTTTGTAAATATGATGAATTTAAGAGCGTCTTCTTTGGGGCTGAAAAACACCAACTTTTGCAATCCGCACGGACTTGACGACAAAAACCACTATACCTGTTGTTACGATTTGTGCTATATCAGCAGCTTTGCAATGAAATATCCGCAGTTTAAGGAAATTGTTGGCACAAAATTCGTTGCGATAGGTAACAATGAAGCAAAAAGATATTTTCAGAATAAGAACAAAATTTTGAGTATGTACGAAGGCGGCAACGGCATAAAAACCGGTTTTACCAAGAAATCGGGCAGATGCCTAGTTGCCTCAGCGGAAAGAAACGGAGTATTGCTAATTAGCGCTGTTCTTAATCACGGCGATATGTGGAATGACTGTATGAAGTTACTTGACAGCGGTTTTGATAAAATAAACGCCTAATTACCTTATAATAACGTAAATGCTTGCTATTTTATCCAATAAAAGGTAAAATAGTGAGCAAATAACTATAAGGATATTATTAATGAGAATAAATAAGTATATTGCGTCATGCGGAATTTGCTCCAGAAGAGCAGCCGAAGAACTAATAACATCGGGCAAAGTCAAAGTAAACAACAAACTTGTAACCGCCCTTGCCACCGATATTGACGAGTTTAACGATACCGTTACTATCGAAGGAAGAAAAATTTCTTTGATTAATCGCCAGATATATATAATGTTCCACAAGCCCAAGGGTTGCGTTTGCACCTTGAAAGATGAAAAGGGCAGAAAGACCGTTATGGATTATCTAAAAGACTTCGAGGATAAAAGAATTTTCCCCATAGGAAGATTGGATTACGATACCGAAGGCTTGCTGATTTTGACCAACGACGGAGATATGGCAAACAAGCTTACTCAACCAACGTCGGAAATTCCCAAAACCTATATTGCAAAAATAGCCGGAGAACTGGAGCAGAACGACCTTGGTATCTTACGTAAAGGCGCCGTTGTTGACGGCGTAAAGTTAAAAAGCAGCAAAATAAAACTTCTTGGCTACGAAGACGGAATAAGCCGTTATGAAGTGACAATTTTTGAGGGTAAAAACCGTCAGATTCATAAAATGTTCGAGTCCGTCGGCAAGGAAGTTTTGTTCTTAAAAAGAGTGCAGATAGCCGACGTAAAACTTGGCGGATTGGGTAGAGGAGCATACAGATACCTCACGCCCCAAGAGATAAATTCTTTGTCAAAATTTTAATAGATTATTTTCCCCAAATATATTGCATTAAGATTGCTTATAATGTATAATGCTATACGTGGTAGGTTGGATATTTTTGCTACCAATGGAGGCATTAATGTTATTAGCAGCTATGTCCGCAGGGGACAAACTGTCGGTAGGAGGCATCACTAGCTTGCTTGGCTTAGGAATGACTTTTATCGTTCTTGCAATTTTGATTGGTTTAATCATTTTAATGGAAAAGGGATTGAAAAGTCTCCAATCCTTCTTGGAAAAGAAAAAAAGCAGCAGTATAGCAATTGCCGAAGTTACTATCCCGACAGTAATTGAAGAGAGCGTTAAGACCGAAATAGACGAAAAGACTATGGCGGCTATTACCGAGGCTGTAGCTATGTTCTCTCAATACGATGATAAAGACAAAAAACCGCATAACAATATCGTAATCAAATCGGTTACCGAAATAGAATAAGGAGGAATTGTAAATGAGTGCTTTATTAGGTGCAGCAGGGTTTATTGACTCCTTAAAAAATTTGTGGAAATCAACCGGAATTGCTGATTCCGTTCCCGAATATTATTACATGAACGGCTATGGATTAGGTATATGGGGATTACTCATTATGCTTGTTATAGCCGCTTTTTTAGTTTATCTTGCCATCGCAAAGAAATTTGAGCCGAATTTGTTGCTGGCAATAGCTTTTGGAATGTTCTTAATTAATATTCCGGGCGCTTATAACGTTTTATACGGTACAACCGGATATACTTTTACCGACAGCGCAATGGGGACGGTGGTGGCTTCTGGCACTTTGAAAGATTTGTGCCAAACCTTTAATATAGTTTATAACAATTCAAGCCCCGAGGCGCTTAACAGCTGTCTGGACCAGGTTTTTGAGGCTGTAAAAAATTACGTCGGCACAATAAACGGAAACCCCGAAAGCATTATAATGTCGCATGGCATTATCGCAGACAAGGGACTTTTGTATTATCTATATAAAGGTGTAGATTGGGTTATCTTCCCGCCATTAATATTCCTTGGTATCGGCGCAATGACAGACTTCGGTCCGTTGATAGCCAACCCGAAGAGTTTGCTACTTGGTGCGGCGGCGCAGTTAGGTATATTCCTTACCTTTTTCGGAGCGTTGTTCTTTGGGTTTAACGAGCAGGCAAGCGCAGCTATAGCCATAATCGGCGGAGCCGACGGCCCTACTGCTATTTATCTTACCCAAAAAATGACCAATTCTGCAATAGGAACTATGTTCAACGGACAGCAAATGGACTTGCTACCGGCAATAGCCATAGCGGCGTATTCCTATATGGCGCTTGTTCCTGTTATTCAGCCGCCTATTATGAAACTTCTTACCACTAAGAAGGAAAGATTAATAAGAATGGAACAGTTAAGACCGGTATCCAAAAAGGAAAAAATCATCTTCCCCATAGTGGTTACCGCGGTTGTCGGTATTGTTTTACCTGCGGCTATACCCCTTATCGGTATGCTGATGCTTGGTAACCTTATCAAAGAATCGGGAGTTGTACCCCGCTTGTCCAACACCGCTCAAAATGAGTTAATCAATATTATTACCATATTCCTTGGTATTACCGTTGGCTCAAAGGCATTTGCACCGATATTCCTTAACATTTCCACCTTGGGAATAATTATATTGGGCGTCCTTGCTTTCAGCTTCGGCACAGCGGGCGGAGTACTGCTTGGAAAACTTATGAGCAAGCTATCCGGAGGCAAAATCAATCCTCTTATCGGCGCGGCAGGCGTTAGCGCGGTTCCTATGGCGGCGAGAGTTGCTCAGGACGTAGGACGCAAGGAAGATCCAAACAACTATTTATTAATGCACGCAATGGGTCCCAACGTGGCGGGCGTTATCGGTTCGGCAGTAGCTGCAGGCGTATTGCTTGCTATGTTCGGTTAATCATAAAAAAATCAGGAGGCAACCTCAATGAATAAAAAAATATTAATAACAGAGACAATTTTACGTGACGCACATCAATCTCAAGCCGCAACCCGTATGAAAACGTCGGAAATGCTGCCGATACTTGACAAAATAGACAAAGTCGGATATTTTTCGGTAGAGTGCTGGGGAGGAGCAACCTTTGACAGCTGTCTCCGCTTTCTGAATGAAGACCCGTGGGACAGACTGAAAGCCCTAAAAGAAGGACTGCCAAACACAAAATTGCAAATGCTGCTCCGTGGACAGAACTTGCTTGGCTATAAGCACTATGCCGACGACGTAGTGGATTTGTTCGTCAAAAAGTCACTGGAAAACGGTATTGATATAATAAGAATTTTCGACGCCTTAAACGATATAAGAAACTTAGAACAGGCAATCAAGTCCACCAAAAAATACGGAGGACTTTGCGAGGCTGCTCTTAGCTTTACCACAAGCCCCGTTCACAATATCGATTATTTTGTGGATATGTCCAAGAAGTTGGAAAATATGGGCGCAGATATACTTTGTATTAAGGATATGGCTAACTTGTTGTTGCCTTTCGACGCTTACGAACTAGTAAAAGCCATAAAGTCTACCGTAAAAATACCTGTACATTTGCATACCCATAACACGTCTGGAACAGGCGATATGACGTACTTTAAGGCAATTGAGGCGGGAGTAGATATAATTGATACCGCTTTGTCACCCTTAGGCAACGGCACAAGCCAACCTGCAACCGAACCTATGGTTGCCGCGCTCAAAGGCACAAAATATGATACAGGACTGGATTTGACTTTGCTTTCCGATATCGCTTCTTATTTCAGCGGCGTTGCCGAAAGATTAAAATCAGACGGTTTCCTTAATTCCAAGGTACTGAAAGTTGACGTAAACGCCCTTATTTATCAAGTACCTGGCGGAATGCTTAGTAACCTTATTAATCAGCTTAAAGAGCAGGGCGCCAGCGACAAATATGCACAAGTTCTTGAAGAAGTACCGAGAGTCAGAAAAGATTTCGGTTATCCTCCGCTAGTAACCCCCACAAGCCAGATTGTCGGCACACAGGCTGTTTTCAACGTGGTAACAGGGGAGCGTTATAAGATGGTTACCAAAGAGTCCAAGGCGTTATTGAGGGGTGAATACGGACAGTTACCCGCGGAGCCTGATAAGGACGTTGTGAAAAAGTGTATCGGCGACGACGAAATAATAACCGTTCGCCCTGCCGATTTGTTAAAGCCCGAATATGAAAGCTTTAAGAAGGAAATGCAGAAATACTATACAAAGGAAGAGGACGTACTTTCTTATTGTATGTTCCCGCAGGTTTCCGAAAAGTACTTTATTTGGAGAGAGAATCAACATAAGAGAATACTTGACGTCACAGTAGACGGAAAGAAATATAAGGTAGAAATTCAAGATGCCGATTATATCGCGCCCGAAAAAAAGGTTGAGGCAGCTCCTCAAGCTGTAGTTGCCGTAGCTCCTCAAGCAGTAGCAGCGCCCGAAGTGAAGAAAGCAACTCCCGCTCCCGTAGGCGCAGGCACAGCGGTTGTTTCTCCTATGCCGGGTACCGTACTTTCTTTTAAGGTTGCAAACGGCGCCCGCGTCAAGAAAGGCGACCCGATTTTGGTATTGGAAGCTATGAAAATGGAAAACGATATTGTCGCTCCCACTGACGGTGTAGTAAGTATAGCGGTAGCCGTAGGCTCAAAAGTGGAATCCGGCCAAGCCTTGGCATCGATAAGCTAATGGAAGTTTATGTTATCGGCGGCGGCGCTGCAGGTATGTTTTCCGCTATTATTGCGGCAAGACAGGGCGCAAACGTCACCATATTGGAAAAAAACGAAAAACTAGGCAAAAAACTTTATATTACTGGTAAAGGGAGGTGTAATTTAACCAATTACACCTCTTTTGATGAGTATTTATCCAATATTATATCCAATCCTAAGTTTATGTACGGCGCTTTGAAGAGCTGTGATTGCGGTTTTGTTATGGATTTTTTCGAAAAAGCGGGCATTCCTCTAAAAGTTGAACGCGGAAACCGTGTTTTTCCACAAAGTGACAAGTCCAGCGACATTATAAAAGCATTAGCAAAAGAACTGGAAAGAAGCTTTGTTACCATAAAACTTAATGAAAAAGTAACCGACATAATAGCCGAAAACGGACTTATTAAAAAAATTGTTACCGATAAAGGCGTATATTTCCCCGATAAAGTAATTTTAGCTACTGGTGGAGCCAGTTATCCGGCAACAGGCAGTACAGGAGACGGCTATAATTTTGCTAAAAAATTAGGACATAATATTGTTACTTTGCGTCCTGCTTTGGTCGGAATTAAACTTAAAAACGTGTTTTATGCCGATAAAAGTTCTATTTCCTTATTGAATATGCCTTCCTTGCAAGGACTTTCTCTAAAAAACGTAGAATTATCTGCAATAAATAATGATAATAAGAAAGTTATATCCAAAGAATTCGGAGAAATGCTTTTTACCTCCGACGGTATTTCGGGACCTTTGGGATTAAGCCTTTCCAGTAAAATAAATAGACTAAATCTCAATAATTTTTCGGTAAAAATCGACTTAAAACCCGCTTTGTCTACCGAAGAGCTTGACGACAGAGTTTTGCGGGATTTTTCCGCTCAAACCAATAAATTTTTCAAGAACTGCCTTGGCGGACTATTGCCATCTAGCCTTATTCCGTTTATAATAAAATTATCGAAAATAGACGAAAATAAGTCGGTCAATTTTATAACCAAGGAAGAACGCAGAAATCTTGTGTTTTTACTGAAAAATTTGATTTTTTCGATATCGGGATTAGATTCCATAGAAAACGGCATAATAACTGCCGGTGGAATAGATACAAAGGAAATAATATCTTCCAGTATGCGGAGTAAAATTATTGGCAATCTCTATTTTGCGGGGGAAATAATCGACGTTGACGCGTTAACGGGCGGTTTTAATCTTCAAATTGCTTTCGCAACCGCTAATCTGGCAGGAAAAAATATAACGGAGGAATAAATAATGAACATAGCTATAGACGGGCCAAGCGGTAGCGGAAAAAGCACAATTGCAAAGATTTTGGCAAAAAAATTAGGTATTTCTTATCTTGATACCGGAGCAATGTATCGCGGAATGGGGTATTACGCCATAAAAAACAACGTTCCCGTTCACGATGAACAAAAAGTAATGGCTATTCTTGATAACCTAAATATGGACATTTCCGAATCAGACGGAGTTCAGCAAGTAATAATAAACGGAGAAAACGTTACGCCGTATATAAGAAATCACGAAATTTCTATGGCTGCTTCCACAATTTCCAAAATCCCAGCAGTCAGGCTAAAGCTTGTGGAATTACAGCGTAAAATTGCCCAAAAAACCGACTGTGTATTGGACGGCAGAGATATAGGAAGCTACGTTTTACCAAACGCCGAGTATAAATTTTATATGACAGCGTCAAGTCTGGTCAGAGCAAAGAGAAGACAACTAGAACTTAAATTAAAAGGACAGGAAATTTCTTTAGAGGAGCTAAAAGAGGATATTGAAAAACGTGACTTACAGGATATGACGAGAGCTTTCGCGCCCCTTGTTGTCGCCGAGAACGCCATAGTTATCGATACCTCCGATATGTCAATAGAGGAAGTTGCCGACACAATTATGGGATATATATGCAAATAACGTTAGGCGCATACGGCTTTTGCGAGGGAGTAAAAAGAGCGGTTAATACCGCAAAAAGTTCTGTCAATAACGGCAACAAAGCTTTTTGCCTTCATCCCCTTATCCACAATTCCGTTGTTGTCAAAAATTTAGAAGAAAACAATGTTTTTACTATTAATGATTATTCCGAAATAGGAGAAAACGACGTTGTTTTGATAAGCGCGCATGGTTGTAGCCCCGAAGTAAAACAAGATTTAGAGGCAAAATACAATAAAGTTATCGACGCGACTTGTAAATTTGTACAAATTATTCACGATAAAGTTGCCGATTATTATGATAATGGCTATGGAATAATAATTATCGGCGATGCTAACCACGCCGAAGTGCTAGGTGTGCGCGGTTGCGTTGACAGGTGTCAGGTTATTACAAAATTAGAAGAAATTGATTTTGACGTTGCGGAACGCTTTTTTGTGGTGGTCCAAACCACCTTTCCCACAGATTTATACAAGGAAATAGCAAAAAAAATTACCGAAAAAGCTAAAAAATTATTAAAAACAGTTGAGTTTTTTGACAGCATTTGTTATACTACAATCAAACGACAAAATGAAGCAAAAATCATTGCGCATAACTCAGATATTGTACTTGTTATCGGTGATAAAAGTAGCAGTAACTGCAAAAAGCTGTTAGAAATATCTTCATTATGGTGCAGTAACGTTTTTTTAATCGAGAATATATCCGACCTAAAATCGGTGAATATATATAAAAATAATGCAAAGCTAGGCATAATTTCTAGCGCATCAACTCCCGAAGAGTTGACTATGGAGGTTTTTAACAGAATGAGTGAACTAAACACAAACGACGCTATCGTTAATGATGAAGTCAAAGTAACAGAGCCTGTATCCGAGGCTACAGCAGAGAGTACAAAAGAAGCTAAAGAAAGTCATAAAGATTTTTCCTCTATGGAAGAAGCTATGAAACAACACAGCTACAATGCAAAATCATACCGCGAAGGTCAACGTCTTAAAGCCCGCGTTATAAAAGCCGATTCATCGGGCATTTCGGTAGCTTTAGAAGGCGCAACCGGCAAAAACGATTGTGGTTTTATAGCAAAGGAAGAGGCAGAACTTGACGGTTCTTATGATCCCAGCAATTACAACGTTGACGACGTTTTGAGCGTTGTTATTATCCCCAAAGATAATAACAGCAAAGACAAGACCATCAATTTGAGCAAAAAGGCATATGATGCCATAAAAGCCGACGATGAGCACGTTAAGAAGATTTTAGCCGGCGAAGAATTTACTTTGGCTTGCACTCAAGAAATAAAAGGCGGTTTACTCGGGAAAATCGGCACTTACACAATATTCGTTCCTGCTTCACAAATCCGTATCGGTTTTGTAAAGACTTTAGCAGATTATGTTAATAAACCTTTAAGATTAAAAGCTTTACCTCCCAAAGAAGAAATAGCCGAAGACGGCACCAAAAAGCCCCGCAACGCTAAGAGAATCGTTGCCAGCCAAAGAATTATCCTTGAATCCGAAAAATCGGCAAGAGAAGAAGAATTTTGGGCTAAGGTTTACGAAGGCGCTATCGTTAACGGCAAAGTTAAGAGATTTACTTCTTTCGGAGCTTTCGTTAGCTTGAAATTTATGGACGCTTTGGTTCACAACTCCGATTTAAGTTGGAGCAAAAAGAGAATAACCGATCCCGGCGAAGTTTTGGAAATCAACAAGAATTATGACTTCTTAGTATTGTCTGTAGACAGAGAGAACGGCAAAATATCCCTTGGATATAAGCAACTCCAAAAACGTCCTACCGAAATCGCTCAAGAAAAATATCCTGTTGGCGCTGTAGTAAAAGGCAAAGTTGCAAGAATTGTGAAATTCGGCGCATTTGTAGAATTAGAACCCGGCATTGACGGTTTGGTTCACATCAGCCAAATCAACCGCGGATGGATACAGAATGCCAGCGAAGCATTAAAAGAAGGCGACGAAGTTGAAGTTAAGGTTATGGCGTATGACAGCGACAGAATTACTTTAAGTATAAAAGAACTTCTCCCCGAATTGCCCGCTGAAGAGCCTGTTGTTAAAGAAGTAGAAGAAAAGCCCGCTTCCCGCACAGCTAACTTCAATAAGCGTCTTGAAGGTCAAGAAAAGACCGAAAAGAAAGAAAAACGCCAAAGAAAAGAAAAGACTGAGGATTCAGGGGAACCCAGAGAATATGTTTCTTATAGCTCAGGAGTAACTTTAGGTGACTTGTTTAAGCTTAATTTCAACGAATCTGAGGATAAAGAATAACAACGTTTTATAAAAACAAGCGAAGCCACCTAAACAAAATAGGTGGCTTCATATCTATTAAAGGGAAAAAGAGAAGAAAATGGACAATAATATTTATAACAACCCACTAATATCCAGATATGCGTCGGCTAAAATGAGCCAAATATTTTCCGAAAAGAAGCGTATAACGGAGTTTCGCAAACTTTGGATTGCATTGGCGGAAAGCGAAAAAGAATTAGGTCTAAATATTACTCAAGCGCAGATTGATTCTTTGAAAGCGCATGTGGACGATATCAATTTCGAAGTAGCAGCCGAACAGGAAAAGAAAGTCCGCCATGATGTCATGGCTCACGTTTATGCATACGGCGTTCAATGTCCGGAAGCAAAACCAATTATCCACTTAGGCGCTACTAGCTGTTACGTTACCGACAACGCCGATATAATAATCTACCGCGAAGCATTAGAGCTTTTGGAAATAAAATTAGTCAGCGTTATGAAAAAATTGGCTGATTTTGCCGATAAATATAAGAGTATGCCCACTTTGGGCTTTACTCATTTACAGCCGGCGCAGTTAGTAACCGTTGGCAAAAGAGCTTGTCTGTGGCTCCAAGACTTATATATAGACTATCAAAACCTAATGTTTCTCAAAAACGGTCTGATGTTAAGAGGAGTAAAAGGCACAACGGGTACGCAAGCCAGCTTTATGGAACTTTTCGACAACGATAGCCGCAAAGTAAAACAGTTAGAGAAACTTGTCGTAGAAAAAATGGGCTTTGAAAAGGCTTTTGACGTTTCGGGACAGACCTATACAAGAAAGCTTGACTACAATATTACTTCGGTTTTGAGCCAGATTGCCCAAAGCGGATACAAATTCAGCAATGATTTACGTTTGTTGCAAAATATGAAAGAATTAGAAGAACCATTTGAGAAAAATCAGATTGGTTCATCGGCTATGGCATACAAGCGTAACCCTATGAGGTCGGAAAGACTTGGTTCTTTGGCAAGATATGTTGTAAGTTTGCCAATAAATACAGCATTGACCGCCTCAACGCAATGGTTGGAACGTACTTTGGATGATTCGGCAAACCGCCGCATAGTAATAGCGCAAGCATTCCTAGGCGTGGACGCAATATTAGAGCTGTATTTGAATATAGTTGATGGCATGGTTGTCTATAATAAGATTATAGAAAAGCACATTAAAGCCGAACTTCCATTTATGGCAACAGAAAACATCCTTATGGAATGCGTCAAAAAAGGCGGCGACAGGCAGGAACTACATGAAGTAATAAGAAAGCATTCTATGCTTGCGGCAGAACAAGTAAAAGTCTACGGCAAGGATAACGACCTAATTAAGAGAATAAAAGCCGATGAACATTTTGCGGCAATAAAAAACAGTATAGATGCGATATTAAAGCCAAAAAACTTTATCGGAAGAGCGCCTAATCAAGTAAACGAGTTTATTAGCTTGTTAAAACCCTTATTCAAAAAGTACAACGGAAAATTGATAGGGAATACAGATACAATTAAAGTATAAAAAACATTTCTATTGTGGTGTTAAACCAAAAAGATCAAAGATATGATTTACTGCAAAAAATAACATCTCTTACGAGATGTTTTGGCAGGGGAGACGCGATATAAGAGTAGTAAGGTCATCATAAATGATGACGGTGGGTGTCCGAAAATATAAATATCGCTACCCCAACCAAAAAAATAACATCTCTTGCGAGATGTTTTGGCAGGGGAGACGCGATTCGAACACGCAACCAGCGGTTTTGGAGACCGCTGCTCTACCATTGAGCCACTCCCCTAGAAAGAACATAAACATTATATAGTATTCTTGCACTTTAGTCAAGATATTGGAGGATATTTATGAAATACACGTTAGGAATTATCGGTGTAGGAGTTATGGGACAAGCCATTATGTCCCGAGTTATTGACAACAGAGTAGTCGAAGCTAGCAAAATATCGGTTTTTGATATTGACCAGGAAAAAGTTAAACAAATTCCTTATAATATAAACATGTTGAATTCTGTACAAGAGCTTGCCGACAATTCGGAATTTATTCTGATTGCTGTAAAACCGCAACATTATGCCGCGATTTTCGAAAAAGTAGTTTTTAATCAAAATAATATCATACTAAGTATAATGGCGGGCGTAAAGATAAGCACTTTGAAACAAAAAGTAAACGCTGACTGTAAAATTGTTAGGATTATGCCCAATACACCTTGCAGAATAGGCAAAGGCGTATCGGCGCTATGCTTTGAAGGCGTGCCCGAAGACAAGAAGAGCTTTGTTATATCCATGTTCGATGCATGCGGAGCTACCGTTGTTGTTAAAGAAGAAACCTTCGATGCAGTAACTTCGGTAAGTGGAAGCGGACCTGCCTACGTTTATATGTTTGCAGATGCTATGATAAAAGGCGGTATGGCGGGTGGACTTAGCTATGAAGACAGCAAACAGCTGGCTATAAATACCATAAGCGGCACCGCTGAACTTGCTTTGCAGTCTAAAGAAGAACTAAGCGTTCTTACTGACAGGGTTTGCAGTAAGGGCGGAACTACCATCGAAGCGGTGGAAGTCTTCAGAAAGCGTGATTTGGAAGGGATTATTATTGAGGGTATGACGGCTTGCAGAGAAAAATCTAAAATTTTGAGTGAAACGCTATGAAGCACGTAGACATATATACCGACGGCGCATGCAGTAACAACCCCGGTAAGGGCGGCTGGGCGGCGATACTTATTTATAACGGTAAAGAGAAGATAATTTCGGGTGGTTATCCGTCTACTACAAACAACAGAATGGAGCTTTTTGCCATAATAAATGCCTTGTTGCAACTTAAAGAGAGCTGCGAAGTGACCATTTATTCGGACAGCGCTTATTCTTTGGATCCGTTTATTAAAGGTTGGATAAAGAAGTGGCAAATTGATGGATGGCGCACAGCGGGAAAAGATGCCGTTAAAAACGTTGACTTATGGAAAGCGCTTTTGATAGAATTAGATAAACATAAAGTAAGTTTTGTCAAAGTCAAAGGACACAGCGACAACGAATACAATAATAGATGTGACGAACTTGCCAAAAGAGAGATAAGATTGTTGGGTGAAATTGATGGATAAAAAACAGATATCAAAACTGATTATTGCATTACTTAGTACGATAGGTCTTGCCGTTGCCGCTATTATTTGCTATTCTACGTACGTTTTTTACTTGCAAATAGTCATTTTTTCTGTATTAGGTTTGGTTTTTTTACTATTTATGCTTGCTGTTTTCCTAAAAAAAGAAAGAATGTATAAAATAACCATTATTTTGGTGTATTTTGCCATAATTTTGTTAGCGGTAGCCACAGCCGTTATAAGGTCGGGCATTTTGGAGAGGATTGACAGCGCAGAAGAGCTTGTCGCGATTATAAACAGTTACGGCATGGCTGGAAAACTGGTGTTTATCTTGGTTCAGTTCTTGCAGGTTACTTTCGTTCCCATTCCTTCCACCATAGTTACTGCCGCAGGCGCCGCATTGTACAGCACCTGGGAAAGTCTTTTACTTAGCTGTATCGGACTATGGATTGGATCGCTTTTCGCTTTCTTCTTAGGCAGAACTTTCGGCGTTAAGCTGGTTAAATGGGTAATAGGGGATGAAATGCTCCTAAAATATACCGAACTTGTTAAGGGCAGAGACAAAGCAATGCTAATTTACATGTTCATTTTCCCTGTTTTTCCTGACGATATACTTTGCATGATAGCAGGCTTAACCACAATGAGTTATCCCGCATTTATAATTATTCAGCTTATATCAAGACCTCTAAACGTCGCTGCAACGGTGTTTTTAATTGACTATCTGACGGCGATACCTTTTGCCGGTTGGGGAATCGCACTTTGGATTCTTATTATCGTTTTCTTCGTGGTAGTATTTATTTTAATGTGGAAGTACGCCGAGAAGTTGGAAAGCGCAATGCTAAAAATGATTTCTAAAATCCGCGGAAAGCCCATTATTAAGAACGTTAACGCCATTTACCGCATCAAAGTGGCGCCCACTGTTGTTGCAGTGCCCGAACAGAAAACCGATAAACAATTGTTTGAAGAGTACAACGAAAAATTGCAGACTTTAGCCATGAGCAGGGAAGTAAAACTTGCCGAAGCGAAAACAGAGTCCGACAAAATACTCAACAAAGAAGATAAAGAACTGAAATTCTAACTTAAATGATATTTACCGGATTTGTACAGCGCGGCAAAAACAATGCCGAAGAATGGTACGGTCAGCAGTACAAAGCAAGGGGCATATATATGCAAGCTGTTAAGGCTATAACCGTTAGGTAAAATCAAAGAAATAATAAGATTTATCATAAAAGACGCCAAATATATAATTATACATACGTTCAGTATTAATTTTATATTTATTACGTCTTTTTTCTTTTTAGCAGGATTCTGATAAAAATTAATCAGCGCTGCAATCGGCATAATGATACCAATTCCACCCACTACAAACAGGGTGTTTTTGGATATTTCAAAGGCGTTTCGCGCTAAAAACAGCACTAATATTGTAACAATGTAGAAAAGGAAACTCAAAAATACGCTGTCACGTATAAGTTTGTTGGATTGTACGTACTTAATAACGCTCTTATTGGCGGTAGGTGAGTATTCCTTTAGGCGGTAACCTTCGTTTTTCAAAACCGCTTTCAAATCATATATGTATTTACAGTCGATATCTTCGAACTTTTCGCTTTTGACCGTTTCTTTTTTGCTTTCGCTGCTAAAAATACTGCTTAAAACGTCTTTATATTGATTTACATTCTGCCTTTCGGTGTTTTTTTGGAATACCTTGTCAAGGGTGCTTTGGGTATGAACCTTGTCGTAAGTATTCTTTTCCGTATTATCCGAATTATCAATATCGTCTATAATACTGTTTTGCGAACTTATTTTGGACGGCTCCGACGTTGTGGACAGAATTCTGCTTATTATACCGTCATTTACTTTAGGTTTGGGTATTTGTTCGGGAATTTTTACCTCTGGAGGGGTTATTGGCGCGCTGTCTTCCACTTCCTCTGTACTGTCAGTATCTTCGTTTGCCTGATTTACTCCAATTCTCTTGGTAAGCGGGCGCAAATCTGAGGGTTTGAAAGGAGGAGCGTCGTTTTTTAAGTCAAAATCATCGCTGGAAACAAGATTATTTAGTAGCGTTCTGGTGTAGCTCCATTCTTTCTTTTCATTTTCTAAAACTTGTCTACCTTGGTCGCTAAGGGTATAATAGCGCCTTTTTGCGCCGTTTGTTTCTTCACCGCCGGCGTAAGAGGATATATATCCTAATTTTTCCAGTCGTTTTAGTACACTGTAAACAGAAGATTGCTTCATTTCGTAGTGACCTTCGGTTTTGGTATGGATATAATTTAGAATATCATAACCGTACCCGTCTTTTTCGCTTAACGCGTTAAGTACAATAATATCGACTCTGCCTCTCAACATATCGGTATTAACGGTGTCCATATAGCTTTCTCCCAGGTTTTTATTTAATTATATAACGCGCGCAATGCAAAGTCAACTGCGAATGGTGTCGAAAATGTAAATATAATTACATATTAGCAAATAATTTGAAATAAAAAATTATCATAAAAGGATATTTTTAGAGTAATTATAACAAATAGCCAATAAAAACGACATTATTCGTCTTTCTTATACAATTTTGTTTCCGATGCGCTCTTTTTTATGTCCTCGTCAAGCGCCGCATAATGCTTTTTGGTGGTGTTTATGTCTTTATGTCCTAACACTTCGGCAACAACGTAAATATCCTTTGTGGAGCGGTAAAGAGCCGTTCCGTAGGTGCTGCGTAATTTATGCGGACTGATATTTTTGAGGGGAGCGACTGGCTTTGTGTACTTTTTAACGATATTTTCCACCGCGCGGACGCTTATTCTTTTGTTTTGTAAAGAAAGAAACAGGGGAGCAACACTTTTAACGTCAATTTTTTTCTTTTTTAAGTAATTTTCGCGGAAAAGAATATAATTATCGATAGCTTCGGCTGTTTCGTCGGCAAAATAAAGAATACTTTCCTTTTCGCCCTTTCTTATTACCGAAAACTTCTTGTTTTCCAAATCAATATCGGACATATTTATGCCCACAAGCTCGCTTACTCTTATGCCGGTAGTAAGCAGCAGAGTAATAATGGCAATGTCTCTTATTTTGGTATTATTATTGTTATAGCTGTTCATATTTTCGGAATTAAAGAGGTTTTCGGACTCAAAATTGTCAAAAACTTCGATAACTTCCTCATCATCAAGCCTTAAAATGGTTTTTTCACGAATTTTTGGCATAGAAACCTTTTCGGTGGCGTTTTGTGTAATAAGATCGTGAGTATACAGATACCGAAATAACGCTCTGAGCGCGCAAAACTTCCTTGCCTTTGCGCTTTCTTTGTTCTGTAACGTTTTATTTTCTGTCTGATAATGGGACAAATAGTCAAGATACGCTTCAAAATCTACCGCTTTTAGAGTGTCTAAGTCTTTCAAAGTAATATCTTTTACGTTCATACCAAAGAATTTACCGCCTTCCGATACGCAGAAGTTAAAAAAAGTCTTAAGGTCAGATGCGTAATTATAGCGGGTAAGCACGGTGGTTTTCATAGAAATACCCACAATAAACTCCTTGCAAAATTCAGGGAGCGCAGGGAGTAATTCAGTACGAAGCTTATTGGTATATTTTTGATTTCTTTCTTGAGAGTAATTCATCTATAATATTTTATCACACACACAGGATATTGTCCATACTAAGTAGCCCCATAACAGAACAGAGTATTAAAAATATTGAGCGGAAAAAAATTCCTTTGCAAAGTTAGTAAAATGAAGAGCGGAAGCGAAAATAAAAACATCACTAAGTAGCCACATAACAGAACAGAGTACTAAAAATGTTGAGCGGAAAAAAATTTCCTTTGCAAAGTTAGTAAAATGAAGAGCGGATAGCAAAAATTAAAACATCTATATCTCTTCGCAAAATACACATTTTGCGAAGAGAAAGCGTTCGGAGTAGTGGCAATTATTCTAAATTAGATTAATTTTTGAAAATGTATTCTATTTAGCAAGCTTTTCTAATAGTTCTAATAAAGCTAGTTTACAATGTTCGTACGTTAAGCCGCCTTGCATATAAGCTATATAAGGATCTCTTATTGTGCCGTCTGCCGTAAGCTCCAATGATGCGCCCTGAACAAATGTTCCTGCTGCCATTATTACCGGATTACTGTATCCAGGCATATCCCAAGGCTCGGGCGTTACATAACTATCTATCGGAGAAACGGTTTGTATTGTCTGACAAAACGTAATAAGCTCTTCACTTGTATTAAATTTTATGGATTTTATTATATCCGCCGGCATTTCTCCTGCCTCCGGCATGGTTTTGTATCCCATTGTTTTGAATGCGTATCCTGCCAAAACGTTACCTTTCAATGCGTTAAGTACAATTGACGGAGCAAGGAATATCCCTTGGAAAAACAGTCGATAACCGCTACTGTAAGAGCCGACTTCCATACCCATAGACGGTACGGTTAAACGGTAAGAAATTTGTTCTATTAGTGACTTTTTACCGCAAATATAGCCGCCTGTGGGGGCAATTCCGCCGCCTGGATTCTTTATTAAAGAGCCAACGATTATGTCCGCGCCTACGTCAGTGGGTTCTATTTTCTCCACGAATTCTCCATAGCAATTATCAACTAATATAATAGCTTCGGGATATACTTTTTTTACGTGATTTATGCCATTGGAGACTCTGTCCATAGTAAGGGCGTCTCTCCATAAATAACCCTTAGAACGTTGAATAAATACCACTTTCGGCTTGTTTTCCAGCGCTTTTGTTATTGCGGTATAGTCAAATTCTCCCTCGTCGGTTAACTCAATCTTGCTGTATTTTATGCCGTAATCCTTCAAAGAACCGTTATTTTCTCCGTTAATTACTGCGTCTAATGTATCATAAGGCTTGCCCGAAATACTTAATAATAAATCATTCGGCCTAAGAAGACCAAAAAGAGCTAAATTTAAGGCATGAGTGCCGTTAGCTATCAAGGGAGAAACAATACTGTCTTCGCAGTGCATTATATCGCTAAAAACCTTGCATAGGGTTTCTCTGCCGCTGTCGTTGTAGCCATAACCGTTTGTGCCTTGAAAATGCATGCTGCTGACGCGGTTTTTTCGGAAAGCATTGAGAACTTTGCTTTGATTGTATAATGCGACTTCTTCTAATATTCTGAAATCATCCGCTGCCTTTTTTTCGCATTCGTTTAGTATTTTCTTTGCTGTTGATTTGTCCATTTTATACACCTATAATTATAAATTAGCTTTATATTTAGAATACTCTATGCAAATTTTGTCGATTATTTGCTGTTTATCTTCGTTTCTCAGCCACTGGCAAGTGGGTATGCTTTTTAGCCAGGTTATTTGTCTTTTGGCGTAATTCCTTGTGTGTTGTTTGATATTGTTTTTTATTTCTTCCATACTTTCTATATCGGTAAAGTAATTTTTGAATTCTTTGTATCCTATTGCCTGCATACTTTGCATATCGAAATTTAGCTTCTTTTCGTTTACTAAGTACTCTAATTCTTCAACAAGTCCCGTCTGGAACATTTTATCGACTCTGTCGTTTATTTTTTGATACAATTTATCCCTATCCAAGCTTAAAGCATACATCATATGGGGTATAGTCTCTTTCTTGTCGTCTTTTTCTCCTAAGGATTGACCGCTGGATAAATACACTTCCAAAGCGCGTAATACTCTTTTTACGTTGTTTTGATGTATTTTTGAAGCCGATACAGGGTCTACCGCGCTTAATTTTTTATACATTTCTTCTTTGCCCACTGTTTCCAGCTCTTTTTTTAAGCTGTCACGTAATTCCAAATCCTGATTTGATAGTTTATATTCATAAATAAGTGTATTTATATATAAGCCTGTTCCGCCGGCAATTATTGGCACTTTGTTTCTTGATTTTATATCGATTATTTTCTCTCGGGCAATGCTGCAAAATTGCGCCACGCTGAAATTTTCCTCAGGTTCTACGATATCGATAAGGTGATGAACGATGCCCTGCCTTTCTTCCATTGTTATTTTGGCGGTGCCTATATCCATATATTTATATATCTGCATGCTGTCCGCGCTTATTATCTCGCCGTTAATCTCTTTGGCAACCTGCAACGCAATACCGCTTTTTCCTGTAGCTGTAGCCCCGCCTATTATCAGCATTTATACTATCCTCTTAAACATTTTTTCTATCTGGGACTTTGTCAATACGCTTATAGTCGGTCTGCCGTGCGGACACTGCATAGGTAAATTATTTTCTAAGAAATAATCCAGAACAAAACGAATTTGGCTATCCGTTAACTTATCGCCGCCCTTAATGGCGCTTTTGCAAGCCATTGTGGCAATTTTTGACCTCAAGGAGTTACTTTCCACACCGCTATTATTTGATTTTTCTGTTATAAAATCATTGAAAAATTCGGGTATGTCAAGATTCATCAAAATTGCGGGAATGCTATTTATTATTATTCCGTTTTTACCAAAAACCAAATCAAAACCTATCTTTTTTAGGTGATTTACGTTTTGTTTTAGGTATTCGATGTCTTCAACGTCCATATCAATTTCGTAAGGAATCAAAAGGTCTTGGGATTGCGCGCTTTTTTCGTAACTGTCCATAATGCGGTTATAAAGAATTTTTTCATGAACAGCATGCTGGTCTATAATAAACATTTTGTCAGAAAATTCAATCAGCAAATAAGTGTCAAATAACTGTCCTATTATGCGGTAAATTGGTTTTTCTTCCTCAAAAACTTTCTCGCTGACGGGTATATCAGTAATAATGTCCGAAAATTTGACTATTTTTTCGGTTTTTATCTCCTCTTTTATTTCTAAACCTTTTTGCGGTACGTAATTATAATTTACAGTCTCTTCACTTTCTTGAGGAAGGGCAAAAAGTATTTCTTTCTCTTTAACCGTTTCTTTTACCGTATTTTCGCTTTGCGTTAGGTTATTTATTATTTCCTGTATTTTTGCGTTTTCGTCGGCGTTTATGGCGTTGGCAACTGCATGATAAATAAGTCCGTGAATTATTTTCGGCTCGGCAAAACGCACTTCCTTTTTGTTTGGGTGTACATTTACGTCAACAGTATCAAACGGCGCTATTATATCCAATATAAAGGAAGGAAAAGTCCTTTTCATTAGCTTGTCCGAATATGCGTTCTGAACAACGGCGGAGATTGTCTGATCCGATATGCTTCTGCCGTTAATAATAATTATTTGGTGTCTTCTGTTGTTCTTTATAGCTTCAGTAGCCGGTCTTGCGGTATAGCCTTCTATGCGGTAACCTTTATTCTCTCCGGAAATCGGCAGCATATTTTCGGCAATTTCACTACTGTAGACCGAATATAGCGCATCTTTTAAGCCGCCCCCTTCGGTTTGGAATATTATTTCTCCATCGGCAACGTACTTAAAAGAGATATCGGGATTGGCAAAAATAATCTCCAAAAGCTGTCTGGTTATCAAGCTTTCTTCGGTTTTGGGCGCTTTAAGAAACTTAAATCTAGCCGGAGTATTAAAAAATAAGGAAGTGATTTTTATAACCGTACCGATGTTCAAAGTCGTTTCTTCTTCTTTGATAACTTCATTGCCTTTAACTATTAATAAATTGGCTTTACCGTTATTACTTGACTTAATTTCCACAGAACTTACTGCCGCTATACTTGCCAAAGCCTCTCCGCGGAAACCTAAAGTGGATATCATATCAAGATCCGCTGCTACTTTTATTTTACTGGTAGCATGCGGCATAACGCTTAGGCGCAAGTCAACTTTATCCATACCGCAACCGTTATCGGAAACAATAATAGATTTAATTCCTCCGTCCAAAACGGCAACTTCAATGGCAGTAGCTCCCGCGTCAATGCTGTTTTCTACCAATTCTTTGACAATAGAAGAAGGATTTTCCACCACTTCGCCGGCGGAGATTTGATTGTAAACTTTGCTTTCAAGTATATTAATTACTCCCATAATCCCCCTATTTATTGATGATTTTCTTCAAATCGGAAAGTATAGTCAAGGCCTCAATAGGCGTGCATCTGTTAATATCGGTGTCTTTTAGTATTTTGGAAATCTCCACAAAACGTGGATCCTCATTAAAAATAGAAAACTGGTCGGCGATAACTTCGGTTGAATTATTATTTGCCGATAATTTGTCTTTCAGCCCGCCGCTTAGCTCATGATTGTCAGATAACGATGCCATAATATCTTTGGCTCTGGCAATAACCGACTTTTTAACCCCGGCAATTTCCGCAACTTCTATACCGAAACTCTTATTGGCTCCGCCGCGGGCGATTTTATATAAAAACGCTATACCGTCGCTCTTTTCCTGCACTAAAATGCGGTAATTTCTGATTCCTTTTAGTAGTTGTTCCAGTTCGCTTAGTTCGTGATAGTGCGTTGCAAACAGCGTTTTGGCGGCTAGATTTAGGGTAATATGCTCTACAATCGCCCATGCTATGCTAAGTCCGTCCAATGTGGAAGTTCCTCTCCCTATTTCGTCAAGGATAAGCAGACTTTTTGAGGTGGCGTTGTTTAGGATATTGGCAACTTCCAGCATTTCCACCATAAAAGTACTTTGACCGCGGATAAGATTATCGCTTGCGCCAACTCTTGTAAAAATCTTGTCCACAAGACAAAGTTCTGCCTTAGCTGCAGGCACAAAACTACCGATATGCGCCATAAGGGTTATTATGGCAACTTGTCTAATATATGTACTCTTACCTGCCATATTCGGGCCTGTTATTATCATGGTAAGGTTATCTTTGTTAATAAAAGTGTCATTCGGCACAAACTCATTGGCGCCAATAAGCATATCCACAACAGGGTGCCTGCCGTCGGTTATATTAATAACGTTATCTTTAACGAACTTCGGTTTGGTATAATTGTTCTTAACCGCAGTTTCTGCAAGGGACAACAAACAGTCGTAATTAGCGATAATTTCGGCATTACGTTGCAGAGGAGCAACAAAATTAGCTAAATATTCTTTAAGTTCCTCATAAATTTGGTTTTCTAAGTAAAGTATTTTGTCCGCTGCGCCCAAAATCTCTTTTTCTAAACGCATTAATTCATCATTGACGTATCTTTCGCCGTTGGCTATGGTTTGCTTTCTTATATAATCTGGCGGTAACGTTTCCGGCTTTTTGCTCTTTGATATTTCTATATAATAGCCGAAAATTCTGTTATAGCCTACTTTTAGTGTGCTTACGCCGGTAAGGAGTTTTTGGTCGCTTTCAAATTTAGCAAGTACAGCTTTACTGTCTTTCTGCATTTTTCTTGTTTCGTCAAGCTCTTTATTGCAGTTATTTCTTATAAAACCACCGTCTTTTAGGGTCGCGGGCGGCTCTTCGGCAATTGTCGCGTTAATTTTATTGCTGATTTCTGTAAAAGTGCCAAAACTTTCGTCCAGAGTCTTCAAAAGTGGCGATTTTGTCTTGGTAATAAGCTCTTTTATCAAAGGAAATTGCGCAATTGAGGAAGCTAGACTAATACAATCTCTCGGCATTATGGTTCCGTAAGAAATTTTGGTAACCAAACGTTCTATATCTTTAACTTTTCCTAAAACGTTGGACAAAAGACTGCGGATTTGCAGATTTTTCGCAAACTCGCCTACCGCCGTTTGTCTGTTTTCTATATCGACAACGTCTTGTAATGGATTAAGTACCCAATTACGGAGCTTTCTTGCCCCCATACCTGTCTTAGTCTTGTCCAACACCCACAGCAAACTGCCGATTTTTTTGTTGTCGCTTTGTGTTTCTACAAGCTCCAGATTTTTAACCGTGTTGTAGTCAAGTTCCATGGTTTGTCCGTTGGACAGAACTTTTACGCAATTTATGTGACTCAAACTCTTTTTCTGGGTGTTTTTTACGTAATCAAGCAGTCCGCCCAAGGCTTTTACTATGTTTTCTTCTCTCTGCAAGCCCAAAGCCTCTAAGCTATAAGCCTGCATTTGTTTTAATACGGTATCTTTGGCGTTATCAAAATCAAAGGAATAATCATAATAAGGAGAAAATTTTACCAGTTTTTCGGTTATTACCGATGTTAATGACTTTGACTCGTCGCAAACCTCTTTCGGGGCTATTATTTCGCTGGGAAGATTAGTCAGAAGAAAGTCTTCTAGCTGGAATATATCGCTTCCAGAGAAGCTTTTCGCGTATGTTTCGCCCGTTGTTATATCAAGAATAGCGCTGGCATAGCCGAACTTTCCCTTTACTACGCTACAAAGATAATGGTTTACTTTGCTGTCAAGCATGTCTTCATTTGTATTTGTCCCGGGCGTTATTATCCTTACGATATCCCTTTTTACCATACCTTTTTGGACGCCGGGGTTGCTTAACTGCTCGCAAATACCTACTTTATTGCCCGAAGAAATCAATCGGGAGATATAATTATCTACCGCGTGGTAAGGAACGCCGCACATGGGCGCTCTCTCTTCCAGTCCGCAATCACGGCCGGTCAATGTCAATTCCAAAATTTTGCTCGCCTTAATAGCATCTTCAAAGAACATTTCATAAAAATCGCCCAACCTATAAAGAATAATGGTATCCGGATATTTTTCTTTTAAGGTAAGATAATGTTTCATCATCGGTGAAAGCTTATCCATCAATTTCCCCCCATAAAGAAGATGATTTTGTCGAAGTAATTTTTACTTTAACGAATTCTCCCAAGTTATGATTTTTGCCATCGAAGTTAACCAGTCTGCCGCTTTCCGTTCTTCCGCAAACGTAATTTTCTTTCTTTTTGTTGACGTCTTCTATCAAAATTTCTTCGGTTTTGCCAATATAAGTCTGGCTGATTTCCGCAGAAATGGAATTTTGCAAGGCGACAAGCTTGGTTATTCTTTCCTTTTTAATGGCAGACGGTACCTGCTCCATTTTTGCGGCGGCGGTGCCTTTTCTCGGCGAATAAACAAAGGTAAAAGCGTTACTGAAACGCACTTTTTTTACTAAATCAAGGGTGTCTATGAAGTCTTCGTCCGTTTCGGTCGGGAAACCTACCATAATATCCGAAGTTAAGCCTACGGTGGGCAGCTTTTCGTAAATTTCCTGCACGATATCTAAGTATCTTTCGCGGGTATAATGCCTGTTCATTAATTTTAATATCCGATCGCTGCCGGCTTGTACTGGCAAGTGGATATTATTACAGATATTGTCACACGATTTTATTATATCAATAACACCGCTATGGAAGTCCTTAGGATGTGAGGTCATAAATCTAAGGCGGAATTTGGCATCTATTTTGGCAATTTCTTCCAAAATAGCTACAAAATTGTACTCTTTAGTTTCGGTTACGTACTTATAAGAGTCAACGTTTTGCCCTAAAAGGGTTATTTCTTTATAACCGTTATCAATTAATCTCTTTACGTCGTCAATAATTAAGGAAGGTTTTCTACTCCGTTCTCTGCCCCTAACGTAAGGAACAATACAATAAGTGCAGAAATTATTACAACCATACATGATATTAACCCAAGCGTTGGTTCCGCTGGTTCTGAATACGGGAATATCCTCGTTAATATCCCTTAATGGGTCGGAATTGATTTTATAATCGAATTTTGTTCTCTTATTTGCAATATTTTCAACCAGTTCCGGCAGTTTATTAAGATTGTCGGTGCCTAAAACTATGTTAATGTACGGGAATTTGGTATGAAGATTCTCCGCCATACCTTCCTGTTGGGTCATACAGCCCACAATTGCTACAATAAGGTCGGGATTTTTCTTCTTTAATTGTTTTATATCGCCGATATTGCCAAGAATTTTTTTCTCGGCGGTATCGCGGATACAACAGGTATTAAATAAGATTATATCGGCGTTTTTCACTTCCGCACTGGAAGTATAGCCTATATTTTGAAGCATTCCCGCGAGTTTTTCGGACTCGTGAACGTTCATTTGACAGCCGTATGTATATATATAATATTGTTTTTCCATAGTGAATATATTATATAGTAAATTATTTTGTTACGCAAGAATAAGCGCGCATAAACAATAAATATTTTATATGCATAACGACATACTAGCGTTATGAGCAGAACCAAAAAAAATCTAAAAATGATATTGATATTATTCTTAATTAGCTTTATTTCTGTAATACTTGTTGCTATTATTGCCTTTAGCAGCATCTATTTTTCTGTTAAACTCGACAAAAACGCAGTAATTACGGCAAAAGCTCAAGTTCAGCTTTTTGACAGCAATAACAATGCTATCGAATACAATAAACTTAACAGATATATCCCTTACGAAGATATTTCTACCAATATTATTTCGGCTTTTGTGGCTTTGGAGGATAAAAGGTTCTTTGACCATAAAGGGGTTGATTATTACCGAACTTTCGGCGCGCTCTATAAAAATATAAAGAACCGATATATTAAAGAAGGCGGCTCTACTATTACTCAACAACTGGCAAAAAATACCCAACTTACCAATGAAAAAACCTTAAAAAGAAAGATAAAAGAACTAAAGCTAGCTAGAGATATAGAAAAAAACTACACCAAGGAAGAAATTTTGGAAATGTATCTTAACGCCATATATTTTGGCTATGGTATTTACGGAATCGACTGCGCATGCAGAACGTATTTTGACAAAGAGCCAATTGACGTGACGGTCAGTGAAGCGGCTATTTTAGCCGGAATAGTAAAAAATCCCGCTAAATATTCCCCTATTTCCAATCCTGAGAAAGCAAATAAGCGTAAAAACCTAGTATTAAGTCTTATGCGGGAGCAAAACTATATCGGAGAAAAGGAATATGAGGAAGCTATAAGTCAGAATTATGTTTATAGCGGTAATAAAGTCAACGAAATGTGCTCTCCGTATTTTGCAAACGTATTAAGTCAAGCAAAAATCCTGCTTGACAAGACGGAAAACGAAATTATTAAGAGCAATTATAAAATTTATACTTATTATAAAGTAAACGACCAAAAAATACTCTATGATGCTTTTATGTCCAAGGAATACGAAGTATATAGTAAAAACGGCAAAGCCTGCGGTTATTCGGCAATATTGTGCGATAACCTAAGCGGTGGCGTCAAGGCGTATTACAGTAACGTCGATAATAACGTTTTTGCCTTCCGCCGCCAGCCCGGCTCTGCAATAAAGCCCATTTTGGTTTATACGCCGGCGCTGGAAAGTAACTATATAACTACTCAAACGTTATTTTTAGATGAAAAATTCGATATAAACGGCTACTCACCCGATAATTACAAAAACGTATATAACGGATGGATATCGATTGAAGATGCCGTTAAAAATTCGGTTAATACAGTGGCAGTAAAACTGCTGAGTGAAAACGGACTTGATTATTCCAAAGCAATAGCAAATAAAATGGGTATCAGTTTTGACGAAAAGGACAATAACTACGCTTTAGCTCTGGGGGGAATGACATACGGTGTAACTAATTTGGAACTAACTCAAGCTTATATGTGTTTGGCAAACGGTGGGTTTTTTATAGAAAACAGCTTCATTTCCCGCATAGAAGACGCCAATGGAAGGATAATTTTTCAAAATGGAACGCAACCTAAGCAAGTAATATCTCAAGATACCGCATATCTTATGACAAATATGCTATGTAACACCGTAAAGGACGGCACCGCGCGGAAATTAAATCAGTTTTCTTATGATATAGCCGCCAAAACAGGCACTGTAAGCTATAAAAATACCGACAAGAATCTTGATGCCTGGAGCGTAAGTTACACTACCGAAAACACCCTTTGCGTTTGGTACGGTGCAATAGAAAATAACGAAGAACATGCAATCAGCGCTACGGGCGGGGGCATGCCTACCATTCTTGCTAGCTATATCTATAAAAGGCTGTCTGTTCCAAAAAATAAAGCTTTTGAGGCTTCGGAAAACATCGTGGAGCTGGAAATTGACCTTTTCGCATTAAATAAAGATAAACAATTGCTTCTTTCCACTCAATATACTCCCGAAAAATACCGAAAAACGGCAGTTTTTTCTTTGGATAACTGCCCAATGGATTATTCAGCTTATTTTGATATTAACAGAATAGAATTATTGGTAGAACAAAACGCGCAAGGTAATCTTATTTCTTTTATCCATGCCGAAGAAATGGACTATTGTTTGGTGCGTGAAAACGTCTATACTAACGAAACTGTATATTTTGAAGTAAGCGGAGAAAGTTTTCTTGATAATACGGCAAGTGAAGGTAACGTGTACCTTTATTATTTGGAAGTATATTCGGAAAATGAAAGACTAGGTTTTTCTAAGAGTAAAATTATTTTTACTTGAAAAAGCAATTTATTGTTTCGGTATTTTTTATCGCCTCTTCAATCAATTCTTCTATGTTAAGACGGGTTTCAAATTCCTCTGCTAAATCAATTTTTGGCTTAATTACAGGATTTTTTGGCAAAAATACCGTACAGCAATCTTCAAAGGGGAGTATGCTCAATTCGTAAGTATCTATTTTTCTTGCGATTTCTATAATATCCGACTTATCCATGCCAATAAGGGGGCGGAAAACAGGCATATCTACCACAGAATTAGTAACGTTAATGCTTTCCATAGTCTGGCTTGCGACCTGACCTAGGCTTTCGCCGGTCAGTAAGGCTCCGCAGCCTTTATTTTTTGCAATTTTTTCGGCTATTCTCATCATAAAACGTCTCATCATAGTAATCATATACTCAATGGGGCAGTTTTCTCTTATTGCGTATTGAATTTCGGTAAAAGGCACAACGGACACTTCCACGTTGCCGCAGTAAGCCGATATTTTCTTAGCTAGGCTCAAAACTTTTTCTTTGGCTTGTTCGCTGGTATAGGGGAAGCTGTGATAATGTACCGCATAGACCTTTACTCCCCTTTTTGCCATCATATAACCGGCTACAGGGCTATCGATTCCACCCGAAAGCAACAACATACCCTTACCGCCGCAACCAACAGGAAGTCCGCCTGCGCAAGGTATCTTGTCATAGAAAATATAGGTGTATTTATCTTCTCTTATATCGATATTTACCTCAAAATCATATTCGAATAGGTCAACAACAAGGTTTTTTGCATTGGATAGCATATATCCGCCTATTTGCTTGGCTATTTCCATTGAGGTTTTTGGCAAAGTCTTATCGGCGCGGTTTACGGTTACGCGGAATTTGCCATTCTTAGGAAAAATTTCGGCGCACTTAGCTGAAATTTCGTTAAGATCTGTCCTTAGTTTTACCGCCGCGCTTATGCTGTGAATGCCGAATACTTTTGTAAGACGGGAAATAATTTCCTTCTCATCGTCCTCTTTATAGTTAGAAATATACATGCGGTTTTGGGCGTTTAGAAACTGAAAAACTATGCCGTCTAGCGCTTCAACAATGTTATATTTTAGTTGCGCAACAAATAAATTCTTATTGTTTCCCTTTAAGAAAAGTTCGCCTATTCTTATCAAAATTGTGTGTTCCATTTTTATCCTCTTACATATTTTATTAGTTGAGAGTATTCCAAATTAAGCTTATTAATAAAATACTCTATGTCGTCTTTTGTATTATATCTTGAGAAACTAACCCTAATTATGCCTTCTGAATATTCTTTTGAGAGTTTTAGTATAGACGGTAATCTTTTGTGACTTTTTTTACTGGAACATGCGCTCCCTGTACCTATCAAAATTCCGTGTTTTTCCAAAGAATGGAGCATAACCTCCCCTTTTATATTTTTCAGCGCAAGGCAGAGGATATAGGGAGAACATTCATTATTATTAATTGCAATAATCTTATCGTTATCAATTTTATCAAGCACAATATCCCTAAGCGATGCGGTATTTTTATAATTTTCTTCAATATTATTTACCGCTGTTTCTAAAGCTTTGGCAAGGCACATTATTCCCGCAACGTTTTCCGTTGAGGAACGTATATTGTTTTCTTGTCCCCCACCGAACAAAAGCGGTTTGAGATTTATTCCGCTTTTTACAAATAATCCCCCTACACCTTTTGGAGCGTGAATTTTATGGCCGCTAAAACTGTATAAGTCGACGTCTAAGTCAGACAGAGAAACTTTTATTTTGCCCGCTGCCTGTACACCGTCACTGTGGAAAATAACTTTTGGATTGATTTGTTTTGCTATCTCACATAGTTGTTTAATATCATTTATCGCCCCTGTTTCGTTGTTTACGTGCATTATGGACACAAGGTAAGTATCTTTGGTCATATTTTTTTCGAAAGCGTCTATATTAACCCGTCCATAATTATCAACTTCGGTAAAGATTACGTCGTAACCACGTTGTTTTAGCTCCATTGCGGCGTTAAAAACGGCCGGATGTTCGCTGTTGGAAACGATTATACGGCAATCATTGGGCTTTTTTGTGCCGAAAAGTGCTAAATTATCGCTTTCTGTACCGCTGGAAGTAAAAACAATACCGCCGTTTCCCTTTAGAAGACGCAGAATTTTTTCTTTTGCGGCAGTTATACCTTTACTTAGTTCTAAAGCTTGATGGTAAGGCGCCGAAGGGTTGTGAAATTCCTCGGTAAGATAATATTTATAAGTTTCGGCTATATCTTCCGTCGCGCGGGTTGTGCCTGCGTTATCAAGATAAATCATTTATCATTCTCCTCTTGACTGATTTTACAAATCAAACTATACATGTATTCGTCGGATAGCATGACGAAATCGTCCTTTTCTGTCTTAATATTTATCATAAAACCGTTTTTTGTGCTTTCACAGCAATATATTTTGCTGTAATTTTCGCAATTGGTTATAATTTCGCAGCTTTTTATATCACTTAAATTTATACTGACTAGCACCTCTTTTTTGTTGGTTAAGTCTTGCTTAATAATCTCCAAAGTATCCCCATAAATGGAATACTTATAGCTAAAAAACAGTCTGTTTTTGGAATAATTGATAATTATACTGCACGTCCATAGAACAAAAGTAAGTATAAGAAAGTATAAACTTAGGAACAATCCTATTAAAGACAGCACCGAAAGTATTTTGAAAACCATAGATAAGTTACTTAAAAAGTAACCTCTTTTTTTATGGGTATCTACAAAACACTCCAAGGTATAGTTACTTAAATATTGCATAAGTAACTCCTTTGCCGCCCTCGTCGAAACCACCGTCGCGGTAGCTTTCTATTTCCTTTCTTGTTCTTAGGAAGTTTTGTACCGTTTTACGCAAAATTCCCTCACCATAGCCGTGAATAATCCTTATTTCATGCAAATGTACCCTTAGGCATTTATCAAGGTATTCTTCCAGCATATACAACGCCTCGTCACTGTTTTTGCCGATAAGGTTTATTTCGGGAGAGACCTGCTCGCGGAAAAGCTCCATTTTTGTATTTACCCTTTTTTCGGGCTTTTCTTCTCTATTTTTGCGCTTTAACCGCTGTAAATTATCAAGTCTTACGTTGGTAAGCATCTTACCCAGCTTGATTTTAGCTTCTTTCTTAATCGGATTGAGGTTAACTACTTCCCCTTCGGAATTGAGGCTCTTAACAAGAACCCAGTCCCCTACGGCAATTTCTCCGCCAAGCTCCTCTCCGAAGCCTTGGAATTCGTTTTCTTCGTCAATAACGTATTTCTTGAGGGATTTTCTAAGTTTTTGGGCTTTAAAAACTGTGCTTTCGTCGGGATTGTCAAGAAGTTCACGCAGTTCTTCGATAATTTCGTTGGCTTCCTCCATCGCCTCTTCAACAAGCCTTTTCATTTCTTTTTTTACCGATTGATTGAGCCTTTCTCTCTGCGCAAACAGTTTTTCTCTTTCCGCCTCTGTCTTTTTCAGCATTTCGGCATTTTCTTTCTTAATCCTTTCGGTTTCAGTTAAGTTACTTTCGGCATCTTTCCTTGCTTTTTCCAAAGAAAGCAGTACGTTTTCAAACTCAAACTTTTGACTACTTATGCCTTCACGCGCCTTTTCTACAATTTCCTTTTTTAGTCCCAGTTTTTCGGCTATCAAAAGGGCGTTGCTTGCGCCGGGCGCGCCGATTATTAAATGATAAGTGGGAGAATAAGTGTTCGGGTCAAAATCCATTGAGGCGTTTTGCACTCCGTCTGTGACCACAGCAAACTCTTTAAGTTCGTTATAATGTGTCGTTATGATGGCTTTGGCGTTCATTTTTAGGATGTATTCGGATATGCTAAGGGCAAGGCTCGCTCCCTCGGTAGGATCTGTTCCCGCGCCAAGTTCGTCAAAAAGTACCAATGTGTTGGTGGTAAGTTCGGCTATTATATTAACTACGTTTTTCATATGAGAACTGAACGTAGAAAGGTTCTGCTCTATGCTCTGTTCGTCCCCAATATCCGAAAAAACGTTGTCAAAGCAAGCAAGTTCGGCATAAAGTGCTGGTACAAACAAACCACTCATACCCATAAGCTCCAATAAGCCGACTAGCTTTAGACAGACCGTTTTACCGCCTGTATTGGGGCCTGTTATCAATAATAAGTTAAAATCTCTGCCCAAGTGGACGGAGTTACTGATTACTTTATCCTTGTCGATTAGGGGGTGTCTTCCTTTTTGAATATTGATATATCCATTGTTATTGAAAATCGGTTTGACTGCTTTTATGCTGCTTGCGTAGTGCGCTTTGGCAAAAATAACGTCCAATCTGGTTATTACAGAGAAGGTATATTTAATCAAACCCACTTCACTGCTTATGCGGAAGGTAAATTCCCGCAAAATCCTTTCTATCTCCACGCTTTCTTCAAGCATTGAGGTTTTTAGGTCGTTGTTCATTTCCACAATTGCCATGGGCTCAACGTACAAGGTAGCCCCAGACGCGCTTTGGTCGTGAATTAGTCCGGGTATCATGCCTTTATATTCGGCTTTTAACGGCACAACATAGCGGTCGTTCCTTACGGTAATTATATTGTCCTGAATATATTTGGAATACGCCGAAGAATTTACGTAAGAAGACAATTTTGACTTTATATTGTCGCTTATTTTCCGCATTCTTGCCCTAATGTTTCGCAATTCGGGCGAAGCATCGTCGCTCATTTCCGTTTCCGACAAGATTGCTTTATTAATATCGTCTTCCAATTGCTTGTTTATATAAATAGATTTTGCAAGAGCCTTGAGAATTTTTATATTTTCGTCGGGTACTTTCAAAATTTGCGCTTGCAAGGTTCTGGAAATACGCAAAACTCTCTCAATTCGCAACAGCTCTCCCATTGTAAGCATACTTAGTACGTTTGCCCTTTCTAATGCATTGGTTATATCGTCAAAGCTCAGAGTGGGATTTATGGCGTATTCAAAAAGTATTTTGTCGGCTTCTTCCACTTCGTTAAGAGTTTGGGTTATTTTTTCTATATCCTGCATGGGGCGAATTTCGCTTATAAGGCTTTTTGCGCTGGCAGAACAGGCAAAAAAAGCTACCTTTTGCAGTATTTTGTCATATTCTAAAGCTTTTAAGGTCTTATTGCGCATTGTTATTTCACACCTCTACTCAAATGGAGTTTGTTGCTAGTTTTATTTTCCAAAGTAACGTTGTTTTTATAATTATACAACACTTTTTCCATTTCTTCCTTAGTAGAATGGCAAAAATCGAAGTATCTGCAATAATTTTTTAATTCGCTGCCCAAATCGGTCAAAACGCCGTTTTTTAGTACGTGTTGGCAATATCTGTCCATTTTTATAGAAGTAATCGGATATTCCCCTTTTGCGTCCTTATAGACTATATTCTTACCACAGTCGCCGCATTTTACTTTGCTAAGCTTATATGGACAATGGTTAAGATACATAAGCGGCAAATATCCGTAACCGTATATAAGTCCTTTTGGCATAGATCGAATTTCTTTGGCGTTCAATTCGGGAGAAATTATATATTGATGACTGGTTTTTATAAGCAGATTTTTATCGTTTGTGATATTGAGATTATACCCTGCCACAGCAAATTTCCCCAAATCCTTAGCAATTTGCAAGCCGGTTAGGTTATTTGCCACAACTCCGTCAAAAATATCAATCAATTCTTTGAGAAAATCCATACTTTTATGGGGCACAAAAACAGGCGGCTTTATGAAAATTAAATTATCGCTTGTTTTGGCTTCATTATAGAATTTTTTACATAATTCCAAAGTAAATTCGGTGGGAGAATATATGATATTCTTAATTTCGTTTTTCAATTTTTCGGTTAAAAATTTAATATCGGATATTTCGGCAAAATCCCCTTCTATAAAAAATTCGGTATTTTTCGGCGGAATATATTTCTTCGGCGTTGTCCTTTTATAGTTAGAAAGTATAGCTAATGTTATTTTTTCTATAATTTCTCTCCGCAATTGGTTTAATCCGGCTTTTGAGATATAGACGTTGCCGATATTTGCGTGAACTAATTTTATATCAAAATCGGTATCTTTTGTCTTAGAAAACTGCGATATTATATCTTTTTTATCAATAGTCAGGGCATCGGAAGAACTAAGTTTTTCTCCGCTAAATTCCACGTATACGCTTTTACAATGCGCCAGAACTTTTATATTTTCTTCGGGCAACAAGCTTATAGCAACTTCTATGGTTAGTTTTTTCCTAATTTCCAACAACGACTTATTTAGTTCGGTATCGGTGGTAATATTAATTTCGTCATCAATTTGCGCGCCTTCGGAATCCAGGAACAACACGTAGCCGTTATCCTTATATTCTCCGGTTGCCACCCCACCGCATATTTCTTTGTTGTTTCTGATTATCTTAAAGCCGTCGTCTTTATTTATAGGAACGGTAGTTTCCGCTAAAACAAGTCTTTTTGAAAGTATTTTTTTAATTTTACCGCATTTTGAGCCTATATGAGAGGCAACGTAAGGATAAATTACATTATTATTGTCAAAATATCCGTTAGTAAAATTACCGCGGTTGAACATTTTTTTCAAAATATCGAAATCTTTTTCTTCGCACTCATCACCGGTTTTTAGCTTGGAATAGCAATTTGCTGTTGCGGCAACGTACTCACTTCGGCGCAGTCTTCCTTCGATTTTTAAGGAATCAACCTGCATTTCGTACAGTTTTTGCAGACTATCAATTGCGCAAATATCCTTTGCGCTCAATAAATATCCTTCATTTGCTTGGTTCCCGTCGATAAAACATCGATAGTAGTTGCGGCAAAACTGATTGCAGCGTCCCCTGTTACCACTATTCCCCGTCAACATGGAAGAAAATAGGCATGCTCCCGAAAAAGCCACGCATAATGCACCGTGGCAGAATACTTCCAAAGCGATAGGTAGTTTTTTATCTTTTATACCTTTGATTTCTTCTAAAGTAGCTTCCCTGGATAAAACTACCCTGTCGAAGCCTAAATTGACTAAAAACTCCACGCTTTTATGATTATGCGCGCCCATTTGCGTGCTTGCGTGGACTTCGGCTTTAGATAATTTACGAATTATGGGAAGAATAGCTAAATCGCAAATAATAAAAGCGTCTATAAACGCGTTTTCGGCTTCGATAATAATAGCTTTTACTCTATCAAGTTCATTAGATTTGAAAGAGATATTGAGCGCTAGATAGGCTTTTACGCCGAATAAATGGCAAAAATCCACTATTTCTTTTATTTTTTCGAAGTTGTCGCCATTGGCTCTGGCATTTAACTCTTTATAACCAAAATAAACGGCGTCGGCGCCGTTATATACTGCTGCTTTATAAGAATCTTTTGAGCAGGGAGAAAGAATTTCCATTTTGTAATATTCGGGATAATAAATCGGAGCAAGCTCTCCCAGTTTTCTCCAGTTGGTATAACTTATCAGACTGGAATCGAAAGTGGAATGCTTGTCCGAATATTTAATTTTTCCGATATTATCGTAAAAAGACATAAATTTTTTCTAACGCGCCGAGAATTTTTTCTATTTCGGCATTGACGTCGGAATCCTTCAAAGTTTTTTCAAAATCTCTGAAAATTATCTTTATTGCAACGCTTTTTTTGTCCTTGGGAACTTGTCCGCCGGTATAGACGTCAAAGACTTCGGAACTTTCCAAAATGTTGGAAGCTGCGGCGTTTACGGTGTCAAGAATTGTTTGCGCAGGCATCTCAAGAGGAGCAATTAACGCAAGGTCTCTTTCTACCGCCTGATATTTACTTACTGCCTTATAAGGCTTGATATCTATGCCGTTTTTAACCAAAAATTCGGCGTCAAGTTCGGCAATATACATATTTTTGTCAACGTCAAAATTGTTAGCAACGTCAACGTGAACTTCGCCGATATATCCGATGCATACGTCATTGCAAATTACCGAAGCGGCGCGGCCGGGATGCAAATAACTGATATTTGTCCTTTGGTAGCCGGCTTTTAGTCCTAGTACGTTTAATATATCTTCTACTATAGCCTTTAATTTATAGAAATCTTCATCGCCGATTAGACCAATAGAAAGCATAGTATGTTCATAGGGAAGATCTTCTAAAGGAAGTTTCTTCGGTTCGTAAATATTGGCAATTTCGAATAAACGGAAATTCTTGTTACCGCGCGCGTAGTTACTTGACATAATTTTTAGCATACTGTAACTGAGCGTTGTCCTCATAATGCTTATATCCACGCTGAGCGGATTTTTCAAAGCAATAGCTTTTCTTAGGTCGCTAACCTCACTTAGATTAAGCATATCAAAGGCTTTTGGCGGAACAAAGGAATAAGAATATATCTCAAACGCGCCCTTAGCTGTCAGAATGTTCTTTAACTTGTCCATTCTTAGTTGAACGTCGGTTTTACCGCCTTTTTTGTTGCTTACAAGCCTTGGCACAACCACGTTATAGCCGTAAATTCTGATTACTTCTTCGGTAAGGTCGTTAATTCCGTAAATATCTTCGCGGTAGTCGGGAACAAACGTCGTTAAGATATCGCCATCTGTCGTTGTATCCAAAGTAAGGCTGTTAAGGATATTTATAATGGAGTTTTTATCGATTTCTACCCCGATTATCTTATTTATTTCCTGATAATTATAGGTAAGGCAGCGTTTAGTAGGTTTTTCTTTAATTATATCGATTTCTCCGCCTACTATTTCTCCCCAATTGTATTTATAAAGCAAAGCCAAAGCTCTTTTTAAGCCTGCTTCCTGAGAATAAAAATCAATGCCTTTTTCAAATCTAGTGGAAGAATCGCTATGGAGATTAAGGTCTCTTGAAGTATGTCTGACGCTGTCGCGGGCAAATCTTGCGCTTTCTAGTACCACGTTTTTGGTGTTATCGTTTATAGAACACTCTTCCCCGCCCATAACGCCTGCAATTGCTACAGGTTTATTATTATCGCAGATAGCCAGCATATTGGCGTTTAAGGAATATTCTTTGCCGTCCAACGCAAGAATTTTTTCGCCTTCGTTAGCGTTTCTTATAACAATTTTTTTACCGTCTAAGGTGTCCAGGTCAAAAGCGTGCATGGGCTGACCGATTTCTATAAGCACGTAATTAGTTATGTCAACGTAATTATTAATAGCTCTAATCCCTACCGCGCGCAGTCTGTCTCTGATTATTTTCGGAGACTTCTCAATTTTGATGTTTCTTACGGCTTTACCTAAATATCTAGGGCATAAAGAATAATTTTTGTTTTCTATGGAAACGTAATTTTTTATGGACTCTTTATTTTCCGAATAAGAAAAATCAGGAGCTTTCAAAGGTAGTTTCAGAACGGCGGAAACCTCTCTGGCTATACCGAAAATGCTATTGCAATCGGGTCTGTTTGCAGTTATGGCAACGTCTAAAATTACTTCGTTATTACCGATAATATCGTTAATATCGACGCCAATAGCGGTATTGGTAGGTAAAATCCAAATTCCGTTAACTCCTGCGCCTACAAAATCGTCTTCGGTTATTTCCAACTCACCGCCCGAACAAAGCATACCTTCGCTTAGTACTCCGCGCAATTCTCCCGCAAAAATCTTCTTTCCGCTAGGTAATATGGAATTATCAAGAGCTACCGGAACAATATCCCCTGCTTTTACGTTACTAGCCCCCGTTACTATCTGCAAAGGTTTATCTTTACCTATATCAATACTGCAAACGCTTAAATGGTCGCTGTTTGTATGTTTAGTAACGCTAAGAATTTTGCCGGTAACGACGTTTTTTATAGCGTCGCGATTATAGATTATTTCTTCTATTTCAAAACCCGCAGAAACCAGCTTTTCGCCTAGTTCCTCAGGAGTAATTGTTATGTCAACGAAGTCTTTTAGCCAACTATACGGTACTTTCATGGTTTTTCCTCCTATTATCTGTATTGTTTGAGATAACGAACGTCATTTTCAAACAAGATGCGCATGTCGGGTATGCCGTATTTTAACATGGCGCAACGCTCTATACCGATTCCGAAGGCAAAACCAGAATAGATATTAGGATCAATACCGCAGTTTTGTAAAACTATGGGGTTAACAATGCCCGCACCCAAAACTTCTATCCAGCCTGTGCCTTTGCAAAGACGGCAACCCTTGCCTTTACACATAAAGCAACTGACGTCTAATTCTACACTTGGTTCGGTAAACGGGAAAAACGACGGACGAAGACGTGTTCTTGTCTCCTCTCCGAAGAAAGTCTTTGCAAAATCGTCAAGACAGCCTTTAAGATCGCAAATATTGATACCTTTGTCAACAACAAGCCCTTCAAGCTGTTGGAACATGGGAGAATGGGTAGCGTCGTCGTCGGCGCGGTAAACCTTACCCGGACAAATAATCCTTATAGGCGGTTTTTCATTTTCCATAGTTCTTGCTTGCACCGAAGAAGTTTGGGTTCTTAGCAGAATATTGTCGTTAATATAGAAAGTATCCTGCGCGTCTCTTGCCGGATGGTCTTTGGGGAGATTTAATTGTTCAAAATTATAAAAATCAAGCTCCACTTCGGGACCTTCTTTTATTTCAAAGCCCAAACCGATAAAAGCGTTAATAAGTTCGTTTTTTGCTAGCGTTAGAGGATGTAAGCCGCCTACCGACAAATCTGGTTTGGAAAGCGTTATATCGATTTCTTCGGCTTTTAGTCTCTCCTCTTTTTCTTTTTTAGCAAGGAAACTTTCCTTTTCGGTAAATTGCGCTTCCGCCTTTTGGCGTAAAGAGTTTATATGATTACCCATAACAGGTCTATCTTCTGGGCTAAAATCCTTTAGACCTTTCAATAGCGCGGTTATCTCTCCATTTTTACCAAGGTATCTTACTTTCAAATCATTCAATTCCGAAGTGCTGGTTACCAGAGATAGTTTCTCAGTAACGGCATCGGAAATGCTTTTTATCCTATCCAACATATCAGCTTACGCTCCTAAATAATATAAACTTGAATAATTATATCATTATTATGGGCAATAGGCAAGAATTAAACGATAATCTAAGGGATTTTATGGCACTAAATCCAAATAATTGGTGTCGAAATTACCGCCGATATAAGTGTCGGGCACTTTACCTACAATCAAAGTTTCCGCCATTATTACGTCGTTTATTACCGTGTCGGTATAGGATTTCGTAGGGATAAGAATTTCTAGTTCAATAACGGCTCTAATAATCAGGCGGTGTATGGTATGGTTTATCCCAACCGATGTAAACTCAGAAATAACTTCGGTATGACAGTTATTTACCGTCTGAACTTTCAAATGGACGTTAAAACCAAATTGAGCAAACAGCGTGCTGCCGGTAAATGCGCCTATGGGCAAAGATACCCGAAAAGACCTTAGGGTATTTAATTTATTCTGTATTTCGGTCTGCATAATCATGTTTAGTTGGTTAATAAGACCGGTATTTGCCATAATTGTAGTGATTTCGTTTTGGTCGTTTCTTACAATTTTGAAATAATCCTGATAAAAAAAACTCCGTGACATAAGAATATCGTTTGATTCGTTGACGTAATTAATAACTTTGGCTCTGGCTTCTTCGGCGCATAATCTGTTAATAAGATCCAATACAACGCCGAAAAAATATACCGTTATCAGTATAATGAGGATCAAAAGAACAATAAAAAATTTTCTTTTCTTGGTTAATTTCCGCATCGGTATATTATATGCGGAATAGAAAAAAACGTGCTAGTTTAAGCTATTGTACATCTCTTTCATAGAAACGGCATCTTCGGCTTGGGTGCCGTCAGATTCGCAGACAATGACAGGATTAAGAGAATATTTATGCAAAATCTCCGCTAGCGGCAAAAAGTAGGGGCCGTAAACCTCATCGGCAAAGGTAAGATGACGGATTTCTCCGCTGTTTCCGTACATAATTTTGCTGAAATGCACGTGCATATTTTTTACCTTGTATTCGTCCATATTATCAAGTAAATAGCGGATTATGCTTTCATAGTCGGCGGCGGTTTTTATACTGCCGAAAGTGCGGGCGTTAAGGTGACCGAAATCAATACAAGGATAAAAGAAAGGCGCAAGATTAACAAACTCTGTTACTTCTTCCACCGTACCTATCTGACCTAATTTTCCCATAGTTTCTATACAGACCTTATAATTATTAAGGTTATATTCTTTTATCACTTCGGACAATAAGCCGATATTATTTTTGGCAAGATTTACGGCTGCTGCTCTTTCCTGCTTCCCTTGCGCCGCGGGGTGAACAACAACCCTGTCGCCACAGTTAAGTACCTGAATTTTAGCCAAAGAGCGGATAACGTAATCGATACTTTTTTCTATCATTAGCGGGTCTGGATTGGCAAAATTGATATAATACGGTGCATGAACGGACATCTCTACGCCATTTTCACAAAACGCTTTGCCTATTTCTTCGGCGGTCTTGTCAGACATATTAATGCCCTTCCCAAAGGAATATTCAAATATATCTATTCCTCTGTCCTTGCACCACTTTGCCGCTTCTATGGTAGACATATATCCTTGTTCGTAAAAACTGTTGCTGTTGCCTGCCACGCCGAATTTAGTCATAATACACCTCTTTTAATCTGGCAATATCTTTTGTAATCTGAACTTTCAATTCTTCCGGATTTTGGAATTTTGTTGTTTCACGAAGATAATCAAGCAAATATATCTTAATAAATTTGCCATATAAATCCCCCTCAAAATCTAAAATGTATGTTTCTGCTTTTATTATGTCGGTGTTAAACGTCGGACGACCGCCAATATTGCATAGTCCCATAAAACAATTGTTGTCAAACTCTACTTTTACCGCATAAACACCATTTTTCGGCACTAATTTGTTTTCGGCAAAATGAATATTTGCGGTAGGAAAATTAAGTTTTTTGCCTATGGCAAACCCGTGTTCTACCTTTCCGCTCAAAAAATAGGGCTGACCAAGCAGTTTGTTGGCAGTAACAATATCACCGTCAATAAGCAAATTCCGAATATCGGTAGAGGCCACTTTTTTGTGGGCAACCTGCAATAAGTTAACGGTAATGGTTTCTACGTTTTTGCTTGCAAGATAGCTTTTTATATACTCATTATCCCCTTCGGCATTCCTTCCGAAACGGTAATCGCTGCCGAAAACAACGGCTTTTGGGCAATAAGTATCATAAATATAATCCAAAAACTTGTCTTTGGATAGGGAAAAGAACTTTTTTTCGGAAGGAAGGCTGATGACTAAGTCCACGCCTAATGATAATAGAATTTCTCTCTTTTCTTCAAAAAGATAAATTTCTTTGGCATCTCTTTTTAGCTGGCTCAAAAAATTATCGTCAAAAGTCACTGCGATAAGTTTGCAATTGTTTCTTCTTGCATATTCTAAGGCAGTGGAAATAAGCAGTCTGTGACCTATATGTACCGAATCAAAAAATCCCAATGCTAGTACGTTATTTTTCATAGCAACCACGTTTTTAGGCGTAACAAATCATTGTTACAGCTTTCTCCTATTCCCATTAGTGTGTCATCGCCGTATACGGCATAATATTTGTCGGTAATTCCCGATAACTTCGGGAAAATCCCGTTAATCAGACTTGTTTTTTGCTCATCAGTCAGATATATTTTATCAAAATTATCGGTAAAAACGTTAATCGGCATAATAAACTTAGTAATATCGTCAATATCTTGTACTTTGACCGAATTTTCAATAGAGAAATTGCCGCTTTTTGTTCTTACTAGTTTAGACATAACGCCGATTGTACCCAATCTTGCTGCCAAATCTCTGACGATACTGCGGATATAAGTACCACCGCTACAAGTTATACTAAACTCAAAAGCATTGTTTTCTACTTGTTTAAGTAATTTTATATCATAAATCGTAATTTTTTTAGGTTGCAGATTAACTTCTATGCCCTTTCTTGCTAACTTGTAGGCTCTGACGCCGTTAATCGATTTTGCGCTAAACTGCGGAGGCATCTGGTCTATTTCGCCAATAAAATTATCGATAACTTTATTTATATCGTTTGTCGTCACCGTCACTTCTTCTTCGGAAGTTATTTTGCCGGTAATATCAAGCGTGTCGGTTTCTTTGCCAAAAATAAAGGTGGCTATATAGGTCTTTTCTTTAGCTAAAGTATAATCAAAAAGCCTTGTAGCTCTGCCTAAAGCAATGGGCAATACGCCTTCGGCAAGCGGGTCAAGTGTTCCAAAATGTCCGACTTTAGTAATTATTTTATTCTCTTTTAACAGCCTTTTTATAATACTAAGAGCTTTATTGGAAGAAACACCGCTCTCTTTGTAAAGGTTGATAAAACCGTTAAGCATAGCTTAGCATTTCCTTAGCAACGTCAACTACTTTGTTATATGCGTCTTCGAAATATCCGTATACCCGACACCCTGCAGCGTGAGCGTGACCGCCGCCGCCGAAAGCTTTTGCGCATGCCGACGCGTTTACTTTGTCTTTGGTTCGGAAACTTACCTTATATTTCTTATCTCCTATTTCGGCTATGGAAATAGCAATTTCCACGCTGGAAATATCCATTATGCTGTTTATTATTCCGTCGGTGTTGTTTTCGTAGGTGTTTGTTTCTTCAAAGTCTTGTGTGCGGAATACGATAACTCCTATTTGTCCGTCTTCATAGAATTTCGCCTTGGAAAGTACCCGCATTTTTAAGTTAAACACGTCTTTAGGAATATCGCGCAAAAGACGGTAATTCATGTCGCTGTAATCTATTCCGTATTCGAAAAGCTCTGCGGCAATAAGATGTGTTTCTTTGGAAGTGGAGCTAAAACTAAAACAGCCCGAATCTGTCACAATACCCGCATAAATCAACGTGGCAATATCAGTATCAATTAAGCTTTTGTCATATTCACACATTAATCTATAAAGAATTTGTGTGGTGGAAGCCGAAGTTACGTCCCTTACCGTATGTTTTGCAAAATCTATGTAGCCTTCGTGGTGGTCAAATACAAGTGTGTTTTTTCCTGTTAAAAACACTTTGAAAAGCGTATCCCCCAATCTGTTGCCGTCGGCAACGTCCACTCCTATACAAAGGTCATAGCTTTTTAATTGATTTTTGTTAAAAACATCGGAATACGGCAAGAAAGCAAGCTTTTGCGGAATTGCGTTTTCTTCGGTTGATGAGCTAAAACAATGTATCGTTTTGTTAAGTTTCGTTAAAAAAGCATAAAGAGCAAGCGCGCTTCCTATACAATCGCCGTCGGGATTTACATGCATAAAAATAGCTATAGTTTCGGCATTTTTTATCATATCGATAGCTTTTGTATAGTTTTTCATAGCTTACTCCTCTTCACGGTGTATTTGTTTTATTATAGCATCAATTTTCATTCCGTTTGCAATAGAATTATCCAAATAAAAGTTAAGACTTGGCACCAATCTGATTTTTAGTCTTTCAAACAACAAGCTCCTGATATAAACGGCAGCGGAATTGAGTACCTTTAGTACCTCTTTTTGTGCTTCAAGAGGCATAACGGAAACAAAGACCTTGGCATATTTAAGGTCTTTGGAGGTATTTACCCCCGTTACCGAAATAAATTTGTTATCAAGTCTGGGGTCTTTAACTTCCCGACAAATTATTTCGTTAAGGTACTTCATTATTTCGTTGTCTACTCTTTCGAGTTTAATCATTTCGTTACTTCCTCCACAATATATGCTTCGATAACGTCGTTTTCGTGAATATCGTTGAATTTATCAAGACCTATACCGCAATCATAACCGGAGGCAACTTCCTTTACGTCGTCTTTCATTCTCTTTAAGGATGCAATAGACGTTTCGGCTATTACTGCGTTGTCACGAAGTAGTCTGACTTTGGCGTTTCGTGTAATCTTGCCGTCTTTTACCATACACCCTGCTATTGTGCCCACAGAAGAAATTTTGTAAACCTGTCTGACTTCGGCTCTGCCCAAATATGTTTCTTTATAAGTAGGCGCAAGCATACCTTTTATGGCTAGTTTGATATCATTTATCGCATCGTAAATTATGCGGTATAACTTAATATCCACGCCCACTTTGTCGGCAAGAACTTTTGCGTTGTTGTCGGGACGAATGTTAAAGCCAATTATAATAGCGTCCGTTGTGTCGGCTAAGGTTATATCGGATTCGTTAATAGCTCCAACGCCGCTGTGGACGATGTGAACGTTAACTTCGCTGTTAGAAAGACTGCTCAAAGACTGCTTAACAGCTTCAACCGAACCTTGAACGTCGGCTTTAATAATAAGATTAAGGTCTTTGGTTTTGCCCTCTTCGATTTTACTGAAAACGTCTTCCAAAGTTACTTTCTTTGTCTTTAATTTTTCTATTTTTTCTCTGTTCTTTCTCTCTTCTACTACCTGTTTGGAGAGTTTTTCGTCCTTAACAACCATTATTTGGTCGCCTGCGTTAGGTACGTCTTGCAGCCCCAAAATCGATACGGGGGTGCTGGGAAGAGCGGTGGCTACCGTTTTACCTTTGTCGTCAAACATTGCCCTTATTCTACCTATAGCTGTGCCCGCAACGATAAAATCTCCTGTATGCAAGGTTCCGTTTTGTACAAGCACAGTTGCAACCGGACCTTTACCCTTGTCAAGTTTTGCCTCAATAATGGTTCCCTTAGCGCTGCGGTCGGGATTAGCCTTATAATCATTAATTTCGGCTATTGTTACTATTGTTTCTAACAAGGAATCAATACCCATGCCGGTTTTAGCCGAAACGCGTATGGTCGGTACGTCGCCCATCCATTCTTCGGATACCAATCCGTGTTCTGCAAGCTGTTGCAACACTTTGTCAGGATTTACTGCCGTCTTGTCCATTTTGTTCATGGCGACAATAATCGGTACTTTCGCCGCTTTGGCGTGGTTGATAGCTTCTATAGTCTGAGGCATAATACCATCATCGGCAGCAACAACGATAATAACGATATCAGTAACGTTTGCGCCTCTTGCACGCATGGAAGTAAAAGCTTCATGCCCCGGGGTATCTAAGAACGTAACCGTCTTTTTGCCTTCCGAAGAAGGTACAACTGCGGTATACGCGCCGATATGCTGGGTTATTCCGCCCGCTTCTCCGCTAGCCACGTTGGCTTTTCTGATATAGTCAAGTATAGAAGTCTTACCGTGGTCAACGTGTCCCATAATGGTTACAATCGGCGGACGTCTGACTAAGTTTCCGCTGTCGTCTTCGTTGTCATCGCTATGGAAGGCAATCAACTTTTCTTCGCTGGTCTGCTCTAATTGCAATTCCAAAGTTACGTTGAACATAGAAGAAATTAGTTCGGCGGTATCAAAATCGATAACGTCGTTTATAGTCTTAATCATTTGCAGTTCTAAAAACAGCTTTTTAATAATATCCACGCTGGTTTTGCCGATTTTTTCGCTCAATTGTTTGATAGAAATAGTTTCGGTGTTCATAATCGCATGGTCAATTACGATAGCTGCAGGCGGAACCATTCTCTTTTTTTCTTTGTCAATAAAGGATTTCCTTGCCCTGACTTTCATAATTTCGCCGCTTAATTCGTCATACTCATAAGAGGACATATTCTTTTCGTAGCCCTTCTGAATCTTTGTCTTTTTCGACAATTTTTTCTTATCGTCTACTACCTGCTTCTTCTTTTCTGTGGAACCGCCCTTCTTTTTTAAGTCGGATTCGACTTCTTCCACAACTTCAACTTTTGTATTGACATTTTCCTTAAATTTGTTAGGTGTCGAAGGTTTTTGCAGTCTTGTAGATTCTGCAACAGGCTTAGTTGCGACATTTACCGTCCGAAAATCGTCTTCGGTAATTGTTTTCAGTTCGGGCGGAATAACCTTTTCTTCGGTATTAGTTATTTCCTCTATTTCTACGTTTCCGGTAGCGTCAAACTGCTCATTACTCTCCAAAACCGGAGTGAGCTTATCCAAAAGTATTTTTTTATTTTGACTGCATGCTTCTTTAAGTTTGTTGATATTTATCATGCTTAAACGCAATTTTTCTGCAAACTTGGAAGAAATGCCTTCCTTTTCCTCTATTGTTTTTGTAATATTAGCCCTATCATTTCTTAATACTTTTTCGTTCTCGGTCATTTATAAGCTCTCCTTTAATTCTTTCAAAACTGCTGAGGCAAGATTTTTTTCCATAATTCCCACCGCCTTGCAATTACGGTCGGGAATAACAGCTTCTAAACTGTAGTTAATTATGGGTATTTCGTTGTTTTGCGCATAACTAGCCAACTTTTTTTGGCTGTTAGGACTAAAACTAGCATCTACCAACAGTAAATATGGTTTTTTCTTGGACATTGTTATATTGTCCAACCCGTAGAGGATTTTTCTTGCCTTAATTGCAAATCCAATATAGCTTTTAATTTTTGCTTCCTGCATAATCCTCCAAGATTTTTTGATAAACTTCTTGTGATATCGCCATGCTAAAGGATTTATTCAGCAATTTTTTGTTTACGCATTTTTCGATACATTCTAAACTGTCACAAATATAAGCGCCTCTGCCGTTAGCTTTGTTGGTATGGTCTATAATAATTTCGCCGTCCTTATTTTTTACAATGCGTAGCATTTCTTTTTTGGGCAGCATTTGTTTACAGACCACACACATTCTTAACGGAGTGTCCTTAATTTTTTCAGTTTTCATATAGTTCCTCGGCGCTTTGCGTTGTAGCGCTCCAAGATTTGATGTCCAGTTTCAAGCCGGTAAGTCTAGCCGCCAAACGCGCGTTCATGCCGCCTTTACCTATAGCAAGGGACAGCTTGTCGTCGGGGACTATAACTTGCGCTTTCTTATTTTCTTCGTCGATTTTTATGCTGACAACGCTCTTTAGGGGATTTAGGCAGCGGATAATATATTCTTGAAGATTGGCAGTGTAAAGAATAATATCGATTTTTTCTCCGTTTAATTCTCTTACTACGTTATTTACTCTTTCGCCCTTTTGTCCGATGCAAGCCGACAAAGCGTCAACGTTGGGATCATCGGAGTAAACTGCCATTTTGGTACGGTTGCCCGCTTCTCTTACTATATTCTTAACTTTAACAAGGTTGCTACGCATTTCGGGAACTTCCATTTCGAATAACTTCTTAACAAAGCCAGAACAGCTTCTGGAAACAACTACTTGAGTCCCGCGCATAGTATCTCTAACCTTCTTAACGTAAACCTTAATAATATCGCCGATATTGTATTTTTCTCCGAATACCTGGTCGTTAAGAGCCATAACGCCTTCCATTTGGGAATTTGTTATTTCCACATATACGATATTGTTGTCTATACGTCTGATAATTGCGGTAACAAGCTCGCCTTCCTTGTCGTTCATTTCTAAAGCGATTTGCTCTCTAATTGCCTCGTTTATTCTTTGCATAATGACCTGCTTGGCGGTCTGGGCGGCTATACGGCTTAACGTCTTAGGAGTGATATCTTCGCCGATAACGTCCCCTACCTTAGCGTCGGGTTTTATATCCAAAGCCTCTTCTAAGGACAATTGGCTCTCTTCCAAAGGTTCCCCCTCAACAACTGTCTGATAAGCGTAAAACTCAATTCTGCCTTTCTCTTCGTTAAGTTTTGCGGTAACTATTCTGCTTTCGCCCATTTCTTTTTTATATGCAGAAGCAAGTCCTGCCTCTATTGACGCAACCAACATTTGCTTATTCAGCTTTTTTTCTTTCTCCAATTGGTCTAATGCTAGAAAAAACTCTCTGTTTATCATTTTTTTTGATATCCTCCTGTATTTTTTGTTTGTTAAAATTTTATATAAGGTCTTACTGTTTTTAAGTCTGCCTTGTTATATACGTTTTCTTTGCCGCCTTTTTCCAAAGTCAGCGTGTCTTTGTCATATTTTATCAAAATACCGTTCGTTTTTTTCATTTTGCCTTGCGGTTTGTCAAAAATAACTTCGATTTCGGTATCTAAACTTCTGCGGTAGTCGTCATTAGTAACAATGAGACGGTCAAGTCCGGGGGAAGAAATATTGAGGTTATAAGCTTCTCCCTTTGTAAAATCGCTTTCGTCAAGAATGATGTCTATAGCTTGACATACTTTTTCGCAATCGTCTAAGTCCACTCCGCCTTTTTTGAATATAAAAATGATAAGATTGTTTTCTCCGTACATCTTTTTATATTCTATGTCGACGATTTCATAGCCCAAATTAGTAATAATATCATTGGTTAATTGATAAACCGTCTTGCAAATACTATCCAACTTGTCCTCCCTAAAAACGAGAGTGGCCGTTTTTTACGACCACTCTCAAGATGTTTATCTATTAAGTAATTATATATTACCATATTTGGAAAAATAATGCAACAATTTTTATATTGAATGCAATTTTATAAAAACTTTAGCCGTTGCTATAGCGTCGTTTAAGGCTCTATGTGCCCCGTTTAAGGGTACCTGCAGCGCTTCGCATAAATTACCCAACTTATACTTTTTCAATTGGATTTTTTGTCTGGCAAGAATTAACGTGTCTATTACCGAATTATCAAAATAATAATTGCTTATAGCGGCATATTTACGTAAAAATGACATATCAAAAGGAGCATTATGTGCTACCAGTATCACACTTTCCCCTCTTGTAAACTTATAAAAATCTCCGATAATCTCTTCAAACCTACGCTCTTTTTGTACCATTTCGTTGGTAATATGCGTTAAGGCTATTACCTCCTCGGGAATTTCCATTTCGGGATTTACCAGCGAAGAAAAAGTTTCGGTTATTCTTCCGTTGACTATTTTTACGGCGCCTATATCGGTAATACCGCATTTTTCGGGTTCTGTTCCTGTTGTTTCGAAGTCAAACACCACGAAAGTTTTATTATACAACTCTTTGGGAATACCTTCGGAAAGCAGGTCGATTTGTACTTCTTCCATATATTTTACCGGGGTTATGTACATATAATTATCTGGTTCGGGTAAATATTTTGGCGCAGTATCGATGGATTTATAATCAATAGTGCAAAAAGCCGCTTTATTAGGAATAAATGACATAGAGTTGTCGTAGTTATCGTATTTTATTTGTCCCTGCATTACCATTGTGTTACCGTCTAACATAGACTGGGCAAACTTTAGTTGATCCTTTCTAGCTGTATTAATAAAGGCTTTGCAGGTTATATAGCCCGTTGTGTCGTAAAGTTGGAAGGTAAACAGGTTCTTTTTGATACTTTCTATGTATCTTTCTTTTACGTTGCTTATTACTCCGCAAATACATACGTCGGAATACGCTTTGTCCTTGACGTCGGCAATATAGCGCGGATTTTGCAGTATACTACCCCATAAAGAGGCATTAATTTCTACGTTAATAAACCTTAAAGAGTACTCGATTTTGTTGCTTACCCTATTTTCTATGGCTACTTCTTTGTTGGGAATTTCTAAAAAGTGAATTTCGAAATCTTCCATAAATTCTTTATTTAGAACTTCGGACATATCGGCGCCAAGGTTGGAACTATTGGCAAAATCGCACATAAATTTTTCCAACGTGACGTTTATGTAAACCATATTGCCGATTATTTCTATATCCATATCGGCGTTGAGAAAATTTTCATAAAAAGTGGGTTTTTCTTTATATATGTATTCTAAAAAGCTCTTTCTAATTAAATCTTTGGTTGTCAATGTTTTATGGAATTTTACGTTAACGTTCAAGTTTTTTGGTAAAATTTCTTTAATTTTTCCCTCTACCTTATTTTTAAGTTCTTTAGTAAAAAAAGTGTTGGCGGTATAAGAATTAAGCATAAGCTCCAAAGAAAAATATTTCCCTTTGGTAATTTCTGCGCTGCGAAACTTAAAAATTCTTTCGTTTTCCAACAGTCTTTTGTTTAATTCTTCAATAAAAGGCAGTTCATTCATTTTTTAGTCTGTATTCCTCTATTATTTGCAGTAAATCTTCATAAATTTTTTCATTCGGCACTTTTTTCAATATTTCTTTATCGCGGAATATTGCCGAAATATCTTTGCCGCCCGCCACTCCAAAGTCGGCGCCTTTTGATTCTCCTATTCCGTTTACCACACAACCCATTATAGCAATTTTTAACGGAAAAGTCATTTTTTCGGTATATTTTTCTATTTCTTCGGCTAACTTTGATACTTCTATATTGGTTCTGGCGCATGTAGGGCAAGCAATAACTTCTACAAACTTTTTATCAATTCCCGCGGCGCGTAAAATCCTCTTTGCCGCATAAATTTCTTCAATAGGGTCTGTAGCCAGGCTTACTCTTATGGTATCGCCTATGCCTTCTAAAAGTAAACTTCCTATCGCTATTGCTGACTTACAAAAACCGCTATTTATTGTGCCTGCTTCGGTAAGCCCTACGTGCAAAGGATAATCGGTAATAGAGCTTAGATATCTGTACGCTTCCACCGTTTCTTTTACGTCGGAGGATTTTACGGCAAGGACAAGCTTGTCCCAACCCAAATCTTCTATAATTTTGGCGGTGTCAATACATTTATCGGCTAGTTCTTTAGGGCTAAGATTGCCCGAAGAACCTTTATTAACTCCAACTCTTATGGGAATATTACGTTCAATGCAGGCTTTAACGGTATTTTTTATGCCCTCTTTGGTCATATTGCCGGGGTTTAGCCTAATTTTTGCTATGCCGTTTTCTATAGCTATTAGGGCGGGCTTTTCTGAAAAGTGAATATCCCCTATTATTGGCACACCCAAATTAACAAAATGTTTAATTGCTTTTGCGCTCTCTTCGTCCGGAATACTTACCCTAACAAGTTCCGCTCCCGCCTCTTTTAAGCGTAAAATTTGCTGAACCGTACCGTCAATATCCGTTGTTAAGGTATTGGTCATCGATTGAATAACGATATTGCCGTCTCCTAAGGGAACGTTTTTTACGTATACGATTTTTTTGCTCATCTGATTAAATGCAGTACGTCGGCGAATATCGCCACCATAAACAACAGTATTAGTCCGGTAAAGTGTATTGCGCTTTCCACCTTTCTGTTAACCGGTTTTTTGGCTATCCATTCTATTATTGTAAATACCATTCTTGAGCCGTCAAGGGCGGGAAGCGGTAATAAATTCATAACCGCTAAATTAGCGGATATTATACAAACCACGTAAGCTAACGATGCGAAGCCCGAACGACCCGCTTCGCTCATGGTAGAAATAATAGTTATAGGTCCGCCTGCCGATTCTGCAAAAGCTAACTGCCCTGTTACTAATTGCCCTAAGAGCCATAAAATCTTGATTACTATATAAAAACCAAAAGAAAACGACCTTGCAAAAGCTGTAAAAAAGTTAAGTCTTACGTGTTTTAGTCCGCTGACAAACCCGAACGCCTCTCTGGTTATCGGATTATTGTCAGTATCATAGGTTATATTACCTTCGGCGTCTCTTACAAAAATTTCACTGCGTTTTACGTTTACGGTAAGTTTCTTACCCTCTCTTATAATAGTAAATGTTCCTCCGTCCTCACCCACGCGGGCAAAAGCGTTTTGCAAGTCGTCCTGCATCAGAATGTTAACCTGTCTTCCGTTTACCTTATAAATAATATCCCCTTCCTGTAAAATATTGTTTTGGGCGATATAGGACTCTTCACTCAAAGAATTAACGGTGGGCAGTAATTGTCCGTAAAAGGTAAAAAGCAAGGTAATAAACAAAATCGCCGATAAAAAGTTAAAAAATGCGCCCGAAAACAGTACGATAAGTCTCTTCCAAGGTTTTTGGTTATTAAAGGCTTTTTCATCGGGATTCTCTTCGTCTTCTCCTACAAATTGGCAAGCTCCGCCAAGAGGAAAAGGACGTATGGAGAATATTTCTCCCGTTTTTTTGTTTTTATGCTTAAAAATGGCAGGTCCAAAGCCTATAGAAAACTCCACTATTTTGAATCCCAAAGCTTTTCCTGCCAGATAGTGTCCCAATTCGTGAATTACGACCATGAGCATCAAGCACAAAATCGCCAAAATTACGTAACCTATTGTTGACATAACACCGCCGAAGGTGGCGCAAAATAATATCATCTCTCTCCTAATCTGTCAATAATACTTAAAGTATATTCTTTTACTTGTTTGTCAATACAAAAAACATCTTCGGTACAATTTATCTCTCCGTTTAGGCCGAATTTTTCCATAGCCATTTCCACACCGGTAGAAATTCCGTAAAAACCAATTTTATTTTCTATATACTGACTAACCAAAACCTCATTTGCGGCGTTTAGTACCGTTCCTGCGTAGTCTCCATATTTGTTTGCTTCCTTAGCAAGCCTAATACAAGGGAACTTGTCTTCGTCTATTGCCGAAAAATTAAGGGAACCTATTTTTATTAAATCAAGGCTTTGTATGCTTGATTTTGCCCTTTTCGGATAAGTTAATGCGTATTGAATAGGCAGAGTCATATCGGGAACGGATAAACCAGCCAGCATAGAATTATCAACCATTTCAATAAGCGAATGAATAATACTCTCCCTATGCATAACGACCGATATTTCTTTATTAAAGAGGTGTTTTGCCTCAATAATCTCCATACCTTTATTCATTAAAGTTGCGCTGTCGATAGTAACTTTCTTACCCATTATCCAATTGGGATGAGCTAAAGCCCTTTCGGCTTTTGCGTTTTTTAACTCTGTAAGGGAATAATCACGGAAAGCTCCACCCGATGCGGTAAGAATAATTCTCTTTACAAGTTCTTCTTTGCCGTCAAGCAACTGCCAAATAGTGCTGTGTTCGCTGTCAACCGGATAAATAGCCGAATTTTTTGCCCTTTTAATTTTATTAATCAAACCGCCTGCGCAAACAATGCTCTCCTTGTTTGCTGTGGCAAGAATTTTGCCCGCATTTAGCGCATTTTTCGTGGGAATAAGTCCGTCAAGTCCCACAATACCGTTTACAACGATATCGCTGTCATTATATAGTTCGGTATCCGATAAAACTTTTTTATCAAGTTCATATTCTTTGCCGTTGCAGTAAAAATAATTACTGTCAATGCAAATGGCTTTTGTTGGCTTAAATTCTGCAATCTGAGCTTTTAGGCGGTTAAGGTTATTTTTATTGACAAGGATGGACACCGAAAAGGCATCCGCATTGTTTTTTATAACGTTTAAGGTTGTTTCGCCTATGGAACCACTACAGCCCAGTACCGCAATTTTTTTCATTAAAAAGCCAAATAAAGTCTGATAAGAAGCAACGTTGCCGCCGATGAGAACAAAATACTGTCAATTCTGTCCAACGCCCCGCCGTGAGAACCAAGTATAGTGCCGTAATCCTTTATTCCCGCCGCTCTCTTTATTCTGCTTGCAGCCAAATCGCCAAGTTCGGAGAATACCGCCAAAATTGCTCCCGATAAAGCATACAACAAAACAGGTGTTTTGGTAATCTTACCGAAAATAAATACTGTGTTGGTGGGGAACTTACCCAGTTCGAAAATAAGATAAATTATTATCGCGCCTAAAACACCGCCGAAAATACCGCCGATGCTGCCTGCATAGGTCTTTTTGGGGCTGATTGTGGGGAATATCTTTTTCTTGCCGAATTTAACTCCAATCCAATAGGCTGCCGCATCGCTTATAAGTGACACTCCTACCGCCAAAAGTATAGGTATCATACCATAAATTCTGCCCATTACGAAGATTATACCAATCAAAAACATAGGATAAATAAGGGCAAATATATTTACGCCGAAGTCGCTCAATTTCTTTTTTTGGTCAAAAATGAACTCAATAAAAGCAAACAGCAAGGCTAAAATAAAGGCAAACATCAGTCCTGTCATACCAAGGGCATAGCACAGCGGATAAATAATAATAACAAAAACTATCATTGACCACATGCTTATGTTATAGCCGCGTTTATCAATTATGCCGGTATCGGCTTTTTTAACGGCGCGGTACATTTCCAAGGTAGCAATCGCTCCGAATATCCAAACAAGTATATCAAATATTATCTGAGAAAAACTCGTCAGCCACAGAACCAAAAACAGCGCGCCAGCCAATATTATTCCGCTGACAGTACGCGCCATACCATCGCTCATTTTTTTCTTTTCAGGCATTTATCCCTCCGAAATTCCTTTTTATTGTAGTATATTGCTTTATTATTTCTTCTATATCGTTTTTTTCATAATCCGGCCATAATTTATCGGTAAAAAACAACTCCGAATAAACCGATTGCAAAGGTAAAAAGTTGCTTAATCTCTTATGTCCGCCATAACGTAAAACCGCGTCCGGTAAATCAATGTTTGCGGTATCCAAAGCCGCATATAGCTGCTTTTCGGTAATAGGTAAATCGTCTTTGAAAAACAATTTTTCGGCATAAAGCTTATCGAAAGCGCGGCAAACTTCGTTTACTCCGCCATAGTTTAGGGCAAATACAATAAGCTTTCCCGTATTGTTCAAAGCCGAAGCGTTAAGGTTAGCGACAGCTGCAAGTACTTCCTGAGGAAGCTTTTGTAAATCGCCGATAAACCTTACGCGGTAATTATTTTTATTTATAATTTTACCTATATTATTATTGAAAAAGTAAGCAATAACTCCCATGAGATTGCTTACTTCTTTTGGTGAACGGTGAGAATTTTCGGTACTGAAAGCATAAACGGATAATGTTTCTATGTCAAGATTCTTTAGGTCAACTAACGCCCTTTCCAAAGCGAAAGCCCCTTTTTCGTGACCGTAGATGCGGTTTAAGCCTTGTTTTTCTGCCCATCTGCCGTTCCCGTCAATAATAATAGCCAAGTGTTTCATTATACTTTTAAGATTTCAACTTCCTTATCCGCGGCTATTTTGTCGATTTCGGCAATTTTTGCTACTACCTTCTTTTCGATGTCGGCTTCGTAGTTTTTGGACATATCTTCGCTGATTGTCTTGTTCTTTTCCAAAGTTTTTACCTCAGCTAAAGAATCTCTTCTGATGTTTCTTATCGCTACTCTGGTTCTTTCGGCAAGGTTTTTAACTTCCTTAACCAGAGCCTTTCTTCTTTCTTCGGTAGGCTCGGGGAAAATTAAGCGTAGAACTTTGCCGTCATTGTTGGGAATAATGCCTACGTTGGCGTCGATAATAGCTTTCTCAACCTTTTTTAACATGCTGCTGTCCCATACGTTTATCATCAAAACTCTGGCTTCGGGTATTGAGATGTTGCCAACCTGATTAATCGGAGACTCTACGCCGTAATAATCAACGCGCACAGCATCCAAAATATGAGGATTTGCCCTGCCGGCTCTCATATTGTTAAGCTCGCTCACAAAAGAATTAATCGACTTGGTCATTCTTTCCTCAAGCTCTTCAAAAATCATTTCCACCTCTAAAATGTCATATGCCATAAATTCACCTCATAAAAAGAATATATAAATAATATAGCATATTTTATCAATAGGCACAAGAGAAAATTTATAAAAACGAGGGTATATAATGTTGGATTAACTAAATTTCCTTCCAAAGGAATATTCTGTTGCCGTTTTTGTAGTAGAAAACGACTCCGTCTATTTCTATTTCCCATAACGCCTGGTCATAATCGGTAAAAGCGTCAAACAGCATAACGGCTACGTAATTATTGTACGTTCCGTAATACTTAAAAATCTCCACGTCATCGGCTTTAGCCATTTTTGTGGATATTCCCGATAAAGAATTCTTTCTTAGGTTATAAGCTCTGGTTTCTTTTATGGCTTTTTCTGTTTCAGCGCTCAAGGTTTCGGGTGTTTTTTTATTAGGAACAAAGTTTTCATTGTCTATTCCCCTATTATCTCCGTTCTGATAATAAGCGATACTCTTTAGGTCCTCTTTGGTAATTATCCCTGTATCATAGGCTTTTTGCAACGAAATAAACTCTCCGCGACTGACAAATAGAGCGCAGGAAGAGAATATACAAACGCATAAAATAATTAAAACGAATACAAAAAATACCTTTTTAATCATATAACAATTACCCCCTTTGTAAAACCTTATATGATTAATATATTTTCTAACTCAATTTAATTATAACACAAAAGCGAGCTTAAATGTCAACTCGCTTTATTTTTTGCAAAAATATCTGTTTTTATTACAAATTTAGCAAATTATTGTGCCCAGCTTTTCTCCGTTTATTGCCCTAACTATGCTGTTTTCTTCGCAAAGTCCGAAAGCTATTATAGGAATATTATTTTCTCTGCACAAGCTAACAGCCGTAGTATCCAAAGCGGTAAGTCCGTTTTTGATAAAATCAAGATAGCTTATTTCGTCATATTTTTTGGCGTTCGGGTTCTTTTTTGGGTCGCAGTCGTAAATACCGTCGATATTTTTTGCGCACAAAAGTACGTCGGCGTGGATTTCCGCAGCGCGAAGAGCCGCTCCCGTATCGGTGGAGAAATAAGGATTGCCTGTGCCGCATGCAAATACGACAACGCGCCCTTTTTCCAAATGGCGAAGCGCCCTTCTCAATATATATGGTTCTGCCACTCTTTGAATAGTCAAAGCGGTCTGTACTCTGGTAGGAATACCGCTCTGCTCTAAAGCGTCCTGCAAGGCAAGGGCGTTAATGACCGTTGCAAGCATACCCATATGGTCGGCTGTTGTTCTGTCCATATTGGTGCCTTGTCTGCCTCTCCAAAAGTTTCCGCCGCCTACTACTATGCCTATTTGTACCCCTTCACTTACCACTTCTTTGATTTGCTTTATTACTAATTCGATTTCCTCTCCGCTGATACCGAAACTGCTTTTGCCTGCCAAAGCCTCTCCGCTTAATTTTATTAAAGCTCTCTTGTATTTTGCTGCCATAATACTCCTTTTATTACAGAAAAAAAGCACCTTAAAAAGTGCTTTTTCAATTGTTATTTGTTAGCTTGCATTTTTGCAACCTGCGCGTTGATTTCTTCTGCAAAATTATCAACTTTCTTTTCCAGACCTTCGCCCATTTCATATCTGGTGAAACGTCTGATAGTAATTTTTTCGCCAATTGCACTGATTGTTTCGTTAAGAAGTGTGGTGATAGTCTTATCGGGATCTTTAACAAAATCCTGTTCCATTAAGCAAAAATCTTTATAGTATTTTTGAATTCTGCCTTCTACCATTCTGTCAACTATTGCAAGAGGTTTGCCTTCGTTAATAGCTTGAGCTTTCAAAATTTCTTTCTCATGATCAAGTTCTGCCTGAGGAACGTCTTCTTTATTAACATAAAAAGGTTTTGCAGCGGCGATTTGTAAAGCAACGTCGTGAACAAACGCGCGGAAGGTTTCTCCCCTTGCCACGAAGTCTGTTTCGCAATTAACTTCTACCATAACGCCGATTTTGCCGCCAAGGTGGATATATGTGTCAACTATACCCTCACTGGCTATTCTGCTTGCCTTTTTAGCGGCGGTAGCAATGCCCTTTTCTCTCAAATATTCTACGGCTTTATCCATATCGCCGTCTGTTTCTACCAATGCTTTTTTGCAGTCCATCATACCTACACCGGTACGTACGCGCAAGTCTTGCACGTCTTTAGCTGTAAATGCCATAAATATATACCTCCAAAAATTTAATCCTAAATTATTCTAAATCGCCTTCGTTTTCTTCAACTTCCACAGCTTCTTGAACTTCGGCTACTTCCTGCTTACCCTCTTTAGCTTCGATACACGCATCGGCTATTACGCTTGCGATAAGCTTTATTGCTCTTATAGCGTCGTCGTTGCCGGGGATAGCAAAGTCAACTTCTTCGGGGTCACAGTTGGTGTCTACCAAGCCAACTATGGGTATACCAAGACTTCTTGCTTCCTTAACTGCCAAGTGCTCTACCTTTAGGTCTACAACAAATAAAGCGCCGGGAAGTTCTCTCATGTTCTTGATACCGCCAAGGTTTGTTTCCAAAACGTCTCTTTCTGCTTTAAGTTTGATAACTTCCTTTTTGGGGAGTAAATCGAACTCGCCGATGATTTCCATCTGGTTAAGCTTGTTAAGTTTGTCGATTCTGGTACGGATTGTGGCGAAGTTGGTTAAAGTTCCGCCTAGCCATCTTTGGTTCATATAGAACATACCGCATCTTTCGGCTTCCTGTTGGATAGCTTCTTTAGCCTGCTTTTTCTTTCCTACGAAAAGAACGGTCTTGCCTTTGGCAACAACGTCGCGGACAAAAGCGTATGCGGCCTCGATAGCCTCAACGGTTTGTTCCAGGTTGATGATATGTACATCGTTTCTTGCGTCGAAAATGTACTTCTTCATCTTAGGATTCCATTTCTTGGTCTGGTGACCGAAATGTACACCTGCTTCTAATAATTGCTTCATTGAAATTACTGACATATTAAAAAAACCTCCTTGTTTGTTTCTCCCCGTGCCATCTACAAAAGTGACAATCCAAAACGGACAACAATCCTTTCTCCGTGCGCGGTTCGTAATTTCTGATATATCTTAACACAAAATTTTTTCCATTGCAATAGTTTTTAAGGCAAATTTACCATAAAATCTGCCTTAAAACACATAATCGCTACTCTGCAGCCTCTGCGTTTAGAAGGTCGATTAGCTTATCCAACAAATCGTCGTCTTCTATTGGCAAAAATTCCTCATTGCCCTCTTCGTCGGTTGCCATTTCATAAATTATTACTTCGTCGTCGGCAAAATCCTCGGTAGGATTAACTGGGGTTAGATAAATATACCATTTACCCTCATAATCAAGTTCGGCAAGATTATAAAAATCTTCGGTATCTCCATCGTCATAGGTTAAGGTAACTATTTCGTCATCTTCTTCAATGTAGGTCTTTTCTTTTTCGTTCATTTTAACAAACTCCTTAATATTTTTTTATTTTGTCAAGATAACTTTGCAAAATTATACTCGCAGCTACCTTATCTATCACTTTTTTGCGGTCTTCTCTACGCATTCCGCCCTCAATTAACGCCTTTTCCGCGCTGACTGTACTTAATCTTTCGTCCTGAAAAATCACTTTTATATCGGTATATTGTTTTAATTTTTCCCCGAATTCTCTAACTAAAACCGCTCTTAAACCCTCGGTTCCGTCCATATTTACCGGCAAACCAAGAACAAAGGTATCGCATTGTTTATTTTTTGCCAGTTCGGCAAAATAAATAAGATCCTTTTCTTCGTTTTTTGTCCTGGTATACGTTTCGTACCCGCTGGCTATTATGCCCATGGGGTCGCTTGTAGCAATACCTATTCTTACATCTCCAATATCCAATGCTATCTTTCTCATTTATGCCTCAATCTGGTAAAAATATTCGTCCGCGTTGTCGAAAAGTTTTTTGAATGCAATAAATCCAAAAAGCATATTGATTATCAGTATAACAAAGAAGAACAACAGATACGCTAGCCAATCAGGTAGGCTGCCCGATGAAGAAAACGCGCTCAGCATTATGCCGAATATCATATAAGATAGACCGATACCAAGGCTAATAAGCATTGGTTTTATAGTTTTTTTGTTATTTTTAGTCAGTTCGGCTATGTTTTTGTATTTACAATTAGGATTCCTGATATCGTTATGCATGCCTATTGCCGAAATGGCAAGACCGTTTATGGTAAGAAGCGCCATTATCGCAATACCGATAAAAGCATTATGGAAGGAGCTTATTATTGTAAAAGTAACTCCGGCTATTATTGATAAAAGGACGTTAAAAATATTGGCAACGGTCAGTTTACTTATAATAATGTCTTTTGTTCTTAAAGGAAGAGTTTTTAGGATATACATATTTTTCCCTTCCAAAGAAAAGCCCACCAAAGATATAGTATTGGTGCCCGACATAATTATCGATGCAAAGTAACAAATAAAACCTATTGTGCCCAGTTCCGAACCTAGAGTCAACACCGTGCCTTCTTCGGCAAAATTGAACATATTTCCGCCCATAATAAATATAATTAAGGGTACGGCAACCAAGCCGATTATGCTACTCATAAACAAACTCGGGGTTGCGAAAATAGTCTTTATTTCCTTAATAAAGAAACTTTTTCGGAAACTGTTTTTTAGATAGGTCTTACTTTCGTCGGTTTTTTTCTTTTTGCTTGTGCCGCCAGCTCCCTCTTCCATAACTACGCTGATACCTTTTCTATAGAACATTGAGCTTAAAACTAAGGATAGTAAGAACACCACTACTAAAGCGCCCAGATAAATAAAGAAGTTAAGGGCGGCTTTCACGCCAAGCATTGCATTTACTATATTATAGTTATAAATGCCGATTTTGCCCCCTCCGCTTACTAATGCGGAAATTGTGGAGGACAGAACTGGCACGTTATTATTTTCCGGGTCAATGTTCATTTTTACCGTACCGCTTATTATTACAAAATATATCGCCAAAAAGAATATAGAAATAAAGGCTACGACAAGGGATTTGCCGATAACCCGTTTTTTAAGAAACGATGCGATATACATTAAAGGAACGGACAGTAAACTAATGAGTAATAAAGGTATAATCGGTAATAAGAATATAGAAATTACCGAAAATACAAAGTAAGACGCCCCTATAGCTCCGCCGTTTATCAACATCGTTACGCCGTAAGTTAATAAAACAGGCAGAGCAAAAAACGCGCTTATAAGAAGCTGCGATAAATATGACAACGAAAATTTAACTGCAAAAATAACTCTGTCGGTAATAGGTAGCGTAAAAAGTAGCTGATTGTCTTTACTGAAATATAAAAAGTTCAAGGTAGTCATACTGCCAAGAAACAGCAGCATAACTTGAGTCATCAGCAACAACGTATATAGTAGCTCTTTATGAAGATTTGACTGTAAAGCAGCTACGGTCATAGAATATACGTAGGATACAAGATAAAACAGCATAGCCAAAATACCAATGCCCATAAGGACGCCAAGACCAATTTTACCGCCTACGTTAACCTTTTTTTTGCTTGTTTTTTCGGGTCTGTTTGCCTTGAAAAGTTTGGAAGTGGAAAAAAACATATCCTTTGCAGAGGCTTTGAAAACAGTCCAAAACATACTAGATTGTCTCATAGTTTCCCTCTGAATCTTGACCGTTATTATATGCGCCGGTAATGCTTAAGAACAATTCTTCCAAGCTGACGTCCTTTCTTCTTTCCTGCAATTCTTTCATATCGCAGACCGTCACGATTTTGCCTTTGTTAATAATGGCAACCGTTGTGCAAAGTTTTTCCACTACTTCCAAAACGTGGGAAGAAAAGAACACTACGTTGCCGCTTTTGGCGTGTTCTATCATTAATTGCTTGAGTTCATAACTGCTTTTTGGGTCAAGACCTGTTAGCGGTTCGTCCAGAACCCAGACTTTGGGTTCGTGGACTAGCGCGGCAATTATACTTACTTTTTGCTTCATACCGTGGGAATATGTAGAAATTTTGTCATATAGTTTGTCGGTCATATCAAACAGCGTTGCGTACTTTGCCACCCTTTCTTTACGAATATTCGGCTCTACTCCGAACACGTCTGCAATAAAGTTTATGTACTCATTGCCTGTAAGTCCCTCATAAAGGGTATGCTCATCGGCAACAAAACCGATATTCGACTTGGCTTTTACCGGTTCGTCTTTGAGGTTGTATCCGCAAATACTGATACTTCCTTCGCTAAAAGGCAAAATCCCCGTCAAGCACTTAATTGTGGTGGACTTACCTGCGCCGTTCGGACCCAAAAATCCGTAAATTTCTCCGCCTTTAACTACTAAATCCACACCGTCGACAGCTTTAACACCGCTGTTTGCGTAGGATTTTGACAAATTAGAAATCTCTATCATTTACCCCTCCGATAACTATATCTTAATAATTTTTTGCTAACAATTCATAATAAGCCTTGGGATGAGCGCAAACAGGGCATTCATCGGGAGCTTCGGTTCCGAATACTACGTTACCGCAGTTACGGCACTTCCATATTGATTTTTCGGCTTTTGCAAAGACTGAACCGTCTTTTATGTTGGCAAGAAGCTTTCTGTATCTTTCCTCATGGTCTTTCTCTATAGCGGCAACGCCCGCAAAAAGCTTAGCGATGTCGTCAAATCCCTCTTCTGCGGCTATTTTTGCAAATCCTGCATACATATCGGTCCATTCGTACATTTCTCCTGCAGCTGCTTCAAGAAGGTTTTCTTCGGTTGTGTTAATACCTTTAAGTAGCTTAAACCAAATTTTAGCGTGTTCTTTTTCGTTCAAAGCGGTTTGCGCAAAAAAGTCGGCAATCTGTTCATATCCGTCTTTTTTCGCCCTAGATGCAAAATAATCGTACTTATTTCTTGCCTGACTCTCTCCGGCAAAAGCCGTCCATAAATTTTGTTCGGTTTTAGATCCTTTCAGTTCTTTCATATTACGACCTCCATATGTTATTTTTATATTTTTTTTCTTCTCCGTTTTCAGCGGGAATGTAAAAAATTCTGTCTTTTATACTGTCGGGCAAATATTGCTGAGGACAGTAGCCGCCGTAATCATGCGGATATTTATATTTTGTCCGCTCCTCATTGGCGTAATTAGTATTTTTTAAGTGGTCTGGAACCTTGTTATGCCCTTCTTTAGCCGCTTCTTTAGCGGCGTCTAACGCAATAATAACGCTGTTTGATTTAGGCGACTTAGTAACGTAAATAATCGCCTCTGCCAAAGGAATTAACCCTTCGGGCACCCCCATTCTTTCTATAGCGTACAATGTGTTTACCGCGATGTTAAGTGCATTCGGGTCAGCTAAACCTATATCTTCTGCCGAATGGGCAATAAGCCTTCTTGCAACAACCGTAGGGTCACAGCCTGTTTCTATTAGCCTCATAGCGTAGAACAAAGCGGCGTTTTCGTCACTGCCTCTGATACTCTTACAAAACGCGCTAAGCAAGTCGTAATACTGGTCGGTATCTATACTCAAAACAGGTTTTTGCGTGGACTGCACCATAATTTCGGCAGTTATTTCTATCAGTCCGTCCTTGTTTGACGGGGTGGTTAATACGGCAAGTTCAAGCGCGTTAAGCGCAACCCGCAAATCACCGTTACTTACGTATACAATATGTGACACGGCTTCTTTACTTAGTGAAATATCGTAATTACCTAAGCCCTTTTCTTTGTCGGAAACTGCCCGCAAAATACCTTCTTTTATCTCATTGTCAGTTAGAGGCTTAAATTCAAACACTCTGCAACGGCTAACTATTGCCCTAGTCATATTAACGTAGGGGTTTTCGGTAGTGCTCCCGATAAAAATAATCTCCCCTTTTTCTATAGCGCTTAGCACACAGTCGGACTGGGCTTTGTTCCAACGATGGCACTCATCAAGCAGAAGATAGGTTTTTTTACCGAAATAAGCAAGATTATCCCTTGCCTCGTCAATAACCTTTTTCGCATCGGCAACGCCACTGGATATTGCGTTCATATAAACGTAGTTTGAAGAAGTGGTTTTTGCAATAACGTTAGCTAAAGTGGTTTTGCCGGTACCCGGAGGGCCGTAAAAAATACAGCTCCCTAGCCTGTCGGAGGCAATCGCCCTGCGCAAAAGACACCCGGGACCTACAAGATGCTTTTGTCCTATAAAATCATCCAGTTTGTCGCTTCGCATTCTTTCTGCCAAAGGCATCCCCTTAACGCGGTTACTGTCAAAAATATCCATATTTATATAATATATTTAATATGTGCTAAAGTCAAATGCTTTCAACATTTATTTTATACTTTCCGGTCGTTTCCAGGGTTATTTCTCCCTCAATAATCTCTCCGTCAAGGGTTATTAGATTTTTATCGCTCTTGCGGTATTCTATGGTATATAAAGCCTCACCGTTACGGTAAGTTATTACCGAATAATCAAGTTTTTTGGGCAGTTTCGGTTGTATTTTAAGCTTTTTATCACGCAAAACCAAACCAAAAAAGTTCTCAATTATTAGCTTATACGCCCAGCCTGCGCTACCGGTGTACCAACTCCAACCCATTCTGCCGTAGTTGTCTATGTTGCTGTAAACATCGCCGCTTAAAACAAAAGGTTCTCCCATATACCGCTTGTTTCCTTCCTCTGTGCGGCATTTTTCCACTGGGTTTAGCATCTGAAACAGTTCGAAAGCTTCGTCCTGACGATTAATTTTGGTCAAAGCAATAAGATACCACATTGCCGCATGGGTATACTGCCCGCCGTTTTCCCTTACCCCTTTTGGATAGGCGGAAATATACCCGAAATAGGTCTCTTTTGTAAGGGGTGGAGTTAATAATTTTATTATGCCCGCATCGGTGTCAATAAGCTTTTTTGCGGTATCAAGCACAGTTTCCGCCCTTTTCCCTATAGCCACTTCGGAAATAACAGCATAGCTTTGCACCAACAAATCAAGTTCTAATGCCTTACTTTCGGTACTACCAAACCATCTGTTATCGTCACTGTACAGCCTCTTATATCTGTCGCCCTCAAAGGCATAGGAATTTATTGCTTTATTTAGCCCATCGGCAATGTTAAGCATCTCTTCTTTTAAGTCTGCGGGAGCGATTTTTGCAAATTTAGTCAACACCTCATAGCAGAACATACTGTTAAATACGCTTTCTCCCCTACCAAGTCCGCAAATATCGTCCATACCGTCGTTCCAGTCCCCTTTGCCCATAACAATAAGGTTATGTTCTCCGTATTTTAGAGAAATCCGAATTGCTCTTAGACAGTGTCGGAATAAAGAGTCCTTATATTCGGTGTATTCGGGGTTTTCTAGCCTGCTTTCTTCATGGAAAGTAAGTTCGGGTGAGCTTAGATAAGGTATAGGATAATTAAGAATCTCAAAATCTCCGCTCCAATCAATATATTCGCACACAGCATAGGGTAAAAACAACCTGTCATCGGTAATTTTCGTCCGCAAACCGAACTTGGGATGATGCCACCAATGCATTACGTCTCCGCTCTCATATTGGTGCATTGCGGCGTTTATTATATGCTCTCTGGTTATCTCTCCGTGGTGAAGAAAAGCTAAGCTGTCCTGTAACTGATCCCGAAAGCCCGTAGCCCCTCCAACTTGATAAAAGCCGAATTTACCCAGTATTCTGCTAAAATATATCTGTTTTGGCAAGAAGTTTACCAACAAATCAAACGACTTCTTTTCGGTAGCCACGCTGATATTATCTAAGAATCCTATATCTGACAAGGCTTTTTCCCGATAAAAATAAATATTATTACGATTAATAGACAGGCACAAATTTATATCCTGCGTAGCGCTAATGAATATACTTTCGTTATTTTTGTCTGAATAGTATTCAAAATACGGCAAAACCTCTCTTTCTCCCATTATCGTAATATTTTCGGGATTGTCCACAATAAAGCGCAAATATAACGACGTCTGATTTTGGGTATTCGTAACCGTAATAAGGTCATTTTTTTGGGAAAAAGTAATAACGTCGGGATTGTATACCCAATTCAAGGACGGATATAGAGAATATATCAGTTCAAAAATATTTTCCGAATAATTCCTTATATCGATTTCGGTTATTTTTATTCTTCCTTCGCAAATCATATATTGAGTGACCGAAGTGTTTACTTTATTTATATCGGTTATATGGTTTATTTGGGCTTTATCAAACGTGGTTAGCCTACTAATGCCGCTTCCGCCGTTGATTCTGTGGTAACCTTCGGTCGTTTTTATATACAAAGCTTCTGACGGACGGTCGAAAACGTAGTTATTATCAAACCTTGTCATCTTGTTTTCTCTGGAATTTTCAAAATAGAAGAATCCACCGCCGTTGTTTGTTGATAAAAAACCGCCTTTTTTGTCGGCAACTACCGCGCTGTAAGGTAAATAGGTCGGGATTTCACTCTGCTGAAAATAAACTCCGTCATAGTTAAATCCCCCGAAACCGCTGCTAATTATCGCCGCAGGCGCGGGAATTTTACCCGCTACTATATTAGCGCTCTCCCTTTCTATATCAAAAATCTTGGAATATATCTTTTTCGTCGGAGAAAAATTAAGGGCATTATTTAGCTTTATAAATGCCCAGTCAAGCTCTTCGTTTCCGCTTTCAAGGATATAATATTCGTAAATTAGGTTTTTTTCTAAAGCGTTTTTGATATAACTTTTTAAGTTATCCGATAAATTTTTCCTAACTTCGATTATTGCTTTAACCTTAATTTTCAGTACTTTCAAATCGGCAAGTATCCGCAAAAACTGTTCGAAATTAGCGGTATTATCCTCAAAAAATTCATAAGATATCAGTTTTCTGCCGTGAGAAAAACCATTAAATCTTCCCATATTTCCGCTGTCTAAAAGCATATTATAGAACTTTTGGGAATAAGGAAGATAAATAAGTTCGCCTAAAAGCTCCATTGTAAGGTTGCTGAAAATATACTTTTGCCCCGATAAAACGGCATAAGAATACATATCGTCGGGTAGATACATCAAAGCATCGTAGACTTCCTTTTCATTTGTGCCGTAAGCAATACTAACTTTACATTCCTTTTTGTCTTCCCTCTCTTCCAGTTCTCCGATAAAACCGATACAAGGGCTCAAAACGTCACCTAAAGAGGGATATATCCTATCATTATCACTATCAAAAAGCATTTTCGGGCGGCGCAAACTTTGATTTCTGCCCACAAAGTTGGCTTTATTGCACTCCCAACGTATATTTTTTATGCCGCAAACCTTTACTCCAATACAAAAATCGGGTATAACCTTACTTAAATTGCTCTTAGTGATAAACAGTACCTTTTTATCTTCGGATAGTTTAGCTTTGACAAACATATCGTTAAAAGCCGGGTGAGAATAATATCCGTCAAAGCTATTAAGAGCAATATCCATATAAAAAGCTGCCTTTCTGGCGTTTTTGCTGACGGTAAGCTTTCTTACTTCTATATTGGCGTTTCCAACGATAGTAACCGACTGGGTGGCGTCTTTTGGTACGTTAACGTGAGTAATTTCGTTATGGCTATAACAAAAAGTATGATCGCTTTCCTTCCCGCAAAGAGGTAAATAAGTCGGCGAATACCAGTCGTTTTTATCTTCGCTTACAAAGAAATATCCGCCCGTCGGCTCTTCATATAACGGAGAAAATTCGCTTAAAAACAAGTCGCTGTACTTAGAAAAATTCTTGCCTAAAGAGGTAAAATTAACGCTGTATTGTAAGTCAAATAATACTGCAGATTGGTAGTATTGTTCTATATTGGCACAATTTTTGTAATACTCTATATTGTTCTTTGTACATTTTACTTGATTTACTTGAGTTTTTGCCCCAAACTTTTCAATAGGAGTGATTTCGTTATAAAAATTGAGTGCGCTTTCAATTTTCGTATTATTTAGTAATAATTTTTTTAACTTATTTTCGCATAAAAAATTAGTGATGCTACTTAGTATCATTCCTTGATGGTGAGTCATATAGGAAGCTATAATTTGGAGCTTTTCTTTATACTCTACGCTTTCATAAAAGCCGTATTCGTTAAAAGTATCCAGCTTGAAAAACCGTTTCAGGTTCTTAATAGTATCTTCGGGATAATATTCCAGTCCTAATACAGAAGCATATGGCGCGTAAACTCTGTACTGCTTTTCTCCCCGCAAGGACAGTCTATTTATACCGAAAGCATAATATTGATAGAGCATATTTTCATCAAAACGGTAATACGCGCTTTCACTCATACCCCAAATACCGTTATATTCCTCTTCCATTTGCGCCTTGACAGAATTTTTGGAAGATTTATATAGTAATGAGCCCATTGGAGAACCAAAAAACAAATCGGGCATAAGGTATTCAAATGCCGTTCCGCTCCAACTTAGCAAAGTATTTCCGTTATAGGCGCAAAAATCCCTTTGCAAAGCGTGATAATGGTATTTCTTCTGATACAATGCGATAAAAACGGTGCTCAATATTCTTGCTTCGGAAGCAAGTAGGTCATAATGTCCCACAAATTTGGAGCCGTCAAAGCCGATATAGAATAAATTTTTGGAAGAATCGTACAGACTGCCCAAATCTGTTTCTTCAATCAGATTTTCGGCGCGTTTTGCTCCCACAATATCATTATTTTCTTTGAAAAACTCCTTTATTATCAATAAGCTAGTCAAAAAATTGCCGCTGTCTATGCTTGACACAAAGTCGTTTACTTGTTTTTGACTGCTAAGGCTGTACCAATTATAGAGATTTCCTTTCCATTTCGGCAAATTTTCCACACAATCCAGTATTTTATTTAGTTCATACGTTGCTTCATCAATATTTATATAGTTAAGATAAAAGGCGCAAACGTGGGATAGCATAGAAAAACCGATGTTTGTCGGAGATGTATTCTTCGCTAAGCCCTTATAAGGCTTTATCTGCAGATTGTCAGCTATCAAACCTGTTTCGTTTGACATATACTGAAAATATTTGTAGGTCTTTTCGGCAATTTTACCTAAAAACTCTCTGTCTTCGTCCTTAATTTTCTTTCCTTTAAGCTTTTTGTTTGAGAAAAGATATAACTCAATATAAGCAATAACGCTTAAACCTAGATATGCAAGCAACCATAACCCAACGGGGTTAAAATACCATAACACCCCGAAAATAACGGTACAAACAAGGAAAGGAATGCAAAATTCCTGCGCGTAGGAAGCAAATTTCGTGGAATTTTGTGAGCTGTAATAGGTTTTCCACTCCAGAAGTTTTTTACCTAATAACATTCTTCTAAGGGTAGTAAACAATATACAAACGTTACTTATTGCGTAATAAGAAAGCATAAAAAAGTCTTCCAACATCAACAAAAAGTTACAAATAGTGCTTTTTACGATATAGCAAGGACGAACTTTTCTAGTAACGTTACGGAGAATTTTTATCTGATTTATTATATAAGGGACTACAAACAACCCCAAGCCCCACAACAAAAAATAATTACCTAAAAACAACCCGACAACGATAGCCGCTAGTACAAACAGCTCTTTTAGGTTAACTAAGATATTTTTCGCCATTATAAACTTATAAATCGGCGAAATTTCCTTTACGCAAACTTCTCCACAGTCGGTCTTCCATCGGCTTTTTATAAACGGTAGGAGCTGAATATCCCCTCTTTGCCAACGTTTTCTTCTCTCTCTATCCGAAATAAATCCGCTGGGAGCATCCTCAAAAATTATGCTTCCGCTGCCGGTATCCAATATGCTTCCTTCTAAAATATCGTGTGAAAGGACTTTGTTTGAAGGTATTATTTCTTCAAGTTTGTTATAAAAACTTAGGAGCCTGTAAATACCTTTGCCGCAGAAAATTTCTTTTTGAAAAAGCTTTTTATAAAGTCCGGTATAGAAAGGATAACCGCTAAGCCCGCTGTCGCTCATAAAACGCAAAGAATAACAGGTTTTAATAGAATACAGGTTATATTTATTCTGCGTTGCCAAAAGGTCGTATTTGGCGTTATACGGATGCGCCATCATATTTACCATATCCAAAATTTCTCCAAGCAGCATGGTATTATCGGCGTCCAATGTGACAATATATCGTGGAGTTACGAAATTTTCGTTATAAATATACTGAAAGTCGGCATTGTTTTTGGTAATCAAAAGCTTGTTTAACGCCATGATAGCTCCTCTTTTCCTTTCCTTTCCCATATATTTATTGCCTATTTTCTCTTTTTTTCGGATAAAAACATTAAAACGACTGTCAAAATTCTGCTCACGCAAATAATTTTCAATTTGAAAGTTTAAGGGATCAACGGGCGCATCACCCCCTTTTAAGTCAATAAGCATAGTTACTTGAACGTTTTTGTCGTTATTTCCGTCCAAAATAACTTGGGCATGGCGCAAACTTTCGGTAAATTGTGTAAATGATGTTATAAATTCGCTGATTACTACCATAGCGTTATGCTCATACGGCACTTTTTTATAGTTCATTTTAGGCGTGTCGGCGGTATTTTTCGTATGCTCTAACAAGTAGTTAAGTAAATTTTCCCAAATATAAATTAGGGGCAAAAAGGACAATATACCGATTACTAGGTTTACAAAAAGACTGATACTTACAGCAGAAACAAGACTTAACAAGATTATAGCCGAAATATATAGCCTTTCGCACCATCTTTTTGATACCGAACTTATTTTTGTAAGCTTGTTGTTTCTTAAATACTCTTTGAACTGCCTTTTATTATCATAAAGTACGTTACTTATGTCGGTGTTGTTATATTCGGCGTATTCAATGAGCTTTTTTGCGACGTACGTTTCGCTTATTTTCGTATTTACACTTATACTTTCGATAATATTAAAATAACTAATCTGCGTAGCGATATCCACGCTTTTGAAGTCCTTAAAAATCGATAACTCCTGATACGCGCCCAAAAACTTAATGCCGATATGCATGGGCATAAGGTTGTTTATATCCCGCAACGCCCCGAAAAGCCCTTTTGCCATATCGGTGTTGAGTAAAATGGTGTTATTATAGCTAAGTAATATATTTTTGGTAATTACTCCGCTTTTTTCCAGTTTTGTTTTTTCACTTTCGGTAAGATTTCCGCCGCAAAGTAAATAATAGGTATACACATCACTTTTCATCAGTTTGGTATTATATCCGTATTTTTTTGCCTTATTTTTGCACTCTTCCTGATAAAGTATGCGCTTAGATAAAATGTATAACTGTTCAATAACCGCATAACCTATCGCATTGCCAAATTCTCTAAGTTCATTAAAATTTAGAGGTAAAACTATCTTTAATTGTTCTAAAACTATTCTTATTCTCTCCTCACTTAAAGAATTGAGAGAGTTATCAACTATCTGTCTTGCCAAAATAACTATTCTGGGTATATTCTCCACATGCGGAAGGTCATACATACGGCTGCGCTGACCGAAAATATAGCGGTAAATTAGATAAAAGTTTTCATAAAGCCATTTTTCGCTTTCCTGCAAAGGCTGATTGTGACTGTTCTTTTTTGCAATCATTCTGTTGGCTTTTTTAATTATGTTGTACATAAATACAGAATTGACGCCTTTGCCTTTTTCGGTCTGACGCAAATTTTTGCCCAAATCGGAAATGGATTTTATCAATTCTTCAATAGGCAGTTCCCGCATTTGCCGAAAAGCCACCTGAGGATGGTCTTTTTTAGCAAAATAAGCCGAAGCCAATATCATAAAGCAGACTATTATTAAAACTATTATCAGCATATCACCCCGAAAAGCTTTACAAAATATGTAAAAATTATTCCCGTAACGACTTTACGTATACTTGATTTTTTTGTTGTTTGGTGCTAATATGTTATTGAGTTAATCAGATGACCGCATCGCAAGATGAGGAAAGTCCGAGCATCACAGGGCAGAGTGACGGATAACGTCCGCTGAAGGCAACTTTAAGGATAGTGCAACAGAAATAAACCGCAAGCGCAAGCTTGTAAGGATGGAAAGGTACGGTAAGAGCGTACCAGCAGTTCGGCAACGAAATTGGCTGTGTAAACCCCACTTGATGCAAGATATGAAGCGCATAGTTTGCCCGACTTGCTTTATAAATTCGCTCGAGCTTGCCGGCAACGGCAAGCCTAGATAGATGGTCATCAAATACAGAACTCGGCTTACAGATTAACTCACCATCAAAAAACCGCTGATATCCAGCGGTTTTTTGGTTATAATTGCATCTTTTCCTTTTCGATTGCGTATTTTAATTTTTCCAACGCCCTCTTTTCTATTCTAGATATGTATGACCTTGATATTCCCATACTGTCGGCAACGGCCTGTTGGGTTTTGGGTATACCGGTAGATAAGCCAAACCGCTGGAAAATAATTTCCGCCTCCCTTTCGTTGAGATATTTTTGTATCAATATATTTATGGACTTATTGAGAAATTCGTCTTCAATCCTACTGTAAACGCTCTCCTCATCAGTTTTAAGTAAATCTATAATTGGTAGTTCCACTCCGCTTCTTCTATTGTTTAAGGAGTCATAAATAGATATATCCTGCGACCTTTTTTTGTAATTTCGCATAGTCATAAGGATTTCGTTTTCTATACATCTGGAAGCGTACGTAGCAAGCTGTGAGCCTTTAGTCATATCAAAAGTATTAATTGCCTTAATTAGTCCCATTGTACCTATACTAATAAGGTCTTCATTGTCGGGATAATTTACATATTTTTTGGCAATGAAAACAACCAGGCGCAAATTGTGTTTAATGAGGATATTCCTAGCCTCAATGTCGCCGTCTTTATGATATTTTTCCAAATATTCTTTTTCCTTTTCGGAGCTTAACGGATGCGGAAAAGAATTGGTATTCTCAATTCTGGACGTAAATAATAATAAATTACTGAGTAAAGTAAAAAAACCTTCCAATATCATATAGCTCCCGTGTCACTATACAATATATGTCGAAGGAGTATTAAAGTTGTTTAATTGTCAGTTAAATGAGAATAATCAGCGGTAATTTCTTTATTCTTGAATACCTTGAAAATAGGTAAATCAGACTTAAAAACTAACTTATAAGCCATAAGCATTTGCGTTTTTTGCTTAAACTGTCTGTTTATTACTTCTTTTCCGTACTTTTTATCCCCGATTATAGGATAGCCCTTGAACGCAAGATGCGCCCTTATTTGATGTGTCCGACCCGTAATCAGTTCTACGTCCAAGTACGTTACGTTATCAAAATACGACAAGGGAGTAACTTTGGTTATTATTTTTTGAGAAAAAGGCACTTCGTTTGCAAAAATCTTAACGCTGGAATTGTCGCTGTCCTTAACAAGATAATCAATAAAGGTTTGCGCCTTTTCTATTTTTCCATAAACCGCAGCAAAATAATGCTTTTCTATCTCTCTGTTACTAAAAGCTAATTTAACTTCCTCAAAAGCATTTTCGTTTTTAGCAAAAATTATTAAACCTTGAGTATTTGTGTCCAGGCGGTGGCATAGAATATAATCATTGTTTATAAACTCTTTAACTTTATTTTCAAAAGAGTTCTCCCCTTGACTTGCTATCTTGACAGGTTTGAAAAAAATAATCAAATTATCGTCTTCGTAATGAATTTTCGGTTGAAAAACTTTTATAGGTTCCTTATAATATATCTTAATTACGTCGCCGTTAACAATAACAACGTCATTATTTACTTTTTTGCCGTTAATTTTTATATCGCCGTTTCGTAATGTTTTTTGCATGGCGGAATACGGCAAATCCACAAGGTTTTTTGCTAAAAACTTTGTTAGTTTAATAGAAGTTTCGGCACAGACAAGCTCTTTCATTCTTCTTTTTTCTTATCTTTAACCAAACTTTCTATTTCGGTAAGTAATGTATTTATATCCTTAAATTCTCTATGAACGGAAGCAAACCTTACGTAGGCTACTTCGTCAAGTTCCTTTAGTCCGCACATAACCATATCTCCTATTCTTTTACTGGTTATTTCTTGTGCTAAAGAGTTATGCACCTGTCTTTCTATATTGCTGACAAGATTTTCTATTTTTGATATGGGAACCGGTCTTTTTTCGCAAGCCTTGAGGATTCCTATTTTTATTTTTTCGGAATCAAAAGCCTGTCTGTTGCCATTGTTTTTTATGACTAACAAAGGCGCCGATTCTACTTTTTCGTAGGTGGTATATCTCTTAAAACAATTGAGACATTCCCTTCTGCGCCTAATGGAATTTCCGTCTTCGCTGACGCGGGAATCTATAACTTTGCTGTCCATACTACCGCAATAAATACACTTCATAAAGTTCCTCTCGGTTTTTGATAATTAAATTATACCTTTTTTATCAAAAATTGTAAACTTATTTACGTGCATTGTGTGCAGCCTATGCTTCTGTTGCAATTATCTCTGTGATTGCAGAAATTCATATTATTATTCAGATCCGCCAAAATTACGTCGGTGCCTATTTTTAACACGCACTCCCAGGGTATAAAAATATTGTCACTGCCGGTAAGATTCCGAAAAAAGTTCTTTTCTCCGGGCACGATTATCCCCAAAATACAGCCGTTCATTCCAAACGCCATATCGTTTAGCCTACCAAGCCGCCTGCCGTCTGCGACGTTGATTACTTCTCTCTCTCTTAATTCGCAGAATGTATAAGCAATATTGTTCATAAAAAAACACCGTCCTAACAAATAATATGTTGAAGACGGCGTTTTTATACTGAAATGGCATTAAAATGCGGTTTTCAGATGTTCTATCGCGCTTTTTTCCAGTCTGCTAACTTGCGCTTGACTGATATTTAGAGCGTTGGAAATTTCCATTTGTGTTTTCCCAAGAAAGTATCTCATTTTTATTACGCTCTTTTCTCTTTCGGGCAGTTTTTTGATTTCTTCTTTCAAGGTAAGGTTATTTAGCACGTCTTCTTCGGTTATGCTGTCGCTTATTTGGTCCATTACGGTTATGCTGTCTTCTCCGTCATTGTAAGCCGCTTCGTATAAAGATACCGGCTCACTTATAGCGTCAAGCGCGCTTACTACTTCTCTGTACGGTACGCAAATTTCGGCGGCGATTTCGTTTAAGGTAACTTCGTTACTCTTAGATAGTTCCAGTTTATCTCTCGCCTGCATTGCCTTGTATGCTATATCTCTTTGGTTTCTTCCTACTTTGAGAGCCGTTCCTTCGCGTAGATATCTGCGTATCTCTCCTAATATCATCGGTACTGCGTATGTGGAAAACCTCACGTTTAACGTCACGTCGAAATTATCCAAAGCCTTAATAAGTCCCAGCATACCAACTTGGAACAAGTCGTCGGAACAACCCTTGTCGGAACGGAATCTCTGCACCATGCTAAGAACTAGCCGCATATTCCCTTCAATAAAAGTATCCCGCAAATTTTCTTCGCCGTTTTTTATTCTTAACAGCAGTTCTTCGCTCTCTTTAGCTGTAAGCTTCGGCAACTGTGAGGTGGATATACCGGTAATTGTCACTTTGTGAGACATAAAAAACCTCCTTATGTAGCAAAATGACCCTTTTACCGCATAAGGAAGTATTTGTTAAAATAAAAAAACTATTCACATTTTAAGAAATCTTTTTTGAGTTTACTTAATATCTTCTTTTCTAATCTGCTTATATAGGACTGAGAAATATTCATCATATCGGCTATTTCTTTTTGGGTTTTTTCTTCTCTGCCGTACAAACCGTAACGTAAACCAACAATTTCCCGGTCTCTTTCGTCCAGCTTGTCATAAAGTTCTTTTAGAATATCGCTCTCAACGCGCGTTTCTATGTCCTTATATATCATTTCACTATCGGTCCCAAGTATGTCGCTTAGTACCAGCTGATTGCCTTCCCAATCGACGTTTAGCGGTTCATCTAAACTAACTTCGGCTTTCGTTTTGACCATTTTCCGCAAAAACATCAGAATTTCGTTCTCTATACATCTTGAGGCGTACGTTGCCAGTTTTATTTTCTTTTCCGAATTATAGCTTTTTACCGCTTTAATCAGTCCCAAAGTCCCTACCGAAATTAATTCGTCCATATCAATGCCCGTGTTATCAAATCTTTTGGCTATATAGACAACTAACCGCAGATTTCTTTCGATGAGAAGATTTTTTGCGTCTTCGTCGCCTATATCAAGCGCCGCGATAGCTATTGCTTCTTCGTCCTCATTTAACGGAGTGGGTAAGGATACTATGTAGTTAAGTTCGTTCTTCTCTCTTCCAAAGAATTTTTTTATCCATCGTATGATTTTTTTAATAAAGTTTTTCATATTTCGCCCCCGAGCATTTCTGCGTGTAATAATATTTTTTGGTCAACGTTTTCCATATTCCCTAACCCTATGCAAGCATAGTATATTTTATTCTCATTTTCTCCGAAATATATCTGTACCTTAGCATCGGTGGTTTTTACAAGGCGTTTTCCGTTTATGGTGGACACCACTATGCTTTTTTCTTTAGCGGGCATTAGCTTATTATAGATATCCTCACTGACAAATACAACACGTTCGCCATTATTAGCGAAAACCCGATTTCCGCTGTCATAATACGCTATCGAACTTACCCTCGCGTTCTCATTTTCTATGACCACCTTATAATAGTTTTCATTTTTCGTCCGTTGTGGTAAAAGCTTGGTTATCGTATTGCCGCACATAAATGTTAAAATTAGCCCCGAAGAGCAAAAAAGAATGGGAAAAATCCCGTACGTTACCGGCGAAAAAGATACGTTTTTTAGAGAAAATCCGTTAAGTAGGTATACACAGCCAGCCAAAGAAAAACTAACTGTCAAAAATACAGATAAGGTTATTATATAATCCTTGAAAATGGCTATTTTGCGAAAGAAAAACGGCAAAACTAGACCTAATGCTATTTTCATTATATTAGCATACTGCCCGATAAACGGATAAACTGCCGAACAAAGCCCCCCAATAAAGGCGGCAAAAATTATTCGTAATATACTGCTTTTTACCTTTAGAATAGTATTTACCAGACAAAAGATAAAAGCGTCAATACAAAAATTCGATAAAAAAATAATTTCTACGTAAACCGTCATAATTCTCCATATAAAACAAAAAAGACAAGCTAAATATTAACTTGTCTTTTGTATTTGTTTCCTAATTTAAGTCTTAGCCTCTTTGTTTTAGGCGTTGTAAAAAGGCGGGTATGTCGTCCTGACTCACTTCTTCGGGTTCTTTCTCTACCTTTGCTTGAGTTTTTTTCTTAATGGAAAACAATTCCGATTTATCTTCGGCAGCTACTGCTTCGGCTGAATTTCCTTCCACTTCTCTGCCGCCGTCAAAACCTGTCGCTATTACGGTAACTATTACTTCGTCTTTCAAGTTTTCGTCAAAGCCCAGTCCGTGGATTATGTTAGCGTCGGGAGCAGCCACTTCGGGTATCAGGTTAAGGGCTTTTTCCACGCTGTTTCCGCTAAGCTCATAGTCGGCAACTACGCTTACAATTATGTGTGTTGCTCCTTCTATATTGCTGTCAAGAAGCGGAGAAGAACAAGCCTTACGCAAAGCATCCATTACGCGGTTTTCTCCCTGCGCTCTTCCAACTCCAATATGCGCGGTACCCTTGTTTTTAATTACCGTTCTGATATCGGCAAAATCCAAATTAATAAGGGAGTGCTTGAGCATAATGTCGGTAATACCCATAATACTTTTTAGAAGAACGTCGTCAGCCATTTTTACCACTTCGATAAGCGGTGTGCCAGCGGGAGCATATTCAAAGGCTCTTTCGTTGGGCACAACTATAAGTACGTCTACTTCTTTTTTGAGTTTTTCTATACCGTCTTCTGCGATAACCATTTTTTTCTTGCCTTCGTAATTAAAAGGCTTGGTTACTATACCAATGGTAAGAATGCCCAGTTCTTTTGCTATAGCCGCTACAACCGGCGCGCCTCCTGTGCCTGTACCACCGCCCATACCGGCAGTAACAAAGACCATGTTGGAGCCTTCAATCATTCTTTTGATTTCCTCGCGGGATTCTCTGGCAGCTTCCTTACCTACTTCGGGCAAAGCGCCAGCGCCCATACCCTTGGTCTTTTCCTTGCCTATCTGAAGTTTCTTTATATTGGGGAAATTAATTTTAGAAAGAGCCATCATATCGGTGTTGCTGGCAATAAACTCCACCCCTGCGTCGACTTTTTCACGCAAACGGTATACGGCGTTACATCCGCCGCCGCCCACTCCGAATATTTTTATCTTCAAAAAGTCTTCGTTGTTGTTGTCAAAATAGCTAGCCTGCATATCGTTTTTTTCGAAATCAAAGTCCATTTTGTTCTCCTGTAAGTTATTTTATTTTTAGTATATCTGACAAAAAACTTTGCTTTTTGTTGTCAATAAGTAAATTTTCGTTGTCAAATAAAGATTGCGTTTTATAATTTATATTCTCGCGGAAGAATTTTCCGTCGTCAATTATATTTACCTCTACGCCGGTTATTTCTTCCAAAATTTCTTTTAGTCCTCTTACGTTGCAGATATAATGCCCGTAAAAATACAGCGGAAGTTTGGCTCCCTTATCAAGAAGAGTAATTTTTTTACTAACTTCTTTTATTATAAAATAAATTGTCGTCATGGCTTGCTTATTAACTTGCGAAGCCGAAAACAACTCTTTACCGCTAAAGTCTGACATATATTTGTTTACGTTGTCAAGCGGTAAATTCAAATTAAGCTTCTTGGTAAGTTCAATTGCCGCCTCTTCGGAAATTTTCAGCATGTCAGCTAACGCTAAATGAACGTAATCTCCGCCCCATTCTACGTTTTCATTAGTAACTACCGCATTTTTTTCGCACAAACTAACGTCTGTGTGCCTTTCGTTAATGCCGATTAGTATGTATTTATCGCCTCTTTCCTGCTTATATAACCGCAAAGCCGCGCTTACGTTGTCGGCAATAAAACTCACCGTCTTATTTAGCCTCTTTGCGCAGGTGGAAAACAGCTCTTCTACGTTTTCGGCTAAAGCTACTTGCTCCATATTGACCGAAAAAACCTTGCAGCTTTTACCCAAAGGAGCCTCAAAAAACTCCTCGCCGTCAAGTTTGTACGACAAAGGAATCAAACTTACCGCCTTAAAACCGCTGTCGGTCACAAAATACTTGCTTTTCAGTTTGTTGATATCCTTATTACTTACCGATTTTCCATTAAGAATAAGGCTTTTTTCTTGTGCGTTTGCGCGGTAAAAGGTTTGGGGCAAAAGGGCGTAAAAATGTTTGAAATTAAGATGCAAATTAAATTCGCAATCGCTGAAAATGTTTTGTACCGAAGTAAAAAGTTCTTCGGGGTCCTTGAAAAATATCTTCTCGAAGCCTTTATAAGAAACAACCTTGCGGTAGAGATGATGAAAATACTCTCCGCTCTTTTCGATAACGCTTAGGCAAAGAGTGGCGGTATTTATTTCAAGAATAGGATACAAATCGGACTTCAGCATAGTAATAATTATATATTAAATATAATTAATAGTCAATAGATGTAAAAGTTTTGTGAAAAATCCGACTAAATCGACAAAGCGCAGTTCAGTTTGTCCTGGTCGCTTAATTTTAGATATTGATAATAAATAGTTTTGAGTTCATTTTTTATATTATTGCGGGAAATTGTAAATATTCCGCTACTGTGTCTTAAATCAATTTTCAAAGTTTTTTCGGAAAACTCAATACTCTCCACAAAATACGGCAAAGCCTCTTCGCTTATGCCTAAAGAGATAAAAACATCGGCAAATTCCCGCAATTCATAGCATTCTTCTAGGTTAAAAGTGTCTTTTATAACAAAATTTTTGACGGTTATCAGGTTATAATCGTCGATATTATCAATAAGCGCTCCCCTCTGGAAGTCTTTGTCGGTAGGAACGTATAAATCATCGTCGGTTTGAGAAAAAACGTTAAGTTTATAAATAAGAACACGCTCTTTGACAAAAATCTTGACTTTGTTGGGAAAAACTCTTTCTACGTTGGTAACGACAATGCTATTGTCTTTATATTCTTTACTTACCTTACTTTTTATGCTGTTTTCTTTTATATTAAAAATTATCGTGCTTTTAGAAATCTCCGCCGCTTTAAGAATATCGTATTCATTAGTTATATCGGTCTTATTGTCAAAAACAACCTCAACGCTGTCCACGGCAAAAATATTGCCGCAAATAATCAACGCTGTGACAATAACAAGACTGATTGCAATTATTACTATCTTTTTTTTCATACTCTGATGATATCCGCTCCAAGCTGTGAAAATACTTTTTCTATGCTCTGATAACCTCTGTCTATGTGATATATATCGTTAATAATCGTAGTTCCTTGCGCGTTAAGCCCTGCTAGAACCAATGCCGCTCCTCCGCGTAAGTCCTGAGCGTTAACCTCAGCTGCCGTAAGTCTGGGTACACCTTTTATAACAGCGGTGCGGTTATTAATTATTATGTCCGCTCCCATTTTTCGTAATTCGCTTACGTGGCGAAAACGGTTTTCAAAGATGTTTTCGGTAATTACGCAAATTCCTTCGCTTACTGCCTGTAAGGACATCATAGGCGCCTGCAAGTCGGTAGGAAATCCGGGATACGGTTGCGTAGTTACGCTGACTACCGAAGTCGGTCTAGCGCTTGCTTTAATTAATATATTATCATTAAAATGCTCGATATGGCAAGAAGTTTTTGACAGTTTGGCACAAAGTGAGCGTATATCTTCCATTCTGGCGTTCTTCAATAACACTTCCCCGCCGCAAATAGCGGTGGCAAGTAAATATGTACCGGCAACTATTCTGTCGGGCATAGCCTCATAAGTAATACCATGAAGTTTTTTTACTCCTTCAATAACAATAACCGAAGAACCTGCCCCGAAAATTTTCGCCCCCATTTTGTTGAGGAAGTTTTGCAAATCTACAATTTCGGGTTCGCAAGCCGCGTTATGTATTATGGTCTTCCCGTTTGCAAGTACGGCTGTTAGCATTACGTTTTCGGTGGCTCCGACGCTTGGGTAATCTAAGTTTATTTCTCCGCAAACAAGCTTGGTCGCATCGCAAAAAATGTAACCCGCTTTTTCTTCTATTTTTACGTTTAGGTCTCTCAAACCCTTAATATGGATATCTATCGGGCGCATACCGATATCACAGCCGCCGGGGAAAGCGACTTTGGCGTGTTTCTTGCGTGAAAGAACGGCGCCCAATAAAAAAATTGAACTCCGTAATTCTTTTGCCAGACTGTTAGGTATATTGTGGGAGGTTATGTCCTGCGCTTTTATCGATACCGTTTGCCCTTCTTTTTTAACTACGGCACCGATATTACATATGATTTTTATCATGTTGTCAACGTCTATAAGCTCAGGGACGTTCTTTATAATTATTTCTTCTTCTGTAAGAAGCGCTGCAGCAAACAGCGGTAAAACGGCGTTCTTTGCGCTTTGAACTTGGACTTCGCCAAATAATTTATTGCCGCCGTTTATAATAAATTTTCCCATTATCCCCCCACAATAACCCGTATAGCCTTTATAACAAATCGGCATATATGCGCCGTGAAAAAAAGCTATCAATACATACTATGGCAATTTTCCTTTGTTGGTTACGGAGGCGATATTGTAAAGTAACCCCGAAACGAACATAAAACAAACAAGAGAAGTGCCGCCTGCGCTAACGTATGGTAGAGGCACTCCTGTAGGAGGAATTGAGCCTGTTACAACGGCTATATTTATTATGGTCTGCAAAGCAATAACAGCCGTAAGACCGGTTGCTAAAAGGGTGCAATAAAAGTTGTTTGCGCATATTGCAACCTTAATACCATTATATATAAGTAAAGCAAACGCTATAATAACCAAAAGACAACCTATAAGTCCGGTTTCTTCCCCTATTACCGAAAAAATAAAATCGGACTCTGCAAAAGGAAGAAAAAGATATTTTTGTCGGCTTTGGAATAACCCCACCCCGAACAATCCGCCGTTACCTAAAGCATAATAGGACTGAATGAGCTGATAGCCTTCGGCTTTCGGGTTTTGCCATGGGTCTAAAAATGCCAGTATTCTCTTTACTCTATACGGCTCAATAATAATAAGTACAGGAACAGCCACAGCAACTAAAATAATGAGTAAAACAAACCATTTTTTCGGCGCGCCTGCGATAAATACAAGTAAAATTACCGATAAACCTACGCACATTGTTATGCTCATATTGGGTTCTAAAATAATTAATAAGCAAATTACTAGTCCGCTTATTATGGGGATAATCATTTTTTTAAGATTTTCGGGTGGATTTTCGTACATATACCCCGCCAAAAATATCATTAACCCGAATTTGGCGATTTCCGAAGGTTGAAGGGAAATAAAGCCAAGATCAATCCATCTTGTTGCGCCGTAACTTTCCTTACCAACGTTAGGTATAAGCAAAAGCGCAAGCAAAATTATACTTAATATGTATATTATCCATTTGTATTTAATAAGTAAACTTAGTTTTATTTTTGCGGCAAAAATCATAAGAATAATCCCCGCCGCAAATGCTATAGCCTGTTTTTTAACAAAGAAAAAACTGTCGTTATATTCTAATTTTGCCGAATAGGAGCTGGCAGAATAAATAAATATTATGCCTATCGCCCCCAAAAAAATTGTAGTTATCAGTATACATAGTTGCGCGCTACGCTTTAATGCCATATACGATTTCTTTGAACTTATCGCCGCGTTCGGCATAGTTTTTGTATCTGTCAAAACTTGCGCACCCCGGGGATAACAGCACGTTGTCAATACCCTTGCTGTTAGACAACAATTCCACCGCGTCAACCAGTTCTCTACTGATTGTTATATTCGTATAGCCCATTTTTAAGGCAGAATTATAAATTTTTTCGGCATTGCCGCCCGTTACGGCTACTTTTACTACCTTAGGGTCGATATTTTCAAAAAACTCACAAAAGTCTTCGTTTTTGTCGCTCCCTCCCATAATCAAACCGATTTTCCCGTCAATACTGTCGATTGCAAAACGGCAGGCGTGGATATTTGTACCCTTAGAATCGTTATAATAGCTAATTCCGTTAATCGTCGTGATATATTCCACTCTGTTAGGAAGAAGGGTATAATCTTTTATTAAATTAGTAAGATGTTCTTTTTTAACTCCTAATAAGAAACCGATATTGAGCGCCATTAGTAAGTTAAACTTATTATGCTCTCCCCTAAGTTTGCAGTCCTTGACGTGACAAAGAGAGGTATCTTCCATCATGAAGAAGTTATCCTTAATAAATATTGGGCTTAAAGCGGCGCGTGGGCTTATTGCAACGGGCGTTGCTTCGGTAACTTTGACAAACCGTCTAGCGGCGCCGTCTTCGTTGTTGACAAAAATATAATCGTTCTTATCTTGGAGTTTACAGATATTCTGTTTGGTGTTTACGTAGTCCAAATAACTGTCGTATCTGTCCATATGGTCGGGTGCAAGGTTGGTTATAACAGATATATAAGGCTTAATAAAGTGAGCATGCTCTAGTTGAAAACTGCTTACTTCAATAATGGCATAGTCCAACTCTATTTTATCTAAAACGACTTGTGTTACGGGATAGCCGATGTTACCCATGGCTTTTACTTTGAGTCCAGCCGACAACAAAAGTTTTTCCAACATATTGACAATGGTAGTTTTGCCGTTTGTGCCGGTAACCATAATTTGCTTGCAGGTAAGAAAACTACATCCAAGTTCCAGTTCTCCGATAACAAAAGTCTTGTATTTTTCGGCTTCTTTCAGCACAGAATGATTTTTCGGTATGGCGGGACTTACCACGATTACGTCGATATCTTTTAGTATGTCCATAACCGTAACGCTGTTTACCGTATCATAATCATAAAAATTCCTGTTTGTCGCATCATCGTACAAAATTACTTTCGCATTTAGACTGCGAAGAAGAAAAGCGGCGCTTATTCCGCTGGTTTGTATGCCCATAATAAGAACTCTTTTGCCCGAATAATTAAAAATATCCATGAATCCACCTCAAAAAATTATTATAGTCAGCAGACCGCATATTACCGTTATTACGCAGTAATACGTCACTACTTTGCTTTCGTTTATACCTTTTTTTTCTAAGTGGTGATGAAACGGCGCCATTAGGAACACACGTTTTTTCGTAAGTTTGTAATAAAATACCTGAATTATAACCGATACGGCAGTCCAGACAAATACCCCACCGGCAAAGATTATAGCAAGCGGATTTTTTATAAGCGTCGGCAGTATTGCGCAGCTTCCGCCGAGAGCAAGCGAGCCGGTATCCCCCATAAAAACCTTTGCTTTGTAAGAATTATGCCACAAAAATGCCATTATCCCTCCAACTAACGCCGCGCAGTATATCATAAGATTATTAAGTTCCTGCGCGTAGAAAGTAAGTCCCATTTCGCTTGCTTCATTATATTTTATGCCAATCAGAACAAAAATTGCAGACAAATATACCGTCATTACGCTTCCGGCAAGCCCGTCAAGCCCGTCACATAAATTTACCGCGTTGGTAGTGGCTACGTAAACTATAAAACCAAAAGGTAGGTACCACCAGCCAAGGGAAATTGTCTTATTAATAATCGGTAGAATTATTTCTCCACCAACGTACTGATTTTTATAAGCAAAAATTGTGGCAAGTATGGCTATAGCCGACTGAGAAATAATTTTTTGATAGGCTCTTAAACCTAAGTTCCTTTTTAGGATAACTTTTAATATATCGTCCAAAAACCCGATTGCGCAATACGCCGCAGTCACAGCCAGCGTTGTGATTGCCAGAGTTTTGTTGCCCTTCCAAAAAATCAGGCAGGAAACAACGGTGGCGACAATAAAAATCAACCCGCCCATTGTTGGTATGCCCTCTTTGTCCTTATGTTGGGTAACGTAACAAAGTATGGTCTGTCTGACCTTGAGCTTTTTTACCGTCCAAATAACAAGCGGCGCAAGAAACATACCCAAAAAAAAGGCGGTAATCAACGCGCATACTATCTTAATCAACTGTCAAATCTCCTCAATATCTTTTGGCATACTTCCTTGTCGGAATAAGGCAGTTTTTCCCCTTTGATATCTAAATAATCCTCTCCGCCCTTACCGGCTATCAGGACTATATCGTTCTTGTCGGCTATCGACAAAGCAAACTCAATGGCTTTTTGCCTATCGCATATTTTTATGTAACTATGGCTAATCTCCGCAAAGCCTGCGGCAATACTCTCTATTATATCTTCGGGGTTTTCAAACCTAGGGTTGTCCGAAGTAATGACAGTAATATCGCTGTATTTTGCGGCAATTTCCCCCATAATCGGACGTTTGTTGGTATCTCTATTGCCGCCGCAGCCGAATACCACAATGAGTTTACCCTTGCATAGCTTCCTTGCGGCAAGTATGGCGTTTTTTAAGCCGTCAGGGGTATGCGCATAATCAATTATAGCCGTCTTTTGATTTGTTATTACATCAAAGCGACCTTCTATTTGGGGCAGCGTAACAAGAAATTGACAAATATCATTGGTAGAAATGCCGATAACCTTGCACACGCTGACGGCGGCAAGGGTATTACTTACGTTAAATTCTCCCAAAAGCGGTGTTTTTACAAAAGCGACGTCGTCAAAAACGTTGGCGACAAAACTTGTACTACCCTTGTCGTATTCAATATTGAGGGCAAAAACGTCGCTTGGATAATACAATCCATAACTAAGACAGCAAATTTCCTTACAATCAATTATTCTTCTTCCCACAATATCATCGGCGTTTATTATTCCCAATCGGACGTTATCGGCGTTAAAATAACGCTCTTTTACTTTGGTATAAGTGTTCATATCCTTAAAGAAATCCAAGTGGTCTTGGCTAACATTGGTAAAAACGCAATAATCCATAACAATTCCGTGCAGTTTTTCAAAATAAATGGCATGGGCAGAAACTTCCATAATTACGTACTCAACTAAGTTGTTTTTTGCTTCATTAAGAATTTTGTAAAATTCATTTGGGTCGGGTGTGGTCATATCGAAAGGAATATCGTATTCGCAGTTTATTTTCACTCCCAAAGTTCCTATTAGGCAGGTTTTTTTGCCGCTTTCATGCAAAATATGATTAATAATATGAGTTGTCGTGGTCTTTCCGTTGGTACCAACAACGCCGATAAAGTGCATATTTATATGGGGATTGTCATAAAATTCGGCACAGACGGTACAAAGAACTTTTCTTATTTCATTTACGCAAATACACGGCATATTTTCTATTTTTGTTTCGGTTACAATACAAATTGCTCCATTGTCAATAGCGTCTTTTGCATAACCATTATCTTTTAGGGCAAAAAAGATAAAATTGTTACTGACTTTTTGGCTGTTAACTTCTATGCCCTCAACAGTTGTATCCATATTAACGTCAAACGATAGTACGTTTACGTTATGAAAAAGGTCTTTTAACGTCTTCATAATTGTTCCTCCGAATTTTAACCTAATATTATTACCGCTGAAACGTCCGTTGTGACCAAGCTCCCCGCGGCAGGCAGCTGTCCGATAACTTTGGTGCCTTCCCCTGCCACCTCGTAGTACATTCCCGCTTTTGTTAAAGCAGCGTAAGCGTTTGTAATGCTCATTCCTTCAAGATTTGGCATCTCAAAGGTAGGTTTTTTTATTACTTCTGAGGATTCCCAACCTCTGTAATTAAATATATTGGCAAATATCTGCGACGCATAGGGCGCCGCTACCATACTTCCGTAATATACTCCGCCCTTAGGCTCATCAACTATAAACAAAAGCATATACTCGGGGTCGTCAGCAGGCGCAAAGCCGATAAAGGTGGACACGTATAAGCCTTGGGCTATTACTCCGTTCTTATATTTTTGCGCCGTACCGGTCTTTCCTCCTATACGATAACCGCTTACTTGGGCGTTTTTGCCTCCTCCTTCGGTTACTACGCTTTCAAGTATTTGCCTCATAAGCGCGCTTGTCTGTTCGCTAAGGACTTGCCTTTTTACTATAGGATAGTTTGATACTACGATATTGCCATCTCTGTCTACTATTTTGTCTACTATGTAAGGTGTCATCAGTTTGCCGCCGTTTACCACCGCCGCGCATGCGGTAAGTAGTTCTATAGGCGTCATTGCAATAGCCTGACCAAAACCCATTCTGGCAAGGTCAACAGTTTTTACCGACTCTTTTGCTATAATTAAACCCGATGCCTCTCCGCTCATATCTATACCGGTCTTGGCATTGAGTCCGAAATTATTTATCTCCTGATAAAATCTTTCGGTACCGATTTTTAACGCCGTATCCATAAACAACACGTTGCAGGAGTTTTGCACACCCTTAACAAAATCCTGACTGCCATGCCCTGTCGTTTTCCAACACTTAATTTTTTTGCCGTCCACAATTTTATACCCCGGGCAATAAAAATGATAATCTGTGTTAATAACTTTGCTTTCAAGTCCAATTGCTGACGTTAGAATCTTGAAAGTAGAACCGGGTTCATACACATTACTGACCAGCAAACTTTTACTTCTTTCAAACAGCAAAGCTATATCGTCTCTGGGTAAGTTGTTAAGGTCGTATGACGGTTGTTGCGCCATAGCCACAATTTCCCCTGTTTTTACGTTGATTACCACGCAACTTGCGTTTGTAGCATTATATTTTTGGTAAGCGGTAGTAACCGCGTTTTCCACAATGGAAGATATCGCATAATCTAACGTTAGGTACACGCTGTTACCTTTTTTGCCCGCAATATACCTTGTTACGTTACTATCAAGTTCCCGCCCTACCAAATCTGTTTCGGTAAGGATATAACCGTCAATTCCTTTCAAATAATTGTTATAATAGGCTTCAACTCCCGACTGTCCCATGCCGTCTACGTTGACAAAACCCAATATTTGAGTCATAAAATCTCCGTAAATGTATTTTCTGTTCAGGTTTTGAGAAAAATACACTCCGGTAACGCCGCTTTGCGTTAGGGCATTCATTTGTTCTTTGGATACTTTTTTGCTGACAGTTATTTCGCTTACTTTAGAATTTATCTTTGAGAGTAAATCGTCTTTATTTTTGTTTAATACTTTTGATAAAATATTAGCTGTATATTCTTTATTGCTTACCGAAACAGGTCGAACGTAAACGGTATAAATTGTCTCTGTATCGGCAAGAAGTACGCCGTTTTTGTCAAAAATATCACCGCGCTCTCCGGTAATAGGCACGTCTCTGGTCCATTGGTCGAGAGCCATTATTTGTAAACTTTCTGCGTTTACTATCTGTGTATAAATAAGTTTTGCTATTATTGCGACAAACAAAAAGGTTACTAACACCAATACTGTAAGTAACCTTTTCCTAAGTCTGAGATTTGAATATTTAATATTTGTAATTCTCCGTTTTATTTACTCAGCGAATCACACAATTTGTCAAACCAATTTGTTTCCTCATTGTTTTCTTCCTCAATAGTCATTGCGCCGACGTAATTATTATTAGTAACGTTGGTTTCCGATATTTTCGCCGCGCCCGCCATATCTTTGGAAGTGATGTCAGTTGTGCTGCCGCCTATTACTATAAATGCTAAAGCGATAACAAAAATGACATATACAGCCAATATAATTTTGCCGTACTTTTGGAATTTTACAGAAGCTTTCTTATTTTGCTTGATAGCAGCCGAAGTTGAAGTGCATCTTACAAGATATTCATCTTCACGCATCAAAGGAGCCGTTCTCGGCGTGGTGCGCCTAAGTTCGCTAAGTAAATAAGCCTCATAGTCGGAATAACTTCTTTCCGCGTTATTTTCGGTGGTGTTTTCCACAAACTTATTGTTGTATGCTTCTTTCTTTGACAATAAAAACCTATCGTAATTTGTAAGTTCTTCTACTCTGTTAATCATACGGGCACCTCCTAAACTTTTTCTACTATTCTCAGTTTTGCGCTTTCCGAACGCTTATTTTTATCGGCTTCTATAGCTCCCGATATCGGCTTTTTGGTGATAATTTCTACTTCTTTTCTTTTATTGCAGACGCATACGGGCAATCTTTTGTCACATATACAATCTTTTTCTAACTCTACAAACGCTCTCTTTACCATTCTGTCTTCTAATGAGTGGAAGGTGATTACACACATCCTACCCCCTACTTTTAATCTCATTGCCGCGTCTGTTATGAACTTCTCAAGGCCTTTAAGTTCGTTGTTTACTTCTATTCTTATTGCCTGAAAGGTTCTTTTGGCAGGATTGCCGAATTTATATCTTTCTTTTGCCGGATAACAGCTTGCCACTATTTCCGATAATTCCAACGTTGTCTTAATTGGACTTTCCTTTCTTCTTGCAACAATCTTTTTTGCTATATACCTTGCATATCTTTCTTCGCCGTAAGTAAAGAGGATGTCGGTTAATTCTTGTTCTCCGTAGGTATTAACAACCGTATAAGCGCTTATTTCCTGCTCAATATTCATTCTCATATCCAAAGGCGCATCCTTTATATAAGAGAAACCTCTTTCGGCGTTGTCTATTTGGTAGCTACTCACTCCCAAATCAAGCAAAATTCCGTCTATAAGTCCGATATTTATGTTGTCAAGATTATTAAGTATGTTTTTGTAGTCGTCGTGAATATAAGTTATATTGTCATATCCACTAAATTTCTCTTTCGCGTTATTTATAGCTTCTGTATCAAGGTCGTTTACTATTAACTTTCCGCTTATTAGTTTTTTCAATATACCTTCGCTGTGTCCTCCGCCGCCTAAGGTTCCGTCAACGTAAATTCCATCAGATTTTATGTTGAGCCCTTCTATTACTTCGTTATACAAGACCGGTATATGTTCGTATTTCATTATATTTTTAATTCTTCCACTACTTGGTTGATGTCAACCTTATCCAAAGAGTATTTTTCGTTGTAAACTTCTTCGCTCCAAATCTCTATTCTGTTCATTGCCCCCAAAAACACTACTTTTTTCTTTATTCCGCAGTAGTTTTTCAGCTTGGCGGGTAAAACAAATCTTCCTTGGGCGTCCTCTTCGGGGATAAGTACGGTGGAGCTTAACTTCCTTATCGCCTCTTGCTTAGCCGTCTTACTAAAAGGAGTATCTTCGGCAACGTCCATAAACAAGTCGTTGAACTGTTTTTGGGTCATAAGAAACAAGCAATGGTCGGTACCGGCGCAGATTGCATAATCTTCTCCCAACATAGCTTTTAGCTTGTTAGGTATCCGCATTCTGAACTTATCGTCTAGCGCTAAATGGTACTCTCCGAAATAGAACATTGTCATTCTCCTTTGTTGTTACTTCAATGATAACATATATCGTTTCCATTTGCAACCACTAATTTCCACTTTTTTCAATTTTTTTTATAATTATTTATGCAAATAGGGAAATATGTCCACTTACGCATATTTTATTACATAAAATGCAAAAAAATCAGGGAAATTCATCCCTGATTTCTCTTACCTTATATAATAATTCTAATAAATTTGTAAAAGACTGTTATTCAAAAAATCGCAGGAAGTTAAATAATAATCTGTACTGCCCTTGTTTACCACTGCTTTATATCTTCCGTTTTCGCCGTGCAAATGCCCGTATATTACTTTGTCGACGTTATAAAGGGCAAATAGTTCTGTCAAAGATGAATTATCAAATCGAGAATTAAAGGGAGGGAAATGTATCATGGCTATAATTTTGTCGCCCTCTTTATATAGCTTTTTGCCTTCTTCCAAAGTTAGCTTTAGCCTTATTACTTCCCTATCAAAAATCTTCTTATCCTCTGCCCCTTGTTTGTCGCTTTCGGGCACCATCCAGCCCCTTGTTCCGCAGAAAACGTAATTATCAATTCTTATGGCGTTGTTTTGTATAAAAAATATACTATTTAGAGGCATTGCGCTTAATTTTTTGAAACTAGTCCACCAATAATCGTGATTGCCCCTTATTATTATCTTTTTACCCGGTAGTTTGTCAATCTCAGTAAGGTCGGAAAGGGCGTTTTGAGCATTCATTGCCCAAGAGACGTCTCCCGCTATCAAAACTATATCGTCGGTAGTTACTTTTGCTAGCCAGTCGGTTTTTATTTTGTCCCAATGACCTACCCAAGACATGCCGAAAATATCCATAGGCTTGTCTTCGGTTGTAGTAAGGTGAAGGTCACTAATCGCAAAAATTTTCATTCCTTGATTATAGCATAAGAAACAGTTTTAATGCAATAAAAAAGGAGCGAAGTAATTTCGCTCCTAATTGTTTACGGAAACAGCGTTGTTCGGTTAAATACCGCCGTACAAACGTCTTCGTTAAACTCCTCACACGTCCTTATTCTGGGATAGCCGTAAGAAGGAATAACAAGTATTACGTCAGCAACAACTTTTGTAATTATTGTTACGCAAGCCTCGCCGACTACCGTTGTGGGCGAAGTTATTTGACTCCTTGCTCCCTCAACTGCTACTATTGTCTTGATTTCGGGTACCACTATTGCACCGCTAGGTACCCGCAACAACAAATCTTGGTTTATTATCATTGTGGCAGTACCTGTTATCTGCATGCCGACGCTGTTGGTGGCTAGTATAATAATAGGAATAGAAAGCGTATAACGCACTCGGGAAAATTGACTGTTTTCTACCGGGGTTATGGTTAGCCCCGTCATTACTCCCTGTCCCGAATTTAAGAAACTGGTTATCGTATAGCCATCTGGCGGTGCGCTGAAAGTTACGGTAAGATTGAAAGGCACACTTCTTTGTTGCTTACATACGTCAAAAACCTTGTCAACCTCTATACACGTCTTTTCACAAACGTTATTTCTGGTGTTACACAACCTACTAGAACATGAATTTCTTGAACAAGCCATAATAGTCCCCTCATAAAAGTGTTTACACCATATTATGACTAATTGATTTTATTTGTTCTTTATTCTGAAATTATCTGACTGTCAAAAAGATATAGAATTTTGGAAAAAATCTCTTCTTTGCCGTCCTTGGTTAAAGAAGAAAATGTCAAAACGTTGTCAATGCCAACGCCTATATAATTTGCTATTTCTCTCTTTCTCTTATTAGCAGCGCTCTTACTTAGTTTATCGCTCTTAGTGCAAATAAGAGTAAACGGAATATGATAAAAATATAAATACTTTAGCATCTGCATATCGTCTGCGGTTGGGTCGTGTCTGATATCCAGCAGCATAAAGACGTTTTTCAAACCTTTGGAGATTTGAAAATAATTTTCTATTAGTTTGCCCCATTTTAATTTTTCTTCGTCGTTAACTTTGGCATAGCCGTAACCGGGCAAGTCAACCAAATAAAACTGCCCCTTATTAATATTGAAATAATTAAGTAGCCGCGTTCTTCCCGGCTCCTTTGAGGTTTTGGCAAGTTTATTTTGATTGCAAAGTGCGTTAATAAAAGAAGATTTGCCGACGTTGGACTTTCCCGCGACGGCTATCTCAAAATCATAATGGGGAATTTGACTTAAATTCCCCACACTTGTTACAAATTCTGCCTGTTTAATCATTATTTAGGCTATTTCCTTTCTTAGTACAGTCGGCAGACTGTTTTTTTCTATGGTATCCTTATTTACTATTACCTTAAATACCGAACTATCGGAAGGGATTTCGTACATAATATCCAACATTGAGTTTTCTACTATAGAACGAAGTCCGCGCGCGCCCGTCTTTAATTTTATTGACTTTTGCGCGATGGCGCGTAAAGCTTCTTCGGTTACTTCCAATTCTACGTTATTTAGCATCAGCATTTTTTTGTACTGCTTAATAATAGCGTTCTTAGGTTCGGTCAGAATCCTTACCAAATCGTCTTCGGTAAGAGGATCCAGCGCCGCGACGATAGGCATTCTTCCCACAAATTCGGGTATAAGTCCGTACTTAATAAGGTCGTCGGGCTGTAATTGATGAATATTTTCGCTGTATAGGTTTTCACGGTCTTTTAGCACTCCGCCAAAACCTAAAGAGGACTTGTCGTTTCTCTTATCCACTACTTTTTCCAGTCCTACGAAAGCTCCGCCGCAGATAAACAATATATTGGTAGTGTCAATCTGAATAAAATCTTCCTGGGGATGTTTTCTTCCGCCGTGCGGAGGCACGTTGGCTATTGTGGATTCTAGAATTTTTAGCAACGCCTGCTGCACGCCTTCTCCGCTTACGTCGCGGGTAATGCTTACGTTTTCGGTTTTGCGGCAGATTTTGTCTATTTCATCTATATAGACAATGCCCTTTTCCGCTCTCTTGACGTCGCCGTTGGCCGCTTGAATTAGTTTCAGCAAAATATTTTCTACGTCTTCACCAACGTAACCTGCTTCGGTAAGTGTGGTTGCGTCTGCTACGCAGAAAGGTACGTTAAGAATATCAGCCAAAGTTCTGGCAAGCAAAGTTTTTCCGCTACCTGTAGGTCCAAGCATCAGAACGTTGCTTTTTTCCAGCTTAATTTCCGATCCGTCTTTGCTGTTTGCCAGTTCCTGAATTCTCTTATAGTGGTTATAAACGGCAACGCTAAGAATTTTCTTTGCGCTGTCCTGACCTACTATACTCTCGTCCAGTCTCTGTTTTATATCGCGCGGAGTGGGCAGATTATCCACGCTATTTACCGTTTCTGCGGCTTTTTCCGAATAATTGCTCTCCAAAATTTCCATAGCTCTCGCTATGCACAAATTGCAAATAGAAACGCCTTGGGCTCCGGCAATCAACGTAACTGCGTCGTCCTTTGTACGTCCGCAAAACACGCATTTGTTGCTGTCAACTTCTATTTTGTTAATCATTTAATAAATCTCTCCTTAGCGGTTTTTATAAACCTTATCAATAATACCGTACTCTAAAGCTCCCTCGGCATCCATATAATAATCTCTATCAACGTCCCTCTCGATTTTTTCCAACGGTTGATTAGTGTTTTCCGCAAGTATCTTGTTCATTTTTGCCCTTGTTTTTAGGATATGTTCGGCAACTATTGCTATTTCGCTCGCTTGACCGGACACACCGCCCGAAGGCTGATGAATCATAATTTCGCTGTTGGGCAAAGCGAAACGCTTACCCTTAGCGCCCGAACTGAGTAAAAAAGCTGCCATACTGGCGGCAAAACCAACACAAATTGTGCTGACGTCGCATTTGATGTAGTTCATAGTATCATAAATTGCCATGCCGTCGGTAACAGATCCGCCCGGACTGTTTATATATAAATATATGTCCTTTGTCGGGTCCTTGGTCTCTAGGTATAACAACTGCGCCACAACGCTGCTTGCCGTTTGAAAATCTATCTGTCCCGATAAGAAAATTATTCTGTCTTCAAGCAGTCGCGAATATAAATCATAAGTTCTTTCGCTTCTTGCGTCTTTTTCTATAACATACGGTATCGACATCTTACCTCCATTATTTATATGATTTTTTACTCTATTGTGTTATTTGCCTTCAAAAAGTCAATTAATTTGTCAAAAACGATTTGGTTTGCTATATAGTTTATTCTTTCGCGCGTTTTTTCTTCGTCTTTGAGGTCAGCAATTTTTGCAGTAACTTCTTCGGGGGTAACTTCTATGTTTTCATTCTTAACCAAAGCTTCCATAATCAAACGTGTTTTGATGTTTTGTTCGGCTTCGGCTTTCTTTTCGTTGCGCAAGTCTTCTACCGTTGTGCCGGTATACTTTAGGTAGTCAGCCATCTTTAGTCCATAGTTAACCATACTTTGTTCAAGTTCCTGAATGCGGTAGTCAAGCTCTTCTTCTACCATACATTCGGGGATATCAATTTCGGTGTTGTTAGAAATAGTATTCAACATATCGTTTTCTAATTGATAAGAGGAATTCTTTTCCTTTTGGGGAGCAAGGTCTTTTGATATCTTTGCTTTATATTCTTCAACGGTGTTAAGTTCGTCATCGATATCCTTTACAAATTCATCGTCAAGAACAGGGATTTCTTTACCTTTTACGTCCTTAATGGTAATGGCGAATACTGCGGCTTTGCCTGCAAGTTCGGGGGTATATTCGGCGGGGAAAGTAACGTTTATATCTTTGCTTTCGCCTTTCTTCATACCAACGATTTGTTCCTCAAAGCCAGGGATAAATCTTCCGCTTCCGATTTCCAAAGTTTGGTCTTCGGCTGTGCCGCCGTCAAATTTTACTCCGTCAACGCTTCCGCTGTAATCAAGAATAACGGTGTCGCCGTTTTCTACTGCGCCGTCTTTTTCTATAAGTCTTGCTCTGTCGTTTAACGCCTTGTCAATAACGCTCTGAACTTCTTCTTCGGTTACTTCTATAGGTAATTTCTTAAAAGTAAGTCCCTTATATTGTCCCAAAGTAAATTCGGGGCGGATAGCAATGGTGATAACAGCCTTAATTCCGTCTTCGCTAACTTCCTTGAGGTCAAGGTCGGGTCTTCCCACAACGTCAAGCTTGTCTTTCTCTATTATTTCTCCGAAACATCTGTTCAATGATTCGTCAATCGCGTCTTCGTAGAAAAATTCTTTGCCGTAGCGGTTAACAAGTACGCTCATGGGAACTTTACCTTTGCGGAACCCTTCCACGCTGTACTTAAACTTATTCTTGTTGTATACAGACTGTATGTCTTTGTCCCACTCTTCTTTGGCAACGTTGATTGCTATTTCTACCTTAGACTTGCTCAGATGTTGTATTGAATATTCCATTTTGTATTCCTCCAATTTTTGGTTACTTTCGTAAATTAGTCATATAATAATATCATATCAATATGCTTTTTGCAAATTATATAGACTATGTTTGCAATAAAGCTTATATTTATGGTTGATTTTTTTGTTTTTTAGCTGCCTTGCGTTTCTTTTTATGGTTCTGTAGTTACTGCTGTTTCTTTATTTTGTTGCTTTGTTTTACCTTTTGCCGGTGGATAATAATTCTGGTCGCTGTGTTCGGTAAATCTCTGATGCGCGCCGTCCCAAACAAGACGGATAAAGCCAAGGTCACCATTCCTATGCTTAGCAACGTTAAGAATAACGGGAGAATTCTTCTTATCTTTTTCGTCCTCTCTGGATAAGAACATAACGATGTCGGCATCCTGCTCTATTGCTCCAGATTCACGCAAGTCACTAAGTAGCGGCGTTTTTTCTTCGCGGCTCTCTATTCCTCTGGACATCTGGCTTAGCAAAATAAGGGGACATTGCAGTTCTTTGGCAATTATTTTCATATTACGGCTGATATCGGATACTTCCACCTGTCTGTTGTCGTGATTATTCTTGCCGCTTGACATAAGTTGTAGGTAGTCTACGATAATAAGGTCGATTTTGTCTATATTCTTTTCTTTGCTGCTAGCCATTCTGCGGCATTGCGACATAATATTTTCGGGGGTAATTATAGAACTGTCGTTTATGTAAATTTTTGTGTTGGAAACGCTTCTTACCGCCTTCCAAAGCTGGGTTTTTCCATCGCCGATTAGCTCTCCCTTATTTACTTCGTCCATAGTAACGTTTGATATATTGCAAAGCATTCTTTGGGTAAGCTGTATTGCAGGCATTTCCAAAGAGAAAATAAGTATAGTTTTTAATGCATCAGCGCTTTTGGAGATATTGGAAGCGATATTGAGAGCAAACGCCGTTTTTCCTACCGAAGGACGTGCTGCAAGGATAATAAGGTCACCCTTTTGCAGTCCGTTTGTCAGTTTGTCGAATAAAGGTAATCCCGTCATAAGACCGCGGAAAGCGTTCTTATCCTTAGCTATTTCGTTAAGACGGTCGATAACAGCCGTTGCAGGTTCGGAAATATGAGTAAGGTCCTGATATCGTTCGTTTTTGGATATGTCAAAAATTAGTTTTTCGGCAAAATCCAGCACTACCTTGTCGTCCTCTCCCGAATAAGCTTTTTCTATAATGCTGTTGCAACGTTCTATAATTGACCTTAAGATATAATCACGTCTGATTATATTATAATATTGACGATAGTTTGCCCCCGAAGGTAGCATATTAACTAAGTCGGTAAGATACTCCAACGTGTTTTCGTCGGCTTGTCTCATTCTACTTAGCTGATCGTTGACTGTTATTATATCTATTGCGCTGTCGTTACTGCTAAGCTCCTTCATCGCCGCAAAAATTTTGCGGTTTTTTGCGTTATAAAACGCCTCTTGGGCAAGAATGGGAATAACGCTCCCCGCCACGTTGCCGTCAATTAATATACAGCATAAAAGAGACTGCTCCGCCTCTAAATTACTGGGAAAAGTTTTTACTTTCTTCAGGCTCTCGTTATCTTTGGTTTTTGGCATCTGTTCCTCCTTTCTTTCTCTTTACAATCACAATAGTTAGGGGCAACGCTAATACCGCCATTCCTATTATAATCGCCAAAACGTACCAACCTGTAGGATTGGGCGATTTTTGTTTCATAACTATTTCTCTGTCATAGTTGTCCATATTCATTTTGTAAGTATGCAAATACAGCTTTTGTCCGCTGGAATAATTAACTTCGTCGGCATCGGTAGTAATAATCTTATACGGCGTGCCGTAAACGTAAGATAAGGCTACGTTTTCTCTATTTATCCCCGCCTGATAGCAAATCTGCAAAATGGCGTTAAGTAAGTTCCCTTCGGTCTCTATTATCTTAAAAATCGTCGTGGTGGAGCTTTCGTATTCATTAAACAAAAACCCTTTCTTTTCATTCCCGCTACTTTCCTCTCTCTCATAACCGTCTATATCATTGGCGATATAATAATCGGTTAAGGATTCATACTTAATAAAGGCGGTAAAACGCGCGTTATCCTTGTCGATTTCGGTAACGTAACCCCTTCCGCCAAACAGCAATTTTATGGCTTCAAGAATATTATTTCTATAGTTTATTCCATTTTCGTCAGCGGCATATCCATCCCAAAAAACTTTGTCGAAAGTGACGGTAAAAGCCTGATAAATCCCCGAAGAATAGAGAATATAGTTATCGTAACTTATTTCCACGTAATAACCATCTCCAAGCTTATATCCGGAATCCCGTAAAAGACTACTCCTGTCTCCTTCGGTAACGGCAACTGCGCCGCCTGCGAAGGCAGCCGTAGGAGCAAAAGTCAGAGTCGCAATTATCGTTGCAACAAATAAAATAACCGCCAATATTTTTTTCAATTATTTTCCCCTTACTGTCTTTTTCAGTTCCTTTAATACAGCGCTGAATTCTTTCATAGCTACTTCAAAAGGTTCTTTTTTTGTCAAATCCAAGTCCACTAACTTTAATATATCCATCGGATACATACTTCCGCCGGCGCTTAGGAATTTTTTATACTTTTCAACGGCGGAACTGTCGTTTAGTATCATATTTGCAATGTTAATAGCGCAAGTTATTCCGGTAGCATATTGATAAACGTAAAAATCACGGTAAAAATGTGGTATCCTCGCCCATTCGTAACCGATATTTTTATCGGTTATTACGCTTTCGCCGTAATACTCTTTGTTGAGATTAGTATAGTATTCCGTCATATTTTCGGCGCTTAAAGCTTCTCCGCTTTCTATTGTTTCGTGAGCAAACTTTTCAAACTCGGCAAACATAGTCTGACGGAAAAGAGTGGTTCTTATCATATCGATATAATACGACAAGAGATACTTCCGCTCCTCTCCCTCGGCGGTTTTCAACAAATGTTTAATAAGAAGCACTTCATTAACCGTACTGGCAATTTCGGCGACAAAAATAACGTAACCTGCTTTTTCGTAGCATTGGGCAATGTTGCTGTAGTAACTATGCATAGCATGACCCATTTCGTGAGCAATGGTAAATATGTCGTGAGTTGTGCCTCTGTGATTAAGTAAAACGTAAGGATGTGTGCCGTAAACACCAAAGGAATACGCTCCGCTCCTCTTATTTTTGGTTTCAAATACGTCTATCCAACCGTCCTCTTTTGCTTCAAGTAAGGTTTTAACGTATTCTTCCCCAAGAGGCTTTAACGCTTCGGTTACTAATTTATAAGCGTCCTCATAGTCGGTTAGCTTATTCATATCTTTAACTATGGGAACGTACATATCGTACATGTACATTTCATCAAGTTTAAGAGCTTTTTTACGTAAAGCAACGTATTCGTGTAGTTGCGGAGTATATTTCTTTACAACAGAAATCAGGTTGTTATATACCGATACGGGTACAACCTTACCTTCCAAGGCTTTTTCCAGACAGCTTTTATACTTTCTCATTCTCGTCCAGAAATAATCCTGCTTGACGTTGCCCGCATAGTTAGCGGCAAGGGTATTTATCATAGAAATATATCCGTTATACATAGAATTATATGCTTTTTTTCTTACTTCCTGGTCGGGATTTTGGAGCATTACAGAATATAGACCGTGGGTAAGTTTTTGACTTTTACCGTCAATTTCTATTTCCCCTAAATTGACGTCCACGTTGTCAAACATGCAAAAAATATTGTCAAACTCATCAGAAAAGCTGTTTACGTTAGCAAGCACTGCCTCTTCTTTGGGGGAAAGCAATCGTTTTTTATTGCGTATTAAAGAATCGATATACATAGAAAAATAAGAATATTTATCGCTGTCTCTCATTCTTATAAGGTCGGCTTTGTTAAAATTGGCAACCGTTGGGCTGATAAAAGAACAAACGGTAGAAAACTCCACAGAAAGCATAGTAACTTTGTCAAGGAGTTCGGTATATTTAGTAATTGACTTGTCTTCATCACTCTTTAAGTGGACGAAAACGTACAATTTTTCCAGTTTATAAGAAATTTTGCTTTGAACAAGAAAGCATTCGATACAGTTGTCGGGATTTAGTTTTCCTTTATAAGATTCTATTTCGGCAAAACCGGCTTTTATGTCTTCAAAAAAGGAAAGGATATCCTCCTCCCTCATTATATCTTCCACTTTCCATTTATAAATTTTGTCGATGCTGTCTCTATTTAATATTTCCAATTTTCCAAAAATCTCCAAAATAAAGTTATATGATATTATAATATATATTATATGTGCAAGTCAAGGTTGATTTGTAATCAATTTGATTATTGCAAAAAATGGCTAAAATATTCTTAAAACCGACAATTAAAAAAATGCACCCACTCCGATATAAAATACCGAATCGGCATGAGAACAGGTGACTCCTCTAAAGCTTCCTCGTAACACATCCTGAAATTTGCTTAGTGCTGCTGCGGTCAAGCTCTGACACGGTTCACAACACAGAATTGTACAAGACCTTATTATCAACATTCCTTATTCCCATCGGCTTTCCATATCTTATACCTCGGTGGGCGTTCGACCTCGCTGTAGCGGATTGCGAGTTACAGGGCACCGCTAGCTCCCCATCTAGCATCGATATATATTATACTCAAAAATTATCAAATAATCAAGCGAATTATTAGGTTACTCCCATACTAGCTCTTCATCAAACAGCATAAAACTTATTTTCTGTTTTAGTACCTTAATTCCCTCACCTGTTTTTGCGCTGACCAGGACTACGTTTTCTTTTTCGGGCAACAGATTGTTTTTACCAATATCGCACTTATTTAGTACGGTAATCATGGGGATATTTTCGGCTCCTAAAGCCTTGACTAATTCCATAACTACGTCGTATTCCTTGATAATATCGTCACTGTCGCCGTTTACTACGTGCAAAATAAGATCTGCATAGCGCGTTTCCTCCAACGTACTCTTAAAAGCGTCGATAAACTCATGAGGAAGGCGGGAAATAAACCCAACCGTATCGGTAATAATAAATTCCTTATTGGGAGCTAGCCACATTTTTCTACTTACCGGATCAAGGGTAGCAAAAAGTTTGTCTTCGGCTAGCACGTTGGCTTTGGTAAGATAATTCATCAATGTAGACTTGCCTGCATTGGTATAACCAATAATACTTACGTGTTTTATTCTACTTTGAATACGTTTTTCTCTGCGAAGCCGCCTTTCTGCGGTCAATTTTTCTATTTTTTCTTCCAGATTACGGATTTCTTCCCTAATTGTTCTTTTGTCAAGCTCCAGCTGCTGTTCTCCGCCCCCTCTTCTTGCTCCACCTCCGCCGGCTCCTCCACCGCCTTGGCGTGACAAAACAGCGCCTTGTCCCAATACTCTAGGTAGGCTATGCTTCTTTCTGGCTAGCTCAACTTGGAGTTTACCTTCGTTACTGCTGGCGTGTTTGGCAAAAATTTCCAAAATAAGGGTGGCTCGGTCAATAACGTCCACCTCCAAATATTTTTCCAAATTAAAAAACTGGCTTCCGCTTATATCGTTGTCAAAAATAACCATATCAGCTTCCAATTCTATAACCGCCTGTTTTAGTTCTTCAAGTTTACCTGTGCCTATATAATACGCCTTATCGGGTTTTTCTTTGTGTTGAACCATTTCTCCAACCGTTTCATAGCCGGCGGTATTGGCAAGAAGTTTCAGCTCCTCCAATAGTTCGTAGTTGACTTTATCTTTGGTTACGTTGACGAGAACTGCTCTCGGTTTATCAAACTCCATATAATTCTCCTTTTGTCCCTTATATTATAACAAAAACGCGCCTGTTCTACAACAGAACAGACGCATTCTGTATTAAATTATCGGTATTTTATAATAATATGCAGAGAACCCCGCCTTTACCATCGTTTACTATCCGTGACATTGTCTTTCTTAGTTTGTTTTGAGTGTCGGCAGGCATACTGCTTACCTTGTTATTTAGGTCTTCTTTTACAAGAGAATTTAAGCTCTTGCCGAACATATTGGTTTCCCATATTCCTTGCTTGTTGCTTTCAAATTCACTAAGCAAATATTTCATAAGTTCGTCGCTTTGCTGTTCGCTGCCGATTATGGGGCTGATTTCCGTCTCCACGTCCACTCTTACGATATGGAAAGACGGCGCGGAGGCTTTTAGTTTTACCCCGTATTGATTGCCTTTCTTGACCAGTTCGGGTTCGGCAAGTTCCATATCCTTGACGTTGGGATTGACCACTCCGTACCCTTCGGTTTTTACCGCTTCCATAGCTTTTCTTATTCCCTCATAATCGTTATAGGACTGGGACAATTTTCTGACAAAAGCTAGCAGTTTGTAATCATCGTCGATATTATTGTTGCATTCCTGACTAAGAACCTTAAAGTATAAGCCGTCTTTGGCTCTGCAGGTAACTATTATTTCCCCGCTACTCGGTTTGAAAATAATTTCGGGGTTGTTTTCTATAAATTCGCTTTCCAAAAACAGCTCTTTTAGCACCTCATAATCGCGCATTTTCGCAATTTTCTCGGATTTTACGTTAACTTCCTGAATTACGGTTTGCAATATGGTGTTGTCAAGACCTAATGACCTCATCCATTTGGGCAAGCTTACGTTTATTGCCGTAACTGGGAATTCATAGAGGATTTTGGTCATTATATTGGTAATAATGTCTTTATCCATATTGATTACGTCACAAGCTATTACCGGCACGCCGTATCTTTCGGTCAAACTTTCCTGAAGTCTGACTGTGTCGGTTTCGGTCGGTTTTTTGGAGTTTAGTATCACTACAAAAGGTTTTCCTAAGGCTTTAAGTTCTTTTACTACCCTTTCTTCGCTTTCCACGTACTTAGAACGGCTTATATCGGTTATCGTTCCGTCAGTAGTAACCAAAATGCCTACTGTGGAATGGTCCTTTATAACTTTACTTGTGCCCAGTTCCGCCGCTTCCTGGAAAGGTATTTCTTCATTTAGCCACGGTGTCTTTACCAATCGGGGTTTTTTACCTTCCTTATGTCCGATAGCGTCTTCGATAAGGTAGCCAACGCAGTCAATTAGCCTTATATTGGCGCTGGTTTTGTCAAAAGTAACCGTTACTGCCTCGTTGGGAATAAATTTTGGTTCGGTAGTCATAATGGTTTTGCCGTCAGCCGATTGCGGAAGCTCGTCAATAGCTCTTTTCAATTTATTTTTATCGGTTATTTTATCAAGAACCAATTGCTCCATAAATCTTTTAATAAAAGTAGATTTGCCGGTTCTTACCGGACCTACCACGCCTAAATATATATCACCGCCCGTACGGGTGGCAATATCGTCGTATATATCGTAATTTAACATAAATCGCCTCCAAAGTTTTGTTTATTAAAATTTATGAAAGCAAAAGAAAATTTATTCCTTAATAGAAAAACAAAAAGGACGCTAAAACAAAAGCGTCCCTAAAATATATATCAAATAAAATTCAAATATTACTTAATCCCGAACTGTTTTTCCATATAAGCAAGTTTTGCGCAGCAGCACAATACTCTCATAGCTACTTCCAGTTCGGAAATAGGCGGAAAACTGGGAGCTATTCTTATATTGCTGTCATTTGGGTCTATTTTATAAGGGAAGGTTGCGCCCGCGCCGGTAAAGATTACTCCCGCTTCTTTTGCTAGAGCAACCGTTCTTTTGGCGGTGCCGTTTTCTAGGTCGCAGCTGATAAAATAACCGCCTTTGGGGCTTATCCAACTGGCTATCTCGCTCAATTCCTCTTTCAAAATGCTGTCTACGATTAAAAACTTAGGTTTCATAATAGCAGCGTGTTTTTTCATGTGTTCCAAAATATTTTCGGTACTCTTTAGGAATTTACAATGAGCAAGCTGATTTAATTTATCAAAGCCAATGGTCTGCATAGTCATATACTTTCTTTGGCTGTTGATATTTTCTTCGCTGGCTACTACAAAGCTTATGCCCGCGCCCGCATAGGTTATTTTGGAAGTGGAGCCGAACATATAAACAATGTTTTCGTTGTTATATTTCTTAGCTTCGTTGAGTAAGTTTTTCAAGGGTACGTCTTCGGTAACGAAATGCACCATATAAGCATTATCCCAATAAATGCGGAAGTCTTTCGCCTTTGGCTGTAATTTGGCAAAACGCTCTACCGTTTCGTCACTGTAGGTTATACCTTGGGGATTGCTGTACTTAGGTACACACCAAATGCCTTTTATCGTTTCGTCAGCCTCAACCAATTTTTCCACCATATCCATATCGGGGCCGGTTTCGGTCATAGGAATGGTAATCATTTCTATGCCAAAAAGCTCGGTTATTGCAAAATGTCTGTCATAGCCCGGAGCAGGACAGAGCCATTTTATTTTGCCTTGGGCGTTTAAGGGTTTGTTATCCAATACCCCAAATTGCAAGCCTCTTTGCAAAAACTCGTACATAATTGACAAACTGGCGTTTCCCAAAACCATAATTTCTTTGGTGTCGACGTTAGTTAATTCGGCAAAAAGTTTTTTCGCCTCGGGAATGCCATCCAGTAGACCATAGTTTCTGTAATCCTGTGTGCCGCTGGTGCCTGTTTCGGATAGGACTTTTAATAATCCGTCCGATAAATCAAGCTGCGCTTTCTCGGGCTTACCGCGGCTCATATCCAGTTTTAGATGAGCGTTGCAAAAGTCTTTGTAGCGTTCTTGTTCGGTTATGTAGTCTTTTTCGGTAAAAACTTTGTTCATAGTGCTTTTTTTCCTTTATGTTTATTTTTTAGATGGTGTCTTTATCTTTATTTCTTGCTCTTATTCTTATCGGCGTACCGCTAAAATCAAAAGCCTTTCTTATAGCGTTTTCTAAATATCTGCGATAAGAAAAATGTATCAGCATTTCATCGTTTACAAACAGCACGAAGGTGGGCGGATTAGTGGAAGCTTGCGTCATATAATACACCTTTAATTTTTTGCCGTTTCTTGCGGGCGGTTCGTTTATACTCATAGCGTCTTGAATTACGTCGTTAAGTAGTCCTGTAGGTATTCTCCTTGATGCATTGTTATATGCTTCCATTAGGGTATCAAGCACAAGGTTGGTTCTCTTGCCCGTCAATGCGCTGATATAAATGGGCTTAAAGTAGCTCATAAATTTTAGTTCTTCATTGAGTTTTTTGTTAAACTCGTTTATAGTAAAGGTGTCTTTTTCTACGGCGTCCCACTTGTTCATTACGATAACCGACGGTTTTTGACTTTCATGTACCAGTCCGCAGATTTTTATGTCCTGTTCGCTCATTTCCGTACTTGCGTCGATAACGATTGCCACAACGTCGGCTCTGCGCATTGCGTCTATACTTCTTATTACGCTATAGTATTCCACGTCCTCTTCCACTTTGCTTTTCTTGCGGATACCTGCGGTATCTACTATGCGGTAATTTTTGCCGTCCACGGTAAAAGGCGTATCTATAGCATCTCTTGTTGTGCCTGCTATATCGCTGACAATAACTCTGTCAAAGCCTAATATGCGGTTAACCAAACTGGATTTACCTGCATTAGGCTTGCCCACAACGGCAATTTTTATTGCCTTGTCTTCATCTTCAGAGGTCACTTTTTCGGGCAAATTAGCCACGATTTCGTCTAATAAATCTCCGATATTCAGCCCTTGTTCAGCGCTTATGGGTATAGGCTCTCCCAAACCTAACTTATAAAAATCATATGCCGACTGCGCGCTCTTGCTGTCAATTTTGTTTACAGCAAGGACAATAGGCTTTTTGGAGGTACGCAGCAACTTAGCAACGTCAAAATCATCGGGCAAAAGACCGCTTTTGCCGTCAACTATCAACAAAATGACATCGGCAAGCTCTACGGCAAGTTCGGCTTGCTGTTTTATATGCCCCCACATTTGGTCATTAGAGTTTATTTCCAAGCCCCCTGTGTCGACCAAAGTAAAGCTATATCCGCACCATTCGGCATCGGCATAGATTCTGTCGCGGGTAACCCCGGGCATATCCTCTACAATACTTATTCTTTTACCGACTACCTTGTTAAAAAAGGTGCTTTTGCCTACGTTCGGTCTGCCCACAACGGCAACTAACGGTTTTATCATTTACTTCTCCCTGTTACTCCACCAAGAAATCCGCTTCCGGTAGGTGAGGTTACTATTATTTTCTTTTTTAGAGCTTTAGAGAGTTCTTTTACCGACATATTGTCAAGGAACACCGTCTGAAACTCCCTAAGCATTACCGAAGGTATCATGAGATAATTCTCATTAAACTTGGTATCTTTGTAATTATTAATTATATCGGTTGCGGTCACTAACCCGGTTACCGTTACCGTTTCCCCGAAAAACTTATTCCTGACAGGATAAATATTAAGGCTAATATTCGGGAATTTAGCTTTAACTAATTCGCGCGCTTTCTTTATTGTATTTTCTCCGCTTATGCCGGTAAATACTCCTACTTTACGCTTATTTTTGTATATATCTTTGGGCAAAAGGTCCAAACTCTGTCTTACTTCTCCCAAAAACTTAGCTATTAAACCTACTCCGTTTTCTATCTGGTCATAATTGCCGTAATAATCTTCATCGGGCAATTCTTTATTAGCTATCTGGTACATTTCATCAGAGCAGTAACAGAAATATTCGTGGGATTTATAAAAATCTTCCACAACTTCTATAGCTTCATTAGCCTGTTCTTTCGTTAGCGGCTCTATATTGTGTAAGCCTTGCCGCCATTTGGTAAGCCCTACGGGTACAACTGCAACGGAGGAAACTTTGGAGTTATAAAGGTCGTTTAAGGACTTTTTCAGAACTTCACCGTCGTTAACCCCGCCTACAAGCACTATTTGAGTGTGAATTTTTATTCCACCCTCAATTAGTCTTTTAATAATATCCATCTGATTAGGCGTACGCTTAATACCAAGCATAAACTTCCTAACCTCTTCGTCGGTTGCGTGGACGGATATGTACAGAGGCGATAGCTTATAGTCGATTATCCTTTGAATGTCGGCTTCGGATAGGTTAGTACAAGTAATATAGCAACCCGAAATAAAACTAAGGCGGTAATCGTCGTCTTTCACGTACAAAGTTTCGCGCAAGTTTTCCGGTAACTGTCTTACGAAGCAGAAAATGCAGTTATTGTGGCACTCTTTGGCTGTTATTTCCACATTTTCGTCAAATTCTAAGCCTAAACTTACGTTTTCGTCCTGTTTTTTATATTCTATTACCCTTTCCCCTTGCGTATCAATAACGGTAATTTTGCCCTCTGATTTGCTGTCGGCAAAAATGTAGTCTAGAATATCGACAAAAGCTCTTCCGTCGAATTTAGTTACGTTTTCCCCGATTTTTATTTTGCCGTATAAAGGACTGTCTTTAGCAATACTAGTAATTTTCGCCATATTCCTTTAATTATAACAATTCTACAAACAAAGTCAATTATTCCCTTGTATATCATAAACAAAATATATATAATAATATTTAATATGCCAAACGACGTAATCACATTAAATGCCCTAGCTAAAGAACTCAACTTTGCTTTAAGCGGCGGCAGAATAGAAAAAATATACCAACCCGAAGACGACGAAATTACTTTGACCGTAAAAAACGCTCGTTCCAGCGCTGTTTTGGTCATAAGCGCAAGTTGTAACAACCCAAGAGCCCATATTACCACACAAAAAAAAGAAAACGCCCTCAACGCCCCTGCTTTTTGCATGCTGCTTCGCAAGCACCTAATCGGCGGAGTTATTAAAGAAATAGGGATTTTTAACAGCGACAGAATAATAAAAATTGATATTGAGGCAAGAAACGAACTTAACGACAAGGTAGATTACTTTTTGTTTGCAGAACTGATGGGACGTTACAGCAATATTATCCTTACAAGGTCGGATTTTGTCATAATCGATGCTATAAGAAGAATTCATTTTGACCAAAGCACTTCTAGGTATATTCTCCCCAATCTTACTTACGAACTGCAACCTAAAAACAAAATTTCCCTTGACGATGTTGCTTCTCTGAAAGAATTTTTTGACAATTTCAACGCAGATAACGGCAATTTAAGTGAAAAAATCAGCGGAATAGGCAAAGAAACCGCCAAAGAAATTATCGCTAGTTCTAATCCGTTTGAAAAACTTATGGAATTATCAAATATTTACAACCAAAAAAGCTATAAACCTTGTCTTTTAGTAAAAGACGATACTTTGGTCGATTATTTTGTAACCGATTATCCCACTATAAAAGGTAATTTTCTATTTACCGCTACACTAAATGAGGCTGTAGATAAGTTTTATTGTCAGCATGACACCAGCGAACGCAAAAAAGCCAACACAAAGCACCTAAAAGACTTGCTAAAAAGGCTGGAAAACAAGACAAAAAGGCGCATTGAGGACAATATTAACAAGCTTGAGGAAGTTAAGTCGGCTGAGGAATTAAAGCAAAACGGCGACCTTATTTTTAGCTACGTTCACCAAATTAAACCAAAGGACAAGGAATTTGTTTGCTACGATTATTATAACGATAGACAAAAAACCATACCTCTTGACGGCGCGTTAAGCCCTTCGCAGAATGCCCAAAATTATTACAAAAGATACAACAAACTGAAAAGAACGAAGGAAATTGCCGAAAAGCAATTGGAAACTTTGCGCGAACAGAGCGAATACCTAAAAACTATCGCTATCGCCATAGAAAATTCCTCTCTAAAAGTTGAATATGACGAAATATTGGGCGAACTAAATAGCCTTAACGGCTTTAAGAAGAGAGAAAACACAAAAAAAAGTAAGATTAAACCCTCCTCACCTATGCGCATAAAATATATGGACTGCGAAATTTATTGGGGAAAAAACAACTTACAAAACAGCGAAGTTACTTTCAATATTGCAAGCGGCGGGGATACTTGGTTCCATACCAAAAACAGCCACGGCGCCCACGTTATTGTCAAAGGTAACATAACAGAAAAAGTTATTGAGCGCGCCGCTGAAATTGCCGCATATTACAGCGAAGCCAAAAATGCCGATAAGGTGGAAGTCGACTACTGCTTACGTAAGTTTGTCAAAAAAATACCTTCGGCTATGCCCGGACTTGTACGATATACTCAATATAAGTCGATAATAGTTAGTCCAAAAAAAGAATCCGACGGTTAAACGTCGGATTTTTCTTAATTAAGTATTATGGATTATCTATAGGCTAAATACAAATGTTTTTATTTCAAACTTATTAAATTCCAGATTATCAAGATCGGTATCAATGCCGCTATTTTCCATAAGATTAGTTTCAAGAACTTTGTTATAAGCAAACTTAGGTATTATTTTTGCCTTAGTTGCTTTACCGAATGGCTCATAGCATCTTATCGCTATGGTATTGTCCTTTTCCCCTTTCTTGATGGTTTCCAAAACAATATCGCCATGTGTATCAAACAGAGGCAAAACGCTGCCGTCAACATATAATATATCTCTGTTAAGCTGATACGCCTGTTCAATTATATTTGTGTTTAGGACTCCCTTATGTGGCATTATGGATAGTCTAAACTTCTGTTCTCCGCAATCTGCGTTCTTATCCGGATATACCGGTTTACGGATAAGATTTACGCTTATTATACCATTTTTAACCCTATATCCGTACTTGCAATCGTTGATAACGGTTATTCCTAGTTTGCCGTCGGATACGTCCACATACTTATGCGCGCATACCTCAAATTGGGCTTTATTAATTGAATTATCCTCTTTGGTACTTCTCTTAATATTGCCAAACTGAATATCAAAAGTAGCCTCATCGTTCCAAAAATTAGGCTTGGAGTCCATTCTTAACATGACTAGTTTACGTTTTAGCAAAGCGGTATTTTCTATATTGACAATACCTTCTTTTTCGCCTAACGTTATTCTTTGCTTAACGTAGCCAAAGGGAGAAACCAAATTTTGCTCTCTAACAATAAGCTCCCCAATAATCTCCGTTTTTACGCTCTCAATTTTGTAATATTTCTTTGCCTTATTAACGTAATTGTCTTTAATATCCCAAGCGTTATAATACTTGTACGGGTCCTTATAAACAGTCATTTTGTTATAATTGCCGCAGTCTGTGTTTAGTTCTTTGTCAAACAAATCAAAGCTGCCGTCTTCAAAGAAAACCGCTTTTATTTTAACGTTTTCTATTACGTTATCGGAAAATTTCAGTTCCTTATTAGTGTCTAAAATCACTGTATCAGTGCAGGTTGAATACGGAGCGCCGATTATTTTATGGCAAGCGTTATTTATAATTACGGCTTTATTAACTGGCATCGGGGACGGGTTATAATAGCCTTTCTCTCCCCCTAATTTCTTTGCCGCCAAATCTATTAATGATAAAACTTTTTCCTCTAAAATCGCATACCTTTGGTAGCATTCGTCATACACTCTACCGATACTGGAGCCCGGTAAAATATCGTGGAATTGATATAATAAAACTTCCTTCCATATCTCTTCAAGCTCTTTTTCGGGGTATTCGCCATTTTTAATATAGACAGCCGACCAAACAGCCTCTGCTGTTTGCAGCAAGTTTTCTAGCTTTCGGTTATAGTATTTTACCTTACATTGTGAAGTAAAGGTGCCTTGATGTTTTTCAAGGTATAATTCCCCTTTATATTTCGGTAATTTTGGTACGTAGGCTTTCAAATCATTAAAGAAACTTTCGGACGGCGCAAATTTTATATTAGGCTTATTATATTCTGCTTGACGGGAAAGTAGTTCTAATTGAGCTTCGCTAGCCCCTCCTCCGCCGTCGCCCGCGCCGAATAGCATAAGTCCGATATCGACCTCTTTTTCTTTGTTGTTTTTTATTGCTTTTGCTACGCAAACAGCCGTTCCGTCGGTATTGTAATTGCCTGCAGGGGGCATATGTACGTTAACGGCACTGTCGTCTATTCCTTCCCAAACAAAGGTGTTATACGGGAAGGTATTAACTTCATTCCAACTAAGTTTTATGGTCATAAAGTTTTCTACGCCGCTTTTTTTCAGTATCTGGGGCAGATTTCCGCTATAACCGAAAACGTCGGGGAGCCAACACACATTGGACGTTTTATTAAAATTTTCTCTCCAAAACTTTTGTCCGTAAAGAATTTGCCTTACCAGGGCTTCGCCTGAAGCTAAGTTGGTATCGCTTTCCACCCACATAGGACCTTGAATTTCTATTCTATCTTCGGCTACTTTTTGTTTGATTTTTTCAAAAAAAGCAGGGAATTTTTCTTTAATCCATTCAAATTGTTGGGGCTGACTTGCACCGTATATATAAAAAGGATATTTTTCTATATTGTTTATCTGATTTGTAAAAGTGCGTACGCTCTTTCTTTTGGTCTCTCTTATTGGCCAAAGCCAAGCTAAATCAAGATGAGAATGCCCTACTGCATAGAAAGTAAAGTCGGGATTATCTACGCTACCGGCTATTTCTCTTAATATAGCTTTACCTTCTTCCCTATTTCCGTTTATAAACAAGTTATATGCATCGTTTAGTTTCTTATAGTCTACCGATTTTTTGTCGGAAATATATTGATAAACAAGATTTAGAAAATCATAGTAAAATTCTTTAGTTATAAAATCAATTTCGGCAAGGTAAACGCCCTTAAAGCGGCTTTTGCCGTAAGGGGGCATGGGTAACGTGCCGTTATACCCTGCGTCTATATAAAAGTCAATTTTGTTGTTTTTTGTAACCTGGGATAAAGAAATCAGGCTCTTTCCTTTATGCGCCTGAAAAATGTCTAAAGCGGTAAGAAGTCTATTGGTAAGGGCAGTTATCGGTTGTCCGTCATCATTATATAATTGCCCTTCTCCGCCTATATCGGCTATTACCGTTAGTTTATTAAGGTCAAAACCTTCGGGAATTATTCCCTCAACATGAAAACTAGCGCAAGTAAATGCCTTGCCCCAACTTCTGTTTTTGCATATTTTTTTATAAATATTAACATCGCTAGTTAACGGCTCACTGTCCGTAGCGACCGAAGTTTTTAGGGGGGATATAACTTTGTATATCCCACCACGTAACTTCATTACTTTATTAAGTAAAACAGGGTGCTTAAATAAATCCAAGGCTTCCAACATAATAACCTCCGTATCAGAGCAAGCTCTGCGTTTACTTTTTTTTCAGAAAAATAATTTATTTTGTCTGCTCGTCGGAAATATCCACGGCAGCAGCCGAAGTCAAAGTGATAATCGGTTCTGGCTTTGCTTCTTCTTCTTTGCTGTTTGGAATAACAAGGTTAAGGATAATTGCAAGTATAGTAGCTATTGCAAGAGGGCTGATTTCTACAGGACCTGCCATTATTTTCAGATAGGTGAGTCCGGAAATATCGCTTGCCATGCTCATAGAGCCAAGACCTAAGCCAACTGCCAAAGTAACGGAAACAACTATCATGTTCTTGCTGTTACTAAAGTCAACTTTTCCTTCTACTAAAGCTCTTAGACCGCTAGCGGAAATCATACCGAACAAAACTATTGACGCGCCGCCGATAACGGGGCTGGGAATTGTGCCAAGGAAGTCACCGAAGATACTGAATATTCCGAAGAACACAGCCATACAAGCGGCAACAAATATATTTTTGGGATTATAGTTTTTGGTTATTGCAAGCACTGCGGTGTTTTCACCGTAGGTTGTGTTTGCAGGACCGCCGATAAAACCGGCTATCATTGTGGCAATACCGTCACCTAGTACGGTTTTGTGCAAACCGGGGTCAGCCATGAAGTCTTTGCCGCAAACGGTGCTGTTAGCGCTGATGTCGCCAAGATGCTCCATAAAAGTAACAATAGCAAGAGGTACGATAGCAACTGCCGCGCTGGCAAAAGTTGTACCGAATGCAGGGTCTCCGTAGCCTTTGTAGAAACCAAGTTCTTTACCGATATTTTGGAAAACAACTATTCTGTCTGCGCTGAATACTCCTTCATAAGAAACAAGACCAATAATAGCCGAATAAATATAACCGATAATAAATCCAAGAAGAATGGGGATAACCTTAAGGAAACTCTTCGGTCTAGCAAAAGCGTTGATACCGATAATGCTTATAGCCGTTACAGCTGCAGCTGTCCATTGCTTCCAAGCGGCGCCGTTGCCCCAAACTGCTTGACCGATAATATTATTCCAAAACATTTTCGGAGCCAAAATCATACCGACCAAAATAACGACCGGGCCGACAACGATGGGTGGGAACAATTTTTTGATTTTTGCTACTCCAACAACCTTTATTATGACAGCCAAAGCTACGTAAACCACACCTGCAATGACGAGGGCAAGTGAGGCTGCCGCCATAGAAAGATTCCAGGTAGGTGAATACTTCGCCGCGCCTGTGCCTGCTACTATGGAAATTAAAGCGGGCAGGAATGCAAAGCTGCTACCCAAAAATACAGGGACTTTTTTCTGTGTGATGAAATAGAAACAGATTGTTCCTATACCTGCGCTCAAAAGAGCCATTGTTATGCTCATATTGGCGAGAATAGGCACTAGTATGGTTGCTCCGAGCATAGCGAACATATGCTGGAAACTCATAACAGCCGATTTACCGATTGCAGGTAACTTTTTCTTGATGTCTTGCGTCTCTGGTTTTGTCATTTTGTCCTCCATAAAATTTTCTAAAAGTATGTCAAATTTACACCTTAATTAGGTTATCATAGTTTCATTTGTTATGCAATATTTTTTTGTCATAGTTTTCAATCAATTTTCAAACTCCATGTACGCCGAACATCCGCAAGGCAAAACTATGCCGTCTTCCCCTAATAAACCGATTTCGTCGGCGTCGGTCACGTGCGGAATGTCCGAAAAATTCTTTTCCAATATATTTTTCATAACGGTAGGCTGCAAACCTGTGGTGTAGGAATTTATAAGATAAAACAGCGGATTTTTGCTTACTAAACCGGTAGTAAGTTTTACAAGGTCGAAAATGCCGTCTTCAAGTTTCCACATTTCCCCTTTCGGCCCTCTGCCGTAGCTGGGCGGATCCATTATAATAGCATCGTAAACGTGTCCGCGCCTAATTTCCCTTTCGCAAAACTTAATGCAGTCGTCAATAATAAAACGTGCTTTGGTTTCGTCTAGGTTACTTAATTTCACGTTGTTTTTGGCTGTTTCGCACATTGCCTTAGCGGCGTCAACGTGGCAAACCTTCGCACCTGCGCTGATACAGGCTAGCGTTGCCCCGCCTGTGTAGCCAAAAAGGTTAAGTACGCTTATTTCTCTGCCTGCGCTCTCAATGGACTTTATCATTCTGTCCCAATTGACGGCTTGTTCGGGAAAAACGCCGGTATGCTTAAAGCCCATAAGTTTTAATTCAAACTTGAGGTTGCGCCAATTAACATAAAATTTTTCGGGTACGTTTTTTGAATCCCAAAAGCCTCCGCCGCTGCTGCTTCGTGAATATACAGCGTCCAGTCCTTTATATTGATTGAGAACAAAAGGCGGAGTCCATATTACTTGAGGGTCGGGTCTTAATAAGGTTACTTTACCGAATTTCTCCAGTTTTTCCCCGTTTCCTGTTGCTATCAGTTTATAATCTTTCCATTCTGTGTTATATTTCATATTATTTTAGAATCTCTTTCGTATATTGTTGTCGATTTCGTTCTGTAGTTTGGAATAATCCTCATCGGCAGGTCCTATTCTCTCTAAATAATTAAGAAAGCGTTTTGCTTCCAGATATTCTCCGATGCTGATTAAATCTTCTATAAGCTTAAAGCACCTTATAAACATTTCCGACTGCATAGCCTTGCGGATTTCCACAAACTGCGTGTTTGTTATTTCTATTGCAAATCCAACGTCATAATAAATGAGTGCTTTCCTCATTTGGTCGGCGCGTTCTTTTGTGGTCGTGTTTTCGGAATAGTCTTTCATCGTCTGATAAAAAACTTCGTAGTCGGATTCGCAGTTTGGTAAGCTTAAGGTATATCTGCTGTTAATGTACTCCAACTTAAACGGCACGTTATAAGCCTGCAAGGTGTTTCTTATAAGGTTATTGGTGGTTTTTAAGTTATTTAGACTGGATACGTAAACGTAGTCTTGCCATAGTAAGTCAATAATGGTCTTTCTTTCTATGCCGGCGTCCCCTGCCCAAACAAGCAATAAAAACAGCTCTTTGGTCTTTTTGGTCTTCCATACTATCTGCTCGTTGTTTACGCTGACTTCGGTATTGCCAAAAAACTTTACATAAATTTTGTTTTCCTGATAGATAGCTTTTCTCTTGGCTTCTATGCGGGAATCTATTTCCTTTATATAATCAAGCATAATACCCTCTTCTTTGGCTTTTGTAAAGGGTATTTCGAAGCAATCATAATAATCTAGAATAATTGATTCCATACTAAAGGTCTTGCAGGAGTTCAAAAACTTGGTAAGCAGTGTTTTGGAATCCCGTATTTCCCCGCGGGAAATAATGCAGCTTAGGCTCATTGCCGATGCTAAGAACCAAGTTCCGCTCTTTGCGCTTGCCGTTTGCAAGCATTTGTTTGCATAATACTTGGTCTGTTCACAGTCTTTATTCTTCCAACTGCAAAATGCTAGTACGGCATAAAAATAATAGGTGAATTTCGGGTGGTTGAGTTCGCAAATCTTGGCATAAATAGTCGCTAAGTCTTTTGCGTAAGCTATTTTGCCCATCTTCACGTGCATTATGGCGCGTAGCGCTATAGAATAATATTTTACCTGTTCGCTGGAGTTTTCGCAGGTAACGGCAAGTTCCATATATTCCAAAGCCTTGTCGTATTTTTCATAGTACATACAGCCCTTTGCCAAAAGACCGTAGACGCTTGCCAGATCTCCGTCGATATTATATAGTTTGGAATTTTCCAGACAAATTTCGGCGTCTTTAATATATTTTTCCACATCGCCGCTGTAATAATAATAATCAATAAGTTTATGGGGGAGTACGTAGAAAGGAAAAATCTCCTTTAACTGTTCCACTTTGGCTATAGCCTTAGAATAATATCCTAAGTCAAAATACACTTCGGCGCCGGCTTGAATTATTTTAGGATACCAATAGCAGTCCTCATAAACTTCTCCAGTCATCATTTCTTCAAATTTTTTGAGTTTATTGATATCCAATACTCTGTTGGTGTTCCTGAAAAGTTGAGGAATATAGCCTAGCAGACTTTGCAGTTTGTAAACACTGCTCTTATCCCCTTCGCAAACTTCTTTCTTTAAGGCTCCATAACAAAGGTCTGCGGCTTCCTGATGATAGCCCATAGCAGATAAGCAACGGATTTTTATATAATGTAGGTCATATAAAGCTTGCGATGCCGGTTCGGCTTCCAATATAAGCTCGTTGACCATATTCAACGCCAATTCAAAGTTGCAATAATAATATTCGGCAAGGCAATGTAAGAACCTGCAATAAAAATTCTTGGAAAAATCATGTTTCCTTATTATATCGGGCTGAATATTGTTGCCGAAATCATATAAGGTAAACTTAATAAGGGGCGCGGTAATAAGTTGCTTCAAAGAATCATCGGCAAGGTCGTACCATTTGTTGCAGATAGCTATTCTTATTGCCTTTACTATCTTATTTTCTGCCCTAAAGTGCCTATATTGGCGGAGGAATATATTCTCCGAATACAAGCTATGACTTTTTAGTTCCGGGAATCTTTCCAAGAGGTATTTATTGAGTTCGGGATTTATCCAATATAGTTCGCTGCCCTTGCAAAATACTAAATTTTTATATTTTATATTGAGCATTGTCAAAATTTCGTTTCCCGACGGATAAATATCGTGAACTAGTTTTCTGTCGCAATGCCGTAATTGACTAATGTAAGAAAGAAATGCCAAATCGTCCTTACTTAAAGAGGTTTGGTCTATTATTGATAAATCATACAGCTTTTCTTTGGTAAGCATAAGTTCGTCAATAAGCTTAGGACAATTCGGCTCAAATAAATTGTAATTAAGATTAAGGAAGGTTTCGCTTATTAAAAGAATTTTTAAGTTCTTAGGACAATTCTTTATCAAAAGTTCTATCAAAGAATTAATTTCGCCTTTGGGTAGTAACTCAAGATTGTCCATTACAAGCAAACAGTCGCCCGAAAGAGTACTTATCTTTTGCAAGGCGACGTTTAATATTATATTTTCTTTGTTGTATTCCAGTTCGCAATACTTAAACTGCATAAGTTTGCGTAACATAACAGAGTCGTTACCAAACACCTTCTGCGCAAGAGTTATGGTAAAAGAATACATATTGTCGTTTTCTGCATTAATCCAAAACGTAGTCTTATAACAATTCGCTAAATCGGATACAAAATCGATGCTATCCCCGTCCGATGACGATAAAAGTATCGTCACCGGAGAGGAATTAGACATTATGTCGTTTATAAGTCTGTTGTTAGTTACGTTTCTATCCATAATTATCCTGCTTAGTTACAGTATTTAGGCTAGTTCTTTAATTAAATTCTCTTTTTCTTCAAGTTCTTCGCTGTTCAAACCCTCTTCGCTTCTCTCTTTTTCAACTAGATAGCGTATGCGGGTAAGTTTTTTGTTGTTAACTTTATATCTAAACGAACCCCAAAAAGCAATTGTTATCAAAACTACTATTGATAAGCCCATAAGTAGACGGATAGTCAATAAAACTTCGGGTGTTTGAATAATATTTTGTCCTTCTATTTGTTGATAGCCTACGCCGCTTAATACCCAACCTACCATACCAACGCCAAGCGCGCCTGCAATTTTACGTACCAACGTCATAATTCCGCTGTAATTACCGGTAGGACGTATACCGGTTTTCAGTTCGGCAACGTCAATAGTGTCGGGGAAAATAATCCAAGGCATCATCTGCGCACCGCCAAAACCCAAGCCCATTATGAATGCAACAATCGGTACAAGTATGGGAGGCGCCCAAGTAGGATCCATAACGGCAAGCATTATTCCGCCGATGATATAGAAAGGCAAGCCCATACGGAAAGCAAACTGTTTGCTCTTTTTGTCCATCATAACGCGCGCCAAGGGGAAAGCCAGCACCGCTGCCACCATCAAAGGAGCTACGATATACATAGCAGAAAAGCTCTTTCCGAACAACATTTGTCCGTGCCATACATCCAAAGCGTAATAAGCAGCAAGCGCTGATATTATATCCATACACATAAAAGCGGTAACGTACATAACGATATGCCATTTGAATGATTTGTTCTTGAACGGCTCTACGTAACTCTTGAAAAACGTTTTTATGTTTATTTTCGTTTTTTCGGCATCATGAGGAACTTTTACTCTTTCTTTTGTTCCCAAACCGCAAAGAATTAATCCGCCGCCGAACATAATACCGAAAGTGATACAAAGAACAAGCCAGAATTTAACGGGGCTCATCGCGCCGAAGAAAGTATTGGCGTCTGAATTGTTGACGGACTTCAATAAGGATTCCAAAAACAACAACGGTAAGATATAAGATAGTCCCGATGCCAGTGCGGAAAATACCAATTTAATTGTATTTGCGTTGTTTCTTTCCTTAAAGTCGGGGGAAATATCACTAGACATAGAAGTGTAAGGAACCTGAGTAATGGTAGAACAGGTATTCCACACCAAATACATAATAAGTACCCAAGCAATTTTTGCGGAAAGGGAAAATCCCCAGGTGTTAATAGGAGCAAAAAGTAAGAACAGGGCTAATATCAATAAAACACCGCCTACTACCATGTATGGTTTTCTGCGGCCGTACTTGCTGCGTGTGTTGTCAGAAATAATGCCCATAACGGGGTCGGTAATTGCGTCCCAAAACTTTGCAACCATCATAATGGTAGAAGCAATACCCGCGGCTATTCCCAGCGCTTTGTTCATGTAAGCTAACATAATACAAGACATCAGCGCTACTCCGCCGCCGTCCATCATTGCGCCCGCGCCGTAAAATATTTTTTCTTTGAGGGGAATGTGGTCGGGATTCTGACTTTTTGTCATTTGAGTTTCTTGATTCATAAAAAAGTACCTCGATTAAAACATAATATAAACATCTTACAACATTTACTGTTATTTTTCAAGAGTCAATATTATAAATTAAAATAATAACGTTTTTTATTTGACAGCATAAATTGATTTTGCTATCATAAAAATACACTTCGCTAATAGAGGAGCAAATAACATCAGTAACCTATACAAAACATAGCAAGTATGATAGGTGAAAGGGTATATTTGCCGAAATGCCGAAAGAAACTTGTCATCTTCGGTGTTGGGGACATTAAGAACATTAATGCCACTGTCATCGCAAAACGATGGAGTACTATTAGAAGATAATGGTCTTGTATTGGCGGTGTAGCAATGCCGTCTTTTTTTATATAAAATAAACTGGAGGTCAAATAAATATGAAAAAATACAACGTAGCCGTAGTAGGCGCAACCGGTATGGTAGGTTCCAAATTCTTACAGGTTCTCACAGAAAGAAATCTGCCTGTAGAAAACTATTATCTCTATGCCTCCGCAAAAAGCGCGGGCAAGGTAATTAACTTTATGGGCAAAGACCACACCGTAATAGAATTAAAACCCGAAAATATCCTTGATAAACAAATAGATTTCGCTCTGTTCAGCGCAGGCGGCGGCACTTCCCGCGATTTTGCGCCTATTTTTGCTAAGCACGGCGTAATCGTTATCGATAACAGCAGCCAATGGAGAACCGACCCTACCGTTCCTCTCATAGTACCCGAAGTAAACGGCGAAGCTGCAAAAAAACATCATAATATTATTGCCAACCCCAACTGCTCTACCATTCAAGCAGTCGTTGCCCTAAAGCCCCTACACGACAAGTACGGCATTAAGAGAGTTATTTACTCTACTTATCAGGCAGTTAGCGGAGCAGGCGTTGCCGGATACAACGATTTAGTAGAACAAGCCAAAGAGGGCGAAACCAAAAAGTTCCCCTACCCAATCTACGGCAACTTAATTCCGCAAATTGACGTTTTCCTTCCCAACGGCTATACCAAGGAAGAAGAAAAAATGATTTTCGAAACCAAGAAAATTCTTAACGACTATACAATAAAAGCTACCGCAACCACCGTTAGAGTTCCCGTAAGACACGGCCATAGCGAATCTATAAATATTGAATTCCGCAAGCCCTGCACTCTTGAAGGAATAAAAGAATGTCTTGCCAACCAAAAAGGTTTGGTAGTAATTGACGACACAGCCAACCTAAAATACCCTATGCCTTTATATGCAGAAGATAAAGACGAAGTTTTTGTTGGACGTATCCGTCTTGACGAAACCGTGGACAGCGGATGTAACATTTGGGTAGTTGCCGATAACATCAGAAAGGGCGCCGCAACTAACGCCGTCCAGATAATGGAATATCTTATCGGAGAAGACAACAAGTAATAACGTTAACGTTTTTATGCTTTTTAGCATAAATTATTTAAAAAATCCGGAGGCTGATTATGTCTATTTTTAAGGGAACCGCTACAGCGCTAATTACACCTTTTGTTAACGACAAGGTCGATTTTGAGTCATTGGACAGACTACTTGACGACCAATTAAACAACGGCATAGACGCGCTTGTTGTTAACGGCACCACAGGAGAGCCGACCACCATGACCCACGACGAAAGAACAGCCGTGGCGAAATTCGCTTTGAAAAAAGTTAACAAAAAAATACCCGTAATATTGGGCGCAGGAAGTAACAATACCTACACTTCTATTGAGTATGCACAGGAAGCCGAAAGCTTAGGAGCCGACGCCGTACTAGTTGTCACTCCCTACTACAACAAAGCCACACAAAACGGAATATACGAACACTATAAAGCAATAAACAACAGTATCAACATACCTATTATTCTTTATAACGTACCGGGAAGAACCGGACTAAATATGCTTCCGGCAACCGTAGCAAGATTAGCAGAACTTAACAATATCGCGGCAGTTAAAGAAGCGGGCGGAAGCATCACTCAGATGATGGAAATTAAGCATCTATGCGGAGAAGAAATTGACCTATATTCTGGTGACGACGGTTTGATTTATCCTTGTTTAGCCGTAGGCGGAAACGGAGTAATTAGCGTAGCAAGCAACATTATCCCAAAATACATTTCCGACCTGACGGACGCTTTCTTTAAGGGTGATTTTATCAAAGCAAGAGATATGCAGTTTGAAATCCACGACCTTATAGACGCGCTGTTTTGTGAAGTTAACCCAATTCCCGTTAAGACTGCTGCATATCTTATGGGACTAATTAATTCCGATTATATGCGCCTACCTATGACGAAAATGGAAAAAGTGAGCGTTTTACGCAAGGCAATGGAAGAACTCAAGCTAAAAATTGTGAGGTAAAAATGCGTGTTATGATTTACGGCGCAGGCGGCGCAATGGGAAAAATGCTTACCGCTTGTATAAGAAACAGCGACGATAAGATTCTTTGCGGAGTAGACAAATTTGCTAATCCTAGTGAATTTAGTTTTCCGATTTATAAAGATTGCGCCAGCATCAAAGAAAAGCCGGATTGCATAATAGATTTTTCGGTAAGGGCGGGGATTTACGATTTTCTGCCCTACGCCGTACAAAACAATATTCCCTGCGTAGTTGCCACAACCGGACATAACGTAGAAGAAATGGCTTTTATTAAGGAAGCCGCCAAAAGCATACCGGTATTCAAAACAGGCAATATGTCGGTTGGTATTAGTTTGCTTCTTCAACTAGCCAAAATCGGCGCGAAAACTTTAGGACACTCTGCCGATATCGAAATTATAGAACAACACCATAATCAAAAAGTTGATGCTCCAAGCGGAACTGCCCTACTGCTTGCCGATGGAATAAAAAGCGTCATTCCCGAAGTGGATTACGTTTTTGGAAGAGCGGGCGCAGTAGGAAAACGCACCAAAAACGAAATAGGAATTCACGCGGTACGCGGCGGAACAATTGTGGGCAAACACGAAGTTATGTTTATTATGGACAAAGAAGTAATAACGTTAAAGCACGAAGCCGAAAGCAAAACGGTTTTTGCCAACGGTAGCATTAACGCAGCCCACTACATAATCAAGCAGCCCGCAGGACTTTACAGTATGGAAGACTTGCTGAAAAACGTTATTTTTTAACCCCTTTTTTTAGCTTATTTCCGCAGAAACTTTGCAATACCGTACTGCTAAAATCAGTTAATAAATTTGATTTCTGATTAAAAATCTCAACCGCCCTTTCTATTGTTGCGAAAATTATGGACGGAAAGTCAAGTTCTTCGTTCTTAAATAGATAATATGCTAAGGATCCTGGTATGGTATTAATTTCGTTAACGTACAATCTACCGTCAAGATAAAGATAGTCTATCCGCACAATACCTTTTAGTTCAAACAACGTATAAATATCCTGGGACAGACGCAAAATTCTGTCCTTTATTTTTTTATCGACCGGAGGGTCGATTTCCCTTCTTATCCCCTCGCTTGCCATATATTTATCGTAAAAATTTAGAAACTGCTTGTTAAAAACAGGCCGTTCTATCTTACTAACCAATAAACCTTGCGGCGTATCCATAACGGCGCAGTTATATTCCTCAAAATTAGTAAGCGCTTTTTCTATTAAAAGTTTTTGGTCGAACTGCAAAGCAAACTTAATACCCGCAATTAGTTCTTCTTTATTATCAGCGTAAGCTATCCCTACGCTTGAACCTAAGTTTGCGGGTTTAATAATAACGGGATAACCCAAACTTTCCAACTCATCAATATTGTCGACGCTCCGAAAAACTTTGTAATCAACTACCGGCATTTTGAACTTCTGCAACAAAAACTTAGTAAAAACCTTGTCCATACAAATACTACTTCCCAAAGCCGTACTGCAAGTATAAGGAATACCGCTTAGCTCAAAAAATCCGCTAAGACTGCCGTTTTCTCCGCTACCGCCGTGGTTGCATACCAATGCGCAATAAATATCGGTGGTTTTTTTGAAAAACTTGCCGCTTTCTATCATTTTTCTGTTTTTGAAAACTACTTCACGCAAACCTTTTTCATTAAAATTAATGTAGGAAGACATATCGGTAAGCTTGTTCCCAACATAAAACACGCCGTTTTTCATATAGACAAGAATATAATTATATTCGTCCTCATTTTTGTTGGCGTTGTAAACTCCCAATGCGGTAATTATCGATATATCGTGTTCGCAGCTGAATCCGCCGTAAGTTATAATAACGTTTTTCATATTAACTCCTCATTAAAAGACGTCTGGAAGGTCATTTTGTAATAACAATACGTCGTTAACTTTAAGAATATGCTTGAAACTTTTTTGAGCTTTATTTAACGACGTGAAAACGTGAATTTCCCCCACGTAACCGCTGTCAACTAGTCCTTTTTTGATAGCGTTTTTGTTTCTGCCTGTCAGAATCACAGCATCGGCGGTTTTTGATAGCATACACCCTATTTCATAATTCATTCTGTTCTGACTTTTGCCCATTTCCACTAATCCTTGAGCTAGTACGATTTTACGTTGCGGGAAAAAGCTTAGGCACTCCAAAGCCGATTTTATGCCTACAATATTGCTGTTGTAACTATCGTCCAAAATATGTATTCCGTTACTGAAAATATACTCCAATCTGTGTTTTACCGGAGTAAGATTTCTTATTGCTTCCATAATCTTATCCATCTGAACGCCTAATTCTGTTGCTAAGGCTACACACATCGCAATATTTATGATATTATGCCGTCCTAGTAATTTTGTATTGCAAAAGAAAATTTTTTCTTTTAGTTCCAAAGAAAAGAAGCTTCCTTTTGTATTCATTTCTATATTATCTACCTGAACGTCGCCGAACTTATTAAGCCCTACCCTTAGCTTATTTCCACCAAATTCCTTAAACATTTTCAACGTGTATTTATCATTACCGTTAAAAACACAGAGTCCGTTATCTTCCAACGCTTTAGCTAGACAAAACTTTTCGGCATAAATATTATGTAAGGACTTAAAAGTCTTTAGGTGCTGATTAGTCACCCCGGTAATAATGCCGTAATCGGGTTTTATCATATCGGTTAATTCTGCGATATCTCCTTTTTTTCTTGCCCCCATTTCGGCAATAAACACCTCTTCATCGGCAATTTCGTTAATACAAATTGCTAGCCCCATAGGTGTATTATAATTTTCTTTGGAAGCGTAAACCTTATATTTGGCGGCAAGCATTTCGGCAAGAATTTTTTTACAGCTGGTTTTACCGTAACTGCCGGTAATGCCTATTTTTATTATATTCATATTGCTCAATTTTTCGGTTGCATTTGCTACAAATAATTTATTTTTTTTATTGAAATAGGCATTGATTGGATATGACGTAAAAAACATTATAAAGGGATATAATGAAGATATAATAAGCATAATTAATAGCTTGATTTTATTATCCTTACAAATTAACGTAATCAAAATTATTGCAATATAAACAAGATTACATAATAAAAACGTTATCTTACCTCTATTTGTAAACTTATATTTCGTTCTGAAGGTTAAATTTATAATAGTATTTATAACTAGTGTTGCCCCCAAAAATGCAAGTAAAAAGATATTGTTAAGAAATAAAAGTGACGCAAGATTTACAAAAATAAGTAGTAATTGTAAGCAAAAATACGATAATAATCTGGAAGAAAGAGGTAATTTGTAATTATTGTTTTGGCTTAATGCGTGGTATCTTAATGACGTTATTATGCCGTTTACGGTTATTGTTATTATTATCGGTAATTCCATCTCTGCCCCCCGCGCAAAAATTATTCAATATCGCATAGAATATATCTCCCCTTTCTATATAAGCGAAGTGTCCCGACCCGCGGAAAATAATCAGTCCGCTGCCTATTATATTCTTATGCATTTGCTTAGCCATATATATGGGAGTTTCTTTATCTTTGTCACCCCATATAAGCAATGTGGGCAGAGTAATTTTTTTTATTAACGGTAATAAGTCTTCATTTACTATATTCTTAAAAGTTTGTTTCATAACGTAGCTAAGCGCGCGGTAATCCTTGCTCCCGCCGTTATGCTTAATACCCAATTTGTTGCATAGTTTATGAAAATATACCCGAAAATAGTATTTTAAGCTGCGCCTGGGGATTATCCCCGCACTGTCAACCAACACGATTTTTTCCAATAAATAACCGTGTTTTGCAGCAATTTTTATTGCAACTCTACCGCCGAAAGAATGCCCTACTAAAATTACGTTGGTCATTTTGTAGCGGTCTATTATTTCTATAACCGCGCTTGCGTAATCGTCCAAAAAAAGCTGATGGTCAGGGTGCGGAGTGTCACCGAAACCGTAAAAATCTACTAGAGTAACCCGAAAATGTTTTGAGAGAGCCTTACCGACGGCAAAAAATGAGGCGACGCTTCCGCCCCACCCGTGTAGAAAAATAATGTCTTTGCCCTCACCGAACTGCTTGTGACTGACGATATTATTCCTCCTGCAAATACATCCAGTATATGCAGCCGTTTTCTTTGTCCTGGTAATAACCTTTTCTGACTCCCGCAAGAGAAAAACCGTTCTTTTCGTAGAGTTTTCTTGCGGCAATATTGCTTTCTCTCACTTCTAAGGTAAAGGAATTTATCCCCAAATCCTTAGCCGATTGAAAGAATTTTTGCAAAATCAAGGTTGCATAGCCATTTCTGCGGCGCATCGGACTAACTGCTATATTCATAATATGCCCTTCGTCCAATATCTGTGCAAAACCGCCGTAGGCAAACACCTCATTTTCTACCATAATTACATAATAATGTTTGTTTTCTTTGCCGATTTCTTCTTTAAGCAAATTTTCACTCCAAGAATCATCGCCAAAGCAAATTTTTTCAAGCTTAGCTACCTTATCAAGATTTTCAAAATTCAGATCGGTTATTATTATCATATGTCGGAATTTTCTCTTTCGGCAGAAGACGCCTTGAGATAAAAAGGTTTAGCCTTAATAACGTACAACCCCTTATCTGCTTTTTCCAAACATTTTTTGAGCATGAGCTCAGGATATACTCCTTCAAGCAGGCGTTTTTCTATGTTGTAATCATCAATTTCACTCTTTGTCAAAGCAAGGTATACGGTATCTTCTTTGTTAAAAATTCCGCAATAATAATTATCATGCTTGCAGTCAAGCAGTACCATATTATTGTTATCGGATAGCTGTTCAAGAGAGGTTATTTCCACTATTTTTTTATCATTTGCCATGGCAAAAGCATTGACTGTGGCAACCCCCACCCTTATTCCGGTAAAGGAACCGGGGCCAACTACCACGCCAAAAACGTCAATATCCTTTATATCCACGTTATTTTTTCTCAACAGTCTGTCAATATAGCCAAGAAGCACGGAGTTATGCTTTTTCTTATCGTCGCTGCCTACAAAAAATTGAGGTACTTTGCCATTGAGATTGATAGCCAAAGCGATATTATCGGCGCTGGTATCTATACATAAAATATTCATTTTTACCTCGTGATTTCTATTTCTCTGACGTTTTCGCTCACATAATTAATATCAACAGTGATTACTTTGTTGTTAAAAGAAGTAAACTTATTCCATTCAATTACGAAAACCGAATTATTGTCGTTAAAAACGTCTTCAAAACCTAATTCGTAGGTGTCGGATTGGTCTTCTAGCCTGTACATATCGAAGTGGACAAGAGTAAACTTACCCTGATAGCTTTTCATAATGGTAAAAGTGGGACTTTTGACCGTCTTTTCTATACCCAAAGCCTTGGCAAGTCCCTTTGTAAAGGTAGTTTTTCCCGCTCCTAATTGACCGTTAAGCAAAATTACTTCTCCGCCAATTAACGTGTCAGCCAGTTCTTTGGCTATAGCAAAGGTTTTTTCCACACTGTCCGAAAAATATTTCATAGAACAATTATATAGCTTATCTTATATATTTGCAATAATTTATATGGCTATTCCTTGACTATACTATCTTTAGTTTTTGTTTTTATTTCCCAATGGAGCAATACGGAAAGGCGTTTGTAGACCAAAAAAGTAACCAGGCTTACAATTGCGCTTCTTAAAATATTAAAAGGTAAAATGGCAAGTCCAAGATAGTATGCGTAAAAGTTTTCTGCGGTAATATTTTTATAAAGTTTCTGGCACATTGCCACGATTATATTAAAATTACCGTTAAAATAAAGCTTTACGTAGAATGGCACTGCCACAAAGCGGTTAAGAATAATAGACGTAACAACGGCGCAAAGGGTACCAACTAAAAAGCCTATTATCGCGCTTTTCCTGCTTTTTTTGTGCCAATAAATAACGCTTGCGGGTAGTACATAGGCTATGCCTATAGCTATATCAATAATTTCTCCCACAAAAGCCGTGGAGGAAAAAGGCATTTTTAGCAGGCATTTTAGTACGATTACCAATACTCCGCTAACAGGACCTAAAGAAAAACCGGCTAAAATGGCAGGCAACTCCGAAAATTGCATATCCAAAAAGGAAGGAAACATAAACGGCAGACTGAATTTGCCGAACATATACAAAACAAAGGACAATGCGGTAAGCAAAGCAAGTTTTACCACGTACGCCGCCGAAATTTTTGACTTAAACACACTAATTTTTCCCATATACCCTCCCTAAAAAACAAAAAGCCCCGATATAAATCAGGGCTTGATTAATCATACAAAAATATCATTCTTCCGTCCGGACTATACCGTCGGTCAGGGAGTTTCACCCTGTCAGCCTTTCGGCTCGCGGACTGTCACCGCCGGTGGGGACTTCCACCCCGCCCTGAATGATATTATTATACGATTTTTTCTTTGTTTTGTCAACAGTTACAGCATTGAGTTTTGCGGTACGACGGGTAAAGCTGCAAAGCTTTTTGCCAAGTCCTCATCGGTGGGGATATAGTCAGTCATGGTATGATTATTATATGCCATATACGCATGCAAATCAAAGTATCCTGTACCCGATAATCCTATCAAAATAACTTTCTTTTCTCCCGTTTCCTTGCATTTTTCGGCTTCGTCTATCGCTACTTTTATTGCGTGTGAGCTTTCGGGCGCGGGGAGTATTCCTTCACAGCGGGCGAACCTTTCGGCAGCTTCAAAAACTTTGGTCTGCTCTACGCTTACCGCTTCCATATACCCGTCATGATAAATCTTACTCAAAATCGGGCTCATGCCATGATAACGTAAGCCTCCGGCGTGGTTGGGTGACGGGATAAAGCCGCTTCCAACGGTATACATAGGCATTAGAGGAGTCATTTTGCCGGTATCACCGAAGTCATAGGCATAAACTCCGCGAGTCAAAGACGGACATGACGCCGGCTCAACGGCAATAAAGCGGATATCGTTGTTGCCTTTGATTTTTTCTGCCATAAAAGGTGCGATTAGTCCAACTAAATTACTTCCGCCGCCTGCGCAACCTATTATTATGTCGGGTTTTACGCCGTATTTATCCATAGCAATTTTGCATTCCAACCCTATTATCGATTGATGCATAGTAACGTGGTCAAGCACGCTTCCTAGTACATAACGGCAATTTTCGGTTGTTACCGCTTTTTCTACGGCTTCGCTAATGGCGCAACCAAGGCTACCGCCCGTTCCGGGGAATTGTTCTAATATCCTTTTACCAACTTCGGTTGTTGCGCTGGGACTGGGGATTACTTTTGCGCCGTAGGTTTCCATAACAGCCTTTCTGTGCGGCTTTTGTTCGCTACTAACCTTAACCATATAAACGGTAAGGTCAATATTATAAAATGCGCAAGCCATACTAAGAGCTGTTCCCCATTGTCCTGCTCCTGTTTCGGTAGTCAGATGCGTTATTCCCTGCTCTTTGGCGTAATATGCCTGTGGAGCGGCGGAATTTAGTTTGTGACTGCCCGAAGTGTTGTTTCCTTCGAATTTGTAATAAATTTCGGCAGGGGTACCCAAAGCTTTTTCCAAAGAATAAGCGCGGATGAGGGGGGACGGACGGAACATTTTATAGAAGTCCTGAATTCCTTTTGGGATATCTATATATTCGTCGGTGTCGTTAAGTTCCTGTTTAACCAATTCGGTGCAGAATACATGTTCCATTTCCTCAGCGGTGCATGGTTGCATTGTTCCCGGATTTATAAACGGAGCATGTTTTTCCTTCATAGCCGCTCTAAGGTTATACCACTTTTTGGGCATCTCATCTTCAGTCAGATAGATTTTGGTAGGTACGTACAGTTTGGTCATAAGTCATTTTCTCCTTTTTTAAGATTTTTTTATAAAAAAAAGGCGAATCCGTCATTGGGACGAATTCACCGTGTTGCCACCCAATTTCATAACAATATAATATTGTTACCTTATTATGCGAGTACCATCATACTCTCTCCCATTTACGTCGGAGTTACGTCAAAAGCTACTAATAATCGTTCGCCTCTGCCCTCAATAGTCCATTCGTCCAACCGCAATTGTTTTGTCACACCAACCCAAAACTCTCTGAAAATTACCATTTGGAGTACTACTCTATATCAACGGTTTATTAAATTATTTTTATCTTATCACTTCACTATATGCTTGTCAAACATTTTTAGCAATAAATTAAAAATTTTTTTTACTAAAAATTTGCGCTTTCCGGTGCGCAGTGAGAATGGGTTAAGCCTAGTACGCGGAAACAGTCGGCTCTTCCTTTTAAGGAAGTAAACCCGTAGCGGATTTGCCGTAAGGTAAGATATGTAGAAATACCTTTGAGTTCTATACTTCCCTCAGGGAACTGGCTTACGTGCTGTCTGATTGCGTTTTGCTGTAACTTAACTTGCTGTTTAGTTATTTTATAGGTTGTATTCGGCTTGTCAGTAAAATAAAAAGCTATTGCAGTAACTTTGGAAGCATTGAGGTTTTCTTCTCTCATCTGTTTACTTATCGTACTGGCAAGGAATGCAAAGCCTGCGCTTTCTCCGGTATTTATATGGTCGATATGCAGTTCGCTAATTACCTTAGGGTCGGGCGCAAAAATAATGTCGGGTTGATAATTGCAAATAACTTTCGTTATGCTGTCGGTAAGCTCTTTTACGTCATATTTGCCGCCGTCGGAATAGGGTAAGAACTCAATTTCTTTTACGCCAAGTAATTTTGCGGCATTTTTAGCTTCTTCCTGCCGAATTTCTACCGCTTTTTTAACGTCTATTCCTTCTTTGTCAATGCCGTATCTGCCGTCTGTGCATACCAAAAACTTAACTTCCTTACCCATGGAAGTAAGTTTTGCCACGGTGGCTCCCGCGCCTATTTCTATATCGTCGGGGTGAGGTCCGATAAACAAAAATTTCTGATAGTTATTAAACTTAGGTATCGGTACCGCTTTTTTTAGTATAAACTTAAATAAACCCATAAATCACCATCCATTATTAAAAAAGCACCTATCGGCGCTTTATTAGTTATTCATCTCCGTTAGCTGTGTCATCGGAAACGTTACCTTTGGCTTTTTGAGCCTTATTTTCTTTCAATTTCTTATATGCTTCTAAGTATTGGGAAATGTAGTCGTTTTTGTACGCTTTATAGTATTCCTCAAAATAATCTCTTTCGGAATTTTCGTCTTCAAAATTCAAACCGCTCCCAACAGAAAAGTTTTCGGCAACCGCTTCGTTATCGGTAGCAAAATCCTCCAACGGGATATCGGCTTGTAAAGCCTTCTTTTTATTCTTGCGCATAAAAACCTCCAAAAAAATTCTACTTGTATAATATATCATAAAATTATAAATTTAGCAATACCCAATTAGCATAATTCCCTGTCGGGAAAGGGCAAAATTTTCCTTTCCCGATAAGGTTTTTTAATTTAGAACAAAGGTATACCCGTCATTTCCGCCGGTTGAGCTACGCCCATAAGTTTGAGTAGTGTCGGAGCAACGTCAGCCAAAGTACCGCCCTTACGTAGTTTCTTAATATCATCAGCGACGATAATAAGAGGCACAGGGTTGGTTGTGTGAGCGGTAAAGGGAGAACCGTCGTCTTCAAACATCTTATCGGCATTGCCATGGTCAGCGGTAACAATAGCTTCGCCACCCACTTCCTTAATAGCAGTAATAACCTTTTCCAAACACTTATCAACGGTATTAACAGCCTTGACAGCGGCATCAAACACGCCGGTATGTCCTACCATGTCGCAGTTGGCAAAGTTAAGTATCATAACGTCGTGGTTACCCGACTTAATTTCCTCAACAGCCTTTTCGGCAACTTCGTAGGCGCTCATTTCGGGCTTTAGGTCATAAGTTGCTACCTTTGGTGAAGGAATAAGAACTCTCTCCTCAAGAGGATTGGGCGCTTCCACACCGCCGTTAAAGAAGAAGGTTACGTGAGCGTATTTTTCCGTTTCGGCAATACGCAGCTGTCTTAAATTGTTCTGAGATAAAACTTCTCCTAAAGTATTGTTAAGACTTTGGGGCAAAAACGCGGTAGCAAGGTAAGGTGCAAAGGATGCGTCATACTGTGTCATACCAACGTATTTCGGAGCCAAAAATCCGCTTTTTCTCTCAAAGGAAGCAAAATCAGACATAACAAACGCTCTGCTGATTTCTCTTGCTCTGTCGGGACGGAAGTTAAAGAACAATATGCTGTCGCCATTTTCCACAACGGCTACAGGCTTATCGTTTTCAAAGACTACTTTCGGCACCACAAATTCATCGGTTATTCCTTTTTCGTAGCTTTCTCTTACCGCGCTTTCCGGATTAAGTGTCATTTCTCCGTCGCCTAAAGTCAATGCGTTATAAGCTTTTTCCACTCTTTCCCAGCGGTTATCTCTGTCCATAGCATAAAAACGTCCCATAACAGAAGCAATTTTACCGAAGTTTTCTTCCTCCATAAAGTTAGCAAGCTGTTTGATAAAATCGGCACCGCTCTTAGGAGGAACGTCACGTCCGTCCAAGAAGCAATGAACATAAATATTGTCAAGACCTTCTTTCTTTGCCAATTTTATTATGGCAAAAAGATGCTCAATGTGAGAGTGTACTCCGCCGTCGCTAAGAAGTCCATAGGTATGGAACTTCTTGTTATTGGCCTTAGCCGAACGCATAGCGTCAAGAATAGCGGCGTTTTCAAAGAAATCTCCGTCAAAAATTGATTTTGTTATTCTGGTAAGCTCCTGATAGACAACGCGTCCTGCGCCCATATTGAGGTGTCCTACTTCGCTGTTGCCCATTTGACCGTCAGGTAGACCTACGTCCATGCCTGACGCGCCGATTTCGGTGTGCGGATATTTTTTTATCAGTTCGTGAAAAAACGGTACGCCCGCCGTAGCGATTGCGTTGCCGCAGGTACTTTCCGACAGTCCGAAACCGTCTAATATTATCAGTCCGTAAAAGTTTTTATTCATATTAATAATTTACAACCTTTGCAAATTCCTCTGCTTTCAGACTTGCGCCGCCGATAAGTCCGCCGTCTATTTGGGGCATAGCCATCAATTCGGTAGCGTTCTTAGCGTTCATACTGCCACCGTATTGGATACGTAAAGAAGCTGCGCTAGCTCTGCCGTAAAGTTTCTTAACAACTCTGCGGATAATCTTAATAGTGTCGTTAGCGTCCTGAGCGGTAGCCGTTCTGCCTGTTCCGATAGCCCAGACAGGTTCGTAAGCGATTACTATTTTCTTAAGTTCCATTTTGGAAATATCTTTCAAAGCTGCGATTGTTTGTCTGGTAACAACTTCGGCTGTTCTTCCGCTCTCTCTTTCTTCAAGAAGTTCTCCTACGCATACAATAACTTTTAGTCCGGCTTTAAGAGCGGCTCTTGTGCGCAAATTGACTGTTTCGTCGGTTTCTCCGAAGTATTGTCTTCTCTCGCTATGTCCTGTCAAAACGTAAGAAACTTTCAGTTCTTTCAACATTTCAGCCGATATTTCTCCGGTAAAAGCTCCTTTTTCTGCCCAATGCACGTTCTGCGCGCCGATTTTTATGTTTGTTCCTCTAGCTGCCTTTCTTGCGGTAACGATGTTGGTAAAAGGTACGCAGCAAACAACTTCGCACTTAGCGTCCTTAACCAAAGGTATAAGCTCGGCAATAAGCTGTTTTGTTTCGGCGTTGGTTTTGTTCATCTTCCAATTTCCTGCAATAATGTCTCTCTTCATTTCTATTTCTCCTTAAAATAATATTATCAAATTTACTTGTTATCCAAACAAGCTACGCCGGGCAGTTCCAAACCTTCCAAAAATTCCAAACTTGCTCCGCCGCCGGTGGATATGTGAGTCATCTTATCTGCAAAGCCCAATTTCTGAACGGCAGCCGCGCTGTCTCCTCCGCCTATTATGGTAATAGCGTCGGTTTCGCTTAAAGCTTTCGCAACGGCGATGGTGCCTGCAGCCAAAACGGGATTTTCAAACACGCCCATAGGTCCGTTCCAAATAACGGTCTTAGCGTTAACTACTGTTTCTGCATAAAGTTTTTGAGTCTTAGGTCCGATATCAAGTCCCATCATATCATCGGGGATAGAATCGCTGGGAACAGCCTTAATCTCCACAGGGGCATCGATAGGATCAGGGAAAGCGTAAGCTACTTCGGTGTCGATAGGAAGAAGCATTTTAACTTTTTTTGCCTTAGCTTTTGCCAAAAGCTCTTTAGCTAGTTCAACCTTGTCGTTTTCGCAAAGACTGGTTCCTACTCCGTGTCCTTCTGCCTTGAAGAAGGTATAAGCCATGGCTCCGCCGATAATCAGACAGTCTACTTTTTCAAGTAGGTTATTAATAACGCCTATTTTGTCACTTACTTTAGCTCCGCCTAGGATAGCAACGAAAGGACGAGCGGGATTTTCCAAAGCTCCGCCCATAATATCAAGCTCTCTGCCAATCAAAAAGCCTGCTACAGCTTCTTTACAAAGACCGTATTGAGCAATACCGGCTGTAGAAGCGTGGGCTCTGTGAGCGGTACCGAAAGCGTCGTTTACGTAAATATCGCAAAACTCAGCAAGCTTGGCGCAGAACTCTTTATCGTTCTTTTCTTCTTCCCAATGGAAACGAAGATTTTCCAAAAGCACTACTTCGCCGTCTTTGCAAGCGGCAACTTTGGCTTTGGCATCATCACCTACTACGTCGGTAGCAAAAGTTACTTTGCCGTCTAGGAGTTCGTTAAGTCTGTTAGCGACGGTTTTTAAGGAGCATTTCTTCATAGTCATAGCTACTAATTCTTCTCTGCTTTTTCCTTCGTCTTCGGGCTTTATTTTCTTTATTTCTTTACTAAATATCGAGTAAGGTCTACCAAGATGTGAGCAAAGGATAACCTTAGCGCCGTTTTCCATCAAATACTTAATGGTGGGAAGCGCGCCGTTGATACGGTTTTCATCGGTGATAACGCCGCCCTTCATGGGCACGTTCAAGTCAACTCTCACCAAGCATTTTTTGCCGGCTACGTTTACGTCTTTAATTGTTTTTTTGTTCATATAAAATCTCCTTATACGGTTATTTTTTTATTGTTAATTTTCTTTTCCTTATCAAAAATATAATGACTGCGGTTGCGATAACAAACACCGCGAAAGCCGCCGCAATGATAACGGCAATAAGCTGATTGTAGCTAAGGCCTGTAGTAATATTTTCTTTTAATACAAAGTATGTGTTGCTCTGATACTCTACTTTTTCAAAATTACCGTAATTTACTTCGGTAACAATCATATTAAGTTTTTTTCCGTCGTTTACTTCAATTTTTTCGGAAGAGATATCATGGGCAGCGTACAAAGATATTTTTTGTCCCATAGCTTTTGAGACTGCCTTTACTATCTTTATACTGTAAATTTCATTAGTTTTACTCTGATATATGTTATTGTACAAAACGTAGCCGCTAAACGGAGAATATTCCACTTCCTGCCACAAAATTTCTCCCTGATAGAACGGTTCTCCCTTAACAATAAGTTCGGCGTTCTTAGGAATATCTATCAATACTTCGCTTGATAATGACGGTGTGGTATAGAGTGCTGTGCTTGGGTGAATGGTTTTGAAAACGTAATTGTCGGAAGAGATAGTCGATGCAGAAGTACACACGGCCAATATTACTATAATCAGACAAACAATTATAGAATGTTTTTTCATCAATCCTCCATTGACATATTATATCTGTTCGTGCTATATTAAGTATACTATGGAAATAAGAAAATATCAAGTTACTGACAAACAAAATTTGCAAAAAATTTGCATTATTACCGCCAATCCACAAAAAAATGAACAAGGGGAGAGGCTTCTTAATTTGCTTTATAACGATTATTATACCGAACAGGAGCCCGAAAACTGCTTTGTGTTGACCGATGAAGCTGACAACGCCGTCGGCTACATTATCTGCGCAAAAAATTTTGACACATACAAAAAAGCTTTTACCGAAAAGTATTTGCCTCAAGTAAAGAAAATATCATTTATTCAATACCTGTTAAGAAAGCTTTCCTTTATTATAGAAAAGAAATTTTCCAAAGAATACCCTGCACACTTACATATAGATATCCTTCCTGGCTTTACCGGCAAAGGTAGCGGCAGTATGCTAATTAACGCTCTTTGCGAACACTTAAAAGCAGAAGGTGTTTCGGGTATTATGCTATGCGTAGGCGCACACAACGTGCGCGCCATAAAATTTTATGAAAAACACGGCTTTACTAAGTTATTAAACTTAGGCGGCGTGTTTATGGGTAAAAAACTTATTTAATTTGCGGTAAAATCCATAACCGCGCATTCTCTTTTGTCATAGCTGAATACTTCACTCTTTCTATTGAGGGCAGTTCCGCTCAACGAACCTAAAAACGACAGAGAATATTCCAACGTCCATTCCTGAACGGTATTCCAAGTAATAAAATATCCGTTGCTGTATATGGTAAAATCTACTTTCATTTGACTGTAGACAAGTGATTTCATATTGCTGCCTAACAAATCTTTTATAGCCTTGGATTCGTAATAAGTAGCGCTCCCTTCTTCGTGGCTAGTGCAGTCAAGGTCCATACTGACGTGATACAAATAAGAATTATAGGTTTCGTCATACTCTCTTTCTATTTTTACCGAATCGGCAACAATGGTATCTAATGTAATCACAAAATTGCATTTTTCTCTTATATCGGAATCATTATAGGTGCGCAAAGGGGGCTTTTCTGTGGAATAATCGGTCTTCCAAACTACGTTTTCCCCTTGTTCGTCCATTCTCTCTAATTTGCCTTTTTGCTTGTAATAATTAGTTCCGTCGGCAAAGCCTCTGTCGGCGAACTGAATTGCGGCAATCAAAATAGAACTTAACGCCTTATCGCTGACTTCAGTAACGTAAATGGTGTTGGTGTAAGAACTAAGCACTTTTTGATTGGCGTTTAATACAGGTTCGTTCACCACGTGGTATTGTTCGGTACGGTTGGTAATAACGTCTATTTTAAGGTTAGACGCCGACACGTCAACCAAACCCGTTGCTCTTATGCCGTAATCTTTAGTAAGCATAAGTTTTTTACAAGCGGCAAGATACATATTATAAGCGGTACTTAACGCCCCGTCGGTCTCTGCGGTAGCGTATATTTCATCGATTATCGTATCGTTTTTGTCGGGCATCCAAATAGGATTTTTCTTGTAGTTGCCCACCTCAAGGCGGAAAGTATTGTCAACTTTTCTGTTAAAAATAGCCACCGAAAAATATCCTAAGATAAAAACCAAATAAATAATGAGCAGAATTTTGAAAAACTTAATCGTATACTTGAAAAACATAAACCCTCTTTTAGTAAAAAACTATATCAATTATAAGATTTTTGTCGGTTTTTGTCAATAGCCAAAAGAAAGCATAAAAAATGCGCCTTTATTAGGCGCATTTCATTTTTTACTAATTTTTATCTTTTCAAAAGTTCGTGAATACGATCCGAAGAACTTAGCAAGTCGGCAACAGACTTGTTTTGGTTGCAATATGCAATAATGTATGATACGTATTTACTCAAATCGGCTTCCACAAACCAACTTGCCGCCCTGATTTCCGGACTGACGTAAGTAAGATTTGTGCTAAGAACTGCGGTAAACAATCCCTGTTCATAAGCCTCTTGGAACTTCTCTTTGCCTTCGGTAAACAATGCGAAGGTTGCGTTTAAGAATATATCCTTAGCTCCGTCTTCTTTTAGGTGACGGCAAAGACGCAACATAGAATCACCTGTCGCGATAATATCGTCGGCAACAAAAACAACCTTGTCTTTTACGCTGGTACCGATATAATCATGACTTACTATGGGATTACGTCCGTTAACAATGGTCGTATAATCTCTTCTCTTATAGAACATACCCAAATCAGCGCCCAAAACGGATGCGTAATAGATGTTTCTGTTCATTGCTCCTTCATCGGGAGAAACAATCATAAAATGTTCTTTATCAATAAGCAAATCGGGAAAACGATTTTTGAGAGCCTTCAAAATCTGATAAGTGGGGAAGAAGTTATCAAAGCCCATTAATGGTACGGCGTTTTGAACTCTGGGGTCGTGAGCGTCAAAAGTGACTACTTCCTGAACCCCCATATTATATAATTCCTGCAACATCTGAGCGCAGTCTAGCGATTCTCTTGCGTTTCTTCTGTGTTGTCTTCCGCCGTATAAAATAGGCATAATAACGGTTATTCTTTCGGCTTTACCGCCGGTTGCCGAAATTATTCTCTTTAGGTCGGCATAGTGGTCGTCGGGAGACATGCAGTTAAGGTTGCCTAACATGTTGTATTTACAATTGTAATTGCCTACGTCTACCAAAATATAAAGGTCTCTGCCTCTGACGCTGTCATAAATAATACCCTTGCCGTCGCCTGTGGTAAATCTCGGACAGTCCGATCTCAAAATAAAAGTGTCTTTGCGGGTAAAATCCTTATTGTGTTTGGCAAGGTCTCTGTTATACCAATTAACCAAGTAGTTGTCTACTTGTTTACCTAGCTCTTTGGCTCCCTCCATTACTATCAGACCTAATGGAGCAACCGCAGTTGGCTCGTCAAATACTTCATTGAAAAATGTAGGCATACATCCTCCCTTGATATTTTGGGGATACGCATATTATATCACAACGTTATCCTCTAAGCAAATGAAATGTCGCATAAAAATACCACCTTTTGGGTGGCATTTATGTTATGACTGGTAGAAATCTCCGCAAATAGGAGGTCTTACTTCCTCTTCCTGACTGCTGCCAAGAAACTGGCTCTTATATAAGTCGCAGTAGAAGCCGCCTTTCTCCATCAACGTTTCATGATTGCCCTGTTCCACTACGTCACCGTGGTTCATAACCAAAATAACTGCTGCCGTCTTGATTGTAGACAATCTGTGAGCGATAACAAAACTGGTTTTGCCTTCCATCATAGCAAGCATGGCGCTCTGAACGTATTGTTCGGTTCTGGTATCTACCGAACTTGTAGCTTCGTCCAAAATAATAATCTTCGGATTCTTCAGTATTGCTCTGGCAATGGTAAGTAACTGTTTTTGTCCTTGAGAAATATTGCTTGCGTCGTCGTTTATCATGGAGTCATAGCCTTTTTCCATACTCTCAATAAACTCATGGGCATGCGCCTGTTTAGCCGCGCTTATTATATCTTCCATACTGGCGTTTTCGTTGCCGTATGCGATATTTTCGGCAATGGTACCCTTAAACAACCAAGTATCCTGCAATACCATGCCGTACAGACTACGTAAGTCGTCACGGTGCATATCCTTTATGTCGTGGCCGTCAATAGTAATTTTTCCGCCTGACAGTTCATAATAACGCATCAAAAGGTTAACCATAGTTGTCTTGCCTGCGCCTGTAGGTCCTACGATAGCAATGCTTTCTCCGGCGTTTACGTGCAAGTTAAGGTCACTAATAAGAGGTTTGTCGTCGTTATAGCTAAACGATACGTGCTTAAACTCAACTTCGCCTTGAATTCCGCTAACGTCCGTTCTCTCTCCGTCCGGCTCCATTTCTTCTATTTCAAACATCTTGAACACACGTTCTGCACTAGCTATAGAAGACTGAATGGTGCTTGCAATGTTACTGACGTTTTCTATAGGTTGAGCAAACTGACGGGTATATTGAATGCAAGCCTGAATATCGCCGATACTGATAATTCCTAAGCCTGCCCTGTATCCGCCAAGCACGCAGATAGCAACGTAGCAGATATTGTTAATCATTTTTATCGTGGGTAAAATTATGCCAGCCAAAAATTGAGCTTTTCTGGTTGCTTTCAGTAACAATTTGTTGGTTTCTTCAAAAGTTAATATGCTTTCGTCAACGTGGTTATAAAGTAAAACTATGCGGTGACCTGCGTACATTTCTTCGATATGTCCGTTCAGTTTTCCGATAAGCTGTTGCTGACGTGAGAATTCCGCTTGGCTCTTTTTTATAATAGCGTTAGAAACAAGTAACAAAATCGGCACGCTGCAGATAGTAACAACGCTAAGTAGCCAATCAAGTCTGAACATCATGAACATAACGCCGCAAATAGTCGTTACCATGATAATAATTTGGTTAATGGTGTCCTGTAAGGTTACGGCGACTAGTTCTACGTCGTTGGTTAGCCTTGACAAAATTTCGCCTACGCAGGTGCCGTCAAAATATTTTAACGGAACTCTGTCTAGCTTGTCCTTAATGTCATAACGCATACGTCTTACAACGTGTTGCGCCATACTGGCAGCTATCATACCGCTGGTAAAGGTAAACAATGCGTTCAGACAGTATAGTGCGCCTGCCGTCAAACAGATTTGTCCAACGTAACTTAAATCAACGTCCTTAAAGTACTGAATGCTCTCTACTAAGTGGTTAGTTACTTTCTTCAAAATATCTGGCACCCATACTCCAAACCAGGCGCCTGCTACAGAAATAAGTACCATAGAAAGCAATGCGAACATTTCCGGACGCATGTATTTTATTAGTCTTATTATGGTTTTACCGAAGTTTTCCGGTCCTACTACCTTGGCAACGTTGATACTGCTTGCACCGAAGGCTCCCGACATATCCATTTTACCTACAGAGGATACTGTTTCTTGTTCGACCTGAACTATTTCGTCATTGTCGTTCATAATCCCACCTCCTCTGCGCTTAATTGACTCAAAGCTATATCCTGATACAGCTTGCAGTTTTTAATAAGTTGTTTATGTGTGCCTTTGCCGACTATTCTGCCGTCGTCAAGCACTATTATTTCGTCGGCATCCATAATGGTGCCTATTCTTTGAGCAACTATTATTACAATACTTTCTGCGGTAACTTCTTTTAACGCCTTTCTCAACCTACTGTCTGTCTTAAAGTCCAAGGCCGAAAAGCTGTCGTCGAATATGTAAATCTCGGGCTTACGGACAATGGCTCTTGCTATAGATAATCTTTGCTTTTGTCCACCGCTGAAGTTCTTACCGCCTTGCTCTACCATGTAGTCTAGCTGTCCATCCTTTTCTTTAACAAAAGTATCGCTTTGCGCAATTTTTAGCGCGTTCCAAATTTCTTCCTCTGTCGCGTCCTCTTTACCGTATCTAAGATTAGCGGCAATAGTACCCGTAAACAACATGCTCTTTTGGGGGATAAAACCTATTTTACTGCGTAGTTCTAACTGCGGATAGGTGGATACTTCTTGTCCGTCTACCAACAAGGAACCCGATTTGATATCATAAAATCTTGGTATAAGGTTAATAATGGTACTTTTTCCGCTGCCGGTACCGCCCACAATAGCCGTAACTTTGCCTTTTTTGCAAGTAAAGGAAATGTCCTCAAGAACGTTCTTTTCTGCATCCTCGCAGTACTTAAAGCATACGTTTCTAAACTCTATAGTTCCGCTCTTATCACTCTTATTTTCGGCGTTTTCTTTGTCAACTACATTAACATCGGTATCCATAACCTGCAAAATTCTTTCTGCAGAAGCGCTAGCTCTCGGGAAAATAACGATAGCGCTTGCTAAGAATACCAAAGCCATAGCAATCTGGGTTATGTATTGGGAAACTTCCAACATCTTACCTACGTCGCTTATACTGTCGTCGGCAACCTGTTGCGCCGCTCTCCAGAAAATACCAACCGAACAGCAGTTCAAACAAATATTAATCAACGGTACTAACACGGCGGTATAGCGTTGCAAAGTAACCGCGGTTTTTGTTACGCTTACGTTAACTTCGTTAAATCTCTTCTTTTCATGCTCTTGCTTACCAAAAGCTCTTACTTCTCTGATGCCGGTTATACCTTCACGCATAATTAGCGTCAGCTGGTCGACTTTCTTTTGAATTACCTTAAACAGAGGCTGACATACGATAGCCGCAACACCCGCAGCGATAAATAAAATCGGCAGTACGTAAATAAGCACCATGGTCATATAGCCGTTTGCCCTAAAGGAGAAAATAAATCCGCCTATTACGGTAACGGGAGCCGACAGCGTAGTTCTTAAAATTACAAGAAATACGTTCTGAATTTGATTAATATCGTTGGTGGAACGGGTTACTAAGCTGGCAGTGGAAAACTTATCAAACTCCACAAGAGAAAAGCTCTCAACCTTCTTGAATACCATACTGCGGAGCACTTTACTAAAGAATGCGGCTATCTTACTGCTAAACAACATTGCGGTAATAGTGCAAGCCGATGCAAGCAAAGTAAGCCCTAACATCATTATGCCTTTCTTGAAAATAAACGGCATGTTAGCAGTCTGAATGGTAATGCCGTCCGGTGTTAGCCATTCTTCACGGGTTTTATCTACCTTTTGACTCAATTCGCTTGTTGTGGTGCCTCTTTTGCTAAGACTCAAAATTTCGCCAAGGCGCTTTAGACCCGTACTGTCCTTTTCGTTGCCGCTGACGTTTTCTTCTATTTGGTTTTCACCCATTCCTAGGTTGTTTTTGATCCATTTTTGTTGGTTTTCGTACTTATAAGCAAAACCTAACACCTTGTTGCAAAGTATTATTTCATAGTCAGGGAACGGGGTATATCTTTCGATTTCTTCATCGTAAACGTAAGTAAGTAGATTTTTGTCCAAAGCTACTCCGTTACTGTCTACAGGTAGTCTTACTATTTCTCCGTTTTCGTTTTTAGCGGTGGGGATTGGGAGCAAGTTGCCGTTTTCGCTGTGTTTCATACAAAGTACGCAGCTTGTCAGCAATCTTTTTGCATCGGCGTTTTCCCATACGTCGCCGTCACTATCCTCGTCGTCCTCGTCAAACATCTCCAAAAAGTTCTTTATGGTAATGCCGTTGTAACCATCGGGAAGACTAACTAAACTTTCATAATTTATAAGCTTGTTTATAGCATTGGCCACCTCAAGCTTGTCTTCTTCTTTATACTGGCTGTAGCTTGTCACTTTATAACCGTATTTATTGGTCATTTTGTAAAATTGATATTCTCTCAAAGAATTCATAAACGGCAAAAGAACTTCGTTAAAAAGCTCTCTGCTGTCCTTTACGGGAATATCTCTAAAATTAAATGCTATTGCAAATCCGTCTTTAAACTGTTCGTTCCAAACCGTTTTTATATCCGTCGTGGAAAAACCGTCTTTCATTTCGAATACCGGAATGGAGTCTTTCTCAAAGCCTTCTACGTCGCCCGTTATGTCTATTTCCCCGAATGGATTCAACATGGTCTCATGTTCGTACATCGGTTCATAATCGAGATAGATTCCGTCGTTGATAATGTCGCTCATCATGCCCGGTAAATAAAGTTCTGCCATAGCCGAGCTTGCAAGTAGTATAACTACCACGACAAGAAACTTCGCCATAGGCTTTAACTGCTTAAATAATCGAAACATTATTCACCATTTTGCGGATTTACCGCTTTTCCTTTTTTTGTACTTAAAATTTCTTAATTACTATTGCAAGGAACTTGCAACCTTCTTTGTTTGCAGCAATCATGCCGTGGGGAGAACTGGAATTAATAAAAATTGAGTCGCCCGCGTTCAATACTTCTATCTTACCGTCAATACTGAAGTTTAGAGTGCCTTCCAATACGTAATCAAACTCTTGTCCTTCGTGTGTGTTGGTAGGTATCGGCTTATTCAATGCCTCTTCACTGAAAGGAACGTGCACGTAAAGAGGATCGATTTTGTGATTGTAAAACCTGCTTGCAAGGTGAAGATACTGGAAGCCTTCCCTTCTGTCAACCGGCAAGCCGTGGCCCTTTCTTTCGATGGCGTAAGAATGCAATAAGGAAGTCATTCTGCCCGTCAAAAGCTCCGATATGTCTACGTTAAATCTGTTTGCGCAGCGGTTGAGAAAGCTGAAAGCATAGTCAACTTCTCCGTTCTCGTGTCTCAGATATTCTTCCTCTGTCATTCCGCAGTGGGAAGCCATCTCACTAACAGAGATACTCAAATCCTCTCTCAATCCCTTGATGCGTTGAGCAATAGCTTTTATCTCCATAATCCACTCCCGATACAAAATAATTTTGGTACTAACCCAATGATTATAATATATTTATAATAAAATTGCAATAGCTAATGTAATATTTTAACAATAAAAAACCGAGCATTTTTTGCCCGGTTTGTCTTAAAAATATTAACCTATCTGGCTCCTCCGCCGCCTCCGCCGAAGCCGCCGCCTCCGCCGCGGAAACCGCCTCCACCACCGAAGCCACCGCCAAAGCCGCCGCCGTATTTTTTGGCAGCTGCGGTAATCTTGGCTTGACGGGATAAATTGGTTACGTTGGTATTTATACTGCGAATAACCGACGTCATGGCAAAATTGGCGCCTATTCTTATCCTTGGCGACAACAAATACAGAATAAGGAAGGTATTGTCGTAACGATATTCTCCGTTAACCATTGCCTTATACTGTGGATAAGCTATCTCTAATTGTTCGGCAACTTTATCGGCTATGCCCATAGCCGTTGCGTACACCATAAACTCTTCCCACAATACAAGTTGGGGTAGTTCGTGGTCCTTCATGTTAGAAAATTCCTGCATAAATTTACCAAGCGCAAAGAAAATATCATAGTGCTTTTGCCCTGTTTCTGTAAGGGGTACTTTTTGCTTTGCAGAAGCTAAAGTAATTATTACTCCACCAATCAAAAAGCCTACTATAGCCAGCTTAAAGTAAATGTTTCCTATACCTAAAAACACGGTGTTGAAAAGCATAATACCGCCGATAATAAAGAACACGGTGGCAATGCCGTTAATAAGGGTCAAAATCTTGTTGCCGTGCTTAGTTGGGTAGCATTTCATAGCTACGGTCATAGCCTTTGATGCTTTTTTGTAGTCTTCTATGCTGCTGGCAAACTCATTGTAATTCTTTTCGGCGTATTTTTCCATTTCCTTCATGGTAAAAGAGCCGCTATGCGCCGCCGCTGTTCTTTCCAAAATACCCATCATTATTACTTCATGTCCGCGCAAATCGTTCTTGTTTCTTTTAATTATAGAAATAACGGCTTGCTTCTTCTTGTCGCCTACATCTATTTTTATATAGCCTCTACGGCACAAGTCTAAAATCGTAGCGCTCATACTGTCCGAAACATCAAACTTAAAAGAATAATAATGATAAAGGGGCGCCATTTCTCCTGCCGTCCAGCCTTTGGGAATTTCTCTGTAATAAATAGGAGAATTGTCCAGAGGTTTGGCTTTTAGCTTTTTCTTCATAATAACTACTGTGACAACGCTCAAAGCAATTGCCAACACAGCAAAAATATAGTCTAATATTTGTACTGTTTTTGCCTTTTTTACTTCTTTTTCGAAGTCAGCCATCCACTGCCTTTCTTCTGCTACGATGCCTTCAAAAGTTGTATCGTTTTTCTTTGCAGATTCATACGCGGTATTCTTTAGAATAAGACGCGTTTCCAAATAAGTTCCGCTCTCAATATCCGAACCTTCGTATCTTACTTTATCTAGGTTTTCTGCGTCCAAATAGTTGGCGGCAGAACCTGTATCTATATGCGTCCAGACTGCAACGTCGTCAACGCTAGCCGCTTTAGTAAAATTAACTTCGGCGGTAAAATTCTTGATATAATGGTCTTCGCTTTCGTCGATAAACTTATAATATAGCCCGTCACAGTCAGCGTAACTTATCATTAGGTTTGTTAAGGTATAACTAAAAGCTATTGTTCTCTTTCCGCGCGCAAACTGGGGCATAATAACCCCCATTTCGGCATTAGAACCCGAATAAGCGATATAGCCTTTGCCTTTATAATGATTTTTTTGATTTTCACTAAAATTGTTGAGAGTAGTTATGGTAATATTTGTTTCTACGGGATAATTTACTCCGTCAACACTGATTACTAAATTTTGTATTTGACTTAAAGTTGTGCCAGAATTGCCGTTTTTATTGTCATTTAGATTTATTCTTAAATAATAATTCCACCAGTCGTCCTCTCGGGAATCAAACTCAACTTCTCTTGTTTGGACAATATCGGCGCTGCCGTCTTCATTTAAGTTCATGACAACGTCCATATTTTCTACATACGGATTTGTTTTGGCAGAGCATCCAAAAGAAAAAACGGTGATTATAAATATCAGGCAAGCCAGTAAAACAAGCTTCCCTGCTGTAAACGATTTTTTTGTCATAACTAGAACTGCACCTTTGGAGCTTCTCTGACGACTTCTTCCACTTCAAAGTATTTTTCCAACTTGAACTTAGCTTTATTATTATTGGCTACGATACTGGACGGGAACTTCTGAATAAGTTCGTTATTCTTCTGAACGACGTCATTATAGAACTGTCTTGCCATGGATATTTTGTTTTCGATATCCTTCAAATCGCCCTGAAGAGCAATAAAGTTGGCGTTGGCTTTCAGTTCGGGATAATTCTCCATAGTGACAAGCAAGCGGCTCAAAGCGCCCGACAAGCCTTTGTTAGCTTCTATAGATTCTTCGGGAGTCGTTGCCGAAGTAGCTCTGCTTCTCCACATAACAACGTTTTCCAAAGTTTCTTTTTCGTGCTTGGCATAGCCCTTGACGGTTTCTACCAGGTTGGGTATCAAATCATACCTTTTCTTTAATTGAACGTCGATTTGCGACCATTGGTTTTGCACTTTCTGCGCGTTAGCTACTAGCTGATTGTACGTTTTTATCCACCAGGCAATAATAGCGATTACCGCAATTACCACAACGGCTATCAAAATATATAACCACCACATAATATCATCTCCTTATTTCATTTCCTTATTTTTTGGCAAAAGACGGAATTACCCGTCTTTTGCTTATTTTTTGTTATTCCATCTCGCGTATATTCTTTTTCAGAATGCTTAGCTGTTTCTTTAACTTCGTAGGTAGTTTGTCACCAAACTTCTTGAAGTATTCGGCAATGTCCTTAACTTCTGCCGTCCAAGTTGCCTTATCAACGTCTAGAATGCTCTTTAGGTCTTCGATAGTGAAGTTTTCTATTCCTTCTAAGTTGATGTCTTCAGCGTTGGGCATATAGCCTATGGGGGTTTCAACGGCGTCTACTGTGCCTTCGCAACGACGGATAATCCAGTCAAGAACTCTCATATTGTCGCCAAAGCCCGGCCAAATGAAGTCGCCCTTTTCGTTTGTACGGAACCAGTTTACGTTAAAGATAAGCGGCTTATTCTTAGTCTTTTTGCCCATGTCGATCCAATGTTGGAAATAATCTCCCATATGGTATCCGCAGAAGGGAAGCATAGCCATAGGATCGTGACGTACGACGCCAACCTTTCCGGTAGCGGCAGCAGTTGTTTCGCTAGCCATTATTGCGCCAACAAATACTCCGTGCTCCCAATCTCTTGCCTGATAAACTAGCGGAGCTGCCTTGGCTCTTCTGCCGCCGAATACGATAGCCGATACGGGTACGCCCTTCGGATTTTCGAACTCTTTACTTAAGCAAGGACAGTTCTTAGCGGGAGCGGTGAAACGGCTGTTGGGGTTAGCGCCCTTAATTACGTTGCCGTTTTCGTCGGTGATGCCTTCGTACCACTTGTTACCCTTCCAGTCAAGCGCCTTTGTCGGAGCGGCTACCTTCATGCCTTCCCACCAAACAGTTTTGTTCTTGGTGTCTAAGCATACGTTAGTAAATATTGTATTGCGGGCTGTGCTTGCCAATGCATTGGGATTGCTCTTTGCGTTGGTGCCGGGAGCTACGCCGAAGAATCCGTTTTCGGGATTTACTGCGTAAAGCTGACTTCCTCTGCCCTTCTTAATCCAAGCGATATCGTCGCCAACAGTCCATACCTTATAACCTTTGTCAAGATAGGTCTTGGGAGGAATAAGCATAGCCAGGTTGGTTTTGCCGCATGCGCTGGGGAATGCAGCGGTGATATATTTTACTTCGCCGTCGGGTTTCTCAACGCCTAAGATAAGCATATGTTCTGCCATCCAGCCTTCTTTCCAACCCTGGTAAGAAGCAATACGGAGAGCGAAGCACTTTTTGCCTAGCAAAACGTTTCCGCCGTAACCGCTGTTAATTGAATAAATTGTGTTATCTTCGGGGAACTGGCAGATATATCTGTCGTTTTCGTCCAACTTAACCTTGCTGTGGATACATTTTACAAAGTTGTCGGTGTCGCCGATTTTGTCGAATACCTTGGGAGATACCCTGGTCATTATCATCATGTTGAGTACAACATAAATGCTGTCGGTAAGCTCAATACCGTATTTAGCAAACGGAGAACCGATTTTTCCCATAGAGAAGGGAATGACGTACATTGTTCTGCCCTTCATTGCTCCCGCTGATATAGCGTCCAATTTCGCATAAGCTTCTTTGGGGTCCATCCAGTTGTTGGTAGGTCCTGCGTTTTCTTTGTCTCTAGAGCAAATAAAAGTGCGGTGTTCCACTCTTGCCACGTCGTTGATAGCCGTGCGGTGGTAGAGGCATCCGGGGAGCAGCTTGTTGTTAAGCTTTAATACTTCTCCGTTTGCTACGGCAATGTTGGTCAGTTCTTTCTGTTGAGATTTGCTGGCGTCAATCCATACAACATTGTCCGGTTGGAACAATTCTGTGTATTTTTTTACAAAATCCAAAACATATTGATTTGTTGTCATATAATCGTCTCCTTTATTAATTTAAATCAATTTATTATAGCACGATAATTATTTTTATTGCAATATAAATTCCCCTAAATATTGCAATTATTCCAAATTATATCCCATATCGAATGCCTTCATGTTGGCGGGGATTACTTTGGGCTTGTTGGCAAACTTACTCTGAATAACTTCTTTCATCAATTCGGGGGTAAAGTCGCCGCTTAGCTTAGTATAAGCGCCCAACACCACAATATTAGCCGTTTTGGCATTGCCCGCCTCTACCGCCAAACTATTAGCGTCGATATAATGTACGTTTACGTCGGTTCTATCCACCACATCGTCAATTAGTGACTTATTAACGATGATTGTTCCTCCGCTCTTAACGCGGTTCTTAAATTTAGTAAGACTGGGCTTATTCATAGCGATAAGCATATCGGGAGCAGCAATAATTGGGCTTGCTACCGGCTTGTCGCTTACAACAACGCTGCAGTTACTGGTTCCGCCGCGCATTTCCGGTCCGTAGGAAGGTAAGAATGTTACTTCTTTGCCTGCGTGAATGCTGGCATAAGCTATAAACATACCAAGACTTTGAACTCCTTGTCCGCCGAAGCCAGCTATTATAATCTTATTTTCCATTATTCCACCTCCTTGAATACTCCCAAAGGATACATAGCCTGCATTTCGTTCTTAACGTAAGCCATAGCCTGTTCGTTGGTAAGTCCCCAGTTGGTAGGACAAGTGGAAAGTATTTCCACAAAGGAAAATCCTTTCTTTTCTTTTTGATGTTGGAAAGCCTTCAAAATAGCTTTCTTAGCTTTTCTGACGTGAGCGGGATCGTATAAAGCCACTCTTTCTATGTAGCTAGGACCGGTAAGTGTGCTAAGAAGTTCACACATTTTTATAGGATTGCCGTTTGCTTCCTGGTCTCTGCCGTATATACAGGTAGTAGCCTTTTGTCCTTCCAAAGTAGTAGGCGCCATTTGTCCGCCTGTCATACCGTAAATAGCATTGTTGATAAAAATAACGGTAAACTTTTCTCCTCTGCTTGCGGCGTGTACGATTTCGGCTAAACCAATGCTTGCCAAATCTCCGTCACCTTGATAAGCGAATACAAAAGCGTCTGGGCGGGCTCTCTTAATACCCGTTGCTACAGCGGGCGCTCTGCCGTGAGAGGCTTCCTGCATGTCGCAGTTAAAATATTTATATGCAAAAACGGCGCAACCTACCGGTGCCACGCCAACGGCGTTGCCGTATGCTCCCGTTTCTTCCAATGCCTCCGCCACCAAGCGATGAGCTATACCGTGAGTACAACCCGGGCAATAATGGAAGGGAACGTCAGTCAGCATTTTTGTTTTTTCAAAAACTACAGCCATTTTACTTAACCTCCTCTTTAACAAACTTAACGATATCTTCGGGAGTCATGACGTTACCGCCGCATCTTCCGTAGAAGCGAACGGGCTTAACCATCTCAGTAGCCAATTTTACGTCCTCTAGCATTTGTCCCATACTAAGTTCGGTGCATACAAACTCCTTAACCGAAGATTGATTAGCAACCTTCTTAAAAGCGTCAACAGGGAACGGGAACAAGGTAATAGGACGAAGCAGTCCGGCTTTGATACCGTTTTCACGTAAGATATTTACAGCGCTCTTAGCTATTCTTGCCACTGTGCCGTAAGCGGTAATGACAATTTCGGCATCGTCGGTTAAATAACTTTCATATGCCGTTTCTTCTTTTGCCATAATTTCGTAGGTGTCAAACAGCTCATGAGTGTGTTTTTCCAACAAATCAGGTTCGATTAATAGAGAATTTATTATTCTTCTGTTTTCTCCCACTCCGTCGCCGTAGGTTGCCCAATTTTTCTTAGGGAACTTGGTTATATCCTTCATTTCGGGCAGTTCTACAGGCTCCATAATCTGACCAAGCATTCCATCGCCTAATATCATAACAGGTACTCTGTATTTGTCGGCTTTGTCAAAAGCGTTGTACATAATATCCACGCATTCCTGAACGCTGTTAGGACCGTATACAAGCATTTTATAATCGCCGTGTCCGCCGCCTTTTACCGCCTGAAAATAGTCGCTTTGAGCGGGCTGAATACCGCCTAGACCGGGGCCGCCGCGCACCATGTTAACAATAACGCAAGGTATTCTTGCGCAGCAGATATAGCTTATTCCTTCCTGCTTTAGGCTAATACCGGGAGAAGATGAGCTTGTCATAGCTCTCTCTCCGGCGCCGCCTGAGCCGTATACCATATTTATAGCCGCTACTTCACTCTCCGCTTGAACGAAGGTGCCGCCCACTTCCTGTAATCTCCAGCTCATATATTCGGGGATTTCGTTCTGAGGCGTTATCGGATAACCGAAGAAAGCTCTGCAACCGCCTCTTATAGCGGCCTCTGCAATAGCTTCGTTGCCTTTCATCAGTTCTTTCATTTTTTACCTCCAAAAATTACTCTTTAGGTTTTTTTAATTTATTTCTCTACCTTTATTGCGCAGTCAGGACACATTACAGCGCAGTTTGCGCAAGCTATGCAACTTCCTTGGTCGAAAATCTCGGCAATAAAATATCCGTTGTTATTGATAACGGAGTCAGAAAGGCGCAAAATCTTTTTCGGACATGCCATTACGCACAAACCGCAACCCTTGCAGGTCTCTTTTGCAATTGTTACTTTTGCCATTTACAACCTCCTATGTATAATTGTATTTCATTTAATTATATTTGAATATAAAAACAATGTAAAGCGAATTGACTCCAAAAAAAGTTATTTTGCTGAATATTTCGCTAATATTTTCACATTCTAGGGTTACAAAGGAGATTTATTTATGATTATCGGTTCAGTAATTTTGGTAGTATTGGGAGTCATGGCTCTCATTGGTATAGGAAGCAATGCTCTAAGGGATTTTAACGTACCGGTTTTGGGATTGGTGTTGATTTTTGCGACGATTATCGGTCTGAACTTCGTCCCCACAATTAACCTTGGTAACTTTTATTTCAGCTTAGGCACAGCGCTTCTTTTTGTTATGACCTTCTTCTTGTGGCTTCTTAAAGGAAAAGTCAGCAACCGTCTTTTATGCTTATTAATAACCATAGTTTTGGCGGGACTTCTTTACGGCGCGACAAGGCTTAGCGCATACTATAACAGCGCGTTGTGGAGCAGAGTCAACATTTATTACGCGTTAATAATAGGCTTTCTTGCCTTTATATTTACACGTAACGCAAAATATGGCTTTATCGCATCGGTACTAAGTATTATGACGGCTACTTTGCTTACCCAAATCGGCGGTCAGATTAACTTAGACGAAGCATACTCTACAGCCATTATCGGTGGTTCTACCGCGGTAGTACTGTTTAGCTTGGTAGCAAAAATGCTGCCTTCCAGACCGAACAGAGTAAGCTATTATTTCGAAACCGGCAGAATGCTTGACGACTAAAAAATTACCATAAGAAAAAAGCGGCTTAGTTAGCCGCTTTTTTTATTTCATAAGCTCCAGAATTTTATCTACCATTGTTTTGACGGAATTTTTATCAACCGCCGAAGAGGAAGCAGCTTCAATAACTTTTTCGTATCCCGAATCATCCTTTTCTTCGTCTATTGTGTATTTAACGATAATTTCCTCTTCTCTATCCACGCTGCTATTCAAAAACTCCGAAATAGCGTTAATAAGACTTGGTATATCGGCAAACTTAGTAATTTTATCTACCGCTAAGTAGTTTTGGTTGCTTTCTTCGATTTTATCCAACGGGAAAATGGAAAATACTTTCTTGTTCTTTGCTATAGCTTCCTGCATCAGTATGGTAGTCGGTCTCATAATAACAAGGTCGGCTACGGTAAGGGCAAGATTCATATCCAAACTTTCGTTATAGGCAACGAAGTTCTTTTCTCTGACTAAGGCAAGTAATTTGCGGTTCTTTCCGCAGGCAAAAACTATATTGGCGTCAAAGCGGGCTTGAGAAATGGCGTCTATTAGCTTTATAAAACGTTCGTCGCCTATGTAAGATGAGCTGAACAGCAAAGTTTTTTTAGAAGTATCGATATTTAGCTTTTTTGCGGCTGCTCCGTACTCCACTGGAACAAAGAACTTATTTTCTACAGGCAAATCGATAATTTCTATTTTATCTTCGGCAATACCTTCGGCAATCAATGCGCTTTTGATTTCCATATTGTCCACAAAGTACAAATCGACGTGTTTGTTAACTATTCTCTTATCCATGGTAAATTCATCAAAAGCCACCACGATTTTTGTACCGTTGCCTTGGGTGTTTACCGCGTTTACTAAGCTATGTAACAAAGTATGGTCGGTAACTACAACCACTTCGGGATTATATCTTTCCAAAACGTTGCTTATCCTTTTTTCTTTTTTGTTTGTCTTGTCAAAAATAGGTATGGGCTTTTTTACCGTCTTATCGGCGTTTTTATTAATAAAAGACGCGGTTATGTTTCTCAATTTATATCTTAAAGAAGAATCGGCAGGCACTATTCTGTCAGCTAGATTACCCGCAAGAACGCTTTCCAGTTCTTTTTTGGCAACTATTATGCCCACTCTGTCGTTTTTCTTAACGAATTCACTTTTAATAACGTTTGCCACGCTGTTTTTATAGGTGTCGGTAAAAAATATCGCTGTTTTTTTGTTATACATTGATTACCCCCGATTAATTTTCTTTCTCAACATATCGTATTTTTGTAAAGGCGTATCGGTCTTTATATATAATACCTGCTGAACCAGTTTGCAGTCAACCACATTTTGGTGTTGTTCGTTCAATATTTCTTTGGCAATAATAGTCTTAATGCCGTTTACCGATACCGCTTCAAGTTCGTCTCCCGCATAAAAGCGGTTACGCTGAACTACTTTCAGTAGCTTGTTTTCGTTGTCATAGTCCACCACTTCGGCGATAAACGCATAATCGTTATCGGGTTTACTGGTATGGTAGCACTGCTCTACATTATTAAGATAAAAACCGCTGGTATATTCCCTGTGGTTAACTTTCAACAGTTCTTCTTCCAAAGTCTTATCATACGGCTTGCCCATATAGTAATCGTCAAGCCTTTTTCTGTATGCGTTTACTACCGTACCCACATAATATTCGGACTTCATTCTCCCTTCAATTTTTAAGGACGTGACGCCCGCCTCTATTATTTTATCAAGAAAAGGCATTGTGTTCATATCTTTGGAGTTTAGTATGTAAGTGCCTCTGTCGTCTTCCGTTATAGTCAAAGGATTGTCCTTTCTGTTGACTTCACTAAGATTATATTCCCAACGGCAAGCCTGTACGCATTCTCCCCTATTGCTGTCGCGTGAAGAAAGATAGGTACTAAGAAGGCACCTTCCGCTATAAGAAATACACATAGCTCCGTGAACAAACGCCTCAAGCTCTACGGTACCTCCCATATAGTCGGATATTTCTTTTATGTTGTCTAGATTAATTTCTCTGGCTAAAACCACTCTAGAAACTCCAATATCGCGCCAAAACGCCACCGCATACTTATTAGTGGTGTTTGCCTGTGTAGAAAGATGAATTTCAAACTGCGGAAAATGCTTTTTTATGTAATAAACAATACCGGCATCGCTCACTATCAAAGCATCAACGCCTATTCTTTTAAGTTCGGTCAGATAATCAAAAAGCATAGGAAAGTCGGCATTCATGGCAAAAATATTTACCGTTATATAAATTTTTCTGTTCATAGAGTGAGCAAGCTTTACCGCCTCTTCTATTTCGGGTATTTCAAAATTAGTGGCATAAGAACGCAAGCCGAAATTCTTTCCGCCCAAATAGCAAGCGTCCGCCCCGAAATGCAAGGCGGTATAAAGTTTCGATAAGCTCCCAACCGGAGCTAATAGCTCGGCTTTCTTCATATAATCTCCTGTCAGAGTTTTTTTATAATCAACACGCCGTCTTCAATATCGTATTTATTAACGATAACGTCAATCCCACTGTCTAAATAATCCAAAAAGTCCTTCATGCCTTTTACTATAGTGCGGTGCTTTTTTTTGGCTTCTCCGTCGCTTTCCACAAAACGGTCGATATGGATATTATCAACAAAAAAAATTCCGTTCTTTTTTACCATAGGAAAAAGCGTTTTGAAAAGTTCCAGATAATGGGACTTAGGTCCGTCTAGGATTACCATATCGTAGCTGTTGCCGTCCATCATAAAGACGACTTCGTTACAATCCCCTAGTAAAAATTCCACTCTGTCAATAAGTCCGCATTCAGCAAAGTTTTCTTTGGCTTTTTTTTGAACTTCTTCGTCTATTTCTATTGTCGTTAACCTTGCATTAGAATTATTAAGGGCAATTATTCCGCTTGTTCCTATGCAGGTTCCTATTTCCAAAATTTGAGTCGGGTTATTTTTCTTTACGCATTCGGCAAGTAGTCGGGCGGTTTGTTCCCTCATTACGGGAATATATTCTTCCCAGGCTTTTTTCCGCAAACTGTCTACAAACGCATTTATTTCTTTTTCTGTCATTAGTTTATAATTATGGGTATAACCATAGGTCTTTTCTTCAGTTTTGCTTCCAGTTTTTTAGCTATAATTTTTCTCAGATACTTCTTTGCTTCGTTAATTTCCATATCGCGCAAAGACCCTGCGTTGATTTCCAAAAGAACGTCGTTTTTTAACTCTTCGTTATAGGCTTCATTTACGTTTATTCCGCGGCAAATAATAATGGGCTGCATAACTTCTCCGTCAATGTCTGCGCTTAGAGAAACTATGGCAATAATTATGCCGTCTACGCCTAATAGCTTTCTGTCACGAAGGAGCAATTCGGAGTTTTCTGCAACGGTACTTCCATCCAGCATGAAGTTTCCTGACGGTACGTTACAACCCTTTCTTAGACCGTCTCTGTCTAATTCTATAGTACAACCTAGCGCCGGCAGCATAATATTACCTTCGGGTATGCCCATCTCCACCGCTAAATCCTTATGTTGTTTTAGGTGGCGGTATTCTCCGTGAACAGGTATAAAATAAGTTGGACTAAGAAGACTCATCATCAGTTTAAGTTCTTCCTTACAAGCATGTCCCGAAGTGTGAACTTCACTTAGCGCTTGATATATTACGTTAGCGCCTTTACGGCAAAGATTGTTAATGACGTTATAAATCAATCTTTCGTTACCGGGTATGGGGGAAGAACTAAGAATAACGGTGTCAAGTTCGTTTATGGTGACCTTCTTAAACTCATCGTTGCTCATTCTGGTAAGGGCGCTCATAGGCTCTCCCTGTGTGCCCGTAGAAATAATACAAACTCTGTCGTAAGGCACTTTGTTTACTTTGTCGATATCGATAATCATATCGTCGTCGTATTTAAGTTCTCCCAAAGTCTTGGCAATTTCTACGATTTTTATCATACTTCTGCCCGAAAAAGCCACACGTCTGTTATGCTGAACGGCGCAGTCTATTATTTGCTGAACGCGGTGAACGTTGCTTGCAAACGTGGCAACGATAATCCTTTTGTCCTTATTAAGGTCAAACTGGGCCGAAAGCGCCTTAAAAACGCTCTTTTCGCTCATACTATAGCCGTTCTTTTCTACGTTGGTGCTGTCCATCATAAGAAGGAGTACGCCTTTGGTGCCGATTTCCGATATTCTGGCTAAGTCTGTGGTTTTTCCGTCTATGGGGGTGTGGTCGATTTTGAAATCCCCCGTCATAAAAATAACTCCCTTGGGAGTGGTAATACTCATAGCGTAGCTTCCCGCAATGGAATGGGTCATTCTGATAAACTCCACCGAAAACTTACCTGCGGTTATTACTTGTCTGTCCTCTACCACTATCAGTTTGGCGTTCTTTATTTTTGCCTCCATAAGTTTGCTGTTTAATATACCCAAAGCTAACTTACTTCCATAAACGGGAACGTTAATATCCTTTAAGAAAAACTGCAATGCCCCTATATGGTCCTCATGACCGTGTGTGATAAATACTCCTCTAACTTTACTTGCGTTGGACTTTAGATAACTGTAATCGGGTATGACGTAGTCAATACCGGGAGTTTCTTCTAGGTTAGGGAAGCTTAGTCCGGCGTCTACAACGATTATATCATCGCCGTATTCTATTACCGTCATATTCTTTCCGATTTCGCCCACTCCGCCCAAAAACGCAATTTTTACTCTTTTTGCCAAATTTCACCTCAATATTACAAAATAATTCTACTAAAACACATTATATATTAAATAACCTTTTTTCACAAGCAAATTTTGCATAAATACCGCTTTGTTATACATTCTAAAGCTATAAACGGAGGATTTTTATGAAAGCTGTTATCATGGCAGGCGGAAGAGGTTCCCGTCTGATGCCTCTCACTAAAGATATCCCCAAACCTATGGTAAAAATTATTGACAAGCCTGTATTGGAGCATACCATAGAGCTGCTAAAAAAACACGAAATAAATGAAATTGCCATAACTTTAGGCTATATGCCCGAATGCATAATAGACTATTTCGGCGACGGCAGAAAATGGGACGTTGATATAACGTATTTTATCGAAGACTCCCCTTTGGGTACCGCAGGCGGAGTAAAAAGGACTCATAACTTTGTCGGTGAAGACTTTTTGGTAATGAGCGGAGACGCTTATACCGAAATAAATTTAACCAAAGCAATAAGGTTTCATTATGCCAAAGAAGCTATCTTTACTCTGATTGCCCAACCGCATCAAAACCCGGTTGGTTTCGGCACTTTGGAAATAGATATCAACAATCGGATTTCGGCTTTTATAGAAAAACCCGCAAAAGTTGCGCCCTCTTTAATCAACACAGGAATATACGTTATAAATAAGAGCGTTTTAAGTTTAATTCCCGAAGGTTTTTACGATTTCGGTCGGCAACTTATACCTAGACTGGGTGACAAGGTTTTTGCCTATATTGACTATGCATATTGGTCGGATATCGGAACTCTTTCCAGTTATTACCGCACCAACGAAAAAGTTGCTGTGGAATTGGAACTTATGGAACAAATACAATAGCAAAAAAATACTGCTAATATTAAATTGACAAATGCCAAAAACAGAGGATTTTTGGCATTTTTTGTTTGACATTTATTTTTTGTGTATTTATAATTAGTAAAATATACTAAAAAAGGAGTAATTATCTAATGAAGAAAATCAAAATTTTTGACACAACCCTTCGAGACGGTGAGCAAGCGCCCGGAAACAGTATGCACGCATCCGAAAAACTGGAGCTGAGCGCGCAACTGGAACGACTAGGCGTTAATATCATTGAAGCCGGCTTCGCGGTTGCCAGCCAAGGTGATTTTAATTCAGTAAAAGAGATAGCCGAGCAAAGACAAAATTGCATCGTGACTACCCTTTGCCGTTGCAGAAAACAGGATATCGACGTAAGTTTCGATGCCTTGAAGACTGCCCTAGTTACTCCCAGACTACATCTATTTTTGGCGACAAGCCCAATACATATGGAATATAAGCTAAAAATGACCCCCGACCAGGTAATAGAAAAAATCGCCGAAAGCGTAAAATACGCAAGCAAATATTTCAGCGATATTCAGTTTTCCTGCGAAGACGCTATGCGTACCGAAAAGGACTTTTTGTTAAGAGCGGTAAGGACGGCTATAGAAAACGGCGCAACCACAATCAATATTCCCGATACGGTCGGTTACAGCTACCCCGAAGAAATCGCCGATACTTTCAAGTTTCTAATAAGCAACATCGATGATGACAAAATCACTTTTGCCACCCATTGTCACAACGATTTAGGCTTGGCTTTGGCTAATTCACTTAGCGCAATCCTTGCCGGAGCTACTCAGGTAGAAGGCACAATAAACGGTATCGGAGAAAGAGCAGGTAACGTAGCTATAGAAGAAGTGGCTATGGCTCTCAAAACCCGCCCCGAACACTTTAACGCAGATACCGACATGGTCACAAAGCAGATTTATCCTACTTCCAAACTGCTCTCTTCCATAACCGGCGTAAAGATTCATCCCACCAAACCCCTTGTCGGCAAAAACGCATTCTTACACGAAAGCGGAATACATCAGCACGGCGTTATTTGCAATAAACAAACCTATGAGATTATTTCTCCCGACAGTTTAGGCATAATCCAAAACACCTTTGTTTTGGGCAAGCATAGCGGAAAGCACGCCTTCAAGGACTATCTGAAAAACTTAGGAATAGAGGTTAACGAAACCGACCTTGCTATGCTGTTTGACCGTTTTAAGGCATTGGCTGATAAAAAGAAAACAATAACCCAACAGGATATTGAATACTTAGTTTCCCACACCAACACCACCCAAATCAAAAAGCGCGTAACTTTGGAAAACTACGGTATTACTACCATGAAAGGCGGACACGCTATTGCTAACATAACCTTGGCTACCGAAGACGGCATTAAGGCAGGCAACGGCATCGGAGACGGTCCTATTGACGCCGCTTTCAAGGCAATAAACGCCATAATAGGCAAGAATTTTGAACTTGTTGACTGGTCGGTTAATGCAATTACCGAAGGTCAGGACGCTATGGGCGCGGCAACCTTGCGCCTGTCGCTTGACGGCAACGAAGTTAACGGCAGAGGCGTTTCCACTGATACAGTCGAAGCAAGCTTACTAGCTTACATAAACGGCTGTAACAAACTCTTGGATATGCAGTTGCAATAAGGAGGTTTATGGGCTACACAATAACAGAAAAAATATTGATGCAAAAAAGCGGGCAAAATACCATTGCCCCCGGTGATCTTATCCTTGCAGACGTCGATATTGTCTTGGGTAACGACATAACTACCCCTGTTGCGATAAAAGAACTCAACGCTCACAAAATTGACAAAATCTTTGATAAAGATAAAATCGCCATAGTTCTTGACCATTTTACCCCCAACAAGGACATAAAATCAGCAGAACAATGTAAAACCTGCAGAGAATTTGCCAAAAAACATAACATTACCCACTTTTACGACGTGGGCAAAATGGGCGTGGAGCATGCTCTTCTGCCCGAAAAAGGAATAGTAAAAACTTCCGACCTTGTTATCGGAGCCGATTCTCACACCTGTACTTATGGCGCTTTGGGAGCTTTTTCAACTGGAATTGGCTCAACCGATATGGCTATGGGTATGGCAACGGGCAAAGTCTGGCTAAGAGTTCCTCAACAGATAAAAATAGAACTTAGCGGAAAGCTTAGTAAGTACGTTAGCGGAAAAGACGTCATTTTGAAGCTAATAGGCATACTTGGCGTTGACGGCGCATTGTACAAATCGTTGGAATTTTGCGGTGAAGGCGTAAAATCACTTACTATAGACGACCGCTTTACTATCTGCAATATGGCAATAGAATGCGGCGCCAAAAACGGAATTTTCTCCTATGACGAAATAACCGCCGAATACGAAAAAGACCGCGTGAAAGTACCCTTTACTCCCCTCTATTCGGACGCTGACGCTAATTACGAACGTGTAATAAAAATTGACCTTAGCGAAGTTAAACCGACCGTTGCTTTTCCTCACTTACCCGAAAACGTATATACTCTGCCCTTAAACGAAAAAATCTATATCGACCAGGCGCTAATCGGCAGTTGTACTAACGGCAGGTTATCCGATATAGCAAAGGCTGTGGAAGTTTTGAAAGGAAATGAAGTAGCCGATAACGTAAGATTAATCGTAGTGCCGGCAACTCAAGAAATATATCTTGATTGTATAAAACTTGGCTACGTGGAAGAAATAATTAAGGCAGGCGGTGTTTTCAGCACCCCGACTTGCGGAGCTTGCTTAGGCGGTCATATGGGAATTTTGGCATCAGACGAAGTTTGTATTTCCACCACAAACAGGAATTTCGTGGGAAGAATGGGCGCTGTTTCCAGTAAAATTTACCTTGCCAACCCCGAAATCGCCGCGTATAGCGCAATTTGCGGGTATATCGCCGTGCCAAAGGAGTAGTTATGGGAAAAGTATTTAAGTTTGGAAATAACATAGACACCGATTTGATAATACCTGCAAGGTACCTGAACAGTTCGGAGCTTGCTCACTTGGCTGCCCATTGTATGGAAGATGCCGATCCTACTTTTGCCAAAAAGGTTTCGGAAGGCGACTTTATCGTAGGCGGAGAGAATTTCGGCTGCGGCTCATCAAGAGAACACGCCCCTATAGCCATTAAGGCATGCGGAGTAAAAGCCGTTATTGCTAAGAGTTTTGCCAGAATTTTTTATCGTAACTCAATAAACATTGGTCTAAGCATATTGGAAAGCAAAGAAGCGGCGGAATCTATAGAACAAGGGGACACTTTGGATATAGATTTTGACAGCGGAAAAATAACCAACAAAACAAAGAACGAAACCTATTATTCCAAGCCCTACCCTCCTTTTATCAAAAACATAATCGATAAAGGCGGATTACTTAACTGCATTGAAGACTTCAGAGGTGGCAAAAATGAATAAGAAAATTGCATTAATCCACGGTGACGGAATAGGCCCGGAGATAGTAGATTCTGCTGTGGAAGTATTAAAAGCTGTCGCTGAAAAATATAATCACCGCTTTACTTTTGAGCTTGCGCCCATGGGTGGCAACGCAATTGATACTTTCGGAGAGCCTCTTCCCCAAAAAAGTATTGACGTTTGCCTAACTTCCGACGCCGTTTTGTTAGGCGCTGTCGGCGGCACCAAGTGGGATAACCTATCGGGTGGCAAAAGACCGGAAGCAGGACTTTTGGGTATCCGAAAAGCACTAAAGTTGTATGCCAATATCAGACCTATTAAACTTTTCCCTGTACTTGCCGAAAGAAGCCCGCTAAAAAAAGATATAGTGGAAAAGGGCATCGATATAATAATGGTAAGAGAACTAACCGGCGGTATATATTTTGGAGAACGCGGTATTCGCCACGGCAAATTAGGTCGTGAAGCTTATGACACCGAATGCTATTCGGAAATAGAAATAGAGAGAATAGCCAGAGTGGCTTTCGAACTAGCTATGACAAGAAAAAAACAGCTTGTAAGTATAGATAAAGCCAACGTACTTGAAAGCAGCAGACTATGGCGTTATGTAATAAGTGAGGTATCGCGTGACTATCCCGAAGTTATGTTTAGTGATATGTTGGTCGATAATGCAGCGATGCAGTTAGTAAAAAACCCGTCTCAATTTGACGTTGTTGTTACTTCCAATATGTTTGGAGATATCCTAAGCGACCTAGGAAGCGCGCTTACGGGAAGTATCGGCTTACTGCCCTCTTCTTCCATTAACGACACCACTTTAGGCTTATACGAACCAATCCACGGCTCTGCGCCCGATCTAGCAAGAAACGTAGCCAACCCCATTGCCACAATTTTGTCGGCGGCTATGATGCTGGAATATAGTTTTGATATGAGAGAAGAAGGCAAGGCAATCAGAGACGCCGTAGAAAAGGCATTAATAAAAGGCTGCCGTACGGCAGACCTCTATAAGAACAATTCTTCTGACAAACTTTGTTCCACAACGGAAATAACCAAAGAAATTATTGCTTGTCTTTAGTTACGTTTTCCTCCTCTTTATCTAGAGGGGGTATTTTTTTGTTTTTTTCGTGTTTTGCAACAACTGTAATAAAAAGTGAAGCTATAGATATTAGCATAAATATGCCCAATACAAGCAGTATTATAGAAGCGTATTGAGCAAGTATTATGTTAAGAACGGTAATAATTAGTCCGGCAACGAAATTGCCGATAACTATTGCGGGCACGCTGTATTTATATTCCAAATCCAAAAAAGCCGCGACTGCCGAACCCGTCCAAACTCCTGTTAGCGGTATCGGTATGGCTACGAATAAAAACACTCCCAAACTTTTGTTGAACGCCGCCTTCCTCTTCCCTTTTTCTACGGTAACTGTACTTGCATTTTCTATGCTTTCCTGGGCGTCCTGGTCGATTTTTTTGGCTTTACCGCGGAAAACGTCCTCAACTGCCGAAGCTATACTGCGGAACCACTTTACTTTCTTCAACGCCTTTAATATCGGCTTTAATAATAGTAACAAAAACGGACAGACAATAAGAGCCGAACAACAGGAGATTACAAAGGCTAGCCAAGGGTTCATCCCTAGTCCTGTACCTACGGTAATGGCTCCTCTTACTTCTATCATAGGCACCATTGATAACAGTATGGTGGCTATGTATTCATTGCCGATATTTGCTTGCATCCAAGCTACTATCGCTTCGGTGATTTCCCTCATATAATTTTTCTCCCGACAGTATTTATTATATTATCCACGTATGCTTTTGCTACGTTTTTGCCGCTAATTTTTTCTGCGGTCATAAAAAACGCGTTGCTGTTTACTTCCAAAAGCATTTCCTCATTTACAAAAAAGTCTATTCCGCAAAAATTAAGTTCCAGATATCTAGAAATATCCTCTGCGGCTTTTATATAGTTTTTAGATAGTTCAACCGCTGCCGCCTTTCCGCCTAAATTGGCGTTACTACGAAAGTCAGTTTCGTTATTTAGCATAATTGCCGCGACTACCTTGTGCCCTACCACAATTACCCGATAGCTTTTTCCTTTGCTTTTATCAATATACTGTTGATAAAGTCTAGGAGTTAAACTAAGTTTTGTATCTGTTTCTATCAATTCTTCTACGTTATTTATTAGATATACTCCCGTTCCTAGTGAACCTCTGTCTTCCTTAATAATAAGGGGAAAACCTAGGGTTTCACCTGTTTTTTTCAAATATTCATAATCGGGAAAATATGTATATCTTATTGGGGCAGGTATGGTAAGGGGCATTTTTACGCCGTATTTTTGCAAAGTTATAGCGGTTTTTATTTTGCTGTCGGCAATTTCTATCGCCTTAGGATTGTTAAAAACCATTATCCCTTGATTTTCCATAATCTGTGCAAGATTTATGTCCTTATCAAGAAAAACCGCAAAATCAGCGTCAAAAGTTTTATTTATTTTAACGGGAAAGCGGTTTTCATAAACGCCTACTATTATACTTTGTTTTTCAAACTCCTGACAAAGCCTTTCCACCTGGTGAGTATAAGGAACACTCTTATAATATCCGTTGGTTACTATAATGCCCTTCATCTTATTCGCTCATGGCAACAAGACAGTTAGTAATGGTTATTGCGTTGGCGTAGTAGCGGGAAAGTGTGACCGTTCCTACGTATTTGGTAAAGTTATGTGCGGCAACCGTCTCATAATAAGATACCTTCGCATCGGGAGTAAGTCCGGTTGCGATATTGTAATACTTGTTGCTGTCGGGTATAAACGTTATTTTTATGGTATGGCTAACATTGAACCTATAACCGTCCGAAGAATAATTTCCTTCGTCGTCTACCGTCTTATCCATTAATTTTATTACATAAAAACCGTCTTTAGCCGCCGTTGTTTCAAATTCGCTTATCGTCTTTTCCACATTGTCAATCATGGCGGTTATCGATACCGCTAGTTTGGCATTGGCAATGCCTTGTGTGGCTCCGTCGTCCATATACTTGTTATTATTTAGGTCTTTATAGACGTAGCCGCAAAGTAAGGTATAGCCATTCAGGTCGGAAATTTGATGGGTTTCGCTACGGAAATATTCAAGCTGTGTTAATTTGTAGGTATAAACGGCGTTGCCGTGCAAAGTATTGTTATTGGTGGTGCTGGAATATTTCTTCATACTAAAAGAAATACCTTTCAACGCTCTTACCCAAGGTGTGGGAGTCCAAGCGCTAATGGAAAAATTCTTACCGCTGTAGCTGTTATTCTTGCCGTTTCTGTAGACGTCGTTAACCATAGGTCTGGTTGCGTTAGGTCCCCAAGTGTGGTTGGAATAAGTGAGATAATTGTCATAGCTGGAAGGATAGCCGTAATCGGTGTTGTCACTGCCTATTATGCTGTAAAGATACCAATCCAAAGCTATTCTCTTTAATTTTTGATATGCGCTACTAAATCTTACCGAATATTTTTCTCTATACTCAAGATAAGCAAGTTTTGACTTTACACTGCTGTAAATCCCTTGCATAACTTCACTTTTTTCTAAGTTATATGCATATTTTGCGGCATCGTCGGTAACTTCCAATGATTCTATCATTTCTACAGCCGTACCTACGTCGCAAATAAGATCAAGCATACTGTCGGCTACTTTCATCATTCCTTTAGTAGTGTCGATGGTCTCTGCCCATTTTATTTCCAAATTCATATTGGTTGTGGACAAATACGGGTCGCATAAAGCCAGTCTGTTGGGAATATACTTTCCGTCCAGTTCCCCTATCGCGTAATAAGTAGCTAAATAATGACTGAGGCTTAAAGCAAGGTCAGCGCCCACGCCGTTACCGATTAGGTGGATTTCTTTGCCTGTTAATTTGTCTGCCATCTCATTAAGATAGACCGCCGCCAAAACTTCGGTAAGGCTGTATTGCGGAACCGAAGCCGTTTCGAAGCCGTCTTCAACTTTGTATCTCATTTTCGGTATGGAAAACAGTTTGGAAACTATGTTATCGGGACTTTCTTCATCGGCAAATCTTTCCCAATGAAAAATAGCCACGTTATAATTTGCTACGTTCAGCCAATACCAATCCAAATCACGGCGTAAACCTTGAGCTTTCCAACCGATTGTGGCGGTATCGTCAATGGTAAATGCAGAGGGAGCCTCAGACTTAAACGTGTATTCCTTACTGTCAAGCGCCATAGAAAATTTGCTTGAGCTGTTGTCGGTATATTCTCCCGGTATAATAATGGCAACAGGGCGGGAATTGTTGTAAGGTTTTAACCATTCAAATACTAAATCACCCTTGCCATCGTCTTGAATTTCTTTAAGATAATTTATATCGGACATTTTTATTATCGTACTTTGGTTTCTGTCCTTATTGCACGCAACAAGTCCGATAAGCGCCGTAAAAACCAAAATAAATGTCAAAACTAATGTTACAGTTCTCTTAACTTTCATATCTTATTTTCCTTTAATTAGGCCAATGTTAATTATTTTCAGTTCCAAAATATCAGCTACAGTAAAAGTATCTGATTTTTGATTAGTTTTGATACCGTTACCCATCATAAGCATAGCTCCGGTATCATATTTACCTACTGTATAACCTGACACTTCTTTAATCTGCACGTAATATGATTTTCCCAGTTTATTCTCTTCTAAAGTAAATTCATAATATCCGCCGTTTTGAGTCTTAGTGGAACTAACTAACGTGCCGTTACTTTCATAGAGTTCTACGGTTACGCCGTCAATACGGTTATACAATCTGTCGTCGTTTATACCGTTATCGTTTTTGTCAAAATAAGCAAAACCGGCAATTTTCGCCTTAGTGATATTTTCGCTTATCATTCTGTCGTCTTCAAAATCCATTTCCGTTGGATTCTTTTGCATTCCATAAACGGTGCCTATCCTTGCGTAAGAATAAGAAATAGGCGTTGCCGGAGAAACGGCTAATGCGTTTATCGCTTCGGGGTTTTCTGCGGTGTAGTCATAAAATAACCCTTCGGCTATTATTCTGTAGTACCAGTTCTTGCCGGCTACGTGCTTTGCAGGCTGATTGATTGCGCCCGTAAAAGTGGAATCGAAATTAAGTAAAACTGTTTCGTCTACAAATTTTTTGAACATATCGTTGCCCCCAACAGCAAATTCTCCAAGTGAACTTACCATGGAAGACGCTATGTATTCTACTGCTATACCTTTGGAACGGAGTTCTTTTGCCACTAAATAACACATCTTTGTAGTACCGCCCTCTCCGATAACGGTATTTAACCACGGTACGTAAAGTTCGGGGTTAGAATTAGTCAAAAACGTGTCAAAGTATGTCACTCTGTCGGGCAGAAGGTCGGTACCAATTTTGCCGTATTTTTCCAAAGTCAAAAGATAACTGTTGACTGCGGTAAGCATATTTCCGCCAAGGCTCAAGCCTTGCAAATAAATGGAACTTCCTTTGTAATCGAACTGTGACATAAAGTCTACGTAGTAAGCAACGAAGCATTCGGCAAGACTGTAGTTAAGGGTATCATTTTTTTCCTCTACTGCGGCACCGTTTTTTTCATACTTAAAAGGAACGTACTTTCTTGACCAAACGCTATCTACGCATATGCTGGGCATAAAGTCCGACATTTGACTCCAGAGGTAACTTGCAGCGTTATAACCTGCGTTTACCCATCCTGTGGGGTTTACCATAAGTTCGTTATCATGATAGCCTAAGCCAATTTGCACACCGTGGAAAAATATTACGGTAGGTTTGTTCGGGTCAAAATTTACTTTCTCTTTTGGTTCGGTACTGCGGTTAAACGTGCCGTCGGCATTATAAAAGAATAGCCCGAACAATTTTTCGTCATCAACGTTTTCGGGAATATAGATATCTTCAACCTTAACAAGCTCAACGTCGACTGTTTCAAAGCCCTTTACGGCAAAGAATGATACGCCGCCGATTAGAACTAACACTACTATGATAAGAACAATCTTAAAAATTTTCGAACCCATCGGAAATCTCCTAATGTTTATATAATAATAAAAGATTATATCATATATTATGGCGTTTGGCAATAATATTTTGTTTGCTTTATTTTATCGGTCACCTTGTTTGACACTGCCGTTTTAATAATGTAAAATGTAAAAAAATGTTTTCGGAGAAAATTATGAAATTGTTTAACGGATACAGAAAAAGCCAGGTAGTGGCAATAAACGCTTTGCTGTGCGCCTTGGTTTTGCTGTTTATTTTCTTCCCCATAAAAATCGGCATAGTTAGTCTTGCGGTCATCCCCATAATTGCCGTTATTATTTCGGCGGAAGTCTTAGGCGTCTTTAACGGCGCTTTGACTGGTTTGTTTTTCGGTTTTATTTCTCTAATCGGCAATCTCATCCAACCTAGTGTACTTAGCTTTGCCTTTTACAACCCCATGGTCAGCATAGTTCCAAGAATCCTTATCGGCGTAGCTTCTTTTTACGTAGCTAAAGGGTTGTTTAGCCTTTTTCCCAAACTGCCAAAAATCTTCGGATATGCGGCGGGCGCTGCTGCAGGGGTAATTACCAATACCATAGGCGTATTGGGTATGATTTTAGCCTTTTACGACGGGAAAATACTACAAGGCGGGAGCGCCATTTCTATGGAATGGGTTATGGGAATAGTGGTCACAAATTCTATATTGGAAATAGTAGTTTGCACCATTGTTACACCGCCGATTGTTTTGGCAGTCAAAAAAGTTTTATCATAAAATATTTCTTTCTATTTCGGTTTTTCGTTTTCCGCTTATTGCAACCACAAAATACGTCAGCATATAAAGAGCAGCGGCAGAAAAAATAATTATCGGTATGCTAATTGGCACGATACTGTTATTTAGATATCTGTCTATCATAATGGCAAACGTAGGCATAAGCCTGTTTAAGACAACAGACATAAAAAATCCTATTACGCCCCCGCTTAGCCCTATTATCAGTCCTTCGCAAATGGAAAGTATAGAAAAACCTTTTTTGTCCATTCCTACCGAACGGTAAATATTAAACTCTCTGTTTCTTTCCAGTCTGCTGACAATAGTTAGATTAATGATTCCGATAAAAGCAACCAGGCTTATCATTATTTGCAAAATGTTGAGTAAAGTAATAACACCTCTGATACCAACGCTTGTTGCATACGCCCAGTCGTTATATTCTAAAATGTAACCCGTACCTTCCAGTCTGTCGCGCAGGTCATAATAAAGGTCCTTATTCGGTACGTTCTTATCAGTAATAACAAAGACCATTTTGCCGTCGGGTTTATATTCCTCTCTGTCCACGACAAAGGAATCGTTAAATATTATCATTACCCTGTCGTTTTTCGTCATAGCGTAGTCTATGCCTACTATGGTAAACTCTCCGTATAAGGTGTGTTTTACTCCGCTATTTTTATCCCCGATATCTAGTTTTATTTTGTCGTTAATTTTCAAGCCGAAGCGCTGAATTAAATCATAGCTTACGATAACGGGATTAACCGTGCCGGAAAAAGCCTGCAGACTCTCTGCGCTTACTCCGCTGCTGATGTATTTTATACTGTTTATATTATCAACGCCGTAAACTAAATATTCCTGATTAAGGTTCCCGTTCTGCCAAATAAAGGTGTCGTAACCATAATAATACGCGTTATTAACGCCGTACACTTTTTCCAGTTCCGTTGCCGTATCTCTAAGGTTGGTGTTATCCACGCTTTCCACCACAAAATCGCTCTGAAACCTTTCGTTATAGGGTTTTAAGGCATAGACTATTATGTTAATTATACTAACCACCAAGAAGGTAAAAACCATTACGCTACCGATTAGGCTTGACAAGGTTTGATTGAAGGAATTACGCTTGACGCTGAAAAAGGCAATCTGAGAAGGGCCTTTTCCTTTGCGGAAAAGATAAGAAATTCCGTTTATTACGTACGGCATAACCGTCATAATAAGGACAGCCATAATAACCAGTAAGACTGCCAGAACGGCTACCGAAATATCGGGTAGGAATACAATAAGTAATATACACGCCACCACTAAAACAACCGCTATGGGAACCAATATAAAAGGCGGTTTCTTTATTTCCTTTACGCTGCCCGAAATCAGACTCCTAACGCTGTCTTTACTTGCCTTAATTGAAGGAATAACGGCGGCGGCAGCCGATATAATAATACCTAAGATAAAAGATATAATATAGTCGGTTACTTTATATTGCACGGCATCGGGGAAGTTGGGAATAACCTTGCTAGCCGCAAAAGCCATGCCCGCTCTACCAAGAATAAGCCCGATTACTGCCCCTATTGCTCCGTAAAATATCCCTTCAAATACCATTATTAAAACAAGTTGAGCATTGGTTGCCCCCGCAGTTTTGAAGGTGACAAGTTCATTTAATCTGTTTTTTGCCATTACAAGATAGGAAGTAAACAAAATAAACAAAATAAGGGCGATTATGAAGACTAAGGCAACGTTAAGCAGCTGTTGGTTGTTGGAAACAACGCGGTTGATATCCGCATAATCTACCGCGGGCGCTATTTTTAGTTCGGTATTGTTCATAAAGTTATTAAGGTCGGACATAAACTTTGTTCGGTCTACTCCGTCTTTTAAGTTAAAATATGCCGTTGTAAGAATACCTCTGCTACTGACTGTGGAAAAATCTACCATTACGTTATTAATAACGCTGTTGGCAAACATACCGTAGTTTTCAAAAATATAAGAAACTGTCATTTTTTGATAACTCTTGGTATATTCCAGATAAATTTCCACGGTATCGCCGGCTTTAAGGTTGTTTTCTTCGGCAAAGGACTTACCTAACCACACTTCGGGATAATGATAGCTGAATTCATAATATTGATATAAAGTTAATGTATCCTTATGCCTTTCGTAAAATTCCCTAAGGTTGGTAGCCTCAATCAAAATAACCTTACTTACCGAATCTTCGCTATAAAAATTCCTGAACAAGCCTCCGTATTGCATATAGGTATCGATATATTCAACAGAAGATACATTTTCCTCATAAAATTCTCTGAGGCGGGCTTCCGAAAAAATGCCTTCCATTCTGACGTCGGCTTCCTTGCCTATTCGGGAATTTAAGGAAAGTTGCAAGTTATAAAACAAATCGCCAACGGTAAGGGACACAAAAAGCATGCAGGTAATAACAATAATAGTCAGCGTTATAACAAAAAACTGACCGGGATTACTTTTTATGCTCCTTAGGGTATGATTAAATAATATCCTCATTGCTCTATTTCTTCACTTTCAGAGGAGATTTCTTCTTCGATAATAGCTCCGTCTTTCATAATAACTATTCTGTTGCCGTAGGCGGCGTTATGCCTGCTGTGAGTAACCTGAATAATCGTGGTGTTTCTTTCTTTGTTAATCTGAGTAAGCAGCTCCATTATTTCCTCAGCGGACTTGCTGTCAAGATTACCGGTAGGTTCATCAAGGAAAATAATATCCGGCTCATAAATAAGTCCTCTTGCTATAGCAACTCTCTGCTGCTCTCCTCCTGATAATTTGGAAGGCATTTTGTTTAGCAAATGGCTAATCTTTAGATATTCGCTCAATTCCGTTAGTTTCTGTTTATATTCTTTTATACTTTTACCGTCCATAATAATGGGCAAAAGTATGTTTTCTTCGGCGGTTAAATAGGGAGCCAAATTAAAAAACTGGAAGACAAAACCTAGTTTTGTTCTTCTAAGTTTTGCTAATTTATTGTCTTTTAGGGTATTAAGATTAATACGGTCAAAAATTATTTCTCCTTCGTCGGCTCTGTCCATTCCGCCTAGGATAGTAAGCAATGTACTTTTTCCGCTGCCTGACGCCCCCAAAATGGACAAAAAGTCCCCTTTATTAACTTCAAGGTCAACTCCGTTGAGAACCTTGATTTCTTTGGAAAAGCTCTTAAATATCCCTTTCGCCGTTAAAATAACCATCATAACTCCTTATTGATTAAGTTCCAGACTTTTTGCCGCTTCGTTTATCCAAATATTAATAAGCGATGCGATAAAATTGTCCAGACTGTATTTCATAGAATTCATTTCCCGCGCTTTTATATGCAAAGCCTCATAAAATTCCCCCGCTTCTATTGCGGTTATTTCTTCGTAAGTGTAGTTCAATTCGCTTAAATAATTAATAGCCCCGATATATCGTGACATATTGCCGTCTATTTGTTCGCAGGCGTCAATTATTAATTGATCTTCCAGACTTCCGCCACTAATTAAATAATTCAATTTGACGGTGTTTTTTATGGCGGTTAGATAAACGCTTGCCATATCGTTAAAATTGGCTATTCCGGTCTTAGCCGAATACATTCTGTTAAGACTGATTTTTATGATTTTTGCCATAAGGATTTGGGAATATATCTGCTTATCGGTCTTAATTCTTCCTTCTCCTTCTTCGGCTATATAATCTCTCATTACGTTTATGGTATTAACGTCGATTTCTTTCATAATGCTGCCAAGAATGCCCGCAATTAAACCTATTCTACCTTTTACCGGAATAAACAGTTCTTTTTTTTCGGTTTCGAGATTACCGTTCTGGTCTATAAAATCAAAATCGAATAGTAATACTTTTTCCACAACGTCCACGCCCACGTCATTAATAATACTAAGATATACGCTTCCCAGCTGATAAAACACAGCCTGCAAGGCATAATCGGAAACGTTCTCTCCGCCTGTCTCTTTTATGTCGCCAAGGGTGTTAATAAGGTAAATACTGTTGCTGAAAAAAGCGATAAAATTATCCTTGCCGAATATATCAAGATAAACAAGATAGTCTTTAGGGGCGTAATCTCTTAGATAAGCATATAAAAAGCGACTGAATTCTTCTTCCGTAAGTCCGCTTTTGGTAAAGAATTTATGTAGTGACGTTGCTATATACTCCATAGTCGTTGTCTGCATAAAATCCAAAATATCATCTTCGGTGATGTCAAGGTCAGCAAGATTATTACTTAGTTCGTTAAGATTAATTTCCGAAATAGCCGTAGCCATAGTGCCTAGCTTTTCGGCAGGGATACGGGCTTTACTCATTGCGCTTATTATTCTGTCGGTCAAAGCCGTACCGTCGGCGCCGTTAAAAACGGTGCTGATAAACTTTTTTGAATTGTCCTTAAAGCGCATAACGTAAAAATAATTGTCCTCTGCGGAATAGTCGACGGGCGCTATGTCGATAAAAAGCTCCCATTCCTCTTTTTTCGGCGACGATTGAATGGCGGTATATATTATTATTCCCGTAAGTATTGCCACTAATAAAACTATGGCGGTAATAATCAAAACGGTTTTTGTTTTGCTCTTTTCCATAGCTATATACTACCAAAAATCCGCTATATAGTCAATGAATTTATTTTTTGCATAGCACATACCACATAAAAAAACCCCACGCCTTTAAGCGTGGGGTTTTTTATAAAAATTGGTATTAAAGCTTCTTAATAAGACCGGCTGCAATCAATTGCGCGTCTGTCTGTGCGGGGAATTCGGCTGCGAAGTCAACACAAGCGTATTTCTTGTTTTCTTTAAGTTCGTTAGCTGCAGCAATTTCCTTAACGAGTTCCAAAGCTCTCTTCAAGCCAAGATCGCTCTTAACCTTGATTTTCATACCGAGTTGGGCGTAAGCCTTCTTTGCCGACACGTCCTCTTGGTGGAACTTAGTTACGGGGTATTTGCTAGGGTCAAGATTTAGATACATTGTCAAAGTTTTGCCTCTGATTACTATTTTGGCTAGATTAGCTCTTCCAAAGTTAAAGCGCTCTCCGCCCCAGCTGATAGTGGATTTTACTTTCTTGTAAGCAAGAAAAGCGTTCTTAATCTCACTGTAGTACTTCTTAGTAGCATCGGCCGCCATAGACATTTTTGCCTTATAGCTTACTTGACGTGTTATAACAATAGCATCCATTTCATTTATCCTCCTTGATTTTGCTAATATATAGCTATACCTTATTATAAACACATTCCCATATGCTTTGTAAATACCTTTTTTGAAATTTCTTTAATTATTTCTTAAAATAGTGCCGACACCACATAAAAAATACCGCAAAAAGCGGCTAAAAATGTCTTAGCCGCTTTTTTTATTATATAATTATTTTTCTACTGAACTTATATTTCTATATTTTTGCCCATAATAACGCCCATTACCGAAGCCATCATAAGCCCTCTTGTCCAACCGCTGCTATCCCCTAAACAATGCAGGTTTTTAATAGACGTATTGAAACGTTCGTCCATCTTTATTCTGTTACTATAGAATTTTATTTCCGGACCGTACAACAAAGTTTCGCTGCTGGCAAAACCGGGCAGAACTTTATCAACCTGGTCGATAAAACTCAAAATGCTTAACATTGTCCTATAAGGTAGCGCGCTTGTGATATCCCCTGCCACAGCGTCGGTAAGCGTGGGACGGACGTTACCTTGCGATAATTCCTTTTGCCAGGTTCTTTTGCCGTTACGGATATCCCCAAGTCTTTGAACTAAGATATTGCCGTCGCCTAGCATATTCATTAATTGTCCTACTTTTTGAGCGTAAAGTATGGGCTGATTGAACGGAACGCTGAAGTGGTGAGAACAAAGTATGGCAAGGTTGGTGTTTTCCGACTTCTTATTCTTATAAGAATGGCCGTTAACTACCGCTAGATTGTTTTCGTAGTTTTCCTGAGACACAAAGCCGCCGGGGTTCTGACAGAAAGTACGTACTTTGTTTTGGAAGGGCATGGGATAACCTATCAACTTCGATTCATATAAGGTTTCGTTTACCGATTCCATAACTTCGTTTCTTAGCTCTACTCTTACGCCGATATCAACTGTGCCCGCTTCGTTCTGAATATTATGAATGCGGCACATGCTCTCCAGCCAGTCCGCTCCCTTGCGCCCTGTCGCGACAATGGTCTTCTTAGCCAAGAATTCTTTTCCGTTAATAACCGCGCCTTTGCATTCTCCGTTTTCGATAAGCAAATTGCTTGCGTCGTGAAGGGGCAGAATTTCTACTCCCTTTTCCATCAAGAAGTCCTGTATGCGCATATAAAGGTCATGGGCTTTTTCTGTTCCCAAGTGTCTTATCGGACAGTCAACCAACTTTAGGTCGGCATTGATTGCCTTTCTTCTTATATCCTTAACTTTATCTCCGCAGTTAATCCCCTCAACGTGGGTATCCGCGCCGAATTCCAAATAAATTTTGTCGGTGTAATTAATCATTTCTTGAGCGTAATCGGCTCCGACAAGCTCCGGCAAGTCTCCGCCTACCTCATAGCTTAACGATAATTTCCCATCGCTGAATGCTCCGGCTCCCGCAAAACCCGAGGTAATATTGCAAGTAGGTTTACAATGCACGCATTTCCCAGTCTTAGCCTTTGGGCAACTTCTTTTATTAATTAGGTGACCCTGTTCGGCAATTACAATACTTTTCGTCTTATTATTGCGAAGCAGCTCCAACGCCGTAAAAATACCCGCAGGTCCCGCTCCGATAATCAATACGTCATACATGATTTATCCTCCAAAGAAAACGTTTCTTACACGCAACATATATTCTACCAAAATTATATCCAAAAGTAAAACAAAACCGCCATTTTTTTATTTATACACTTTACTTTTACCAAACGATATATTATAATTATGCATATCTTACGGGCAATTGACTCAGCTGGTAGAGTGCCTCCGTCACATGGAGGAAGTCAGGGGTTCGAGTCCCTTATTGCCCACCACCAAGACACACGAAAAAGGAGCGTATAAACTTGCTCCCATCGTGTGTCTTTTTTGTTGTTTTTCTCTCGTTTTCGCCTGTTTTCAGCTACCCTCTCAAAACCTTTCGGGAAATATTACTTATCGTTCGTTATCCCTGCCATCAGTTAGGGACTTGTTCCCCCTGCCAAGCTAACGAACAATATCGCTTTTTTAATACCGCTAACGAACGATAAGGCTGTTTTTTTCTTTCGTCGCTTTTTTCAAAATCTGTAATGAACGATAAGGCTGTTTAAACCTCCACCGCATTTTTTCATCTATCCAATAATAATTCCATTACCAAGGCAAGTCATATCTAATGATATATATTTTGTAAACTGCTCTCCTAACTGTCTTAATTCTTGCATGATTATTTTCTTAAATTCGAAAAATGAGATAGAAAAATACTTTTGTGTCATTCCAAATAGTGGATCGTTATCAATTAAATCTATTTCTTCCATTCCTTGTCCAATTCCATAATGTGCCATCATATTCCTGAATGATTTATTAGAATAGCTTGAATTGATACTAAATTGACAATTGGTGCAAGTATTAATACTATCTATCATGTTGGATAAATAATAATACTCTAAATACGCAATTCTAAAAGGAAAAATGGTTTCTTCAACAAAATATTTATCAAGAATTTCTGTTACATAATCTATTCTATTTTTCATACAAAAGATTGAAAGATTATTTTTATTAAAAGTGAATGGCGATTTGTAATCCAGATTAAAATCTTCTTGAAAAAAATCTATTTTGCTTTTTATGTATTTTTTTTGATCTCTAGTAAAAATAGCAGTAATATGTCCAGCTATAACCGAAATTTCATAAACAATCTGTGAATACTCTTTAATAAAATTATATTGGGGTAGATAGCTCGCACATAATATAGTATTGCTACAAAAAGTTTCTCCGACACGAATCATTCCTATATTGTAATGTTTTACATTTAGTAAATGTGCTAAATCATTCAACTGTGACGCAAAGTAACTATCAGATTTTTTATATTCTATCCACAATCTATTTGATAAATTATCCAATGAATCATCAAAATATTTAATACTTTGACGAATCTCATCATACAGTTTTTTAATTCTTATGTCGTCACTAAATACACTTTGTTTGTTAATGTTTTTATACCATTTTTCTGCACCACACGAAAACAAAGCTAAATATGGTATAAATATTGGCAGCAAAGCAGCATTATCTTTATTCGCAAAATTTTTTATGTATAAAGCATCTTTTTCTATAAGAATTTTGGCACATCTTTGAATTGTTGATAGTTGAATCATTCATCCCCTCAAATAATAAATTATAATTGTCTTAGCAATAATAGAATTATAACATTAAAATTCTGTTGCACACTAATTATTTGTCTAAAACAAAAAAATCCCCGTACACGCTGTTATGCGCATACGGGGACATCTTACTTGATCTGTTCTTTTATGGCTATTCCGCAGTTATAGCATATTTCTATCTCTTTGGGTGCGGTGACCTTGATTTCATGCACCAGGCTTTTGAACACCGTTTCATCGAAGGCGGCTAGCTTTTCGCCGGTATTCAGCATTTTGATGATTTCTTCTTTGCGGTAATCGGCGAGCTGCATTTTGCCTAGCTCCGCCGTTACGGTTAGGCGCTCCATGTTAAGGTTATCTACATTGTACATCGCTTGACGGGATATTTTTATGTACTCTTCTTCGGTGATTTTTCCGCTCTGCCTGTCGCGTAGGCTGTCTACGATGGATGTCTGTTCCGCTTGGATTTTGCGGTCTATCTCGGCGAGTCTGCCGTCTATGCTTTCCTTCAGCGTATCGCCGATTGCGGTTTTCAGCTTTTCTAAGAGCGCTTCCTTGTTGCCGATAAGGTTGTTGAGCGAGGTGACGAAGGCTTTTTTCAGGGCTTCCTCTTGTATGGGCTTGGCTTTACATTTGTTTTTGCCCTCGTTTTCGTGCTGTTTGCATACCCAGGTGTAGTATTTTTTGTATTTGTTATACTGCTGATGCCTTCTGTAAGATTCACCGCAACAGCCGCAGATAATCATGCCGCTGAACACATACTTTCCCGAGTATTTTCCCTTGCCGGTATCGCTGGAGCTCCGCATTTCGTTGCGCCTTTCGAACTCTCTTTGGACGCAATCGAAGATGTCTTTGGGTATAATCGCCGGGTGGCTGTCCTCGACATAGTACATCTGGGCTTGCCCCTCATTTTTTACTCTGCGCGGGGATAGGAAGTCGGCAAGGTAAGTTTTTTGCAGCAGGCTGTCGCCCTTGTATTTTTCGTTTTGCAGGATCGATTTTATTGTGCTGACATGCCACACCTCGCCGCCGCTTGGGGTCTTGATTTTTTCTTCTTCCAAGCTGATTTTTATATTATTCAGGCTGTAGCCGTCCAGGAACTCCTGGTATATCTTCTTTATGATTATCGCTTCTTCGGGCACGATTCTGAGACCGCCGTCCTCGCTTTTGGTGTAGCCTAAGAACCTCGTCGTACTCATAATCACCTTGCCTTGCTCGAACCTCTTTTTTACGCTCCAGCGTATATTATTGGATATGCTCCGGCTTTCTTCCTCCGCCAGGCTTGCCATTAGGGTGAGTACAAACTCGCTGGTTTCCTTCATCGTGTCGAGGTTCTCTTTCTCGAAGTAGACGCCGATTCCTTTTTCCTTGAGTTTTCTTACGGTTTGTATACAGTCCAAGGTGTTTCTTGCGAAGCGGCTGACCGACTTTGTAATAATTCTGTCCACCTTGCCGTTTTCGCAATCCTTGATCATCTTGACAAACTGCGGTCTTTTCAGGTTCTTGCCGCTTAGACCTTCATCAGCGTAGATGCCTGCGTATTCCCAGTCCTCTCTTCGGTTTATGTAGTCTGTGAAGTGCCTGACCTGATTTTCGTAACTGCTCTCCTGCTCCTCGCTGTCGGTAGATACCCTCGCGTACGCGCACACCCTTTCCTTATATATAATGCCCGCCGGACGGTCATCATTTACTGTCTGCCTCGGCTTTGCCGGTATCACCCGTATATTAGGTTTTGATTTTGAGTTTTCCGTTGACATTGCCAGCCCTCCCGTTGTCATATTTGCTTGTTACCGTGTATCCGTTTATGAATTTGAAGGTAACTTGATAGTTATTTATCTCGATGCTTTCAACTGCGGTCGCCACATCTGCCGTCAGCGTATCAGCTTTGGACAGCTTGCCGAAGTTCACAGCGCTTTTATTGAGCTTTTCTATACATTTTTCTTGCTTCTTAATTTTTTCCATCAGCTCCGATTGCGATGCGGTATACTGCTCCTTTATAATATAGCCTCTTGCGTACAGGCTTTTCAGCTCCTTTTCGTCATCGAGAAGCTTTTTTAGCTTGTCGGTTTCTATGGCAACTTCGTCATTTTCCTTTCTGTTGTCAATAAATTCGTTATACGCGATTATCAGCAGTGCGGTCACCACGCTGTCTTTTATTTCGGAATTGCGGCAGGCAAGCACGGTTTTTTCATTTTTCATACGGCACATCCATTTTACGCACTCGTAATGTTTCCCTTTCGCGGCTATTTTTCTGCTGTAGTGCATGCCGCATTTCCCGCATACGATTTTGCCGCTTAAGAGATAGATATTCCTTTTTGCTTGAAGCTTTTTATGATTTTTCCCGCGTTCCGCCATGATTTTCTGCACCTTTTCGAAATCCTCAATTGAGATAATCGCTTCGTGCGAGTTCTCTATGTAGAATTGGGGTAATTCTCCGGTGTTTTTCTGTTGCTTCATATTTACGTTATAGTATTTTTGCATTAGAGCATTGCCGGTGTACTTTTCGTTTTTCAGCATGCGCGGTATCGCCGCTGACGCCCACATGACTTTCCCGTATTTTGTCTTGTACCCTCTGTCCTCTAACATTTGCGCTATTTTCCCGTAGCCGTAGCCTTCCATGTACAGCTTGAAGACATACTTTACCGCTTCGGCTTCTTTCTTATTGATACTTAATTTGCCGTCAACATAATCGTAGCCGTACATTCTGCCGATCTCCACGCTGCCGTTTTCAAAGCGCTTTCTTACCGACCATTTTTGGTTTGCGCTCATGGATTTCAGCTCTTCCTCAGCTAGGCTGGCATATACATTCAGCAGAAGATTGCATTTCGGGTCATTGGTGTCAATGCCTTCCTCGTCAAACTGTACGGGGATATTCAGCTGCCGTAACTCTCTTATGGTTTCTATCGTTTCTACGTAATTTCGCGCAAACCTCGCTATGGACTTTACGAAGATTCTGTCAATTTGACCGCGCCTGGCTAGATCCAGCATTTCGTTCAGCTCGGCACGGTTTTTCATACTCTTTCCGCTCAAACCCTCATCGGCAAATATTCCTATATATTGATAAGATTTGTTTTCGGAAAGCTTTCGTTTCCAGTATTCCGACTGGGCAAAGAAGCTGTGAAGCTGGTCTTCCTTATCCGTACTGACACGGACGTAGGCGCACACTCTCTCCTTGCCCTTTTCGGCTCCTTTTATTTTTACAACTCTCACTTGTCCCTCCGATTTTCATATCTTCTCTATGGTAACGGGAATTATACCGACAATGTTTTCATAAGTCTAGCGGAAATCCCTTGAATAACAAAGAATGTTTATAGCTTTTGCATAATCAGCCGAACCTCTTCTGAGGTTAGGAGATTATCCTTTTGGAAGCTCCTAAGTAACGCAACCGCCAGCTGGTACTCTAAAGAATTAATCTCCATTTTCTTCTTTCTCCTTGCCTAATTGCTTGATAATTTGATTGCAACCGGTAGCCGATAATCCGCTCGCGCCGCCCGATATGATTGCTATTAAAACATTGGGCGCCGCAATAATGCTTGGCACTGCATAAAAGCAAATAACCCCTAAAGCCGCTCCCAATCCCGCCGAAAGTAAAGGTATGAACCTCTTGAACTTTTCGTTGTTATTCACTGTGTATTTAATAAGGTTTACTGCCCAGTAAACTGCCGTTGCTATCGCCGGTACGCTGATAATCTGTAAATAATCCATAATTGTTCCTCCTTATTTATGAGCGTTGCGCTCAAGTAAATATTCGTATAATTCTTTGTCGACCTCGCCGTACTCCTCAAGAGCTGTATGCATTTCGCCGTTGGTTTTGCCGTCGCGAAGAGCGATACTGTTGGCTACCGTAAGCTTGCCGACAGCGTTTATGCTCTTAAGAATAAGAATGTTTTCTTCTGCCTTAAGGGCATCCCTACATTCATCCTTTTTGTCCTTCCTCTTGAAATACCTCTGTAAAAAGAAGAGCGCCATCCCGCTGATGACGCTCGCTCCTACGCTTAATATAATTGTTAATACTTGCATTTATCCTCCCCTCAGCAATCCTCTATGCTGTCGTTCATGCGCTCTTTCAGCCTGTTGTAATAGAATTCGTAGCCGATACCTTCGCCGTTATATTCGCCACAATAAATCTTCGCTTTTGTGGTAAGCCGTATCGGGTCTGTTATCCAGCTTTCGTTAAATCCGTATCCCTCCAACAACTCTTTGGATACCGTATATTCAATTTTCGGCAATAGGTTATCCCCATATTGGAAGAACCTCTCGAATACGGCCTGAGGCATAGATTCAAGCGCGTTCATCTCGGCTTGCTTGGTTTTCAGTTCAGAATAGATATCGAGAATAACGCCTTCAGAATCAACAATCTCTTCCGCGCTTTTACCGAGAGCTTCGCACCCTGATATCAGTTCGTTGTATAAGGTTGTCAATCTTTGCTGAATATTATTGAGAAACTCAGTCAATAGCGGTCTTCTGGCTTTTTCCTTTTCTCTGTCCTCTGTTGTTTGATATGTTGAAAACGCCACGATAATGGCAGTGCCTTTTATCATACATTCGTCAAAATCTATCTTGTAATAATTGTTTGTGCTTTTTTCTAATATCGCCATAGCTACTCCTTTAATAATAAAAAGCGACATAACCTGCCGCTCCGTTTCCGCCGCTTGTTGAACCAAAAAGCTTGTATGCTCCGCCTCCGCCCCCTGCTCCCCAGCCTGAGGCCGAACCACCGTTAGCTCCTGCACTGCTTCCGCCCGAACCGCCGTTACCCATAGGAGAACCGCCTCCGCCACCGCCGCCCGAGCTTCCTCCGGATGAACCGCCACTGCCGGTAAAGTATGTAATTTGTTGCGCTTCGGGCGAATAGTTGTAGAAATTCACTGCGCTGGTAGAACCGGCATTGTTTCTTGATGCGCCGTTACCTCCGCTTTTTGCCTGTATGACATAGAAATCACTTCTTTGCGGGCTAATAACATAGGTAGTTCCACCGTTACCGCCTCCGCCGTCTCCGCCCTTTTGCCCGCCGTTTCCCGCTTCGGCATCGGCAAAGGAATTTTGATTTGCGCCGGGGATAGAGGAATTGGAATACAACATCACATCCGATTGTAAACCGTTTCCGCCTGCGCTGTTACCGCCGCCCGCGCTTCCTCCCCAACCGGCGGTGAAGGTCATTTTTCTTCCGGCGAACAAACGGAATACTGCAAAGATATATCCCCCTCCGCCACCGCCTCCGGCTGAAGCAGTGGAAGAACCCCCGCCTCCGCCGCCGCCTCCGCCGGCGTAACAGGTAAACAGCCAGTTCCAATTTTCCGCTTGCGTGCAAAGCCTGGTTCCGTCCCTCGCGCCTTCGGTGCCGCCAAGCCATATATCGCCCTCAGCAAACTTCTTTATTAGCCCTGATGAGTAACCGCCTGCTGAATATCTGAACGTATACCCCGGTCTATACCCTTTTGCAGAAAGCTGGAGATTTCCGCCCGCCTTTTTATATACCCCACCCAGCGCTTCGGTACTATATAAATAGCCGCTCACATAGCTTATGAATTGGGCATTTGGGGAGTTTGTTGCTCTGGTGCCGCCGTTAAACCAATAGCTTGCCGTATTTATCGGTGCTTTGTTCCTAGTATCACCGCTTCCGTAGGCTACCTCACAAAGGGTTGTCAAATCTGTACCGTTTTTTGAGTATCCCATAGCTTTTTCTCCTTATGCTGTCGTATCGAAGGTTCCGGCTTTAATCTTCGTTACCGTCTGCGTGCCGAGGAATACATTGGATATGTAGTTTAACACGCTGTCAAGATTGGTATTATTCCCAAGTCCCGACCTTGCCGTTACAGTGATTCCGCTGCCGCTAAGACTCGCGCTCATCGTGCCGTCAGCCGCTACCGATACATTTCCGCCGCCCTTTACTGCTCCGATTGCGCTTGCCGTTGCAATGGGAAGTCTTGCGACTGCGATTGTGCCCGTCAAAAGGCTTGCGGGAACTTCTGTAATTGGAATGACGATATTCGCTGTGCCGTTAAAGGACTGTGCCGTACCGGTTATTCCAGAAACGCCGATTGTTCTAGCAGTTTGAAGTTTTGTCGCGCTGCCGGCATTCCCGGTTGTCGGTATGCTTGCCGTGCCTGTCAGAAGAGTTGCCGGTATTCCCGTTATTACAATGGCAATATCTCCGCTCCCGTCAAAGGCTACTGCTGTTGCTGTCACTCCCGAAAGTCCGATATTCCTTGCGGTTTTCAGCTTATCAGCGCTTGCCGCGTTACCTGTTGAATCGAGATCTATAGTACCGGTCAACAAGCTTGCCGGTATAGCTGTTATCGGAATAGTGATTGCCGCCGAACCGTTAAAGCTTTGAGCGGTTGCAGTAACTCCCGATAAACCGATATTTCTTGCGGTTGCCAGCTTAGCCGCAAATGCCGCAAGCGTTGCCTGCTCTACTGCTCCGCTTATCTTGCTTGCAGATATTGTTCCGCTTATGTCGCTCTCCGTTATGACATCCTTAAAAGCAAGCGCTTTGAGATCTGCGAACCATTTTCTAACCTTACCTAAGCTTGTGCTTAATACCTCGCTTGCGGCAAGATTTACCCTTGAGCTTGCCTGCGTGTTCGGCATCACCGCGTCCTTAACTTGCGCCGAGGTTATCTTCGTATCCTGCGTTTCCTTCAGGTATTTTTCGTTTTCGGCAAGCTCGTTAAATATTGAGGGCTTCACCTCATCGCTTGCTATATAATTGCTTTTCGGCTCATTCCAAGTCGCCATAATCCCTCCTATGAGCATAAAAAAAGCAAGTATCAATGTGTACTTGCTTAAATTCACTTCTACTTAAATTCTTTATCTAATAATATTTCTTGTATACCCCGATTTTATATAGTATGTTGGGCTTCATATTCGCAAAAAAAGCATTAAGATCTTCTATGTCATCAATATGTAATTCAATATTTTCTTCTATTTCTTCGTTATACCATTTCTTGCAAATATAAAGATTTTTAATGTTTTTCAACTCATTTAAGCTTTGGATAAATTCTGAATATTCATTTATTTCCTTACTCGAAGTTTTATTACTTCCAATATGAGTATCACAATCACACATTCCCGTTGTTAATCGATATATGTCAGTTTCCATTTTAATACTTGTTATTAAGTCAGTATACGTACCAAGCTTAAATCTAAAATATTTTTTATTATTTAAATTGTTAAATAAATTAGTGTTAACATCCCCGTCAATCGTTCCATATAAAAAATAGCACATAATACCCTTCCTTTTTTTAATAATATACTATTTAATAAAATATTTCAAGTCATCTCATATTAGCCTCCCTCTTGTATCTTGCAATAAGCCGCCGTCAAACTTGAAGCGGTTGTATTCGTTTAGGCAAATACTTTCGTCGCCGTATCTGTCCTTTATAACGAAAGAATCCTGCAAACATAATGCAGGATCTCCTCTCCAGGTTATTTTCAGATTGCCGTTCACCGCCGTCAGCCGCGACAAGATAAGCTCGCCTATCTCCTTTGCTCTCTCATAGCTTTGGATAAGGTCGCTGCTTGCGTAAATATATTCCTGTTTGCCCCACTTCTCGATTGATTCCTCATCGCTTACCGCCACCGTTTGAGTCGCTGTAGTGAGCGAATATCCCTTAATCGTTACCGTTATTGTAACAGCGTTCGCATTGTTGTTTTTGAGTACGAATTTGCCTGCGTTCACTCCGCTTTCAAAGGATATTATTTCAATCCCTACGCTCGGCAAAAAGCTCAATGCCGCGTCAGAAATGTAGCCGCCGTAGTCAACGGTCAAGGTCTTTGTTTCTCCGGCTGTCAGCGTTATTATTCCTTCGTATGCGGTTATCAGCGTGGTTGTGGTTTCCGCCTCGGTATAGTTTACCTCAACATAATTACAGAAGTCGGTTTTTCTCGTATGCTTCTCGTAAGCGGTTATCCTGTCCGCGGCAACTATCATATCCGTGGGGTTTATCACCTCTTTTTGTAAAGTTAAAATATCGTCTCTTGCAACAAATGCGTTACACATTCCGGCATAGCACACCTCTTGCAGACAGTCCCACGCGCTGCCCTTTTTCATAAAGCCGCCGTAAACGATATCGTTTTGTAAGGCTTCGTCTATACTGAACTGCTCCTCCGTAAGTCCGCTCTTTAAGAGTATGTCCTCTGCTATATCGTAAAGATTCGCCGTTACCGTGTAGGGATAGCCGACATAGGTAATCTTCTGCAAATTGTATAATCTGTCAACGCATTTCAGCTTTACCCATACGTCGCCCTGCGGCACGTTCCAATCGTCCGAATAAAAAGTGCCAAACTTCGTGTAATCCACACCGCCGTTACCGTTGTCTATTCCTATATAAGTAATAACCTTTCTGCCAAGCAGAACTAATGACTTCAAATATCCTCTGTCAAACTTTCTATTCTTGTTGTAAATGGTGAACGATGCAGTGTCGCTGTTTATGCCGAACCCCACTTCGCCGTCCTTGCAAAGCTCCTCAAGTATCTCGAATTCCTTCAAATCCGCGCCCTCGTAATCCTCTTTCACGGTATCGAAGAATTGTATTATCTTTGCTTTTGCGTTCCGCGTGCTCCACTTATATATCGTCAGTTTAATTGATGTGATGTCTTCAAAGGGATTATCATACTTAACTGAGATTGTCACGCTTGAATTGCCGGTAACGGTTTTTGTATCTACAAGCGTGTCCTGCCTGTATAGACTTATATCAAAATCGACGGGATACTGATTCAGTTTGCTGTCTCCCGATATAATCCACCGTATTAGCGGCCGCGCAAGGAAATTTAGCTTCAGCCAGGGCGGTGCTTCAAATACGCAATCGCTTCCGCAATGCACATTGCTCCACCATCCGGTAATCAGTCCTGCAGCATTCATTTGGTATCCGCCGCCTATTGTACTGTTTCCGTCCATAGTGCAAGCCTTGATTGTCGGTTCTGTAAAGCCGCCATACACCTGCGTGGGATACGATATTTCGCCGTTGCCGGAAGTCTCTGCCGACAAGTCCATACTGATATCACTGTCCGAATAAACAATTGTTACCTTGCCGTAAACTCTTCTCGGGTTATCGCTGTACTGCACCGTATCACCTCCTCAGGGCATAAAAAAAGCAAGTCCGTTTGAACTTGCTTAACTTATATTTTCAATGTTATTTATTAATTTTTATCCTATCTATATTACCTGTTTTTTCTAAGGTGAAAATAAGATTGTTATTTTCATCTTTCAAACTTTTAAAGAAAGGTGCGGCATTGCTATTACTATGCCCATAAAGTTTGGGATTGAAATCATTTTCCTTTCTATATATTTCATTCATAAACGCCGAAAGGTGCATCCATCCATCAGCTTCCGACTCATCTAAAATGATCTGCTTCGCCATTTCAATAAGTTTTTGATGTTTTATTACCTTATCTTTATCTGATTCATCTTTCGATAGTTCGATTTTTGATTTTTCTTGTGGCTTCTTGATAGTCTTGCTTGCCTTATTCGTTATTTCCACCGTTTTTAATGATTCGGTCGTTTCCATTGCTTCCGCCGTTTTTAGCGTTTCAGCTTTTTCCATTGTATTGGTTTTTTCATTTACCTTTTCGGTATCCTTTTTTGCTTTTAATAATTCGTCTATTGAAATGAACCTATCGCAAGCCTTTCTAAAAGAATCTGGCGTTTTCTCTTCGCCCGCACCTATGACGATAATATTGTCATTTCTGAACCTCATTGCAAGTCCTGTAAAGTCGCTGTCGCTTGTCGCAAGACAAAAACAGTCAACCTTGCCTTTAAAAAGGATATCCATTGCATCGATTACCATTGATAAATCGGTTGCATTTTTACCATTCGTATATGCTATTTGCTGGATCTGCTCAATTGAGTATTCAAGAAGTGCATCTTTCCATCCATTAGATTTCGGTTTTGAAAAGTCGCCATAAAGTCTTCGATATGTAACACGTCCATATTTGCTTAATTCGTCTAAGAGTATTGCATAATATTCCTTCGAAACATTATCCGAATCTATTAGCATGGCAATGGTTTTATCTTTTATTTCCATGTAAATCCCCCCACTTTTTAGTTTTGTATATAATGATTATATTAGCAAAAACTCATAAATAAGTCAAGGTTTGTTTATTTTTACCCGTATATGTTTAGCAGACAGAGATACATTATCGCTCCTCAAAACTCACCATAACCTCTTTCCAAATAATTGTTCCTGTTCTGCTGTCATAATGTGGGATATAGCTTACTTCATCTGCGTGTCCTGTTATCTGTTTCAGTGTTGCGCTGTCAGGGTCGGTGTATTCCACTGTCGGGAAGGTATCGGCATTCACCTCGTCAATCAACTTTTTTAGGTCTGCCGTGGTTAGATAATCCCATGTAAATGACACCTTGTTTTTTACGGCGATGATATCCGCTACCAAGGTGCCGTCTATGGTTCTGTCCGTCTTTTGCAGTTTGTATTTCGATTGGCTGATATCCGTTGGGTTGCGGCTTAAAGTTTTGCTGTTTATCCTGAATAACACCATGTTATACGCCCTCCAATTTGATGCCGTTTCGTCTAAGTTCTCTTGTCAGCGAAGGAAGAATCAATCTCGCAAATACCTGCCCGTCTATAGATAATTCCACAGGTTCGCCATTTGTATTACGGTTGGGTTGCATCATACTGAAAGCTCCCAATATGCTGTTGATAAAAGAGGAGTCATTTCGCTCGGGCACAGCTACATCGCCGACATCGCCAAGCGTATTTGCAGTGAGAGCAACCGCCGATTCGATATCGGGTAGATTAGTTTTTATGCCCGTTGCGAACATATCCATCATATTCGGCATCCACTCATCCGCCATATGTCCGGGACCTTTTTTCGTGGGAGAACTAAAGCCAAGAAAGTCTTTTATCTTCTGCCCTACGCTTTTGATGCTATCACCCACCCATTCTATGGCGGAATTAATACCGTCCACGATACATTGAATCAGGTTTTGTCCCCAGTTAAAGGCATCCTTAAACAGTCCCTTAAACCAGTCGTCTATCTTACCGAATATTCCGGTCACAGCGTCCCAAATATTGACTGCGCCGTCTTTTATACCAGTCCATAGGTTTTTGAACCAATCGCCCACTTTGGCGCAAATGTCTTTTGCTTTAGTTTCCAAGTCAATGCCAAAGCTGGAGAATAAACCTAAGAAACCATCTGCAAAGCCTTTGACAAAGTTTAATAATGCTTCCCATAAATGGCTATAGTACGCTTTTATGCTTTCGCCGGCGCTCTTCATATGCTCCCAAGCGCCGTCAAGGTCACCCGTTAATAAACATACAATCGCGCCGACAATATCAATAAATACTTGCAACGCGTCCAGCATTGCCTGTATGAACGGTCCTAACGCTTGAATGATTCCGTTTATCACTCCCACAGCCGCCGCGAGCAAAACGGCAAGCGCTCCGCCTATCACGATCAGCACCGGTTCAAGCAATACCCACAATTCTTTGATTACTTCCCATAGTGACAAAAATAAGCCTTTCAGTTGCTCCCAAATAGGATTTAGGTATCCTAAAAAGACAGTTGCCGATTTTATTATTTCATCCAACACCAAGACAATGACATCCCATATCGTATTGAATATTGTCTTTACGCTTTCAAAAAGCCTTGCGCCGTTTTGCTCCCACCAAGCCACGATAAACGAAATTGCCGAGGTGATAGCCTGTCTTATTCCCGACCATATTTGAATAATAGCGTCGCGGAAAGTCTTGTTATTCTCCCATAAATATACGATACTTGATACCATCTTTTTGATGATGGCAACAACAATTCCTATGCAAAACATAACAACGGCGGCGACAGTTTCAAAAGCAATCTTGACGGATTGTAGAATTCTGTCTCCGTTTTTATTCCACCATTGCCGCATCTGCTCTAATGCTTTCACTATGCCGATTTTGATTTTATCCCAAAGTTTTAGTACTTTGTTTCGGAAATCCTCATTTGTTTTGAAAAGATACACCAGCACCGCAATAAGCGCAACTACTGAAATGATAATCAATCCGACGGGGCCGCTAAGCATACTTGCTATTTTCATTACCTTGCTTGCAACGCTTACTACCTTACCGAGGACAAGAAAAAGCGGCCCTACCGCCGCCGCTATCATCGCTATTTTTACTACCGTTTCCTTTGACACTGACGACAAGCCTTGAAACCGCTCCATCAGCGGCATCAGGTATTGTTCCATCAACTTCCGAAGAATCGGTATCAGCACATCTCCTATGGAAATTGCTATTTCCTCTATCATTGATTCCATCAGTTTGGCGGAACCTTGCATTGTATCGACTTGTTTTGCCGCCATTTCTGCTGCCGAATTTGTGCCTGTTATACTCTCCGTCATTTCGGCAATCGCGTCTCCGCCCTGGGCGAGTAAAGCCATCATTCCCGGACCAGCACGCGCGCCGAATACTTCCATTGCCTGAGCGGTAGAGAGTCCTGACTCTTTTAAGATGTCAACTATGTCTGAAAACTTGTTTGTTGTCGGGTCAAGTTTGCTTAGTTCTATGCCTAACTCTTCAAAGATTCTTTTGGCACTAGCTGTCGGGTTCATCAATGCTACAAGAGACTGTCTAAGTGAAGTTCCCGCCATACTACCGTCATAGCCGGCATTATATAAGACAGACAACGCGCCGGTTGTCTCCTCAAGACTCCAGCCTAAGCTGTTTGCTACAGGTCCGACATAGTTCATAGAATAACCGAGCTTTTCTAGTGTCGCTTGAGAATATCCTATCGAGCTCGCAAACACATTTGAAACCCTTCCCGCCTCGCTTGAATCCAGTTGAAACTGGTTTAGAGTAGCAACAACCGTATCCGTCGTGAATGCAAGGTCGCTTTGGGTTGCCGAAGCAAGGTTCAAGATAGGTTCAATCGCGTTACCCATTTCTTCTACCTTGTAGCCGGCGGATGCCATATAATACATCGCATCCGCAGCTTCACTTGCGGAAAACACAGTATCCTTGCCCATCTTTCTGGCAATCGCCGTCATCTCTTCCAGCTCTTCGCCGGTTGCTCCCGAAACAGAAGCGGCATTTGCCATTGACTGCTCAAACTGTGCGCTTGTCTGCAATGCTTGCTTAGCAAACAGTACCAGCGGCATTGTTACCTTCATTGTAAGAGATGTACCAATAGAAGTAAGGCTGCCGGATAGCTTCATAAGCTTTGATTGCGCAGTCTTTAATCCTTTGCTTAGGCTGGAAATATCCGCGCCGATCTTGACTACAAGATTTCTTATTACTGCCACAGCCTCACCTCCTTACCGTTTTTTGGGCATAAAAAAAGCAAGTCCATTTGAACTTGCTCGTTATCTTACTCGTTTTCTTACCTGTTTCTTATTTTTTATAATACATTTGATTGCGGCTGGTCGGTTTCTCGGGTATTGTCATACATATTATCCCTGCTTCAAGCGCCGGCAATAAATAGTTTTGTCTAAATGTTTCTTTGGATTTTAATCCAAGAAGTTTCATTAGTTCATTCGCCGTCATCGGATAGTCTTTTATCACTTCCATCAACTGTCTTACTCTGGCATTTATATGATTCATATGATCGTTAGACTCATGCACCAAACCCTTTATTGCTTGTAAAAAAGCTTCCAACATAAATATTATGAAAGGATTTGAGTTCCCTACGGCTGTTGATTTAGCTATTGCCTCATAATATTCTTCTTGTTTGTTTATTATCATACTTTCAACCGGTATCCATGCGAATATCGGTTTCCATTTTGATAATATCGCCGTTTGCCAAAACCTTCCCATTCTGCCGTTACCGTCACGAAACGGATGGATAAATTCAAATTCATAATGAAATATACTTGACTTAATTAAAGGATGTGCCTTTGTATTCTTTAACCAAACGAATAAATCTTGCATTAAGCTTGGAACATTTTTAGCCGGGGGCGCAACATGAATGCATCTTTCCCCTGCAAAAACACCTTCTTCGCCTACTCTAAACTTGCCCGCTTCTTCAATAAGTCCATATGTCATTGCCTTATGGGCTTTTAATAAATCTTCAATATTATAGGGATCAAGGTTTTCTAAAAGCTTATAAGCATCAATAGCATTCTTAACCTCTTGAATCTCATCAGGTGCACCCAATACTCTTTTTCCGTTTATTATATCGGATACTTGTTCTAATGATAAAGAATTATGCTCTATCGCAAGGGACGAATGTATTGATTTAATACGGTTTGCACGGCGGAGTTTAGGAAGCTTTGCTAAATCGTTTACAGAGGAAAGCTGTCCTAAGGATTCCATTATCTCAGAAACCAACGACAGCATTTCTTCTGTTGTATTATATGGCGGTATATAATTATTCATAAATTTTACCTCTCGGTTTATTATAGATTAATTATTGCCATTTGTCAACATCTTACTCGTTATCTTACTTGTTTTCTTGCTCGATTATACCCTAACACCTTTTTCATTAGCCATAGCTTTTAATATCATATCTCCCTTACTCAACGCCTGTTTCTGCGTTTTTTCGATGTCTTTCAATACTTTACTTAGCTTAGGCAGCTTCTTATGCCGTGCAAAATACTCCGTATAGTACGCTTGGGTTATATTCCTCTTGAGTTCTTCCTTTGCTTTGAAAGCGCAGCTTTCTGCAATCAAGCTGATTTCGTAAGGGGTATATTCCCAAGCGCCTATAGGGTCAAGTCCTAAGTTTTTTACCGCAAACTCGTAGTATTCGCTTATTCCCCAGTCTTTTCGCTCGGCTGAGGATTCAATCCGTTTTTTTCGCCACCGCCGAAAGCTATGGTGAATGCTTCCGCCAATTTGGTTGCTATTGTTCCGATATCGGAATATTCGTCTATCAGCTCGCCGACCTTCTCAGGGGTTAAGTTCTTATCCTCATGATATAAGCCTGCGAACAAAATTGTCCTGAGATCTTTCATCGAAAGATTTTCAAGGTCAAGCTTTGTGATAGATTTACCCGTTAATTCCTCAACCTTGACAAGCGCGTTCATTCCGTATCGAAGATTTCTAGCCTTATCAAGTTCTATTGTTACTGTTTTCTTTGCCATATGTGCCTCCCATTAAGTAAATGAAATTGTTCCGTTACCGGTAAACTCTATGCTGATACTTACCACATCGTCGACGGGGTCTTCTATTGAAAGCGAATTGATTATCGCTTTGCCGCCGTAATAGTGCGTACTATCCACATAAAACTGTGTATCAACTGCCGTTCCATTAAGAAACGCTGTTTGCAGCGCCGCTTGTCCTGCGGTATCGGTATGAATATTGAAATCTCCGTCAGCCGATGCCGTCCATTCCTTTAGCCCTGCGATGTAACTTTTCCAGTCCTCGCCGAGCGCCGTTGTTTCCAGCGTATCCAAAGACAAATCTATCGACCAGTTTTTGATGCCGACAACGGTTGCCGGGGTTTCTGTCCCGATAGACAATTTGCCGCTCTTTCCTGCTATTGCCATATTTATTCCTCCATATATTCAAATTGAAATTCGAGGATATTGATATAATCCTCTATGTTGAAGTTCGTCATCGTGTCGCCGTCTGTAGAAAGATCGGTCAAAATATGCGTTGCTTGAATGTTTATTCCGCACATTTCTCCCTTGAAGTCTTGCAACACTCCTTTCAAAATTCGCCCGACTTGCCTTGCTTTCCCGAAGGTTGTGTTGTGTACCGAGAACTGAACAATCTGCCGAACAAAGCCCGTTTGGCGTTGCAACCCTTTGCCGTAAGATGTTGATACCGGCGTATACACTATTGCCGGCAAGACAGGGTTTTGCGGAAGGATATGCGGATAGATTCTGTCTCCCACCGCTGTTTTCAAGGCGCTGTTTTGTAGCAAGTATTGCACCAAGCACTCATAAAAATCTTTCACATTTTCCTCCCGACGGCATCCGCCAGCGTTTCCGCTATCGCATTGTTTATCTTATCTTGATTATCGTCTACAGCTTCCCTCATAAAGGGATTTGCCGTTCTTCCCTTTGCTCCGAGTTCCACAAAAGTACCGTATTTCAGGGCTTTATCATAATCAATTTTGACATCAGCTTTGGTTGGCTTTGAAATATTTTCGCTCATTTTCAGGCTGTCCCGAAGAGCTCCGGTATCGACGGGGCAGTTTTTCTTTGCGTCCTCAAGCGCAACCTCTCCGCCGGCTTTTGCCGCTTTCATCAAGATTGCGCTTGCCGCTTCATCCATCGCCTTAAGACGCCTCGCAATCTCTTTTCCGCCCTCAAGGCTGACTTTGACTTTCCTCTGCTTCGCGCTGTATCCCATCGATTATCTCCTTTAGTATCAAAAGGGGGACTTTATTTGCTTAACGGTTGTTCGCTCGCTCTGCAACCTACAAAGCCGTCCCCCTCTTTGAAATCCCCCTAACAACACTCCTCACTCACCGTTTGTCGTGTTAGAGGGGTCGCAAGCTAGGGAGACCCTAACTTTCTCCAAATATTTCTTTTACTTTGACTTCCGTCCAGCGGTGCTCTGTAACAATATCCTTGACTGAGGTAACCTCATATAAAGTTTTCTGATACCTTATTCGGTGTTTTACGCTCATCGCCGGATAGAAACGCATTGTGATAACGGCTTCCTGAATCGCCTTTTCTTGTTTGTTAACCAGATTTTCTCTGCCGACTCCGGGCGCAAGCTTTGCCCATATTCTTCCCACAACAACCCATTCGCCCGTGACCGCTCCATATGCGTCTCTTTCTTCCCGAAGCTCTAACACCTCAATTTTTCTGTTCAGCTCGCCGATTGTCATCAAAAAGCCTCCTTCCTATAAGCAAAAGTAAGGCGCTTGATAAGGTCTATAAGGTCAGCCGTATTTAGACCGTCTTTACCGCCTTGACGGTTTTCGTATAGGGTTGCCACAGCTAAAAGCATTGATTGCCGTATTGTTTCCGGCACAGTATCAAACTCCGATAACTTCCTTCTTAGAATTCCCTCCACCAGCTCTGTTGCCATAATGATAAGAGAAGAGACGAGGGCATCCTCCTCGTTTCCGTCTATCCTAAGAAACAGCTTAGCCTCCTTCAGTGTTACCACCATCACCACCGCCTGTATCATCGCCGCCTCCTGTACCGGTTCCGGTTTCATCACCTGTTACAGGATCGTCCCCTGTCCCCGTAGCATCACCGGTTCCGGTGCCACCGCCGCCGCTATTATCACCGCCGTTTTGATTATCCCCCTCATTTGTGTTGTTTTCATCTACAAAAGGAATTTCCGAAGCGTACCTTAAGTCCGTTCCTTCTACAATAACGCAACAAGGTGTAAGAGAATTCTGTACCGCCGATATATTGATTCGTATTCTGTTTGCATCGTACTTGGCAATCATACGGTCGATAATCCTATATTCGCGCCAAACAGGACATTCCTCAAGCTTAATTTCATCTTCAGTGACTTCCTCATACTTAAAAATGTCATTTAATTTTTTCTGGAAAGGGATACCTGCGATAACGCTGCCATCTTTTTGAATAGCGTCAACAGTTATTTTTGCCGTCCCCGTTTCTTCGCCGACTCTGTTGCCGGCAAGTATCATGAAATGTCCGGTCTGAACATTATCGAAAGTCAAATCATCAGAAGAAAACGCCTCCCCAAATGTTTGATGAGGCAATTTCAACGGAGCCCTTACAATAAAATTTCTTTGCATAGTTTCCTCCTAGTTTCTCTTTGCAAGCGCGACAAACGGACTTACGGTAGAGCTGCCTTTATATGGTGTAAGCGGCCTGTTCCATATCGGCTGACCGTCCACCCTGTAGATGAATCTGAACACATTTTCATCGTAAAGGAATCTAACATGGATAGAGCTTGCCTGGTTGATTCCGCCCTTGTCTATAAGCAGATACTGCCCGATATCGGCAAGGATAATGTCGCCCGCTTCTCCCGCGGCATTGCACTGCTCAAGAGGAACAACGGGTCTTCCGAACAAGGTTCCGTACGGCTTTTCCGACAATCCTCCGGCGGGAATGTAGACGGGCTTGTCGCCGAGCTTCAAGGTATAAAGGTAAGGCTCAAGCTCTTGGTTGATGTACCATACCGAGTTTGCGCGGCTTCTCGACCACAAACGGTTCCACATCTTGATAAGGTTCTCCACCGTTATCTTTTCGGTTTGGTTGGCTTCCTTTGCGACCGTTACCAATGCTGAGCTGTTAAGTATGCCGAGAGGTTGTCCTCCTCCGTTGCCGTTTAGGATAGAATCGTCTATCTTAAAGCCGAATTCCTCCGCAAACGCTTCCTTGATTACGCTTTCGAGTGCCGCAGCGTCCTGTAAAAGTTCGTCGGTTGCATAGCATAGTCCGGTAAGCTTTTTCAAAGATAGCTCCATTTGGCGGAACTTCGGTTTGCTTGAGGACATTTGGTCGGCTTCGCTCTCCCAATATGTTTGAACACCGCCCCAACGGCTGCCGTTCGCTCTCGACTCTTCGTCCACGCTGTTGATTTTTAAGCCGTTAGCGTTGCCCGAAATCGGTATTTTCTTTACCTTGCTGGCAAGAATTCCCGTTTCGTAAGTGCGCTTTAAAAGCGTCGATACAAAATCCTGCTGAACAAGAAAGCCGCCGTCGCTCGGATTGCTTTCATTAAGACCGCTCGCCGCTCTTGTCGACAGTCTCGCATCTATTCTTCCGCCGGGCGAGGCGCTTCTGTATACAGCCATCAACTGTTCACCCAAATTGCGAAATCCTTTATCTTCGGTTTTTGGGGTAGGTTTTATCTCGGGTTCATCATTTCTTTCCTCAAACAAAACTTTTTCCGCCGATTGTGTAATCGATCCGATGCTTTCCGCTCGCTTAATGCTCTCGTCCCAACTCGCAATCTCGCTCTCCATACGCTTGATTTCTTTATTTTCCTCATCGCTTAAAAAGCGATCCTCTTTTTCGGCTTTGGTTAAAATTGCCACAGCCTGTAAGCGGAGATTTTCCCGCTTTGCTTTCATTTCTAACAGTTTCTTATCTGTCATTACTATTTCTCCTTACATAATTTTGAATTTTGTGAGCAAATTTTGCTGTTTATGTTTTTCTTTTGCCTTGCGGGCGGATTCCGATTCATTCTCGGTTCTCTGCCTTAAATCGGCTTTATACCGTTCGTGCGCCCTGACACCGACATCCGTCTGCGTATAAGCCGGAAATGTGACCGGGGAAACATCAAACAATCTGACCTCGATGAGATTGCGTGTGTCTATGCCGTCCGCCGTTGACCATTCATCCTTTTCGACAATGAAGCCGAAAGACATTTGTGTGATATCCCCCCTGGCAATGGATATTTGCAAATCTCTTGCCCATTGCGTATCCGGCGGTATGATCCGAACGAATAATCCTTTTTCATCCTCGCCGAGCTCCAGCGTTCCGGCTCGGTTTCTGCCCAGCACATGATTGACATCGTGGTTAAATAAAGCCCTTATATCATCCTTTTCAATGCTCTTCACAAACGCTCCCGCTCTTATCTTTTCTTTGAACGGGAAAATGCCGCCCAATGTTTCCGACCACGAGTCAAACACGGCGGCATGACCGCAGATTATCTTTCTGCCCTCAACTTCCTCCGCCCTGAGTTCCGTCATCGGGAGCGTTCTGTATTCCTTTTTGCTGTCCATCAGCTCCTCCTTTATCTTGATTTTTTGCTTGCACCATATTGCCGTTGACAAGATATATATCTCCGCCGGAGATAGGGTTCATTTCTTCTAACTCTCTTATATCGTTAGCCGACATCCACCCGTTCTGCCTGGCTGTAGCGTAGCCTTGCATTCGGCTTGCGTAGTCGCCCCTTAGAAGTCCGTCAACATTGAAGCGGGCAAAATACATCGTTCTTTCTTCATCGGATAAAAGAGAGCGGCTGATTTCCTGTTCCCATCTTACAAGCCACGGTCTTATGGTATGCTGTACAAACTCAATGCTTTGGTGTTCGATGTTGGAGAAGGTGGCTTTTTCGAGATCGCCGACAAGGTGAGGAGGAACACGGAAGATACGGCATATTTCGTTGATTTGAAATTTCCTTGTCTCTAAAAATTGGGACTCTTCCGGCGGAAGTCCAATGGTGTGGAACTTCGCTCCGGCTTCCAATACGGCGGTTTTATTACTGTTCTTTGAACCTTGAAAAACTTTATTCCAAGACTCCCTCAGCTTTTCCGGGTCTTTCAGTGTTCCGGGATACTCGATAACTCCGCCCGGTCTTGCCCCGTTGCCGAAAAAGGCGGCTCCGTAACTTTCGGTCGCAAGCGACAGTCCTATCGCTTCCTTCATCTGTCCTATCGGCGAAAGACCTTTCACTCCGTCATAGGACAGGCCTTTGACATGGAATATTTGGTCGGGTCTATACTTAATCATTCCGCCGTTCTCGTCTGCATAATCGTATTTCAATTTTTTATTGATATCACGGCTGACCGTCATAAGGTCGGGGCGCAGATACCAAAGTTCCTTTACATGACCTTGCTTATCGCGGATAATCCTTGCGTAAGCGTTGCCCCATAAAAGGAGCGCCGTCATCATCACCTCTCGGAAATTAAACGATGTGGTTTCTGCGTTTGGTATTTCATATAGACATGAAAAAAGCGGATGTTCCTCCGCCTTAATTTTTTTATTACCGCTTCTTTTATACAGATGGAGCGGCAGACTCGCCACGGTTTCGGCAAGAATCTTCACGCAAGCGTATACTGCCGAAGTTCTCATCGCCGACTCTTCGCTCACGGATACCCCCGCCATAGAACCGATGCGGTCATCAAAGTCAACCGACCTTATAAAATCCTCTAGGTTCTTGGGCAGTTCCCTCTGCTCTGAGGGAGCGTCCCGACTGTGATTACGGGAATTGTTATGTTTGAATATTGCCATATATAAATCTCCTTTTTTATAGAAACTGAAACGATTGACACCTATGAAAATGAAAAACCGCGCCTTACGGAGCGGCTTCTCTTTCTTATAGCTCGCTGAAGAGCGAGTGCCCGAATGTATCCCGGCATTCCTTGCACAGAAGGTCACCGTGCGTTCCCTCTGCGATGTTGCCGCAATATTTGCAGATATGTTTGCCCCTCGGGATTATCTTGCAAGCCGTCCAATTACATTCCGGCTCGTTCGCTTGCATCATGGCAAGCACCTCGGCTTCGGTCTTGTCACCCGAATAATTTAGCGTTCCGATTTCCTTTTCGCTCGTTAATACATATTTTGCCATTGTCCGTTACTCCTTTTTTTGTAACACAAACATATCGTTAATTTCCTAAGAAGTCTAATGAAAAGAGTCCGAATAATATAAAAAAATCATGCGCTTTTTATACCGTGTTCTATTTCTTTATTATCTCTGATTAAGCGGATTTTTTCGTCCGGAAATTCTTTAGCGAACCGCTTTGCGATAACATCGCAATACCTTGCATCTATCTCGGAGGCATAGCATATTCTGTTTAGCTGCGCCGCCGCTATCAGTGTGCTGCCGCTCCCGCCAAACGGTTCATATACCAAATCACCCTCATGGCTTGAGTTGTATATCAGCTTTGCACACAGCATAATCGGCTTCATTGTCGGATGGTCGGGACTCCTGGAAGGCTTATCGCATCGGATTGCGTCCGTTTGCAATCCGCCGATAATTTTCTCAAGCAAACTCCGCATTTCTTCCTTTGTCAGTTTCTTGATGTCTTGTTTGACGTCGTCAAATATATTAGCAAGAGTCCTGTCATCAATAAAATAGTGGGGACAGCCTTCCGCCTCTTTCCAACCATATAATATAGGCTCGGTTATATATTGATAATCGCTGCGACCGAGCGTAAAATGGTTCTTGACCCATGTCAGCGTTTGCGACAGCTTAAAGCCCGCAGCTTTCATCGCCGTAATAAAATTGACGGATTCTTTGGTCGAATGAAACACATATAAAGGCGCTCCGCCTTTTAATACACCGTAAGCCGTGCTGAAAAATCCATATAGGAATTCATAGAAGTCCTTGTCCGAAAGGTTATCGTTGGCAATATCCGACACCGCTCTGGAAGACGAGTATCCGCCGTTTTTATGAAAACTGACCGTATCCTTATAATTAACATTGTAAGGGGGATCGGTTACCATGATATCGGCTTTGTTCCCCGCCATAAGCTTCGCTATTTCTTCCGGTTTGGTGCAATCTCCGCATAATAAGCGATGCTTGCCCAAATACCATATATCGCCAGTCTTTGTTGCTGTGGCAACATTTTCGGCTAATTCTTGTTCTTCGTCAAAATCATCTTCATGAGCATTCTCTATGCTACCGCTGCCAAAGAGTTCTTTCACCTCTGCGATATCAAAACCCGTAAGTTCCAAATCATATCCGCTTTGCTCCAAGTCTTTCAACAGCGCGGATAACAAGTTTTCATCCCAACCGCCCGATATTTTATTGAGCGCGATGTTAAGCGCTTTCTCTTTTTGCTCATCAATATCTACGATTACGCAGTCCACCTCGGTATGCCCTAAATGAACGAGAATCTTATATCGCTGATGTCCCCCTACAATTCTGTATCCCGTCCTTTTGTTGACAATGACCGGTTCAACATAGCCGAATTCCTCTATCGAGCGTTTGAGCTTTTCAAATTCGGGATCGCCGGGTTTCAGATCTTTTCTAGGATTATATTCAGCCGCCTTCAATCTCCCGATTTCTATTTTTTCTATTTGCATTATTTCCTCCATACTGATTTGTTGAGATACAGCGAAGATTGACGGATAAGAGTGAAAGAGCCATTATTACCCCGTCATACAAACACTAAACCGGTATCACAACAAAATGATACCGCGTGTATCGTAGGGACTTCCCGCTTCTCCGCTGTTCTTGATCGCGCGGTCAAGCGCCATAATAAGAGCGACAATTCCGTCTATTTTCTCCGTAGATTTTTCCTTGTCGGGCTTTATATTTCCCGCTGGGTCGGTTCTTACCGTCACATTATCCGCCATCCAAGCTAAAGGCTCGTTGCCGCCGTGGGCGATACGCTCCTCTAATACAAGCTTCATCAGTTCCTTTGTAGGACTGCTCATTGACGCAAAACCCTGTCCGAACGGCACCATTGTTATGCCCATTTCGCCTAAACGCTGGACGATTTGAGCCGCATTCCACCGGTCATAGGCGATCTCTTTAATATCGAATTTGTCCTTAAGTAGTCCGATAAAGGTTTCGAGTTCCTCATAGTGGGTGACATTGCCCTCGGTAACCAAAACCTTTCCCGCTTTATACCATAAATCGTACGGGACATGGTCGCGGCGCACACGGAATTCAAGCGTTTCTTCCGGCAGCCAAAAATATGGAAGTATGATGTATTTTTCATCAATACTGCGGGGAGGAAACACAAGCACGAATGCCGTGATATCGGTGGTTGACGCAAGATCCAGCCCTCCGTAACACGCTCTGCCATACTGTTCTTCTTCGTTGATGGCAAAAGAACAGCGGTTCCATTTTTCCATCGGCATCCATCTCACAGACTGCTTTGTCCATTGTGACAGGAACATTTGACGGAACAGGTTCTCCTCTGCCGGGTTTTGTTTTGCCGACTCGCAAGCCGCGCGGAACTTTGAAATGTCTACTGTTACCCCCAGGCTCGGGTTGGCTTTATGCCATACCCTCTCGTCCGTCCAGTCCTCATCCTCGCTTGCCGCATAAATAACGGGATAAAAAGAGGGATCTTGTATTTTCCCCCTCAAAATATCTTCGGCTTTTCTATGGACTTCCCAACAGATGCTGTGTCTGTCCGTCCCGGCGGTGGTTATCAAAAAATATAACGGCTGCTTCCTTGCGTTGCCGGAGCCGTACATCATTACATCGTACAGTCTGCGGTCGGGCTGCGCATGCAGTTCATCGAACACAACACCGTGCGTATTCAATCCGTGTTTGGTTATGCTTTCCGCCGATAAAACTTGATAAAAGCTGTTGGTCGGCGGATACACAAGCCTTTTTTGCGATGGTATTATTTTAATAATACGGTTCAGGAGCGGGCATTGCCGAACCATTTGGCAAGCCACATCAAACACAATGGATGCCTGCGCCCTGTCGGCGGCGCATCCGTAGATTTCGGCTCCTTGCTCCTGGTCGCCGGCGAGTAAATACAGAGCTACCGCAGCCGCCAATTCGCTCTTTCCCGTCTTTTTGGGGCATTCGACATATGCCGTTGTAAACTGCCTATGCCCGTCCTCTTTCACAATTCCGAACAAATCCCTTATGATGCTTTTCTGCCAGGGCAAAAGCTTGAAATCTTTGCCCGCCCACTCGCCTTTGGTATGCTTAAGAATTTCTATGAAATTCACAGCGTGGTCGGCAAGTTTTTTATCGTATTTTGAACCTTCCGACATAAAGCGGGTAGGCTTATATTTCTCCACGCCGAACCTCCTTGAAATGATAAAGGAACGGGGTTTCCGTTCCTTCTCTATGTATTGTTGATTAGTATAAGCCGTCCAGATCGACAAGGTCTATTTGCTTCCGTATGATAGCCAGGGCCTCTTTGTAACTGCCGCAGCTTGTTACGGCGAAGTAGATTTCGTTATAGTCTGTTATACGGTGAAGTTTTTGCAGCGCCGCCCTTACCATCCCCAGAATCCTGTATATGTTGCCGCTTTCTCCCCGGCTGTTGAACTCAACCCTCGGTTTTATCTCTTTCATGCTATTCTTCCTCCCGATTTGTTTTACCGTCTGTCATCCGCTTTTGTGTATGCTCCAATGCTTTGGTAAGATGCACTGTGTCTAAGCCGACATCCTCATAACCTTGAGCGATTGCGTCAAGATACCATTTTGTTGGCATTGAGGGCAGGCCGTCGTTCATCAGATACAGCATAGCTTTAACCTTTACTCCGTTGAGAACGATATCCGCAAACTCCTTTCTGTACAGCCTGGGATATCCCTCGTATCTGTCCAGCGCCGCCTCGTCCTTAGGGGTGATTTTCCATATTCCGACGGGTGTTTCGGCATCCGCGTTTGGTTCTAATGTCGCCACTCCTCTGAATGTCAGCTGCCATCCTTTCAACATCGCTTTCCCGACGGGTATCGCGTCGGGGCAGCGGACTGACATCTGTCTTAGGTTTAAGTTGCTTCCGTAAGCCGCATATAGTCTGTTTGCCATTTTTCATCCTCCTTTAAGCCGCATGTCTGCGGCTGTCTTTCCAGGCGCTGTCGCCTTCGAGATTTGCGAGCAGGTGGAACCTTGCCGTTTCGAACTCTTCACCTATCAATCCCAGCCTTAGGAGCCATGTTCTGAAGGTGTATTTTTCGTTGGCGCTTTCCGTTTTTCTTGCTGTCGCGCTCTTTTGGGTTTTCGCTTGGTGGCTGATTGCCAGGCATAGTTGGATGTAGGCTTTTATCTTGCCTGCGTGGGTGGTGCTGTTGAAGCATCTGAACTCTATCGTGCCTTTCTGCCATACGCTGTGCAGGTTGAGCGCGTGGTAGCGGCTCTCGTGGTAGTGTTGGTTTGCTCCGTCTTCGCCGTTATACCATATACTGCGCACTCTGCTTTCCGTCGGGGCGCTTACCTTGTTGATTTTTTGGATCAGCGCATCGTCTACTTTCTTGCACCATCTTTTCGCCCGTTCGGTATTGACCTCGAGGGCTTTGAAGAGGATGTCTTCCTTCGCCGCCATTATGTTTACGATGTTTTTTAGGCTTCGGGCGCTGTGTCCGTCTTTGCCTATGTGGATGTGGATGCCCGTCGTTTCGTTTACCGTCATCCCGGCTTTGCGGAGTTCTCTTACTATTTCCTGTATCGTTTCGATGTCGCCGTAGCGGCAGATGGGGCTGACCATTTCCACTTTGTAGTCGCTGCCGGCTGTGATTCCCGCCTTTTTTGTTTCCGGTCTGATGCTGGCGTCGCTCATCAGTTTCCAGGTGCGTCCGGTTTGGTCTTTCACCTCGTAGGCGCTGTATCCGCCGCCTACATAGTTTTCGGTTGTCCCGAAGTATTTTGCGAGGACTTTTGCCGCATCGTATCTTGTCATTCCTGTCATTTCGATTTCGATTCCGAAGGTTTGCTCTTTCATGTTTGGCTCTCCTTTCTTTTTGTTTTTCTAACACAACAATACCGTAAAGAAGTTCAAGAGCCCAGTGAAAAACGAAAGAAAAACACCATTTTTCTAAAGAATTTGCATGTTTTTAACCACTATATTATCGTTCCTTTCTACCCTCCGAAAACTGCTTTTCTTAGGTCGCAAACCTTGTCTGCGCTTTCCCAGGGACACCCGTCTTTCCCGAAATGCCCGCCCGACGAAAGGGATGAATATATTGGTTTTTTCAACCCGAGAGCGGAAGCAATTTCGGCGGGTCGGAAGTCAAACACTTTCATCACCGCGTTACGCAAGGCGTCATCTTCCGCTTTGCCCGTGCCGAAAGTGTCGATGCTGACTGCGAGCGGTTCGGCTTTTCCTATTGCATAAGCTATTTGCACAAGGCATTTGTCGGCGATACCGCCCTCGACAATATTTCTGGCTATGTAACGGGCAAAATATGCTCCGCTTCTGTCGACCTTTGAGGGGTCTTTTCCGCTGAACGCTCCGCCGCCGACCTGAACCCTCGGGCCGTAAGCGTCAACCACTATTTTTCTGCCCGTAAGTCCTGTGTCTGCATCAATTCCGCCGCACACAAATCTGCCGGATGGGTTAATCAATATTTCAGTTCGGCTTAGGTCAAAGCCGGAGAATACATAGTTGATTACCTTGTCGGTTATCTCTGTCCTAAGTTCTTCCAGGTCTTTGTTTTTGTCATGCTGAACGGATACTACGATTTTTGTGAAGCGTTCAAAGTTGCCCAGGATAAACTCGGCAGAAACTTGGCTTTTGCCGTCCGAACCGATACCCTTAATGCCGCCGCTTAAGTACAAATACTCCAGCCGTTCCGTTAGCTTTTTGGCATAGGAATATTCAAGGGGCAGAAACTCTAAGGTATCGTCGCATGCATAGCCAACCATAACACCTTGATCACCGGCGCCCTGTTCGCCTTTAGCGTACAATCCGTCTACTGCTTCTTTTATGTCGGGGCTTTGTTCATGAACGGCTTCGATAATCTTTGCGCTTTCAAGGTTGTAGCCTGCTTTGGCCCCGGCGGTTTGAATAATAGCCTTATAGTCCGGACGGGCGGTGGATGTTATCTCTCCGCCTACAACGATCAATCCCTTTGTCGCGTATGTTTCACAAGCTACTCTCGCATTTGGATCTGTTTTTAAGCATTCATCCAAGACCATATCGCTTACAAGATCGCAGAATTTGTCGGGGTGTCCGAATGTTACGGATTCCGCAGTGAAAATCTCCTTGCTATTCATTGGTTAAGTCCTCCGCTTTATAACTCCAATCATCAATTAAGTGTTTATACGGGATTCCGAATAACTCTCCGAAAATGGCCATAAGAACAGTTACCACGATTCCGTTTCCCGCCTGGCGGTACTGCTGGGTCGAACTGACGCCGGCAGACTCGATTTTGTTAATCTGCTTGTCTTTCCAACCCATCAGTCTTAAACATTCTCTCGGGGTAAGTTTTCTTATACGCACATTTTCTGTTATGACGGCATTGCCGTCTCCCGTTGTAAGCGTATGCGCTATCTCTTTCCCGACCCTACCTCTCTTGATATCGGAGTTCGGATATGTAATGTTGATGTAATCGCCGGTTTTTGCTTCTTCATAACCTCTCTTTGTTCCTGATTTTATCTTCAAATAGGATTGCTGCGTCTGCCCTGCATTGGCTTGGAGGGCGGGGCAGATGTCTGTTTCTCTGCGTTTTCTTGTCACGCTGCCGTCGCCGGATTTATGCCGCCAGTTATCCGGCGCGAGCAGAGTAATATCTTCCGTTTCCATTTTTAACACGGCGGAACTGCCGGCGGCTGTCGCGCATTGCGTTGTGAGCGTAGGAGCGATGCCTTTGATCTCCTGTGTGTTGTAGGCTACAAACATCTCCGGGATATATCCTTTCTTTTCGGCAAATTCTTTATATTTCCTGGATAAAAATGTTTCTTTTTCTACAACCAAATTATCTTTCTGCACTGTAGTCAAAGCGTTGCAAAGACCTTGTTTGTTTTCTTCGAGCTGTTGGGAATTCCCTTGTTTGATAACGGATTGCCTTCCCCTTAGAGCCGCAATTTTTAGTTCTGTATTGCCGCCTCCGCAGCAGTGAACCGTAGGAGATAAGCCTTCGGTCGAGAACACCCTTCTGCTCATCTTAAACACTTTGTCCCATTTGCCGCCTTCCAAATTACCGACGGTCACACACTGCGGTTCTCTGAAATCCCTTGCCCGTAAACAAGCCGCAGTTCCGTCGGGGTTTCTTATGCTGTCCCGTCTGGAATGATATGTTGACGCAAGAATGCTTCGTATCGTGCTTTCTTTAAGATAGTAGCGTTCATCGACCGTGTCATCGATTAAATCTTTGAGCCTAAGCTTCAGTTCTCTTTTTTCAGGGAAACTGTAAGGCGTGTGTTCGCCGCGCACCGAAACTACAAACACTCTTTCTCTGTGTTGCGGTATCCCGTAATCTTTTGCGTTAACCACCTTCCAATAATTGGTGTAGCCTAAGTCGGACAAAAAAGAAAGCCAACTGTCAAAGTCGGCTTTGAATCTCTTTCCCACTAAATTTTTTACATTTTCAAGCAAAAGATATTTTGGCAATGTTCCTTTGTCTTTTGCTCTTTGGAGCAGTCTTTCAACCTCCCAAAGCAGACCGGACCTTGTTCCGCTTCCTTTCTCCAACCCGGCAAGTTTGCCCGCGACAGAAATATCGGTGCATGGAAAAGAGTATGTCCATAAGTCAGCTTGGGGCAATTCCTCAATCAATTTAATATCGCCTAAATTATTCACTTTGCCGTGCAAGCCTTCATAGCTTTTTATAGCATACTTGTCTATCTCGCTGACCGCCGATACTTCGTGTTGTATGCCTAAATTACAAAGGGCCTGAGTCTGCGACCCAAGCCCGGAAAACAATTCTATTATTCTCATTAATTTTAACCCTTTCCTTTGAGCAGTCTTGCCATAACATCGTCATTGGGACTGCTGTCGTCCCATTTCGAAATCTTGCTCTCCCTGATTACGGCATAAATCTTTGCCCATACCTCGTTGGTATCGCGGAGATAGTTTTGCGCTGCCGTTACAAACGGCGAAAGCGTTGCCTTGCCAGACGCATCTTTTATCAGTAAGCCGTGGGTGGTGTTTTTCTGTTCGCACTCTATCCATCGCGCTTTGCAAAACGCGTATTCTTCGACATTGTAAGGAAGAATCCCTTTGGTGCATCCTATGCTTTTCAGCCATGCCAAGAGGTCTTTGTATATCTTTTTGGCAAGCTCTGAAAAGTATTCCGGCGGCTCCTCAGGTATGTCGGGGCTGTCCTCGAACTGCAATACTTCGATGGCCCGCCTTCCGGAATTACCCTCTAATATTTTTATTGCCGCAGGCTTTTTCTTGCGTCCCGCGCCCGCTCTTGCTCCTCCGCTCGGCATAATATTTCCCTCCGTTATTTCAAAATATTTTGATTTATTTCAAAAACCAAAATATCTGTTGTCGTCGAAAACGCAACAAAAGGTTTTGTTTTCTCGCCTTCGTCCGGGCTGAATGCCTGTTTTACAGCCACATTTTGAAAATACTTTTGATTTTTGATTTTGCGAAAACTTACGCTTGACTGGGGGCCCGGTCCTTAAGGTATTTCCCTGGAGATTTTGATACCCCCTATGCTACTCTCGGGATACTATTTGCCGTGTTTTTTGTTATGACAGCCAACGCATAAGCTTTGCAGATTGGAGATGTCCAAACGCTTAGCCGGATACTGTTTTGCCGGCAGTATGTGGTCTACAATCACCGCTTCTTTCAAGCGTCCTTGCTTATAGCACTCTTCGCACAGCGGATTCATCCTGATCTTTACCGCCCTCAGCTTCATCCAATTTTGACTATGATAGAAGTTATACATCTCCTTGTCGCGTCTGCTGTTGTCATAATCCCGGTTGGCATCCGCTTTTATCCGCTTTCTGTGCAGCTCGCAGTATGCTTGGTCTGACAAGTTCGGGCAGTTCGGATGGCTGCAAGGTCTAAGCGGTTTCCACGGCATTCGTATTCCCCCTATTTTTTCGGCAAATGAAAAGGGAGCGTTCTGTCGCTCCCTTGTATGCGTTATCTTATACGCTTATCCTTATGGACTCTATTTTGAGCCGTTCGCTCCCTCTTCTGCCGTATCAGGGTTTCATCTCTCCCCCTAATTTAATCATATCACGGGTTTTGTTGCAAAAGTGTTGCAAAGTGTAGCGGATTGTTGCAAAAGTGTTGCGTCTTTTTATTTTTCGAATTGCATTTCATATACTTTCGCTATATTTGTTATTATTGTTTCGGCACGGCGGTAAGCAGTTACCCTATGGATGAATAATGAACCGGCTATTTTTGCTACAGATACTTCGTCTATATATATCCCCTTAATTAGCTTATAGTCCCACTCGTTTAGCACGCTTATCGAGTTTTCGATGAACTGCATCTTTTCTTTTAAGCGTACCCCTCCAAGCCCGTTTTCCGCCTGAATTTTGTAGAATTGATAATGCTTCAGCAAGTTCTTGATTGTTTCCGCACTCGATTGCATATTTTATCTCCTTTGGCAGTCCTTCTATTGACCCTTGAACGGCATAGCCTCTAATGATTTTATCAGCTTCTGCCCTAACTAGCTGTTCAATAACCCAATCACCTTTGGGCATATCCGTTATCTTGCATTTCAGCCAGTTGCGTATTTCGCCGTTGTCTTCGGCTTCTTCCGACCAGTCTTCCTCAAAGCATATCCCCGCCAAGTTCCAGAACTGCATAATGCTCAGCCTTTCCGCCTTGTAGAAGAACAGCATCAGCATCTTATCGCTGTCTTCATCATAGTATTTACAGCGGAAGTAGCGGTCGTATAACAGCCTGCCGCTTTTGTTCATATTGTCTATGTATTCTTCGACTTCGGCCTTTAAGGAGCGTTTATCGAGTTTCCCCCGTTGAAGGCAAATTTCATAATCGAATACTGCCTCCGCTGTGATATTTACTTTGTTTATTACTTCCGCTGTCATATACATTACCTCAACTTTTCAATTATTGTTTTTACATCGTCAACGCTTCTGACTACTTCGGCATATCCGCCGGCTTTTCGGATTTTTCTTAGCGTTATCTCCTGTAGAACTGTTGTTTTGCCTTTTTCGGTCTTAACTTCAAAGGCTATAAAGCTTCCCTTTAGACAACAGATAATGTCAGGTATCCCGGCTTGTCCGAACTCTCCGCCGTGTTCTTTCCAATAGAAGCAGTTATTCACGGTTTTTAAGTACTCTTTAATGGCTGATACAATATCTTTCTCTTTCATCATTTCGTTTTCTCCTATAAAAACCAATGTCATATATGTCATAAATGTCACTAGGTACATATAAAACAAAAATGACATTAACCTCCAGTCGCGTATATACTTATAGGGGGTGTGACATATATGACATGTGTGACATACTGTTTTATATGGTGTCATTGGTTTTCCTCTTTGTCATATACGCTGCTCTGATAAGCGGGTTGGTACGGCAATCTCTTCTTAAAGGAATGTTTCCTCGCTGCTCCCGACCTTGAAATTTTGTGTTCGATATCATCGTAATACAGCCTGGTGGAATACTTCAAAAGCTGTTTTCCTACCGATTGGGCGGAATCGCCTATCTGTTTCCCGGTCACATCGTAGACGGCTTTCATAAGTTCTTGAGCCGAACCGCTCCAACCGTTTATCGGGTTGCGTTTTACAAGTTCCTTTATCGTGCGGACATAAATATTTGATTCATATTCTTCCAATTCCCGCCTTGCCGCCACCTCTTCGGCGGTGCCTTCAACTTCCCATCGGTACTTGGATTTATCAAAAGCTACTACCAGTTCGCTTTGCTGTATGTCGCGGCCCGTAGAGGATAGTTTCGCCGTTTCATCGTTACGCTTTTTCTTAGACAGAATGAGTATGGTATCCGCGGCTCCCATCAGCGCCGTGCTGCCCGATATCATATTAAAGACATCAGAGTCATCCGCCATTTTACGCAAGTGATGGACAAACAGCAGACAGATTTTGTTCTTATCGGCAAACTCCTTTACCGCCGCCATTTGCCGGTACTCATTGCCGTAGAGCGTATCGTCCTTTGCCATCTTGCCGCGCACCTTCTGCAGCGTGTCAACAATAACGAGTTTAATATCCGGAAATGCCCTCAATTCATCTTCAATCTTGTTCAGCAGTCCTGTTTCCAGGGTATCCGCTTTTATTGCGAAACGGACATTGCGCGGCGCGGTTTTGCCTTTCAGCATCTTTTTTATTCTGTCCTGCAACCTTGTTTTACCGTCTTCTAAGGCATAATACAGACTGCCGCAAGCGACCGTTTTGAAGTTTAGAAAGGAGTTTCCTTCCGCCGCAGACAAACACAACTGCAGCACCATCCAGGACTTTCCGTACTTTGACGGCGCACATAACATCGCCAACCCTGTGGGCAGAAGATTTTCCACTATCCAAATGACGGGTGCCAGCGTTTCGCTTACTAGTTCGTATGCGTCAAAGCTGTCTTTCTCGGTGATATAACGCTTTCGGAGTTCAAGCGCCGCCGCTTTTATATTCGCCTCAAGCTGCTTGGGATTTTTCATTAACAACTCGTTAGGGTCTTTGCATTCGGCTGCAATGTTGTATGGTATATACCTAATATTCAGTTCCGACAACCGGTTTGCCAACTCCTGTTGCGCTGTTTTCCCCGGATCATCGTTGTCCAGGCAGAGAATAAAAGAGCATTTTGATTTCTTCGCACTTATTTCGGCTATCAGCTTATTGATGCCGCCGGTTCCGCATAGTGATACGGCTGTACCTCCGTACTGCATTATGCTCATCGCGCAGATGGGGCTCTCAACCACAAACACCGCACCGTTTGCCGATATAGCTTTTGCGTTCCATAACGGTTCGGCTCCCGCCTCTTCGGTAGGCGGTTTTCTGAATTCTTTGCCTTCCGTCGACCGTGTTTGATAGTAATCCAGCTTTGAGGAATAAGGTACAACGACGCATTTTTTGACTGTATCATACCCCAATGAAAAGCGCTTGATTGTTTCCTTGCTCAGACCCCTTTTAATGAAATAGTCCGTTTTGTCTATCTCGGCGGCGCAAGCTTTTATGTACTCGGTTATTGCTTGCTTGACCGAACGAACCGGGTTCCTAGCGGTCTTATCCGGTTTGGCTGTCCGGATGGTTGCAGACGGCGCCTCGGGTTTTGAGTCAGAGATACCGTACATCTCCGCGATCAGCTTTACTGCGTCCAGGGGTTCGATGTCTTTAATCTTTGATACGAAATCTATTGCATCGCCACTCTCCCCGCACGAAAAGCATTTGAATATCCCCTCGCTTTCTTTTACCGAAAAGGATGGATTGTTTTCCGTATGGAAGGGACAGCATGCCATATGGCTGCGGTTTAGCTTCAGTCCTCCGAAATGCTCTACAACCCGGGTGATGCTTGCCGCTTCCTTGACTCTTTCAAATATGCTCTCAGTCACTTATCTCCTCCGTCCCGCTGTCGAAATAGCGTATCGTCAAACCGAGTTCTTTTGCCGCCTTAATCTCTGCTTTCATGCCGTCGGATATGCGGTTGCCGAACACCCAGAGCTGCCTGCATCGGCGCATTATTCCCAATCCGCATTTTATCCCCTCCGCTCTTTCTTCTTTAACATCTTCATCTAGGAACTGAGGAAAGTAGATATGCGGAGCAATCGGCAGATAACCTTTTTCATAAGCGAAACGGCAGTACAATCTTGCTTTTGCCCGGTTCACCGATATATCGCCTTTGAACGGCGAACAGATATATACCGGTATTACGGGTTGTATGTTATCGCGTATTTTAGGATTCTTCTTTTCAATATTCGGTTTCCCGATTTGATGTTTATATAATATTATCGTTAACATATATCTCTCCTGTGTTTTTTTGTTGCCCTTCGGCGGCAAGCAAAAAACATGCCGCCGAAGAGTATTGTTTTTGTTATTCTTCGGACTCCGTTTCGGAGAATCCGACCTTGCCGGCAAATCTTTTGACTTGTTCGGATATACCGTTGATTATCGCTTGTTCTGCGGTGCTTAACTCGCGTTCGGGTGTGCAGACCACTTGGCTGAAATTGATGCCGCCCGAATTTTGCGCCTTTTTTAGCGTGAATTTCGTCACGACAGTATTGGATTTTTTGCCCTTAGAAAGCAGGCGCATGACATACTTCGAGAAATCCGCAAGACTGCCAGTAGGAAGGCTTAGGATGATCGGCAGAGCTTCGTTCTCCCTCAATATGTAGACTCTGCGCTTTTGCTTGCAAGCTTTTCCGCCGTTTTCGCCGCTGCCGAATTTGTTGTTAGGACAGTCCTTGCAATCTTTGATTTCGCCGGTTTCGGTATCGACCCCCGTATGCCCGTCGATAGATCCGCAGTTCGGCGCTTCGTTGTTCTTGTGCCGGCAGATTGTCCTCGATAGTTACCGTTTCGTCCGCTATGGGCTGCGGACTTTTGCCTGTTAGTTTGTTCTCCAAGTTTTCTCAATATCTCCTTTTTTGTGTAGTTTGTTCCGAGCTTTTCCCCTCGGATAGGTTTCTTTTTCTGCGGATGAAGGTAGGAATAGTCCTTACCGTCCTGCGTGATTTTTACGCCGTAACAACTGTCAAGGTATTCTTTGAACTCATCCGCCGTTTTACATTTACCTACGGCTTCCTGAATTACCTCGCGCAATTCTTCTTTCCAAGATACGCCGCCGTTCTTCATTATCTTTTGCTCCGTCGCCGTTCTGCTGTTCTTGCCGCGTTTACGGAAGTCCGTTTCGGTAAATCCGTACTGCTTGCCGATACGATTAGCCTCGTCCTTCATAGCAACATAATCTTTGGGGCTGAATTGCAATTTCTTCCCCGTGAGCGGATCGACGGCGTTCACGATTATGTGGCTATGTACGGTCTGCGTGTCGGTGTGGGTAGCGATTACGCACTCATAGTCCCGGAACAATTTTTCCGCAAGTTCTTCGGCGTACTTATGCGCTTGCAGTGGACTGACGTTATCTTTTCTCGCGCACGATAGTTTGAAGTGATAATACTTGCGCTCTTTGTAGTCCGTACCTTTTCCGTACATAGCCGCCGTTTCCTCAAACTGCTTGGCGTAGTCCTCATCCTCGAATAAATTACGGACGGATACATACGCCGCCTTTTCGGGCTTCGTAATATAAGTGATCGCGTTTTTTGGTCTTGCTTTGCCTGCGGTACATTTGAGTAACGGCATTATCCACCCCCAACGGCGGTAGTGATTGCTTTATACGTTTTCTTTAATTCTTCGGCGCAAGATAAAATGCGCCGCTGTTCCGCATCACCGTAGTAGCAATACTTTAACGCCTGATTAAGATTGTTTCCTTGCCGTTTCAACTCGGCTAACATCTCGCTCGCGTGTTCCACCACGATAATCGGTTTATCGGTGATTGCCCGTATTACAAACTCCGTCATAGAACGTCCGCTCGTCGCTATCGCTTTGTCTATTAAGTTTTTCTCTTGTTCGCTTGCCCTGAATATGTAAGCGAACGGTCTTGTTCTGTTGCCTATAATTTTTCCCTCCTCATCAATTTTGTTCGTCGGATTATCGGGGTATTAGGGGCTTGCCCCTAACGAGGCGAGCGCCTGCGCTCGGTATTTGGCAATCCAAATACGTTCCTCGCTATAACCGATAAACCAACTTCTTCCCCTGATATTAAATTGTCGTTTCGCCGTCGTTTTAAGGCTATCGGCTGCGCCTTTTTTGATTTCATCACCTCCGTAATTTTTATTTTTTGTCCTGTGCGGGCATAGAAAAAGCCCGACCAATGTTCTTGGTCGAGCCGAGATTTTACCGATCTGTACGCTCGGTGTCTATAACGCCGATTAGAGCTTTTTTATTTACGTTTGTGTTTTTCCAAAATTGTCCCCGAAAAACAACCGATTCTGCCCGAAAATACGGGGGTTTTTAGAGGTTTTTTCAAAATAACGGGCTACCGTTATATACGCTAAAAAATAGCGATTCTCACTTTTCGCTACTTAATTGCAAATTTCATACCGTACATTTCGTATTTGCCGTTTTTATCTTCAACCACTTTGGGTGTAACGATAGTATCGTCGTCCACGTCCCACATAAACTTTTCATATACGGGGCTGTTCATCAAGGCGGCGTAGATATGCCAATCCGAAGCAGCGTTCTTTTCATAATGCCGCAGGACGAGGATAAGCACGTTTTTGTTCGTAAGCCATTTTGAGGCTTGCTCGTCGCGCTCGTTCTTTTCCTGTTCTATCCTGTCGTAGAGGACTTCTTTTTCATCATCGTCGGCAGAGCGCAGAGCGCTGTATAACTGCTTTATCCGAGCCTTTGCGGTGTCGCAGATTTCCACGATTTTATCCTTGTGCCTGTACTCGGTTGCATTACCTATGACTAACGCGCTGCCGAGCTGAACGGATATGGGAATAAAGAATTTCTTTTGTTTTCTGCCTTCGCGGAAAGAAATTTTATTTGCCGCCTCATAGATATAATCCATTGCGGTTTTATGAAAGCGGTATTGCCGTTCCTTATCTTTTATGCGGTGTATCTCTTTGAAAAAGACCGGCGCGGGAACACTATATTTCTTTTGCAGAGCCGTTATTTCCTTGCCGACATTTACATTGTCATAGGCGCGTTTTGCTTTGTCTATCTCAATACCAGACAATACGGCGAGCTTACACACGTCCTCGTAAACAGGAAGTATATCCTTTTCGTTTGCGCCGTTGTTGAATTTATCCCAAATAATGCTGTTGAGCCGTTGCGATAGATTTACGATCTCTCCGATTTTGTTCTCGCTTGTTTCATAATCGAGCAAGGCAACAGATGACTTTGACTTGCTCACGGAAGGGATATTGCATACAGGCACTTTGAATAGGCTTTTATATTTTTCTGCGGCTTCCACCAAAAGCGCGTCGTCCGTTACAAGCATAGCATCCGAGTCATAATCGCAACCATTCAGGCGCTGCTGTATATTCTCCCCGATGGCATTGACGCAGACTATATTTTCGCCCAAGTCAAAGTAGTCCCATATATCTCCGTCAAGATTATTTTCCACGCAGTAGAGATTGCCCATAGTGATATGCGGTGAACGGGCGCAAAGCAATTTTGCGCCATCGGCAAATCGTTCACAATAGATTTGCCCCGATTGCAAAATGCTCTTTATTTCTTCACCGGCTATGTATTGCAACAGTTCGGGACCGTTTCCGAAAAGAGTAGCATTTGTGCCGTTAAAAAGAATATGACCTTTTTTCAACCTGTCTTTCAGACTTCTGACCACGTCGTTACGGAAGTTTTCGTAAAGCGCCGTGTAGCTGAAATGCGGCGATTGGAACATAAGAGTAAACAGCACGTCCGCTCTGTCCGCAAGACCTTCGGCACGTTCTTCCGAATCTTCGTCCTTATCTCTCGCAAAAGCGTCCGTAAAATGGTAACGCATAAAGTGTATTTCTTTGCGGACGATGGCGATATAATCTATGCTCGGTTGAAGCAAACGGGCAACCTGTTCTTCCCCAAGAGGTAGTGTATTAAGCACCTGATAACTGCTCTGTACCGTTTTGCCGTGGAAAAAATGCGTAGGTTTATCCCATTTGACCACGCCGAAGGTGCTATTTACATTGTCCGCCCACTTGCGGATATTCTTTTCGTTCAGGTCGCCGACGAATTTTAAGTATTTCAGGCTGTTGGGCGTTGTTACCATTACGATCTGACTTATATCCGTCGCAAGCGTAAAGCCGCGAGTTTTAAGGTCGTCAAGCGTTATGCCTTTGTCTTTTATCCATTGTTGTAGCTTTGTACGGAAGGCGCACGACTTGAAAAACTTGTTGCGAAGAAGCAGGAAGTGCTTGTCCGAATACTCGCCCGAAAACAGGCTTTCGTCCAAAAGGCTTTCTCCGTCCCATATATCGTTGGTTATCTGCGTTTCCTTTTCTGTGGCTATGAGCTTGCCGTCCTGCATTTCTACCGATACGACTTTATCTGTAAAAGTGCTTTTGTAGTCCGGCACAAAGAGGATACCGTCAAGCGGAATATCTATAACGCCCTTGATAGAGGAAAGAGATAAGGCGCGATAAGATTCCCACGACGCGAGGTCTGAACTTTGTTTAATGCCGCACTCGCTCCATTTGGTCATATACTTGTAAAGCCGCTCATCAATGAAAAGGCATTTACCTTCGCGTGAGCTGCCCGCGCTACGCTTGTATCTTACATAGTGAACGCTATCCAAGTTAAAGCCGTTAGAGTAAAAGTGATCGCGCAGAGCCTTTTTGTTTATTACCTTACCGCCATCGGCTTTGTATGTATAATTGAACTTTACATTTACTACGGCGAGGGTGTAGGAATTATTGTGTTTGTCCACAAAGGAAAACTTTTTGCGGCAGATACGAGTATATGCCTTTTCAAGCTCTACCGTGTCAAGCGAATAATCCAATGTGTTTTTGAACAACCAAAAATAGGCGTCCGATTTGTATTCGGGCATTTTGTATCCGACTTCGACGCCGTATTCCTGTTCGTGCTTGTATAGGTCGCAAGCCTCTATTGAAATTATCCGATAGCCCTTTACCATAAAGCTATTATAACATATTATTGTTGACAATAGTTGTCATAATTAAAAAGTTTTTTATAAATGTACCATTATAGGGACAAGGTATGTTTTCCGCTTAAAAGGGTTCCGCTCTTACCGCTGAACAGCACCTTCTAAAAACGGACAGACAATTTATTATGCCTGCCCGTTTTGCTTTTGACTATTCTGCTCGGCGGTGATACTTACCCTTATTATAGCATAAAAGTAGTTTAGGAGATCTTGTCGATTAAAGAGAAAAACGATAGTAGTCCTATCATTTAAAGTCTTTATTTTTCGTAAATTTTTATTTAGCCTTTTAATGGTTGACAAATGTCCGAATTCGGACTATAATATTTGTGTCCGAATTCGGACTGTCGGAGGGTTAGAATAAGAAATGAATATTAGAGAACAATTATCTGAATTAAATAAAATGTCTAAACGTAGTGTCGCACTTTACCATAAATTTGCAAATTCTATCGGAATTTCAGATAGTTCGCTTGGCGTTTTATATGCGTTAGCGGAAGGCGCTCCTTGTTCGCAATACGATTTATGTAATAAATGGGCAATTCCAAAACAAACCGTAAATACCGCCTTAGCCTCTTTGCAAAATAAAGGATTTATAACTCTTTCCACGATTAGCGGAACAAGAAAAAAGAAAAGTATTTCTTTAACCGCCGCAGGAAAGGAATTTGCCGCAAAGACAATCAATGTATTACTTGATACGGAGCTTGCCGCCCTTGCCTCTTTAACGCCCGAAGAAAGAGAGCTTTATATCAGCTTAAATAAGAAATATAACGAACATTTAACAGAGAAACTCCAAAATATTATTATGGGAACAAGTTAAATTATGTCAAAATTTCTAAAAATGAAAGAGCTTATAGCCGAGATGAACTTGCCCGATTATCGCTATAAGCAATTATTGGACGCTGTCTTCCGACAACACACAATACGCTTTGAAGATATGAAACCGCTCCCAAAAGAACTGCGGGGAAAACTTATCGAGCAATTTGGGGAAACGGTAATAGGAATTAAAGCTATTCATCACGAAAAATCAACGCAAACTGACAAGGTACTGTTTGAACTGCCCGACGGCAACCGCGTTGAAACGGTAGGCTTGTTTTACAAAGAGGGTTGGAATTCATTTTGTATATCCTCGCAGAGCGGTTGTGCATTTGGTTGTAAATTCTGTGCTACGGGCACGCTGGGTTTACATAGAAATATGACGTCAGATGAGATATGCGACCAAGTTCTTTACTTTATGCAGCAGGGGTTTACGATAAACAGCATTTCCTTTATGGGTATGGGCGAGCCGTTTGCAAACCCGAATTTGTTTGAAGCTCTGCGCGACTTGACGGATACTGAATTATTCGGCTTATCTCAAAGACGAATAACCATCTCTACTATCGGCATAGTTCCAAGTATTAAAAGATTGACAAAAGAATTTCCGCAGATTAATTTAGCATATTCACTACACGCGCCGACTAATCAGTTGAGGGAAACGCTTATGCCGATTACAAAAACGTACTCTCTTGATTTGGTACTTGACACGTTAGATAACCATATACGACAAACAAATCGAAAAGTATTTTTAGCATATATAATGCTGAAAGGTATAAATGACAGCGAAAAACACGCCGAGCAACTTATAGAACTATTATTCCGGCACAAAAAATATCTTGCACTATATCATTTAGACTTAATTCCGTATAATCAGACAACGGTTGCTCAAAAACTAACGCCACCAAGCAACAAGTGCATACAAGCTTTTTGCAAAGTTTTGCACGGTGCGGGAATAAGCGTAAATATAAGGACGCAATTCGGTTCTGATATAAATGCCGCTTGCGGTCAGTTGGCTGGAACATACAACAATAAATCAGAAAAAGGAGAAACAAAAATGTTACAAGAACAAGAAAAATCATTACAGTGGTTATTGTGTCCTGTGTGTAAAAACAAAACACGGGTAAAAATAAGAGATGATACCGTACTTGAAAAATTTCCGCTGTTTTGTCCAAAATGTAAAAACGAAACGCTTATCAATGTTAAACAATTTAATATAACCGTCATCAAAGAGCCAAACGCAAAGACGTAGAGCCGATAATTCACAAAGTTCAAATTGTGTTTATCGGCTTTTTTATTTATAATGCATTGCTTGATATTGATATTTTTTAGAGTTCGCATTTGAGGATACAAAACGGGCGGATTTATTCATTTAACGGACATACTATTTCTACAATTTTTCTACAAAATGCGTTTGAGTTTGCGAAAAAGCAGACGATATTAGAAATTACATAATATAGTAACGCAAAAACAGCGATCTCATTATGAAATCGCTGTTTTTGTTGACTCGCCTTTGGGTGTACCCATATAAAATTTAGTTTTTTGTAAATTCCCTATGGAATACACCCTTTCGGGTGCTAAGTTATTTATGTTTCTTTGAGTTTGGTCAACACCGAATCATCCTTTATTATGATGTGAATATAGCGACCGCATTGCGGACATTTTATAAAGCAATTTGTGCCGTTCTGCCCTTGCGTTAGCGTCGTTCGGCAAAACGGACAAGCCGCATAAAAATATCCTTCTATTACTCCTCTATGTTCTTCTTTTGGTGTAGCCATTCTTTTGAAGCTCCTTAATTTCCAATTACCACTTAAATGCAGTTAGCCATGATTACCAATTCTATATATTATTCAACTGTACATTTACGAAGAAAGCATACTTTTAGTGCCACAAGAGGGATTTTGCCAAAGCTTCGGTATGCCCATTACAATTCTAACCTCATATAAATAACTTCTTGAAACCCTGTCTTACGAGAATTAAAACCTTTCGGATTTCTTCCATACTCGACAAATCCAGCCCGTTCATACATAGAAACTGCTCTTTCATTTTCAGCAACTACTTTAAGTTCAAGCTGGTTATATCCCGCTGTTTTAGCACATTCAATACACGAAGTCAGCAAAGCCTTACCAATTCCAAGTCCCCAATACTTTTTCACAACACTGATGCCAAATTCTGCTCGATGCCGTACCTTATATTTTGTACCGATTGCCTCAATTCCTGCTGTTCCCACAATAACACTGTCAACTATGGCAAGCAATTCAATCTCTCTTTCACTCTCAGCTTTTTCTTTCAGAAACTGGCTCTCCTGTTCGACATTAAAACTGTTTTCATCTGGATATGTAAGCAAATAATCTGTTTCACTATGTGTCAGATTGAAATTATCCACTACAAGCTGACCATCACTCTCTGTTCCATTCCTCAAACAACATTCCATGCCATTACTTAATATTATTGTTTTGTTATATCTCATAACTACTCCTTTACTGACAACTGTCCTCAAAGTCAGCTTCTTCATCTATACAATATCCTAAGCAGAAAAATGTTTTCTCATTTCATATTGTTTAACAAATACACTAAATTTCAATTTCTTCAAAAAAGCGTTCAATGCCTGATCCCGTTCATCCACATTTATTGCTCTCATCTCTAAACTCTTTGTTTGTTTAAGTAAATCTAACAAAATCTCTGTGGCAACTCCCATTCTGCGATATTGGGGATGTACCGCTAACTGCGCAATATCTCCTTTTATTTTGTCCACAATACCATATCCAATCAAGTTTCCATCAAATTTAACAATCGTATAAGAAAAGGATTCAGCGATTGCACAAACAGCATCTTTTGCGTTTTGCCATGAAGGTGGATAAGTCCAAAAATCTTTGACCGCTATCCATTGATCATCTTGTAATTTTTTCGGATGTTCCAGTTTCCATACTTTATGTACGCCCGGTTCTTTTATCTTGCCCGTCAGTTGGTAACAATTCAATATTCTGTTAATTCGAAATCCCTGTTTTTTATATAAAGTGAGCGCCTTCTCATTATCTTGAATCACTTCCAGTTGATACACACTGATTTTATTTTTTATACATATAGTGCTAACCAGATTCAATAATTCCCCCATAATTCCTGTTCTCCGAAAATCGGGGATAACTCCTGTTCCGAGGTCATAGACTGTCTTTTCGTTATCCCAATCTCTCACTCCATTCAAGATAAAACCGACAAGCGTTCTATCTGCAAAGGCTCCAACTGAAACCGCAGGCATAAATCCATTTCTTTTCAGCATTGTTTCAAAAGACTTAAAAGACATATCAACTGAAACCTGATAATCAGAAAATGCCTGTGTAAACGCTTCGTATATACAAACGGAATCTGTATTTTCCAATGTCCGATATTCCATATTTTCTCCTAAATGCTATATTTACTCTATTGGAAGATTGTGCTGTTTCAAAAATGAAAGCTTATCCCAATAGCCTCGTTGGAATAAAATTTTCCCATTCACTACCTGAAAAAAACCACACCCCCGTAACCCCAATGGATCACGCCATTCCAAGATTGCCCATTGCCCATCCTCAAAAATATTTTCCACAATACAAACCATTTTTGCAGTTGCAAACTCATTTGCAAACATTTCTCTAATAGCCACAACTCCTACAACAGGTTCATTTGCATCTTGATGGTTTGTTGCATTATTATCATACAGACTAATAATCATGTCCACATCACCGACATTAAAAGCGTCTACCCATTTATTTACTACTTCTTTCGGACTTGGCATATATTGTTATCCTCCTTTTTGATTAGAAATGCCATTGGTTTTCATCTTGCTATTAACTATCACTGCTGACTTTGCAAATTTAATTTATACTGCCTAACGATTTCACTTGCTATTTACCCAACAAATTTGAATTTATTTTAAGCTATCACGTTTTACCTTTTTAAGCCTTACTATCATTACCATAGGAATTTCTTTGTTGTTTTTGAAACATTCTTCATAAAATCCATCAATGACAAATCCAGCTCTAAAACAA
>JAEXAB010000002.1 GCA_023394875.1 Bacillota bacterium | reverse complement strand
TCAAAGCGATAAACTAACTTCGAATGGCGGCTGTTAACCGCTAGGGACGGAGCGGTAATTACAGAGTAATTAAGAGGAAGCATAGTATGCTTCCGAAAGCGACTGTCGGGGAGAGCTATGCTCGACGCAGGGACGTCCGTTCAAATCGGACAGGGGGAGCCACAAACAAAAGGACCATCATGAGATGGTCTTTTTTGTCTGGTCTCTCTTCCCCCCGCCCGATTTGAACCAAAGAAACTATGCGACGTACTGCGGTAAGTTTCTTAAAAAGAAGAATCTACTTGGTACGTCCGCGCACTTATTTTCATCAAACGATTTGTTTGGCTTTTTCAATTTCCATTTGAACCAAAGAAATGCAGTGCCGAGCCTACAAGACGGGAAGGGTGTATATATTCATAATTAATAATTATTATATTGTTTAACAAGCTTAGTTTTCATATCTTTAAGAATATCAATGTCAACATCTATCAAAATGCAGTTGCTGCACATTCCGTATTCATTAATAGAAAAAGTATCAAAGCTACATTTTCCATTCTTTTCAAATATACATAAATTAAAATCACAGTTATTTTTATTAGTAATGTTATTCATAAAATTATTTTACTAGATAAAATGTCTAATTGCAACATATTTTATCTAGTTGAAGTAAACTAAAATTATGAATAAATTTTCTGCGCACTTAAAAGAATTAAGAAAAACAACCGGAATGACACAAAAAACTGTTGCGAAACACTTGGGAGTTGTGGAAAGCTGTTACGCTAATTGGGAGCAGGGAAGAACGGAGCCAAATATTGAGAGTATAAGAAAACTTGTTATGCTCTTCGAAATTAGCTACGATGATTTTTTTGATTTTAATTAGCTTAGCACAAATATTGAAAGATAAAATGAAATCATTTAGAAAAGAACTAATTTTTAATATCCCCTCAAGAAGAGCGTTTGTTAATATAACCACTGACGTGCAGAGGGCGATTAACGAGAGCGGAGTTAGGGAAGGGCTTGTTTTGGTCAACGCCATGAATATTACTGCAAGCGTTTTTATTAATGATGATGAGATGGGGTTGCACGGTGATTTTGAAAAATGGTTGGAAATGCTGGCTCCAGAAAAGCCGTATAGTCAATATGCGCATAATGGGTTTGAGGATAACGCCGACGCGCATATGAAAAGGCAGATAATGGGCAGAGAAGTAGTCTGCGCCATTACCGATGGAAGATTGGATTTCGGCACGTGGGAACAAATCTTTTACGGAGAGTTTGACGGTAAAAGAAGCAAAAGAGTGCTGATTAAAATTATCGGAGACTAGGTATTCTGTCCAAAATTCCCTGTAATCTTGCCAAGAGCGACGTTCCTACTCCTAATACGACCATTATTACTATAAGTATTATCAATAATATTAATCCACAAAAATAGGAGCGAGCAAAACCTCTGCGTACTATATTGGAAGAGTCCAAAGAAAATACTATTAAGCAAATTATACCGACTAGCGGGATTGCAAAAAGTATCTGATAAAAAAAGTAGTTCCAGGCGCCCATTGGGCGGTATTGTTTGGGTATATTGTTAATTTCTGATATTTCGTTTTGTTTCATAATTTTCTCCTTATTTTAGCTTAATTCTACATTATTCGAAAATATATGTCAATTTCATTTTGAAAATTTTGAATACTAGCGAAAAAATCCTGTTTTATGTTATAATAAACAAGTGAGGTGAAATATGAAAACTATTGCTGTATTGGGACTTGGTAACAGAGGGTCAGAGTATTCTCTTTTTGTAAAATACTTCCATAGAAGTAAGGCGAAAATCGTATCTATATGTGATTTGGACGATATTAAATTAAAGCGTTATTCCAAAAAATTAAAAATTGATAAAGATAAGGTTTTTTCTTCGGCAGAGGAATTTTTTAATAGGGGTACTTTGGCTGACGCGATTATTATTGCCACGCAGGATAGCACCCATTATATTATGGCAAAAAGGGCAATGGAAGTGGGATATAAGTACATTTTGCTGGAAAAACCTGTTTCGGGCAATATGAACGAATGTATAGAATTAAACGAAATGGCGAAGAAAAATAATGTTATTGTGGTCGTTTGTCACGTGTTACGCTATAGCAATTATTTCGGAAAAATCAAAGAATTGATAGATAGTAAAGTTGTGGGCAAAGTTATTGCCATAAATCAGGTGGAGAACGTCGGCTACTTCCATTTCAGCCATAGTTTTGTGAGGGGTGCATGGAGGAATGAGGCTCTTTCTTCTCCCTCAATTTTAGCCAAATGCTGTCATGACTTGGATTTATTATATTGGTACGCCGACAGTGAGCCGAAAAGGGTCAGTTCTTTGGGTAATCTAAACTATTTCCATACCGAAAACGCGCCCGAAGGCTCTACCAATTTTTGCATGGGCGGTTGTAAGGTAAAAGACAGCTGTCCTTATGATGCAGAAGCTTTTTATATTACCGACCCGTTTTGGAAAGCGACGTTTATAAAATACCTTACCACTACCGTTTTCGGCAAGGCAAAGTTAGGTAAAGAGGAAAAAAGAGCGATATTATGTAACGGTCAATACGGACGGTGCGTTTATCGCTGCGATAACGACGTGTGCGATTATCAGACGGTAAGCGTTGAGCATGAAAACGGAGTTTTTACTCACCTTACTATGACAGGTTTTTCGGCAAAATGCATAAGGGAAACCAGAGTTCTGGGCTCTCTTGGGGAAATTGTTGCCAGAGATAACGGAATTAAAATAATGCTTTATGGACAAAAGACTAAAGTTATTAAGAGAGGGGCTTTTGCATTGCCCGGACACGTTGAAGGGGATATTAGGACAGTAAAAAGCTTTGTGAAACTTATCAATAACGAGCTAGAGAATATGAAAGACGTAACCACTCTTGAGGCTACGTTGCGCTCCCACAAAATGGCTGAGCTTGCCGAAGTATCGCGCAAAAACGGCGGAGAAAAGCAGGATTTTTCTCTGTAAAAAGCTTATGAAGCTTTTTACAGTCAGATATTCAATTTTGGATATGGCAGGCAAGGTTTAGAAAGGGGATTTAGATTGACTTTTTATATAAAATACAATATTATATATGTAATATAACAAACGGAGATTTTTTATGAAATATTATATTGGCGTGGATATAGGCGGTATGAGTATTAAAGCGGGTGTTGTTGACGAATGCGGCAACATTATTGTTAAAGAATCCTGTCACACCGACGCCGACAGAAGCTATCAGGAAATTATTAAGAGTATGTTTGAGCTTTGCCTTGCCGTAGTGGAAAAGGCGGGGTTGAAAAAAGAAGATATATCGGGAGTTGGGATAGGTTCTCCCGGCACGGTAAACAGCAAGAAAGGGGTAATAAATTACAGCGGAAACTTGCATTTTAAGAAAGTTAACGTAATTAAAGAGTTCCAAAAGCATTGGAATATCAGATCGTATATCGGTAACGACGCCAATTGCGCCGCTTTGGGAGAGACTATTTTCGGAGCCGGAAAAGGTAAGCAAAACGCCATTTTGATAACCTTGGGAACAGGTATAGGCACCGGCTTTATCGTGGACGGCAAAATACTTGAAGGCAAGAACGGCGAAGGCGCCGAAGGCGGACATATTTGTATTAAAATGGGCGGTGAACAATGCACATGCGGAGAGAGAGGCTGTTGGGAAGCTTACGCTTCGGCAACCGGACTTATTAGGCAGACCAAACAAGCTATAGAAAAAAATCCCGATTCTTTGATGAAACAAATTGCCGAATCACATGGCAAAGTAAGCGGCAGAACGGCTTTTCTTGCGGCTAGTCAAGGCGATAAGGCTGCAACTGCTGTTGTTAGGAAATACGTAAAATACGTTGCTACCGGACTTCTTACGCTGGTTAACATTTTCCGTCCCGAAGTTATTATGGTAGGCGGAGGAATCAGCAACGAGGGCGATTATTTTGTGGCTATGGTGGAAAAATACGTCAGAAAACACGCTTTTGGCGGAAAACTCAATACAGTACCCCCTATTGTAAGAGCAAGCCTTGGTAACGATGCGGGGATTGTAGGAGCGGCGGCGCTGGCAATATGTTAAATAATTTTGAAAAATTTCTGCTTGAGGTGGAAAAACCTGCTAGGTACACCGGAGGAGAATATAACACACCTGATATGACAAAGCCGTGTAACGTGCGGTTTTGTCTTTGTTTTACCGATATTTATGAAGTGGGTATGAGCAATATCGGTATAGCCATACTTTATGACATAATAAACAAGAGTGAGAATTTTATTTGCGAAAGGTGCTTTGCCCCCTGGACGGATATGGGGGATATTTTGCGTAGAGAAAATATACCTCTTATGAGTATAGAAACCAAAAAACCCCTCAAAGACTTTGACGTGGTGGGTTTTTCCGTCCCATACGAAATGAGCTTTACCAACGTATTGTATATGTTGGATTTGGCGAAAATTCCCTTCCGCGCAAAAGACAGAGACGATAGTTTCCCCATAATTGTGGGCGGAGGTCCTGTTTCTGCCAACCCCGAACCTATTATTGACTTTTTCGACGCGTTTTTTATCGGAGAGGGAGAAGAAACCGATATTGAGTTCTTAAAGATTGTTGAAAAATATAAGGGCGATAAAAAGAAAATATTAGAAGAAGCGAGCAAAATTGAAGGAATTTACGTACCGTCAATGTGCCTTTTCGACGGAGAAAGGACTATTACAACGGTAAAGAAAGCCATTGTTAAAGACTTAAATAAAGCGCCGTTTCCAACCAAACCCCTTGTGCCCAATATTGAGATTGTGCATGATAGAAGTGTTATTGAGCTTTACCGCGGGTGTTATGCAGGTTGCCGCTTTTGTCAGGCGTGCTTTTTTTACCGCCCCGTAAGATACAGAGAGGCGGACACAGTTGTTGCCCTTGCAAGCCAGATTATTAAGAATACAGGCTTTGATGAGCTGGGCTTGTCTAGTTTGTCGAGCGGAGATTATCAGGACATTTTTAAGGTGATATCCGACCTTAAAAAGGTAACCGAAGAAGAAAGCGTAGTGTTGCAGTTACCCAGTTTACGTTTGGATAGTTTTTCTGCCAACCTAATGAGTTCGGCAAAAAGGTCTTCCCTTACTTTTGCCCCCGAAGCAGGCACGCAAAGACTGCGTAACGTTATTAATAAGAACATAACTGAGTCGGACATAGAAGAATCGATGAAACTTGCTTTTGAAATAGGTTATCGCACCGTAAAACTGTATTTTATGCTGGGTTTGCCTACCGAAACTGACGAAGACGTATTGGCGATAGCCGACGTTGTAAGGAAAATAAAAGAGATATACAAAAACGTGACGGGAAGAAGGGATATTAATATAAACGTCAGCACCGCTATGTTTATTCCTAAGCCTTTGACACCTTTCCAATGGGCGGAGCAAATAAGTAGCGAAGAAATGTACAGAAAGCAAAACTTGCTAAAAAAAGAGCTATTTCCCATTAAGGGCGTGCATTATTCCTGGCACGGCGCCGAAATATCGGTGTTGGAAGGTATTTTTGCCCGCGGCGATAGAAAGCTTAGCTATCTTGTAGAGGAAGCCTATAAAAACGGCTGTTATTTTGATTCCTGGACGGAAAAATTCGACAGAATTAAATGGTTTGAACTAATAGAAAAATGCGGTATTGACGTAATAAAATATACCGGAAGCAAGGACGTTAATGAAACCTTGCCTTGGGATTTTATCGACTTTGGCGTAAGCAAAAAGTATCTTATAAAGGAATACGAAAAGGCGCTGAAAGAAGAAACAACTAATCCTTGTAAAGACGGTTGTAACGGTTGCGGAGCTAATAAAAACGCCCCTTGCAGGCAGTTTGAAGGAAGTAACTTATGCTGACGATAATGTTTGAAAGGCTTAATAACGGCATTTACGTATCCCATATTGACATTTTGCGGGCGCTAAACAGGACTTTTCGCAGAGCGGGCATTGACGTTGCTTATTCCAGAGGCTTTAACAGGCACATGCTTGTCAATATGACACAACCTTTGCCTTTCGGCATTGCAAGCACTCAAGATTGGGTTACTATTGAGAATAACAAGGTTTACGATTGCAAGGAAGTAATAGAGAAGTTTAACGTGAATTGTCCTAGCTATCTACGCGCTGTCTATTGCAAGGAAACTATAAAAAATCCATCTTTGAGCGCGAAAATTAATTGCTGTGGTTATAAAATCATAACAGATAAGGCGATAGTTAAGAAGGAAGAAATCGAAGGCTTAAAAAGCGGTTTAGTTCTGGAATATGAGAAAAAAGGGGAAAAGATAGTAAAAGACGTTACCGATTGTATTTTTGATATAAAGGTAACAGATAAAAATATTGAGTGCTTTTTTGCTTTCGGAGCAAAAAATCTCCGCATTGATTTGTTTTTTGAGCATCTGAACAAGGTTTTTGATTTGGGGATAAAGAATGCCGATATAATAAGAGACGGGCAATTTATAGTGGAAAACGGTGTTTTTATCAATTCTAGAGATTACGTGGAGGGATTAGAATGAGGAAAGTTTATATTTCTTCGGAAAAAGATAAAGTAGAAGTGGGCATTGTTATAGACGGGATTTTGGAACAATTTTACCGTTTGGACAGAGATTTGCTTACTGGCACCGTGATTTTGGGCAAAGTGGACAACGTAAGAAAGGCCGTGGGCGTTTTTGTGGATATCGGCATGGAGAAAAACGGACTTATGCCGTATAGGGACAATTTAAAAAGCGGTGATATGGTTTGCGTGCAGGTAGCAAAAGAAGCCGAGGGCGACAAAGGCTGCGCCCTTACCGAAAAAATAACTCTTGCAGGGCGGTTTGTAGTGCTTAACGATTTAGGGGAGATAAAATTCTCTCAGAAAATCGACGAAGACAGAAAAATGGATTTAATTCCCCTATATAAACCTGAAAATAATATCGGTTATATTTTCCGTTCCTCTTGTATGGAAGCCGATAACGATAAAATTATCGAAGACATGCAAATGCTGAAAAAGAGATATTACGATATTTTAGAAAGAGCAAAAAACAACTACAAAGTTGGGTTCCTTTATACCGAAAGCTGCGAAGAAATTGCCGAGAGATTTGCTTATTCCGCCGAAGAAATCGTTTACGGCTTTGAGGAGATAAAAGACCAAATATATTCTTTGGGAGAAAGGAAAGTGGAAGTGGACGGCGTGGAGCTAGTTTTCGACAAAACTGAAGCTATGATGGTAGTTGATATTAACAGCCACCGTTACAACAGGCAGTTTGTAGATGCCGAAAAGACAAATTTTGAGGCTAATATCGTGGCGGTAAAGGAAATAGCAAGACAATTACGGCTACGCAACATCGGCGGTATTATTATGGTGGATTTTATTTCCCTAAGAGATTCCGAAAACAAAGAAAAACTGCTGAAAATATTAAAAGACGAGCTGAAAAAAGACAACGTTATGGTAAAAGCCGAACTAATCGAAAGTTTGAGTTTGTTCGCCATAACAAGAAAGCAACGATATAATTCATTATAAATAGTTTTCCGACAATTTTATATATTTTTTTGTCTGCAACGGGCTTTATAATTTAGTCTATGAAAATGGCTAAGATTTTTTTTGCAACGCTAGCGTTTGTCTGCGTTTTGTTTCTCTATCCCGATTTCGGGGGGTACGCCAATGCCGTTGATCTTCCGTACGTGGTTATCGGCAAGGACTTGTGGCTGTTGGAAAAAACCAGCGGACAGAGGCTTTTTTTACTGCCCGAAAGCTACTATGCAAGAATCGACAACATTGACGACACATTTTATTACGTAACCTTTAACGGCGTAAGCGGCAAGGTGGAAAAAGAGCTTGCCTCAACAATAGGTTACCACACAGAAGCCGACGGAACTATGCAGGAACTTAGGATTGACAGCCGTTACAGCATTTTTACAGAAATTAAATTAAAGAGCAGTATGGAGGGAAGCAGCGTGGATATTCCCGTACCTGTGGAAGGGAGCCTAATTTTTATCGGCAAATACCCTTTGAGCGAGGATTGGTATTACGTAAAATACGACAACCGCTACGGCTATATAAAGGCTGAATTTACAAATAAGCCGAAATTGGAAATAAACACCTTTATTCCCAAAGTAAAGCCCGCCGAAATTGAAGACGGCAACGGAAACGTCACCGAGCCGACTTCGGATAATAAACTGATAAAAATTCTGGTCATTACCGGTCTTAGCGTGGTTTTACTGATTATTCTTATCGTGCTTTTCCGCCCAGGCAAGAAAAACAGGCACAGATTTTATTACGAAGAGTAGCTATACTATGTTTAAGCCAGCCTTAAATCTATTGTATTGATAGGGTAATTGTGATATAATAACACTAATGAGAAGTAAGTTTTTTGGAATTTTGTTGTTGCTTATTATATTTTTCGCTTTGGCGCTTACAGGCTGTAGCGAGGCGTATAAATTGCAATTTTCTTCGGAGAGTTATACCGTAAAGTCGGGCATCAGTTTTGTGCCTAAATTTAAGATAATGCCCAAAAAAGCGGATTACAAAATTTTTAGCAGTAACAACACCATTGCCGAAGTGGATAACAATATAATATCCACCAAAAAAGAAGGCGTGGTTACTATTACCATAGCTTCGAGAAGTAAGGAAGACACCGCAACTCTTTATGTAAAGGACGACGCCGAGAACCTTTCTACAGATATTATTTTGAAAGACGTATTTTATATCAGCTTCGTTGCCACCAATTTTGAAATCGCAGATCTTGAGAATGAAGTTTTGCAAACAGTCCCCGCGATTGAAGGCAATATTCTGAACGTTTCTACCCCTTTCGTCAAAGGTTATGCCGTCAACGGCTGGTATACCGATAGGGAATGTTCCAAAAAATACGATATGCAAACTCCCATTTCGGGGGCGTTTAAGCTGTATTGCTATCTAACTGAACTTACTAATTCTTTTATCGTCAGCAACAAATTGATTATGGGTATTACTTATGATAATTTAGAACATTCGGTACTGGAATTTCCGGATAAAGAAAACAACGGCAATGAAATAATAGGTATTGACGACAAGGCTTTTGAGGGGGATAAAACCATAACCAAAGTAATAATCCCCGAAAATTATGAAATAATCGGGGCATCGGCTTTTGCCGGTTGCGAAAAACTGCAGGTAGTAGAAATAATAGGGCAAAGTAAACTTAACTATATCGGCACCAATGCTTTCGGCGCCATAGTAAAGGACGGGGAAGAAGTAGGGCGTTGCGGTAAGCTTGCCAGTATCAATTTGCCTAACAGCGTAGAAACAATATCGGCTTACGCCTTTTATAAATGCACCTCTTTGGTATTGAGCAATATCCCGTCATGGCTTACTGAGGTAACCCAATATTCATTTTATGGTACCCAAATTGCCGCTGCCGATTTTGCCAATGTCGATAGGATTTATGAGGGAGCCTTCGCGCAATGTACCAAACTGAGGACGGTTAGCAATACCGACAATATAATATATTGTGATAAGGACGCCTTTTATCAGGCAGGTTTTTACTCTGCGGCAATAAATAATTACACTACCAATATTTCGGGAAGGACGGATTCCGATGCGTTAATATATGCCGATACCATTCTTATTGGTTGCTATCAGTCTTTCGGTAAAGTTATCGGTTCGGGAAAAGTCAATATTGCCGAAAAGACTACATTAATTGCCAACGAGGCTTTTGCTAATGAAAACTTAACCGAACTAAGCATTTATATTGATAATGAAATATCCAGGGAAGTTATAGACAGCGGAAGTTATAATTTTATCGGCAAGAACGCTTTTAACACCGTAAAGGGCGTTTGTTTGGTAGTAGGCGGAACCGAGTATATTAAATATAAAGAAAGATATAGTTATGAAAACTATAATTATAAGAATAATTTCTGCACAAAAGTACAAGTAAACGTAATCGGGGAAAACAATAAGTACGTAATTAACTGGGGCAAACATACTTTGCTAAAATTCGTTAACGATATCGGAGTGGAAAACTATTATTACGACAAGTTTACACCGCATACAGAAGGGCAACCGGTAAGGATAGAATTAGGCTTGCTTTTACCTGCCGACTATAACCTTGTCAGAATAAATTCCAACGCCATTAATAACCTAAACGAACTTAACGCGCTGGACCTTTATAAGGCGGCTAGTATAGCTATCTTTGCTATTAACAACTGCTATGCGTTAACGGATATCGACCTAACAAAAACGGTAAACCCGACCGAGCTTGAGAGCGCCAACAGCATACAGTTCAGTAGCGTGGCGGAATCCTGCAAAGTTTATGTTGCAACCGAAGACCTTGTCGTCTACACAAGCGTTTGGGCGAAGTTTGTCACCGCGCAGAGCAAGCTTACCCCGCGTAATATAGAATAAAACGTAGTATTTTGTCAGATATATTTTATTTGTGATATAATGCCATAACTAGTATTAAAAATAATTTACAAAAATTAGGAGATGTTATATAATATCTCGTATCCTTATTTGGAAATTATTTACAATAACAAAAAAAAGAAAGGAGGCACAAGAAATGACTTTGAAACCACTTTTTGATAAGGTCGTTATTAAACAGGAGGAGCTTAAGGATGTTACCCCAAGTGGAATTATCCTTACCGGAAGCGCAAAAGAAAAGCCTACTATGGCTACTGTTGTGGCTGTGGGTCCGGGCGGTATCGTAGACGGCAAGGAAATTAAGATGGAGGTCAAGATAGGAGACAAAGTATTGTACTCAAAATACGCAGGTTCCGAGTTTAAGCTTGACGACACTGTTGTCACAATCATTAGACAAAGTGACATTTTAGCTATCGTAGAATAATTAGGAGGTAATTAACTATGGCAAAACAATTCAAATATGCAGAAGACGCCAGAAAAGCCCTTGAAGCAGGCGTTGACACACTGGCTAACATAGTAAAGCTAACGCTAGGACCCAAGGGACGTAACGTTGTACTTGAGAAAAAGTTCGGTTCGCCGCTTATCACTAACGACGGTGTAACAATAGCCAAAGAAATTGACTTGAAAGACGCTTTCGAAAATATGGGCGCCCAACTTATTAAAGAAGTCAGCACCAAAACCAACGATATAGCGGGCGACGGTACCACAACGGCAGCCGTACTGGCACAAGCTATAATAAAAGAAGGCTTAAAGAACGTAGCGGCAGGGGCCAATCCTATGGCTTTGCGCAAAGGAATATTGAAGACTTCGGAAATCGCGGTAAGCGAACTAAAGAAAATCAGCAAAATCGTCAGCGAAAAGAACGAAATTGCCAGCGTTGCAAGCATTTCCGCCGGTGATGAAACGGTAGGCGAACTTATAAGCAACGCAATGGAAAAGGTAGGCAAAGACGGCGTTATTACCGTTGCCGAAAGCAAAACTATGCTTACCGAATTGAGCGTGGTTGAAGGTATGCAGTTTGACCGCGGCTACGCCAGCCCTTATATGGTAACAAATACCGACAAGATGGAAGCGGAAATGGAAAATCCGGTAATTTTGATTACCGATAAAAAAATCTCTTCCATTCAGGAACTTATCCCTGTTTTGGATCAGGTTATTAAGGGCGGACTGAAATTGTTTATAATAGCCGAGGATTACGAGACCGAGGCTTTGGCTACTTTGGTAGTTAATAAAATAAAGGGAGTATTAAACTGTGTTGCCGTTAAGGCTCCCGCTTTCGGCGACCGCAGAAAGGCTATGCTACAAGATATAGCTATCCTTACCGGCGGAACGGTTATCAGTGAAGAAACAGGCCTTGACCTAAAGGAAGTTACCGCGGATATGCTTGGCAGAGCCAAAATGATTAAGGTAAGCAAGGACTACACCACCATAATTGACGGATTTGGCGACCCCGAAGAAATCAAAAACAGAGTTGCCGCAATCAAGCGTGAACTAAATGACAGCACCAGTTCTTACGACAGAGAGAAACTCCAGGAAAGACTGGCAAAACTAGCCGGCGGCGTTGCCGTTATTAACGTAGGCGCTGCTACCGAAGTGGAAATGAAAGATGCCAAACTAAGAATAGAAGACGCGCTTTCGGCTACCCGCGCGGCAGTAGAAGAGGGTGTTGTTCCCGGTGGCGGTATTGCCCTTCTTACCATTCTTGACAGCGTTAAGAAATACGCAACCTCATTAGACGGCGACGAAGCGACAGGCGGAAAAATAGTTCTAAAGGCTTTGGAAGCTCCTATTAGACAAATTGCAGCCAACGCAGGTGTGGACGGCGGTGTGGTAGTTAATACCATTGTTACCTCAAACAAACCTAACTTTGGTTACGATGCCGCTAAAGATACTTATTGCGATATGATGAAAGCAGGCATACTGGATCCTACTAAGGTTACCAGAAGCGCGTTGCAGAACGCGGCAAGCGTAGCGGCTACGTTACTTACCACCGAAGCCCTTGTGGCGGATATCCCCGAACCTCCCGCAGCTCCTATGATGCCCGCAGGCGGTATGGGAGATATGTACTAAAATAAAGCATAGAAAGGAAAAAGAAAAGGCATTGAAGAGATTCAATGCCTTGTTTTTTATAGGTCGTCTGTAGTAAACGGCGCGGCGTCGCTTGGCATCCGCCAGTCTCCTCTGGGAGAAATGGACACCGAACCAACCTTTACTCCGTCGGGCATGCAGTTACGCTTGAACTGGTGGAAGAAAAAGCGGTTAATAAAAGTTTTCAGCCATTTTTTAATAATAGTTTCCTCAAAATCCTCTTTGAAGGTCTGTTTTGCCACAAAGAAAATTTTCTTTGGAGAAAAGCCCAGTCTTATTGTGCAATATAAGAAAAAGTCGTGCAATACGTACGGTCCGACTATTTCTTCGGTCTTTTGGTCTATTTCTCCTTCCTTGGCGGGGAGCAGTTCGGGACTGACAGGGGTATCTAAGATGTCAAGAAGAATACTCTTTAAGGGTTCTTTACTTTGTAAAGCTTGATATTTCACCAGGTGACGAACCAACGTTTTCGGTATAGATGCGTTAGTCCCGTACATTGACATATGGTCGCCGTTATAAGTAGCCCACCCTAAGGCAAGTTCGCTTAAATCCCCCGTACCTAAGACAAAACCGCTGTTTTGGTTGGCTACGTCCATAAGAACTTGCGTTCTTTCTCTAGCTTGAGCGTTTTCGTAGGTAATATCGGTGGAGCCGTCGTGGCCGATGTCGGAAAAGTGCTGTAAAACCGATTTTTTTATGTTTATTTCTTTTAAGGTTACGCCGTAAGCCTTTGCAAGTCGGCATGCGTTGTTATAGGTGCGGTCGGTAGTGCCAAAACACGGCATAGTTACCGCAATAATATCGCTTGCGGGGCGGTTGAGTAGCTTCATAGTTTTTACAGCAACAAGCAGAGTAAGGCAGCTATCTAACCCTCCGCTGATACCAAACACCACACATTTTGACTTGGTATGCTCCAGACGCTTTTTAAGTCCCATTGCCTGCATGGTCAGTATTAGTTTTGCCCTTTCGTTGAGTTCTCCCTGATGTTCGGGCACGAATGGCGTTTTTTTGTATTCTCTAGTTAAGGTAGTAGTTTCTATAGGCATATCAAAGTCTATAGTTTGATATTCCTTGTCGCAACTAACCGCATAATTAAACAAACGGCTCTTTTCGTATGCCAAAAACTTGACGTCAATTTCGCTTGCAATCAAACCATTTTCAAAGAGCGGAGTTTCTTTTATCAGTTTGCCGTTTTCGGCAATCAGATTATGTCCCGCAAAAACAAGGTCGGTTGTGCTTTCGCCTTCGCCCGCATCGCTGTAGACGTATCCGCAACACAGCCTTGCGCTCTGACTGCAAACCAAACTTCTGCGGTAGTCGGCTTTGGAGACCGTTTCGTTACTGGCGCTTAGGTTTACGATAATGTTAGCGCCACGTAAGGCGTGACTATTAGACGGCGGAGCAGCAACCCACAAATCTTCACAGATTTCGCACCCAACGCAAAATTCCACTAGATTCTTACAGCGGAACAAAATATCTCTGCCAAAGGGATATTCCTTGCCGTTTATCAAAATCGTACTTAATTTATCGGGAGCGGGATTAAACTGTCTTTTTTCGTAAAATTCCGAATAATTGGGAAGATAGCTTTTAGGCACGAAGCCTAAGATGTCTCCCTTATAAACGGCAGCGGCGACATTATAAATCTTGTTATCCTTACGTAGAGGCAGCCCCACAAAAATAAGCATATCCATATTTTTGCTAGCAATGGCAATATCCATCAAGCCTTTTATACTATCCTCAAGAACGTTATCAAAATAAAACAAATCGTTCAAAGTATAGCCAGTTATGCCAAGTTCGGGAGTAACAAGCATCTTTGCTTTTTGCTTATTAGCCGCATCGATTACCCCAAGCAGGCTAGTTACGTTACTATTCACGTCGCCCACCACAATTCTATGCGTCCCCGAAGCTACCTTAATAAAGCCATTATTCATATTGCACCTCTGCGTTATTTTTTCCCAACACCGATTAATAAATACATTATATAACCGATAAGCTATTTGTGTAAAGGAAAATAATTAAATGAATTATTGGGATGGAGGATATATAGAAACCATATTAAGGGGATGATGCTTATTTTCGTTATTATATAAATAACAAACTTATTTGTAAGGATAATGTTGACAATTTAGAATTAGCAAAGCAGTTTATATCAAACATAGAGTTTGAAACGGCAATGCTATTAACAAATTATAATTAAGAAAGTGAAATTTCTGGTTGTTTCTTTATTTCAATTTTACAACCCCAAAATATAATCCGTAGTTACGCCGAAAAATATTGCGAGGGTGGCTACGGCGTTGGCGTTGGGGACTCTTTTTTCGTTTTCCCAAAAGGCAATGGCATTTTGGCTTATTCCTGTTTGAGAGGCTAGCTCTCTTTGTGATAAGCCTTTTTCCAGTCGGAGTTCTTTTAGTCTTTCGGCGAATTTTGTCATATAAGATTGTCCAAAGTAATCATTTTACCGCCTTTGTTTTCATAATAGAGGAGCATTTCTTCGATTTTTCTTTTGTCGTAGCTTGTTATGCAATATTCTTTTTAATTCGCCTTCAGACTAATTTCAAAACGTCGTCCGTTTTCAAAATCCACATACAATTTGTCAATATTTTTTTCTAGCGGATAAATTATGTTCTCAACACCTTCTACTTCCAACAGTATTGCTTCGCCGATCATAAAAATTAATTCTTTTTCCATAATTTTACCTCCACAAATAATTATAATGTTTATAAATAAATTATATGTGGACTATATGCGAAAGTCAAGTAAAATTCCCACGTATTCACCATAATAGTTGTTAAAAGGAGAGAATAATTATGGATAAAATGTCTAAATTTGGCGAAAGGCTTAACGAACTGCTATTACTGAATAATATTTCTCCCGAAAAACTTGCTGCTGCTGTAGACGTTTCGCTTTCTACTGTTTACAGGTGGAAGAATAATGAAACAAAGTTATTTCTTTCTAACTTGATTGCTTTGGCAAATTTTTTTAACTGCTCTATAGATTTTTTGCTTGGTAGAAGCGAAGAGATAATAACTTTTAAGCCTATAACAGATTTACCGAAATTCTCTCTTCGATTGCGTGAAATAATGAAAGAAAAAGGAATATCAACGTATTGGCTTCGGAAAAATACCAGATACGACGGAAAGTATTTTCAGAAGTGGGACAATGGCTCTGTTCCACTCGCTTTGACGCTTATTGAGCTAGCTGATATAATTGATTGCACTGTTGATTATCTTGTTGGAAGGGAAAAATAAGTAATACTTACTTAGTAGTAATTTGTAAAATCACGGGATATTTTCTATGGACATACAAAAAGGCAACCGATTTTGGTTGACTTTCTTACTGTGGCGACTGAGTGATAGCGAATCCGAACTCAAAATTAGAATTGGAAAGGGTTATTTTATACTAATTTAATAGCGATTTAAGAATTAAAAAAAATAATATAAAAGATCCTTTAAGTAATAATAATGAGCTGTTTTCTAGAAGGGCAAAACTTTTTACGTTATTTTATTAATCACGATATCTTTTCAAGAATTTGACTAGGATTTTTTCTCAATAACATTTGAAAAATCATGAAAGACATGACATAGTTCAATAGTTTTGCCATTATGAGAATATTTACTATTGTAGATATATTTTTTAGGATTTTCTTTAATTAAATCTTGCAATACATTAATTGTAGCAGTTGAGCGTTGAATACCATTAATGTTTATAGTATTGTTGTCAATATCAATACCTTTTATAATAAGCCCTAACATGTAGTTTTTATAATAACAACTATATTTAGTACAACCATTTTGTGTATCAAAATCTGAAACAAATCTAGAAATTCCATTAATAACATATTCTTGATTCAAATAATATTCACCATCTAACCTTTTGCATTCAACAATAAAATAACTTGCAGTGTCGTTAAATGTAAATTGCTGATGCGCAATTTTTATATCAATTCGTCCTATATATTTATTTGTTTTCTCATCATATCTTTCAGGAGATTCTGGGGTAAAAAGAAATGCTATAAGACCGAATTCTTTACGTATACCATTATTATTTAGATATTGTTCGACTAAATAATTTCTAATCTTATTTTCATCATTTTGAATAGTTTTATTATTTATAGATAATTCATAATGCATCCTTTCACAGCATAATAAAATTTTATCTTTTAAGTCATTAAAAATTCCATCAATTCTCTTTTGTTTAAAAGCAATATTCTTAAATCCGCGCATTATTCCTCCTCATTTTTAGAAAGAATTGAGCTTAGAACATCCGCTAAATCAATGTGAGCCATTGCAGGATGCCAATTTTTACGTTCATTTGTTTTAATGATGAAAAATGATGTATCCTCAAAATTTATTACGTCTTTTATATCATAAAATAAATCATTAGTCTTATGTATCATAAATCTTGTCAACATATCAGCTGTAAGGTTTTGGCTGTCATTAACAAATTCGAGTAAATTATCATTTAATTTATCAGAAAAAATCATTTCAAAGACATTATATTTATTACAAATATTTCTATAGATATTTATCTTTGTAAATTCGCCGTCTTGGTTGGCTTGTTTATTCCAATATTCGGAAAATACTGCCGCATAATTTTGCAGAATTGTTTCATCTGCGATTTCTATTCTTAGGTTTCTTTTTGATTCCGTTAATTCTGGTATTTGAATATTCAAAGCATAGTCAACAAAAGGATTGTCCTGTAAGCCGAATAGTTCTAAAATTTTGTAATCTAAATCTGCAATTTCTTTTTCTGCATCTTTTAAAGTAAAAAGTTCCGAATGGTTTTTTATTTGTTGAATTTTCTCTACTCTTTCAGAAATATCATCATTGATAAGTACAGGAAATTTATCAATATCGTCAAAGATTGCTGCTTCACGTTCTATTCCGACTGATGAACCCAACATTAAACTAAGGTACGCATAAAGTGATGAATTCATAAGGCCTGTCAATCCAAGCAGAATTTTCTTTTGGTCAAATGTTCCCTTTATTCCTTTAATAGCCTTTTTATATAATATTTCAGATTCTAAATAAACAGCACGTATTTTATAATTAGCTATATTCATACCACCTCTTACGAGGCAATATGGAGGAACAAATAAATATTTATTACGAATTCTATTAACGCATCTATTCTCTAAATAAACTTTCGGAAACTCATTGAGTACAAAATGGTCCACAGAACTGCCCGTATAAACAGGTGTGTCAATCAAATGAGAAATATCATATTTCCCTTCGCTAGCCTCGATTCCCGTGCCATCAAGTAATGCGTTCCTAGTTATAAATGATCTCAATGTTTCGTCTTTATAAAGTCTTTTTATTTCTTCTATAATTTGAAAATCATAAGCTGTTCCATATACAAGTACTTTCCATGCCCAATCGTTTTCCAATAGGAGTTTTTGCGAAACAAACTTGGTATCGTTCTTTTCTTTAACAATAACATTAAATAACCTAAAAAATGTATTGGGCTTAAAAGCTATATGCTTAATTTTGTTATTTAAATAATTATCTCCATGTTTAAATGACATAACCATTGCGGGAGCAATAGCATTCTTAAACATTAATGTTCTAACTGCTGAAAATTCTATAATTGATAAAAGCTTCAATTCTTTTAAGAGCTTTTTTCTATAATTTTCTGAACGCGGTCTAGTATTATATAATATCTTAGAAGGCAACACAAAACAGCAAACTGTATCAATAGAAGAAAACTCCTTAGTCTTTATAACAAAAGCTTTGCTTATTTCGTCTTTTTGTAATTTGTTTTCGTAACAATAAGATAAATGATAACCATCTTTAATTTCTCCCCAAGGCGGATTTCCGATGATAAAATCAAAGCTAATATCTCTTAAAGGCTGTGTTTTGCTATCGTCAAAGAAATCTGAAATAATGAGATTTGTATTTAATAAATTAGGTAAAGTTATATTCAATGTTTTTGGGTCTTTATAATCTAAAAGTGTTAAATACAGTGAAAAAATAGTAACATCAATAGCGTCTTTATTGATATCAACGCCATAAATATTTTTCTTTAATATTTCTACTAATTGATTATCGTCTGATACGTAACCTTCTATATTAACATCTTTTTCTATAATTTGCCTCAGCATTTCCACCAAAAAAATTCCTGAACCGCAGGACGGATCTAAAACTTTAAAACTATTCTTTGCCTTTATATGCTCTTCCAAAGTGTTATAGACTATATAATTAACTAAAAAATGCGGAGTATAGAACGCTTTTTCTTTGATTTGAGTCTCTTTTCCAAGTAAAACTTCATAAATATTACTTATTAACTCTACAGGTATAATATTGAAATCATAAAGCGGGAATAGACATAATTGTCCTGAAGACAATTCGACATTGCCAGCAAAAAAATCCTGTATTTCTTTCAATACGTTTGCGGGAATACTATCACTGCCATCTTCATCAATTGTTTCAAACAGATTGCCATTGAATTTTACTTTTAAATAATTAAATAGCTTATACAAAGAATTTCTATTGCCGACAATCTCTAAAAATCTTTTTTTCGATTTTTCAATATCAGAAGTTAATCCGTCAAAAGAAATATCTACTCCACGATCTATCAAAAAACGAATGAATATAAGCCTAAGAAGTAATTTTGTGGCAAAACTTATTTTATAAACTGTTTTTAGCTTATTTGTAATATATTTCAAATTGTTAAGCAAAGTATCATATAAATTTTTTTCGGTAAACTTTTTAGAAAAATCTGTCCAAAATCCTGTATTTGTTATTTTCCAATAAGAGAAGTTTGCCATATCGTTGCAATCGTTTACGCTAATGCTTTCAATAAACATCAACTCTTTATCTTGTTCAAGAAGCTTGCTACCGTTGTATACTTTTATTTCATTCTTGCAATTGAAAATAATAATCGGAATTTGCGAATTCCATATTTTTTTATGTAGCTCTTTAATCTCGTCTGCATCATTAATATTCTCAAAAAATAATACAAAAGGATTATTGTTAACACAATAAAAAGCGATAGGGTGTAATTCTTTTAACACTTTTTTTATATGAAAAGATAAAAAAACGCATTCATCAATTCTATCAGTGTAAAACAGATTGTTTGACTTTGCATATCCTAATATTTCTATTATGTTTTGACTTGAGTTTAATGAATTAATCATATTTTTTCCTATGCATATTAATTTGTTTCATCAATACCCTTCTTTTCAGCTTCTTCAAGAAGCTTATAAACTTTACTGGCCGAAATATCTTTCATATCTCCGCCATTTTCTTGATAGCGGATTAAGTCATGGGCGAAGATTCTTCCGCAACGCTTTAAGAATTCATCATCGACTAATAACGTTTCTTTGTTATCTAATTGTTTATCTTTTTTCTTTACCATTTATCTGTCCATTCCTACGAGGTAATCAAGCGAACATTTTAAATAGTTGGCTAGTTCAATAAGCGTATATAATTGAGGGTCTCTTCCACTTTTCCAAACTGTGAAATAATTATCGTAGATTTTTGTTTCTTTGACTAAGCGATAACGGGTAATTCCTTGTTTTTCCATTATCTCACGTAATCTATCGTAAAACGGAGGACATTCTTTAGGAGTATAATCAAGTATTGTTTCAGAACGGCCAACAAGAAAGTCAAGAGAGCAACTTAAAGCGTTACAAAGTTTGATAAGATTTGAAAGATAAATTTTAAATGATTCATTTTTCTTCCAACTATAAATTGACTTAATGGAAATACTGGTAGCCTCCGACAATTGCTTGGGAGTTATTCCACGTTCTTCCATTATTTCATTCAGTCTTTCATTAAATAAATCCATTGTTATATCCTATATTGATTATCCAGTAAACATAAGAAAAATACTTTACATTCCAAGGTATACAGGATATAATTAATTCTATAATTAAAATAACTTTAAGAGGTTGGTAAAATGCAAAAAGAAATCAATCTGGAGAAAACTTGTACTAACTGCCGTTACTATTCCCAGCATTATTCAAAACAAAATACACGATATGATATTGTATGTTGCGGTCATTGTATAAATAAAAACAATAAGAAAATGAAACCTATACCCTGCGAATATTGGGAGGATGTTGCCATTAAGAAAGAGGAAAGAAAAGAATCTATCAAAGATACAATAAGGTTTATGTCGGAAAGATTAAACGATATTGCCATGATATTGCAAGATGATGAGGAATAAGGATGTGTGTTGTTCAGTCTAATTATGAATATTTTCCTGAAATCATTGAATATTTATACATATAATAGTCTATAACAACGATATGAAAGACAGGTCTATCTTTGATTCTCTTCTAAAGCAGAAAGACGAAAAAGAGAAAGCCATTAACAATTTGCTCAAAGCATTAGAAATGGGTATATTCACTCCTTCTACAAAACAAAGATTAGAAGAATTAGCAAAAACAAACAAAGATATAAAAAGGGAAATACTATTACAAAAGATCTTTGAGGCAAGATCTATGACTTCCGAACTAGTATATGATTATTTCTGTACATTTAAAGATTTAGATTATTCAATACAAAAGAATAGAGAACGGTTAATAGAGATGTTTATACGGAAAGTAATCATATCTGATGATAAAACTGAGCCTACAATCTACTATAACATCTCAAATAATAATTCTGATATAAAAGAAAACGCCGAAACTGAAACAGGGTTCGGATTCAACGCAGTTGCCGGAGAGAGTGGGATTTCCTCGCACTCTCGCTTCGCTCGCCGACAGGCCGGTGCGGCATGACGACGCACAGTGTCGTCAAATTATCCGCCCGTTCAAATCCCGACAAAAAACAGCAAAGCAAAAAAGGGTGTATGATTACACCCTCTTTTGTTGTGTGGCGGAGAGAGTGGGATTTGAACCCACGGTACCCTTATGAGGTACACACGATTTCCAATCGTGCTCCTTCGACCCCTCGGACATCTCTCCATTTAGCGAATTTATTTTTTAACGTCGTTAATTATATATCAATTTCTGTAGTTTTGCAAATGTTTGTTGATAGTTTTTTCATATTTGTATTGGTTTTGCTTAGAATGAGAGTGAAAAAAAGAGGCAGCGGAAAGATTTTCGGCTGCTTCTTAAATATGAAGTAATAAAATGAATTGTGATTTATTTATTTTGCTCCTTTGTCAAATCCTTTATAACTTCTCCTGCTATCAACAGTCCGGCAATTGCGGGGACAAAAGCGACGCTGCCGGGGATATCCCTGCGTTCTGTACATTTATGCTTGGCGCCGGGGGGGCAAATGCATTGTGTACGGCAACTTATTGACATGTCTTCTTGCGGTCTTGTAGGTTCTTCTTCCGAATAAACTACTTTTAGATTTTTTACACCGCGCTTTCTTAGTTCGTGACGCATTACTCTTGCTAGCGGGCAAACTTGCGTTTGGTAAATATCCGCTATGCGGAACTTACTGCCGTCTAGCTTGTTGCCCGCGCCCATGCAACTGATTATGGGAATATTTCTCTTTTGCGCCTGCATAACCAGTTCTAGCTTTGCCGATACCGTATCAATGGCATCGACAATGTAGTCGTAATTATCAAAGGGAAATTCATTGGCATTTTCGGGAAGAAAGAAGCATTTATGAACGGTAACGTCGGCATCTTGGTTTATATCTAACATTCTCTCTTTCATGACGTCCACTTTATACTGCCCGACGGTTTTTCTTGTTGCGATAATCTGACGGTTAAGATTAGTAAGGCATACCTTGTCGTCATCGATTAAATCAAAATGTCCGACACCGCTCCGAATGAGAGCTTCGCAGACGTATCCGCCTACGCCGCCGATACCGAAAACCGCAACGCGGCTGGACATCAGTTTTTCTATACCTTCTTTACCTAACAGTAGTTGTGTTCTGGAAAATTGATTCAGCATTTAAGTTACCCGCCTATGAAAAAGTTATTTTTCGGTTTTGTTATAAGTGTCAAGAAAAGAGTGTTTAACGCCTTTTTTCTTATATTCGATAACGGTATCAAGGTTTACGTTTTTTACACTGTTAAAAATGTTGCTTTCTACAAAGGGATTAATTTCTTTTAGTTGCTTTATTAGGTTTTTGATTTCCTGTCGTTTGGAAGCGTTGTCGGGATTGCAGGAAGAGCAAGTATCCGTAAACTTACAAGCGCACTGAATAAAATGCAGATTATTATAATCGCGCCAACGTTTTATGTCATCTTCCCGAATGTGATACATGGGTCTAATTAGTTCCATACCTTCGAAATTGGTGCTGTGGAGCTTGGGCATCATTGTTTGTATCTGAGCGCCGTAAAGCATACCCATTAAAATAGTCTCAATGACGTCATCATAATGATGTCCAAGGGCGATTTTGTTACAGCCCAGTTCTTTCGCTTTGCTGTAAAGATGACCTCTACGCATTCTTGCGCAGATATAGCAGGGTGATTTTTCTATATGCAAAACCGATTCAAATATATTCGATTCAAAAACGGTAATCGGAATATTAAGTTTTCTGGCGTTTTTTTCAATTATTTCTCTGTTTGCGGGGCTGTAGCCGGGGTCCATAACTAAGAAAACAAGTTCAAAGGGGAATTTATTGTGTTTTTTTAGTTCCTGAAACAGCTTTGCTAACAGCATGCTGTCTTTTCCGCCCGAAATGCAAACGGCGATTTTATCGTTTTCTTCTACCAATTTATATTCGTTTATGGCGTTGACGAAATTGCTTAGAAGTTGCTTCCTGTACTTTTTTTGGATGCTTTTTTCCACTTCTACGCACTTATCCATATCGGCTTCCATATCGTTTAGCAAAAATCCGTAATAGCCCTCTTTGAGATTAGCCGCGCGATAACCTTTAGTCCTCATTTGTTCGGCTATGGTATCGCTGATTATCCCGCTTCTGCACATAATTACGTAAAGCGGGTCTTTATCAAGTTTTTCTATACAGTCGTCAATATCTTTTGGGGGTATATTAACCGCGCCGGGAATACTGCCGTACTGAAAAGAAATTTCATCCCGTATGTCTATTATTATATATTTTTCTGTTATCGCGCCTAAATCCTTTACGCTGATTTCCTCAATCATTAATACTTAACCTCGCTTAAATTTAATAAATTATACCATTATTTATTAATAATTCAAAGAATTTTTGGGTAACTCTTTTATTCTTATCGCCGATTGTAAATTTTTAGGGTGATTTTTAATTGACAACAAAAGAAACAGCCGCGGGAGGGTTTCCGGCGGCTGCTTCTCAAATTTGAGGGAACAAAATGAATCATATTAATTTTTTTGTCCGTACCTTTGGGGGCGATAACTCTGCAATGTTATTTTTTGCCCCGCTTGGTTGGACTACCGTTGCTGTATGTCTATAGTATGAGGCAGGAATATTAAAATAGTATTAAATCTTTGCGGGTTTTTGTAAAGAAAAATATCCTTGCAATTATATCTATTATAAAGTATAATTACTATATCTATGTTATCGAATAAGTTGCGTAAATTGAATACAAAAAGGCTAGCGGTATTGATTATACTGACGCTTTGTTTTATGATGCTTATTAGCGGCTGCGCTAAAGATTACGTTGTGGTAAAATTTGTTGTAGACGGAGTAGAGCAGTATTCGTTTTTTGTGGACAAGGGAAGCTATCTTGAAGAAATACCCGACGTTCCGAAAAAGGACGGCATGACGGGGACTTGGAGCGTTACTGACTTTGACGAAATAAATAGTGATTTGACTGTTTTTGCAATTTATACCAGTGATAACTATACCATTACTTTTGTAGCGGACGGGCAAGTGTACCGCACCTTTACTATAAACAAAAAGAACGCCTTGTCGGAAATCCCCGAAGTGCCCGCTAAAAGCGGTTATCAGGGAGTATGGAACATTACCGATTTTTCTAATGTTAGGCAAAACATAACGGTTAGTGCAGTTTATACGTTGACGCAGTATTCGGTCAAGTTTTTTGTAGACGGAGAGGAATATACCACGGCTTACGTTAATAGTAGCGGAACTTTGGAAAACGTGCCGGCAGTACCTAGCTTCCCTAATAAGAACTATTCGGGCAAGTGGAGAATAAATAAGGGTACCGAAAGTGAGCCTGTTTGGGAAGAGCCGGTTTATACCGGTATTATAGAAAATATCCGCCTTGACGCTTATTATTTTATTACCGTAGATTTACAAAACAGCTACTCAAGTGAAACTAAGAAATATCTTGAGATAGAAAATACGGTAACGTTAGCCGAACTAAACAGCGGAACAAAGGGAACGCAGTATGATTTTATGGGCTGGTATACCGACGCGCAGTTCCGTAACAAAATAGATTTTCCTTATAGTTTTGAAGCAAATCAGGCGATATACGCAAGATGGATAAGCAATCTTGGTTCGGACGGTTTTACCTTTGAGGGCGATAAGGTTATCGGCTATACGGGAAGCGAAGACGAAATAATTTTGCCCTATAAAAACGGCGATACCATTATTACAGAGATAGCCGACGGCGCTTTCAGCGGACTTGATTTTGCTAAAATTACTTTGCCGTCCACCATTGAAGTTGTGGGTATTGACGGCTTTAGCAACTGTGTTAATCTTACCGAAATTGCTTTTGCAGACGAAAATAATATAGAAGTTATTGATAACGGCGCGTTTTTTGGATGTGTCAACCTTACTTCCTTTTCTTTTTCTCCTTATCTTATTACCATCGGCGACGACGCTTTTAACGGATGCGCGGCATTAACACTGTTGACAAACTTAGGTAAAAGTAAAGTTACTTCCATTGGAGAAAGGGCATTTTATAACTGCAATCAGGTAACGCAGTTTGTTTTGCCACAGACTTTGACTGAAATAAAAAGCGGGGCTTTTGAAAACGCGTCTTCTGCGGAATTTATATTTAGCAGAGCCGAAAATTTATTGACTCTCGGAGAAAACGCCTTCAAGAATTGTATAAGGCTTACTTCTCTTAATGCTCCTAATCTTACCGAAATAGGGGAGGGGGCTTTTGCCGGTTGCAGAAGTATAAATAAGGTACCTATGATTAGTAAGCAGGTTCTTTATAAATTGTTCGGCACCGATACCGACAATAGTTTGTCGATGTTTTATGAGGTTATTGACGTAGACACCGAAGACGTTTATTTTGTGCCAGTATCTTTGCGCAGCATTATTATTATCGGCAGTAAGAACAATCTTGGGGTGGAAACCTTAATTTCTTACGCCCTTTATAACTGCTACACCGTCAATGAAATAAGTTTTGCAGGAACACTTAATACCATAGAGAGTTACGCTTTCTATATCGATAATGAGATGAGCGCAACAGGGAATATTTATTTGGTACTACCGATGGGTTTGAAGAAAATAAACGACAGCGCGTTTGTAAACAGGGTAGATATTACTACGGTTCAACTACCTATAACCTTGGAAACTATCGGCGAAAATGCATTTTATCAATTAAATAAATTAAATAGTGTTACCATTGCCGCAAACAGTGCGTTAAAGAGCATTGGCAGGAACGCATTTACCGGTACACAATGGTGTGATAACGCATCGGGCTTAGTTAGCCTTGGCAGAATAGTTATTGGTATGTTCGGCAACTTTGCTCAAAACACCGAAGTTTTGACAGTAGAGCATTTTGCAGGCAAAGACACTTTAGCCCCATATGCCTTTTACGGACAATCCAAGTTAAAGAACGTAACTTTAGGGGACAACATTTTGAGTATTGGAGAATATGCCTTTGCTTCCTGCGCTAACCTAATTAGCCTTGAGATTTCTCCCAAAACAACGACTATCGGCGATAGTATTTTGTCGGGTTGCAGGGCGTTTGTAAGACTGACTGTGGGCGCAAGCGTGGATATTAAGGAGCTTTTCGGCAAAGAGAATTATCTGGGTAGCTTTTTGATGGGAGAATATTATTTGCCCACCACTTGGGAAAACCTATCTATTAAACTTGATAACGACCTGGAAACGACTATAAAAGCCGATATTTTCACGAATTACAGTAACTTAAAAGAAATTACCGTGGGCGAAGGCTTTATTGCTATAGAGGACGGAGCGTTTAGTAACAACCCCAACCTTATTAAAGTCAATTTCCCGTCTACGTTGGAGGAAATCGGAGCGGTAAGGTATGATGTTGATGAACTTGTAATACCCAGTGAGGGAGTTTTCTATAACAGTCAATTGTTACGTACCGTAACCTTCCCCGAAAGCAATAACCTTAAATATATAAGGGAAAAAGCCTTCCTCGGTACTAAGCTACATAGCTTTACCGTGGGCGGAAATGTGGAGATTATTGAAGCTTACGCTTTCTATAGCACCAAGCTGGAAGAATTGTATTTTATAAACAATTCCCAAGGACAATTGATGGTAGGCGATTACGCTTTCGCTGTTATTTCTACCTTCCCGTCCAACTTCACCATAACAATGCCCGTTCAGCTGCTGGCTTTGGGCGAGGGCGTGTTCAAGGGCAATACCAGCTTGCGAAACGTTATTCTTAATAATGGACTAATTAGTATTGGAGAAGACTGTTTCTATAACTGCAATCTGCAAAGTTTTGATCTGGTTTCTACAGTTATGCTTTATGAGAATGAAGAGGAATATTCAGACGAAGAATGTTTGGTAAATAATATACTTTATGGAAATAATAATTTAACGGTATTGAAACTGTATAAGGGCATAGCTTTACGTTTGCTGTTCGGAGGGAATATACCAGTTAATCTTGCAAAAATAGAAATTAACGGCGGAGAGATTATAGAAAACCAGTTCCGTGACTGTACAAATATCCAGGAGGTAGTGATACGTAACGTTACCGCTATAGGCGACTACGCTTTCTACGGCTGTAATAACAGTAACTTCAAAAAGATAATAATACCGCAGACGGTAACTTCTATAGGAGACTACGCTTTTGCAAACTGTACCGCGCTAAGGTCCTTTGACTTTTCGGGCGAACCTACTTTAAGTTCTATTGGAAAATACGTATTCAGCGGCGACTTATCTTTGTTGGAAGTTATTCTTCCCAACACCGTACAGAACACAGAATTTGAGGGCTTGTTCAAGGATTGCGCTATGCTAACCAATACCAATATCCCTAATAGCGTGACGATAATAGGGGAATACACCTACTTTGGGGCGAATATGCTGGAAGGTATCGACATACCCGAATCGGTGGTGGAAATAGGCGCGTTTGCTTTTAAGGACTGCTTTAATATGGAAATGGAAAATATCAACTTCTCATTATTGAAGAGTATCGGAGAAAGCGCCTTTGAGAACTGTTATTTACTAAGAGGAATTAAAGCCGAATCGATAGAGAGTATAGGAAACAACGCGTTTAACGGTTGCAGGGATATAACGGAGATTACCATAATAGAAGAGGCGGTAAGCTATTATCTAACCGACGTTATTAACGTGGTTACCATAAATATATCTTCCTTTGCAACAATAATTGCCGAAAACAGCTTTGAAGGCTGTGACAATTTGCGAATGATTATTGTACACAGCGAAAATAATATAGAAGATATGCTACTTATCTTGTCTGATGAAACGTTGAATCCTAACGTAAAAATATTCGTAGCCGAAAGCGCGTACAGCGGCCTTTCTAGCATGATAACAGAGAGTCCTATATATGATAATATTTATCCCAATCCTTGTATTTTAGAAGACGCCGTTTATCAGTTTGACAACGTAAATTATACAGCTAAGCTAAAGAGCGCGACGTTTAGCGGAGAGGTGGCGTTCCTTCCTACCTTCGTTTACGTTGGACAAATAAAATATACGGTAATTGAGATAGACAACGGAGTGTTTTTGGGTAATACAAGTCTGAAACAAGTTATTATTCCTTACACTATAGAAAGAATAGGCAAATATGCCTTCCAAAGCTGCATTAGTTTGGAGAGTGTTATTATAGAAACAGGCAGCAGATTAATAACCATTGACGACGACGCGTTTTCGCAATGTGTAAAGTTAGAGGCATTTATTCTGCCGAACAGTGTAAAATATATTAATCAAAGAGCGTTTAACGAGTGCATAAAATTAAGTAGGTTTGTAATAACTTACGGCAGTTCTCTTCTCAGTATCGGAGACTATGCTTTCTATAACACAATAGCGCTTACTGATTTTTCTATTATGAGCGCACTTAATAATCTTGGTAAATATTGCTTCTATCAATCCAGCTTAAGTACCTTCAGTTTCGGCGATAACAGTGTATTGACAGAAATTAAGGAGTATACTTTCGGCAGATGTTATAATCTTGAACAAGCGACAATTATTTTGCCCTCAAGCGTTGCAACAGTAGCTACTACAGCCTTTTATAAATAGGAGATGTGAATGAAAAGTTATAAAGCAAACGGAAATTTCAAATTGATATCCGAAGTAAAAGAATCGGAGGAGACCTCAAAAATAAAAATTAAGGTCACTCATATTATGCCCACGCGTTCGGACGTAAATATCTTTGGGGGGACCGTCAAGCAGAATTATCCCTTTGTATGCGGGCACGTCGCAATCGGCGTTGTAAGCGACGACAGAGAAGAATACGGATTAAAGAGGGGAACAAAAGTTATACTTAACCCATATATAGAAGAAAACAGCGACCGCTTGGATATACTTGGCAAAGTAAAAACCCGCGGAGTAGACGTGGATGGTTTTTTTGAAGACTTCGTTTTTATGGATATAGAGGATATCACGCCTTTTCCCGAAGGAGTGGACGAAGAGGAAGCCATTTTTACCGAAAAAATAGCCATAGCTATGTCTGCAATCAATAGTTTTTCAGTAGAAAAAGGCGATTATTTGGTAATAGTAGGCGGTAGCCCCATGTGCAATATTTTGGCGCAACTAGCTATGTACTTCCAATTAATCCCCATTATGATAGATACCAATGCCCATTGGCTGGAAAAAGCCAAAAAATGCGGCATTTATTATACAATTGACGAAACAAAAACGGTGCCTTATGAGGCGGTAAAAGAAATTACCGGCGGCAGAATGGCGGAGCATACCATAATAGAGGCGGCGCCCGATGTTACTTCCTCTTACTTTTTTGCTCTAGGCAGAGAGGGGGGCGACTGTACAATTATTTGCGAAAACAAGATAGTGAAAAAACTGGACGCCGATATAAGCCAAATAAGCCAACGGCAATTGAAGGTAAAGGGTGTGTCAAACGGCGCAAGGGAGTTTGAGTCAGCTATAAATATTCTTGCTCAAGGTATTCTTAATCTTGAGAACTTCATAGAAAAGACGGTGGATATTGAAGTTGCCGAAGTTGCGTTAAAAGACATGCATCAGAACTTTGAAGAATTTTATTCTCTGGTAATTAAAGTTTAATTATCGATTCTATACCGTTAGTTTTTCCACATTTCCTATCATTTCTTATAGTCCTTTAGGTTGTCGATTTTTTCGGTTATGAACAGATTGTCAAAGTCTTCTAAGTATCCGATTGCGTGCGCGATTTTAATAAGAGAGGTCAAAGAGATTTTACCTGTGTTTTCAAAGCGCCTAATTGACGCGTAACTTACGCCGGAACGCGTAGCTAATTCCGACTGTGATATTTTTGATTCTTTCCGTCTGGCTTTGAAGCGCGCTACAAGACTATTGATTATTGATTGCTCAGTAGGAACGTTTACAAAATCGCCTATATCGAACTTATTTCTCATATGATAATATATTAGCATATTTTTCGTTTTTAGTCAATATTTTGTTAATATATTAGCAAATTATTTCTTGTTTAATGAAAAATATATTCATTAATGGCATTAAAAAAAACGGACTTGCGTCCGTTTTTCTTTTTTTTATTAGTAGTCTAACTTTTCGTCTAAGTAAGCTATAAGTTTGTCGATGTCGACGCGGTCTTGAAGCATGGTGTCGCGGTCGCGTACGGTTACCGAATTGTTTTCCAAGGTATCAAAGTCAACGGTAATACAATACGGTGTGCCGACTTCGTCCTGACGACGGTAACGCTTGCCTATGCTGCCTGTTTCGTCATAAGTACAGCTGTATTTTTTGGATAGCTTGCGGTAAAGATCTAAGGCAGGTTCATTAAGCTTCTTTTGTAAAGGAAGAATTGCTACCTTATAGGGAGCAAGCGCAGGGTGGAAATGCATAACCACTCTTATATCTCCGTCAGCTAATTCCTGCTCTTCGTAAGCGTCGCAAAGGAAGGCAAGAACAACTCTATCTGCTCCTAAGCTTGGCTCTATTACATAAGGAACGTATTTTTCATTGGTTACGGGGTCGACGTACTCTAAAGACTTGCCGCTCTTGTTGATATGGGCGTTAAGGTCATAATCGGTGCGGTCGGCGATACCCCAAAGTTCTCCCCAACCGAAGGGGAATTTGTATTCAAAGTCAGTTGTGGCGCGGGAATAGAAGCATAGTTCTTCTTGGGCGTGGTCTCTGAGTTTTAGGTTGTCGCGGGCCATTCCTAAGCCTACAAGCCAATTTTCGCAGAAGTTTTTCCAATAAGCGAACCATTCTAAGTCGGTGCCCGGCTTGCAGAAAAATTCCAACTCCATTTGTTCAAACTCTCTGGTACGGAAAGTAAAGTTACCCGGGGTAATTTCGTTACGGAAGCTCTTGCCTATCTGGGCAATTCCGAAAGGAACCTTAGCTCTTGCGCTACGTTGCACGTTAGCAAAGTTAACGAATATACCTTGAGCGGTTTCGGGACGCAGATAAATGGTGTTTGCGCTGTCTTCGGTAACGCCTTGGAAGGTGCGGAACATAAGGTTAAATTGTCTAACTCCGGTAAAGTTACTGCTGCCGCAGACGGGGCATTTTATTTTTTTGTCGGCGATAAACTTTTCCAATTGGTCGTTCTTCCAGCCGGCTATACTTATATCAAGTTTGTTTTTTGCGATATAATCTTCCACCAATTGGTCGGCGCGGTGGCGGGATTTGCAATCTCTGCAGTCCATCAGAGGGTCGGCAAAGCCGCTTAAATGTCCGCTGGCTTCCCAGGTTAAGGGATTCATAAGAATAGCGCAGTCGACGCCTACGTTATATTCGTTTTCCTGAACGAACTTTTTCCACCAGGCTTTCTTGACGTTGTTTTTTAACTCCACGCCCAAGGGTCCGTAATCCCAAGTATTGGCAAGCCCGCCGTAAATTTCGCTTCCGCGGAAAATGAAGCCTCTGTTTTTGCATAAAGCAACTAATTTGTCCATCGTCAATTCTGCCATAGTAAGCTCCCGAAAATATTAAATTTATACTGCATATTATATTAAATATACTCTTATAGTGTCAAGTAAACATAAAACAAAATCCGTTGAATAAAATTTTATTATGAAAAAAAACAGTGTTTTTGTACATATCCTTACTAATATCATTATTATAGCCATTTTGTTTGGGTTATACGTTGCATGCGTGCCGCCGTACGGGACGGCTGTTGCTAACGCCCCTATTTACAGAGGAGATACCGAAAGTAATAAAGTGGCGATTATGGTCAACGTCTATCAGGGCAGTAATTACGTAGAACAAATTCTTACTATTATGGATAAATATCAGGTTAGTTGCACCTTTTTTGTGGGGGGCATTTGGGCGGAAAAGAATATGGAGCTACTAAAGAAAATGAGCCAGTCTGCCGAATTAGGCAATCATGGATATTTGCATCTTGACCACGCCAATTTATCCTATAAACAAAACTTGGAGGAAATAGCTCTTTGCGACAAATTAATTACACAAGTAACCGGGATAAAAACTAATCTATTTGCTCCGCCGTCGGGTAGTATAGGAGATAATATGCTAAAGGTGTGCGAAAGCCTGGATTATAGGGTAATAATGTGGAGTAAGGATACAATTGATTGGAGAGATAAGGACAGTAGTTTAATTTACAAAAGGGCTACTAAGGATGCTAAAAGCGGGGATATGATACTGATGCATCCGACCGAACATACGGTAAAGGCATTGCCGGAAATAATTGAATTTTACCTAAAAAATAACCTCAAACCTGTCAGAGTTTCGGAAATTATCGACAATGAATTCTAAGTTTTTTGGGTATGGATTAACCTGACGGCAAGGTTGTATAAAATCCGCCAAAAAATTTTATTTTAACTGTTGACAAGGGATTTTGCCAAAATTATAATTATCACATATCGGGGTGAAATATATGGAAAAGTTCGTTGTCGCTGATTACGTAGACAAGTTTAATTGTAAATGCGGAGAGTGCCGCTCTTGCTGTTGCGAAGGTTGGCCGGTAACTATTAGTTATAAAGAATATTGCAATCTTTTAGGAGTGGATTGCAGTCCTGAATTGCGCAGAAAAATTGACTGCGCTTTTTCTATTGTACCCAAACCCACGTTTGATTATTACGCTAGGATATCCAAGAACTACTACGGCAAATGTCCTTTGCAGGGAAGCGACGGTTATTGCTTGTTGCAACAAGAATTAGGCACCGAAAAACTGCCCGAAATTTGCAATATGTATCCTAGGAATTTCAAATACGGCATATTGCTGGAAGGCGCCTGCGCTAATAGCTGTGAAAAGGTTTTGGAGTTACTTATTGAGAGCGAAAATAAGCTGAGCTTTTACGAAACCGACCTTGTTGTGTCCGATATAAAATATATCAAGCCCGAAATTAGCGAATTTTGCAAAAACGTACAAAAAAACACCATAGAGATTTTGGAGGATCGGTCAATTCCTCTATCTGAAAGAGTAGTAAAACTTGGCGAATACCTAAAACAGTTCGACAAGGGCGATATTCCTATGATTACTATGAAAACGCTGTTCAAGTTACTTTTCGCTATGGAGAAATTCAGCCCGAATTTCGCCAGGTTTTCCGAAATTGCAAGAAAAAATTATGAGATTGAAGATAGTAATTTTTCTCAAGACGCTTTTTGGGTAAAATATAAAGAGTTTGAGGCGCATTTTAATAAGGAAATACCTTTATGGGAGATTTATTTGGAAAAGTTCCTGGTTAACCACCTGTTTTTTATCAGATTTCCTTATACAATCGGCGGAGAGACCCTTTGGGATGAATATATAGCCTTTTTGGGGGTATACCATTTGACCAAACTAATATGCATAGGGTATTTTGCAGATAAGAACAAAATTGAGGATTTTATCGACGTTTCGGCGGGAATTTTCCGATGCTTTGAACATAGCGACGTCGATTATATAATTGATAATATTTTGAAATGCTCTATATCGGTAAAAAGAGAAGAGCAGGAAGTTTGCTAAAATATTTTGATTATTTTTATCCATACTATAACCACAAAATGGGAGTATTATGAATAAAAAAGATTTTTTCAAAGACAAAGACGAACAAATGAAAGCCAACAGGGCAAAACTATCTACCGAAGAGACCAATCAGGGCTTTGCGGTCAATCCCGGATACCCTATGAAAAATCCTCTTTACGGCAAGGATAAAGCCGCTCAGAAATCCCGAAAAGCCGACGCGCCGAACAAGTAATCGGTTTTTTATTTTTTTATGGGAAAAATCCGTTGATTTGTAAATTTTTGGGAAAAGTGCTACAATAGGTATAGGGAGAAAATATAAATGATAAAAACTGTAGAAAACAAAAGCGATATAAAGAGCTTTGTTAATTTTGTTAAAGACTTATACCGAAACGACGAAATTTTCACTTTGCCGATTTTGTCAAGTTTGACTAAAGAGCTTACCAAAGAAATATTGATAAAAAAGAAATACGTAGGCTTACTTTGCATAAAAAATGGCAAGGTGGCGGGAAGAATCCTTTATACGATAAGCGACAGTAAGCAAAAGAAGAAGAAAATTGGTTATTTCTCATTTTTTGACTGCATAAACGATTACGAAGTTGCCAAAGAGCTGTTTGATTTTATGGAAAACTACCTCAAAGGCAAAGTCGACTATGTAGAAGGGACTTTTTCGCCGTACGATCCCGATACCAGGCGGGGCATACTTGTTAAGGGTTTTGAGGAGCCGCATACCTTCCTTACCAGTTATAATTATCCGTATTATCAGGAATTTTTGGAAAAAGCGGGGTATGGCAAAGCCTACGATACCGTAGCATTACGTATTCCTTTGGAAGGGCAAAGCGGCGAAGCTATGAAACTTTTAGCCGAAAGAGCCAAAAGGAACCAAAATTTACGCATTGACGACCTTGACTTAAATAATCTTGACAGGGATATAAACGACGTTCACGAAATTTTGAAAATCGCCACCAGTGAGGTAATTTATCAGGAAGCTCCGTCAATAGAAATGATAAGGAAAGTAGTTAAGAGCCTAAAATTCTTTTTAGAACCTAGACTTATCAAAATTTTGCGGGAAAATGACACGAATAGACCGCTTGGTTTTTGTTTTCTGATGTTGGATTACAATCAGATTTTTAAGAAGACAAAAGGGAAAATTAACATAATAAAAATATTATCGGGCAAAAAGAAAATAACTAGAGCCAGAGGGATTTTACAATATCTAATTCCCGAATATCAAGGAACAGGGGCATTTTCTCTTGTGTTCTGGAATATATTTCGAACGTTGAAGGAATTAGGTATCAATTATTTTGAAGGCGGAACGATTATGGAAGACAACAAAAAATCTATCGGAAGTTTAATGAAGGCAGGCGGGGTAATAACAAAAATTTACCGCTTATACGGTAAGGAAATATAAATATGCAGGTTTTCGTCATTATAATTCAAGTGCTTGTTATTTTCCTGATACCGTATTTTCTTATAAAACTGCGGGAAAATAAAATAATAAAAACTTTCGGAACAATAGGCGCCGCGTATTTTATCGGAATAATTATTTCTCTTATTCTATTTTTATTAAGGAAGGTTGGAGTAAATATTTCCCTTAACGCCGACGTTTCTCAGGTGGGAAGTTATTTGGCTATAGGTATAGCTATACCGATGCTGCTATTCTCCACCAACCTTAAAACAATAAAGAAACTTTCCAAAAAAGTTACTTTTTCATTCGGACTGCTTATCGCTTCGGTGGTGGCGGTAAGTTTAATTGTTGGTTTTTCTATGAAAGGTGTTCTATCTGACAGCGACATTTTAAGCGGTATGGCGGTAGGATTGTATACCGGAGGAACACCCAACCTTAACGCAATAGGCAGTATCTTCGGGCTGAGCGGTCAGACTATCGCTTTGGCAAATTTATCGGATATGCTAATAGGCGGTATTTTTTATATTTTCCTTTTGCTTGCCTGCAAGCCCCTGCTTGGTAAAATCTTGAAAGAAGAAAAGAGCGGATATTATACCTGTGATACCGAAGGGGTAAGAAATATAGATACGATAAGCGCCGAAGGGATAACGGTTAAGCCTCTAATAATAAGTATCCTTTCAGCCTTGGGTATTGCGGTCTTTGGGGCGGGAGTAGGGATTTTGCTGTGGTATCTTTTGGGGGCAAAAGACGGCAAAATGTTTGACTATCTTGTGCCTTCGGTTATGATTACGGCTACAGTTTTGGGTTTACTATGTTCCTGCAGTAAGCGGCTTAGGGAAACCAAAGGTAATAATCTGGTAGGCCATTATCTTATTTTGGTGTTTTCAGTAGCGTTGGCTATGTCTATTAATTTTGAAGATATCGGCAAAGGAACTTTGTATATATTCCTAATGTTTTCTGTCGTTACAATCGGCTCTTTCATCGTGCATATTATCTTGTGTAAATTCTTCAAAATCGACGTTGACTGCGCCATTGTTACTCTTACGGCGGGCATCTACGGGCCGGCGTTTATCCCGGCGATAACTAAGCAGATAAAAAATGAAAGTCTTACCGCCGCAGGCTTGATTTGCGGTTCTTTCGGCTACGCTATCGGTACGTTTATCGGTTTAGCCGTTGGTTTGTTTATGGGACTGTTCTAAAAGCAAATACAACTTTACTTTACATTTTCTTTTTAATTTATTATAATAAAAATAACAATTTATGAAAACGGAGAGCGAAACTTTGAGAATAGCGCAAGTTATCGGCAACGCGAAATCAGGCGGAGTCATTTCTTGTGTGCTGAATTTTTACCGTCATATAGACAGAACCAAATTTCAATTTGATTTTTATACCTACGGAGAATCGCCTTTTGATGAGGAAATAAGAAGTTTAGGCGGTAGGGTATTTTACTTCGCCGATATGCACAATTTTGTTAAGGCGTATGCCGATTTGCGCAAATATTTCGGACAGGAAGAGTATTACGCCGTGCATGCACATATGACCAGTTTGTCGTTTGTTCCCCTAATGGCGGCAAAATCCAGAGGAATAAAACACCGTATCTGCCACGCACACTCCACCACGCATATTAAGGAAAAATTTTGGATTGTTAAGAATGTCCTAAAAAGGCTGTCTAGAGCATCGGCATCGGTTATGGCGGGCTGCAGTCTGTATTCCAGCGGTTGGCTTTACGGAGAAAAATACAGCTACGATGCATTTTTGCTACATAACGCTATTGATTTGAATAGATTTTCGTTTATGGAACAAAAGGACGAAGAATTGGCAAAAAAATATAACTTTGGGGACAGAAAAATAATCGGCTCCATAGGGCGGTTGGTTTTTCAGAAAAATTACGGCTTTCTTATTGAGGCTTTTTACCAGCTTGCTAAAAAAGCCGACAACGTTGATTTGGTAATCGTGGGCGACGGCAAGGAAAAAGAAAAGCTGCTAAATAAAATAGAGAAACTAAATTTACAGCAAAGAGTGCATATATTGCCCGAAACTATTAAAGTTGAGGACTATTATAAGATTTTTGACTTGTTTGTGTTGACTTCACGCTTTGAGGGCTTGCCGCTGGTGGCAGTGGAAGCCCAAGCAGTGGGCGTGCCGTGTTTACTGTCTTCGGAAATAACCGAAGAGGTGGAGTTGGGCGGCAAATGCGAGTTTTTGCCCATAAACGACAGCAAAGTTTGGGCAAATAAGATGCTCAGTATGCTCAATAGCAGTTACCGTTACGACGCCACCGAACAAATCATTGAAGCAGGCTACGAAATCACTACCGAAAGCGTCAAGCTAGGACAGTTTTATCTAGGGTTGGAGGAAGAATGATATCGGTAGTTATGGGGGTATATAATGGAGAAAAAACCGTTCGTAGGGCGGTTCTTTCTATCTTAGAGGGGGAATATAAGGATTTGGAGTTTGTTGTAGTCGACGACGGCTCAACGGATAACACTTACCCGATTTTGCAACAGCTTGCCACACAAGACAATAGACTTATCGTAATAAAATCGGACAAAAATTACGGACTTGCCAACGCGCTTAACGTGGCGATAAATAATAGCAAAGGTGAATATATAGCAAGAATGGACGCCGACGATATTTCTTATCCTAATAGGCTGAAAATTGAGCTAGATTACCTTAATAATCATAAGGAACTAAGTTTTGTATCGGCTTGGGTAAATTTAATTGATGAAAATAACGTATCTTGGGGAACAAGGACTTTTCCCGAAACGGTCGATAAAAAAACCTTAATAAAATACAATCCTTTTATACATCCTTGTCTTCTTATTAAGAAAGAGGCGTTGCTGACAATAAACGGTTATAACGAAGACAAAAATTGCTTTCGCTGTGAGGACTATGATTTGTACTTTAAGCTGTATGCAAAGGGTTATATCGGCGGTAACGTTCAAGAAATATTGATGGATTATTGCGAAAAAACAGATTCGGCATACAGGCATACTTTTACTACCCGTAGAAATGAGTTTTTGGTAAGAATGAGAGGTACTAAGGCGTTGAGAGGGAATATAAAAGATTATTTATATTGTTTTAAGCCTCTTTTGCTGGCGCTTTTGCCCTCAAAACTTTATAATAGAATGCACAACAAAAAATGGAGAGAAAAATGAAATACGATTATTTGGTGGTAGGCTGCGGACTTTTCGGGGCGGTTTTTGCTCATCAGGCGAAAAAAGCGGGCAAAAAAGTCCTTATTATCGAAAAGCGCGGGCATATCGGCGGTAATATTTTTACCGAAAACGTCAACGGAATTTTCGTTCACCGCTACGGCGCCCATATTTTCCACACCAGGAACAAAAAAGTTTGGGATTTTGTAAACAACTTTGCCGCTTTTAATAATTATATCAACAGCCCTGTGGCAAACTACAAAGGGGAGATATACAACCTACCGTTTAATATGAACACCTTCAATAAGCTGTGGGGGGTGGTAACGCCGGCTCAAGCGAAAGAAGAAATTGCCCGTCAGATAAAAGACCTCAATATTGAGGAGCCGAAAAACTTGGAAGAGCAGGCGTTGAAGCTGGTAGGTAAAGACGTTTATGAAAAGCTTATTAAGGGCTACACCGAAAAGCAATGGGGCAGAGACTGCACAGAATTGCCGCCATTTATTATAAAAAGATTGCCGCTGAGGTTTATTTATGACAACAACTATTTTGACGACCCGTACCAAGGTATACCCATTGACGGCTACACCGCAATGGTGGAAAAAATGATAGAAGGAATAACCGTTATTACAAACACCGATTATTTTGATTTTATCAAAGAAAATAAAGATATAGCCCCAAAAACGGTGTTTACCGGTATGATAGACAGATATTTTGACTATTGTTTCGGAGAACTGGAATACCGTTCTGTACGCTTTGAAACCGAAGAAATAAAGCTTGATAACTATCAAGGGGTGGCGGTAATGAACTATACCGAAAGGGAAGTTCCGTTTACGAGGATAATCGAACACAAGCATTTCGCTTTCGGGAAGCAGCCTACGACTATAATAAGCAAGGAGTATCCTGCTGAGTGGAAATCGGGAATGGAGCCGTATTATCCCATTAACAACGAAAGGAACAACACTTTGTATGAAAAATACAAGGAGAAAGCCCAAGCCGAAAGGGGAGTAATCTTCGGGGGCAGACTGGGGCAATACGCCTATTTTGATATGGATAAAGTTATAGAATCGGCGCTTAATATTGCCGATAAGGAGCTAAATGGCTGAAAAACTGTTTAGGATAAAACTTCCTTTTCTGGGACTAAGAGAGGAAGGGGAATTATATTTCAGGAGCAAAGGAAAAGCGGTTTTTAACAAGACCTCCGTTATTCTTGAACCAAATTCCACAATCAGCTTAAACACCTATTTTAATTGTTTTTCGTATTCCAAATACAAAAAATTTACTACCATAGATAAAATAACCATCGCTTTGGAACTTCTAGGCGAGGGGGTTATTACCATAAGAAAAGCAACTCTTATAAGCGGAAAAAGCGAAGACACAAAATTAGCCGAACTTCCCTTTGCTATGAACAATAGAGGGGTGGCAAAAATACCGGTTGACCTTAATGCTTTTGACGGCGAGGGGTATATCTATGCGGAAATTACGGCTACGGCTACCTGCGAATTTTTCGGGGGCAGTTATTTAGTCGAAAACGAGCCCATAAATAAAATTAAACTTGGTATAGTGATTTGTACTTATAAGCGGGAAGAATACGTTCTGAGTAATTTGCGGCGCCTTAAAAAACACCTTGAGAGCAATGCGGAATTGGAAAAAGCTTTAGAAGTGTTTTTAATCGACAATGGTCAGACTATAAAAAGTGAGGATTTGCCTGTCGGTAAGGTCTATCCCAATAAGAATTTGGGCGGTTCGGGCGGTTTTACCAGAGGAATGGTGGAAGTTAACAAAAGGAAGGACGAGTTTAGCCACGTTCTTTTGATGGACGACGATATAGTTTTTGACGGCGAGGTTTTTGACAAGCTTATTGGCATACTAAATTTTGCCAAAGATATAGAAAATTTTTCGGTAGGCGGTACTATGCTTATCCTAGATAAGCCGTATATTCAGTACGAAAACGGCTCTACCTGGGGAGGGACTACCATTGTGCCAAACAACAAAGGCTATGATATGCGCTGCATTAACTCTTTGTTGCTCTCCGAACGTGACGCGCCCGTTGATTATAACGCTTGGTGGTTTATGTGTATGCCGATATCCGTTGTGGAAAAACACGGTTTGCCCCTGCCTATGTTTATCAAAGGCGACGATATAGAATACGGCTTACGCTGCGGCAACGCCATTATGACTATTAACGGTCTTGGCGTATGGCATGAAGGTTTTGACAAGAAGTATTCGGGGGAATTGGAGTATTATATCAAACGCAACGAAATGATAATAAACGCAATATACCGCCCCGATTTAGGGGCTGCTTTCCACCTAAAAAAATTGATTAGGGCAGTAGGCAAGCAGCTTGTCTATCAAAGATACTACGCCGTTGACTTACTTTTTCAAGCCTATAATGACTTTTTGAAAGGTCCCGACTACTTTTTATCTATCGACGGAGAACAGCTCCACAACCAAATCCGCGCCAAGCTTCCCAAACAATATACTCAAGAACAATTGATAGAAAAAGGCTACCAAATAGGCGAAGACGTCTACCGCGCAAAAAAAACCAAATGGAGCTTTATTAAACAAGTCCTCACACTAAACGGCTACCTGATACCCACTTGTTTTTACAACATGGACGAAGTCAAATGCGGCAGAGTAATCGATATGTTCTTATCTAAGCCCAGAGACTTCTACAAATCCAAAACCACAATCCAATACAACGTAGAGTTAGGCAAAGGGTTTGTGACAATACAGAAATTTTCAGAAATAATAATATCGGTGAAAAAAATTTTTGTTATCGCTATTAAAATGCTATTTTTATATGGTAGAATAGCAAAGAAGTATCAAAAAATAAATAACTCGAAATAATTGTATAGAGGTAAAATTAATGAGTAAAATAAAAATAATTAAGGATGATTTTTTTAATAAATGTGCCGGTTGCGGTGCATGTATGAATATTTGCCCAACTAACGCAATTAAAATGAAAGAAGGCTATCATACATTTTTATATCCTGAAATTAACAATGATTTATGTATTAATTGTCATCACTGCCAAAACGTATGCCCGGTCAATCATTATATTGTAAATAACAACGTTTTACCGGAAACGTATGCTGTACAAGCTAATGATGCAATAAGAGTGAACAGTTCGAGCGGTGGAATGTTTACAATCGCCGCAAATTACATATTAGAAAAAAAGGGAATTGTTTACGGAGTAGCTTTTGATGAAAATATGGTTGCAAAATTTATCAGAGTTTATTCGGAAGCAGATCTTAAAAAATGCCAAGGCTCCAAATACGTTCAAAGCGAAGTAAACGTAATTTATCGTGAAATAAAAAATGATCTTGATGATAATAAGGTAGTTCTGTTTACCGGATGTCCTTGTCAGGTCGCAGGATTAAAGAACTATCTGAAAGCAGACTATGACAATCTTATTACTATAGATTTATTGTGCCATGGAGTTCCTTCACAGATCCATTTGTCTTCTTTTCTTAAGGATAAAGCCGTTGATAAAATAAAAGACGTTAAATTCAGAAACAAAGAATTTGGTTGGAGAGCAGACGTAACTAATATTATCTACAAAACAGCTATGCCATATGTCAACACATGGAGAAACAACGACGAATTTCAGATTGGTTTTCAAGATAATCTGATTATTCGGGACTGTTGCGAAAAATGTAAGTTTTCAAAATTCCCAAGAATTGGAGAAATAAGCATAGGAGATTTTTGGGGTATTCAACAATATATAGAAAATGATAGAAAGGGCACGTCGCTCGTTTTTGTCAACAACAATAAAGGAAAAGCATTTTTCGAAAGATTAAAAGATAAAATACATTTCTATGAGAAAATGAATATAGATCCAAATTCTATAAAGAATCGTATTATGGAATATTATCCTCATCATAAAAATAAGAAACTATTTTATAATTATCTCAAGAAAAAATCATTTTCAGAATCTGTAATTTTGGCAGAAAAAGGCATGTATGAAGTGGGTATTGTTGGAATTCCGACGGTAGAAAACTTTGGTGGTTCTCTTACGTACGTTGCTCTTTACAATACTATAAAAGAGTTGGGATACAGTTGCTTATTGATTGAAAGACCCAAAAACAGTAAGCACCCTCCTGCACCGCTTGATAAAATTTATTACGAATCGCCTTTTGACAATGACGAGTTGATTGATTATTTCGAAAATAAAGATGAAATGCGCCGGTTAAATGATACTGTAAGTACTTTTTTAGTAGGTTCAGACCAGTTATTTCATCATAATCTATATAACAATTTTGCTCAGTACATCACGTTGGATTGGGTCAGTGACAATAAGCAAAAGATTGCTTACGCTGCTTCATTTGGGCATGATGAGTTTACCGGTGATGAGGTTGAAAGAGCGGAAATGTCATATTTTATGAAAAAATTCGACGCTTTTTCGGTCAGAGAAATAAGCGGAGTAGCATTGGCAAAAAGTCAGTTCGGGATAGATGCAGAACACGTATTAGATCCGGTGTTTTTGTGCGACAGAAATATCTACGTTTCGTTAGCGAATAAGGCGAAAAATAAATATAGCGACGGTTATATTGCCGCGTATATTCTTGACCCATCTATGAATAAATCGAACATTCTAAAGACTGTTTCCAAAATAAAGAATAAACCGTATAAAGTCTATTCGGAGATGTTTTACAATAATCAAAACGCGAAAAACAAATGGGATATTGATCTGGAATTAGGCATGATTGAGGACAGATTGAATTGCATTATGAATAGCGATTACGTAATTACCGATTCATTCCACGGTGTTTGTTTTTCTATCATTTTCAAGAAAAATTTCATTGCTATAGCCAATGAGGGTAGAGGTATTGCCAGATTCGAAAGTTTATTAAAAGTAATAGGGTTGCAAAATAGACTTATTAAACAAGATATCGACGTTTCAAAAATTGAAGGAATGCTCGGTGATATAAACTACGATGAAGTTAATTCAATTTTGTCTAATGAAATAACAAGATGTAAAAAATGGCTTAAAGAAAAAATAGACGGTGGCAATAAAAAATCTTTTTCTACCTATGATATGATTATAAAAAGACTGGAAAACGAAAATAATGAAATCAAGAAAAAGTTTGACCTACTGTTTAAATATCTGAATTATAATTATGCTAAAGAAAATAATATCTACGCTTATTTATCGCAGATTAATGAAATAAAAGAAAATGCAATAATAATTATTTCCGCTAAAGATACACCGGGAATGTCAATAAATAATGAATTAAATAATTTATTAGGCAATCTTGGGTTAAAGTCTGATTTGACAAAAGCACATTGGTGTGGATATCTGGCAGTAATAAGCCATGGTGTTGTTATTGAAGAGAAATGTGAATATGATAAGAAAGTAGAATACAATGCGAAAATCGGCAAATGCGACTTGCATATGGTAAGCGCACCTCTGCATCAAGGAAATTTTTCTAGTATTGTTATTAATAAAACCGAGTATTCAATAAACGAAAGAGGATTGAATATAGTTATTTTTGACACTCAAAAATCTTTCGTAACGGACAGTGTGAATTTTGATACGCATGACAGAAATCTGACACCCAAAAGAAAATAAAAAAACGTCGTACACCGTTTTTTTATAATATTTTGCTCCAGATATCAATTCCGTGAAGTTCATTTCTTCTTTCATGAAACTCTGTTTTGCCTGAATCGAATTTTCTTAGTATATTCTTTTTCGTTTTTAAGAATAAGGAATATACTTTTATGAATTTTGAAAAACTACGCTCGATAATGAAACCTTTTTTCGTACTTATTTCATACCTTACTATAAACTTTTTACGATAGGTTTGCGCATACGTGCCGCCCCACATGCCCAAAACGGCAAAACCTTTGGCAGGTAAAACCAAGCCGTTAACTAAATGTTTGGCTATTTTTTTTCTTAATTTTGTCCAATGAGGCTCATAGGATATATCGGCAAAGTATTTATCGTCGGAAAATTGAACAGGCAATTGGTCTTTGTCTACCATTTTATAGCCTTTTTGCATCAATTTTTTGTGCATTTCATCTATATCTATTGATTTGAAATAGTCAACGCCCTTCAAAAAATCATTTATGGCGTTGCATAAATGTTCCACTTCGTAATATTTGTAATTACAAACGTAATGTTTAGTATAGTTCTTTAGTAATCTGATTATATCGTATTTCGTTATATTCGTCTGATGAATGGAAGCCGATATCAGATAATTTCTGACTGTGTAATATTCGTTAGGAGCCGAGTATTTAGATTCAAATGATTCATGCCAGACGTTTATGCCGTTTAGTAAAATAAGATTTCTAAGATTTCTGATGCTATATTCTATATCGTCCGACTTAATAAAAAACGGCATGGATAGATTATCTTTTGTGCAGATAGTCATGGGTATGGCACAGAACCACCAAGCCTGATAATTGGAATCGGTAAAAAACTCATTTTCTATAATATTAATGATATCTAACATGTCGCGGTTGTTATTATACGTTTCTACAAAGCTTTCGCAACGGCTTCCGTGCCAATGCTCTCCGTTGGCGTGTTGAATATTTGGTCTGTCTATTCTGAACATTGCTCCGCCGACAAACGAATCTAAATATTGCTCTTTGCAGATACTTAATATCTTATACGTTCTTAATATCGCTTCTGGATCAAAAATTATATCGTCGTCCATAAGAAGAATATGAGTAAAACCACTGCCTTTTTCGTTGGCGTTATTGACTTCTATCATGCAACGAGTAAAGCCGCCAGACCCACCGGTATTTTTGTTGGGGAACAAATGAATTTTATCACTATTAAATTCTGATACCGAAAGAGTTTTGGCGTTGTCGGAAATAAATACTTCCAGTTTATCGTGTAATTCCGATTCTACGTTATTCAGAATATGGTCGCATAAATTTCTTAAATTGTTGAGAACGTATTTTTCTCTTTTAAACGTGCATATGCCAATAGCTATTTTTACCTCTCTGGGTTTTTCTTCAATTCTGCTGATATAAGCTGCATTATAAAAAACGCTGTCGTCCTCTAAACCCTCGATGCAAAAACTCAAGCAACCCCAAGGGTTATCGGTAACATATGGAAACGTATAGGTAGTTTTTTCCCCACAACGCACTGTTTGTTGCAATAATGGCTTATATTCTAGTATCCGACCATGTTTAACGTGCATATGAACTAGACTTATAAGAAAAGATCCTTTAACAGTAATTCTCAAACTGAAATTATTGTCGGCATAGGTATATCTGGTCCACTTAAGCAATGATAAAGAATTGATATAAGTATCAAAAGCAACTCTTTGATGTCTCTTGAAGATTATTTCTTTTCTAAAAATATCACGGGAGGAAGGCAGACCTATTTTCCTGTAATATAAATTCTCAAATTCGCATATCCCGGTTTTTGGGAAAACAATTTTTTGTAACACAACGTCTTGCATGTGTAATCCTCCGATTCTACTGTTTAGTATTATTATTTGTATATTTGGAGCAATAATTTAAATATTCTTTTATTACCAATTCCGAATTGTCCAATAGTTCTATTATCCCGTTATTTAACCATATCGTTTTTTGGCAAAGCTTGTTGATTTGCTGCATGCTGTGGGAGACGACGATGAAAGTTACTCCGTTGTTTTTGAGGCTTTCGATTTTGTCGGCGCATTTTCTTTGGAAAGGGGCGTCGCCTACGGAGAGAATTTCGTCAATCAGCATTATGTCGGGATTTACGTCCACGGCGATGGCAAAGCCAAGGCGGGTAAGCATACCCGAAGAGTAGTTCTTTAGGGGTACGTTCATGAATTTTTCCAGTTCGGAAAATTCCACAATGCTATCGTATTTTTTTTGCATCTCCTTGTGGTTGAAACCTAGCATGGCGCCGTTTAGGAATATGTTTTCTTTGCCGGTGGCGTTTTGGTCGAAGCCTGCGCCTAGTTTTAGTAAGGGAACCATATTGCCTTGAGTGCGGACGTAGCCGTTGGTGGGTTCTATTATGCCGGAAATTATTCTAAGTAAAGTGCTTTTGCCTGCGCCGTTTCTGCCTATAAGTCCAAGACTTTCTCCTCTTTTTACGTTAAAAGAGATGTTTTTCAGGACGTCAAAATTGGTATAGTGAAGTTTGCCCTTAATCGCTTTTATTACGTATTCCTTCATGTTGTCAATTTTTTCGGTGGGCAGACGGAACTTCATACAGACGTCGTTTACCTCTATCAGTATGTCTTTATCAAGTGTCATTTTACATATATAGTATAAACTTCTTTCTAGTTAGGCGGAAAATGAGAGAGCCTATCAAAAAGAAGCCAATACCAACTCCATAACATATTAGGTGTGCTTGTAAGTCGGGAACAATACCCACAAGGGCATTGCGGAAATATTTGGTATAGTGGTACATCGGATTGAACATTATTACTTTCTGCACGTTTTCGGGTAATATTGAGAATGAATAGAAAATCGGGGTCATATACATCCAAAGGGTTAGGAATATGCTGTATATGTGTTTTATATCGCGGAATCTGACGTAAATTGCGCACAGTATAAAGGATACGCCTACCGAAAACAGAAGAACGGACGGCAGCCAAGGCACTATTGTCAATAGCATTGTCCAATAAAACCCTACGCCTCTTGATAATCTTACCAGCATAACAATAATTAATGCCAGCATAGAAAAACCGAAATTTACCGCCGAAGACAGGTTTTGGGAAATAGGGAAGACAGAATATTGTATTCTTGTTTTTGTCAACAGTTCGTAATTGTCAACGATGCAGGTTAGAGAATTGCCGGTAGCCATACGCATAAGGTTAAAGACTATGTTTCCGCTAAGGATATATACGGGGTAATCCATACCTATATTGCCTCTGCCAAAAAAATAGGAAAAAACGAAGGACAGAACAAGCATATTCAGGAGCGGACCTAACACAGTCCAGATAATGCCTAAAACAGACCTTCTATATTGATTTTTGATATTTTTGCTAACCAGAGATGACAAAACGACCAGGGTTTTTTTTAGTTCAGGTGCGTTTGCCTTGATTCTGACTTTTTTGTTTTTAAGCCAATTCATCAGCATAAATTTATCATACCACCGAACGTAATTATTGTCAAACTTTATACTTAATATATCAGTTGCTAAAATAAATTGTATGTGATATATTGATACTGTTATGAGATTATTGGCATCAATAAAAGACAAGGGCGAAAAAGCTAAGAAGTTTTTTTATAGCTATATATATCTTTTTATACTTTCTCTCTCGGTATATCTATCATGGTTACTGAATGCACCGTACATAGGTTTGGCGGCGATTTCGATATTGGGGACGTTGACTTTACTTTTTAACGAAGACCTGACGCCCACCATGGCGCTTATCATTTTTGCGGCGTGTATTTTTGCTACTGACGATATTTCTTCTTATCTTATTTATATAACTGTGCTTATTCCATTGATAATTTCCATACCGTTACACTTTGTTATATATGGTTTCAAATTACGTATAGGCAAGATGTTTTTCCCGCAATTGGCTATTTCCATTGCCATACTGGTTGCCGGTGTAGGCACTATCGCGCTAAAAAATTATTTGAGTACCCTGTTTTACTGTATATTATTAGGGTTTGTCATATTGTTGTTTTACGTCCTGTTTTGTTCTTTTGACAAAGACGATATTAAGCTAAAGAAAGATTTTTTTGCCAAGATGATGCTTTTTTATGGTATGCTTATCTGCCTGCAATTGGCTAGCTATTATTTGACGAAGAAAATTCCTTTTTCGGAGTGGGGCAAGGAGTGGATTCATTTAGGCTGGGCAATTGACAACAACTTAGCAACATTATTGCTCCTTACCGCTCCGTATTCTTTCTATCTTGCGTCACAGTATAAGAATAAGGCTTGGTTGTTTACCTTGCTTGGACTTATTCAATACGTAACTATATGCTTTACGTTCAGCCGCGGAGGAATGCTGTTTGCCGCAGTTACCGCTCCGTTTGTTATAGGCTTTGGCATAGCTAAATCCAACAAAAAACAAGTTTTATTAACGTTAGGGATATTTTTGGCGGCGGCTTTGGCTTTTTACTTTATTTTGTTTGACCAAATCAATGAAAAAGTAGCCTCTATGCTTTCGGGTATAGGGCAAAGCGATAGTGATTTTTTGGCAAACCGCGACAAACTTTACCGTGAGGCGATAGATTTGTTTTTACGCTACCCAATTAACGGCGCGGGTATGGGGTATGCGGGGAGTAATTACGAAATTGTTGTTATCGGCTTTTATTGGTTTCATTCTACCTTTTTCCAAATAATAGGCAGCATGGGAGCGATAGGGCTTTTGGCGTATATATATTTCTACGCAAAAAGATATAAAATAATAGTAAGGAATGCAAGAAAGGATATATTCGGGTTGTTTTCTTTGTTGGCTATGATAGGGTTCGAACTGTATTGCATGGTAGATACGGGGACTTTTATACCGGTGCCGACGATGATGCTTGCCATGATGCTTACCTATATGAATGAGAAAAAGACAGAGTTAATATGAGATTTATTTTTGAAGTGATTAAGATTATATTTGACAGATTAGTTGCTTTGGCGGGTATTATTCTTATGGCGATACCCATGCTTATTATTATTGTCGTAATTAAAATTGACAGTAAGGGTAAAGCGGTGTTCAGACAGGAAAGATTAGGCAAGAACGGAAAAAAATTTTTTGTTTATAAGTTCCGCACTATGAAAGCCACCGACGTGCCTTTCGACGTCAACCACCCGGTAATAGACCACAACGACAACAATCTCACCAAAGTAGGATGGGTTATACGCCGCTTCAAAATTGACGAACTGTTGCAATTAATCAACGTTTTTAAGGGAGAAATGAGTTTAGTAGGCCCCAGACCGTTAATGTCGGTTTATCTTCCTTTGTATTCGGAGTGGGAATTACAAAAATTCAAAATCTTGCCCGGTATGAGCGGACTTGCGCAGATTAAGGGTAACTGCTTTCTTACCGTGGAAGAGAGAAGTTATTACGACATACAGTATATAAAAAAGAGGTCCTTATTTTTGGATATAGAAATTATGTTTAAGACAATTTTTGTTGTCATTTTTGGGGAAGAGCGGTTTTTAAGCAGAGTACCGCAAGAGGAAATAGAGAGAGTTAAGCAGGAATTTTACAACAAATAGAGTTATTAAGAAAGTTATTGGGGCGTCGCAAAAGCGGCGCTTTTTTGACTGCCGTTTTTTGCCGATAAATTTAATTTAGGGGCATTATAATCCAAGCAAAACGTCGGAAGTGCTATGGAAGAAAAAGAAATAATTTCACGCATAAGAAAAATTGAAGAAATTTTACGCACCAGAAAGAAATACGACACTCTCTCCCGCTATAACAGCGGGGAAAAAATTCACCTAAAGCAAATGGCTTTTCACAAATGTTTGAAGCGCAACCGCTGGGTTTTCGGCGGTAACAGAAGCGGAAAGACGGAATGCGGAGCGGTGGAAGTAGTTTGGATGGCTAGAGGTATTCATCCATATAGGACTAACAGAGAGAACGTTTTCGGATGGGTAGTAAGCGTCAGCTATGAAGTTCAAAGAGACGTTGCCCAAGCCAAAATTTTACATTACCTGCAGCCGGACTGGATTGAGGACATTGTTATGGTAAGCGGAGCTAAATCCAGTCCCGGTATAGGCGTAATTGACACCATAGTGGTGAGAAACGTCTTCGGCGGGTTGTCCAAAATCGGTTTTAAGTCGGCAGAAGCGGGCAGAGAAAAATTCCAAGGCGCGAGTTTGGATTTTGTTTGGTTTGACGAGGAGCCTCCTTACGATATATACGAGGAGTGTAAAATGCGTGTGCTGGACAGAAAGGGGGATTTGTTCGGCACGATGACTCCCCTTAAAGGACTTACTTGGGTTTACGATGAGATTTACCTGAATAAGTACAACAATAAGGAGATTTATTATATTCAGATGGAATGGGCGGATAACCCCTTTTTGGACGCCGAGGAAATAGCGCTTCTTACCTCAGGCATGTCCGAAGACAGCCTATCTTCCCGCCGTTACGGGCATTTTCAGGGGCAAGGCGGTTTGGTTTATCCCGAATTTGACCCCGAAGTCCACGTAATAGAGCCTTTTGAAGTACCTTTCGAGTGGCAGGATAATATTTGTATTGACCCGGGACTAAAAAATCCGCTTTCGGCGCATTTTTATTGTGTGGACTATGACGGAAATATCTACGTTGTGGCAGAGCATTATCAAGCCGATAAGGATATAGACTACCATGCGAAAAAAATTCTTGAAATTGCCGACAGTCTGGATTGGAGAAGGGGCAGTAACGGTATGTTAAACGCCCTAATTGACAGCGCGGCAACGCAAAAAACGCTAAGCGCAAGTAAAAGCGTAGTAGAGTTGTTTTACGAACGGAATATCCTAGCCGACCCGAGAGTCAATAAAGAGTTATTTAGCGGAATTAATCAGGTAAAAAGCTATTTTTCGGCGCGCCCTGCCAGGATATATATTTTCTGTAACTGCGTCAATTTAATAAGGGAACTAAAGTCTTACCGCTGGGGGAATAACGAACTTCCCATAAAGAGAGACGACCACGCAATGGACGAGCTACGTTACTACATAATGTCCAAACCAAAGAATACTTTGCCCAAGCAAAAGAGCTTTTTGGAAAAGAACTTCATTAAGATTTACAATTTGACAAAGAAAGGGGGAACTTTATGAAAAATGTTGGATGCATTGTATAAAAAAGCCAAAGGGTTTGAATTTACCGAAATTACAAAAGAATACGGAATCGACGAAGACGGAAATCAAAAATTGATTAAAGAAAAAACCACAACCAAGTTTACGCCGCCCGATTTGTCGGCAATCAAGGCTTATTTGGAGCTAAAGGACGCCGCCTTGGTCAATATGACAGAAGAAGAACTGTTAAAAGAAAAAAACAGGCTAATAAAAGAGCTGAAAGCAAGCAAAAAGAAGGAGAACAATGAGCAAAAAAACCAATGATCTGGTCGCCGAAGTTATTAAAGACTACAACGACCGCAAACTTGCAAGAAAAACGCTGGAAAGTAACTGGCTGCTTAATATTAACTTTCTTATAGGCAATCAGTTTGCCGAAGTAATGGCCAACGGAGAAATTTTTGACCCCGGCAAGCGTTACTATTGGCAACAGAAGGAAGTGTACAACCACATCGCGCCTATTTTGGAATCTAGGCTGTCTAAGTTTGGCAGTATAAAATCCGACGTGACGGTAAGACCTGCAACCAGCGACAAAAAGGACATCGACACCGCTAAGTTTTCTACTAAGCTATTAAAGAGCATAGAAGACGAAAATAATTTTAAGAAACTAGGTAGCGAAGCTACTTTTTGGGCGGAGCTTACAGGGACGTGCTTTTTTAAGGTTACTTGGTCGAACGAGAAAGGGCGGTTACTTAGCGAAAAGGAAAACATTTACGAAGGGGACGTGGATATAAGCGTTTGCCCGCCTTACGAAATTTATCCCGACAGTCTGGCAAGCCCCGACGTTGATTATTGTCAAAGCATTATTCATGCCAGAGCCTATCCCGTTGAGAGCGTGGAAAACATTTGGGGCGTGAAACTAGCGGGAGAGAAAGTCAGTGTATTAAATATGGACGGAACGGGTAAAGGCGGAAATATAAGCAACGGTAAGACTAGGATGTTCTGCGATACAAAGAATAACCACGTTACCGTTATCGAAAGATACTGCTTGCCCGATAAAACCCATCCAAACGGCAGATTGACTATTGTCGCGCAGGACAGACTACTCTATGACGGAGAATTGCCTTATATAAATAAAAGCGACAACAAGAGAGGCTTTCCGTTTATCCGTCAGGTTTGTTTGTTACAACCATCGTCCTTTTACGGCGGCACCATTATTGAAAGGCTTATACCTATTCAGAGAGCATACAACGCCTTGAAAAACCGCAAGCATGAGTATTTTAACAGAATGGCGGTAGGCGTATTGATGGTGGAAGACGGCAGCGTGGATATTGACAATATCGAGGAAGAGGGGATAGCTCCGGGCAAAGTAATTGTTTATCGACAGGGAAGTAACATGCCGGTTATGGTAAATATGGGCGGGGTACCTTCTGATTTCCGCGACGAAGAAGACAGGTTGCTTGCCGAGTTTGTAACGGTAAGCGGAGTTAGCGATTTTTTGACTACTTCGGCTATAAATGCCGAAAATATGAGCGGAAAAGCCCTGAATCTCATTATAGAACAGGATAACAGCCGACTTAGCCTGACTTCGGACAACATAAGATTTGCCGTCAAGGAAGTAGGTCAGCAGATACTAAGATTATATAGACAGTTTGCCGATAACAAGAGGTTAAAGCGTGTTTCCGGGGAAAACGGAGAAGTGGAATTAATAAGCTTTGCCGGCAGTGATATAAGCTGCGACGACGTGGTTTTTGAATTGGAAAACGAAGCGGTAAACTCTATGGCAAACCGAAAAGCGCTAGCGCAAGAGCTTTTCAATATGGGCTTGTTTAACGACAAGGACGGCAATCTGAACGAAAACGCGAGGATAAAACTGCTGGAAATATTCGGCTTCGGCAACTGGGAAAGCGCTGTAAGCAGCGAAGAACTGCACAAGAAGCGCGCCGATATTGAAAACTTAAAACTAGCCGATAAGGTACCACAAATAGAAGTAGAGGATAACCATACTATACATATAAAACAGCACAGTGATTATTTGATAGGCGAAACGGAGATGGAAGAATCACTCAAAAACATATTAAACGCCCATATCAGAGAACACCGCAACTATACACGCCTTATTGAAGAGGCAAATAAAATTTAAGGAGAAACTTTATGGAAAAAGAACAAACCGAAATTATCCCCACCACAGGTGACAAGGAGAATCAGGACTCTTACGGAAAGTTTAAGACTGCCGAAGAGCTTTTGAAGGCTTACAACAGCCTGGAAAGTGAATTTACCAAGCGCAGTCAAAAATTAAAGGAGCTGGAAAACTCCAAAAAAGCTTCGGACTGGGAAGATAAGGTTACCGAGCTTGTGAAAAAATACCCTGTAGCAGAAGCGTTGGGCGGCGAAATTGCCAAAGAAATCAGCGAGGATTATGAACTTATAAAAAGCGAAGACTGTCTGGAAAAAGCCCTTCTCAAAGTCTTGAGCAAAAATTATAAGGCTCCCGAAGACCTTGCTAAAGAAAAAACTGTGGTTGACAAGGTATTGCAGAGCGAAGAGAACAAAGAAAAGATAATAGACGAATATTTGACAAAAATAAAGAGCAAACAACCGCCTGTTACTCTTCCCAAAGGGGGCGCCATCCCTCTCACTCCCCCGCAAAGGATAGCTTCTATAAAAGAGGCGGGAGAATTGGCAAGAAAAATCATTGAAGAAACCTAAAGTAAAAAAACGGAGGAAAAATTATGTTAACACTAACCGTAGCCGATAAGGTATTAAAATCGGTATATTTAGACGTTGTCGCAGAACAGATAAACAGAAGAACAAGTCCCTTTTACAATATGATAGAAAAGGGCAGCGAAGACGTAGCCGGCAAAGAAATATTGAGTCCATGTCGTTTTGGAATAAACGGCGGCATAGGCTGCACAACAGAGGAAGGCAACTTGCCTGTTTCCAGCCCTACGAGCTTTATTCAATTGAAAGCTCCCCTTATTAATATTTTCGGCAATCTTGAGATAAGCGACAAGGTAATAAGGGCTTCTCAAGGCACAACAGGCAGTTTTATTAATTTACTTAATAACGAATTGGACAGCTTGTTGGAAGCGGCAAAGTTCAATTTCGGAAGAATGCTTTTCCAGGACGGAAGCGGCGTTCTTGCAACGGTAAGCAATCTGGGAGCTAACGTATACGGAGTAGACAAAGTCAAACACCTGATGGAAGGAATGGTTGTTGATTTTATTAACGCCAACGGAACTGTTGTAAGTGCCGGCAACAAAATTCTGCTTATCGACAGACAAAGAAAGACGATAAAATTAAGCAAATTTGAAACAGACGTGGAAGTTGGCAACTTAATTGTTATGCAGGGTTCATACAACAACGAACTATACGGCTTACCTTATATGTTCAACAACGATATTCCCACAATGTACGGCAATTCCCGCATGGTTCTTAACTATCTGTTGCCTGTTTCTTACCAAGTGGAGGATCTCAGCTGTGACTCTATGCAGCAGACCTTGGATAGTATAGAGGAAAAATGCGGAACCATACCTGATTTGATGCTTATGTCTTATGATATAAGAAGAAAATATCTAAATCATCTGCAAAGTACCAGAATGAACCTTGACTATATGTATCTTGACGGCGGTTTCAAGACTATGAGCTACAACGGTATACCTATGTATGCAGACCAGTTCATTGACGACAATACCATGTTCCTAATTAACAGTGAGGACTTTAAGCTGCAACAGCTTGGAGACTGGAACTGGCTTGAGGGAGAAGGCGGAAGAATATTGCGTCAGCTTGATAACAAACCCGCTTACGGCGCTACACTTGTCAAATATGCAAACTTAATTTGCACACGTCCCGTTGCCCAAAGCAAGCTTACTATTGTAGATCCCGAAGCATAAGCATAATTAAAAGTTGATAGAGGCGGTATGAAAATTTTAGTTAAAAACGATTTATACGATATTTCCGACAGGCTGCGCGAAATTAACCCAAACTATAGGGTGTATTTCGACACCGACAGGCAGAAATTTTTACTAATGAGGAATAACGTTCTGGAATTGATTTTTCCATATGAGGAGTTGGATGAGCGCGCAATCAGGCACGCAAGGTATACCTCCGTACAGAATATAAAGGAAGTTTTATATGATCTTGACAAAGAAAACAAAGATATGGAAGAATCAAGCAAAAAACAAGCAAAAGATAAATTAGAAGACGAATTTTCACGCCGCCTCAGACTTCTTGGGGTATAAAGGGTAAATTGGGAGGTTTTATGATATTAAAAGATGTTTTGGAAAAGGCTAAAGGCATTATTTGCGACGATGAGATTAACCTAGAAATTAGCAGCAAAAAGAGAACAAAGCTAATCGACAGCGCTAATCTTATTTATAGGGAACTTACCGAACAGTACATAGAGTTAAAAACCAAAGAAAAATTGACCGTGGAAAACGACAAGATATTTTATTCGGCTTTTTCCAAAAAAATAAAAGACGTAATAAGCATAGATAAAGACGGTGTAAAGATAGAGTTTAAGCTGATGCCTACTTATCTAGAATGTCCGGTTAAAGGGCAAGTGGAAATAAAATACGTCTACACTTACGATGAACTTAGTTTAGAAGATGAAATAATCCTTCCTCCGCCCTATACCGACAATATGCTGGCTATGGGGATTGCGAGCGAATATTTTTATCGCAGCGGACTGATTGATGAGGCGCTTTTCTATAAAAACCGTTATGACAACGCGCTTATTAATATGTCGAGAAGAAGGAACGGTTTTATTCTCAAGGATAGGAGTTTTTTATGAGGTATTGTATACGGAATGACCTAAACGCCAAAGTAAACAGGCAAAATTACGCCATAAATTCCTTTGGGGGCATTGACGCAAATAAAGACGAAAATTCTTTGCCCTTAACCTATGCGAGCTACGGCTATAACATAGCTATGAATAACGGCGTTCTGACAAATTCTATAGGAATAACCACCGCGAAAATAAATGAGGAAGAAATCCCAAGCGCGGGAGTGTACGGCAAGAAGATACTGAAGATTTTTCTTTATTACCGTTACGATTACGTTTTGGGGCAAAGAGATGACAGGATAATAGCGCTTCTTAGTGACAAAAAGGTTTATCAAGCAAGAATTACCGACCAGATTTTTTCTATTACCGAAATGAATATGGAGTCGGTTAATGTAACTTTTCTTAATTATCACTATAACAACAAGGACTGTTTGCTTGCTTTTTCCGACGCAGGCAAGATGTATATTTATGACGGAACAACGGTAACTAACGTTAATTCGGCGCCCAGACTTAATTCGGCATGCATTCACGGCGGTAGGGTATACGGCACTATGAACGTAGGAAACAACCGTCTGTATTTTTCCGACGACCTTAATCCCGCTAACTGGAACGTGTCCATTACCGAAGGGGGATATATCTCTTTTCCGGACGAAGGCGGCAAGGTAATGAAAGTTCTTTCCTTCAAAAACAACCTATACGTTTTTCGGGAATATTGTATTCACCGCCTGTCGGTTTACAGTGATAAATCGGACTACAGTATGAACAAAGTTTTTGTCACTAATAATCTTATTTATGACAAAACGGTGGTAATTTGCAACAACGAAATTGTATTTCTTTCCGCCGACGGCTTCTATAAATTCGATGGCTATACGTGTACTAAGATACTGCGGGAAATTGACCCTTTAATAAGTGAAAAAACCTACTCTACCGCTTGTTTTTTTAACAATAAATACTATCTTGCGACATCTTTAATAAGGGATGAAATAATAGTGGGGGACGAGGGCACAACCTTAAAAAACAACGGCATAATCATATTCGATTTTGACCTTAATACGGTGGAGATTTTCCGCGGGGCAGACGTGTTGGACTTTGTTCCGTTAAACTTAGATTACGCTAACAAATTGCTGGTTATTTTTAATAACTTACTGAGGAGTTACGGTGTAGGCATGGTAGATGACAGCGGGACTTTGTACGGTGTTGCTCTTCCTAAAAAATGGCGCAGTCCGTATACCGACCTAAATTATCTCAACAAAGATAAGGTGCTAAGAAGGATATATATAAACTGCGACAGTCCTGCCGTTTTCAAGGTAAAACTGGATAAGGATTATAATTATAATCTCTATTCTTTAGACAAGGCGCAAACGGTAATCGTTAATAAAAAAACCGACAAAATCGGACTGGAAATAACCACAAATGCCGACAAGTTTTGTATAAGGGGAGCCATTCTGGAATTTGACGTAATAAAAAGGAGCATTTATGATTGATATTTTGGATAAGCTGGAAGAAATAAATACAAGAATAATCAGATTAACGGCAAAAATCGACCAGATAATTAACGGAGGCAACTGATGGAAAACAGTGGCGCGCAAAAGATAATCGCCGAGGCTCTTATAAGGTCGTTTTTGGAAAAATCCAAGAAGAAAGATACCGCGCAAATAATTGCCGAGGCGCTAAAACAAAAAGAAAGTAAAATAGAAAATAAGGATACTAAAGAAGAAGTTAAGGAACCCGAAACAACTTTTTACAATGATTTGCCGCTGGAAACAGGCATGGCGGAAAGCTTAGAAAATATCGATGTTAAAATAAGAATTTATGAGCAGGAAAAAATAAAAGCGCTCAAAATTTTCGATATAGAAAAGGCGGCAAAAATAGAAAAAAAGATATGTCAATTAAGGTCCGAAAATAAGAGATTTTCAAAGCAATTTGACATTGGCGAAAAATAATAAAAAGTAAAAAAGCGGAATTTGCCGCGGGAGAAAATTATGTGGGAAGAAATATGGAAGTTAGCCACCCAATCGGGTATATGGGCAATGCTGTTTGTGTCTTTGTTTTTTATTCAAATAAAGGACAACAAAACAAGAGAAGACAAGTATCAGGCGACGATAGACGCCCTTGCGGATAAGTTAAAAATGATATCGGATATTAAGGAAGATATCGAAGCTATTAAAGAGAAATTGTTAAAATAAATTTAAGCCGACCGAAAATACGGTCGGTTTTTATTTGGTATTACTTCACCAATCAGCGGCCTATATAATATATTATAAGATAAAGTTTATTTCGCGCTAGATTTTTAAGATAATTTTAAATTACGGAGCTTACAATCAATCTGTGTTATAAACCGATTAATGCGGTAAGAATAATTATATGTAAATTATAAGTAAATAATCGGCGAGGCAAAGACGTAAAAATGTTGACAAAAACCTTCCAATATGTATAATATATATAATTATATATCTTATACAAGCGATAACATAAAGAGAGTTTTTGCTTATACCGATGAAAAAAGGATATTTGATGCTGAGTTTAGGTTCGTTTAACAGTAAAAAAAGCAAAACTTTGGTAAGCGTGTGCTTACTCCTTTTTGCTTTTATTTTGAGCCTTGTTATCATTTTCGCATTAGTGACGTCGGGAGAAAAAACCTCCGATGAGTCGGCAAACGCAGCTACCGGCACAACTGTATCCCAAAATACTTCTACGGGTAACGTTTTTGACGTTTGGCCCAGCGCATACGGCAATATAGGTAGTTCGGTTACTTTCAGCCTTACCGATTATTTGGGAAGTTCCTCACTCAATAGCACCGTTAAAAACGCTTTTGGCAATCTTTGCAGCGACGGCAGCAACAACAGCCCCGGTTTTACCATATCCGATTATTCCAACGGTGTTACCGTTGCTTACGGCTCGGCGATACATACTACTTCCTGCTACGTTTACGGCGCCGTTAATATTAGGCTACCCGCAGGAGTCAAGGACATGGCAAAGGCCGGTCTTGTTTCGGGCATCAGCGTAAGTTACGTCGCGAAAAACAATAACGACTCCAACCATCAATATGCTATAGGTATTGAATATGGCAACAGTCCTATTTCGGCAGTAAGAGACGGCGGCAAAACAGGTTCTTCTACCACCCTTACCGATCCGGGAGCTACCACAACGCTTACGGCTAGCGGACTAACACCGGCTTACAACAATAACGCTTCTTGCTATGAATACGTTGCCATACATACATACTTAAGAATAGACGGTATTATTTGGCCGGGTAGCAGAAAGCTTAATTTCAGTTTATATGATTTCAAAGTAACCGTTAATTTCAGCTATGCTCCGAGTATCCGTCTTGGTACGGGTTATCCGAAAACAACCGGCGCTGCAGGTAAGTGGGACACAATAAAGAATTACGTTGCTTACGCATATAACGGCAGTTCTGTCCCTTACCTTAATATGACCAGCTTTACTGCAAGCAGCGGCTGGACAACTCTTGCTTTTAAGTACAATAGTAGATCATCGGTAGCTACTTCCGGCAGCGACGATACGTCAGTATATAATTATTATATCGGCAAAGCAACCCTTTCTTCGGGCGCGGGGTATACGGGCAGTAACTGGTATTATTCCACTTCGGAGCCGTCCCTTAACGGCAGCGCAACAACTAGTAATACCAGTAGTTATAGCGTAATAGAAATTACCCTTACTAACTTAAGAACGACGTATGGCAACGGTTGCTATTTTTATGCGAATTTTAATCCCAAAAGCTATACGTTAACGTTAAGCGAAAGCAATGCTGCAAAGAGCTTTACCACGGCGAACGTAACCGGGTGGACCCTTAGCGGCAGTACCATTTACCGAACCGTTTATTTTGACAACGATTTTAACTTGCCTTTGGCTAACAATATTATTACTCCTACCGGAGGCTTCTCCCTTTGGACAGAAACAGTAGGACCTTCTGTCAACCAGACATACGGTGACGGCGGTACCATACCGGGCAACCATTTTACTCAAAATATAACCCTTGTGGCGTCCTTTGCAAGCTATAGTTGTAAAAATCCCACAACAGGTTCTAAATATTATGATATTTATGCCTACAACAGCTCTACTTATCCTTCGGTAAACATAACGACAAGTTCATCTCTCGCTACCGCCAACGCAGCCACTTTCGCGGTTGCTTTAGGAACAGAGGAAGACACCCACTACGGTATAGCGACTATTACGTACGACAGCTTTTCGGGCATTTACGGTGTGCAGCATAGCGGACAGACTTATACATTGAACAGCGTTCATATAGTTTACTATAGCGGACCGCTAGCCGGCGTTACCGTAGAAGCTACAATGCAGTCTTCCTTGGTTTACAGAGTAAATTACCTTTCGGGTGACTTCTACGTATACAGCAGTTGGACTTTAGCAAGAACAGAATATACTTTGACGTTCTACAACGGAAGCGGCAGCGTTACCGAATCTACCGGAGCTGCGTCTACTTATACGGCGCAGACTACGTTAAAATATTCCAACGGTTCATATATAGCCCCAGAATGGTTTCCAAGCCCCTCTAATATGTCTATAGGAAGTTATGTGTTTGCAGGTTGGTATACTTCCAGCACAGGCGGCTCCCTTGTTATGCAGAGAACCACATCGGATACTTGGACATATACCTCTCTTTACGCTAGATACGCCGCAAATTCGACAAGCGTTACAGGACTTAGTGATTCCTTAACTACGTCAAGCAGCGGTAGTGGGACAAGGCCTGTTAAACAAGGCAACATTACTATTCCTTCTTTGTTGCAACCTTTAACGAACAGCAATTCGAATTATGGATATACCGTTAAAATTACTTTAACAGGTTCGGCTTACAATACGGCAAGGATAACAGCTTCCGGGGGACATACCACGGCATATACTGCAACAAGCTCGGGCAATTTGAAATATTCTATGAACGGCGGAAGTGATGCCGGAACTCTTGCGACGCTAAATAGCATAACCGCGACTCTTGGTGCAGATTGGTTTAGTAGTGGAGATACCGGTGTGAAAACAGCTGCAACCGTATCCATTAACAGTACTATTAACGTTAGTGGCACCACCAATATTACTTATATGACAGTTAAAGGTTATTGGAGTTATGATGTATCCCGCGGCGACAAGGGAACGGCGTATTTGACATGGACTGGTACGACAATTTCCGCTACTTTCTCTATTTCCCGCAGTACAAGTAGTTATAATACCGTTACTTACAACGCAAACGACGGAACGGGCAATACAAGAACTTTTTATAAGGCTACGACAGGTACTTTTACACTGCCAAAGACGTGTTACTGGACTAGGACAGGGTATCATTTCTTAGGTTGGTCTACTAGCACCGCAGGCAGTATAACCACAAGCGGTGTGGCAGGTACTCAGACCTATTATGCTATTTGGAGACTGAACAGCTATCAATTAAACAGCTGGGACGTATATTTCGGGGATTCTACCACTGCAAATTACGTAGCCTTGGTTCGGGCTCCCACTTACTGGGATTATGCCGCTTCGGGTAACGTTACGTTAAGCACGCTTAACGCATCCCCCGGAGGAACCAACTCAAACTATATTGATTCTTCAACAAAGGACAATCCTCAAACAGGCTTTGCTATAAACGGCTGGTATACAACTATGGCTTGTACAGGCTCTGCGGTAACCACGGTAGCGAGGAACACCACCTCTCCTGTGCTAAGATTCTTAAAGCATACCCTAAATGACTCGGTTGCTGCTTTGGCATATTCCGGAGCAGATACAATAACAACCACTTACGGCGATGCGGTTTATCTTGACGATACAATAACGGTAACCAAGCCAAATACCAATTCCACCTACGAAATAAGCTGGAAGCTGAATGGCTCTACGGTTAGTTTTCTTTTTAATGATGATCCCTATATTCACGCCATATTTGATTCTGATAAAACCAATTTTTATATAGCTGACAGCAATCTTTATGCGCCGACACTGACTACCCGTTATGAGATTTCGGGCGGGGTAAGTGTTGGAAGCAGAATTCTTGTTTCGGTGGAATCTTCCAGCGTGGTAATAAAGCCTGTTATTATTCCTATAAAACTGCAAGCCAGTATTTTGAATAATACCAGAACTTACGATGGCAACCAATATACCTTAAAAGATCTATATACCGTTACCGTTGTTGGAAACGGCGGAGCGTTCTATAACGAATATAATCAGGCATTAGCCTGGTACGGACATGCAAGCAGCCGCGGACTGGCTTTAGGTACGGCGTCGGCAACTTATACCCCTTATTACGCGGGAATGCCCGGAAGTACCACAAGCATCTTGCTTAATGCAGGCATATATACCACAGAAAGTCTTACTTTAGTAGGCTACGGCAGTTCCAACGCCAATAAGAATTATATTTGGAATGAAATGTACACCAAGTATCCTACCGACAGTTCCAAATGGCAGAATCTGCAAACGGATACCGTACAATATACTGTAAATACCAAAAACGCCAGCATCTACGTATGGAGTATTACAAAACCTTTCGGTAACAACGACCCCACTAAAGATGCAGTAACGGTTCACCCGACCTCTCCTACATCGGTAAGTAACTGGAGAGTCAGTGTAGAGGGACTGGTATCCAACGACACGACCACCGAAGGTTTGTTCTTATCGGCATTGTCAAGAGCAAGCGGAGAAGTACGCGGAGGATATGACGTCTATTACAATATGGGCAATCTGGCTGCCAAGTATATCAATAACTATTCTTTCGGGGTATCTGGCTGGCAGCAAGGCTCATCAACTTATGATTTGAGAGTTCCCACGCTATCGGGTAATAATAAGACAGGCACTTATACCTTTACGTATACCATGAATGAGGGTGGCACCGCAATGCTGTATGATTATATGTTCAAAATCACAGCTAAAGAAATCACTCTCACCTGGGATAGCGTATCAACATTTACTTATAACGGCACACCTCAAGGTTATACGGTAACCGTCGGAGGTATTACAGGCAACGGCACCGCTTTTTACGGAGTAGATTTCTTCGCCGATGCAGCCTGCACCAAGAAATATAAGACAATCCTTTCCCACGGCGAAACGTTTACCATTAAAGTAACAAATGCAGGCTCTTATACGGCAAGCGTATATATTCCCGCCAACGCAAACTACGTTATTTCGGCATCCTCTACAACTACAAAATCCTGGACTATCAACAAAAAGACACTAACCGTTACGGCGAATAACTATTTTGCCTCCGGTTCTTCTTACGAATATAATGGTTATAACCTCGGCAAATCCTTGACTATTAACGGTATTTTGACCGGGGAATCGTTAAAATACAGTACGGTAAGCACCACGGCTGCTTATTCGGGCACTTCAGCCAGCAGTTTCGGCACAGGCTTAGGATTAACTAGTTCTACAGTGTTTAACGGCACCACCACTTATTATTTCCTTGCCATAAATTCGGGCAGCTACACCGTTTCCCTTAGTTCCCCCGTAAGCTCACAAAAGAAGTATTCCACTTCCGATGCCGGAGTTGACAATACCGACTGGTTCGGGTTTGTTTATAACACTACAACAGGCTGTAACTATGCGGGAACACTTGCTACCGACTTTTCCATAACAAAATGCGCTTTGACGGTAACCTGGTACCGTAGCGACAATTTATCTTCCCCGATAACCAGCAATCAGCTCGGCGAAAACGGCTTCCTCTATGAAACAGGAGTCAGTAGCGGTTTGCGCGTTAGCTTAGGTAGAATCGTAGCGGGTGTAGGCGCAAGCGGAACAACGTTTGACGCTCTTAGCTTTGTCGCCAATATGGGAGCTACTGCCATTGAGTCGGTAAAGAACAATAACACCGTATCTTGGAACATCAATCTTTATACCGAAAACGTAGGTGTATATAACTGTTCGATATCCTTAAAGAGCGGCGTTGCGGCAAACAACAACTACACCATACCGTCAAACAGCATATCCTTTGAAATTTACGTTAATACCGTAAATATTACCCAATGGAGAATAACGCCCGGGGCATTGACGGCAAACGCCGTTTATATAAATAACGGAAGTACTCTGGAAGTAACCTATTCTTCCCTTACCTGGACCATAACGGTAGAAAAAGCTCAAGACTTTACCGGTAAGGTTTACGCGGTATCTCCGGCAAGCGGAGAATTCAATATAACTTTACTTGGCGCTATAACTTACAGCAGCGGCAACAATATAAAGACCGCGGCGGGTAGTTATACCTTTGCCGCTACGTTGCCGGCGTCTTCCAACTTTACCATAACAAACGCGTCCTCGGTAACCTGGACTATTAATAAGAAGGTAATAAACATAACTGCCGCAATGTGGAGTAATTATTATGCTTCGGGCAGTTCGTTTACGTATAACGGCACCGCTCTAGGCAAGAAGATTACTTTAACGGACGCTAACTTCCCCAATGCCGCCAATATTTATACATCGGACAAGGAAGCTTTCACCTTTATAGCCAACTTTACTACCAAACCCAGTAACGATAACGGCAGATATATTCAAGAATCACACGCTTTTGCTGGCGTAAACGCAGGAAACTATGCTGTTTCGGTATCGGTAAGCGGCGATGCAAACTATTCTTTGACAGGCACCCTTACAAACAGCTGGACTATAGCCCAAAGAGAATTGACTGCTGCCTGGACAAACAACACCGGCGCACTTACCTATAACGGCGCTTTACAAAATATAGCGACATTAACAATAACCAACGCCGTTGCTAATGAAGAAATTAATCTAACCAATACCACCCTTACCGAATATCACGGTACCACTACGGTAATGACCGGTAGTGGACTTACCCCCACGGCCGCGCTTTCTTTGACTGCGGCGTCTTCTTCCCGTACGGTAACCTATCAAGCGGCGAAAGCAGGATATTATACCATAACTGTAGCTTTAAGCAACATGCCAAACTACACGTTGGCAGGTACTACCGGTATTACCGACCGCGCTATAGCCAAGAGAACTCTTACTATAACTTATACCGGCAGCAATACCAGCGTTTATGACGGAGCGGCAAAGAGTGTTACCGCCACAGTATCGGGCTTGCAAGGAAACGACAGGGCTACGTTTACTTTAACAAGCACTTATGCAAGTAATGGAATAATAAGCAACTCCACAGTTTGTTCCAACACGGCATATACCTTCTCATCTACTAACGCCTCCGCTTCGGCTTATACGGTAAACGTAACGGCTATTTATCAAATAAGTAACGGTAGCTACAACGACGTCAATAATTACACCTTAACCCAAAGCGGGACTAGGACGTATACCATAAATCCAAGACCGTTAACAGCAGCTTGGAGCAATAATGCCTCAACGCTCACTTATAACGGAGCGTTGCAAGACATAGCGACTTTAACTATCGGCAACGCCGTTTCGGGAGAAACTATTGTACTTACCAACTCCACAACCGCCGAAGTTTACGGTACTACTACCGCTTTATCAGGTAGCGGGATTACTCCCACGGCAGGACTAAGCCTAACGGCAAGCGGAAGCGACAGGACGCAGACTTATAAAGCGGCTAAGGCAGGGTATTATACCATAGCTATTGAGCTTGGCGCAGGTATGAGCAACTATACTTGGGATTCTAACTCAGCAAATGCAGTCAAGAGTATTTCCGACCGCCCCATAAACAAAGCGGCGTTAAGTATTATTTGGACAGGCAGCGGCACTTCTTATTACGATGCGGCAAATCACGGCGTAACTGCAACCATATCAGGTCTAATCGGGCAGGAAAAAGCAAGGTTTACGTTAACCAGTACTTACGAAACCAACTCTATAGTAAGCAACACAACCGATTGCGCTGCGGGAACCTTTACCTTTGTATCCAAAAACGCAAATGCAGTCGCTTACAGCGTAACAATTTCGGCGCTTAGCAGTATAAGCGGCGGTTCTTATAACGATGTTAATAACTATCAGCTATCACAGAGCGGAGACAGGACGTATACAATAAACAAGCGTATTCTTACCGCATCTTTTAATAATCCTACCTTAACCTACAACGCTGCTTTGCAGGGTGTTACTTTGTCTATTACAAACATGGTTTCCAGTGAGAGCCTAAGCCTTAATAGCAGCGCTCTTGCCTATACCGACAGTAGTAAAACAATAGCTTTAACCGGTAGCGGACTAACTCCTACGGCGGCTACCCTTAGCTTAGCTTCGGGCAGCACCTCAAGAAGTCAGGATTATAAAGCGACATTAGCAGGCTACTATGTTATTTCGGTAAGCCTTAACGGTATGAGCAACTATACTATGGATAATATAAGTAAAGAGTTTGCCATAGCCAAGCGCGACCTAACCGCATCATGGACAAGCGTTTTGGAGGGCGGCGGTTACAACGGCTCATTGCAGACCATTGCTGTTTTGAATATCACTAACGCCGTTGCAAACGAAGCTATTAGCTTTACCAATACCGTTACTGCTTATTATTACGGCACTACTACCAATATGCCCGATTCGGGATTAACCCCTTCGGGTAGTTCTTATAGTCTTACCGCGGCTACTACTACAAGGTCGCAGACCTACAAAGCGGGCAAGTCGGGTAATTATTCTATAAGTATAGGCTTGTCGTCATCTATGACAAATTATACTTTGTCGGGTACAACCAGCGTCAGTCCTTATATATATAGGAGTCTACTTACTATAGACTGGAAGACGATTGCTTCCACCGCTCTTACTATTAGCGGCACCACTTCTCCATTGGCGTCGTATTCTTCCACTTATGACGGTCAGTTAAAGGGCGTTACCGCCACAATCAGCGGAGTAATAAACGGCGAAACGATAACTTTTACTATGCCAACCAACAGCTATGCAAACAAGGGTATAGTAAGTAACATTACCGAAGTTTATAACGGCTCTTATGACTTTACTTCCTTAAACAACGGTACCTATAACGTCATTATGACGGCGGTAAATTCAGTTACAGGCGGAGATTATGCCGACGTTAAGAATTACGCATTTGATAACCGTACCCACAGGGCATATAACGGCACTTCTTACGTAGCAATAACGGCTACTACCTCTTATATTGATAATATGCTTATTAGGACGACTGTTAATAAGCGTATACTAACAGCGTCTTTTAATACCGCAAGCGGTCTTGTTTATAACGGTTTCCTGCAAAACGGCACCGTACTTAGCGTTGCCAATATGGTGGCGGGAGAAACCCTTAACCTAACTAATACCGCAACGGCAGACGTAACGGCTAGCGGACTTACTCCTACTACCAATCTAAGCCTTACGGCAAACGCGCAAGGCGACTGTTCGCAAACTTACAAGGGCGGCAAAGCGGGTAGCTACAGCATAACTGTGGCACTTAATAATATGCCTAACTATATTTTCACTTCAAACGGCAGTGATTCTATAGCCAGTCTTTCCACGTCTTTCTCCATAGCGAAAAAGGATATCAATATTATATGGACGGGCAGCGGTAGTACTTATTATGACGGCGAAAATCACGGAGTAAGCGCCGCAATCAGCGGAATTTCGGGCAATGATAAAGTTTTGTTTACCTTAACTAACAACTTTGCTTCTCCTTCCATTGTCACCAACACAACGCCGGTAGTGGACGGCAATTATACTTTCTATTCCAAGAACGCAAGTACAACAGCTTATCAGGTAGCAATATCGGCAATTTATAGCGTAACGATAGGAACATACGCCGATATCAACAACTATAACTTGGTTCAAAGCGGAGCGTCCACCTATACAATCAATAAGAGAATATTGACCTCAAGCATAAGCGGAACGGGTACTGCTTTATCTTATAACGGAGCGTTACAGACAATAGCAACGTTGTCAATCGGCAATGCAGTAGCCGGAGAAACAATTAGATTAACCAATACAACCTTAGCCGAATATTATGGCACTCAAGACGTAATGACAGGCAGCGGACTTGCCCCCACAGGCGCTCTTAACTTAACGGACACAGGCACAACCAGAACACAAGCTTATCAGGCGGGTAAAGCAGGTTACTATACCATAACCGTTGCTTTGGACGCTACGATGACAAACTACGTATTTGCCGTAGATGCAGTCCTAAGCGTAACCGACAGAGCAATTCAAAAGGTTGCTATCGGTATTTCTTGGGCAGGAAGCGGCACAACATATTATGACGGCGCGGCGCATACCATTACCGCAACTGTTTCTAATTTGCAAGGAAGCGACAAGGCTAAGTTTACGTTAACAAGTAGCTTTACCACCAACGGAATAGTAAGTAACACTACCGAATGTTCCAACGGAACCTACAGTTTCAGCGCTACCAACGCTAAGACTACCGCTTACAGCGTGACGATATCCGGCTTAAATGCAATAACCGGCGGAAGCTTTGACGACGTTAAGAACTATACTTTCAGTTCTACAAGCAGTTCTTATACCATAAATAAGAGAGAACTTACCGCATCGTTTAGTGGGAATGCCACCGCGTTAACTTACAACGGAGCTTTACAGACTATAGCTACCTTCAACATCGGTAACGCTGTTTCCGGAGAAACCATCAAATTAAACAACACTACGCTAGCTGAGTATCACGGCACCACTACGGTTATGTCGGGTAGTGGACTTGCTCCCACCGGCGCACTTTCTTTAACCAATACCGGAGCTACCAGAAGTCAAGTTTATCAGGCAGGTAAAGCAGGTTATTACACAATAACAATTGAGCTTGACGCTACAATGACCAACTATACCTTTGCTGCGGACGCTGTCCTTAGTATAACTGACAGAGCTATTGCCAAGGCGGCAATAGGGGTTACTTGGTCGGGTAGCGGCACTTCTTATTATGACGGCGCGGCGCGCACCATTACGGCGACAATTTCTAATTTGAAAGGTAACGACAAAGCCAAGTTTACGTTAAACAGTAACTTTGTTTCCAACGGTATTGTAAGTAACACAACCGAATGTACCAACACAAGCTATAATTTCAGCGCCACCAATGCAAGCGCAACGCCTTATACAGTAACCATTACTGCGCTGTATGCAATAACGGGCGGCAACTTTGACGATACCAACAACTACTCCTTTAGTCAGACAAGCAGTTCTTATACCATTAATAAGAGAGAGCTTACTTCTTCCTTTGCTAATACTGCTTCGGCTTTAACCTACAACGGTTCCTTGCAAACCATAGCCACTCTAAATATAGGCAACGCCGTGGCAGGTGAGACAATTAAGCTAAATAACACCACGCTTACCGAATATTACGGCACAAGTACCGTTATGGTAGGCAGCGGAATTGCTCCTACAGGCGCGTTGTCCTTAACCGATGCGGGCACAACCAGAAGTCAAGTTTATCAAGCGGGTAAGGCAGGGTACTATACCATTACCATTTCCCTTGACGCAACTATGACCAACTACGCTTTTGCATCGGGCGCTACCTTAGTTCTTACTGACAGAGCGATAGCAAAGGCAGATATTGGAGTAACCTGGACGGGTAGCGGCACTTCTTATTATGATGGTTTGTCCCATACCGTAACGGCAACAATTTCTAATTTGCAGGGGAGCGACAAGGCTAAATTTACTTTATCCAGTAGCTTTACTTCCAATGGTATTGTCAGCGACACAACCGAATGTACCAACACAAGCTACAATTTCAGCGCAACCAACGCCAAAACTACACCTTATACCGTGACAATTTCTGCCCTCTACGCAATAACGGGCGGTAGCTTTGACGATACCAACAATTATTCCTTCACTTCTACAAACTCCAGCTATACCATAAACAAGAGAGAGCTTACCGCATCCTTTTTAGGTACCGGCACAACCTTAACTTATAACGGAGCGTTGCAGACTATAGCAACTCTTAATATCGGTAACGCGGTGGCGGGAGAAACGATTAAATTAACCAACACCACTTTGGCAGAAAAATACAACACGACCGAAGCTTTATCGGGCAGCGGACTAACTCCTACCGGAGCTTTGTCACTGACAGGCGCAGGGGATACCAGAAGTCAGGTATATCAGGCAGGCAAAGCAGGCTATTATACCATTACTATTGCTCTTGATTCCACTATGACCAACTATACCTTTGCCGCGACCGCCGTATTAAGCATTACAGACAGGGCAATTAACCCAAGAGCGGTTTTGGTAAGTTTCTCCACACCTAATTCGGGAACGTACAACGGCAATAACCATATATTGACGGCTACTATTAGCGGAATTCAGGGCAGTGACAAAATAAGACTTAATATCAGCGATACATTTGTAAGTAGCGATATAATAAGCGACACTACCGAAATAGTAAACGGCAGTTATAACTTTGTGGCAAAGAACGCAAATCCTGTACCGTATACCGCAACGATAAATTCAATAAGCGCGGTAATTGCGGGTACTTATGCAGACATTACCGATTACACGCTGACACAGAGCGGAACAAGCAGCTATACCATAAATAAGAGAGAGCTTACCGCGTTATTTGACGGAACGGGAACTACGCTTACATATAACGGAGCGTTGCAAACCATTGCTACACTTAATATCGGTAACGCGGTGGCGGGAGAAACGATTAAATTAACCAACACCACTTTGGCAGAAAAATACAACACGACCGAAGCTTTATCGGGTAGCGGACTAACTCCCACCGGAGCTTTGTCACTAACAGGCGCAGGGGATACCAGAAGTCAGGTTTATCAGGCAGGTAAGGCAGGTTATTATACCATTACTATAGCTCTTGATTCCACTATGACCAACTATTCCTTTGCCGCGACCGCCGTACTTAGTATTACCGACAGAGCTATAAGTCCGAAAGCGGTTTTGGTAGCTTTCTCCACACCTAATTCGGGTACGTACAACGGCAATAACCATATATTGACGGCTACTATTAGCGGAATTCAGGGCAGTGACAAAATAAGACTTAATATCAGCGATACATTTGTAAGTAGCGATATAATAAGCGACACAACCGAAATAGTAAACGGCAGTTACAACTTTGTGGCAAAGAACGCAAATCCTGTACCGTATACCGCAACGATAAATTCAATAAGCGCGGTAATTGCGGGTACTTATGCAGACATTACCGATTACACGCTGACACTGAGCGGAACAAGCAGCTATACCATAAATAAGAGAGAGCTTACCGCGTCATTTGACGGAACGGGAACTACGCTTACATATAACGGAGCGTTGCAAACCATTGCTACACTTAATATCGGTAACGCGGTGGCGGGAGAAACGATTAGAATAACCAATAACGTGTTGGCAGAATACTACGGTACTTCTACGACAATGGCAGGAAGCGGCGTTGCTCCTACGGGAACGGTAATTTTAACGGACAGCGGTACAACGCGTTCTCAAGTTTACCAAGCAGGTAAAGCAGGGTTCTATACCATTACTGCTGCGTTAGAAGCTACCATGACCAACTATACCTTTGCACAAGGAAGCGTTCTTACCGTAACCGACAGAGCCCTTAGCCCTGTTCAGTTGTATCTTGACTGGTCGGTATACGCGGACAGCGGAGCATATTTAACAAGTGCTGGCGCAAGCAATCCTCTTGTAAGCTATACTACCATTTATAACGGTTCCAACCGCGGAGTGAACGTATTAGTATCGGGAATAATCGGCGCCGAAAAGGTTGTATTCAATATTCCTGTCAGCAATTACACATCCAAAGGCTTGTTGAGCCAAATTACACAAGTTTCCAACAATCAGTCGGCATATTTTGCTTCGGTGGCAGCCCAGGAAGAAGGCTACGACGTCTATATCTCCGGACTTTACGGAGTTTCGGGCGGCACATATGCCGATATTTACAATTACTTCTATAATAAAGATTCCAACCGCTACAATTCGGCAGAGGGCGTATATACCCCTGTTATTGATAGCGATAACAACTTATCCAATATCCGCATACGTACCATAATAAGTAAGAGAAAACTAACGGTAAGTTTTAGCGGAAACAGCTCTTCGGTTTACAGCGCAGGCAAATTAGGCAAGACCCTTAACGTATCGGGACTAATTAGTAGCGATATACTAACCTTAGCTAGTTCGGCTAACGCATACGTAAATTACGGCGGAGCAACGCTAAATAACAGCGGACTAACTCCCACTACCGCAATAGTAACGCTAAATGCAGGCTCAAGCTCCAGAACGCAACTTTACGGAGCCAACAAGGCAGGTTATTACGAAGCAACTATTAGTCTTAGCGGTATGGACGACTACGTCTTAACTTCGGACGGAGTAAACGTTATTAGCTCACTTTCTACTTCCTGGACAATTACCCCAAGAGAATTAGTTATCGACTGGACGGGCAGCGGAACTTACGTCTATGACGGTTTATCCCACAACGTAACGGGAGAATTAAGTAACGTTCAAGGTAACGATATAGTAAACTTTAATATAACCACCAATTTTGAAGTCAACGGCTTTGCTTTGGCAGTGGCAAACGGTAACCACGTCTTTGCAAGTAAAAACGCCGGCACATATAAAATAACCGCGCTAAGTATTTCTTCTGTTTCGGGAGAAAGTTTCAGCAGTAAAGATAACTACACCTTAACAAGTAACTTAGGTACAAGCGGTGTTAATACTCAGTTGGTTATTTCCAAGCGTATCCTTACCGCTACCTTTACTACCGCCACCCTTACCTATTCCGGTATAGCGCAGGGTGTTGCTTTAAGTATATCCAATATAGTAGCCGACGACGCTATTAACCTTAATAACAGTGTTGCCGCATACGTTAGTGACGGGGGGGCGGCTTTAACACAGAGCGGACTGACTCCTACCGATTCTTCTTATATTCTTGCCGCAGGCAATACCGTAAGAAGTAAGAATTATTTGGCTATTAAAGCAGGATTCTATACGGCGACTATATCTCTAAATAATATGCCAAACTACTCTTTGTCATCAAACGGAGTGGATACGGTAAGTCAAGTAAGCGGTAGTTTCACTATCGGAAAAGCCGTAGTAAGCGTTGTGTTTACAGGTAGTTCCACTCTAGAATACGACGGCAGCGCTCACGGCGTAAGCGCCATAATCTCGGGTATCAAGAACGATGAATTATTGGCGTTTAATACCTCTTCTTCAAATCCGTACGCCACTATCGGCATACCGAACGGCGGAGAGGCATTAATCGGCAACTCTACAAAATACTTTAGTTCAACAAACGCCAACGCCACCCCTTATACCGTTTCCATAAATTCAATAAGCGCGGTTTCGGGCACCGTTTATAGCAGTGTAAACAACTATACGTTAAGCGTAACAGGCAATCCGCAGTTTACTATAACTAAGAGAACCCTTACCGTAAGCTGGACAAGCGGCGGCAACCTTACTTATAACGGCACCGAACAGGGTATAAAGGTTAGTATCGGCAATAAAGTTCTTGCCGACGAAATCACCTTTAATATCAGTAAGTCGGCTAAGATTACTACTCCTTCGGGCAGCACAATTACTTCTCCGTCCGATTCCACTTCCTTTGAAGTATGGTTTAGAGGTATTTCGGCAGGCAATGATTATTCGGCAAGTATTGTTTCCATAACAAGCGATAACAACGGCAACAACAACTACAGCTTACCCAGTAACTTAGGAAGCTGGATTATAGCAAGAAAAGAAATAGAAATAGACTGGTCAACCGACGCGCTAACCCCGTCTTTTAGTGACTTTAGCGCAGAGTATAGCGGCGTTGTAAGAACAATTTACGCAAGCGTAAAACCCTCTTCTATAATAGGTAGCGACGTTATTAATCTTACTCCTTCCAGCTTTACCGGTACGGTAGTTAATACCTACGTAGCTCAAGTTACCGGTATTGACAATGCTAACTATATGCTCCCTGCTAACGCCATCAAAGAATGGAGTATTACACCCAAAACAATTTACGCGTCTTGGTCGTCAGTTGGCGGAACTTATAACGGCAACGTAAATTATCTGTCCACTTTGACAATTTCAGGACTTACCTTAGGCAACACCGTAGGTTTGGTTACCACGACCAACGCTTACGCGCTAAATACAAGTTCTTATTTAAGTAACAGCGGCGTAACTCCTACAAGCGGAGCAGTAATCGCCCTTACCTCTACTGCAGTAGTTACTAATCCTACTTACAGTTTCGGCGGAGTTAAAGCGGGCGATTATGTAGCTTCGGTGGTAATGAGTGCCAACTTTGCAGCATATCCCGACAACAAGAACTACACCTTAGCAGGCGATTTGTCGGGTACGTATACTATTTCCAAAGCGATGGTTACCATATCTTGGAGCGCTATCGGTACTAGCGGAGTAAGCTATGACGGCAGCGGCTACGGAGTTACGGCAACCATAAGCGGAATTGTTAACAGTGAGTTTATTGTTCTTACTATCGGAGAAAACAATTACGAACAATCGGCTATAATAAGCAATTCTACTCAATTAAACAACGCTTCTTACAACTTTACTTCCATCAACAGCGGAACGTATGAGATAGGAAGTATCGGCATAGCTTCTGCTACCTATTCATTAAGCAGTAACGCATCTACCAGAACTTCAATATCGGTATCCAACTATGATATAACGCCCAATGAGGAAGATTCGGAATTCTATATCAGTAAACGTCTGCTTACCGTTCAAGGATGGAGCTACGTTTCTCCGTTTACTTACGACGGCTCTTCCAAGACCGTTACCGCAACTGTAGGCAACACCGTTGGAGCCGATTTAGTAACCTTTACTTACAGCGGAAATACCGCAACTAATGCAGGTACCTACACCGCAACGATAATTAACTGCGTGCCTAACGCAAATTACCGTATAGGTAATGCCGAAGATAGCGGTTATAGTTTGAGCTATTGGCAATTAAGTTACACAATATTACCAAGAACTCTGACTGTTAGCTGGTCGACTGCAAGCAACCTGATTTATTCGGCGGCGGCTCAAGGCATTAACGTAACTATAGGTAATATCGTAAGAACCGACGTTATTACCTTTAATTATTCCTCAACAGGAACTTTGCCTGAGGGAACAAGCTTTGATTCCAGCGGAACGGCTATTACTATAACCAAGGCTTTCTTTGCAGTAAATGCAGGTACTTACAGCGCAAGCATACAATCTATAGCGTCAACAAACTACGGCAGTAATAACTACGTTCTGCCGGTAAACTCCGCTCAGTGGACAATCAATCCCAAGCCTGTTACTTTCGACTGGGATTATTCGGGAGAGCCTTATACCTACTACTTTGGTAGCTGGTCGGTTGGCGTAACCAACGTTAACGGTATAGTTGATTCCAGCGTTTTGGGTGTAACTTACCTATCGCACACTTTGGATAGATACGTAAACAGCGGAGTTGTTTATTACGATTATACCGTTGGCAGTAATACCGCCTCCGATTCGGGAACCTATACCGCAACGGTAGCTTCCTTAACCGGTGACGGACATACAAACTACTGTCTGCCTGACGTTGCGTATAGAAAATTAGTATGGCAGATTGCTCCCAGACCTATTGCAATTTCCTGGAACGAAGCCGACCTAACCTACAACGGACTAGGTCAGGGATTGACTGTAACTATGGGCAACGTATTATCAAACGATAACGTGGGCTTTGTTGCAAGCATAAGCGGTTTAACTTCGGCGGGTGTGGTGTTCAGTCAAAGTAATATTATCTTTACTTATGACAGCAAGACTACCGACAGCGGAATAGATACCTATATCTATACTTTTGTCGCTACCGTAAACGCCGGTACTTATACTATTATTATTGATTCCGTCAATGCCTCTTACGGAGATTCCCAACATTACTATATGTTGGCGGAAAACAACCAAAAATCGTATACAATCAAGCAAAAAACGGTCACTTTCGATTGGGTTAAGGATAGCATTGACACTTGGAGCGATTATTCCACGCAATATAACGGTCAAACAAGGTCGGTTGTACCCGCCATTGCAAGTGGAGTAATTTGCGGCAGTGACGTTGTAAATATTACCTATACCGGAACGTCCGGTAAGGATACCAAAAAGTATACCGCAAGCGTATCTTCGGTAAGCAACCTTAACTACAAACTTCCCGAAACGGTAACAAAAGACTGGTTTATTACCCAAAGAATAATTACCGTAACTTGGTACTATAATTCAACCGAACTTAGTGAAGCGGTAATCCGTTATGACGGTACAACCCATACAGTAACTGCGGTAGCAATTAACGTAGTTTCGGGCGAAACAGTAGGCTTTACTTACGCCAACAACTCCAAAATCAACAAAGGAACTTACACCGCTACCGCCACAATAGAAACGGTAAATAGCCTAAATTACGCATTTGACGCAATAGGCACCCAAACAAGTTCGGCAAACTGGGAGATTTTGGCAAGGCTAATTAAGTCAACGGACGTTTCTTGGGGTACTACAACCTTTGAATTTGACAATACAGTAAAGACTGTTAACGCCACTATTAATAATAAGGTAGGCGGCGATAATATAGTTATAACCTTCATTAATTCGGGCAGCACGGTTAACTATGCAAAGAACAAAGGCAATTACCTTGCCCAAATAGCCTCTATTAGCAACACTAACTATGAGCTTGACGGAACAATTTCTCAAGCCTGGTCAATAACTCCCAAAGTTTTGACCGTAAGTTGGGGCACAGGTACTTACACCTATGATGGTTTAGCGCACGGTATTAACCTTACTATAAGTGGAATTATTCCCGATGACTCCATAGGCTTTACTTATACCAACAGCGGGACTTCTCCTCAAGGCGGCAATCTAATTTACAGCGGTTCTAACGGCACGTTTACCGCTCTGTTTACCGCGGTTAAGAGTTCGGAAGCGTCATACGTAGCCAACATTACAGGCATTACAAGCCTAAATAACGGCAACAATAACTACGTTCTTACAGGAGATAGCGGCAGCTGGAAGATAAATAAAGCGGTAATTACTTTAAGCTGGTCGACAATGTCAACAAACAGCGGAGTTTACGACGGTTTAAGCCAGGGTATGAACCTGGTTGTCAGCGGAATAGCCGCGAATGAAACCATTGCGTTTAACTTCCCCGCAGGCTCCAATAACTGTGATTATACCGATATTTCCACTACCGCCGCGACAAACGGAAGTTATATCTTTACTTCTATTAACAGCGGCAGCTACGGCGCAAGCATAACGGGAGTTACTTCCGTTGCCGCTACAGCGGGTCACGCCAATCCGACTGAGATTTCCGCTGACAACTATACCATAGCTTCAGGCGGACTAAATAGCTTTGTTATTGCTAAGAGAGCGGTAAGCTTTAGCTGGACTTATTATACTGCTAACGGCGATCCCGTTGACGGCGGTTGGATTTATGACGGCAAAACTCACGGCAGAATTGTTACTATCGGCAACATTTTAGCAGCCGATTCAAGCGCTATTGCTTTCAGCTACTCAAACGGCGGCACAAATAGCCCGTCAAAGACAGTAGGAAGTAGCTCCACAGCGGGCGGACTAAACTTTACCGACGTTTATTACGTATTTACTTCGGTAAATTATTCTGCCAACAACTACACTTCGGGCATTGTGGGTATCAGCAATAACCCGCAAAGCAACTATTCCTTGCCCGAAACAGGCAGATTCGGAGAGTGGAGAATAGAAAAGAGAACGTTAAGCATAAATTGGGCGTTTGACGCAACCAACGGCGCGGACACCAACGGAGAATGGACTTACGACAAACTTTCTCACGGCGTTATTCTTACCGTTGACAATATAATAAGCGGAGATGCGCCCACCTTTACCATATATAATACCGGTAACAATCCGGCTTACGGCACAAGCACTTTCGACGCTATAAGCAGCGGAACTTCCACATACTACGTTACTAAGCTGTTCACCGCAGTAGATTATTTGGCGGTAGCTTATACGGCAAGTATAGTTGCTGTTTCCAACGATAACTATAAGCTACCCGAAAGCGGACTTAGCGAAAACTGGGTTATTAATAAGCGTACGGTAACTCTTAATTGGTCATTTGACGGCGGAAGCGTATTTAGTACTGTATATGACGGCAACAACCATACCATTACCGTATCGGCGGGCAACCTTTGCTTAGGCGACAGCGCTACCGTAGGGCTAAGCGGAGCAATCAATAAAAACGCAGGAAACTACACGGCTACGGCTAATACTATCAGCAACAACAACTACGCATTGCCGATAAGTAATACAAAGACTTATGCAATAACTAAGCGCAGCGTTACGGCGGCTCTTAATAACACTCAAGTTATGTACAAAGCGGTTGCCATAACAAACGCCGATTTGGGTATTATATTTAACAATCAGGTAAGCGGAGACGTGATTGGCTTTACTTCCAATATAGCTACAGTTAATGCAATAAACGTAGGCAACTACAACGTAAGAGTAAGCATAGATGAAGCTAATTATACTTTAAGTAACCAAAATACCGACATTCCTTTCACAATTACTCCGTTTGTAATTCAAAAGAGCAGTCTAACCTGGCAGTATGTCAAGAAGAATAAGAACAACAACGTAACGGCAAGAACGGCAATGGAATGGCCGCCCACTCTTGGCTATTCCAATAATACTTATCACGATTTCGAAGCAAGCACAAGCGGAGTATTCACAACGGCGGGAGTGGCGTTTGCTTATCAGTATTTCGGCTTTTGTACTTGCGGACATTACCATCCCACAAGCAGTAATTATCCGTCCCCTTACTATACCTTTGATTTAACACATCAGTGGTGGATAACAGACGCTAATAATAATTTCCAAAGCTTCTATAACAGAGGACCCAACCACGCGGGTACTTACTTCCTGATGATGACAGTAACGGGAGCAAATGCGGCTAACTTTGTTTTCGACGATCTTGACGACGGATTTGTTGACCCTGTATATTTCTATAACAACGGCACAACTACGTACTTCCAGTATCCCAACAGTACCAACCACACTACTGTTGCCGAAGTGCCAAGCGGAGAGGTATACTGCCTGAAATTTATTGTTGCCCAAACCCCGGGCGGCTTTGTTTCCGACACACAATATATAGATAAGGTATTCGACGGTACGGCGTTTACAAGCTATCCCACGATAGTAGGATATCAGCCTTCCGATATGACTGTTTATATCGATAACGTGACTTACAGCTATGCCGATTATACCACGGCGCAGACGGTCACCAGAGAATATAAGTCGTCGCAGTATCTGATAAGGTTTACCGTTTCTGACGGAATGAGTATAAGTACCTGCGACAACATTGGCGGTACTACGCAGTCGGTAGAATGGTATCTGACTGTAAACAAGAGAGCAATAATCGTGGAAAGCAACGATACCGTAAATCCGTTTACTAAGCTGTTTGACACCACCAACGTTTATCCCGCCACAAGCTACACCGTGGAAGCTATTGATAACGTTTATCATACCGGTATAGTTGACGCCACTAAGGCAACAATCAGCGCGGCATTCGACAGCGCGGTGGCGGGTACAAGGACTATTACCTTTATAGTAACCGGCGCTGATAAGAACAACTATTACTTTGACATAACCGGCGACGACGACGATTTGACTACCGACAGCGTAACAGGTTATATCAGAAGACAAATTATAGAAATAACCGCCGCAAGCTTTAACAAGGTTTATGACAAGACGGTAGCGTTTACTACTTACAACGTAAGCGGTATCTTAGCGCAAGCCCCGGTTTCTGTGTCCGCAGAATACAATTCGGCCAACGCAGGCGGCAGAACTGTTACCTTTATGGTAAACGGAGAAGCGGCAGCAAACTACACAATGACCATTAACGGCGGCGATGAGGACACCTACACCGTATCGGCTACTATATTCAGAAAGGGTATAACCATAGATACAAGTATTACCAGTAAAGTTTACGACGGCAATGACCTTGTTAGCTTTGACTATAACAGTTCGGCAATTTTAGATGGGGATATCCTCAACATCAGCGGTCTTTATGATAATAAGCATGCAGGAACGGGCAAGACTATTATTTACAGCTTAGGTAATACCGCAGATGCCGCTAACTATAAGTTCGGCGCCGACGGCACAGCTCTTAACCCCGAAAACTCCTCCATTACCCTAACAAACGGCGTTATTCAGCAAAGAATACTAACGCTTACCTGGACGGACGGCAGAACAAGTACCATTTATAACGGACTTAGTCACGTTATTGCTTTGGTTGTTAATAATATAGTAGACGGCGACACCCTTTCCATAACCGAAACAGGCGTAGATTCCGAAGCATATGACAACAACGGAGTGGATTGCTATTATACGACTTATACTTTCAGCAACGTAAACGCAGGCAATTACAGTAAGTCAATCAACGTTACCGCAGATACCGACTACGTTATTACCGCAAACAGCAGTTATTCCTGGAACATCTTACAAAGAGGACTCAAAATAAACTGGAACACCGATAGTTTGGGCGCTTGGGATAACTTCAGCACTGTTTACAATGCCGAAACGCGCAGTCTTTCTTATACAATAGGCAAGGTTGACGGCGTTGCAGAATCGGGCATAGTAGGCAGTGACATTTTAGGAATAACGGCAACAGGAACTTCGGCGCTAAACGTAAGCAACAATACCGCCGAATTGGAAATAACTAACGGAAACTACTATATAGATAGCGGAGCGTTAAGAACTTGGTCTATTACCAAAGCTACCATTGCAAATAAGTATATCAATAACGTAGTTACCAACTATGACGGCTTCAATCACTCTATATCTGTTGACACAATGAGCAGTCTTGGCGATATATTGACGGCAAGCTATACCATTACTCCTTACGGCGGTACAACTACTGTGGGTAACGGCGCAACCAACGTTCATATTTATAACAGCGCGGTATCATATTATACAATTACCGCGAAACTAACCCACGCCAATTACTTTGATTATGACGTACCTAACTTTGCCGATACAAACTTACTGAGCGCAAGACTTACTATTAATCCGGTAAGTATAACCAACCTTTCTATGAGCGCAATTTCCGCCCAGTACAATGCTCAAATTAGGTATCTGTATATAAACGAAGCGGCAAGCTACAGCGCAACAACGGTAAACACCCAAATTTCCGGCGACATGGTAAATATCGTTTATCAGATTAGTTCTGACGACGGAGTAATAATAAATGGTGTAAACAACGGAGCAAGAGAGGTTGGTATTTATAGTATTACCGCAACGGTTGGAGCCGACAATCAGAACTATAATACGTTGGTTATTACAAGAGAACTTAATATCTCCGCGGCGAATATCAGAAACAGCCTTGGAGAGCTTATAACTATGGACGATGAGATAAAGGTTGTAGATTACAACCGCAACGCCCACAGTATGAGTGTTAGCGCTAACGACGGTGACGCAACCCAATATAACGCTCTTGATAACGCAACGATTTCTATCAGCTACACCATTAACGGAGTATTAGGAAATTCGGCTACCGATGCAGGCTATTACCGCATAGTGGCTACGGTGGTTGCCGAAGTGGACGGCGTTGCTTCCATAAACTATCTGCCTCAGGAAATTGTGGGAGAACTTACCATAAATAAAGCTAATATGTATAACGTTGTCAATAACGGTATTTTCTACCTTGTAGGCGGGCAGAAGTCCTATGACGGAAAGAACTATTATCTAAACGTAAATACCACAAACGCTATGCTACTTAATACCACAAGGTTAAATAACATAGCCGTATATCCTAAGGATTCTGATGGATATACTTCGGGTAACGACACCGCAGAAATAACCTACTCCTATACCTACACTGCGCCAAGCGGCAGTCCCGTTGCCATAATTAACGCATTGCACGTAGGTATTTATGAGATTACTGCTACAATCAAACATAAGAACTATGAAGATTTCGTATTGCCCGGCATCGGTACCGCTACTGTAGAAATCACTCCCGTTAACATTGAGAGCGTATACCTAAATTTACCGCAGCTAATAGAAGACGAAGACCACACCAATCAAAGACATTACGACTATACCAACAGCTATTATTCTATCGGTGTGTCAAGATCTTTTGGTGTAATTAACACCACCCTTATTAACAACATTACCTTAACGATAAACGGCGAAAACACTTCGGATATAGCTTATATTACCTATACTTATACCTACTATATGCCTTCTTCCGAAGAAATCACTTCCAGCGGTACTTTCACAAACACCACCGCAAAGAATGCCGGAAGATACGTAATAACCGCCACCATTACCGCAGCGGGCGACGCTGCTTACGACTACAATCAGGCTAATCTGACCAACACTATGATAATAGCACAAGTCAGCATTGTAGGTATATCTGCGCCCAACGTTTTATATACCTATGACGGACTTGCCAAGAATTACGCTTCCAGCGGAAAGAAGAGCCAGTTTGAAGAAAACCTCAACATAAGATACGCCGTTGTTTCCGACAGCGGAAGGACAGCCGATATTACGGCGGTTGACAACTTAGGAGTAACAGCAAAGAACGCCGACGGTTATACAGTTTATATCTACGTTAATGAAAACAGCGCGGAGAACCTAAGCTATAACAGCAACTATTATCCCAAGACCTTAGTGGGAAGAATGGAAATAGGCAAAGCTACCATTTACGGCTTAGCTTACAGCGGAGCAAGCGTTGTTTATGACGGCAGTACTTATTATTTGGTAATAACTTCTCCCGAAAACTCAACTCAAATTAGCCGTGTTGCTCCGTCAAACACGGTAAATATCAGACCTAGCACCAACACAACCTTTATAGAAAGCGGAGATATTACTTACAAAATAGGGGAAGACGACTTTGATGGCGCCGTTCACGCAGGTAGCTATGCAATAACCGTTAATGTTAATAACGACAACTATTTTGACTTTGTTGCCACCGCCACTCTTGTGGTTAACAAAGCCGATATGTGGGCGGCAGTAGAAGATAACGATGCTTTACGCAGTTTCTATTTTGTTACCGACGCAAACTCCACCCATACAATAAATTACGACACCAATACTTACTTTATTAACGTAGGCTATACCAATACCACCGATATAATAAGCGATGATTCTTACGTATTAAGCCTCAATATCCGTCCTAAGGATATGCTGCTTAGCCAAGGACTTATTTTGAACGATACCGCAACGGTAACTTATCTGTGGGATAACAGCGCGTTTGCCGGAGCCAGAAACGCGGGAACTTATGAATTAAAGGCAATAATCCATAACGCAAACGACGACTATAACGATATTACCTTAACAGGAACCCTTGTTATTAACAAGATAGGCTTTAATGGCAACGTAGGCAATATGCCGTCGGTTTACCTGACAGGCAACACCAGAATTTATGACGGTGTAAGACACTACGTTGGTGTTTCATACACGGCAAGTACTTACGTTGACAGTGCAGTTCTTACCCTTAACTTACTAAGTGGCGACGGCACGGCGAATGTAAGATACTACTACAATACCGACGGAAGTTCGGTTTACTCCACAGCCTTTGGCGGTGCCATAAACGCGGGCAGTTATTATATTTATGCCTATACCGAAATTACCGACGAAACTATATCCAACAACTACGAACAGTGGTCGTCTACCGCAACGCTAGTTATCAATAAACTTGACTTTATTGACGAAGACGGACACCTTGGCCAATTGTACTTTGTGGGCGCAACCAGAACTTACGATGCCGACACACATTATGTTGGCGTAAGCAAAGTTAACGAATGGTCGGACGCTTTGGTATCCAGTCTGTATTATGAACAAGTTGGACTTACGGTTGCTATTAACTACACCTATACTTATGATGCAGTCAGTATGGGTACTTTCGTTGGTTCGGCTGACGCGGGCGTATACGTAGTTACCGCAACTATTATAGAAACAATCAACTGCAAAGGCTACACCGCTACCGCAACCCTAACTATAGAAAAATTAAGGTTTGAAAACGAAGAAGGACACTTAGGCGAACTTTACTTTGTGGGTAAAGAGTTATTGTTTGATAAGCTCACTCACTACTTGGGTGTTAATTCCGAAGAAGTAAGTTTGGATAGTAACGTAACCCACCTGTCGTACTTTGGCAATACTTTGTCGATACCTGTAGTGTATACCTATAATACCGACAACGGAGATACTTATTTTGCTTTCAGCGGAGCAAGCGCGGTTGGTACGTATTATATCAAGGCAGAAATTGCAGGAACTAAAAACTATGACGGCTGGACGGGTAATGCCATTCTTGATATCGGACAACTTCGCTTTATTGACGAAGAAGGTCAGCTTGGCAGTCTGTATATGCTTGACGTAGACGTAAATTACGACACTAATACCTATTATAGCGGTGTTAGCAAGTCCAATATCTGGACAAACAGCCTACCCCTTTCCTTAAACTATATCTTAGCCGGCGGTAACCTCAATATTGCCATTGTCTATACCTATACGTATAACGGCGGAAGCTCATCAACCTTTAACGGCGCAGTAAACGCAGGCACATATTTGGTAACCGCCACCATTGCCGCTCCTGTGGACGATAGTTACGAAGCTTGGAGCCATACCGCAGAAATAGTAATTAATAAAGCTACCTTCGGCGAAGGCAGTCTTGCAGCATTGTATTTCAGAGGCACCACGATAAAATACGATATGTTAAGCCATGTTGCGTTTGCAAGCTTTGCCGACACCTATTCCACAACCGAACTTAGAGGGGTAACCTTATTAGGAACAGACGGCACGGCGGAGATTGTTTATTACTACAATATCGACGGCAGTAACGTATATAACTATGAATTTACGGGCGCAACCAACAGCAGAACCTACTATCTGAAGGCGTACATTGTTTATGATATTGACGACCAAATAAACTATGAGGCGTGGGAAAGAACGGCAGAACTTGTTATCAATCCTCTAGAATACGTCAGCGGAGAAATAGGCGATCTGAAACTTAACGGCGGAGAGATAGTTTATAACGGAGAAATTCACTATACCGGAGTAACCGAAGAGCTCACTTGGCTAAATGAGAACGTACCTTCAATCAGCGTTATTTTGGGAGCAAACACCCTTACCATACCTATTAATTACTACTACAACACCGACGGAAGCAATATTTATACCTTACCGTTTAACGGCAAAGTAAACGCAGGTACCTACTATATTAAGGCGGTTATCGATGCCGAAACCAACGGCAACTACGGCGCTTGGTCTAGTGAAACAGTCCTTGTTATTAATAAGTTGAAGTGGAACGGAGCGGTCGGCAACCTTGACACCTTGTACTTTGTAGGCAACAGCGGTATGCTGTACGACGGCAATATCCACTACGTAGGTATAAGCAAGACAAATAACTACGTAAACGCTTACGTTGGATATCTATATTATATAGTAAGCGGCGAGGGCGTAACTGTAGGCACCGCCGAAAACGCAGACCTGATTATTCAAGTTATCTACAAGTATTATATGGGCGTAACCGGTACAGGTAACTACGTAGACGACTTCAGCTATGCCGAAGATGCGGGAATTTATAACATTCAGGCAAGAATAGTGGAAGGGGAAAACTACGAAGGTTGGACAGCGGAAACCACGTTTATCATTCATAAATTGCGTTGGATAGACGAAGAAGGCAACCTTGGCTTGTTGTACTTTAGCGGCGCAGAAATTACCTTTGACGCAACCACCCATTTTATGGGAGTTTCCAGAAGCGAAGGGGTTTGGGTTGACGAAATTATAGAGACTTTAGCCTTTAGCGGTATTGGCATTAACCTCATTATACCGATTAGCTACAAGTTCTTTATGGGAGAAACGGGAACGTACACCTCCGACTTTACAGGAGCGTATAATTCGGGCATTTACAACGTGCGCGCGTCCATTGCCGAAACAGTAAACTACGAGGGTTGGACGGGAACGGCTCAACTTATCATAAACAAACTGCTTTGGAACGGCGAAGACGGCAATTTAAGTCAGCTTTACTTCCGCGGCGCAAACATTTATTACGATATGTTCACTCACTATGCAAGCGTTAGTGTCGGAACCGACGTTTGGAACGACAGTATGTTGAACGTCCTAAATTACAGCGTAAGTTCCGGCGGAGTTACTTATTTGGAATCTGAACTAGGCAATTTCAGCATACCCGTAATTTATCGTTACAATACCGACGGCTCTACTGTTTACGACTCCGAATTCAAGGGGGTATCCAATACCGGCGTTATTTATCTGAAAGCTACCATAGCCGAAAGTGAAAACTACGCAGGGTATGAAGCGACTACCGTTCTTACCATAAATAAACTTACCTTTACAAACAACGGCAGCGGAGAAATTGACGTAACTACAGGTAATTTAGGAGAGTTGTATTTTGTGGGCAACACCGTAAACTACGATATGTTAAGTTACACTATCGGAGTAAATTATGCTAACCTCTATCAAAACGAGCGTAGAGATACTTTGGTTTACGAACTTGCCGGCGGTCAGTTGATAATACCTATCCGCTATACCTATTTTGAGGGGGAAAGCGGAGATTATATCCTTGACTTTACTTCGGCTTCCGATGCAGGCAAATACAACATCAAGGCGTATATAGAAGGTAACATAAACTATGACGGCTTTATAGAATACGCCGTACTGACAATTAATAAACTAAGCTTTACTCAAGATAGTCTTGGCGTATTGTACTTTGTGGGCGACACCCGTCCTTACGATGGCTTTACCCACTATATGAGCGTTTCCAAAACCTCTAATAATTACCTTGATTTAGCTCCGCAAACTCTTGTGTACGTGCTAAACGGCGGCACTCTCAATATAGAAGTAAGCTACAAATATTATTTAGGCAGCGGTGCGGGAGAATACACAACGGTATTTGCAAGCGCGACTAACGCCGGTATTTACAACGTTAGAGCAACAATAGAAGGCACAAACAATTACGAAGGTTACCTTGCCGATGCAACCCTTACTATAAACAAACTGACCTTTACCGCAGGCACCATAGCAGAGGGAAGTTTGGGTCAAATATTCTTTGTGGGCAACGTAAGAGATTATGATATGGGCGTTCATTATATGGCGGTAAATTACGCTAACGCTTGGCAGGACAGCCCAAGAAATACCTTGAATTATGTCTTGCCTAACAATGCCGAACTGATTATTCCTATTTCTTACACCTACTACAAGGGCGCAAGCGGCGTTTATGATTCAGAATTTGTTTCGGCAACCAATGCGGGAATTTATAACGTCAAGGCTTACATTGCCGAAAACGTAAACTACGAAGGCTTTGAGGGTACGGCGGTACTTACTATTAATAAATTAAGCTTTACCGAAGGAAGTCTAGGAGAATTGTACTTTGTGGGCGACACCCGTCCGTATGACGGCGACACTCACTATATGAGCGTTTCTAAGACCGACAGCACTTATACCGATACTCCTCCGCAGATATTAGAATACGTATTGGAATTCGGTACGCTTTCTTTAGAAGTAGAATACACCTATTACTTAGGTAGCGGCACGGGAGAATATTCCAGCGTGTTTGTCAACGCCACCAACGCGGGTATTTATAACGTAAGAGCAAGAATAATCGGCACCGAAAACTATGACGGATATCAAGAAACAGCCGTTCTTACTATCAATAAGCTTACCTTTACCGAAGGCGATATAGAAGACGGTAACCTTGGATTAGTATATTTTGTGGGCAACACAATGGATTACGATATGGCTAACCATTATGTTGGTATTAGCTATACCAATGCATGGAAAGACAGCCTGACGCCTAGCTTAACCTACACGTTACCTAACAACACCGAACTTACTATACCTATTAGCTATACCTATTATTTAGGGGAAAGCGGAACTTACAGCAGTGAGTTTAGCGTAGCTTTGTCGGCAGGAAAATACAACGTAAAAGCAAGCGTAGTCGGCACTGTAAACTATGAAGGCTTTGATAAATACGCGGTACTACTCATTAACAAACTATTATTTACCGTAGAAAGTTTAGGGGAATTGTACTTTGTGGGCGACACCCGTCCTTATGACGGCGACACTCACTATATGAGCGTGTCTAGTGAAAATAGCTATAACGATAATGCTCCGCAAACCCTTGTTTACAACCTTGCGGGCGGCACATTGTCTATTACCGTAACTTATAAGTACCATATGGGCGCGGAAGCGGGCGATTATGAATTTGACTTTGTCAACGCCACCAATGCAGGAGTTTATAACGTAAAAGCCACCATAACCGGTACCGAAAATTACGAAGGCTTTGAAGAAACGGCTCTGCTTATAATTCAGAAACTGACCTTTACCGAAGGCGATATAGAAGACGGCAATTTGGGAGAAATCTTCTTTGTCGGTGACGTAAGATACTACGATATGGCAGTCCATTATATCGGTATAAGCTACGAAAACAGTTATCTTGATATGGCGGTTAGTAGTCTAAGCTATACCTTGCCTAACGGAAGCAGCCTAGTAATACCCATTACTTATACTTACTTCAAGGGCGAAAGCGGAGATTATTCCAACGAATTTATTTCGGCAATCAACGCGGGCGTTTATAATATTAAGGCAAAGATAGCCGACAATATAAACTATGACGGTTTCGAACAAACGGCGATTTTACAAATAAATAAACTGACCTTTACCGAAGGCAGTTTGGGTGAATTATACTTTGTTGGCGACGTTCGCCCGTATGACGGCAACACCCACTATATGAGCGTATCAAATACCGATGATACTTACGTTGATTTACCGCCCGAAACGTTAAGCTACGAGCTATACGGTGGAACTTTGGAAATAACGGTAAGCTATACCTATTATATGGGTAGCGGAGAAGGCGTTTACGACCAAACTTTTGTCAGCGCAATAAACGCAGGTATTTATAACGTAAAAGCTTACATCGCCGGCAACGAAAACTACGATTCTTATGAAGAAACGGCAACTTTGGTTATTAACAAACTGACCTTTACTTCGGGCGTTATCGAAGAAGGACACTTAGGCGAGATTTACTTTGTAGGCAACACCATGCAATACGATATGGGCACCCACTACGTTGCGGTAAGCTATATTAATGCTTGGCAGGACAGCCCGAGAACCAGCCTTGTTTATACATTGCCTAACTTAACCCAGTTGATTATTCCTATTAGCTACACCTATTATTTAGGCAGCGAAAGCGGAGAGTATTCCAACGAGTTTATTTCGGCTAGGGACGCCAATATCTATAACGTCAAAGCTTATATCGCCGAAAATATGAACTATCAAGGCTTCGAACAAACGGCGGTACTTAACATTGAGAAACTGTCCTTTACCGAAGGAAGTTTAGGCGAATTGTTCTTTACCGGCGACAACCGTCCTTATGACGGCTACACCCACTATATGAGCGTAAGCAAAACCGATAGCGGTTATGTTGATATGGCTCCGACCAACCTTGTTTATAACCTAACTCACGGCACTCTGACGATAACCGTTGAGTATACCTATTATATGGGTAGCGTAATAGGAGAGTACGACCAAAACTTCGTAAACGCGACTAATGCAGGTATATATAACGTTAAGGCAAGCATAATTGGTACGGCTAACTACGAGGGCGGAGAATACTTTGCTACTCTTACTATCAATAAACTTACCTTTACTGACGGTACAATAGAAGAAGGTAGCCTAGGTAGCCTGTACTTTGTGGGCAATATTATGCCGTACGATATGGGTATCCATTATGTTTCGGTAAGCTATACTAACGCATGGCAAGACAGCATTATACGCAGTCTAAATTATACTTTACCTAACGGCAACGCCTTGATTATACCCATTTCTTACACCTACTATCTAGGAGAAGGCGGCGGCTCTTACAGTGAGGAATTTATTCAAGCCTCCGATGCGGGAATTTATAATATCAAAGCTAAGATTAATGACAATGTAAACTATGAAGGTTTTGAAGAAACCGTTATTCTCAATATCCGGAAGCTGACCTTTACCGAAGAAAGTTTGGGAGAACTGTTCTTTGTAGGTAACGTCCGTCCGTACGATGGTTATACCCATTATATGAGTTTAAGTTCGGAAAACGCCTTTACCGATACGGCTCCTGTTGACCTTGTTTATACCTTAGCTTACGGCACTTTGACAATAGTAGTAGAATACACCTATTATCTTGGAAGCGAACCCGCTCCTTATACCTTGTTATTCAGCAATGCCACCAATGCGGGTATCTATAACGTAAAAGCAAGCATTGCCGCCAACAAGAACTACGAAGGCAAAGATTATTATGCGGTATTGCAAATTAATAAGCTAGTCTTCCAAAACGGTAGTGAAAACGATATTGACGTTGCAAACGGATACCTAGGACAGTTGTACTTTGTAGGTAATCACAGAGCTTACGATATGGGCACCCACTACGTTGCTGTAAGCTACACCAATGCTTGGCAGGACAGCCCCAGAAACAGCCTAAGCTATACCTTGCCAAACGGCAGTCCGCTAGTTATACCAATAAGCTATACCTATTATTTAGGCACTGAGGGCGGAGATTATTCTTCGGAATTTATTTCGGCAACCAACGCAGGCAGATATAACGTAAAAGCCACCATAGAAGAAACCCTAAACTATGAAGGTTTTGAAATGGCTGTAGTATTAGAAATTGACAAACTTACCTTTACAGAGGGAAGTTTGGGCGAAATATTCTTTACCGGTGACGACAGACTGTACGACAGCAAGACCCACTATATGAGTATTTCTAAGGTTGATAATACTTACCACGACGCAGCGCCCGAAGATTTGGTTTATTCTCTTGCCTTCGGCGACCTTATAATAGAAGTATCCTATACCTACTATATGGGTAGTGTACCGCAAGCGTTTAACGATACATTCGTTTCGGCTACCGATGCGGGAATTTACAACGTAAAAGCCTACTTTGCGGGTACCGTTAACTACGACGGCTTTGAAAGCGTGCAAATACTCCACATAAGAAAACTTCAATGGACGGACGTTAATGGACATCTAGGCAGTCTGTACCTAAGTGGAACAACAAGATATTATGATGCTACTTACCATTATACCGGCGTTTCCCGCACCGACAGCACTTGGGTAGACAGCATGGTAGAAAGCGTTACGGTAAGCGTAGGTTCGGCTAATATTATTATACCTATTACTTACACCTATTACGAAGGGGTATCGGGAGAATATAATTTACCGTTTACAGGCGCAGTTAATGCGGGTATTTATAATATCAAGGCAACTGTAGCCAACAACGTAAACTATGACGGTTGGAACGGCACAGCTACCCTTACTATTATGAAATTAAGCTTTAGCGGAGAAGTAGGAAACCTCAACACCATTTATTTAAGAGGCGGCTCCATTCCTTATGATATGCTTACCCACTACGCTAGTATCAGTTTGGATACGCCGTCTTGGAACGATAGTAAGCTTACGCAACTTAACTACAGCGTAAGCGAACAAGGCGTCTCTTATACCGGAGCTACTTTAGGCAACCTTGCTATACCCATTGTTTATACCTTTGACACGTCAATTGAAGGTAGCTTTACCTCAATATTTGACGGTATAGTTAACGCCGCCGATATATTCGTCAGAGCCACGATAGTAGAAACCATAAACTACGACGGATTTACCGATACCGTAGCGTTGTCGATTACTAAACTTATTTTCGATACCGGTAGCTTAGCCGAAGGCTATTTGGGTAGACTAACCTTTAACGGACCTACAGGAGCCACTGTTTATGACGGATTAGAACACAGAGTTGCTATAAATAACAGTACAGACGCTTGGTTGGATACTTATATAGAAGCTCTTGTTTATAACCTACCGGGCGGCACGCTTACCATACCCATTACTTATGAGGTAAGCTTCGACCAAATCAATTATTCGCTATTTAGTTATGCTAAGAACGCCAACACCTATTATTTGAGAGCAACTCTAGGCGTTGCCGAAGAAGCAAAAATAAATTACGCTAAAGAAAGCGTGTTTGAATTCTATTATACTTACGTCATTATGCCGTATCAGACAAGCGTAATTTGGATTAAGCCTCCCACAAACGTATCGGTTTACAACGGCTATGACCAAACAAGTTCGATTTACGCAACTATAAGCTTGATTCCTCTTGAAGGGGTGGCTGAACTTACCGTTTACTTTATGCACGCAAGCGACCTAGTGGGTAATTACAGTATGCTTACTTCGGGCGACAAAGTTGTAGTAACCGAACAGTATATTAAAGTTAACGGCACAATAATCGACACGATAAGCGGTATTGCTAAGAGAGAATACTATTTTGCCGGCGAATATGTAATGGTAGCCTTGTTTGACAATGATAACTACAGCCTTACTAACTATGAATCACTGTGTCAGGAAATGCTGATGAATAAAGCAAGCATCGACTTGTATCTTGTGGGCAACAGACTAACATATGATTCTTATATGCACTACGTCAGCGCAAGCGTTACTAACGCCTGGTCGGATACCGAACCGTTAATTAACATTAACCTCCAGGGCGCGGACGTTGGTGTTATTAGCTATCTATATAATGAAGACGGCACAAGTAACTATTTAGAAATCTTTACAGGCAAAGTTAACGCAGGACATTATTATATAAGAGGTTTAGTTGTTATCGATGAAAGCGTAAGAGATAACTACGTTCATTGGGAAAAATACGTAGAACTAATTATTGATAAGAGAGTTCTTGTTATTGAGTCTACTTCGGCTCTTGGCAACTGGACGAAATATTATGACGGTACCGCTTATTATAGCGATTATATCTTTGGCAATGTAGCCGATAACGACAATATCACTTGCGAAATAAGCTACGAAAACAAGAACGCAGGTACCGCTAAAGTAATGATAGTAAATATTGAGTCCGAAGACAGCGGCGTTCTGGATAACTACACCTATGAAGATATTTCGGCGGGCGTTATTTATAAGAGAGAATTAAAGTTCGTTGATACATTAGTATGGGTTAAGAACTATGACGGAACCAACGTAGCCATACCGAGAATCGGCGTTACTGCAGCCGACCTAAACGATGAAGTCAATTACTTAGAAAATTACAAGAAGATTGACGGCGATGACCTTACCGTTAGCGCTTATTACGACAGCAAGAACGTTATGGAAGTTACTAAAGTTATATTCGGTCTTGGCGGCGACGACGCGTTGAACTACGAAATTACTGACTTTGTACCCGAAGCAGGAGATACGGTAAACAGATTGATTGACCCTATTATCCTAGACATCAACTGGCAGGATACCGACCTAATTTATAACAGCTATGAAAGAACCGCCGCCGCGTTGCAACAAAATATGACTCTTGGCGTGGATAACTATTCTTATACCTTCGCTTACATTAACCTACTGGGCGATGATATAAGCAACCCTATCTTATCCAGCAGCGGTTACTTCTTATTTAATTTAACCTATTTAATAAACGGCGTAAGCGTGGTTTATAAGAACGCGGGCGTCTATAATATTACTGTGGAAAACGACACAAGAATAGGCTTGTGCGCTCAGACATATATCAGCGAAGAAGGTCAGTTCTACACCATTAATAATAACTATATGCTCCGTAACACCGATATTATCGGAGTGATAAGCAAAGTTGACGTAACGGTAATTTGGAACATGAACGAAGGCAGTATGGTCTATAACGGAACCTCACAGCCCTTATCGGCTACAGTAACCGTTATCGGCGCCGACAAAGTTTATACCATTGGTTTAAGCGGTATTATCGAACTGGGCATAATTCCCGTAGAACAAGCGCTTACCGATGAGTTTGACCACAACCTTGTTAGCGGTATCGCCGTTTATAAGAACGGAGTAAGGGACGAACTGTTCAGAAACGCAGGTTCTTATAACATATTTGCGCAATTAGAACAGGCACTGGCTGTTAATTATAACCTTATCGACTATCAGAAACCTAACGTTATTATCGACAAGGCAAGTATCAACAGTTACTTCAAGTTTACCAACAACGGCGAAACTATTGTGGCGCCTAAGTACGACAAGGGTGTAATGAACTATTATTTCGCGGTAGAAAGCGGCAGCGCAAGTAACTTCGGCACCGTCAGAAACGACCCGTTTGTAGCTGGAGACGGCGTTTACACCCAGACTGTGGAAAAATCATATCAATATGATTTAGAACTCAGCGTCAAGATAGTATATAACGGTGGCAATTACTCCTATTACAGTGTGGCTAACGACTTTGCCGAAGGTAATAACGGCGTTAAGAATGCGGGAATTTACGAAATATCGGCAAGAGTATTCGAAACCGAAAACTACTACGGCTGGCAGGGCAGTATTGACATCTTTATCGAAAAAGGCGATGTAGAAAACATAGTAATCGGCAACTATATGACCGATACAAACGGCAATCCGTTGATTTACAAGGGCACCAATTACGGCTTGTACTGCGCCGAAGAAGGCGGAGCATACGACTATAATACTTCGGCTGTCACTCTGTATATGCCTGACGGTACCGTTGCCAATATCGCTTATTCCTTAAACGAACTTGCTTATACAGGAAGCTTGGTTGTAGTTAACGGCAATGTTACCGCTAACTATATTACAGAAAACGGCAGTCCCAGACTACTTGAAAACGGTATCAGCCTAGCTAACTCCTGCGAAACAAGCTATGCCGGTTTCTTTATGGTTAGCGCAGCAATACAAAACGAAATAAATTACAACAACTGGAGTTCATACGGAGTATTAAGAATAGCCAAGTACACCACCGAAGTATTGTGGCAGGCAAGAAGCAACAGCGAAGGCACCTTTGTAGCTTTGGACGACACAAGGTTTATATTCAGCGGTATTAACCAGATTAACAACGTTCAAGCCTATATCCAAACACTTGGTAACGACATTGAGGGCAATAAAGAATTCCTACGCGTTCTTACTACGCCCACAGCCGAATATCTGGCAGGTTACACCATTAACAACGGTGGAGTTAACGAGTTCCGTCTTGCCGGTGGATATATCTTCTCTTGCGAGCTTAACACTCAAAGCGAAAATTATCCCATTTTGGAAAGGAACTATAACATTCTGTCCAGTTCGCCCACCGTTACGATGGAAAAATTCAGCGTAAGCTTGAAGTGGTTTATTAACGGCGAAGTTAACGAGTACGACCCCGAAAATCCCCCGATTTACGACGGTATATCCCAATCCCTTGTTGCAAAAGGTATGGGCGTTGTTTACTACAGACGCGTAGGAACCCCGGGTAACTACACTTACGTCTTGACGACGGTATCGGTACCTTTGGAGACCGACGAGTACGACGAATACGGAAACAGACAATGGGAAGCTATCAAAGCAGGCGACAACTACAGAGCTACCGTTACCAGAATTAACCCCAACTCTATAGATATTACCGCATACTACGATGTGCAGGGCAACGCGTATAACTATAATAACTGCTATTACAGCTATAACTACGAACTGCCGGTAGAAGGTACCAGCCTTAACTGGAGAATCCAAAAACGTCCCTTGGTAATTGAGATATCGGACGGTGATTTGGTTGAGTTAAGAAAGCTGTATAACGGTAACAGCAACTTTATTATTGATGAAGAAAACAGCACATTTAACTTTATCCAGAGCGGCGAAGTTATCGAAAGAAACGGAATCATAATAAGACTTTATGACGAAATAGCAACCTACAGAGTTGTGGGCTTAAACGGCTATAACGAATTCTCTTATATCATCAAAGGTATAATAGAAAGCGACAGCTACGCTAAGCATAAGTGCCCGATTTGCGGATTTGTTTATCAGGAAACCGACTTTAATAGCTATTCGGTAGAGGATAGTTCGGACAAAGGTTATTCTATTGTAACCAACGTAGCCGGTACCAGATGGGAAGACTTGCCCGATACTTATCAATGCTTACAGTGCAAGAAGAATGCCGCAGAAGAAGCAGCAAGATTAATAAACGACATTTATGAACTAGTTATGTTGCAAGCTGCTAACGACGGAGTTATGGAATTCGTAGTATTAGCAAAGCTTATCGATACTCTATATGAAGCTGCTCAAGCCGCTATCGCAAGCAACCTTGGAGAAACCGCTTACGCAGCCGCAAAAGCCGCATATAACGCAGTTAACTACGTAGACGACTCAATAATGAACATAACCAAATACAGCGCCACTCAAATTTCTAATCTTGTAGGCGACGCGGTCAAGTGTTTGATAGCTAATCTGCCCAATCCTCCGCAAACATTAGGCGGAAGCAGCGATTATACGTTTACTTATTTTGCCAAAGTTATTGCTATTTCTAATATGTACAATAGTTTGAACGTAACACAAAAGCAGAGAGTAACTAATTTAGGAAGACTTAGTGCTGCAATTGAGGAAGTATATCATTGGGTCGGCGTGGCTACAACTCACGAATTGTCCTTGGCTGTCGCTAATATTAATGGCATAGAATTAAATAATATAGGTTATATCGCTTCTTTAAGATACACCTATGAACAGTTCGACAGCGCGCAAAAGAACTTAGTTTCCGATGAAACTTTGACCAAATTAGAAAATGCCGAATCAGCTATGTTCAGATTTATTGATGATACCTTATCAAAAGCGAACATAGTCCCTGCTTTGGAATATTTCGAACTTGGCAAAAACTTTATAGACACTGCCATGCTTGAATATTACATGTTAATATTAAGTACGCAGTACAATCCGTCGTTAATCTTGGTAAGATACAGTAAAATCGGAGAAAATAACAATGCTTTGGACGCTCTTTGCAAAGGTAGCGGTTCTATGTATCTGGCTAAAGCTGTATTAGCTAACGCAGAGACAGCCATAGCCGCCCGTTTAGCTTTGGAAGCGCAAGCGTATATGCTTAGCCTTGACACCTCTTCTATGTATTATATCGACAGACTGGACGCATACGTTGTTAAGACCATGATTGACACTTTGGGTACCTATACCAACTATGACCCGGGTATGACCGAAAATCAAAAGAAAAATACCTACCTATTTAACAGCGGCTTAATAGGTTACGTATATGAAGCGTACGTTCGCCTTAGCAACAACGGAGAAAGCTATCTCAGTGCTTGGTACGGCTCATCGTATTTGATAAAAATACAAAATTATATGGCAGCGGTTAATAACAGCGTTTCTGCTTCCGACCAAGACGCTTGGGATGCAGTAAATAATTTGACAAGCGGTTTTGACAAAGTTCAGGGAGATAATAACCAGTACGACAACCTGATTAACGTTCAGACTGCAAGAAGAGTTTATAACAAACTATCCTATGCTTCTAAGCAAATAATAAGCGATTCCCCTCTTGTCAATATAGAAGACGGTCTTGCGGCATTGTATGTCAACATTTTTATTAACGAATTGCCTACGACCATGACCAAGTACGACGGTATACTTTACGGGACAAAGACCACCAGTATCGGGCAGCTGTGGTTAATTTACAATTGGCTGACTCCGAATACGCAAACATCCGTTTCCGCCTCCGTTAACAGCAAAACAGCCCAGTTCTCTGCGTTGTTCGGTTTTGACGTGGAAGCGTATATCGTTGACAACCACTTAGCTATTGATACCGCGGCATTTACTATAAGCGCCCTTCCCAGAGACGCCGTAGGAATGTACCTTAATAAAGACTTTGTCGATATGTCGCAAGGCTTACTATTGTCTTACTATATTTCCAACATAGGTTCTCCCGTATCGTTACGCGATGCAGGCTTAATTGACTTCATTGCCGTTAAATATGCCTCAATGAATAGCGCAGCCCAAAGTTACGTCAAAAATTATGCATCCTATCAGCAGGCAGTAGTAGCCCTAGAAAATGTCAAGAACGGAACAGACGCGAAAAACAATTACGCAAACGTTATCAGTATGATAAACAGTATCGGTACTGTAAACGAACTTAGCTACGTAACCTTGATGAGAATAAGTTCGGCAAGAACGGCTTATATTGCCCTTGCCGAAGCGGCAAAGAGCCAGGTTAGCAATCTGACTGCACTTGTAGAAGCCGAAGTTGCGGCTGCCGATTTGGTAGAAGGTATGTACTCATATCTAATCGGTAGCACCATTACTTTGATGCAAAGGACGGAGATTGTTACTGCAAGGCTATATATGGATATGCTAAGTCCTACCGTCAAGGCGTGGATACCTGTAGAAATACGTAACGGTTTAACGTTACTTGAGAGCAATTTGCGTTACTTTATCTTTGATACTGCGGTAACCTATAAGAATGAATTTGTTATTGAAGGCAATCCTATAAGACTTAATCCTAGTTCTATAGAAATTTTCAACGACGAAAAAGTTAGGGTATCCAACGTTACCGCTACTAATGCCGATATAAGATGGGGCGATTTCAGTAGCGACAATTATCAACTAACCGCAGACTCTACCGGCGTTACCGGCGCTACCACACTTAATGCCAGAATTTTGCCTTTGCCCGTAACAGCCAAGTTCGGCGCAGGCGATGAAGGCAAAATCTACGACGGCCAGTCCTTGGATCTTATTTTCAATGGCACCAATCAAATTGTTAATAAGAACCAATGGGATAAATTCTTAACCGACCTTATCGTTACTATGGACGAATACGGAAACGAAGTTAACGAGTTTGAGGAACAAATAGCTATACCTCACGCGGCGCTTATCGAAGGTAACTTCTTCTATATGAATATATCCTTGGCAGGCTATGATTATAAGAACGATCTTATTATGGATATCACCGATGCAAGTCTAGGCGGAGCGCATTATATTATATTGAAAAAATATATAGACAACACTTACCGCGCCGCAATAGTTGACGCCGACGGTAACGAAAACTACGTCGTTACGGTTTACGGTACCACAATGACCACAGTAGACAACAAAGAAATATTTGCTGCGCAATATTATGACAGCGACGGCATATTGCAGTTCTCCGATTACGAAATCACCCCCAGAGAATTAAAAGTCGACTACCAAAACATTCTGCAAAGTTGGCAGGATGAACCGATGGCAGTTAACGCCAAGAGCTTCAGCGACCTTGTTAACATGGGACTTGATTTGGAAGAAATGGACATAACTCCCGAAATGTTTATCGCTTTACTAAAAGCCGACGGCTTCCTGGATAATTTAGGCAACATAATAAGCGGAGCAAACAGCGCAATTAAGGTTATTAACAACTGGTATCAAGAAAACCTCAACGTTTATACCAAATATACCGGTATTATGAACGATCCTACTGCCGACTTATGCGTGTATCTGACTGATGGCGGAGAGTTATACGGCAGAAATAACAACAACTACATTATTAACGTACCGGTATTGCAGGTCGTATATCTGTCTATTTATAGAGAATTGTCCGGTTACGAGGAAGGCGATTACGTATTTAAGATTACTTCGGCTAGTGATATTCAAAGAATGGGTTCGGATATGGAAGGACTTTATTCAACCCGCAATGCCTTTGAAAATCCCACAGGACAGATACCCAGATTCTATCAATTAAACGATATCGTTATGGTTGACGAAAACGGTTTTGTAGTGGTCACAAACGTAGGCACGATGGAAGGTTATTATTACGGTGGCGGATATATAATATACGATTACACGTTAATCAGCAGCGGACTTTACGCAGGCTTGTTTGCCAGAGTAATGGGCGTCTTCGATGAAGAAACGGGAGAGAGAATAGGCGGTTACGTGGAGAACGTAAATATGGTTAACGCCGTTATTCAAATAGGCGGCGGTTACTATGCAGGAGGAATTGCAGGCTATTCGGAAAGAGGATATATTACAAACTGCAGCGTTGACGGTGTTATTTCCTTGGTGTCTTCTTCAGGTGAGGAAAATGTACTGGCGGCAGGCGGTATACTTGGCTACGCTAAAGACGTGGAACTTAATAACGTAAAATTCGCAGGATATATCAACCTTACCACCAACCTTAATAATAATCAGATAGCATACGTCGGCGGTATTGTAGGACAATATATCTTAACCGATGAAGCCGGCTTAGAAACTCCTATGATTGACAGAGTAGCAGCCTTTGCCGTTATTAGCGTATACACAAACGGCGCGTCCTTTGGCGGCGGAATAGTGGGTAACTTAAGCGCAGGAGACAACGGGGTAGCTAGACTACTTAATTCAAGTTTGTGTAACTTCCTTACGAAATCGGGAATTGTATTTAACGTAGCGGGAATGACCAGAACGCACGTAACTAGCGCAATCGGAAACTACGATACAAGTATAACCGGACTAACTTACACCGATATGCTGCAATCGGCTAATACCGACGTTAAAGACCTTGTGGATATTGTTCATTCCAACATTATGAAAGATCATTATCTTGCTACAGGCAGTTATTCTTTAATACAAAATAAAGCTTCATTGAATATAATCGGAAGCGACGGCAATCAGATAATTATTAATAACCATCGTCAATTGTTGCTTGTAACTATCTATCCGTGGTTATCGTATGAGCTAGGCTCAGATATCGTATATCCTACCTTAGGCACGCTCAATACCAACAGATACCTACTATACAAGTTCAACCGCGCCGGCAAACGTATAATCAGTAACGGAAGAAACGGAATAATAGTTTACTCATATTGCTCCGAAGGCAGCGACAACGAAACAATAGACGTAGAAGGAGTGTCAAATGGCTAACATAAAAAAATTCAAATTGATTATGATGCTTTCTATAGCCATACTGTCTTTCCTTGCCGCGGTAGTGGCTACTTATACTTGGTACGTCAACCAAAACAATGCCAATACCAATCTGGCTACAGTAGGCTCCAGTACCACACCCTCTTTGTTTGCCGGCTTCCCTGATGGTGAATTGAATACCGAAAAATATTACGGTCAGACAGGCATACAATATAACGGAGAAGATTATCCGTATATACTTACTTATTCTCCCGTTAGCGTCAGACCGGCAGGTTTGGATGAAGTTCCCCGATATATTACGGCGGGCTTGGAAGGACTAAAGATTATTCTTCCCGGTAAAGACATACACGGACAACCCATAGAGGAAATTTATCTTGGCAGTGATGAAAACGGAAAAAGTATGCTCTCTCACTTTACCTTCCGAATGAATATGTTCTCATACAATAACGGAATAACCGATATTCCGGTAAATATAGAATATAAACAAGAAAACGGATTTTTGGTAAATTCCACAACAGGCGCGCCCTTACTTATGCAGCAAAACCATGAGTATTTCTTTGAATTGCAAATAGTTTTCCAATCCGAAGAGGGCTACAATCTTTTGCAGACTACTCAAGCCGACATAAGCCCATATTATATATTCCCTTTGAGCAATCAGAAATATATGTTCAGCAATATAAGAATAAGTTTAAGTTTCGGACTTAAAGAACTTTATAAAGTTAACCTAAATCCGAACGGCGGTACTTGCGCCACACAATACCTTGATACAACGGGCAACGGTTTACTTACCCTTCCCACCCCGGAAAGGAGCTTGTATACCTTTAACGGTTGGTATTATGACGAAGACTGTACAATACCTTTTACTAACACTTCACTAAAGACACATGCTATTGACACCGACATTATGGTTTATGCGGGCTGGACTGCAATGCCCAAAGTGACGTTTAACTATAATGTGGCTGGTTATACTCCGCCAACAAGTATAGTTTATGTACAACAAGGTACCAAGGTAACTAAACCTGCAGACCCTAACCTTAGTGGCTACGTCTTCCTAGGCTGGAGCGAAAACAGTAGTGCAACCTATCAAAACTACAGTCAAAACGCTTTTAATTTCAATACAAATATAACAGCCGATAAGACCCTTTACGGTATTTGGCGTAGAGTATATACCTATACCTTGCACGTTGACCAAAAAGTAACTGCGATTTCTACCTATGACGGGAAACTCATTCATATAGTTAACGGCGTGGAAACGACCGTATCTACCGACGTTTATACTCTGACGGTATTCGAAGGTGAAACATTTGCATCCTATTTCGTGGAGGATAACGACTATTACAGGATAGAGAGTGCCGATTCAAGAAGGTTTGTACATTGGTCGGAGGAAGAATCGAAGATCGGAAATACATACATAAATACAGACGAGTATAACGGCAGTCAATTAGCGAACAGGAACGTTACCTTGTATGCTTACTTTAGAACGCTATAGTTTAATACTATTTTAATCTATACAAACGATAATTAATTATGGTATAATAACGCATTATGGATAAAGATAAAACTGTCATAGCAAATAAAAAGAGAACAAAAACCCTGATAAGTCTTATTCTTATCATGGTTACTCTCTGTTTTTCAATAACCGCAACTTATGCTTGGTATCAAGTACAATTTAACGCGGTATTCGTATTAGACGTAGATGCTAGCGGTATTCTTTATCTATACTTGGAAGTGCCGGTTGACAATATGCAGCAGGGAGACGATAGATTTCTTTCTCCCGCGGTAGCTATGCCATACGCCGTGGCAAACGGTTTGTATATGAACCCCCTTGTTGAATACAACCCTCAAGACGCCAACCCGTCCTACGTAGCAAAAGCCGCCAACCAAAAGACCTATTCGGGTAACTTTACGTTGTTGCAAGGCTATGGTATCGTTTCAAACTTACATTATAAAATATCAATGAGAGCGGGGAGCGGCTTAGCATCCGAAGCCTTCAGCAAATCGGATTTTGTTTACACCGGCGTTGATTTTATATATTACGACACGGTATTGGTAGATCCGGAAACTTTGGCAACGGAGATTGTACCGGTTAATCCTCTTATAAGTCAGTCTGCCGATAATATGTCGGGCGTTCTGACTATTACAAGCAGCCAGAAGGTATTCTTTAACGTTACGATTAGTTTTGCCAATGTAGATGAATTAGTTGATCCAAGAATAATGACGCAATCGTCTATCTGGTGCGAAATGTCATTGGTAGTTGAGGGTATGGAAGAAGAATAGATTATGAAAAAAACTCTTACTTTGAAAGCAACTTTAATATTACTTATTATTGCCGTAACGGTTGGTTTGTCGGTGTATTCGACCTATGCTATTTGGACGACGATGCCTGCGGCGTCAGTTGTATTCGAAATGGGCGTTATTAACGAAAACGCTTCTTTGAAATACCAGTTATTTGTGCCGATTGACGCAAACAACAGGAGAGTAAGCGGAACATATAATTTTACCACCAAAGAATACACGTTGACTGAACCTACCGATATAACCAACGTCGCAGGGCTTGGATTAGTGGGCATAGAAAGTGGTATTACTGTAGAAAATCTGCAAATCCCCGATACATATACCTACGTTATTAACGGGGTAAGCAGTGAGTATTCGGTTAAGGCGGTAATTGTAGATCCCGAATTCAGAAACTACTACTTACGCGACAACAGCGTGCTTGTAAGAGTAATCATACCTCAAAACGTAAACTACGTAGCGGTTGGAGCTTTTGCGTCTTCGGATAACCTAACTACTTTGATAATTTACGGCACCGGAGACATACTTTTAGGGGACTATTCTTTTGCCGCTTGCGGTAAACTTAACACACCACAAAGACCTCAAGGCAGAAATATAATCGGCGATAAATACCTTGGCTGATATAAAGGAATTCTAATGAGAAAGGCAATGAGATTAATAATACTTTTATTAATCCTGACAGTTATTTTTACTACCACAACCGCTTGCAAGGATAAAGGATATAGCATATCCTTTGTTTCTTTCGGCGAGGAAGTGGCTGTTATAAAGTTAAAAGGAACGGGAGAAGTCACTTTACCTACTCTAAGTAAAGACGGATATACGTTTTTGGGCTGGTTCTTGGATGAAAACTTTTGGAACAATCCTTTTACCGAAACTTATTTTTTTGAAAAGAAAATCGATAAAAATTACGTAGTTTACGCACGTTGGAAAGAAATCGAAAACGTCACAATCAACTTCGAAACCTTCGGCGGAGAAGAACTGGTATCAATAGTGACAAAACAGGGCAGTACGGCAAATTTACCAACGCCGCAAAGAGACGGCTATTCCTTTTTGTATTGGTGTTTAAGTAAAGACCTGAACAGCAAAGCAGACAACAGCACTGTTTTTTATAAGGATACAAAGTTATTTGCAAAATGGCTATCCGACACCCCTGTTAGTCAAAACTTTGTAATAAAATTAAACATAATACCCGAAAATCCTCCTATGGAAATAACCATCGGCTACGGGCAGAAATTAATAATACCTAAAGTAAGAAGGGTAAGCTACAGACTTGATGATTTTTACGTTGACGAGAGGCTTTCACATAAGTTTGACACCAATATAGTAGTGACAACCGACTTTACGTTGTACGCAAACTGGATTTACGTAGATGAGGTTTTTACCGTAAACTTTGAAACCAACTCTACAAGTAAAATTAATACCCTTTCGGTAAGATATGACGATATAATTAATGCGCCGTATGTAGAGAAAGAGGGTTATTTCTTTGAAGGTTGGTATATTGACCAAGCTTTTAGCAGAGAATTTAATTTTAATAACGGCATTATTGAAAGCATAACCCTTTACGCCAAGTGGAGAGAAGAAGGACCGCAAACTCCGCAAAGAGATTATTATATAATAACCTATATAAACAACGGCGGCAACGGCATATCCTCCTTTGCTGTCAACATTGGTCAGGAGCCGACTTTAAGCATACCTACTAAGGGTAATGAAAAATTCGGCGGTTGGTATTTGGATGCAAACTTTACTATTCCTTACGATTTCGATGCAGGGAATATCGAAGATATAACGCTATACGCAAAGTGGAATACCGAACTTACCGAGCAAAACTTTGTATTTGAAGAATCAACCGCTGAGAACGGCTTGATTTTGTTAAGCTACTCCGGTTCGGAGGAGGTAGTAACTATTCCTGATACCGTTTCGGGTAAAAACGTTGTGGCAATAGGCGGAGGCGCTTTTAAGCAAAAGAATATAACCAGCGTGGTATTGCCAAAATATCTGAAAACAATTTATAACGAAGCCTTCTTTGATACGCGATATCTTATTGAGATTACTCAAAGGGGGTTTGAATTACGTAATATCGGGGAGAAAGCTTTTGCCCAAACGGGTCTTCGCAATCTTTCTTTCGGCGAAAATTTATTAACAGTTGGCAGCAGAGCCTTTGCCGAATCAGCTTTGGTTTCTATCACTATTTCGGGACAGGCAATTATAGGAGAGGAAGCTTTTTTAGACTGCAAAGAGCTAAAGACCGTAAATATGGGAAAGGTAATAGAAATTTATCAAAGCGCGTTTTACGGCTGTTCTAACTTAACGACAGTAACATTAACTAATTGCCAAACTATCAATGCCTGGGCGTTTTCCCGTTGTATAGCCCTAGAAAGTATAAATCTTCCAAGCTGTACCAGCCTAGGGAGCGAAGCGTTTTCCAATTGCACAAATCTAACAGAAATAATATTGCCAAACGTAATTACTTTGGAAGCCCAAGCGTTTATGTCAAGCGGACTAATTAGCATAGATTTACCAAAAGTAGAAACAATAGGTAACAGCGCCCTTGAAAACTGCTGGAACCTAATTGACGTTACCATAGGAGATTATTTGACAGTTACCGGTCTTGGTGAAAATGTATTTGTGGATAGTTATAAAATTTTCTTTAACGTCGATATCAATAGTGCAGATTTTTCTTCCGTTAATGGTTCGTTGCTTTCCAAGGACGGCAGCATTCTGATTGCCGCAGGCAATATAAGTGAAGAATACGGATATTCCATACCCGAAAACGTTACAAGTATAGATTCGTTTGCTTTCAGTTCGGGTAAAAAGATTAAGAAAATAAATATGGGCGCATCTGTTAATAACGTCGGTATGAGCCTTGCTATGATTGAGGACTTAGAAGAAGTAACGGTGAGTGATGAAAACGAAATATACTTTATAGAAGACGGTATCTTATATAGTTATGAAAACGAACAAAAAGTTCTGATAAGATATATGCCGCAATCCGCCGAAGAAACGTTTACTTTTGACGATACGATAACAAGTATAGCAAGCGGAGCATTTGCCCATTGCGCCTATCTGAAGACGGTTATTTTACACGAAAGCATGACGGTTGTACCTTTCGCCGCTTTTTATATGTGCTATTCATTAGAAGCAGTTATAAATACCGAACAAATAACCGAATACCAGGGTTATTGCTTTGCCGACTGTACGAATTTAACATCAGATGGTATAATATTCGGTGACGATACAGTAGTGATTATTTTCGGCGACAACGCTTTTTCGGGTACGCAAGTGGAGCTTCCACAAGAATAACAAACTAAGGAGGGTTATTTTATGTTATCAATAGGCAGCATAGCCCCGCAATTTTCTTTACCCGATAAGGACGGCAATGTAATAAGCCTGTCCGATTTTATTGGCAAAAAAGTAGTGGTGTACTTTTATCCAAAGGACAACACTCCGGGTTGCAGTCGTCAAGCCTGCGCTTTTAAGGGCGCGTACAAACCTCTGCGCGACAAAAATACCGTGGTAATAGGAATCAGCAAGGATTCCATCGCATCGCATAAAAATTTCATAGAAAAATACGATTTACCTTTTATCCTCTTATCCGATACCGAAAAAACAGCAATAACGGCATACGGAGCCTGGCAGGAAAAGAAAATGTACGGCAAAAATTCCTTTGGCGTTGTCAGATGTACATACATAATCAACGAAGAGGGTAAAGTAGAGAAAGTTTTCCCCAAAGCCAACCCCGACACCAACGCAATGGAGATTTTGGAATATTTATCATAAAAGTAAAAAAGCCGACTTTTATTTAGTCGGTTTTTTGGTGCGCCTCCAGGGACTCGAACCCTGGACCCATTGATTAAGAGTCAATTGCTCTACCAACTGAGCTAGAGGCGCAAAGTTAGTTTTTTTGTTACTTTAGTATTATAGATAATAACATTATTATTGTCAACTGTTTGGAAATAATTTTTGGTAGCAGATTATAAAGTAATAATGGGATATATGGGAAGCAATTCTTATTTTTTTAGAAAACTCTATAAAATTTATTTGACAAACTGACTTGCATTTATTATACTTAATAGGCATTTTGATGTGCGGGTGTAGTTCAATGGTAGAATTCCAGCCTTCCAAGCTGGCCGCGTGGGTCCGATTCCCATCACCCGCTCCAAACCATAAGCATTCTGTACCTGTGCCGACTGTTGTTCGGCGGTTATGTATCTTAAATTTATAAATCTAGATAGTTACTGTATGAACCAGTAGCTCAGCAGGATAGAGCAACGGCCTTCTAAGCCGTAGGTCGAGGGTTCGAATCCCCCCTGGTTCGCCACAAGTATGGTGGGTATAGCACAGTTGGTTAGCGCGTCAGATTGTGGCTCTGAAGGTCGTGGGTTCAAATCCCACTACTCACCCCAAAAGTAACTATCATTTTTTATGCGACAATGGGGTGTCGCCAAGCGGTAAGGCACGGGACTTTGACTCCCGCATTCGTAGGTTCAAATCCTGCCACCCCAGCCATACTATGATCCATTAGCTCAGCAGGTAGAGCACTTGACTTTTAATCAAGGTGTCCGGAGTTCGAATCTCCGATGGATCACCAGCGGATATGGCGGAACTGGCAGACGCGCTAGACTTAGGATCTAGTGTCCACGACGTGAAGGTTCAAGTCCTTTTATCCGCACCAACAGAAAAAACCACTCTAACAAGGGTGGTTTTCTTTTTTTTATGGCTATCTTTTAACATATAAAACATTTTTGATGCAATCTTGATACATTTATATTTTTAAGGAGTTCCACTTGTCAATAATGCTATATCATAGCTAATAGGACGTACTTATCCATTGAGTTTAGTGTTCAATTATCAATATCTATTGACGGACAAATTGAAGCTATATATAACATAGGTAATATGAGAGAAATAGAATTCCCGTCTAAAATGATAGACGGGAACAATAAAGGGTCAAAGCCCAGCGAAGAAAGTACAAAGACTGTCTCCACATCTACTATTATATCCAACTCTTCCGAAAATAGCAATACTTTTGATAAAAAAAGTTTAGATAGTGATAAAAATATAGAAAAAGAGCCCAAATACTCCTTAACTGACAGCAACGGAAAGAAGCTAACCGAAGCACAAGCAGAGTTTTTTAAGGTCAAGGTTAGAGATGAGCAAGGGAGATTATTAGAGGTTTATACAAGTATGTTTTCAACGACTGAAAATTGCCGTTTTTTCTTCTATTGAGATAGGTACGCAGGTAAAGTAAATTTGTAAGGGTATAAATTCTTTTTCCAGGCAGTATTTAATTCTAGTTAAGTCAACTTTGTCGTAAGAGACGTAGTTTATTTTCACGACTCCGGGAGTTAGTCTTTCCGCCATTCCTATTTTTATTTTCGGTATGTCTTTAACCAGTTCTTTGGCTCTTTCGGCAATAAGATTAACGTCAAACATTTTTTTGCTCCATAAAACATAGTATGAGCAAAAACGAAAAAAAACTTTCACAGTTATTAAAAGTGCAAGATAATTTTATTTATAAAGGGGATTTTAGTTAAAATGATAAGCTATCCACTGGGCTAAGTTAATAGGGGACAACAGAACTTTTTTGCGGAACAAAAAGTCACTAAACTTAGAACATTTCGGCGGTATTTCGTTGGCGCAACGTATTTCCAACTTATTTAGGAAATCTTCTCCGAAGTTATCAGGTACTTCAAAGGTTATTTTTTTAGTTTCTCCGCTAAGTAGGTCAAAATAATTGTCGCTGAAAGTTATATCATAATCGGGATGCGTGATACTAACGTATCTTGCGTAATTATCGGCTTTTATATTGATATGTCCTACGTTGTTGTTTATTTTTGCCTTAGTAGTAAAAGTAACTTTTGGCAATGTTAATTTTTTTTCGGGGGCGAATAACAAATAACTTTCTCCGATTGATTTATCTTCGCAAAAGATTTCCGCTTTGCATACCGCGGCGTTTTTTATTTTATTCAATTCTTTGCTGAAATCATAGGAAGTTATTTTTATTGAGGACAGTTCCTTTGCGTTAAAGACAAAGTCGTCGAAAATCAGTTCCTTGCCGTCAAAGGTATTGAGCGTTAACCTGGCGCTTAGTTCTACCGGCTTAGTGGTATCGTTAATTACATATAGGTCAACTTTGTTTTTGCCTTCACTTACCAGCGATACGCATATTGGGGAGAAGAAGTGTTTTGCGCGGTAGTGGAGAGCCTTGTACCGTCCATAATAGTCCATACCCGCCCAACTCATACATGGCCAGCAATCGTTAAGCTGCCAATAGAGTGAGCCGTTGCAACGCCCTCTGTTGCGTCTCCAATGTTCGGTGGCGTCTTTTATAACCTCTGCTTGCATAATCTGGGATAAATACGCCATATCCTCAAAATTTTTCGGCAGGCGGAAGCGTAGCGCTATATAGTAGAGTATTTTTTCATTGCCTGAAAGGCATTTTTGATGCGACTTAAAGGCGGGAGAAGTCATAGAAAAATTCTTTCTGTCGGTAAAGCTGAGTAGCGTTTTGATATCGGGAAGAGATTCCATACCGAATTCCGAACAAAAACGGCTGAATTTTTTACGATAAAAAGTTATCGGCTGTAATCCGTGCCATACGTTCCACAAGTGGGAGTCGCCTTCGTTGGGACTGTTGACGTTTTTTAGAAACTCATATGAAGTGGGGGAGCCCTGTATAAAAGGCGTAACGTTATCCAAAGTGGACAAAAGTTCGGGCAAAATATGGTAGAAAAACTTTTTAGTTTCGGCAAGGGCTTTTTTCTTATGCCGCCAAAGGGCAGACATTGCTTCGATTTCGTTATTGCCGCACCAAAGCGCCAAAGACGGGTGGTGACGGAGCCTTTTTACGTTGTCGATAACTTCTTTTTTTACGTTCGATAAAAATTCCTCATTATATAAAGGATATAATCCGCAGGCAAAACAAAAGTCTTGCCAAATCAGTATTCCCAGTTCGTCACATTTATCGTAAAAAGCGTCGCTTTCGTAAAAACCTCCTCCCCAAACTCTTATCATATTCATATTGGCGTCTAGGGCGGAATTTAATAGCTTGTTTATTTTAGTCTCATCAAAGCGTGTATAGAAAGAATCGGCGGGGATAAAATTTGCTCCCTTGCAAAAGAGCGGCACGCCGTTTAGTACAAACTGAAACTGTTTGCCGTATTCGTCAGATTCTTTATTTAAGATAATTGTCCGTAAGCCTATTCTTTTGGTTACTTTAGAAGTCGGGTCGCCCTTATACAAAACATTTACCGAATAAAGAGGCTGTTTTATCTTGCCGCTAATATCGTTCGTCCACCAAAGTTGGGGGTTCTCTATCAAAAACGTTGCCTTGCTGTTTTTAGTTGTAACAGTAAACTCTTGTTTATTTGGATTAGACAAAACAAACTCAAGCTCTTTTCCTTCTTCGGCGTCCGCAGTTATTTCCAGCTCTACTTTATTATCGAAGTGGCGTTGAATAATTTGTATGTTTTCTATACGGGTAATATCAAAGGCATACAAAGTGACGTCACCGCCTAGTCCCACAGTAGGTAGGCACGGACCCCAGTCCCATCCGAAATGGCATTGAGCTTTACGGATATGCGGCACCCCTTTTATCCCGTTTGTGTTGGCTACGTTCTTATCTTTGGAATACGCCTCTTTGACATAATTTACAGGGGAGTGGAAATATATTATAAGAATATTATTATCCTTTTTTATATATGGTTTTATATCAAAGTCATAAACGCGGTTTATGTTATCGGTTTTTGCAAGCAACACACCGTTGAAAGTTACGTCGGCAATAGTATCTATTCTGTTAAATTCCAATATTATGGATTTTGAATTAAAAATGTCATCGGTTACGTCAAATTCTTTTTTATATATCCAGTCTTTTTCTCCCACCCAAAAGGATTTTTCTTCATTAAGTTCCACAAAAGGATCTTCGATAATTTTCAGATTGAGTAAGTCAAGATATTGGCACCCGGGTACATTCGCCGGCAAAAAATTTTGTCCTTCCGAGTCTTTGAATTGCCATTTTCCGTTAAGCGATAGTTTAAGCATAGTTTTCCCCGTTTTTCCTTTGATATTTTTATTATAAACAATATCTTGCCGCTTTGCAATATCGGCTATCAAAGTGAGTTTGATTATATGGTATTTTAGCAAAAAAAACCTATAAATTACGGCGCCCAAAATTCAGCAAAAAAATTATTTCATTTTTTTACAAAAACCGCCTTGTTTCGCTTGACTATGATTTTTTCAATTTATAAAATGGTTATATAAGAGTGAGACAAGGAGCCAAAAAATTGCAACTGCTTGAGGACAGAATACTAAAAGACGGAAAGGTATTTCCCGACAATATTCTAAAAGTAGACAGCTTTCTAAATCATCAGGTTGATTTAGCTCTAATCTCCCAACTCAGCAAAGAGTTTGTAAAACTTTTTCAGGGCAGCGGAATAAACAAAATTCTCACTATTGAGGCTTCAGGTATAGTAATTGCAGGTTTCACCGCCTACGCTTTTAACGTACCTATGGTATTCGCCAAAAAAGCGCAGACAAAAAACATATCAGACTCAGTCTATCACAGCAAAGTAATGTCATATACACACGGAAAAGTATATGACATTGTTGTTTCTAAGGAATATTTGAAAGAAACCGACAGAATACTAATCATAGATGATTTTTTGGCTAACGGAGAGGCAATGCAAGGCTTGATTTCTCTAATTGAGCAGAGCAAAGCGACTTTAGTTGGTTGCGGCGCGGTAATAGAAAAAGTTTTTCAGGGTGGCGGCAATAGCATACGAAGCAGAGGCATTCGGGTAGAATCCTTAGCCAAAATTGCTAGTATGACCCCTGATTCCCTAACTTTTTCGGCAAATTAACAAGTTTTTCATTTCACAAAAAATATAAATCGGAGGACAAACAAAAATGAAGATGAAAAAAGTTTTAGCATTGGTTCTAATTGTTGCTGTAGTAGCAGCGCTAGGTATCAGCTTGTCGGCTTGCAACAAAGACGACGATTTCAAAATCGGTCTTATTTGCTTACACGACAGCAACTCTACCTACGACAAAAACTTCATTGACGCAATGAATGAGGTAAAGAAAGAATTAGGCTTGAAGGATTCTCAAGTAATCATCAAAGCTCCTGTTGATGAAACTAACGATTGCTACGAAGCAGCAGCAGACTTGGTAGACCAAGGTTGCAGCATAATAATCGCTGATAGTTTCGGTCACGAAGAGTTTATGATTAAAGCCGCTAAAGAGTTCCCCAACGTGCAATTCTGCCACGCTACCGGAACAATGGCTGAAGCTGAAAATCTTCCTAATTTCCACAATGCCTTCGCTTCTATATATGAAGGTCGTTATCTTGCAGGTATTGCCGCCGGTATGAAACTTAACGAAATGATCGCCGCAGGTAATTTCACCGCCTCTCAAGCAAAAATGGGTTACGTTGGCGCGTTTACTTATGCAGAAGTTATTTCCGGTTATACCTCTTTCTATCTTGGCGCTAAGTCCATTTGCCCCACTGTTACTATGGACGTTACCTTTACAGGAAGTTGGTACAATGAATCTAGTGAGAAAGAAGCAGCTAACAGCCTTATTGCCGGCGGCGCTAAATTAATTAGCCAACATGCAGACTCTATGGGCGCTCCTTCCGCTTGCGAAGAAGCCGGTGTTCCCAATGTTTCTTACAACGGCAGCACAAAAGAATCCTGCCCCAACACCTTTATCGTTTCTTCCAGAATCAACTGGGCTCCTTACTACATGTATGTTATCAACTGTGTTAAGAACGGCAAAGAAATCGCTAAGAACTGGTGCGGCGGTATCGAAGAAGGTTCTGTAGTATTGACCGACGTTAATACCCAGGCTGCAGCTGCAGGAACTCAAGCAAAAATCGACGAAATCAAAGCTAAATTAATCTCCGGCGAAATCAAAGTTTTTGATTGCAGCAAATTTACCGTAAACGGAGCTAACTTGACTACTTATACCAACTCTTTCGGTATGGAAGGCGTTGAGTGCATCAAAACAGAAAGCGGCGTTACTTATTTTGCAGAATCCTCAGTACGTTCGGCTCCTTATTTTGATATGAATATTGACGGAATCACTTTGTTAAATTCAGCATTCTAAGATAGAGTTTTAATATTGACGTAAGACGGGGCATTGCTCCGTCTTACATATTTTTTACCAATACAAAAACGGAGGAACAGTGTGGAAAAAACTGTTGCGATACAATTAAAGAATATTACCAAAACATTTGGGGAAGTCGTTGCCAACAATAAGGTAGACTTATCCATATACAAAGGAGAAATACTATCTATTTTGGGCGAAAACGGAAGCGGAAAAACAACGCTTATGAATATGATAGCAGGGATATATTTCCCCGACGATGGCGTTATCGAAGTTAACGGCAATGAAGTAATAATGCGCTCTCCCAAAGACGCGTACGATCAAAAAATAGGTATGATACATCAACATTTTAAGCTGGTTGACGTATTTACCGCTATAGATAATATATTGTTGGGGGAAGAAATGCCCCGCTACAGTATCAAAGAAAACGCTAAGTCTCTCAAAGAAGATTATTTAGGGAAACTTGGCAATCTTCAAAACAATGACAAGGAATATAAAAAAGAGAAGTCAAAAATAATGCTTCAGTATGTCGCAAAAGTATCGGCGTTACCTTTTATTAAATTAGGTAAAAGCATTAAATTTAACCATCTTGCAAAAAATAGAGGCGCAAATATCAGAGAAATATCCTCAAAATACGGCTTTGATATAAATCTCAATAAAAAAATTTACGATATGGCTGTCAGCGAAAAGCAGACCGTGGAAATTATAAAAGTATTATACCGCGGCGCCGATATACTGATTTTGGACGAGCCTACCGCAGTGCTTACCCCGCAAGAAATCGAAAAGCTTTTTGCTATTTTACGCAAAATGCGCGAGGACGGTAAGTCAATAATAATCATTACCCATAAGCTTAACGAAGTTATGGCGCTTTCCGACAGAGTAGCCGTATTGAGAAAGGGCGAACACGTAGGAACGGTAAATACCAAAGATACAAATGAAAAAGAACTTACCGAAATGATGGTGGGTAAGAAAATTGAGTTAAACATAGAACGTACCGAACCCGTAGACGTTACCGACAGGCTTGTAGTAAAGAACATTTCGGCAACCGATAGAGAAGGAATAAAGATTTTAAGCGATATATCATTTTCGGCGCGTTCGGGAGAAATTTTGGGTATAGCCGGCATAGCCGGTAGCGGACAGAGAGAATTATTAGAAGCTATCGCAGGGCTACAAAAACTTAACGGCGGAGAAATAATATATTACGACCCCACAAAAAACGACGAAAAGGTAGACTTAAAATCAAAATCTCCTGTGCAAATAAGAGAACTTGGCGTAAGGCTTTCTTTCGTTCCCGAAGACAGGTTAGGAATGGGGCTTGTAGGCAATATGGATATTGTCGATAATATGATGCTAAGAAGCTATCGCCGCGGGAAAACAATATTTGTTGACCGCAAGAACCCGAAAAAATTAGCAGATTCCATTGTGCAAAGTCTGGAAGTTGCTACTCCGGGAACAAATATACCAGTTAGGCGTTTATCGGGCGGTAACGTGCAAAAAGTTTTGGTGGGAAGAGAAATATCCTCAGTGCCTACCGTCTTAATGGCGGCTTACCCGGTAAGAGGCTTGGATATAAATTCCTCATACACTATTTATAACTTATTAAATCAGCAAAAACAAAAGGGAGTAGCCGTTATTTTCGTGGGAGAAGACCTTGACGTACTAATTGAGCTTTGCGACAGAATCTTAGTAATATGCGCAGGCAAAATAACGGGAATAGTGGAAGGAAGAAAGACAAATAAAGAAGAAATAGGTTTACTTATGACAAAGACAGATAACGTACAAGATGAAGAGGGGGTAACTAATGACGGTAAAAAGTAATAGTATGATAAAAAAAGAACCTCTATTTCATATTGTAAAGCGTTCGGATATAAAAAAGGGCAGAGCATGGTTAATCCGTGTTTCGGCAGGCTTGATTGCATTATTGATTTGCGGTATAGTTAACGCTGTTTTGACACGCGGAAGATTTGTTGAGTTTTATATCGAATTATTCAACGGCGCGTTCGGTACCGAAAGACGTATTTGGAATTTATTGCAAAATACCGCACTTTTACTAAGTGTTGCCATTGCGGTAACTCCTTCCTTTAAGATGCGCTTTTGGAATATCGGCGCCGAAGGTCAAGTCCTTATGGGCGCACTTGCTTGCGTTGTTTGCGTAGTTTATTTCGGCGATAAACTGTCAAATCCGCTGCTTATTTTAGTAATGCTTGCTTTCAGCGTAATAGCCGGAGCTATTTGGGCGGTTTTGCCTGCTATATTTAAGGCGCAATGGAATACAAACGAAACCTTGTTTACCTTGATGATGAATTACATTGCCATGAATTTAGTTGCGTTCTGTATAAATAAATGGTCACCCGACGGATCGGGCACAATGGGACTTCTTAAGTTCGGTCATTTCCCAAAGATAGCCAATCAGGCGTATTTATTAAATATAATTATTGTTATTGTTTTGACCGCCGTACTTTATATATACTTACGTTTCAGCAAACACGGCTACGAAATATCCGTTGTGGGCGAAAGTGAAAAGACAGCAAAATATATTGGTATAAACGTAAAAAAAGTAATAGTCCGCACAATGATTTTGTCGGGTGTGCTTTGCGGTATAGTAGGCTTACTGCTTGTTGGCGGAACGCATCATACAATAAATACCAATCTAGCCGGAGGCAGAGGATTTACCGCAATTTTGGTATCCTGGCTTGCTCATTTTAATCCGCTAATGATGATGGTTACCTCATTTTTGGTTGTATTTTTACAGCAAGGCTCGGGGCAAGTAGCCACAGCGCTAAATATGGGAGCTTCGGCTGCCTATTCGGAAATTATCGTCGGTATTTTCTTCTTCTTTATAATCGGTTGTGAATTCTTCCTAAATTATAAAGTGAAGTTCCGTTCTGTTAAAAAGGAGGCAAAAAAATAATGTTATTGACATTTTTATATAATTCTATAAGATTTAGCACCACCTTTTTATTAGGCTCAACCGGAGAAACAATTACCGAAAAATCAGGACATTTGAATTTGGGTATACCCGGTATTATGTGTGTTGGCGCTATCGGTGGATGTATCGGAGAATCTCTCTATATCGGCTCCCTATCGGACATAAGCCAAATGAACGGCTTTTTGGCGGTACTTATACCTATACTGTTTTCTATGATGTGTTCGGGGTTATTAGGATTGATATACAGTTTTCTTACAGTATCCTTACGCTGCAACCAAAATGTAACCGGTCTTACCATAACCACTTTCGGCGTAGGTCTTACAAACTATTTCGGAGCTAAAATTAACAGAATATATTTTAACGTTGCCAGCAACTTTTTCACCAAATCTCTCTATGAAGGCGACAGTTTAGGTTGGTTTGGTGATTTGGTCTTATCCTACGGCGTTATGGTGTATATGGCAATTATTTTAGCTATAGTAACGGCAATTGTTCTCAAAAAGACCAGAACGGGACTTAATCTTTGCGCGGTAGGAGAAAATCCTGCTACGGCAGACGCTGCGGGCATTAACGTAACAGCTTATAAATACGGAGCGACCATCATTGGTAGTTCTATAGCAGGACTTGGCGGATTGTTCTATATTATGGACTACCTAAAGGGTAGCTGGGAATATTCGATTGACGCTATGGGGTGGCTTGCTATCGCCCTTGTTATATTCTGTATGTGGCGTCCTAACTGGGGTATCTTAGGTTCTATAGTTTTTGGCGCGCTATACATTGCTCCAAACTATATAAATATCAGCTTTTCTCAAAAAGAACTGGTAAAAATGATACCATTCGTGGTTACCATAATTGTTTTGATACTTTCCAGTATATTCAATAAAAAAGAAAATCAACCCCCTGCATCATTGGGATTGTCGTATTTCAGAGAAGAAAGGTAGGTTTTGTTTTTTTGTATATGTTAATTTCGGAGAGGGGAAAGACCTCTCCGTTTTTTATTGGAAAAACGACAATATATGCCTCCTGCAACGGTTTATAGCAAAAATTGTGTTGTGATAGCCGTTGTATTGTGGTATAATTATTTGGATATTATTAATTGGAATAACATAAGTGAGGTAGAAATAATATGAGTATTTTCAGTTTTCTGGCGCAAAGAGACAGGAGAAAAACCTTGGCAAAGCTGTTTGCGATAGCCGATAAAGTAAATGCGCTGGAAGAAAAGTATAAAGTAATGAGCGACGAAGGTCTGAGAGAGCAGACCGACGTTTTGAAGCAAAGGCTAGCAGGCGGAGAAAAGTTAGACGATATTTTGCCCGACGCTTTTGCCGTTGTAAGAGAGGCGTCGTTAAGGGTACTTAATATGCGCCACTTTGACGTTCAGATAATCGGCGGTATAGTCCTTCATCAAGGTAGAATTGCCGAAATGAAAACCGGTGAAGGAAAAACCTTGGTAGCTACCCTTCCCGCTTACCTTAACGCTCTGACAGGTAAGGGCGTGCATATCGTTACCGTCAATGATTATCTAGCCAAAAGAGACGCCGAATGGATGGGCAAGGTTTATAAGTTTTTGGGTATGAGCGTAGGCTGTATTCTGCCCAATATGTCCTTTATAGACAAAAAACAAGCCTATGACTGCGACATAACCTATTGTACAAACAACGAACTTGGCTTTGACTATCTGCGCGACAATATGGCAACTAAGTTTGAGCATATTATGCAAAGAGGCTACAATTTTGCCATAGTGGACGAGGTTGACAGTATTTTAATTGACGAAGCGAGAACACCGCTTATAATTTCCGCGCCTGCCAGTCAGTCGGGAGAAATTTACGCCACCACCCAAAGATTTATCCGCACCCTTCGCCCCGATGATTATGTCATTGACGAAAAGGATAAGCATATTTATCTTAGTGAACAGGGTGTTACAAAAGCCGAAAGATTCTTCCGTTTGGAAAACTTAGGCGATGGCAAAAACGCAGATTTGAACACAAAAATTAACAACGCACTAAGAGCCAATTTTATTATGGCGCTTGACCAGGACTACATAGTCGAGGACGGCGAAGTCGTTATTGTAGATGAGTTTACCGGTAGAAAAATGGCGGGAAGGCGTTATTCCGAAGGTTTGCACCAGGCTATCGAAGCCAAAGAAAACGTGCAGATTAAGAGAGAAAACCGCACAATAGCCACAATTACTTTCCAAAATCTGTTCCGCTTATATCAAAAACTTTCGGGTATGACGGGTACCGCTTTGACCGAGGAAGCGGAGTTTAAGGGCATATATAATCTTGACGTTGTGGAAATACCCACTAATCTTGATATGATAAGAGAGGACGAGCCGGACAAGATTTTTGCTACCTTAGATGTAAAATACAACAACGTAATAGAAGAAATTCTGACCACGCACGAAAAAGGTCAGCCGATACTGGTTGGCACAATAAACGTAGACGTAAGTGAACTTTTGTCAAGAAAACTTAACTCAAAAAGAATACCGCATAAGGTTCTTAACGCAAAGAGTAACGCCGAGGAAGCGGGCATTATCGCACAAGCCGGCAGAGTGGGAGCAATTACCATTGCGACCAACATGGCAGGTAGAGGTACCGACATTCTTTTGGGCGGCAACCCCGAGTATATGGCAAAAGAGCAGATGACTAAAGAGGGTTATTCCGAAGACCTCATCAGTATCGCAAGCGCCTATAACACTCTAAGCGACCCCGAACAAATCGCGGCAAGAGAGCATTATAAAAAGCTTGTTACTGACTTCAAGAAAGAGACCGACGAAGAAAAAGTAAAGGTAAAGTCTTTGGGCGGTTTGCGCGTTGTGGGTACCGAAAGGCATGAGAGCAGGCGTATTGACAATCAGTTGAGAGGTCGTGGCGGCCGTCAAGGAGACGAGGGAAGCTCTTGCTTCTATCTTTCCTTTGAGGACGATTTGTTAAAGCGTTTCGGCGGGGACAGATTAAAAGGCATTATGACAGCTTTTTCGGGCGGAGATGAAAACACCGTTATTCAGATGCCCATAATTTCTAAGCAGATAGAAAACGCCCAGAAACGCTGCGAAGACGCCAACTATGAGAGAAGAAAGTACGTTCTTAATTACGACGACGTTATGGACAAACAAAGAAAATTGGTTTATGAACAGCGCAATGAGGTATTAAAAGGCGCCGACGTTCACGGACAAGTTATTAAATATATTAAGCCTTTGGTAGAAAGTTTGGTTGCCGAATACGTTGATTTTTCGGGTGGAGCTGACGAAACTACCGTAGATTACGACGGTTTTAACAGGGCGTTGGAACAAAGAGTTCTTGAGCAAGGCACCAATCTTGTCACAGTGGAGCTTGTAGGTCACAGGAACTATCAACGCATTGTGGACACCATAGAAAAAAGCGCCGTGGAGCAGTACGAAGCGAAAGTCAAGTTTGCCGAAGAAAACGGTATTAACTTCCGCGAAGCCGAGCGCAATATTCTTCTAAATCAGGTTGATAAGCATTGGATGGATCATATCGACAATATGGATATTCTCCGTAAAGGTATCGGTTTACGCGGACTTGGTCAGAGAGACCCTGTTTTGGAATACCGCCGCGAAGGTTCGGAAATGTTCGACGATATGATAAACAGCATTCAAAACAGCGTTGCTATAAATATCTGCAAATTGCCCGTTGACGTGATTGTGGAGCGGAAAAATGCCTTTGAAGCCGATAGGGCTTTGAAGAAAAATCATATTGCCGGAGTTTACAGCAATTCTCCGTGTCCCTGCGGAAGCGGAAAGAAATACAAACACTGCTGCGGAAAAAAGGACTAAGTTTTTTATGATAGACTTCTACGAACAACGTCAGCAGCTGGAAAAATGCGGGGAAGAACTGGCTACCTTAAAATCGGTACTATGTATTAAAGAAACCGAAGAGGAGCTAAAGAAGCTTACCGAAATTCAGCACGGCGAAGGTTTTTGGCTAAACCAGGAGAAAGCACAGGAAGTAAACCAAAAAATAACATTGTGTCAAAGGAAGCTAAAGAAGTTTTATGATTTAAGTAAAAAACTTGACGATACATTCGGTATTCTTGATTTAATTGAGGAGCTTGAAGAAGAGCAGGAAGTGGAAAATGCAAAGAAAGAGGTAACCAAAATCATTGATTTGGTATCCCAATTGTCCATAGAAGCCCTTCTTAGAGGAAAATACGACAACACTAACGCCATACTTTCTTTGCATGCGGGAGCAGGCGGCACCGAAGCCCAAGACTGGGTGGAGATGTTGTTTAGAATGTACACCCGCTACGCCGAAAGGAACGGTTATACCGTCAAAGTTATTGACAAATTGGACGGCGATGATGCCGGGATTAAGAGTATTACTTTTTCGGTAAAGGGAGAAAACGCCTACGGATATCTAAAAGCGGAAATGGGTGTGCATAGATTAGTAAGAATTAGTCCATTTGACGCTAATAAGAGAAGACATACTTCCTTTGCAAGCCTTGAGGTTATGCCGGAGATTAACGACACCAGCGATATTGTCATTAATACCGAAGACTTGCGGATAGACACCTATCGAAGCGGCGGCGCAGGGGGACAGCACGTTAACAAAACCGACAGCGCAGTAAGAATTACTCATTTGCCTACCGGTATTGTGGTAGCTTGTCAGAACGAAAGAAGCCAGATTCAAAACCGTGAAACGGCAATGAAAATGCTTATAAGTAAGTTGGTGGACTTAAAGGAAAGAGAAAAACTGGAAGAAGCTCAAAGTATCAAGGGTGAGCTAAAAAAAATAGAATGGGGCAGTCAGATTAGGTCGTACGTTTTCTGTCCGTATACTTTAGTAAAGGACCACAGGACGAATTTTGAAAATTCCAACGTGGGCGCGGTAATGGACGGCGACATACAGGATTTTATTATAGAGTATTTGAAAAGGTCGTAATATCGTTATGGGTTATTATGAAAGAGCGGTTAAAAAGCTGGAAAGTTTACGAAACAGAGAGGATTATTATATACTTTCTATAGAATCCAGCTGCGACGAAACGGCAGTTGCCATAACTAAGGGAAGGGATATAATTAGCAACGTAATTTCTTCCCAGATAGAAATTCATAAAAGATTCGGTGGGGTAGTCCCCGAAATTGCCTCAAGAAACCATATTTTGGCCATTGATAATCTTATTAAAGAAAGTCTTGATATTGCTAAACTTACCCTTAAAGATATTTCTGTTATTGCGGTAACTTACGGAGCAGGACTTTTAGGCGCCCTTCTTGTGGGGGTGTCTTATGCCAAGGCCTTAGCGTATGCGCTGGATATTCCTATTGTGGGCGTTGACCACATAAAAGGACACGTTTGCGCCAACTTTTTGGAGCATAAAAAACTAGAGTTTCCATTTATGTGTCTGCTGGTAAGCGGTGGTCATACCGAAATATTGCAAGTAAAAGGATATTCTGATATGATAGTGCTTGGCGAAACGGTAGACGATGCCGCGGGAGAGGCTTTTGATAAGGTAGCGCGCGTACTAAATCTACCTTATCCCGGCGGACCCAAAATAGAAGAGGCGGCAAAGAGCGGAAAAAACAATATAGTATTGCCCCGTCCGTTTAAGGGAGAAAAACACCTCAATTTCTCTTATTCGGGGATAAAAACAGCAGTTATTAATTACGTTAATAACAATAAAGACCGCAGAAAAGAAATTAATATCAACGACGTTGCTTGTTCCTTCCAGCACGCAGCCGTTAATATGCTTATGGAAAACGTCTTTATCGCGGCAAAGCAATATAACGTAAAAACAATTGCCATAGCGGGCGGAGTAGCCGCCAACGGTTTTTTGCGTGAAAGCATAACCAGAGAAGGAAAAAAGCTGGGTATAGAGATATTATTGCCCCCAAAAAGTCTGTGCACCGACAATGCCGCAATGATCGGCGCGGGAGCCTTTTACGCCATTAAAGAAGGGGTAACACCGTCAGCCTTAGAATTAGACGCGCAACCGGATTTATAAAATATACACCCGTAGTTCAGCTGGATAGAACGTCAGCCTCCGACGCTGATGGCCGTGAGTTCGAATCTCACCGGGTGTACCAAAAAAGCCATAGGAGACGGATTTGAAATACCTTTTTTTCGATATAGAATGCGCCAACTGCTTTAACAACGCAGGCAAAATCTGCAGTTTCGGGTATGTGCTTGCCGACGAAAATTTTAACGTTTTAGAAAGAAACGACATAATAATCAATCCCAAAACAAAATTTGATTTCCGCGGACTGAAGATGGGCGGCATAGAATTATTCTATGACGAAAAAGAGTATAGAAAAGCCCCCGATTTCGGCTTCTATTATCCAAAAATCAAAGCTTTAATGACCGATAAGGACGTAATAGTTTTCGGCCACAGCACGGTAAGCGACGCAAAATATATTCTTGACGAATGCTCCCGATACAACAAAGAGCCGTTTGACTATATTTATGTGGATACTTTCAAATTAATAAAAAAAATATATCAGCGCACAAAGGGACTGTCTTTAAGCGTCCTTTATAGCGAATTTTATCCCGATGATTTTAGTTTAGTTGCCCATAAGAGCGAAGACGACGCATATATGACTATGAAGCTTGCCCAGTATATCTGTAAGGACAAAAAACTTAGTTTAAGTAAGCTTATTTCTCAAAACACCATAGCCAAAGGGGAAGTTTTTTTCGGAAGAACTATTGACAACGACAATTCGGTTTTTGCCTATAACAAAAAGAATAATAAGACCAAAAACAGCAACGGCAGAATTTTTGAACAGGCAAAGAAAGAACAGCAAGTCAATAAGAGCGGAAAATATTACAGAAAATATTTGTGCATAGAAAGTGACTATGAAAAAAACAACTTTGCTCAGATGCTCCTTATAATAAGTAAATTAAACGAACTTGGCATAAAGTACGTTTCCAACCCGTTTTATGCGGATATCTACGTGGAAGAAGACAGCGCAAGAAGGGAATTTATTCTATCCAAACGGACAAAACCAATGGGTTTTGATGAGTTTTTTAACATAATAAAACTTACAAAGCATGATTTAGCAACAAGAAATATTGATTGTACAGAAATTATAGGTAATTTATCTTCCAATAAAGATTGGTACCAAAAATATAAGGAAAGTCACATTCTTTTGGAAAAAATCGACGACTATATAGACGAAGAGCAGTTCGAATGCAGCGTTGACTTTCCTGTTATACAGTATCTTTTATCAGAGCAAGGCAAAGACAAGAAAATTTATCGGTTTTATGATACGGTAATAAACGGCATCTTTTCCCGCCATCCTTACAGAGTAAACAGAGCCGAAAACAGTTATTTGCCTGATGAAGTTTTTCAAAAAGCGGTAGCGGAAAGTAAGAATAGAGTTATTTCCAAGCTATTAAGGACCGGAGTAAAAAATATTTCGGTAGAAAAAACCTTTAATTATATTACTTCCTATAAATTTTTAGGCAAGTTTGAAAACGGCAAAATAATTTTTACATTATATAACAGAATAATAGCCGATATCGACTTTGAAAAGAGCATAAAAATAATAAAACAAGCGATAAAACTGGACATAAACAGGGCGATTTCTTATTATTACGACTCTAAATTGTTCAGTAAAGCCTTGCAGGAAATGGCGAAGTTCAAATTTTGCTATAAGGATAACGATTTTCCGCAAATCACGCCTTTTATTGATATAAAGCTAGAACAAGGGGATAAGATTTATCTACCAAAGAAGTATTATGAAGAATACAAAAAAGAGGGAAACACCGTAGAAAACGGCATTATTATAGGTAAACAAAAGAAGTTCATTCCCGTTATTATTTCTTTTGAAAACAATCTTTTTGAAAAAGAGCTTGTTTTGCCCGCGATTATTGAGAGGAAAACAAATGATTAAAGCGATTTTGATGGATATTGACAACACCGTACTTGATTTTCAGGAATGCTCCAGAGACTCAATGAAAAAAGCCTTTAAGGAAGCAGGGCTTAATTACGAAGAATATATGTTCGATGTCTTTACCGAAACCAACGAATATTTATGGGGAGAGATATAAAAAGGCAAACTGACCAAAGAAAGATTGCTCCAAATCCGTTGGAATACCGTTTTTAAGAAATTAAATATAGAATACGATGGAGTTAAGCTTGAGGGTAGGTTCCGTTCCTTTATAGAAGTAAGCGGACACACCGTAAAAAACGCAGAGGAAGTTTTGGAGTATTTGAGCAAAAAATATAAGGTATATGCTGCGTCCAACGGCTTTGAAAAACCGCAAATGGGCAGACTTAAAGAAAGCAAACTCTTAAAGTATTTTGACGATATATTTTTGTCGGAAAAAGCCGGGTATTCCAAACCCAGCTATGCTTTTTTTGACTATTGTTTCAAAAAAATGGGCAACGTAATAAAGGACGAAGTTATTATAATAGGAGATTCCTTATATGCCGATATGAAAGGCGGAACAGATTACGGGATAAAAACCTGTTGGTTCAATTTCAAAAAAGAAGACCCTTCTAAAGGCAAAGGTTTAGACTACATAATAGACGATTTGACCGATATTTATAACATCTTATAAAACGCGTTGCAATTATTTGCCGCGCAGGGTATAATTAAGGTAATACATAAGGAAAAAGGGATTATGGAATTTTACAAAAAAGGTTCGCAGATTTTTATACCCGATAATACCGTTGAAAGCCCGATAAAGCGCACAACGCACCTTGCCATTGCCGCCCATCAGGACGATATAGAACTTATGGCGTACAGCGGCATAGCAGAATGTTTTCAAAACCCGGATAAATGGTTTTGCGGAGTGGTGGTAACCGACGGCGCAGGCAGCGCAAGAGGTGGAGCTTACAAAGATTTCTCCGACGAACAAATGAAGGAAATAAGGATTACCGAACAGAAAAAAGCGGCGGTTATCGGAGAATATTCGGCGCAGATTTTTTTGAACTATTCCTCATCGGAAATTAAAGACAAACAAAATAAAAATGCAGTTGACGATATAGAAAAGCTTTTGTTGGAAACGTCGCCTGCCGTTGTTTATACCCATAATTTAGCCGATAAGCACGACACACATTGCGCCGTAAGCATTAAAGTTATAGAAGCTTTGCGAAAGATGCCCAAAGATTTACGCCCAAAAAAGGTACTGGGCTGTGAAGTCTGGCGGGATTTAGACTGGCTTTGTGACAATGAAAAAGTCATTATGGATACCAGTTTTCGCCCCAATCTTGCGGCAAGTTTAATCGGAGTTTTTGACAGTCAAATAAGCGGCGGCAAGCGTTATGACCTAGCCATAGCGGGTAGAAGAGCAGCCAACGCCACTTACGGGGTAAGTCATAAGGTGGACAATATAAACTCCCTTAATTATGCTATGGACTTAACACCCCTTATTCTTGACGATAATATTAACCCTATAAATTACGTTCTGGAATTTATCGAGCGTTTTCAGGAAGACATAAAATCACGATTAGAAAAATATCACGAGGTATAAAATGGATTATAGAGAAACTTTAATGTGGAAAGAACTCAATCAGACTCCCGAAGTAATAGTAAATTCCATAAAAAATAACGTAAAAGCTTTGGATGATATTGCCAAGGCTTTTTCCAACCGAAAAATATTCAACGTTTACGTTGTGGCAAGGGGAACAAGCGACCACGCCTTGATTTTCTTCAAGTATCTAACAGAAATTAAATACGGCATACCGGTAACTTTGGGCGCGCCGTCTGTTATTACTATATATAACGGCAAACTGGATTTGTCAGAAAGTATGGTAATCGGTTGTAGTCAGAGCGGAGAAGCGGCGGATGCTTTAAGCGTTCTTAAGCGGGCAAACAGTCAAGGAGCTTTGACGGTGGCTATTACAAACTACGAAAACAGCCCTATGGCAAAGATGGCAAATTATCATTTGTTTTTAGCGGCGGGAGAGGAAAAAAGCGTTGCCGCAACCAAGACTTTCAGCGCGCAGCTGGCTGTTTTACTTTGCCTTGCCGATAAGTTAAGCAAAGAAAAAACATCCTGTGAGGAAATAAACGTTGCTGCAAGGGAATTGAAAGATAATATAGAAAAAATAGATATTCAGACGGCAATTTTTGCCGATAAATATAAGGATATTAAAGACGGGTTCGTATTAGGCAGAGGTTTTGCCTATCCGCTGGCACTAGAATCGGCATTAAAATTGCAGGAAACTTCTTATATTGCCATAAAAGGGTATGCCACAAGCGACTTTTTCCACGGGCCTATGGCAATGGTAAACGAAGGCACCCCCATTGTTTTTTACGCCCCGCTATACGAAAATGAGCTTTTAGCGGCAAATATCTTTAACGACGAAGTTAAGGGCATTGACAAAATGTTATCATTAAAAGCGCGTGTACTTATCGTTACCGACGATAGGAAGATTTCCGAAAAATACAACAATTTGTGCGATATAGCTTTCATACCAGAGGGGAATAAGCATTATTCCGTTTTCGCTTTCGTTCTGTTTGCGCAGATGTTTGCCAATAAAATCAGCTGTCTTATAGGCAACAACCCCGACAGCCCCAGAGCCTTAAATAAAGTTACCATAACAAAATAAAAGAAATTTGTTGACACCGCAAAAAAAATTACATATACTGATACCATGATACAAAAAAATATCGCTTTTACTTTTACTTTAGCTTTTATGGATTCCTCTTTAGCAGGAAGTTTTAGCGCGTGGTTAAAAGTTTGTACTATATATGGATTTTAACCACCTAAAATCTTAGGTGGTTTTTTTATAATAAAGGAGAATAATATGAAACTTGAGGACTTAAGAAACAAAATTGACGCCGTTGACGACCAGATTGTGAAGCTATACGCCCAAAGAATGGCTATCGCCAAAGAGGTGGCGGAATGTAAAAAAGCCGAGGGCATAGACATAGGAAACATTTTGCGGGAAAAATCCATACTAAACAGGGTGGCTTCCCAGGTGCCAGATGAAATTAAGCTGTACACAAAGCAAGTGTTTAATACCTTGTTTGAAACCAGCAGAGCTTATCAAAACACTCTAATAGATTTGCCGTCCAATCTAAAAAAGAGTATTATCGATGCGCTAAAAGAGGGAAGTAAGCCCTTTCCTTTGCAGGCAACCGTAGCTTGTCAAGGCGTTGACGGAGCATACTCCAATATAGCCGCCGAAAAAGTTTTTCCCATAAGCAATATTATGTTTTTCAAGGACTTTGACGGAGTTTTTAACGCCGTTGACAAAGGCTTGTGCGAATTCGGCGTGTTGCCCATTGATAACAGCGTAGTAGGAAGCGTAAGCGCCGTTTACGACCTTATGAGAAAACATAGATTTTATATCGTAAGAAGCGTCAAATTAAAAATAAAACATTCTCTCATGGCAAAAAAGGGAGTGAAACTATCCGACATTAAAGAAATCATGTCTCACGAACAAGCCATAGGACAGTGTTCCAATTTTATTAAGTCGCTAAATAAAGATGTAGTAATTACTATGTGTTCCAACACCGCGGCGGCAGCTAAGATTGTGTCCGAATCGGACAGAAACGACCTTGCTTGCATTTCCAGCCCAGAATGCGCCGACATCTATAATCTGTCACCCTTAAAAGCAGGAATACAGAACAGCGATAATAACTATACAAGGTTTATCGTAATCGGCAAGAAGATGGAAATATACGAAGACTCCGACAAAATCAGCATTATGGTTAACCTTCCTAACGAAGTCGGGAGCCTAAACAAGATATTAAATAAATTCTATACTCTAGGACTAAACCTTACCAAATTAGAGTCCAGACCAATAATGGAAGCCAACTTCGAATACTCCTTTTACTTCGATTTTGACGCCAAGATAGAAAAAAAAGAAGTCCAGAACTTACTTTCTGAACTGGAAACTACCACCACACATTTTGTTTTCTTAGGGTGTTACCACGAAGTGCAATAAGGTTTGACAAAATGGATATAAATAATATATACTATCATAGTAATCCTATATGAATAAGGAGATATATGAAAATATCCACAAAGGGAAGATACGCGCTAAGATTAATGCTTGATATCGCTCAGCACAGCAACGGTGACTACGTACGGTTAAAGGATATATCCAAACGGCAGGAAATATCGGAGAAGTATCTTGAGCAAATAACCGGTATTTTAAGTAAGATGGGTTTTATTAAAGGGGTAAGAGGAGCCCAAGGCGGCTATAAGCTAGTAAAAAGTCCTTCCGAATATACCGTAGGCTCTATTTTACGCGTTACCGAAGGGAGTATGGCGCCCGTTGCCTGCCTTGACGACATAGAAAACTTATGCCCCAGAAAAGATAAATGCATAACCCTAAAATTTTGGAAAGATTTTAATAAGGTAATTAACGATTTTATAGACAGCAAAAGTTTGCAGGATCTTTTAGACGAAAACAAATCAATAATCGGCAACGACTATACTATATAAGGAAAAAAGGAACTAAAAAAATTAGTTCTTTTTTTATGTAAAAAATGATTGACAAGGGAAAAGTATTTGCATATACTAATAACATACCTAACCGATAGGAAATATATATAATATAGGAGGGCGGCATGCAAAATTATTTTCTATATCAAATAAGGCACAATTTTAGGTTTGGACGAATGTGTTGTCGTTTTTAGTTTTCCATAATTACGTTACAGTCAAAAAACAAAAAAATAAAATTAAAAGGAGAAAATAAAAAATGACTAACACAATTAAATATAAATTCGAAACTTTACAATTACACGTAGGACAAGAAAATCCCGACCCTACCACCGATGCCAGAGCAGTACCTATTTATGCTACCACCTCTTACGTTTTCAAAAATTCGGCGCAGGCTGCAGGAAGATTCGGACTTACCGAATTCGGAAACATTTACACAAGATTAATGAACCCCACCTCCGACGTATTTGAGCAGAGAATAGCGGCTTTAGAGGGCGGAGTCGCAGCTCTTGCCACTTCTTCGGGTGCGGCGGCTATTACTTACGCCATTCAGAACATAGCGCATGCGGGCGACCACATTATTTCCGACAAAAAAATCTACGGCGGCTCTTACAATCTTTTTGCCCACACCTTAAAAGACTTCGGCATTGAGACCACTTTCGTAGACGGAGACGACTTATCGGCGTTCAAAAAAGCTATCAAACAAAATACAAAAGCAATTTTTATAGAAACACTAGGCAACCCCAATTCCACTATAGTAGACGTCGACGCTTTAGCTAGTCTTGCCCACGAAAACGGCATACCGCTTATTGTCGACAATACCTTTGCCACACCTTATTTGTTCCGTCCCATTGAGCACGGCGCAGACGTGGTTGTGCATTCTGCTACAAAGTTTATCGGCGGACACGGCACGGCAATAGGCGGCGTTATTATAGACGCGGGCAAATTCAATTGGGCTGCAAACGAAAAATTCCCCGGCTTGTCCAAGCCTAATCCTAGCTATCACGGTGTAATTTTTACCGAAGCGGTGGGGAACCTAGCATACATAATAAAAATCCGCACAACTTTAATGAGAGATACAGGAGCGACTGTTAGCCCTTTCCATTCTTTTATTTTCCTTCAAGGACTGGAAACGTTGTCGCTTCGTATAGAAAGACACGTAGAAAACGCATTAAAAGTCGTGGAGTTTTTGGATAAACATCCGTTGGTTAATAAAGTTAATCATCCGTCACTGAGTAACCATACCAACAACGGACTGTACAAGAAGTATTTCCCGAAAGGAGCGGGCTCTATCTTTACCTTTGAGATTAAGGGCGATGCCGACACGGCAAAGAAGTTTATTGACAGCTTGCAACTGTTCTCACTTTTAGCCAACGTAGCCGATGTTAAGTCGTTGGTTATTCATCCGGCATCTACAACCCACTCTCAATTGAGCGGAGAACAGCTTCTGGATTCGGGAATTAAACCCAATACAATAAGATTGTCGGTAGGAACGGAGCATATCGATGATATTATTGCCGATTTAGCTCAAGCTTTTGAAGCTATCAAGTAAAATTATAGGAGATAATTATGTCAAAAATTTATAAATCGATAGATCAACTTATCGGCAAAACACCGATAGTGGAAATATCAAATTTCGAAAAACTAAATAACTTAGGGGCAAAAGTACTGGTAAAGTTAGAGTATTTTAACCCGTCGGGAAGCGTAAAGGACAGAATAGCCAAGGCTATGATTGACGACGCCGAAGCCAAAGGTTTATTGAAAAAGGATACCGTTATTATTGAACCTACCAGCGGAAATACAGGCATCGGACTAGCTTCGGTTGCCGCCGCAAGAGGGTACAAGCTAATTATAACTATGCCCGAAACTATGTCGGTGGAACGCCGCAACCTTATGAAAGCCTACGGCGCCGAAATAGTCCTAACCGAAGGAACAAAAGGCATGAGGGGAGCAATAGAAAAAGCCAATGAGCTTGCTAAAGAAGTCCCCAGCAGTTTTATTCCCGGACAGTTTGATAACCCCGCCAATCCCGAAATTCACCGTGTGACAACAGGGCCAGAAATTTGGGAAGATACCGACGGCAAGGTTGATATTTTTGTAGCCGGCGTAGGAACAGGCGGCACAATTACCGGAGCAGGGGAGTATCTGAAGTCCCGCAATCCGTCTATAGAGGTTGTAGCCGTTGAGCCGTTCTCTTCCCCGGTACTATCAAAAGGGGTAGCTGGACCGCACAAAATCCAAGGTATAGGCGCAGGCTTTGTTCCTAAGGTACTAAACACCAATATCTATGACGAAATAATAACGGTGGAAAACGAAGTTGCCTTCGACACCGCTAAGCAGTTGGGCAAAACCGACGGCGTACTAGTGGGCATATCTTCGGGTGCCGCGCTCTGGGCGGCTGCTGAGCTAGCTAAAAGGGAAGAAAACAAAGGCAAAACAATAGTAGTTTTACTTGCCGACACCGGAGAAAGGTATCTGTCTTTATAAGGGGGAGATAAAGGGTTGTAATCCGGCAAATAAGATAGTATAATAGAAGAAAAAAGGAAAGTCATATAAATGTATAACCGTAAAAAAATCTTCTATATCCTATTTGCCGGTGTGACCCTTGCCGTTATTGTTACGGTTATTATGCTTTTCCTTTATTACGGGAAAGAACTTGCCATACTCTACGACGTAATCGGCATAAGGGTGGCAACGTTATTCGTTGCGCTACTTTCCCTTATTTCCACAAGCGCTTTTAGCTTACTGATTTTTAGCCATAACCGCACGGTAAGGCTGTCCAACGAAGACGCCAACAAAAGGGCGGAGTTGTTCCGCAATATGCAGTATTCTTCGGCTAATTACTCCATTGCCGAATTTAAGAACAAACTTTCCATTTACAAAGAGTCCACAAGATATATTGGGAAATATATAGAAAAAGGCTCATTTGAGTATCATATGATAGAAGAAGGGATACCCGAAAAAGAAATTTTAGAAAATCCCGGCGCTTTTAACTACTTAACTTTACGCATTCCTTACGAAGTAGCCGAAGGCAAGCTGTTAGGCAGACTTATTTTTAACCGTATCCGCTTTAAGCGTGACGATAAGGAATATTTTTTCATAACACCAAAGTCGGCAAAGCACACCAATGGTTTTCTTCTCTTTAACGAAGAAAGTCACAATAAGGACGTTATTATTAATTTAATCGTCCGTTGCGACAGCGACTTTTTCAAGTTCGGCACCATAAACTATTTTTCCAAAATCAAAATTAATCTGACGGCGGTTAGCGTATTGGGAATAGCCATTGAAGGTATTAGCGAACTGCATTTTACCAATCCTGAACACAAAGAAACCGACGGGAGCAATATCTATAAAATAAACTCCTCATCTTTCTTCCTAACCAATCAACCGCATATTTATAACGACGGTTTTCAAGATTAGTTATGCCTAGAATTCGGAAAATGAAAGAATCCGACTATTATTGTCTGGAGGAATTTCTTTATCAATCCATATATATAGCTAGTGGTGAGGAAAAGCCCTCAAAAGACATTATTTACTTGCCCGAAATTTACGTCTATATAAAGGACTTTGGAAAGAATAATGGCGATTTCGGAGTGGTGGCAGAAAGGGACAATCAAATAATCGGTGTTGCCTGGACAAGAATACTAGATAAATATCCCGAACTTGTAATAGCAGTTTTGCCCGAATACCGCAAGCAGGGTAGGGGAACGGACGGAGTGGTCAGGACCTATAATTTTGAAACCGACGGCGGAACTTTTATTGAATCCTTAGACGGAATTAACGTCGTAAGCAAACCTTTTGCCGAAAAAGAGAATTACTATTTTGGCGGATGGTATAATAATCCGGAGTTTGTCGGAGAACCAGTAGCTTTTCCGTATTTTTCCAAAAATAAATTGACTCTGTACGCTAAGTGGCTGGAAGAACAACCCGGCGGTCCGGCAACCGAAGGTCTTGCTTATGAACTTATATGGGGTACTTCAAATTATCGGGTATCAGGATATAACGGCACTTCCGCTGTTGTATTTATTCCGTCAATTTACAACGGTCAGCCGGTAACGGAAATAAGGTATAGCGCATTTGCAGGCAACAGCTTAATAACTCAAGTCACTATCGGTAACGGCATAACGAAAATAGGGAACTATGCATTTGCAGGCTGCTCTATGCTGGAAACAGTGGTTATCGGCACGGGAGTTCGAATAATAGAATCTAACGTATTTAGTAGCTGTTCAAAATTAACGTCAGTAAATATTCCCGAAGGTGTGGAAAAAATAGACGGATATTTATTTTATGACTGCACGTCGCTTGCATCAGTTACTATTCCAAGCACTGTTACACGCATAGAATCGTGGGCATTTTACCGTTGTCCCATAATAAGCTTAGTAGTGCCTTCTATTGTGACGTATATAGGATATTCGGCTTTATATTGCATGAGTCTTACTTCTATAACGATAGAAGCCGAAGTTCCGCCTGCGCTCTATGCCGCCAACCCAAACCCGTTTGGCAGCGTCTATAATTTAATAATTTATGTACCCGAAAATTCCCTTGATGCTTACAAGAACGCAACCGGTTGGAGCACTTGGGCAAATATTTATTATCCAATAAATAACGAAAAATAACGATGTTAACACAAATAAGAAGGGAGCCGAAAACGGCTCCTTTTTTGGTTCAAGAGTACGTTTTGACGTTTGATGAAAGCAGAATAATAGTTGATAAAAATTTTTTAGTTCCGAATTTAATATAATATTGATTAATCCGTATTGTATGCTATACTGAAAAAAGTAATTTTGATGAGGTGGGGAAATGATTCTGGCTATTATTCTTTTTGTCGTTACTTATGCGCTGTTATTGATATTCCCAAAATACCGCGCATATATTGCTTTGGGTTCGGCTGTTATATTCGTGGCAACGGGAATATTGCCGATGCAAAAGCTTTTGCCATCGGTGGACTGGAACGTGCTTATGATGATAGGAGGAACAATGGGTATAGTGTCCCTTTTTATTGCCTCAAAGATGCCGTCCCTCCTTGCCGATCTGATAATAAAAAAGATGCCCGACGTGCGCTGGGCGATTATTTCACTTTCCCTTTTTTCGGGGCTGATTTCGGCGTTTGTAGACAACGTGGCAACGGTGCTTATGGTAGCCCCTGTAGCCATAACAATTTGTAAAAAGCTTAACATTTCTCCGGTAAAAAGTATAATAGCCATTGCCATTTCTTCCAACCTTCAGGGCGCGGCGACATTAGTTGGGGATACCACTTCTATTCTTCTTGGCGGATATGCCGGACTGAATTTTTTAGACTTCTTTGTTTTCCGTGGCAAAATGGGATTGTTCTGGGTTGTGCAGATAAGCGCTATAATAGCCACATTAGTGCTGGTTTGGATTTTCCGCAAGGACAACCAAAAAATTTCCATAGAAGAAAAAACCGAAGTAAAGGATTACGTTCCCACAATACTTCTTGGCGGTATGATAGTACTTTTGATTGTGGCGTCTTTTATACCCTACAAACTCCGTATAGGTACGAAAGATATAACCAATGGTACTATATGCGTAGGGTTGTTTGTTATCGGACTGATTTACGCAGTTATTAGGTCAAAAAAAATTGCCGTAATCAAAGATTCCATAAAAGATATAGACTTCTTTACGCTTGCGCTCCTTGGCGGTCTGTTTATCGTAATAGCGGGTATTTCCGAAGCTGGCGTTATTGATAAAATAAGCAACTTTTTTGTAAAGGTCAGCAATAATAACGTCTTCGTCATTTATACTATTTTGGTGTGGGCGTCGGTACTGCTTTCGGCGTTTATTGACAATATACCATACGTTGCCACCATGTTGCCCGTAACACAGGGTATAGCGGCAATTATGGGCATAAATCCCATTATTTTGTACTTTGGTTTGCTTTCGAGCGCAACACTAGGCGGCAATCTCACTCCCATAGGCGCATCCGCCAACATAACCGCTCTAGGAATTTTGCGCAAAAACGGCCACGAAGTAAAAGCCCTTGACTTTATGAAAATCAGCGTTCCTTTCACCCTTGCCGCCGTCACCGTCGGCTACGTCCTAATCTGGCTTATTTGGGCGTAAATTTAAGTCAAAAAACATAAGGTAGAAAGAATAATTATTGCAATTAAACAAGTATTACAAAAACGCAGAATTTCATTTAAGTAAATTTCACAAACTTTAACTAGAAAAGACAGCCATTCAGCTGTCTATTCTAATACTTGTATATTACACCTTTATATGAAATTTATTGTTATATTGTATTATCTTTTTGCATTTTACTTGATATAATATGATTATACTAAATTATAAAATAGTGTTTACTATTAGATAGAGAAAGGGAGAAATAAAATGTGTGAACAAGTAAAAGATATTACAAGATTATTTGAGGATTTAGTTTTGGACTTTTGTAAAACTAATTTGCATAACGTAATCAATAGACTTGATGGCGACAAGTTCCCAAATATGCCTGATATTGAAATAGAAAATAAATTGTACATAGAATGTACTGTAGCTAAGAAAGGGAAAAGCAGTGATGGGCTAACTATTCAAGAGCCTCATTATAAAAAAAATGTTGCTGCCATATTACCAGTAATACCTAATGAAATTGAACAAGCATTGATGCATTTTGCTCATCAAAGACTAGCAAATAGCTTAGATAGTAAGAATAAACAATATGAGCGACACAAGAAGAATATTAATTTTAACCAAGAGCTGGCGCGGATTGTTGCAATAACTGTTGATATAAGTGAGTTAAGCAAGGATTACTATTTTGATTATTTATATGAGGATACACTATGGAAACTCTTATGGGACAATGGTAGTAATATTAGAAGACAATTTTATTTGGATGGCTCTTGGGCAGATATGCCTTATAAAGATGGGATAGAAGTAAAAAAACAAAATGGTAGCACGGTGCCGTCTGGCATATTTAATTACTGTAAAAATAATTGTAATAATATATCAGCAATTTTGTTTATTTCCCCAAATAAGATAAGACAAGTGAATAAAGACATAAAAATCGAAAAAGAAGATATATACCTATGTGTTAATAAATATGCTGAAATTAAAATAACAAAAGACCACTGGGATTTATTATTGTGTCCAAAAATTCTTCTAGAATATCCTAAATGTAGAAGAGAGGATTAGACAGTTATTGGTGTTAAATCAATCTTCTACGGAGAATAAAGTCAATATTTACTTTTCCTTACCGTCGTGTTATAATCTTGATGCATTTGGTGTAGCGTTTTTGGAAATTTTCGCAAAGAAAAGCTTCAAGGGAGATGCATGTCGAAAGTAAAGCTTAAAGAGCAAATCGCAAGTATAGTTAATAAGTTCAAAACTTATTGGATTTCTCCTCCCGCGGGTTACGACGTAACTTATAAAGAAACTTTATCGTTTTCGCTAGGCAGCGGCTGCCTTTCTCTTATCAACGTTCTTATGCAATGGACGACGCTTGCCACCGCTACCCATATGATGATTTCCTATTTCAAAGTGTCAACGGGGCTTGTGTGGCTGTTAGGTATCGTATCGGCGGTAATTATTCTTATCAGATCTCCCATTCTTTCTCTTATTATCGATAACAGCAATTCAAAAAAAGGCAAATTCAAACCGTTTATCTTTTGGGCGACTTTATTTTCGGCAGTATGCTTTTGCCTTATTCCTTATATCCCTAAAGGTTGGAACGCGGTTTCTTTGTTTTCGGTCTCTCTGCCGGCAATGCCCGTTATGGGAGTTTTGGCGTCCTCAAAAGTTACCGTCAGTCTTGCCGTGCTCATAATGTACATTTTGCTTCAATTCGGCACCGCGTTTTCCACGTTGCTTACTCAGGCGCTTGCGGGAGTGGAGCAGACTATTTCTACAGTAGCGCAGGAACGCGCAAATATAGGCGCGGTAAAAAATCTTATAAGCAATCTTCCCGGGTCAATAGTAAACATAATTATTCCTATTATCGCGGCGCAAACCTTTTCATACTTAGGGGGCTGGAATTCTATCGAACTGTATAGATGGGTTTTCCCTTTCTGCGGAGCGGGAGCGTTGTTGTTGTCCTACTTTGTTATTAAAGGCACACAGGAAAGGGTGGTTGTCAACAAAAAATACGTTGCCAAAGTCAGGTTCTTTCAAGGGGTTAAGGAGCTGTCGAAGAATAAATATTTTTGGATAATTACCTTTATAAACTTATTGTATAACGTAAGAATATTGAGCAATATAACAACTTGGATTACACAGTATAGTTTTGTTACCGAAAGCGCAAGAGCAATTGTGGGAGTTTTCTGCTCCACTATACTAATGAATATGCTGGTAATAGGTATGCTGTTGGGGCCATTTCTTATAAAAAAATTCGGGAAAAAGAAGGTGTTATTGTATTCCAATATCGGCTTTGCGGTACTGGTTCTGTTCCAATTTTTTGTCCATAAAAATCCCATATTGATACTGGTTGCTTTGCTGTTTCAAAATATTTTCGGCGGTTTTTATTACATATCGACCATTATGGTTTCCGATATTCTGGACTATCAGCAATGGAAAACGGGCAAAAGGCTGGAAGGCTTCTGGCAAAACTATTCGGTCGCCATTATTACGTCTCTTGGCATATTTACAGGTATGCTGGCTCCCGCGTTTTTGGCGTTTGCCGGCATTGGCTTTTCCGACGATATTTCGGAAGCCTTAAAAAATGACGCATTAAGAAATAACGCATACAAGTACCAGACTCTTTTGTCGTTTATTTGTAGCGTAATTATGATTATTCCGCTGTTTTTCTATGACTTGAACGAGAAAAAACACGCCGATTACGTGCGCGTTCTAAAAATTAGGGCGGCTGTTAATAACTATCACGACAACGTGATTACCGAAAAAGAACTTACTAACCTAAAAGACATCTGCGATTACGCAAAAAATAACAACAACATATTTTTACTGGACGAAATTAACCATCATGCCGAAATTAACGATATTCTAAAAACTAATGAAGAACCTTCACCGCAAATAGAATAAGCTAAGATAACCTATAATTTGCCTTAAAATAATGTCTCACAGAAAAATATTGTGCTAATAAATAGAGCATGATATAATAAAAATAGTAAACAATACTTTATGGAGCTGTCAAAATGGAAGAATTGAAAATTGAGACGAAACGGGTTTCCGAATCAAAAGCCGAGCATGTACAAATAGTTTTGTTCGAACAGCTTAACGGTTTTAACCGCTTGTTCGGGGGAAAACTGGTTGAGTGGATAGACGTGGTTGCGGCAGTCGTTGCCCGTCGTCATTCTGGCAGGAACGTCACGACGGTATCCATAGACAATCTTCAGTTTAAGGCGCCCGCTTATATAAATGATACGGTCGTACTTTATGGCTGTATGACCTATACCGGCAAAACTTCTATGGAAGTCCGCGTGGATACCTTTGTGGAAAGACTAAATGGCGAAAAAATGCTCATTAACCGCGCATATGTTGTGCTTGTAGCCTTAGATGAAAATGAAAAACCCGTTCTTGTGCCCAAGCTTGTTCCGGAAACCGATGAAGAAAAGGAAGAATGGCAGGGTGGTATTCGCCGTCACGACTTGAGAAAACAAAGAAGAATAGAGAAGTATTAAAATATACTAAAGTCATTGATAATTTCAATAAACGTTTAGCGTATAGGTGGAGAGTTGGGTTCTCCACTTTTTATTTTACAGAAAAAAAATCGGTCTAAATTTTAGACCGATTTTTGTAATGATGTTATACAGCTTTTTGGAATGGCTTATTCGTCTTGTAAAGCGTCGTAGCCTGTGTCGCCTGTTCTAATTCTTATGACGTTTTCTACGTCGTAAACGAAGATTTTGCCGTCGCCCATGTTGCCTGTGTATAGCGCCTTTTTAATAGCGTCGATTGCGGCGTCGGTGGGTATTTTACTTACTACGATATCAACTTGAATTTTTGGTAGCAGTCTTGATTTTACAGGGGCCCCGCGATAATATTCGGTATGCCCTTTTTGTATGCCGTATCCAAGTACGTTAGTAACGGTTAAGCCGGTTATGCCGATTTTGTCAAGCGCAGTTTGCAGCTCTGCAAATTTGTCCTGATTGGTGATGACAGTAATCTTTGTCATCTTTGCACCGTTTTTCACGCGTTTTACAACGGGAATAGCAGTTTCCATGGGGACTGGCTGAGCAGGTACCTGATCGGTTGCCAACGTTGCTTCTCCGTTTGGCTCAGCTGCGGTTATTGTGGGAACAGCAAGGGCAAAATCAGGATATGCGGCGTTTCCGTGTTCGCCTATATCAAGACCGTGTAGCTCTTCATTAAGACTTACGCGAATACCGATTGTCTTTTTAAGACCAAACCAGACAAGAGCGGATGTTCCGAATACGAATGCTCCTACTGCTAGCACTCCAAGCGTTTCCACTCCGAGGAGTCTGAAGCCGCCGCCGAAGAATAAGCCGTTGGTTGTGGAAAGGCTGGTTACTCCTTCCTGGGCGAATAATCCCACACAGATTGTTCCAAATACGCCGCATACTAAGTGAACAGAGGTAGCGCCGACCGGGTCGTCAACCTTAAATTTATCAAAGAGAACAACTGCGAATACAACGATTATTCCTGCGATTGCGCCTACAATAAGAGAACTTCCTACGCTAAAATACGCGCATCCGCCTGTTACCGCAACTAGTCCTGCCAAGCATCCGTTGATAGTCATACCTAAGTCGGGTTTGCCGATGAATATCCAAGACGCTACGGTAGAAGTAATAATGGCGGCAATAGCTCCGGTGTTGGTGGTAACAATAATGTGTACAACGTCACTTGGGTTTTGGAAGCTCATGGTAGAGCCGGGGTTAAAGCCGAACCAGCCAAGCCAAAGTACAAAAAGTCCTATTACAGCCAAAGACATACTGTGACCGGGGATTGCCTTAGGTTTTCCTTTTTTATCGTATTTGCCGTAACGCGGCCCAAGTATTATTGCTCCCGCAAGCGCTGCCCAACCTCCGACAGAGTGAACTACGGTGTCACCCGCAAAATCCATAAAGCCTAACTTTGCAAGCCAACCTCCGCCCCAAATCCAATGGCCTACAATGGGGTAGATAACTAGGGTCAGTATGAAAGAAAACAGTATAAAGGATAGGTATTTTATACGCTCCGCAACCGCTCCGGATACTATAGTTGCCGCGGTACCGCAGAAAACAAGCTGGAAGAAGAATTTTCCCCAGAACGGCACGCTTGACGTAAGGGTATTATCATAAAAAGAATGATCCCCGCCCAAAATAAAAAGATTGGATGTTCCGATAAAGGGATTATCTCCGCCGAACATCAAACCCCAGCCGAGAAGCATAAAGCCGAGAGAAGAGACCGCAAAAACTATAAAGTTTTTGGATAGTATATTGACGGTGTTTTTTGACCTGGCAAAGCCCGCTTCTACCGACGCGAAGCCAAGGTTCATAAAGAAGACCAGCAGGGCGGCGACAACAACCCATAGAGTGTCAACTATCATTGTAAAGTCCATATTAATTTCCTCCTGAATTAAATTATTGGTTTATTTTGTTATGTCGTTTATAACATAAAAGGCGCGTATTATGAAAAATACACGCCTTTGTGTTTATTTATATTGCTTTATAATATTTATGTTTGGTATAAAAATACCTGTATAAAACAAAAAGTGCCGTAGGCTAACGCCTCAGCACCTTTGCTTTTACCTCATTATATTCCTAGCGATAAAAAGATGTCAACTAAAATTCATATGTTGGGAAAAAATTTTCCGCTATATAGCTTTTTGACCGCAAAAAGGCAGAAAACGCCGACAACGAAGACTACATAATGGCAAAAACAAAGAATAATCAAAACAAAAGAGAGCTAAAATATTTAGCTCCCTTAATTATCAATAAGCTGTTAACCTTGTTTTTCCTTGCTTCTTTTGTCGTTAATAATTTTCATTACGTTTTCGTCTATCAGTTTATTTCTAAACTTGTTATATAATTATATCCCATAAAAACCTTTATTTCAATATAAATTCTGCTTAATTCAAAAGTTATGATGACTAAAGCGGTGTTAGACGGTAGGGTTAGAATCCCTAACTAGCTTATCATAAAGCTAAAAGAGATAGCCAAATGGCTGTCTCTGACTGTTGACATTAATTGAAGAGCAATGTCATTTGTCTTAAATCTCCATTAGTTAAATTCTTCAATATCACAATTATTTAAGTTTTTTAATCAAATCATTAATAGTTTTTCTATCTTCAGCAGCTAAAGTACGCCAATCATCTATTAAATTTTTTAATTCTGGTGTCAATTCGACCAAATCGCCGTCTGTAAAGAATTCGCCTAATGTCATGCCAAAAGCATCGCATATTTGTTGTAAATTAGGAATAGACGGGTAGGTATCTCCGCCGTTCCATTTATGAATTGCTTGTTGAGATATACCAGATTCCACCGAAAGTTTGTAAACAGTCCAACCGCGTTGTTTCCTTAATTTATCAATCTTAGCTACTACACTATTCATAATGCACTCCATTATAGATCATTTACTTAATAACTATTAACTATTATAAAAGATTTCAAACCTTTGTATACTGAATAAAGTTAGAATATAAATACTGAAATATTGTTGACTACAATACTGAAAACAGTTATAATAATTTTAGTAAAAAGGAGGAAAACCTATGTCACCAATATTCAAAACGGAACTAATCGACAATTACATGATAGAAAACAAGTTGAGCAAAAACAGATTTTGTAAGCTATGCAAAATAAGCATTAGTACACTTAATAAAATTTTTGCGCATGATGATAATATCGGAACTATAGCTTTATTTAAGATTGCAAGAACGCTTAGTATCAGAATTTGCGAATTATTTGTTACATAAATAAAAAACAGTCCAGACAACTTTGGGGACAAATTTACAGGGTGTCCCGTGCCCTGAGGGGGCTAAGGACGTAGTTTTCCTTAGCCCCTTACGATATATAGGCAAGGCCTTATTTCCTTTCACGCCCCTAGCGGGGTTAGAATCCCTAACAGTTTACATTATTTATACAAAAGGGAACCCATTTAGGGCTCCCTTTTATAAAATGGCGGAAAGGTTGGTGCGAAATTCGAATATAAAAAACAAATATTTTTACACTTATGTATGAATCTGCTATATTTTCTATTGAAATATTTAACTATTTTACTTCACTAACCACTCTATTTTGCTATCGCTATTGAAGTTAAAAGATTTACACTTTCACGGTTTTGTTCAACACCTAAGAGTTCTTGAGAAAGAGTTTCTCTATCAAATTTTAATTTATCTAGAATAAAGTCATGCTTAATTTTAAAACTTGTAAATATGTCATCCCAACAAATAGCATATACTTCAAAGTCATCCACAAGACATATTAATCCAGGCTTACCCAAATGCTCAAAGGCCTTATATAGTGCTTTAACTTCATCATCTACTTCTTTGCAAACAGCAATAAATTTCCATCTTCTTTGTATACTTTTAAATTGTGGCTGACGACAAATGAATCGCATATAATCTTCAATTTGGCGAGTTACTTTGATAGAAAGAGGAACCTTTGGCGCTTTTAGTTCTATGACTAAATTCTCTTCTTGATAATGACCAAAATGATTTTCAACTTTTCGAGAACCAGACAAAAAAATGTCCATTCTACGATTTTCCTCTTCATCAGGACACAAACCTTCTTCTGGCTTATTAACTCCATACAAAATATTTTTATATGATTCCAATGCTTTATGCATAGGTACATCAGCACACACTAGATTATACTGTTCGCCGAAGAGCCAATAATGCTGTTCTACAATTTTTTGTATATGGTTACGTTCATTAGCAAAATTATCTAAGTCAAATATAATAGTTTTTAATATTTCTATTATTTTATAACGATTTTCAACAAAACAAATAGTGTCAAGTATATTTTCTAATTTAGTTTTTTTCAATAAATCGGCAAATTTACTGCGTTGTTCAGTTGATAAAGTAACCACTTGTTCTATTATAGATAAGAGATTTTCTCTTTCTTCTGAAGAAAGGAGTAAATTTAAAAATGCCAATAGGGATTTCTCTTGCACATCAGATAGTTTGTAAAATATTTTAGGTTCCGTGCAATAAATTTCTTTTGTAACTCTAATTAAATCTCGCTTTCTAAGTTGTCCATATGGGTCATCAGAAAATATGGGGAAAGTTTTCCTTACCATTATCATTTTTTCAATCTCTTCATCAGCTTTTTCTGCCATAAATACGGATAACTGCTGACCAACCAATTTTTGAACCTCTTTTTTCAATTCCCTAATGACAAAATAATAGTTATCGTCTTTGCCAATTTCCAGCTGGCTGTTTTCATCAAAACTTATATCGTTATAGCCACTAAAGAAGTCAGAGCATATGAAAACGCTATGATTAAAATCCACAGTATTTCTATTGAATGTTGTGGTATAACTATTACATAATCCACCTTGTTCATTCAAAAAATAGCAACAGAATTTTTCTTTAATTTTATTGTTCCAAACTATAAGATTAATTTCGAATTTTTTATTGCTTATTATACAATTCCTACTTTGGCTCAAATGAGTATTGATGTGTTTATGATAATCCAATTCACACCCATTGACAATAAGTTTGTAGTTTTGTTTTTTGTGTAGATATAGAAACCAAGAAAACTCTAACAAAAAATATCCCTCAATTTCGTTAAACTCTAACTGATTTGAAGTAATTCCAATAATATTATGAAAAGTTACTTTTGTGCCAGTCGAAGTCATTCCTGATTTCTTAGGTTCATCATAGGAAATATTTTGTTTGGTTGAGCTTGCCGAGGTAATAGTGAATTCTTTTATAACACCTTCGTCATTATAACTAGTATCCCATTTTGCCAAACCTGCAAATAAGTTATATGCAAAGCGACCTTTGCCCTTATTAGATTTTCTTTTTTCCTTTATTACAAAGGAATTTTTTTGCGATACTAGGAAGGAACCAAATGTATCAGCCAAAGTTTTATAGTTTATTCCTTCGCCATTATCTTCTACACATATTGAATCAACACCTTCACCTGTTATATTGGATACAAAAGAAATTTTTACTTCAGTTGCATTGGCTTCAAATCCGTTCCATACGTATTCACTTAATGCTTCCCTAAAATCTTTTGGCAACCCAGATGTTTCTATGCTTTGATTTTTTAAGCTTAAAGCCATTTCCATATACAATTCTCCTCATAAAATTAATAATTGTTGTTTTAATTACTATTTATTAATAGCCTCGCATTTGATCAAATTTAAAAACCATTATATGATTCAAATGCAAGAATATAAATTGCTTTTAATAAATCAGGATTTCTTTCTTTTAACTCATCTATAACTGTATCTTTTTCTACGGTTTCAACCATATCTGTTTTTATTAATTTTTCTATTGTCATTGGTAATTGTTTACATATCTGATAAAATGAATCTGAAATTCCTGTGACATATTCATAAAATTTATCCATAGAAACACGACGTATTCTCTCGTGAGATACAGATTGATTATTTACGGAGCATTTCCAAGTAGTGTTTTGAGAACGTTTTGCAATTGTTTCCACAAGAAAGCACAAATCATTTGGGTGATTAAGAATCTGATTTTGCATACCTATATAGGTTTTCTGCGCCGAAGATGAATTCATAGTATTATGTTTATTCTTCATTTCAACATAAACTTTTGTGCCGTCTGTTTGCGTATAAATAACATCAAATCCGTGAATAGGTACTTCGCAATTGGCAACATATTTAAACATATACTGGTGAAAGTAACCAATAGCATTAGTGTTGGATTTATCACGTTGTCTATGTATTTCTAATTCAATAATTTCCTCCATAGACTTTCTAAACAAAGCTTTGTCAAATGTTAGCTTTATTGGGTCAATAATATTACTATTAAACTTTGCTAGGTCGATTGACTTTAGGGTTTCATTATATGATTTTATAGTTTGAGCGACGTGATTTTCAAAATCCTCTTGATTTATGAATGTAATACAATAATCATTTGGCATTGTTGATTTCCTCCAATGTTTTTTTGATTTCAAGACCTATTTCTTTTGCTAAATTGACCGGCACGGCATTTCCTACTTGTTTGTATTTTTCCGACAATTTTCCACAGAACTCCCAATCGTCGGGAAATGTTTGAATACGCGCATTTTCCCGATATGAAAATGGACGTACTTCGATTGGATGACATCTGTCAGTTTGTTTCATACCTGGACTCGTTAAAACGGTCAAGGATGGTTCGTCAAGACCTATTCTACGAAGAATGCCAGTTCTACCACCACCCATATACCAACACGTCTTCATATATTCCTTTGCAATGTCGGGGTCAATATCTCGCCAATAGCCACCAGACGGAACTAAAGCAAAAACGCTCTCCTTATATGCGGAATATTTATCACATTCGGATTTTGCAGGATTTGTATCGAGTTTTACATCTCTCATTGTCGGTTTATACAAATGTTTTTGAGGAAATTCAAAAGAGCATTTTTCCACTAAATTGTTTCTTATACCGATAGTAATAAGGCGCTCGCGTTTCTGAGGAACACCATAATCCCACGCATTTAAGACCTGGTGCTTAGTGACATACCCTTGTTCCTCAAAGATATTCAATATCGTTTGATATGTTTTTCCTTCATCGTGAGTAAGCAATCCCTTTACATTCTCAAACAAAAACATTTTTGGTTGCAGTTTTTGTAGGAATGTAGCGTAGTGATAAAACATTGTGCCACGGACATCTTGCAAACCTAAACGTTTTCCTGCATAACTAAAGGATTGACAAGGTGCGCCACCTGACAACAAATCAAGTTCACCCTTTGTAACGTTAAATACTTTTTCTAAATCTCGTTGCAAAGTAACTGCTATGTCTTCACATAGAATATTCCAATCAGGTCGATTTAACGATAATGTATTAGCGGCACTTTTATCAAATTCAACAAGTCCAAGATGATTAAATCCTGCCTGTTCTAATCCTAATGCAAGTCCTCCAGCACCAGCAAATAATTCTATAGAATTCATTTATAATCTCCTAATGCTATACCCTTAGACTTACAATAAGCCTCAAATCTAACTTGAGCCAAATAACTAGGTTCAAAATGACCTTTTTCCCAACGGTTTACAGTCGCAAACGATACACCAAGCTCTTTTGCAAATCGTTCTTGACTTAAATTTAGTGACTCTCTTACAGAAATAATTTTTTTTGAAAAATCCATTTTAGCACCTTGTTTTTTTATAACATTTATTATAACATCCATTTACTTTAAAAGCAAATAGAAAAAACAATGTTTTCTACTTTGGCACCACGGCGTGTGCTTGTCTTGAACAAGTGCGTCGTCGCTTCGCGACTCCGCAGACAAGCACACGCCACAAATAAACTGAATAAACCAAACTGAAAGACTGATTAAAACAAATCGGTCTTTTTTGTTGTGCCGAAAACATAAATAAAAAACGGACTGCAAAAACGCAGTAGCGCGAAAACATCTTGAGCCGAGCGGAAAGGCGTTCGCCGCTAACCCGCTTGGCGATTCGCCTTTTTCCTCTCGCCCTCGGCAAACAAGAATTGTTATTTCGCTTTCTCTCTGCATTTTTCTCTTTGCCACATTCGTAATTTTAAACATTTTGTGTCCCATATTCGGGACAATTTCCAAAATTATAAAAATATTTTTATTTAGACCGTGTACTTTGCCCCGAAAAACTCCTTTATAAGTGAGGGGGTTTTTATGCTATCAAAACCGCCTATCCATATAGTTTATCAAACCATAGATAAACTAGTGGGAATTTGTAGTTTTATATAGTTAGTTTTGGGATTTTCTAGAGGATAACTAGATTACATATTCAAAAATATTTTGATAGGCTTTTTGTGGAATCAATTATTTACCCGTGAACTTGTGCCATTTTTTGTCCGTATATAGTAGTTGGTTTTCTGCAAGTATGTCAGAAAAAAGGTCCTATATAAGGTGAGGAAATAAAAAAATAGCCATCAATACCCCGCCAAACTGACTTTTTCGTGGCTACTAATTGAGGAGTGTTTGTAATCGAATGGGCGCGGCAGTACGAAATCATTACGGAAAATGTCTGGTAGAGTTCGGGTAAAGTTAGGTTTTTGGCAAGGTAATATCAAGTTTTGTCCGGGTTGAGTCAGTTACTTTACGAAAAAAATGTTTTATATCCACTTTGGACTTATACGGCTTATTTTTTGATATAAAAAAGCCCCAAACTCGGGTTATTCGAATTTGGGACTTATTGGCGGAGAGTTAGGGATTCCCTCGCACCAAACCTTGCGGTTTGCGACAGGCCGGGGCGGTATGACGACGCACTGTGTCGTCAATTTTTCCGCCCGTTCGAATCCCTAACATTATTTCTGACAGTTAAAAAAGACAGCTCGTTTAGAGCTGCCTTTCTTACTGTGGCGGAGAGTTAGGGATTCGAACCCCAGTTAGCTTTCGCTAAAACGGTTTTCAAGACCGCCGCATTCGACCGCTCTGCCAACTCTCCAATTTGCCTACTTATTATCCTAAAAAAAATTGTTTTTGTCAACTGGTTAGGGAGTGTTTTTGGAAAATTTGGCGCGGATTGCTCTCATTGAGTTTAGTATTGCGATAAAGGATACTCCAACGTCGGCAAAAACCGCCCACCACATGCTTGTTATGCCCAAGGCAGAGAGAATCAGAACAGAGAATTTGACTGCTAAAGCAAATATTATGTTCTGTTTTACTATCCTTACCGTTTTTCTTGCCGTTTTTTTGCCGTCTAAGATACTGCATAGTTTGTCGCGCATAAGCACAACGTCGGAAGCCTCAATTGCGCTGTCGCTACCAATACCGCCCATGGATATGCCGATATCGGAGAGCATGAGGGCAGGGGCATCGTTTATTCCGTCACCGACAAAGGCAATAACGTCGTTTTCCTTTTTGTTTTTTATCAATTCTTCGATTTTAACTACTTTGTCTTGAGGCAAAAGTTCGTAATGGTATTTTTCTATACCAACCGCGTTTGCTACGCTTTCGGCTATGTCCTTATTGTCGCCGGTAAGCATAATAGCGGTAATATTTTGCTCTTTTAGCTTAGCTATAGTTTGCGCAGCGTCCTCTTTTATGGCGTCGCCTATTAGGATACTGCCCAAAAATTCCTTATTTCTGGCAATATAAAGCTTGGTGCCCGCGCCTTTGTGATAGGTATATTCTATATTGTTTTCCAACATCAGTTTTTCATTGCCGCAGAGGATAATTTCTCCATCCTTTTTGGCAATAACACCCTTGCCGGATAATTCGGTTATTTCATAATCGGAAGGGATTTCTTTGCCAAAATATTTCACTATGCTTTTTGCAATAGGGTGGAGGGAGCCTTGTTCGGCAATGGAAGCAAGGCGCAAAATTTCTTCCTTTTTATTTTCGGGCAAAATCTCCTGAACAGAAAACTCTCCTTTGGTCAAAGTCCCCGTTTTGTCAAAGACGAAAATATTGGCTTTGTCCAATAGCTCCAGATAGTTGCCGCCCTTAATAAGAATACCTTGCTTTGAGGCGCCGCCGATACCTGTAAAAAAGCCTAAAGGTATACTGATAACCAACGCGCAGGGACAGCTGACAACCAAAAACGACAACGCGCGGAAAACCCATTTGTGCCACATCCCGTCAAATATCGGGGGAATGAAAGCAAGCAGGGTAGCCAAGACAACCACTATGGGAGTGTAGTATTTGGCAAACTTGGTAACAAAGTTTTCGACTTTGGCTTTTTTGCCCGAAACGCTTTGCACCATATCAAGAATTTTAGAAACGGTGGATTCGTAGAATATTTTTTCGGCGCGGATTTTTATAACACCGCTTAGATTAATACTACCGCTTAGGACGTTTTCCCCTTTAGTTAAGAACCTGGGCAGGCTCTCTCCCGTTAGACTTACCATATCGACATTGGTTTCTCCCTCAATAATAATACCGTCAACAGGGATTTTTTCTCCCGCTCTTATTATAAGGATATCTCCGATTTTTACTTCTTCAGGGCTGACTACCGTTTCAACACCGTTATTTTGTATTACCGCCTTGTCGGGGCGAATGTCCATAAGGTTGGCTATAGAACTGCGCGACTTGTCCACCGCGTAATCCTGAAAAAACTCTCCCGTCTGGTAAAAGAGCATTACGGCAACCGCTTCGGGGAATTCTCCAATGACAAAGGCGCCTATAGTGGCTATCGTCATAAGGAAGTTTTCGTCGAAAACCTTGCCGTGTAGGATATTTTTTACGGCGCGGATAAGAATATCATAGCCGATAAGCAAATACACTATCCCGAACATTATATAAAATATAAGGTCTTGGAAAGCGAAGGTATGATATACGTATATGGCTACCAGTAACAGAAACGCAGTAATTATTATTCTAATTAACTTATATTTATTTTTATCCATATCAAAATCCTATTATTTTGCAACCCGGCATAGCTTTTTTGGCAGCTTTCTGAATATTTTCGGCTACAGCGGAGTAGTTTTCTTCAGCTATATCCAAAACCATTTTTTGCGCCATAAAACTAATAGTAACCTCTTTTACGCCGTCAATTTTGGCAACGGCTCTTTCTAATTTTGCCGCGCAGTTGGCGCAGTCTAAATTTTGTAACGTTAAAACTTTTTTCATATATTACCTCCGATTCCTTCGGTTATGTGTTCATAAGCCATTTTGTAGATCATTTCTATATGCTTGTCGGCAAGAGAGTAGAATACCTCTTTGCCGCTACGCCTTGATTTAACGATTTTTGTTTGCCGCAAGATGCGCAATTGGTGAGAAATAGCCGACATACTCATATTAAGTAGGCTAGCTATGTCGCAAACGCACATTTCCGATTCAAAAAGGGCGGCAAGGATAAGCGTCCTTGTGCTATCCCCAAACACCTTAAACAATTCGGCAACTTCGCAAAGCGTCTCCTCATCGGGTATAGTGTTCTTTTTTGAATCCACGACCTCTTTATGAACCAAATATTCTTCGCAGCATTGTGCTTTTTTGTTATCCATTACTGTCCTCCTTGACTATTACAATTGAACAACTGTTCAACTATCATTATATTAACATTTCAAATTTTTTGTGTCAAGAATTTTTACTAAATTTTTTTGCGGCATTATTATTTTATTTTGAAGAAAAATCGACTATTTATTTTGCGGTATAAAAAAATACCTATATTGTATTTGCTTTTCGGGTGTGCTATAATAAAAATGTTGAGAAAAATTTATTTGAGGAACTACTAATGCTTACAACAAACAATAAAGCTTTTAACGACGCTTACAATGATATTGCCAAGCGTTTGGAATTGTCCGGTATTATCCCTTTAATCAAAATTGATGACGTAAAACTATCCTTACCGCTAATAGGCGCGCTTACAGCTGCCAACATCGAAGTTGTGGAGATTACTTTCCGCACGCAGGCAGCCAAAGAAGTCATAAAACTTATTTCTTCCAAATGCCCAAATATTTTGGTAGGAGCGGGCACGGTAATTTCTCTTGAACAAGTAAACGAAGCCTTTTACGCGGGCGCGAAATATATTGTTACTCCGTCATTTAATCCAAAGGTTGTGGACAGATGTATAGAACTGGGCATTCCCGTTTTCCCCGGTTGCAGTAATCCTACCGATATAGAGCAAGCCTATGAAAAGGGCTTACGGATAGTAAAATTCTTCCCGTCAGAGTTACTTGGCGGTGTGGAAATGCTAAAAGCCCTAAGCGGTCCTTATCCTTTTATGAAGTTTATTCCCACCGGGGGAATTAACGCTGACAATCTCAATTCCTACCTTAATTTTAATAAAGTACTGTGTTGCGGCGGCACTTATATTGTGGACGAAACTTTGCTAAAACAAGGTAGATTTGACGAAATCACCAGGAACGCAGCCGAAGCGGTAAGAAGAATGCTGGATATAACTTTGGATCACGTAGCTATCAATACCGACGGCAAGACGGGGACTGAACTATTAAAGACCTTCTCTAAACTTATGGGGCAAATTTATTCTCCTGCAGATGACAGAGTAGGGGGCATTGAAGTGGTAAAAGATAATCACAACGGCAATATCGGACACATTGCTTTCAGCTGTCAGAACCTTGAGCGTTGCTTATATTATCTAGAGCACAGAGGATTTACCATGGATAGTTCTACCATAGTAAAAGAAAACGGCAAAATAAGCCGTGTTCATCTTGCTGGGGATAACGCCGGATTTACCATTCAGCTTATAAAAAAGAACTAATCATCGACAAGTATTTTGCCTAGATTGTCGATATCTCCGGCGCCTAAAATTAGAATTATATCTTTTGCCTGCGCTTTTTTTGCAAGGTGAGTTGCTATATCCATTATGTTATTGTAATAATACTTGTTACCATGGGGTATTTTTTCATAAAGGCTTAGGGCGGACACTCCGTCGGAGGGCTTTTCTCTTGCGCTGTATTCCTTGCAGATTATCAGTTCGTCACAAGGGGTAAGACAATTGCAAAACTCCTTAAAAAGCTTAGCGGTGCGGCTATAAGTATGTGGCTGAAAAATAACGTACAATTTACTTTTACTGTCAATCAGACTTTTTGCGGTGTTTATTTCTACTTCTATCTGACTGGGGTGGTGGGCGTAGTCGATAATAACGCTTGCCCCCAAAAAGTAGCCTAAGTGTTGAAACCGTCTGTCCACTCCGCTAAACTCAAAAATACCTTGTTCTATAGTCGTGGAATCTATGCCCATAAGGTCGCATACGGCAAAGCAAGCGGCGCCGTTATATATATTGTGCTTGCCTGCGATATTTAGTTTTATTGTGCCTTTGGGTATCCCATAACGACTTATTGAGAACTCAAAATAGCCTTTTTTGTATTCGGCTACATCATAGATAACGTAATCGTTTTCCACATTCTGCCCATAAGTTATTGTTTGGTTATATTTTTGCCTAGCCTTATAATAAGGGGTATCGCCGTTGGTTATTTTGAGCTGAGTTGTGTTGTCAAAGAAGGAATCGAAGGTATCATAAATTTCTCCAAGGTTATTGTAGGTGTCGGGGTGGTCGTTTTCGGCGTTAAGAACCAAAGAGATTTTCGGCTTTAACGAAAGAAGGCTTTTTCGGTATTCGCAAGCCTCTGTTACGAAATAATTTTTTCCGCTGTAAAAAAAGTTACCGATATCTTTTAGGTCGCCGCCGATATGCCCGCAAAAGGCTAGAGAGGCTTTTTTCATAACGTAGATAAGCATGCCTGTAACCGTTGTTTTGCCGTGGGTGCCTGCTACAGCTATGGTACTGTCAAAAAGTTGTGCTACTTCACCTAAGAATATGTAGCGTTCTACGCAAGGGATATTATTGGCTTTACAAAAAACAAGTTCCTCATTATCAGGTTGAATTGCCGAAGAAAAAACAACTAAATCTACGTCATTGATTTTTGATACGTCGGTGCCTACCCAAACGGTGCAGCCGTGTTCTTCCAATATAAGAAGTTTGTCCGAAAAAGACCTGTCGCTACCTGATACGGCGACGTTGTTTTTCCGCATTAAAAGGGCGAGAGAGGATAGGCTTACCCCTCCTATTCCTATGAAGTGAACCTTTTTTATATTAGAAAAATCTAGCATAAACTAATCTATGCGAAAATGATAAATATTGTGTTATTTACTTGACAATACCCCATACTTTTTATATAATGATGCTGTTTCAATAAGTAATAAACCGTAAATGAGGTGATAATATGAAGGCAAATATACATCCAAATTATAAGGTAGTAGACGTTACCTGCTCTTGCGGAGCTACCTACCAAATCGGCACCACCAAGAAAGTGGACTCTTTGAAGGTAGAAATTTGCGCGCAATGCCATCCTTTCTACACAGGCAAAGTTAAGACTGTTCAGAGCGGCGGCAGAGTAGAACGCTTTAATAAGAGATTCGGAGAAAGCGCGCTGAAGTAACTTTTTGGTACTATGATTAGCGCAGTACTTAAGCAGTGTTGCGCTGATTTTAATTAAAGCTAATATCCCACTGGGATATTTTTTGCTATATTAGGGAGGTTTGATGAAGAAACAAAATTGTTGCAATATCGGCGGACAAGCTGTTTTGGAAGGAGTAATGATGAGAGGTGCTTCTTCTATGGTGACTGCCGTTAGAGACAACAAGGGCGAAATTGTTTTAGAAAGTTCCCGCTTGACTCCCAACAAAGAAAAACCTTATATTTATCGGATGCCGATAGCTAGGGGAATAATTAGTTTTTTCAGTTCCTTGGTTATGGGAATAAAAATAATCAACCGCAGCAGCGAAGTTTTCGGTGATTTGAGCGAAGAAGCACCGTCAAAATTTGAAAAATGGCTGGCTAAGACCTTTAAGGTTGACATTATGACGGTTGTTATTGCCATAGGCGCAATTCTTGGCATACTGTTTAGCGTAGGACTCTTTGTATTTATCCCGCAATTGATTACCACAGGTATTTTCCGTCTTGCTAAGCTTAGCATGCATGGTTTCGGGATGAGCGTAGCTTACAACCTTATTGCAGGCGTAATAAGGATAGGTATTTTTATCGGATATATTGCGGTAATTAGCCGAATAAAGGACGTCAAAAGACTATTTATGTATCACGGCGCCGAACATAAAACCATTTCCTGTTATGAACACGGACTGGAATTAACGGTGGAAAACGCTCAAAAAATGACTACAGTCCATGACCGTTGCGGCACCACATTTATGTTTATAGTTATGGTTTTTTCCATACTGTTCTTTGCGGCGTTCCCTATAGAACTGGTAGCCGGAGTGGGCGGAGTAGCTAACTTTTTTATCAGAGTATTGAGCCGTATTATTATGATACCTCTTGTTGCCGGCATATCTTACGAACTGTTTAGGTTTTTTGCAAAATATGACAACAAGTTTACAAAAATATTCAAATGGCCGGGGCTGTTGTTGCAAAAACTTACCACAAAAGAACCCGACGACAGTATGGTGGAAGTGGCGATTGCGGCTTTTAACGAAGTACTAATTCTTGAAGCCGACAAAGACTATCCAACCAAGACTTTTATAACCTACAAGACGGTGGAAAAGACTGTTAAGGATTTAGAAAGTCAGAATATTACCGAAAACGAAGCCGAACTGATTTTGTGCAATCTCCTTAAAGCCGACAAAAAAAGTGAGCTTTACGACGGCAGGAGAGTGGACAGCGAAACTTACAACACAGCTATTAAATACGCCAAAAGAAGGGCAAAAGGGGCGCCTTTACAATACGTAACGGGCAAGGCTTGTTTTTACGGTATTGACTTTGTGGTAAACGAAAACACCCTTATACCCCGTTTTGATACCGAAGTTATTGCCGAAAAAGTAATAAATATTGCCAAACAGTATGACAATCCAAAAATATTGGATTTATGCACAGGCAGCGGAGCAATAGCTATTGCAGTTAAGAAAAATTGCGATTGTATAGCAGTAGGCACCGATATATCCAAAGACGCTATTGAGGTTGCAAAAACTAATTCTCAGCTTCTTAACGCCGAAGTGGATTTTAGAATAGGAAGTTTGTTTATGCCTGTTCGGGGAGAAACTTTTGATATAATAGTGAGTAACCCTCCTTATATACAGAGTATGGCTATAAATAGTCTTGATAAGGAAGTAGCCGACTATGAACCTAGACTTGCTCTTGACGGCGGGGCTGACGGATTGGATTTTTACAGAGATATAGCAAAAAGTGTGGAAAAATATATAAACAACGGCGGGTATCTTGTACTGGAAGTAGGAATAGGACAAGCCGAAGAAGTGGCAAAACTACTAAATAAATACGAAATCGATTTTATTTACGACTACAATAATCCTCCTATTAAAAGGGGCGTAGTGGCAAAAATCGTTTTTGAGGAAAAATAAGACGGAGGAGAGCCGATGTTTGAAAGATTGGCGCTGATGAAACAACGCTTTGAAGAATTGAACGCCTTACTTGGTGATGCTACAATTCTTTCAAGACAGGACGAATGGAAAAAACTGACCAAAGAGCATGCCGCGCTTATGCCTATAATGGACGCTTACGACCAATATCTGAAATTAGAAGAGGATATGGCGCAATGTAAGCAAATAATGGGTAGTGGCGACAAAGAAATGTCAGAGCTTGCCGAAATAGAGTTTTACGAACTTAGGGACAATAAGGATAAAATAGAACAGGAATTGAAAATTCTCTTACTCCCAAAAGACCCTATGGACGATAAGAACGTTATTGTAGAGATCCGTTCGGGCGCAGGTGGAGAAGAAGCTAGCTTGTTTGGTATGGAAATATGCCGTATGTACCACCGCTATGCCGAAAGAATGCGTTGGAAGATAGAGGATATCGACATAAACGATACCGAACTGGGAGGCATTAAAGACGCAACCTTTATGATAAAAGGTCACGGAGCGTACAGCAAACTTAAATACGAAAGCGGCGTGCATAGAGTCCAAAGAGTGCCGGAAACAGAATCTCAAGGCAGAGTGCATACGTCTACAATTACCGTAGCTATATTACCCGAAGCCGAAGAAGTTGACTTTGAGATTTTGGAAAAAGACCTCAAAATTGACACCTACAGAAGCGGCGGCGCAGGCGGACAGCACGTCAACAAGACCGACAGCGCGGTAAGAATGACCCATTTGCCTACCGGAATAGTGGTTGCTTGTCAGGACGAACGCAGTCAGATTAAGAACAGAGAAAAAGCAATGAACGTACTAAAGAGCCGCCTGTATGATTATTACCAAAGTCAAAAAGACGCGCAATACGCAGAGAACAGAAAGACACAAATCGGTTCGGGCGATAGAAGTGAAAGAATAAGAACCTACAACTACCCGCAAGGTAGAGTAACAGACCACAGAATAGGCATGACGGTTTATAACTTGCCGGCATTCTTAGACGGAGATATATTCGAATTCTTAGAGGCGTTAGCGCTAGCCGACCAGAATGCGAAACTTAGTAAACTTAGCTAAAAATAGACAACGGATTATCGAAAGTAAAGAAGGAGGTAAAAATGGCAGATACAACAAACAAAGTATATATGGATCCCAAATATCATATTTTGGAAGAACATAGTTACAATTACGAATTACAGGACGTTAAAGAGCCTCAATTATACAGGAACTTTTTCGACTATACTTCCATACCCAAGGTTGCGTTCAACTTCAGAAACGTGCCTCTAAATTGTCCGGAGAATATCTGGATTACTGACACTACGTTCAGAGACGGACAGCAATCCCGCTCCCCCTATTCCGTTGAACAGATTGTGGAATTATTTAAGATGCTGCATAGACTTGGCGGCAAGAAGGGTATAATAAGGCAAAGCGAGTTCTTTTTGTACAACGAAAAGGACAGAATGGCTGTGGAAAAATGTAAGGAACTGGGTTACGAATTTCCCGAGATTACAAGCTGGATAAGAGCCAACGAAAAAGACTTCCAATTAGTAAAACAAATGGGAGTTGCCGAAACCGGTATTCTTGTATCCTGCTCCGACTATCATATTTTTAAGAAAATGAATATGACCAGAAGGCAGGCGCTTGATAAATACTTAGGTATAGTTAAAGCCGCTTTGGACGAAGGAATCAGACCCAGATGTCACTTTGAGGATATCACCAGAGCCGATTTTTACGGTTTCGTAGTGCCTTTTGCCTGCGAGCTAAAGAAACTTATGGACGAGTCGGGCATAGATATAAAAATCCGCTGCTGCGATACCTTAGGTTATGGTATTACATATCCCGGCGTATCTTTACCCAGAAGCGTACAAGGTATAATATACGGACTAAAGCACTATGCCGAAATACCTTCCGCTTTGATAGAGTGGCACGGACATAACGACTTTTATAAGGCTGTTATTAACGCTTCAACTGCTTGGCTATATGGCGCAAGCGGCGTAAACTGCTCACTTCTTGGAATCGGAGAAAGAACAGGTAACTGTCCTTTGGAAGCCATGGTTATTGAATACGCTTCTATAAAAGGCACCACCGATGGTATGGACTTGTCGGTAATAACCGAAATAGCAAGATATTTTGAAAAAGAAATGGACTACGTTATCCCGCCCAACACGCCTTTTGTGGGTAAGAACTTTAATACCACAAGAGCGGGAATTCACGCCGACGGCTTGTTAAAGGATGAAGAAATTTATAATATTTTCGACACCGAAACAATTTTGAAGCGTAAAGCCTTGGTAGCTGTTGACAGCCATAGCGGACTTGCCGGCATTGCATATTGGTTTAACGCATATTTTAACCTTGACGACAGCAACAAAATCGACAAGAAAGAGCCTATCGTAGCTAAGGTAAAAGAATTGGTTGACGCCGAATACGCAACAGGCAGAACAACGGTTATGAGCGATTTTGAACTTAAAGAATACGTTAAGTCCATTGACATAGAACTATACCGCAAACTTAAATATATGGCGCAAAACAATTAGCCTTACAAAAGCATTTGGGTATTGTTTTAAGTTGCCGCTTGTGCTACAATGAAATAAAATATACATTATAAAAGGAGTGTTTTATGATTTATACAATTGACGGTGCAAAAGGCACAGGCAAGACAAAAAGGATTATCGACCAAGCTAACGAGAGTTTGAACAAAGTTAAAGGCGACATAGTATTTTTGTCGACTACATCACGTTATCGCATGGAGATAAAACCCCAAATAAAATTTATCGACGTATCAGCCGAAAAAATTAATTGCAAAGAGTGCTTAATAGGCTTTGTTAAAGGTATCATTTGCGGCAATTACGACGTGGAATATATATTTATCGACGGTATGTATAAGATGATGGGCGTAGCATTGGACAGTCCCGAAGTAGCAGAATTTATGGCGACTTTGGATATAATAAGCGAGAGCAGAAACGTAAACTTTGTTTTGACTGTTTCATGCGACCGTAGCGAAATGCCTCAATTTTTATTGAAATATATTAAATAAGTACTTTGGAGGGTACATGGACTTTTTTAGCACCAGAGGGGAAGGTCCCGTAAGCGGAGTAAAGGCGATAATAAACGGAATAGCAAAGGACGGCGGACTTTATGTTCCGTCGTCCTTTCCTACTATAACAAGAGAAGACATAGAAGATATGGCTGACCTTGAGTATGCCGAAAGAGCGGCGTATATCATGAGCGAATACCTAAGTGACTTTACCTACGAAGAATTGTTGGAATACACCAAAAAAGCGTATGCGAAGTTTGACGGAGACCCCGCGCCATTGGTAAAAATCGACGACGATACTTATATTATGGAATTATGGCACGGGCCAACCCTTGCTTTTAAGGACGTAGCTCTTACCATGCTTCCTTATCTTCTTACCGCATCTAAACAAAAAGAAGGTGACAAAACCAAAACTCTTATTTTGGTTGCAACCAGCGGAGATACCGGCAAAGCCGCTTTAGAAGGATTTAAGGACGTAGAAAACACCGAAATAATGGTGTTCTATCCAATTAGCGGCGTAAGCGATATGCAAAAACTACAGATGCAGACGACCGAAGGCAGCAACGTCCACGTAATAGGCATAGAAGGCAATTTTGACGATGCCCAAAACGCCGTCAAGACAATTTTTGCCAGCAAAGAAATGAAGGAAAAACTAAAAGCCGCCAACTTTACTTTAAGTAGCGCAAATTCTATAAACTTCGGAAGACTAGTCCCTCAAATAGTTTATTATATTTCAGCTTACGTAGATTTGTTTGCAGGCGGACAGATAGACAACGGCTATCCTATTAACTTTGTTGTGCCAAGCGGCAATTTCGGAAATATCTTAGCCGGATATTACGCCAAGAAAATGGGACTTCCCATTAAGCAGCTTATAGTTGCAAGCAACGTTAATAACGTGTTGACAGAATTTTTCACCAACGGCATTTACGACAGTAACAGAGAGTTCCACAAGACAATGTCGCCGTCCATGGATATTTTGGTTTCCAGCAATTTGGAAAGACTATTATATGAATTAGGCGACAGAAAAGGGGAATTTGTTACCAAACTTATGGCAGAATTAAAAGAGAGCGGATATTACCGCATTGAGGAAGATTTGCTCTATGACAAACTGCCCGAATTCATCGGTTATTTCTCCACCGAAGAAGAAACCGCCGAAGTTATCAACAACGTTTTTGACGAATACGGCTACCTATTAGACCCGCATACCGCCGTGGGCGTAAGCGCGTTTTTTAAGTATATGGCAGAAACTTACGACGAAGACACCGCAACGGTTATTGTAAGCACGGCAAACCCGTATAAGTTCCCCCAGAGCGTATATAAGGCGGTAGCAAAATCCAATGAACCCGATGCCGAAAAGGCAACGAAAAAGCTCAACGCTTACACGGGAATGGATATGCCCGAAGAAATAGAAAAATTAAGGACTAAGACAATTTTACATGACAAAGTAATAACCAAAGATAAAATATTCGATACCGTTTTGGAGTTAATAAATAATGTTAGGTGATAAAAAAGTAGTATACAGCGCAGTTCAACCCACAGGTTGTATTACGCTAGGCAATTATATAGGGGCAATCAGCAATTGGCTTAAACTTAGCGAAGAGTATTTCAGCGTTTTTGCCATTGCCGACCTTCACGCTCTCACAATTAGGCAAAACCCCGCCGAATACAGACAAAGAGCGCTCAGCTTTTTTGCCCAGTATCTTGCTTGCGGACTGGACCCTGAGAAGTGCATTCTTTACTTCCAAAGCCACGTTCCGGCGCATGCCGAACTTACTTGGATACTGAACTGCTTTACTTATATCGGAGAAACCAACCGTATGACGCAGTTTAAGGACAAATCGGCAAAACACAGCGACAATATAAATATGGGGCTTATGGATTATCCCGTGCTTATGGCGGCAGATATTCTCCTTTACCAAACCGATTTAGTACCGGTAGGCATTGACCAAAAACAGCATTTGGAACTATCAAGAGACCTAGCAATAAGGTTTAACAACCTTTACAGTCCCACTTTTGCCGTTCCCGAACCCTATATACCCAAGCAAGGGGCAAAGATTTTTTCTTTGCAGGACCCGACACAGAAAATGAGTAAGTCCGACCCCGACGCTAATGCGACTATTAGCTTAATTGACCCGCCTGAAGTTATTGTTAGGAAGTTCAAAAGGGCAGTAACCGACAGCGACGGCACTATTGCTTATACCGAAGATAAACCCGGAGTTAGTAATCTTCTTACCATATTTAGTTCGGTTACCGACAAGAGTATAGAAAGTATAGTTTCTGATTATAGCGGAAAAGGCTATGCCGAGCTTAAACAAGGGGTGGCGGATGCAGTTGTGGAAAAATTAAAACCCGCCCAAAAGAGATATGCCGAATTATTAAACGACAAGGCATATTTACTATCCGTTGCCAAAGAAGGAGCGGAAAAGGCAAATAAAATAGCTAACAGAACGCTCTCCAAAGTCTATAAAAAAGTAGGCTTGGTGGAGGCTTAATGTTTGGATACGTGGCGATAGACAAGCCCAATATTCTTATTAAGGATTATCAGACGTACCGCTCTTATTATTGCGGATTGTGCAAGTCTATCGGCAAAAACAGCGGACATGCAATGCGTTTTACCCTTAACTACGACATCGTTTTGCTAGCATTATTGGGGCATAACTACGAAAATTTGGATCCCGATTTTGCCGAAGGCAGGTGTATTGTCCATCCCGTTGGGAAAAAATTAAACTACGTAAAAAATAATACCGTATTATCCAGGATTGTTGACATCAATACCATTCTCGGTTATTATAAAGTTGCGGACGACGTTATTGACGAAAACAAAAAGAAGTTACTAAAAAAAGCCATTTATCCAAAATATAAGAAAGCAAAAGTAAGACAAAAAGAGTTTGACGTTGCTATCCGCGACGGTTATAATAGGCTAAGAAAGTTAGAACAGGAAAACAGCGATTTTAATGTCTTGTCGGATTGTTTTGGGAGTATGTTACTATCAAGCGCAGACGCTTTGACCGACAAAGCCGACAAAAACTTGCGCGAACTGCTTTTCTATATAGGTAAGTGGGTTTATATAATTGATGCGTTTGACGATTTGAAAAAGGATTCAGGAAAAAATTTCAATCCCTTTTTAATAAACGTTAAAGAATTGAATGACAACATATATACCGATATAGAATTAAAAATTAGACCGGTTTTGTATCAGATAATAGAAATAGTGGAAGAAGTATATAATAAAATGGATATAAAAATCAGCGAAGGGGCTTTGAGCAATATAATTTATCTGGGGCTTAAAGCAAGGACGGAATTGGTTTTATCGAGGAGAAAAGAAGAATGTCAAAAAATCCGTTTATAGTATTGGGAGTTAACGAAAACGCCACACAAAACGAACTTTATGAGGCGTATAAAACTCTGCGCGCCAAATATTCCGACCTTAGATTTGAGCCGGGCGAGGTGGGCAGCAACGCCTGTATAAAATTAGAAGAAATTGAGGCAGCCTACAATGAGGCAAACGATATTTTGCGTTCTAGATACGACATAGGCTACACCGGCGACAATCTTAACGATGCCGACGAAGCTATAAAGCAAGACAGACTGGACGAAGCGCAAAGTATTTTGGACAATTGCCATAACAGAACGGCGCATTGGCATTATTTGCAATCGGCTATATTTTTCCGCAAAAACTGGCTGGCAGATGCGTTAAAGCAAATGGATTATGCTTGCAGTATGGAGCCGAACAATTCAAAATACGCCGAAACACGTCAGGCAATGCTCAACAAACTAAACGCAAACACAACGGCGCAGGACACTTCTTTTTATAACAAGAACGATAAAACCGAAAACGCCAGAAGCTATAGCGACCAAAGCAATTTTAATCAAAGACAGCGCGGAATGAGCGCGTGCGACTGCTGTACTTCACTTTTGTGCGCCGACTGCTGCTGCGAATGTATGGGCGGAGACCTTATTTCCTGTTGTTAAAATTATGAAAAAAGATATCGGCACTAGATTGGCGCTGGCTGGATTGGGGGGAGCTATTTCCCTTATCTTCGTCACGTTGGCTTATTTTATAAACAATCTGTCCCTTTCCTTTACCGTACTTGCGGCGGCGGGGATACTGTTGCCGCTAACAAAAAATTTTTACAGAGAAGCTTTGCTAAGTTCCATAGCGGTGTCGGTAATAGGGTTCTTTATAGCTAATTTATCAATAATTCCCTTTGTTACTGTTAGTAGCTTTTACGTGGTTTTTACGATATTTTGTTATAACAAAAAATTCAACAAAACAATAATACTTATTATAAAAATAGCATACTCACTGTTAGTTTTTTTCCTTTTGTATTATGTGATTAATGAAATTGTAATAAATTTTGATAAATTGTCATTTTTAAGCACAATTGAGCCTTGGATATTATACATAATACTAAACGCCGTATTTACAGCCGCTTTTATAGCTTATGATTATCTGTTGATAAAAGGTTATGAATATCTAAAATATTTGTTGTTCAAAAGAGGGAAATAATATAATTATCAATATGCGCTTTCGGTGGCTCTGACTGCCTCAAGCAAAATGTCATAAACGCTTTCTTTAATTATATAGTAATAAACCTTTTTACCCTGACGTATATTATCAATAATGTTAGCGTTTTTTAAGGTCTTTAATTGGTGCGATACGGTGGTTTGATTTAGTGAAAGTATTTTTACTATATCGGACACGCAAAGTTTGCTTATTGATAGTATACTCAAGATTTTCAGTCGCGTTTCGTGAGAAAACATACTGAAAAAAGAAACAAGTTCGTTAGTGGTAGCTTCCGATGGAAGATATTCGTTAAAAATCTCTTTTAATTGCATAGTTTTCTCCTTAATTTAATAATATTATATTAACATTTACGACTTTAGGCGCATATTGTAAAATATAATCGAATTATAGGAGAGAATATGTTCGGGGGAAACAGCTTACCGATTTTACTACTTTTATTGCTTAGCAATGGCGGCTGTGGCGATCCAGATAACAACGGTGGTTGCAACAGAACCACTCTTGCTATGTGTCTGTGCCTATTGTGCCTATGCGGTAATTGCGATGATGACGACGATTAAAATTTATTGTCGTATAATCAAGCAAAAAGGGAAAAAAAGAGTAAAACATATTATTATTGCATAATTCCCGTTGACTTTGGGAACACTGTGTAGTATGATAATGTAAATATTTCAAACTATTCCAAAATATTATCACAATATGTTGCATATAAATTAATAAGTATTTTTTTGTAATCAAACTTCATTCTGGAGGATTAATGAACTATAGTCAGTACAGTAGAGAACATTTCGAGCAAATGCCGCTTTATGAATTGCGCATTGTCGGAAGAAATTTAGGAGTAAAACAACCCACGTCAAAATTAAAAGCCGATTTGATTGACGAAATTTGCAAAGTCTTGGCGCAACAGTCCACCGCAAATGAAAACACAGTGGAAGAGCCGCCCAAGAAAAGACAGGGTAGACCGCCGAGAAGCGTTCTGACTTTTTCTGATATTGCCGCAGAGAACGAAGTAAAAGACAAAATAAAGATTTTGGAAGGAATAACCACCAAATTGGAAGACGCTTTTAGCGACAATCAAAACGTTAATGTTGCCGTAAACAAAATAATAAGGAAAAAAGAGGAGTCAGCCGAGAAAAAGGTTGTCTGCGATAAAAAAGAGCCCGAAGTTGTAGTAGAAACGGACAATGCCGCCGAAAACGCACCTGCGGAAGCAACGGCTGCCGAAGTTGTGGAAATAAAAGAGGGCGTTTTGGAAATTATGCCCGACGGTTACGGCTTTTTGAGAGCCAAAAACTATGAATCGGGGGAACACGACGCTTATATAGCCGCTCAAAAAATCAAGAAAAGCGGTCTAAGAAAAGGTGACTGGATAAAAGCCGAAGCCAAGAAGAATTGCGAAAACCGCCCGGCGGGAGTTGTTAATATTCTGGAGGTAAACGGCAGACCTGCAGAAATGGCCTTCAGACGGAAGAATTTTGATTATCTTACCCCCGTTTATCCCGACCACCGTTTCAAATTGGAGATTTCCAATCAGCTAAACGACTATGCAATCCGCTCTATTGATATGGTTGCCCCTATCGGTAAAGGTCAGAGAGCTATGATTGTTTCTCCGCCAAAGGCAGGAAAAACCACTTTATTGAAAAAAATTGCGCACAGCATTTCTCATAATTACCCAAAGGCGCATCTTATAGTTTTACTTATCGACGAGCGTCCCGAAGAGGTTACCGACATGCAAAGGTCAATCGAGGGAGAAGTAGTATATTCTACCTTTGACGAAATGCCCGAGCATCACACCAAAGCAGCCGAACTGGTTTTGGAAAGAGCAAAACGCCTTGTGGAAATGGGCGACGACGTCGTTATACTTATGGACAGCCTTACCCGTCTTGCCAGAGCCTACAACCTTACCATAGCTCCTACAGGCAGAACGCTTTCGGGCGGTATTGACCCCGGAGCATTGCACAGCCCAAAGAGATTTTTCGGCGCGGCAAGAAACATTGAACACGGCGGAAGCCTAACGATTATTGCAACCGCTCTTGTAGATACCGGCAGCCGTATGGACGACGTTATTTATGAAGAATTCAAAGGTACAGGCAATATGGAAATTCACCTTGACAGAAAATTGAGCGAAAAACGTATATTCCCGGCAATAGACTTAGCCAGAAGCGGGACGAGAAGGGAAGAATTGTTGCTTGACCAAAACGAACTTCAAGGCATATGGGCAATGCGCAAAATGCTCAGCGTAGGAGACAGCGCCGACGCTACCGAAAATCTTATTAATATGCTTATAAAAACCAAAACAAACAAGGAGTTTATCGACCAATTAAATTACCAACTAATGGCGCTCCAAAAACAAGGTTTTAATCTAAAATAACAACAAAAAAACAACGTATATAAACACAAAGAACCGCATAAAAATGCGGTTCTTTTGCTATAACGGCTGATAGATGTCACAAAAGAGAATGAGCCGAATAAGTTTCGGCTCTTTTTATTGCATAAAAAAAGGAGCCAATATGCCCCTTAATGGTCTGGGTAAGAGGATTTGAACCTCCGGCCTCTTGAACCCCATTCAAGCGCGCTACCAAGCTGCGCCATACCCAGATAACGTATAATAGTATATATATATTTTTCCAACTTGTCAAGTATTTGTTGTGATTATGGGCGGGTTATTGTTGAAATTATTTGATAAATGAATTATAATTATATTGTAGAAAAACTGACCGCAAAAAGGATGAAATATTGGTTTATGGTTGATTTCGGGAATGATTGGAATGAGGTGCTAAAAGTGGAATTCGATAAGGAATATTATAAGATTCTGCGCTCCTTTTTGAAGGGCGAATATTCTACGGAAACAATATATCCTCCTATGGGAGATATTTTCAACGCTTTCAAGGCAACACCTTATAAGGACGTCAAAGTTGTTATAATAGGACAAGACCCGTATCATCAGCCTAGGCAGGCTCACGGAATGTGCTTTTCGGTGCAAAAAGGGGTTATGACACCTGCTTCTTTGAAAAACATATATAAAGAGCTAAATGCCGATTTGGGTTGCTATATCCCCAATAACGGATACCTAATGCCTTGGGCTAAGCAAGGTGTGTTATTGCTTAATACTATCCTTACCGTTAGGGAAGGAAGACCGCTCAGTCATAAGGGTTACGGGTGGGAAACCTTTACCGACAACGTGCTAAAAAAGCTAAACGAAAAGGAAGAGAGCGTTATATTCTTAGTGTGGGGAGCTTCGGCAAAAAACAAGTGCGCGTTAATAGATAGAAATAAACATATTATATTGGAAGCCGCTCATCCGTCTCCGTTGTCGGCGTATTACGGTTTTTTTAATTGCCGTCACTTTTCTAAGGTAAACGAGATACTGACTTCAAGGGGAGAAAATCCCATTGACTGGCAGATAAAAAACATATAAAACCGCCCCGTTTTTGGGTATATTTTAGGGTTTATTATTGTAATTTCCCACTTGCATAATACATTATACTGTAGTATAATATTATTAATTATGACTAAAAGAATATTTATATTACTAGTGTTAATTTTAATTGTGATTTCGGCGGTGGCGTGTACAAACGATATCGTATATGCCGACCCTACCGTTGTGTCAATTACCGTTAACGGAATATTTAAGACCGACGGGTATATCGTCGGGGACGAATTGGATATTTCTAATGCAACGATTGTCGCAACTTACAGCAATGGAAAAATAGAAATTGTGCCTTTGGAATACTCTATGCTGGGCAAGGATTTCAGCATGTCTATTCCTGAGGTAAACAAGGAGATAAAGGTAATTTACAAGCAAGCGACCACTTCCTTTTTTATTACCGTTTATGATCTGGATTTTGAATCGGTAAGTCTTCTTACCAATCCCACCAAACTAAAATATATCGAGGGTGAGAGCGTTACTCCTACCGGCGCTACTATCGGCGTAAACTATAAGGGCGGCAAAATGTTAACCATTCCGGTGACCGCCAAAATGCTTCAGAACTATGATAATACAAGATTAGGCGATCAAGAAATATTGATTTCTTATTATGGTCGTCCGATGTCTTTCACCGTCACTTTTGTGCCGAAAACCGTAAAAGCCATTACCGTTTTACGAGAGCCGTATCAAAATACGGTGTTCAAAAATTACGGAGATACTCTTTCTCTTGAGGGTATGAGGCTAAAACTTATCTATGACAACGGACTTACTCCCGATACTGTGGTAACCGATATAGCCGACAGTGTTTTTGTTTATCTTAACGACAGCGAGGCTAAGACAGTGGAAGCAAGAGTGGCTTATTTGCCTCCCAACTTCCCGACCGAAATAGAATATGAATATCTAGGCAACCCTATGGTATCCAAAGGGGATCATGTTTATCCCGACCTTGCTATAGCCAGTAACGTTATTTTGGATGACGAACTTAGCAAAACTTACGGAAAAGTAATTGACGTCCAACCTGGAAAAATTAAGATTTCCACCATTGTAGAATATCAAGTAAGCTCCACCGACCTTGAAGTGGGGCAAATTGTATTGAATTCAGAGTATTTGGGCAAATACGGCAGTAATAACGTGTTCTGTTCGGGCGGTGGAATTGTTACCTCCATAATTAACGGCGTAGTGACTATTCAAACCGCGCCTACAAGCAAGTTCAATATAAACGTAAAGAACAGAAGTTTTAAAAGTATAGAAATTCTTACCTATCCGAGAACCAACGTTAACGAAACCGACACAAAATTGAATAACATTATTCAAGGCGACACCTTGAATTTAAGTACCGGTAGAGTTAGGGTTTATTTCGACAACGGCGAGTTTGAAGATTATGCTATGAACAGTACTTTGATAAAGGTAGTCAACAGTACCGACGATATGTTGCGTAATGAAATAACCGACCTTGTTTTCAGTTCGGTTGACAACGTAGAAGGACTAGGAGAAGGTAGATATCAGTTGTTATACGATATTACTCATCCTTACGGAGAAAACGGCGTAACCATTGTAGTTACCGTAATTGATGAGGACGGCAACGACATTTTCGTGCAGGATAACAGATTTGTATCCTTGCAATTGGCAAAAAATTATACGGTATCCATTGCCGCTTCCCGCTATTCGGTTACGGACGGAAAAGTGCTTGTCAGCGAGACAAACTACTATTTGTCCACTATCGGCGCAGGCGTAAGACATAGACAATTGGATATTTCTTCGGCAGGAAAACATAGCCTTATTGTTTATTACGGCGGAGTTATGGAAAACGGCACTAAGTTTACCGTAAACGTATCGCAAAAGGCGCCGGTAGGCATAATTCTGGAGCAAGTAACCGACAATATTTCCAACGCGGTATTTTACAAAGGAGATACCATACCCATTACTTCTTTACGTTATAAAATAGTTTATGACAACCAAACTGAGAGCAATTGGACGGGAATAACCATAGGTATGCTTGGCGACGGTTGCACCCTAACTTGTGACGTCATTACCGAAAATAAAGTTATTTTCTTTACCGTAATCGGCTCTCCGCACGTAAGAAGCGCAGACCTTATTTGCAAAGTAAGGCCAATGCCTATTAAGAGTATAACGTTTACTGCAATGCCCTATAATTTGTTCTTGACGGCTACGGCAGGCGGTAATAATAATCTTGACCTAAGCGGGGGCGTTTTGAAGGTTTACTATCAGAACAATACCGTGCAAACCCTTGGGGATAGAATTGGGGAGCCTACCTTGCCCGATTTAGTAAACGCCGCAAGCGGTAACAAAATTGAATTTGACTATGCTTCCGAAGAAGGGGGAGTAGTACCCTCCACTGCCTTTACACCTGAGCAGATATATTCGGGAGAAGCCGATTCCTACCGCGCTAAAATTATTTATACCGACGCCGACGGAGCAACCGCCGAAGTCTATCTTGATTATTACATTTACTATATCGAAGGCGCATCTAAGTCGGTAACGAAAATTACCGCCGATTTCCGCGTAGGGCAATATAAAGTTAACTACGTTCAGAGCGAAGAATGGGATTTGTCAGACATTAAGATTATCGTAACTTACAGTGACGGAACCACGTCGGTTATTCCCGCGACCAAAGAGATGGTTTATCAAAGTTCTACCAAAACCGTAGGCACTAACCTTTCTTTGAAATTTGCTTATCTTGGCAAAATTTATAACGGAACGTTAACTTATAACGTGGTAAGCCGTGTGGAACATGCCCTTTCGGTAAAGACGAATGGTAAGGACGTTTATCTCACCACCGACAGGTATATCGACTTATCCCAGTTTAGATTTATTATTGAATATAACGCCGGAGCGCCCGAAGAGATTTTGGGAGTTAACGAGTTTACCGGCGGATATACTACAGTTGGCTGGTGGTATCAGTTGTATGACTTAGACGACAAACTGACCGTTCTCAACAGAGAAGGGGAAAAGATAATAAGACTCTACCATACAAGTAGAATTGGTGAAGACTATCGCATTATTAGCTATGATATACCTATTAGCGTATATGTCAATAATACCGGTATTTCCAGTATAGAATATATCCCGGAGCCTGCCGACTCCTTCTACAACGTATTAGTGTCGGTTGGTCAATGGAGTAATCTGCGTGTACTTGCCGAAGTTGCTGCCGGCTGGGAAATAATGTTCAGCGACTATGACTCCGCAAATAACCGCGTTTTCAAAAAATATCTGACGATACATTATGTTGACGGTAGTACAGGTTACGTGGAATTTGATAATACGATGTTGGATTATAGTACCAGCGAACTTACCTCCGGTTACAGAAAGGTTAGAATTACTTACAAGCTGGCAACTTACGACGTAGCCGTATTGGTAAACAAAGCGCAGCTTGACAGAATAGAAATAGAAACCAAGCCAATGACAAACTATATTGCCGGCTCCAGCCTTAACCTATATGGCGGTGTATTGCGCCTTGTATTCAAAGAGACACTAGGTAACGGCGATATTCGTTATATGTACAAGTATATCGATATGGACAACAACGACGAAGTAACCACTACAGGCTTTACCAGCGTTATTCATCCCGATTTGGACCATCAAGTACAGACTATAAATCTAAGGTATGAATATAAAGGAGAAGCTTTCAACACTTCCTTTAACGTAACTGTTTATAACAAACAGGACGTAGTATTCCGTTATCAGAATACCATATTCTTCTATGGCAGAACAAAGAGCGCCCAAGTGGAAGCTTTCCGCGCAGTGCCCGAATTTACTTTGCCGATAGCCAGCGATATTAATATGTACTACGTATGCAATATTCACTTTATGGACGAAGCCGATATTTTAGCTTATCTTGCGGCAAATCCTACCAGGGGTAGAAACAATATAATGGAAATAATTGTAGGTTACGACAACGACGGCAGGGCAATTTATAAGTACGTGGACGAACTCTATATTCAGACACAGTATTTCTACTCTCCCGCGCCCAGAGGTTATGATTATTACATTCTTATGACGGTTAGGGGCAACACATATTATAAAGACGCCAACTATTGCATACAAAAATATACCGTTATACCCAAGGTTATCGCAGTATCTGCAGTAAACGCTACCGAATACGCTTATATTTATCGTATTAAGACCGAGAATATTGCCGCGACGGTAAGTTATCTGTTTAACCTCAATTTCGAAGAAATCCGCAGTCATTTTAGCGCGCTTACCTTTATGACGGGCTTGGAAATGATTAGTCCCAACGCAAACTATCTGGAAATTATGTTGTCGGTTAATACCACCTTTGTGGAAACGCCCGAAAACTACAACCAAATAAAGCAAGTATTTACTTACATTAAAGGCTTAATAGAAAGTAACGTAGTTGTGGACAAGACCAAACCTGTTAACGAACAAGTCAACGTTATTGTAAGTAACTACGATTCGTTTAGTGTAGATGGTATCAGCAAAGGTGTCAACGTAGGGGAGTTTGAGGGAGGCAAGCCGAGCTTTATTTCCTACCGACTGGAAAAAGGCGAAACGTTAACCTTAGGCGGTGTTCTTGACTTGTTGGAAAACACTCCTGACTTACAGGTAGTTGACGGCAATTACGGCATAGGCACCTACAAGATAGTCGTGGGAGATCTTTCTCACAACAATTATAATATCGACTTCGCTACCGCAAACTATATAATAACTAGAAGATTGATAAATAGTTATCAGTTCAACGTCGGCTCCACTTCGGGAAGTATTGAGGGTGAGGGTAGCAACCTTATTCTTACCCTAACGGGCGCGCAGAAACTGAATCTTACTTTGAATTACGTCAACGCAATAAACGGCGCCACTTCTATAACTATTCTTTCAAACGACTATAAAGTGAGCTATTATTCGGGCGGCGTTAAGCTAACCGAAGTGCCTACGGCTGTAGGAACGTACGACGTAGAAATTGTTGACGGCTACGCCGACAGTAGCGGAAATGACTTTGCAATTACTTTTACCATGATAATAAATTAACGGATAATATAAGGAGAGAGTATGGAGAACAAGATCTTAACCAAAGGAAAAGGAGAAATTGCCAAAATATCGGTGGATAGTATTTACGGATATGAGGCATTCGCAGACAAAAACAACAAAAAGCTATATATTAAGCTACTTAAAGACGCCATGAGCGAAGACGTCTGTCTGATAGCCTATTGCGTACTTGATCGCAGCGCCCATTTTGTTGTCAAAGGAAATGACAAAAACGCCATTAAGGCATATGCCGAAATAGTCAATTCCACTTTTGCGTCTTCTTATAAATCGGGAAAAGTAAAAATCGGACATCCTCTCCGTTCCGACTATAGCTATGAAAAGATAAAATCCGAAGAATTAAAGGACGTAATAATCTTTATTCACAATCTAGCGCCTCAGGCTAATCCGAATAGTTATCCCTATTGCAGTTATGACTACCTTTACGAAGGCAGTTCGGGCGGCACAAGAATAATTATTAACGAAGCCGACGGCAATATGAGTAGAGCGGAGTATCTCAATTGGTTGTCCAACGCTCCAAGCAAAAGATTTTCTTCGGGAAAGGACGGAGCAGAGAACTTTAAGAAAGTAATTACCGATTCCACCAAAAAATATCTTAACGCTTTGCCACAGGCTAAAGAATCGGCGCTTTTATACGTTATCGCCGATACCTGTATCCGTACAGGCGCACCTTACAAAAAGGTTATTAATAAATTAGGCATTTCTTATAAGCAAAGAAGAGATATTCTTATTGGCACCGCTTGCGAATTGGTAATTAACAGAGGATATTCTTTTGATATAGCTTATTCCGCGATGAAATTAGCTAACGAAAATTATAACAAACTAATGGTGGAAACCATGGTGGAAATTAATCGTGTTCATGGTTATTCTTATGATTATATAGCGACACAAATGGCGCTTGCCGACTATAACTACGACGTTTTGGTAGGTATTTTGTGCGGATTGCATAACCGTTTTAATTACAATTTCGAAGAAATGTGTCAGCGTTTTCATATACAGAACAATATTTTGGAAATAAGAGCCCGTTGCGGTTTCTAATTTATGTAAAAAATATTGACTGATAACTAATTTAATGATATTATAGTTTAGAATGCTAGGGAGGTATTTGATGGATCAACAAGCACAACAACGTAAAAAAAGAAGCCTAAGGTCGGAGTTTTCCGGCACTGCGGGCAAATATTTTTTCTTAAAATTAGGTCTGTTATTTTTATCTATAATACCGATTATTGGTTTGCCTAACGCTGTTTGTATTTTGGAAAGATACCATTGTAAGCATACTCAAATAGTTGGTATACCGTTAGAATTTACCGGCAAAGCGGGAAATCTATTGGGGCAAATGATAAAATGGTTCTTCTTAACTATAATAACCATAGGTATTTACGGTATATTCCTCTTGCCGATTAGATTTAAGCAGTGGATAACCGCCCATACAGTGTTCGGTCCGATAGTAATGTAAATAAACAAGAAGGGATATGTGAGAACATATTCCTTTTTTTTGATATTTGGGTTATAATAAACAGATATGGCTAGCATACAAGAGAAGTTAAAAATTTTACCCGAAAACAGCGGGGTTTATATAATGCTTGACGAGTTTGAGCAGATTCTTTACGTAGGCAAAGCCAAAAATCTCAAAAACAGAGTAAGACAATACTTTCACGGCAGCGTTAAGAACAACAAGACATCGGCGCTTGTTTCTAAGATTAAGGATTTCCGTTATATAATAACCCCTAATGAGTATGAGGCTCTTATATTGGAAGATAACCTTATTAAAGAGCATAACCCGCCGTATAATATTTTACTTAAAGATGACAAAACCTATCCTTATATTAAGATAAACACCAAAGAAAAATTCCCCAAAGCCGAAGTAACCTACAAAATGAAATCGGACGGAGCAAGATATTTCGGACCGTATATGCTTGGCATTTCGGTAAGAGAAACTTTGGAAATAATCCATTCGGTTTTTCCTATCAGGAATTGTAATAAGCTACCAAAAAAAGAGTGCCTGAATTATCATATAGGCAGATGCCTTGCACCTTGTATCGGTAAAACTAGCCCCGAGGATTATAACAAGACGGTCAATGCCGCTATTAAGTTTTTGGAAGGGAGCGACAGCTTTGTAGCCGATATGCTCAAAGAAAAAATGCTCAACGCCGCCAATAAAGAGGAGTTTGAACTGGCTAAGTATTACCGCGATACACTTGCCGTTTTGGAAAAACTAGTAAGAAAACAGACCATACCTTTTAAGCAAAGTTTGGATATTGACGTTTTTACCTTCGTAACAAACGGAGAATATTCGGTTATTAACTGCTTTGTAATAAGGGGCGGCAAGTATTTAGGGGGCAATAATTTCCCTTATCAGGAAGTGGAATACAACAACGGTATGACGTCCTTTATTATGCAACATTATCAAAAAAATCCTCTAATCTGCAAGGAAATTCTGGTTAATGAGAATTTAGAATTCAAAGAGGAGCTTGCCGATTATTTAACGCAAACTTCCAACAAAAAAATAATTATTAATAAGCCTTCCGGGGGGATAAGAAAACAGCTTGTGGAAATGGGAGAAGCTAACGGCAGAGAGTATCTTTCTAACCAGTTAGAACGCTTCAACAGGCGGCAAGAGCTAACCTTAGGGGCGGTAAAACAGCTACAAAGTTTGTTGAATTTGCCAAAACTTCCACGAAGAATAGAGTGCTACGATATTTCTCACATCAGCGGAACAAACAAAGTATCCAGCATGGTGGTGTTTACCGACGGAGAAAAGGACAGCAAGAATTATCGACATTTCAAAATAAAAACGGTGGCAGGCAATAACGATTTTGCCAGTATGTACGAAACGCTATACCGTAGATTAAAAAATCTTGATAGCGAAGACTCAAGTTTTGGACAAAAACCCGACCTTATTATAATAGACGGTGGCAAAGGTCAGCTTAGTTCGGCACTGCAGGCTAGTAAAGATGCCAACGCTGCGGTTGATTTTATCAGCCTTGCCAAGCGGGAAGAAGAGGTATTTTTGCCTAACGTTAGCGAGAGCGTAATTTTACCTAGGAACAGCCTTGCGTTAAAACTTATTATAAGGATAAGGGACGAGGCGCACCGTTTTGCCATTACGCACCATAAGAATTTGCGGCAAAAACAAATGCTTATAAGTGAGCTTACCAATATAGAAGGCATAGGGGAGAATAAGGCAAACACCCTTATGAGATATTACAAAAAAATAGAAAATATAGCTAACGCCGACATAACCGAACTTAAAAAAGTTAAAGGCATAAGCGAAAAAAACGCCACGGCGATAGCAGAGTATTTTTTGGACAAAAGGAGAAAAAATGAAGTATAAGTTAGTATGCAGTGATTTAGATGATACGCTGATTGATTCCCATCAGCAGTTAAGCGATAAAGTTAAAGAAGCCATAACAAGATACGTAGACGCCGGAGGAAAGTTTGTAATAGCAACAGGAAGAATGACCAGCGGAGTTATGCCCGTTTGCAGAGAACTGGGACTTACCGGAGAAGTGCTTACCTTTCAAGGCGCGGTAGTAACCGATATAAGTACTGGAAAAACCTTGGAAGAAGTAGTTTTTGAGAATAAAGAGGCTGTGGAAATAGGAAGCTTTATAGAAAATATGGGTTATTATTATCAAACATATATCGAAGATTATTTTATTACCAAAAAAGCTACCGAATACACAATTATGTATGGGAAACTTAGTGTAGCGAAGTATAAAGAAACAGGAATAAACGTAAGTGAGTATCTACAAAAAAACAACCTGCGCCCGCCCAAAATTCTTCTTATGGAAGATGCCGAAAAAATTCCCGAAATGCTAAAAAATCTAAAGGAAAATTTTAGGGACAAATATCTTATTAATACCTCCAAACCATTTATTATAGAAATCGTTCCTAAGTCGATAAACAAAGGTAAAGCGGTGGAAAGATTAGCCCAAAAATATAATATAAAAAGGGAAGAAGTTATTTGCATCGGCGATTCTGCAAACGATATTCCTATGTTGGAGTATGCAGGGTTAGGAGTAGCCGTAGACAATGCCGATTTCAGTACCAAAAAGTACGCTGATATCATTGCGCCGTCCTGTGATGAAGACGGAGTTGCTTGGGTTATCGAAAATTACGCGCTGAAAAAATAAACAAATTCCGTTTGTTTTATAAAAAATCGTTGACATGGCATTTTTTATTGTGCTAGAATGATAAAAACTTGATTAGGAAGATAATAAAATGATTGGCTTACTTACAATATCCGCTATCATAATTATTATAGGCATTATTATACGTAATAATGCTGGCTTTGCGTGTGCTGATTAAGTTAATAAAGGAAGATAAATAAAAACCTGAAAAACCTTACAGCAGACGCGGTAAGGTTTTTTTAATATCACATAAGGAGAAAACAATATGAATCTAATGAAATTGCAGCTTGAGAGCAAAATCAAAGAAGTGGCGAAGAGAATGCGCTCCGTCAGAGAAGACGTAGGACTATCCGCCGAAGAAATGGCTGCCAAATTGGACATTGCCGTCGATGAATATATGGCAATGGAGAGTGGCAAAAAAGATTTTAACTTTACGTTCATTTATAAGTTTGCCCAAGTTTGCGGCATTGATATCAGCGATATTATAGAGGGCGAAAGCCCCAGCCTTACCGAATATACGGTGACAAGAAAGGGAGAAGGCTTGCCCATTGTAAGAAGGGAAGGTTTTGAGTATTATAACCTTGCTCCCATGTTCAAAAACAAACTGGCGGAACCCTTCCACGTTATTATTCCTTATTCGGAATCTAGGTTAAACGAACCTATGCATTTGGGAACCCATAAGGGGCAAGAAATAGACATAGTAATAAAAGGCACAATGAAAATTCAGTTGGGTAGTCGTAGCGAAATTCTTAACGAAGGCGACGCTATTTTTTACGACAGCTCCACCCCGCACGATGAGATAGCTTTGGGCGGAAAGGACTGCGAAATTTATGCGATAGTAATTAACCCCGATAGCAAGGGAGCGGCTGAATATACCGAAAGGATAGCAACTTCCGCCACCACCAACGTGGATTTAGCCGGACTAAAAAAGCCTGTTTATCAGCCTTACGTGGAGACGGTATTAGACGAAAACGGAATTTTGAAAGATATATCCTTTAAGAAAGAAGATACCTTTAACTTTGCTTACGATATAGTGGACGTTATGGCAAAAAAATGCCCTGACAAACTGGCTATGCTCCATATTGACAGAGATAAAAAGGTAAGAAAATTCAGCTACAGGGATATTAGCAGATACAGTTCCAAAGCCGCCCATTATTTTAGTTCTTTGGGAATTAAGAAAGGCGACAAGGTTATGCTTGTTCTAAAGAGGCATTATCAATTCTGGATTGCCATTATTGCTTTACATAAGCTGGGCGCGGTAGTAATACCGGCAACTCATTTGTTGCTGAAACACGACTTTGAATACCGCTTTACCGCGGCGGGAGTAAGTGCTATAGTTTGTACTTCGGACGGAGACGTAGCAGATCAAGTAGAATTAGCTCAAGGCGTATGCGAAACACCCTTAAAGAAAATTATCGTAAACGGCAAGAGAGACGGTTGGAGCAGTTTTGATGAAGAGATAGAAAAGTACAGCGAAGAATATAAGCGTGACGAAAATTCGGCATGCGGATATGAAGAAATGCTTATGTTCTTTACTTCGGGTACTACCGGTTATCCCAAAATTGCCGTTCATGATTACCGTTATCCTTTAGGACACTTCATTACCGCCAAGTATTGGCATAACGTCGACCCGAACGGCGTTCACCTTACCATTGCCGACACCGGCTGGGGCAAAGCGTTGTGGGGTAAATTATACGGGCAATGGATGTGTGAAGCGGCGGTGTTTGTTTATGACTTTGAAAAATTTGAGGCGCATGATATACTATCGCTTATTTCCGAACACAAAATTACTACCTTCTGCGCGCCTCCCACAATGTTCCGCTTCTTTATTAAAGAAGATCTGAGCAAATACGATTTAACGTCCTTAAAATACGCCACGGTGGCGGGAGAGGCACTAAACCCCGAAGTTTATAACCAATTTTATAAGGCTACGGGCGTTAAACTTATGGAAGGTTTCGGGCAGACCGAAACAACCCTTACCATTTGCAACCTGGTTGGTTCCGACGTAAAAGTCGGCTCTATGGGTAAACCCAGTCCTTTATACGACGTTGATTTGGTGTTGCCCGACGGCAGCAGCGCGAAAGTGGGCGAAGTGGGAGAAATCGTTGTAAAAACTACCGAAGGCAACCCCTGCGGATTATTTAGCGGCTATTACCGCAACGAAGAAAAAACCAAAGAGGTTTGGCACGACGGGTATTACCACACAGGCGATACCGCCAGACGTGACGAAGACGGATATTTCTGGTACGTGGGCAGAGTTGACGACCTTATCAAATCGTCCGGCTACCGCATAGGGCCGTTTGAAGTAGAAAGCGTCATTATGGAACTACCCTACGTCTTAGAATGCGCTATAACCGCCGTACCCGACGAAATCAGAGGACAGGTAGTAAAAGCTACCATTGTTCTTACAAAGGGCGACCACGGCGACGAAGAAGCGTTGAAGAAAGAAATCCAAAATTACGTTAAGGAGCATACAGCGCCTTATAAGTATCCCAGAATAGTGGAATTCCGTACCGAACTGCCCAAAACCATAAGCGGTAAAATTAGAAGAGTAGAACTCCGCGACAATCAATAATAGCATATAAAAAAATAACGGCAAAAGGTATGTTTGACATACCTTTTTTGTCATTTTTAACAATAGCGGCGCCGCCCCGCTTTTTCAAAAAAGCCTTGACTACACGCATATATTATGATAATATATTACATATATTTATTAAATTGGAGCGGTATGTTCAAAGGCAAAAAATTGTTATTGGTGCTGACAATAATCCTTATGGTTAGTCTAGGCGTTGCTCTTGTTGCCTGTGACTCTTCCACCACGTCTGACGACGACGGCATAGCAGGGATTTCTGTAGTCACCAAACATAACGGCGCTTACGTTTTAGGTGACGATATCGACCTTTCGGAAATTACCATTTTGGTTACATACAAAAACGGAGAGACCAAGACCGTTACCGTTTCCGACAATATGTTTTCCACTCAAGACAGGGAGCTGTTTTTTACCAAAGGCACCCATACCGTTTTTATAAAATACGAAGGCACTTCCACAGCTTTGCAAATAGCCGTTGTGGGGATAGAAGACGCCGTTATTTACACCGCGGAGTTTAAGTCCAACGGCGGTAGTTTGGTGGATTCTCAAAGAGGGACGGTCATTAATACCTTTTACGCACCCCAGCGCCCCGGTTATACTTTTGACGGATGGTACACTAATTATGACCTAACCGGCGATAAGGTAAAAGCTCCTTATAAATTAACGCAAAATACCGTTTTTTATGCAAAATGGGTGGATAACAGAAGATGTACCATAACTTTTGTTGATTTCTTTGGTGAAACAGTCAAAGAATTTGAGATAGTTTACGGCACTTCCATAAACGTAAACGACCTTAATACCTATCCTGCCCCCGAAGAAATTGAAGGTATGATTTTTTCCGGTTGGTCAACCAGCGGCGGCAATACCGAAGAAGTGACCGCTAACCTTACCGTAACCGCAGTTTACGTCAGCAAAGATTGCATAGTGCAGATATATACCGATGCCGACGAAAATTCCACACCTAGAATTTATCAGAAAAAATACGGCGATTCCTTTGACGTCAACACATTTGTGTTGCCCACCAGAGAAGGGCACGTTTCCAGATGGGTAGTGTATAAGAATGACGAAACTACTTTTGAAGAACTGCCCGCAAACGGCATTATTACCGTCAGAGAAGAAAAAATAGTAATAAAATCCTACCACGTTATAAATACATACAACATAAGCATTCAAAACGGTCTTGCTTCGCAGACTTATGCCGATTTGAAAGCGGGCAACATTAAGACGGCGGCAGTCTATAAAGACCCGTCCAAAAATCAAAACTACAGCGTAAATTACGGAAGTAACTTTAATATTTCCAACTTTACCGAAACACCTTATCTTGTCACTCCCCAAACTATCAATGGATATAACGCCGTATGGTGCCTAGTAGTTCCCACCTTGACGGGAGAAATTTGGTATAACGCATACAATCAGATTTGGAACGAAACAACTCAAAGATTTGAGGCGGCAGAAAGTGGAGTAGCAAGTCAATACCAACTTAAAGACGAAGAAGGAAATTATCTTGCCACAGTCAGAGGAAACAACGAAAATCCCGAATTAAGCGTTCTTATTAGTGTTGACAACGTAAAGGCTAATATCATAATCAAGCCGAAATATATCAAGAAGAATTACACCGTTGTTTTACGTCGAAACATAAATAATGCTTGGACGGAACTTGATTCTTTCAGCGTGCCTTATCTTTCGGACTTCAAGCTGTACGATCCCAATATGGCAGATTATCAAGGACTAGGCTATGTATCTAGCGAAGACGTGGAAAGAAGCTATCTTTACAAAAACGTCGCGCCTTGGCTAGCGGAAGTTAATTGGAACGACATTTATTGGCGTAGTGACAGCGGACTTGTTGACGACTGGACTATAGAATGGTTTAGTTCTCCCGATATGTCCACTAATACCAAGATTGACTTTACCGAAGTTAGCGGTAGGCTTGGAAGTGTGGAAATCAGCGATAATTTCACCTTATATTGTAAGGATACCGACCAGAGAAGATACGATGTATATCTTTATTATGATTATGATTTTTCGATAGATTCCGAAGCGCCTTTAAGTGAGATTTACAAAAAGAGAGTAATTTTTAGAGGACTGAAAGAAAACGACCCGATTACCTTGCCCGCCGACTATAGCGCGCCTATTACGCGTACTTATGATTATAACGGCAGGAACTATTATATTTCTTATATATTCAAGGGTTGGTATGATTTCCGCTATAACGATCCTTCGGGCTATACCGGCAGCTTGCAAAATCCAGGCGCGGGCAGAAACAGAAACCTATATTTCTATGCTCATTACGAATGCACTACAACTTATAACTTATTAGTCTACGACAAAACCCAGAAAACTGCTTATAACGGCAGAGTCGGTTTTGAAAATCTAGGCTATGATGTGCAGGAAGAGTCCATTTTCTATCAGTTAAACGCAGGCGATATATTTGATTCCAGAACTATGCTGTTTAAGGGTAGGACGCTACCCGGCAGTAACACTTCCGGTCAGGTGTTCTATCAAAGATACACATTTATTGAGTGGTTTGACAATGAGCTTACTCCTTCGTATAACAACTTATTAAGTCTTTACGGCGGGAATAAGTCGGCGGCGATTTCGACTTTGAACGCCCATATTAGCGGCTTAAATGAGGAGCTTGCTACCTGTGAGGGAATTTGGAGCGCGCTATATTCCTATAATTATGGCACTTTGGACAAAGAATCCTATGAGAGCGGAATATTAACGGCAGAGCAATATAACCAGAAACAAAAACAAAAGAAGATTTATCAGGACGAATTGGCGCTTATAGAAAGTTATGATGCCAATATGACTACAAGAAACAACTACGCCGCCGATATGAGCGTATATAAGTTATATACCGATTCTGCAAAAACCTTGAACTATGCTTATGAATATACCGATGCGGATATAGAAGAAGACAACGTTAAGTATAAGTTTTTAGGTTGGTACTTGGACGAAAACTATGCAACCCTTTATAAGAACGAAATAGATTTTGAGTGGTTTGTAACCGGAGAAAACCTTACCTTGTATGCCAAGTGGGCAGACCAGGAAAAGGGAACAGAAGGTCTTGTATTCCAAAAGTTAGTAATTAACGGAGAAATCGTTTTGGCGGTTGTGGACTTTATAAACGCCGCGACTTACAACACTTCCATTTACTATGGTAGCGGTTATAACGATTTAGAAAACAAATATTACAGTCTTAATCTAAACGACCAAGGCAATATGCCCATTAATCTTGGCACTAACTTGGATATTCAAATACCAAAAGAGCACGGCGGTGACAATACAGGCGGCTATCCGGTAATAGGAATATTGGCGGAAGCGTTTAAGAAGTTCAGTAACAGCATTAAATCAGTAGCTATGCCAGGCACTCTGATGTTTATCGAAGAAAGGGCATTTTATAACTGCAATCTGGAGAATTTCTATATAAGCGGTTCTTTGTATATAGAGGCCGACGACTCCCGCGCGCTATATCAAAAACAAAGCTACGTTGTCGCGCCCGAAGATATAGATACAGTAGGAAGATTGCAGACAACGGGAATAAACGTCCAAGCCAACACCTTGCTTTCTTATGCCAACAGATCGGCAAAAGACTATCTGACGGTATTAAGCGGTACAACAAGGATAGCAAACAACGCCTTTAGCGGAGCAAGCAACCTAAAATATATAGATTTAGGCAACAGCCTTATTGCTATAGGCGATTACGCTTTGGAAGCAACGGCGCTTATCGGTCACTACGACACCGCAAACACCATTGGTACAGATACTCTTATCTTCCCGTCGACTTTGACAACAATCGGTAATTATGCCTTTAAGGATACAGTAAATATCCGTTATATTCAGTTCTCCGGAGTATCTAGCCTAAATCATATCGGCTTTAACGCCTTTAAGTCTACCAACTGGTATAATAGCAAAATAGGTCCCATTATTCTTAATAATAACCTTATCGGAGTTAGAAACGGCAATGAAACTCACTTCGAAAAAGACGGCAACGGACAAATAATATATTACGGAATAAACAACGATCAAGCAAGGATAATTTCGGGCAATAATTATTTGTATTATGAGTACAAAAACAACAGATATTCGCTGTGCAAAATAGAAGTTTACGATGCTATCACGTCGATAGCAAGCGGAGCATTCCTTGACTTCTCATCGGTTTATGACATTTATTTCTATGATTGCAGCGCGCTTAGTATTATCTACGGTAAGGCTTTTGAAAACTGCACGAATATAGAAAACGTTTATATCTACGGCGCAACGAATACGTTATCGTTGGCAGAAGATGTGTTCAAAAACTGCCCGATTTTGAACGTTTACGTGCCGAATGTTAACAATTTGCACTCATCGTTTGACGATTACGAAGGTTTAATTAATCTAATTAATCTATAAAAAATTACTTGCAAGGCAACGTATCATATGATACAATATACCTGCTTGAAACGGCCCCATGGTCAAGCGGTCAAGACTCCGCCCTCTCACGGCGGCTACAGGAGTTCGAATCTCCTTGGGGTCACCAAACAAAAATCTGCACGCATTTTTATGCGTGTAATTTTTTGGAAAAAATAAATAAAAATAGCTCTCAAATGACCGATTATCCTTGAATTGTCTTTTTTATTATGTTATAATATTGGCGGTAAAAATCAAACAGGAGGTTTTTTAAGAAAACTATGGCCAAAATCAAACTTACGAAAGTTCCTTTTTCAGGAACGGCAGAACAAGAGCAAAAATTGCTTGCGAAACTAGCCGTAACCAAAACAATGAAAGGGGGATTGATGCCTTCTCTACAGGCTGCTCAAGAGATTTATGGGTATTTGCCGATTGAAGTGCAGAAGATTATCGCAAAAGAATTGAACGTTTCGCTTGAAGAAATTTTCGGTGTTGCTACGTTCTATTCGCAGTTTACCTTGAACCCTCAAGGCAAGTATCAGATATCGGTTTGTATCGGTACCGCTTGTTACGTTAAGGGAGCAGGTGACGTCCTTGACAAAATTAAGGAAGTGCTTAATATTGACTCGGGAGAATGCACTGCTGACGGTAAGTTTTCTCTCAATGCGACCAGATGTATCGGCTGCTGCGGTTTGGCTCCTGTATTTACCATAAACGAACACGTTTACGGCAAAGTTGCGAAAACCGAAGTTGATGGTATATTGAAGACCTTCATTGACGCGAAGTAATGAGGGAACTGAGCTTAAATATTCTTGACATCGCTCAAAATTCCATCAGCGCCGATGCAAAAAACATAGAGATTTGCGTTATGGCAAAAGACGGCGTCTTAACAATAACGATAAAAGACGACGGCAAGGGAATGAGTAAGGAGTTTTTGTCAAAGGTTGTCGACCCTTTTACCACTACAAGGACAACAAGAAAGGTGGGAATGGGGCTGCCGCTTTTCAAAGAGGCGGCGGAAAGTAGCGGAGGAAGTCTTAGTATTTCTTCTGAGTTAGGAGTCGGCACAGTTGTGGAAGCAAGTTTTGGAATAAACCACATTGACAGAATGCCTTTGGGTGATTTGGCGGGTACAATGACAATCCTGATAATGGCAAAGCCCGAAATCGATTTTGTTTTGGAATACGCCGTGGAAGATAGAAGCTACATATTCGATACCAAAGAGATTAAGAGTATTCTAGATGGCGTACCCATCGAAAGTCCGGAGATAATCTCCTATCTTGAGGGGCTTATCAACGAAAATATCATACAAGTAAACGGAGGAGCTGTAATATGAAAACTTTAGCTGAATTGAATGCTATAAGAGAAAAAATGAAAGGACAAATCAATAACAGAGAGAGCATAACCAATAATGATATTAGAATAGTTGTTGGTATGGCTACCTGTGGAATAGCCGCCGGAGCTAAGCCGGTTTTTGCTGCTTTTAACGAAGAGATTGCTAAGAGAAATCTTTCTAACGTTAAAGTAACCCAAGCAGGATGCTTAGGAATGTGCAAACTCGAACCCATGGTAGAAGTTTACGTTCCCGGCAAAGAAAAAGTTACGTACATCAAAGTTACCGCAGATGCGGCAAAGCAAATAATATCCGACCATATAGTTAACGGCAATCCCGTGCTAAAATATGTAATCGGCAACGAATAATTCTTAGGAGGATAAAAATGTTTAGAAATCATATTTTGATATGTGGCGGAACCGGATGTTCTAGCGGTAACAGTCACAAAATCGCTGAACTAATGGAAGAAAAACTAAAGAAAGAAGGGCTCCAGGATGAAGTAAAACTCATTCTTACGGGTTGCTTCGGTCTTTGCGCTTGCGGACCTGTCGTTGTTGTTTATCCCGAAGGTGCTTTCTACGCCCATGTCAATGCAGAAAACGTTGACGAAATAGTTGACGAACATATAATCAAAGGCAGATTGGTTACTCACTTATTATATAAAGACCCTACAGAAGCCGCTAAAGATACCATCACTTCTCTTAACGACACCAACTTCTATAAGAAGCAACACCGTGTGGCTTTGAGAAACTGCGGACTTATTGATCCTGAGAACATTGATGAATACATAGCTTATGACGGTTACCAGGCTTTGGCTAAGGTTCTTAACGAATATACCCCCGCTCAAGTTGTCGACATTATTAAGAAGTCGGGACTTAGAGGTAGAGGCGGCGGCGGATTCCCCACAGGCTTAAAGTGGGAATTTGCTATGAAGCAAGTAAACGACGTTAAGTACGTTTGCTGTAACGCCGACGAAGGCGACCCGGGCGCGTTTATGGACAGATCGGTACTAGAAGGCGACCCGCACTCCGTTATCGAAGCTATGAGCATAGCTGGTTACGCTATCGGCAGTAAGCAAGGTTATGTATACGTTAGAGCAGAATATCCTATCGCGGTTAAGAGATTGCAAATTGCCATTAACCAAGCTAAAGAATACGGCTTACTCGGCGATAATATTTTGGGAAGCAATCACAGCTTTGACTTGGAAATCAGACTAGGAAGCGGCGCATTCGTTTGCGGCGAAGAAACAGCTTTGATGAGAAGTATAGAAGGAAACCGTGGCGAACCTACACCCAGACCTCCGTTCCCGGCGGTTAAAGGTTTGTTCGGAAGACCCACTATTCTTAATAACGTAGAAACGTATGCCAACATCGCTCAGATTATTCTTAACGGGTCGGAATGGTTTGCTTCTATGGGTACCGAAAAGAGCAAGGGAACCAAAGTTTTCGCTCTCGGCGGAAAGATAACCAACACTGGTTTGGTTGAAATCCCTATGGGAACAACATTAAGAACGGTAATAGAAGACATCGGCGGCGGCATTCCTAACGGAAAGAAGTTCAAGGCTGCCCAAACCGGCGGACCTAGCGGCGGATGTATACCTGCTTCGCATTTGGATATACCAATAGATTATGACAACCTTATCGCAATAGGCTCCATGATGGGTAGCGGCGGTTTGATTGTTATGGACGAAGACAACTGTATGGTTGATATCGCTAAGTTCTTCTTGGAATTTACCAAAGAAGAGTCCTGCGGAAAGTGCACACCTTGCCGTATCGGTACAACCAGACTTTTGGAATATCTTGAAAAAATTACTTCGGGCAATGCAACAATGCAAGACCTTGCCGATATGGAAGAGCTTTGCTACTACATCAGAGATAACTCCCTTTGCGGTTTGGGACAGACTGCTCCTAACCCTGTTTTGAGCACAATACGTTACTTCCGTGACGAATATATCGCTCATATTGTTGACAAAAAGTGTCCCGCCGGAGTATGCAAGAAGTTACTCTCATATACAATTAATGCCAACTGCAAGGGCTGTACCGCCTGCGCAAGAAAGTGTCCTGTAAACGCTATAACAGGTAACGTTAAAGAAATGCACTATATAGACCAAGTTAAATGTATCAAATGCGGCGTCTGTATGAGTACTTGCAAGTTTAACGCTATTGAGAAGAAATAGTAGGAGGAATAACATGGAAAATTTAGTAAACTTAAAAATAAACGGAAAAGACGTGCAAGTACCCGCAGGAACAACAATTCTTGACGCGGCAAAAAAAGTGGGTATAAAGATACCTACCCTATGTTATCTCCGTGATATTAACGCTATCGGCGCATGCCGTATCTGCGTTGTAGAAGTAAAGAACGCCAAAAGCTTGATTGCTTCCTGCGTATATCCCGTAAGCGAGGGTATGGAAGTAATCACCAACAGCGAAAGAGTGTTAAAGAGCAGAAAGACCACTTTGGAACTGATTTTGAGCGACCACGAAAAGAAGTGTTTGTCTTGCGTACGTAGCGGAAGTTGCGAACTTCAGGAACTGAGCAACGAAATGTCTTGCGACGCCGGCAAATTTACTGGTGCGGTAAACGAATTCCCGATGGACTTCAGCACTCCGTATCTTGTAAGAGATAACAACAAGTGTATCCTTTGCCGCCGCTGTGTAGCCGCTTGCAAAAACTATCAAGGTATATCGGTAATCGGCGCCAATGCCAGAGGTTTTGATACTCATATCGGTTGTTCTTTTAGTAAAGATCTTAGCGAAGTAGCTTGCGTAGGTTGCGGACAATGTATAACCGTTTGCCCTACCGGCGCATTGCGTGAGAGAGAAGAAATTGACGACGTATTAGCTGCCATAAACGATACTAAGAAGTACGTAATATTCGGCACCGCGCCCGCAACCAGAATAGGTATCGGAGAAGAATTCGGCAATCCTATCGGTACAAACTGCGAAGGCAAGATGGTAGCCGCTATTAAGGCTTTGGGCGCAAACGAAGTGTTTGACGTAGACTTTACCGCAGACCTAACTATTATGGAAGAAGGCTATGAGTTCTTAGGCAGAGTCAAAAACGGCGGAGTATTGCCCATGATGACCAGCTGTTCACCTGCTTGGATTAAGTTTGTAGAACATTATTATCCCACACTTATCCCTAACCTTAGCACTTGCAAATCTCCTCAACAGATGTTCGGCGCTATTGTTAAGACCTACTATGCCGAAAAGATCGGCAAGGATCCTAAAGATATCGTAGTGGTAAGCGTTATGCCGTGTACCGCTAAGAAGTTCGAAAAAGGCCGTCCCAACATGGCAGCTGCGGGAGTACCCGATATCGACTATGTTTTGACCACCAGAGAACTTGCCAAACTTATCAAGAGAGAAGGCATACTGTTTAACGACCTAGAAAACGCTTCTTATGACGCTCCTTTGGGAATCGGTAGCGGCGCTGGTCTAATCTTCGGCGCATCGGGCGGCGTTATGGAAGCTGCTTTGCGTACCCTCAAAGAGGTTATGGAAGGCAAGAGCTTTGACAAGATTGACTTTGAAGCAGTAAGAGGTCTTGACGGAATTAAAGAAGCTACCTACAATATTGCAGGCATTGAAGTTAAAGTTGCAGTTGCTAGCAGTCTGGCTAAAGCGCGCGTACTTTGCGAACAGATACTTGAAGGCAAGAGCCCGTATCACTTTATAGAAATCATGTCCTGTCCGGGCGGCTGCGCAAACGGCGGCGGACAACCTATCGTTCCTGCGTTCGTACGCAACAACGTGGACTACAAAGCTCTCCGTGTCAAAGCAATCTACGATACCGACGCAGCAATGAAATTGCGTAAGAGCCATGAAAACCCCATAATTAAGGAAGTTTACGACACTTATCTTGGACATCCCAACAGCCACAAGGCTCACGAGATACTCCATACAAAGTACGTAGCGAGAGATTCTTTCTAACAAAATCAAATAACCGCCTTTACGGCGGTTATTTTTTTATGAATTGTCTTGAATTTTTAGAAGCACGTAGCCTTGTTCGGCTTGGCACAGAGGGCAGTTCGACCAGGCTTCTTTGCCTGTTTCTTCGTATCCGCAGGATAGACACTTCCATTTGACGGGGGTGTCTTTTTTGTATAGCGTCTTGGTCTTTAATTGATTATATAAGTCAGTAAAGAGCATTTTGTGGCAGTTTTCTACCTGAATTATATTTTTGTATAATCCTGCTATGTCGGGGAAACCCTCTTCTTCGGCAACGCGTTGGAACTTAGGATAAATGAGGGTAGCTTCGTTTTCTTCATCTTCTGCGGCAAGCCTTAGGTTATCTAACAGGTTCCATTTTTCCTTAAAAGGATAGCCTGCGTTGATGTCGATATTTTCTATAGTGTCGTTATTTGCCGTTTGTATAAATGTATAGAACATTCTTGCGTGGTTGAATTCGTTGATATATACTTTTTCTACTAATTGCGCCATTGCCTCATAACCTTCCTGACGGGCGCCGTATACGATAAACTTGTACCTTACCAATGCCTGGCATTCTCCGGCATACGCCTTAGCCAGATTCAAATATGTTTTGCTATCTATTAGTTTCATAAAAAAACCTCCTTGTTTTACAAAAAGTATTGCTGATAAATATTTTTTTATTCAATTTACGTAAAATTTAGGGAGTAAAATATAGGCTATTTTTATTCTAAATTAAAATAAAAATTAATATATTTCCTATTCAAAACGTTTGACAAAGATTTATATAGATAATATAATACCGATAACAGAATATCGATATAAATTATTAGGAGAAATAATGAACGCAATCTCAAAAGAGACGTTATCGCGTTTACCTTCATATTTAAGGTACTTGATGGAGCTAAATAAAGCGGGTGTAGAAAACGTATCATCTACTTTGATAGCAGAGCGGTTCAAACTCAATTCAGTTTCTGTAAGGAAGGATATAGCAATCTTTAGTCCGGACGGCGGGAAGCCGAAGACCGGGTTTTGCGTTAAAGAGCTGATAAAAGAAATATCTGATTTTTTAGGTTTCAATAATACTAAAGACGCAATATTAGTAGGAGTGGGAAAATTAGGAAGCGCGCTACTTTGTTATAAGGGATTTGACAATTACGGATTAAACATCGTCGCTTCTTTCGATAACAAGACCGATATCAACCTAACAGATCCTCAAGGAAGAGTGGTTTATCACATAAGAAGGCTACCGGAGATGGTTAAGGATTTGGGAGTTAGGATAGGCATAATTACCGTGCCTGCCGAACATGCCCAAGAGGTATGCGATATTATGGTAAAAGCGGGTATTAAGGCTATTTGGAATTTTTCTCCCACCAACCTTATCGTTCCCGAAAACATTGCTGTAAAAAACGAAGATATGGCGGCTTCTCTGGCATTATTGTCACAGAAGCTTACAGATATATTAAACAATGAATAAATTTTTTTAAGGAGACTGTATTATGGAAAAAAATTATTTGGTATGCGATGAAGAAACTTTACAAAGACGGCTTAACGAAGTAAGAGCCGCTCAGAGAGAGTATTCCCAATTTACTCAGGAGCAGGTAGACAAAATATTTTTTGCCGCCGCTATGGCTGCCAATAAACAAAGGATACCTCTTGCAAAGATGGCTGTGGAAGAAACTGGCATGGGCATTTTGGAAGATAAAGTAATTAAGAATCATTACGCGTCGGAGTATATCTACAACGCATATAAAGATACCAAAACTTGCGGAGTAATAGAAAGAGATGCTGCCTATGGCATTACTAAAATTGCCGAACCTATTGGTATAATAGCTGCTGTTATTCCCACCACAAACCCCACTTCAACGGCTATATTTAAGGCTTTACTTGCCTTAAAAACCCGTAACGGACTAATTTTTAGCCCACATCCCAGAGCAAAAAAATGTACAATAGCCGCCGCCAAAATCGTTTTGGAAGCCGCGGTAAAAGCGGGAGCGCCCGAAAATATTATTGCATGGATAGACGAACCTACCGTGGCTTTGTCGGGTATGATTATGAAGGAAGCCGACGTTATTTTAGCTACCGGCGGTCCCGGTATGGTTAAAGCTGCTTACAGCTCCGGCAAACCGGCAATCGGCGTAGGCGCAGGCAATACACCTGCTATAATCGACGAAACTGCAGATATTTTACTTGCGGTAAACTCCATAATTCTCTCCAAAACCTTTGATAACGGTATGATTTGCGCCTCCGAACAGGCTGTAATCGTACTTGAAAGCGTTTATAAAGCTGTAAAGAAAGAATTTGCCGACAAGGGCTGCTATTTCTTAAATTCCGAAGAAACCGAAAAGGTTCGTAAGACCATAATAATTAACGGCGCGCTCAATGCAAAAATAGTCGGACAATCGGCATATAAGATAGCAAGCCTTGCCGGGGTTGACGTTCCCGAAAGCACAAAGATACTAATTGGCGAAGTAAGTAGCGTAGAACTTTCCGAAGAGTTTGCTCACGAAAAATTGAGTCCTGTTCTTGCAATGTATAAGGCTAAGGATTTTGCCAACGCAGTAGAAAAGGCAGAAAAACTTATCGCCGACGGCGGTTATGGTCATACTTCTTCACTCTATATAGATGTATTGAAGGATAAGGACAAAATTGACGTTTGGCAGGCAAAAATGAAGACTTGCCGTTGCCTTATTAACACTCCCTCTTCCCACGGTGGAATAGGAGATTTGTATAACTTCAAACTCGCGCCCTCACTGACTTTGGGTTGCGGTAGCTGGGGAGGAAACAGCGTAAGCGAAAACGTTGGGGTAAAACACCTTATCAATATAAAAACCGTTGCAGAAAGGAGAGAGAATATGTTATGGTTCCGTACACCTCAAAAAATTTACTTTAAGAAAGGCTGCTTGCCTGTAGCTCTTGACGAATTGAGAAACGTTATCGGCAAAAAGAAAGCCTTTATCGTAACCGACAGCTTCCTTTATAACAACGGATATACCAAGCCCGTTACCGATAAGCTTGATGAAATGGGCATTGTTCATAACACGTTTTATAACGTTGCGCCCGATCCCACCCTTGCTTGCGCCAAGGAAGGGGCAAAGGCTATGGAAGACTTCAAACCCGATTGTATAATTGCCTTAGGCGGCGGTTCTGCTATGGATGCGGCTAAGATTATGTGGGTTATGTATGAGCATCCTACCGTAGACTTTATGGACCTTGCGATGAGATTTATGGATATAAGAAAGAGAGTATACAGCTTCCCCAAGATGGGAGAAAAAGCATACTTTATCGCAATACCCACCTCCGCGGGAACAGGCAGCGAAGTAACACCCTTTGCCGTTATTACCGATGAAACAACAGGCGTTAAATATCCTCTTGCCGACTATGAGTTGTTGCCCAATATGGCAATAGTTGACGCAGACATGATGATGAACGCTCCCAAGGGACTTACCGCGGCATCGGGTATCGACGCAGTAACACACGCTTTGGAAGCGTACGCATCGATGCTTGCAACAGATTATACCGATGGACTTGCTTTACGCAGCCTTAAGATGGTATTTGATTATTTACCCAGAGCTTATAATGATGGTATGAATGATCCTATCGCCAGAGAAAAAATGGGTAACGCAGCTACTATGGCAGGTATGGCTTTTGCAAACGCATTTTTAGGAGTATGCCACTCTATGGCGCACAAACTTGGCTCTTTCTATCATCTGCCCCACGGTGTTGCAAACGCGTTGATGATAACCGAAGTTTTGAAATTTAACGCCTCCAACGTCCCCGTAAAAATGGGTACATTCTCCCAGTACGATCATCCGCATACCTTAGAAAGATATGCCGAAGTTGCCGATTATTTATACCTTGGCGGCAAAACAAACGAAGAAAAACTCAACAATCTTATAAACGCCATTGAAGAGCTGAAAGTAAAAGTAGGGATTAAGAAAAATATTAAGGATTACGGCATTGACGAAGCGGATTTCTTAAATAGACTGGACGAAATGGTGGAGCAGGCGTTTGACGACCAATGCACAGGCGCAAATCCCCGTTATCCGCTTATGAAAGAAATCAAGCAAATGTACTTGAACGCATATTACGGAAAATAGGAGGGTGCAATGGAAAAAGACAGTATTTTGGCGGTAAGGAAAGGCAAGACCGTTTACAGCAGAGGCAACGAGGTTGTTAAGACCTTCGACAAGGATTATTCCAAATCAGACGTTCTAAACGAAGCCCTTAACCAATCCCGTGTGGAAGAAACAGGACTTAACGTGCCGAAAATCATCGGAGTAAGCACAATCGACGGGAAGTGGTCCATTATTATGGAAAAAATTGAAGGCGAAACTTTGGACGTGTTGATGGAAAATCACCCCGAAAAAATCAACGAATACCTAAATATGTTTGTTGACCTTCAGTTGGATATGCACTCCCGCAAGGCGCCCCTTCTAAATAAGCTCAGAGATAAAATGGATAGGAAAATCAGCGAAAGCAAGCTGGATGCCACTATTCGTTATGAACTGCATACCCGCCTTAACGGCATGCCTAAGCACACAAAGCTTTGCCACGGTGACTTTAACCCCAGCAACATTATAATGGATAAGACAGGCAAGCTTTTTATAATAGACTGGTCGCACGCAACGCAAGGCAATGCCAGCGCAGACGCTGCAAGAACCTATCTGTTGTTCAAGCTGGCAAATAAGGACGAAATTGCCGAAAAATATCTGAAAATCTTCTGCAAAAAGAGTGACACCGCAAGACAGTATATCGACAAGTGGCTACCTATAGTCGCCGCAAGCCAGTCGGTTAAAGGGCATGAAGAAGAAAGAGATATGCTTCTAAAATGGGTTGACGTGGTTGAGTTTGAATGACAAATAATTATCATAATCAGCAACCGACCAAATTTTGGTCGGTTGTTTTTTTATGCCTTGACATATGGTTTGACTGTGCTATAATTAGCATTGAAAAGCAGTATAAAAATTTTATAAAAGAGAGGGAATATGCAAGAATTACAAAAAACCGGCAAAGAAGATTTGATAAACATTGCCAAAACTATTCGTGAAGATACAGTAAGGTGTATCGGCTCAATCGGAGCCGGACATATAGGCGGCAGTCTGTCCATTGTGGATATATTGACCAGCCTTTATTTTAAGCATATGAAAGTGGACAGCTCCAAGCCGAAAATGGAAGGGCGCGACAGACTTGTAGTAAGTAAAGGACACGCAGGCCCCGCCGTTTATGCCACTTTAGCCAACAAAGGGTATTTTGATAAGTCCTTGTTGCTTACTCTTAACCACAGCAAAACTTGCCTTCCAAGTCACTGTGACATGAACAAGACTGTCGGTATCGATATGACGACAGGAAGTTTGGGTCAAGGTTTTTCCTGCGCGGTAGGTATAGCTTACGGCAGCAAGATTTATAACAAGGGACAATGGGACGGAGCTTATATCTATACAATAATAGGTGACGGAGAAACTCAAGAAGGTCAGATTTGGGAAGCTGCTATGTTTGCCGCCCACAAAAAGCTAAATAACCTTATTGCCTTTACCGATTACAACAAAATGCAGATAGACGGTAACGTTGATGAAGTTAATTGTATTACCTGCCTTGCAAGACGCTGGGAGGCTTTTAATTGGAACGTTATAGAAATAAACGGACACGACTTCGATGAGATAGACAAGGCTATTACTAAGGCAAAAAAATCCGACAAGCCCACTATGATTATTGCCGACACCGTAAAAGGCAAGGGCGTTAAATTTGTGGAAGAAAAGGGCTTTGCGAATCACAATATGCCTTTCGGCGAAGAAGAAGTCAACAGAGCTGTAAAAGAAATCAGGGGGGAATAACATGAGCGCAGAAATGAGAGCAGTTTTTGCTGAAGAATTAAAAAAATTGATGGAACAAGACGACAAAGTTATGGTAATCGACGCCGACTTAGCTAAGGCTTCGGGTACTTGGACTTTAAGAAAAGACTTTCCCGACAGAGCAATCGATGTAGGTATTGCCGAACAAAATATGGTTTCTATAGCAGGCGGACTATCAAGTTACGGATTTAAGCCATACGTTACCTCCTTTTCTCCATTTGTAACAAGAAGGGTATGCGACCAGCTTATGCTTTCCGTTTGCTACTCAAAGCAGAACGTAAAAATTGTAGGAACCGATCCCGGTGTGTCAGCGGAAATTAACGGCGGTACCCATATGGGATTAGAAGATATCGGAGTTATTAGAAGTATCCCCGATATAGTGATTTTTGAACCAGTTGACTCCGTTCAGCTAAGAGCCGCAATGCCTGTTATTAAGGATTATTACGGCGTTGTCTATATCAGATTATTCCGCAAGGTAATAGAGGACGTTTTCCCCTCTGACTATAATTTTGATTTATTCAAGGCGGACGTATTAAAAGTAGGCAAGGACGTTACTATATTTGCTTCGGGAATGATGGTTCAGGAAGCTGTAAAAGCCGAAAAAATCCTCAAGGAAAAAGGAATAGACGCCGAAGTTATCAATATCCATACCATAAAGCCCATTGACAAACAGTCTATTATAAATTCTGTTAAAAAGACGGGTTGCGCGGTTACTTGTGAAAATCATAATATTGTAGGCGGACTATTTAGCGCGGTAAGCGAAGTATTGACAAAGGAATGTCCGACCCCTGTTCTTCCCATAGGCGTGCCCGATGTTTTCGGCGAAGTAGGAAAGCTTCCTTATCTTAAAGAAATTTATCATCTTAGAGATGTCGACATTGCCGCCCGCTGTGAGGAAGTCCTCAAGCTGAAAAGATAATACGTAGAAAAAATAAAGAAAGAGCAGATTGAACGCAATCTGCTTTTTTTTGTTGTCATTTTGTATACAAAATGTTGCCAATTTGGAACCAAGCGGTATTAAAAGGCATTTAATAGTATATGATTTGTCTTAGCCCTTCGGATGTTGTCAGAATTGGGACGGAGATTGCTATTGCGCTATCCAAAAACAGAACGCCCGATGAGATTTCGGTTTTACGTAATCTAGCGGCGCAGATTGCCGCTACCCTTTTGACTATCAGTGCTCAGGATAAAATCATCAAAGATTGTTTTGAAAAAAAAGATTGAACTAACTTTTTGTATACTTTTTTGTTTTGGAGAAAAAATATACAAAAAGGGAAATCTATGTTTATTAATACCATAATAAAGAAACTAAATTATCTGATACAAAAGGGCAGAGCGGAGAATAAAGAACCGGTAAAAAAAGTAATCGGGCCTATTAACCCATCCCTTGACTACAGCAAAAATATAATAAAAGAACATTTAGGGCAGGACGGGGATATCAAACTTCATGAATTTACCTTTGGAGAAAATAACCACGTCAATGCTTTTCTTCTCTATATTGACGGATTAGTTAATCCCACCATTCTTACAGAATCCATATTAAAAGCCCTTATGAGCGCAAAGGGAATGGAAATAAAGGCAAACGAAGAAATAACAGTAGATAAACTGTGTAAGGAGATATTATATTCGGCGGACACTTCGGAATGTATCGATTATGACGAAGCTTTATTTGCCGTAGTAAACGGCGAAGTAGCCCTCTTTGTGGAAGGAATGACGGAAACCGTAACGATAGACGCAAAGGGTTGGGACAAAAGGAGTATAGCCGAACCGCAGACCGAAGCGGTTGTTCGCGGTCCCAGAGAAGGCTTTACCGAAAACTTGCGCACAAACACCACAATGATTAGGAGAAAAATCCGCAATCCCGAACTTAAAATAGAAAATATAAAAGTGGGTAGAAAAACCCGAACCGACGTTTCTATCATTTATATAGGAGGAGTGGCGAAAGCTCAGCTTGTAGCTACTGTAAAAAAGCGTATTAAAAAACTGGAAGTAGACGCCATTTTGGATTCCGGTTATTTAGAAGAATATATAGACGATCATCCGCTAAATTTGTTTGCTACCATAGGTTACACCGAAAAACCCGACGTGGCGGCGGCAAAAGTTTTGGAAGGACGTGTTGCTATCATTGTTGACGGCAGTCCCTTTGCTCTTACTGCTCCCATGTTCTTTGTAGAAGCCTTCCAGATGTCGGAAGACTATTACACACGCTCTCTATATTCTTCCATTAACAGAGTATTAAGAATTTTCGGATATTTTATCGCAATCTATGCGGTGCCAATTTTTATTGCGCTGACAACTTACCATCAGGAACTTATCCCCACAAAGCTCCTTATTTCCCTCATAAACGCCAAGGAAGGTACGCCTTTCCCGGTTTTCTTCGAAACCCTTATTATGGTTGTTGCTTTTGAAATTCTTAGGGAAGCGGGCTTACGGTTACCAAGAGCAATAGGCCAGGCTATAAGCATAGTAGGAGCGCTGATTATCGGAGAAGCGGCGGTTGCCGCGGGACTTGTGGGTACGGCGGTTGTCATTACCGTAGCTTTGGCGGCTGTGGCAGGGTATACCGTACCTAATCAAGCAGAAGCTATATCAATGATAAGAATATTAATGATGTTTTTAGCAACGTTTTTAGGAGGTTTCGGCATAGCGATGGGCTTTATTGTTTTCCGTATTATGCTGTCAAAAATGACCACTTTCGGTATGCCTTATATTGGTATGTCAGACCCTAATTCCAATCTGCAGGACAGCTTTTTCCGCTTCCCGCTGTGGGGTATGGCAAAACGTCCTGTTAATTTGGCAGGTTATGACAAGACCAGAATAAAACCTTTCAATCCAGTCGAGGAGGCAAGGAATGAAGATAAACAACAATAAGGTTATTTCTTCGGCGAAAAAAATAATTGCTCTTATTATTCTTGTAGTCTTGTTAATATCTCTAAGCAGTTGTTGGGATAACAGAGAACTTGACGCGGTTTCCATTATTTTAGGGGTGGGAATAGACGTTATCCCAAATGACGACAAATTAAACTATATATTCCAGCTCAATAAGAGTTTCCCTTCAAATGGCGGCAATAGTTCTTCAAGCTCCAATGAAAGGCAGTTTTATAATATGGAAGCAAAAAGCACCGGTCTTATGGAAGCTCAAGAAAAAATTGACCTTAATTTGGCAAGAGTCTTATTTATGGAGCATAATCAGTTTGTTTTGATAGGCAAGGACAAAGCCAAAAAAACGGTTGAGGATATTTTGGATGCGTTTATGAGGGAAAATTTCTTGCGTATAGAGGTTTATATATTGGTTGCCGATGAAAAAGCCAAAGACGTAATGGAAATAGAACTGCCACAAGAAAAAGTGACTGCTATCGGTATATATAAATTAATAGAAAGCATTAGCAAAAACAATAAGACTTTCGACACCAAAATTTACAAATTTGTCTCTGAGAGTAACGACGTATCTTTAACAACGGTGGCACCTATAGTAGGAGTGAAGGATGAAGGAGATATAAAGTTTTTGGACATAAAGGGACTTGCCGTGTTCAAGGATTACGTTATGGTTGGAGAATTAAATTCCGAATATAGCAGAGCCTATTCTTGGATTATGGGTAATTACAAATCGGCAACCTACGACCTTCATAGTGACAAAATGTATGCCAATATCAATATTCCGTCAATAAAGTATGAGCTAAAAACTTACTTTAACGAAAAAAAAGAACCTGTTGTAGACATTAAGTATAAAATTACGGGCAACGTGGGAGAGGTTATTTCCCAAGTGGAAATGGATGCCGAGCAGTTGGAAAAATATATAGAAGAAGAGTTAAAAAAAGATTTCACAAAAAAATTGTACGACTGTATTAATTACAGCAAAGCCATAAACGCCGACGTGTTTGGTTTCGGCAACAAGTTCCACGAAAACAATTTAAAAGATTGGAAAAAAATAGAGAAGAATTGGGAAGAATACTATAAAAACCTGCAAGTAAATATAAAAACCGAATTCCGTATATTCAGTGAAGGTAAAATAGACGACTTTATTTACTTCAAAGAGGAGGAAAGCAATGCTTGACAACGAAAAAATAAATGCAAGAGTATTTGCGTTTTCCATAGCTTGCGTAATACAATCATCGGTATTGCTTACGTCCTTGTTTATTAACCTAACGCGGCAGGACTCTTGGTTTGTCATAATTATAGGAATATTTACCACGCTGCCTTTTATCCTGACATATTGCTTTATTATGAAGCATTATCCTGATAAAAATCTATTTCAGGTGTTGGAAACGTTGTTCGGCAAGGCTATAGGAAAAGTTTTAGCTTTTATTTATCTGTATTTTTTCTTCCAAATAGCTACCCTTAATTTACACGATCTTGGGACGTTTATTAACAGTACTATAATGCCAAATACTCCGCTTATTCTCATAATTTTTATAATTATTACCATTTCCGCTTATGCAGTAAACGGAGGGATAACCGTAGTGACGAAATATTCGGCTTTATTGACTTGGTTGGTTCTGGCAATTTTTATTTTTGCAACGTTACTTACTATGGACATAATTAAGGTAGACAACTTTTTGCCTATCTTTGAATATCCGTTTGAAAAGTATTTGCAGTCAACCCAAGCGATAACAACCATACCTTTTGCGGAAATTGTAGTCTTTCTGATGGTTACTCCCAACATAAGAATTAAGGCAAATAAAATAAAAAAGTTTTATTTAAGCGGATTTTTTATGGGCGCGGTTACGTTGCTTATTGTCGTTGCGTCCAGTATAGCGCTACTTGGGGAAAGTATATATTTATATACGATGCCCCCCTTTGAAATGTTTACTCTAATTAAAATATCGGCATCGGTTAGTCGTATGGAAATTCTCTCCGCGCTTGCAATTCTAATTCTACTGTTCTTTAAGATAACGCTTCTATATTACGTACTGGTAATAGCCATTAGCTACTTTTTTAATCTATCGGTATATAAACCGTTAACTCAGGCTATAGGGCTTATTTGCGCTGTATATTCTATGTTTATCTATGATTCGGTTATTACACACTTGTTCCTTGCTAAGCACGTAACGATATTTATCTGGCCGGTTTTTGAGCTTGTTATACCGTTGGCGATAGTTATAGGCACCCTAATAAAAAATAAAATCGGCAAAGCTCCTCAAAATAACGCTAACCAACCTCAACAACAAAATCAGCAACAAAATCAGCAGCAACAAAATCAGCAGCAACAGAATCAACAACAGCAGAATAAGCAAAACGGCAAAAACGCACAAGAAGGGTTAGTACCGAAAATAGCCGGCGCAGTCAAAAAGGCAAAAAACAAAAATGCACAAAATCCACAGCCTAATTAGGAGTTAAACGTTTGATATGATAATTTTCTGTGTAATAGTTGTCTATACAATTGTAGCGCTAAAAGATATTCGCCCCCTTGTCAAAGAAAAGAAATCAAAAGAGGTGGCTGTATTAAGCATGATTCTTGTTGGCGGGTTTGTCCTTGCCATTCTTTGGGCGGCGGGGGTTAAGATACCAAGTCTAGGAGAGGAAATAGAACAATTTTTTGTGGACACTTTCGGAACCATTTATCCGAAAAAATAAAAAAGGGCGTAAGCTCTTTTTTTTATTTGTTAAATATGCCATAATAGCTTTATGGAAAAATTAAGACACGTAGTTCACTTCTTTCCGCCCATAATAAATAATGATTGCGAAACACTCATTTTAGGAAGCGTTCCTTCGGTAATGTCAGTTAATAACAATTTTTATTATATGCATCCGAAAAACCGCTTCTGGCTCCTCGTGGAAAAAATCCTTGGGGAAAAACTAATTGAGTTCACCCCTAAAGAAAAAGCGGAAATTTTATTGAAAAACAAAATAGCCTTATATGATTCGGTGTCCGAATGCGATATATATCTAAGCAGCGACAGCAAAATAATAAACGTAATACCGTCCGATATTCCCTCCCTGATAAAAGATACTAAAATTAAGAAAATTCTATGTAACGGCAACGTGTCTTACAGCGTTTTGACAAAAAACCACATCGAATTATTGCCAATAACAATAAAAATGCCGTCAACTAGTCCGGCAAATGCCTCTTTTACTTTGGAGAAACTAATTTCGGCATGGAGTAAAGAACTTTAAGGCGTTTCGTATTGACTTTTTTTGTTGTAAGTATGTATAATTATTGTAATTGCGACATTTTTTGCGGAGGTCATTTTGTTGGATATAAATATGGAAAAACTTCTTTCCCAGCCTGTATTGTTTGAGCGTAACCGTGTTTTCAGAGTATATTTAGGGGGCAAACAGTTTTCCCGCCTGTGCGGAGACGAACCCGTAGACAATATGTTCCCCGAAGAGTGGATAGCCAGTAAAGTTAAAGCAGTCAACCCGAAATATTTCGGGGTAAGAGACGGCGTTTCCGTTATCAAAGATACGGACATATTTTTTGACGATTTAATAAAGGAATACCCGAAAGAACTTTTGGGAACAAGAAAGTATGACTGTCTGGTAAAATATCTGGACAGCGCAATTCGCCTTCCTATGCAAGTTCACCCTAATAAGGAATTTTCCAGAAAGTATTTTAACAGCGAATACGGCAAAACCGAAGCCTGGCTGGTTATCGATACCCGCCCCGATGCAAAGATATATTTTGGTTTCAAGGACAAAATAGCCAAAGAAGAATTATCAAAGTTTGAAGAAAGAAGTCTTGAGGAAAAAGACATAATGGCAGGCATAATGAACGAAGTTAAAGCTAACATTGGGGATTTATATCTGATTCGCGCAGGGCTTATTCACGCAATAGGGGCTGGGTGTACTATTGTGGAAGTTCAAGAACCTACCGATTTTACCATTCAGCCCGAAAATTGGTGCGGAGATTATCAGATAAGCGAACAGGAAAAATACATAGGTCTTACAAAAGATATTGCCCTTGACTGTTTTGACTATGATATGTACGGACAAAAAGCCGTTGACTGCGCCAAGATTACTCCCAAAAAAGTAATAGATAAAGACGGATATAAAAAAGAGGTATTAATTAGTTATGACGATACTCCTTGCTTTGCCCAAAACCGCCACACCCTAAACAACGGTAGTTTTGTTATGGAATACGGCCCTTCGGTGTGGATTGTGCTTGACGGAGAGGCAATTATAAACGGAAAAGACTATACCCGCATTGTAAAAAAAGGGGAATATTTTTTCTTACCATATAGCGCGCAAGGGAAGTTTACGGTAAAAGGGAATGCTACCTTGATAGAATGTTTACCAAGCAGGCAGGATTAAATGAGCAATATTTATTACGGAGATTTTCATACTCATACAACGTACAGCGACGGCAAAGGTACGGTGGAAAGTAACGTTGTTAGCGCAATTAAGGCTAATCTAAAGGCGGTAGCCATTACCGACCACGGTTACGGCAACCCCGAACGCTTCAGTTTGCGCCGTGAGACTTTTTTTGTTCAGCGTGAGGAAATTATAGCCGCGCGCGAAAAGTACCCTCAAATTGAGATTTTGCACGGTATTGAGGCGGATATAATAAGTCTTGACGGCACAATCGATATGACAGAGGAAGAATGCGCCGAAACCGATATTCTTACAGTGGGCTTTCACCGATTCGCAAAGCCGAAAACTAAAGAAGATTTTTATAAAATGTATCTTAACGCCAATACCTATTTCCCCGTTTTCTATTGGCAGCCCTCTCAAAAAACTTTAGTAAGAAACACAGACGCCACAATAAAAATGATGGAAAAATATCCTGTTGATATTCTTGCCCACCTAAACAGTTGCCTTGTAGTAGACAGCGTGGAAGTAGCCAAAGCATGCGCTGATTTTGGGGTGTATATGGAACTTAACGTAAAACACCTAAATCTATTGGAGCGGGATTTTGATAAGATACTAAATACCGACGTAACTTTTATTGCAAACAGCGATGCACACGTATCCGAAAGGATAGGGCAGTTTGCAAAAATAGACGACTTTTTGTCAAGACACGGAGCCGATGTAAACAGAGTGGTAAATATCGGAGATATAAAAGTAACTTTCCGACGTGACAAATTAAAAAAATAAGGAGCAGCGTGGCTGCTCCGTTTTTTATTTATCCTTGAAGCCTACTAACACGTGGTAGGCGTCGCAGAACGGCTTGTTTTTTGCTTTACCGCAACGGCACAAAGCGTATCTGTCGCGGTTCTCGTAACAAGTACCGTCGCTTCCTTCCAATGGTATGCCGCCCTTAACCGCTATGGGCCCGCTGACGTTTTTTTCGGGGTCCTGTAGAATTTCTATAGAGGGTTGATATTTTATATTTAGGTCGTTACCTTCCTTGTCAATAACGGTAAGCCTCCCTGCCGAACATTCGGACGCCGCTATTATCGCTTCTTCTCTGTAGTGAGGATTACTTGATTTTGAGACCAATTCCCAAACGTTACCATCGCATCTGTGACAGAATCTTACAAAGGCGCATCTGCCGTCGTCAAGTAAGTCTACCGTTTCGCCTACTAATTTTTGAGCTCTTTCTATATAAGGCTTTTTGGATGCCGTTTCCTCTCCGTGGAACTGACAATCGACGTGTTTCCCGTCGCAAAACGGCGGGGTTTTTGTCTGTCCGCAACGGCACAGCGCGTAAATTTTGGATTGTGGGAGAATTTCCGTTTGTTTTAAGTAATAGCCTTCGCCTTCGGGAACAATAGTGTAGCCGTATAGGGGAACGTCACCTGTCACTATATACGGACCGTCTTTGACAATTTTTATTTTCATAATATTTATCCTCAAATATCTGTACTGAATATTATTTTATCATATCTTTACTAAATATGAAATACTATTTTTTTATAAATAATTTACTCTGTTTACTTTTTAATGAAAATATATTAAAATTATTGGCAGTAGGGTGTTTTGGGAGAAAATTCCGAAGAATTAAAAACAAATACCAAACGTGAGGCAAGCAATTTTATAGGTATACACAAAATCGGCTATATGTAAAAGGTAAAGAGTACAGCTTTTTGGATAATTTCCAATAAAAAATTTAGAGAGGTGGAATAATGAAAGTAATTGCAATCAACGGTAGTCCGGAAAAAGAAGGGAATACTTATACGGTATTAAAAATGATGGCTGATACCTTAATAAGCGAAGGCATTGAGGTGGAAATAATACAAGTTGGCGACCAGCTTATCCACGGTTGCATAGGCTGCGGATATTGCCGCAAATGCGAAAATAATCTGTGCGTTTTCAACGACGATATTACCAACGAAGTTTCTTTGAAAATGCGCGCGGCTGACGGCATTATTCTAGGCAGTCCCACTTATTACGGCGGTATTGCAGGGGCTATGAAGTGCTTCCTTGATAGAGTATTTTACTCCGGCACCAAATACTTTTTGGGTAAGGTAGGAACAGCCGTAGCCGTAGCCAGAAGAGCGGGAGCCATTGAGGCAGCTAACGCGTTAAGTAGCTACCTAAGACTTTCCCAAGTAATACTTACTCCTTCCCAATATTGGCTTGCCCTATACGGCGCGGAGAACGGAGAAGTTAATCAAGACTTAGAGGGTATGCAGACAGCAAAGAAAACTGCTTTGGCTATGGCGTGGCTTCTAAAAAGAAAAAACGACGATTTGCCTGAAGGAATGAGAGAACAAAAAATATTTACAAATTTCATTCGTTAGTTATTTGTAGCCATGGCTACAAATAGCCAATATTTTATCTATATTGTTTAGATAAGTCAAAAACTCTACGGAGCGTTTATTGACTTTTTATTTGTGTGTTATATACTTATTTGCGGAGGTGTGATATGGATTGCATAAAGGTAGGCAAACTGATACTACAGTTGCGTAAAGAAAAGAATATGACCCAAAAACAACTGGCTGACAAACTAAATATCAGCGACAAAACGATTTCTAAGTGGGAGCGTGGGAACGGTTGTCCCGACGTGTCCTTACTTAACGAACTATCGGAAGTTCTAAACGTTAATATAGATAAAATATTATCCGGAGAGATGGACAGCAACTCACCGGACGGAGGAAATATGAAAAAGTTAAAATTTTACGCTTGCCCGGTTTGCGGCAATATAATGACGGCGTTAGGAGAAGCCGAAATATCCTGCTGCGGCAGAAAATTAAGTCCCCTTGTTCCTAAAAAAGCCGACGAAGAACATAATATAAAGACAGAAGTAATAGATAACGAACTTTACGTTACTTTTTCTCATGAGATGAGTAAGGAGCATTTTATAAATTTTGTCGCCTTTGTTACCTACGACAGGTTAAATTTTGTTAAGCTCTATCCCGAACAAGAGGGAGCGGCTAGGTTACCGTTAAGCTATAGAGGCAAAATTTATATCTATTGTAATAATCACGGACTATTCTTTTTCAATAACTAGCAATGGCAATTTAAGTCAAGAAAAAACATAACGCTTGGTGCTACAATGTGACTTGCGGAGGAAGAAGTGGAAGAAAACCGAAAAGCCATACAAGCGGTGCAGGATTATATTAAGGAACATCTAACCGATACTATTACCTTATTCGAGCTCAGTAAGGTAGCTAATTATTCTGTGTTTCATTTGGAAAGAATGTTCAAAGAAATCGTAGGAATCAGGCTGTTTGACTATATCAGAAAGCTTAGGCTTACCGAAGCTGCCAAAACTCTTCGGGACGGCAAAAGCAAAGTTCTTGATACTGCTTTTGATTTTACCTTTGACAGTCACGAAGGTTTTACCAGAGCCTTTACCAAAGAATTCGGGATATCTCCAAACAGATATAAGAAAAATCCCGTCCCGTTGCCGTATTTTATCAGCTACAAGGTTTTACTAAAGCCTCTCCCCGAAATATTAAAAAAGGAGAATAGTACAATGTCAGCAAAAGTAATTTTTACCCAAATCATCGAAAGATCCAAGCGCAAGGCGATAATTAAGAGAGGAGTAAAAGCCGAAGATTATTTTGCCTACTGCGAGGAAGCAGGGTGTGACGTTTGGGGAGTGCTTACCAGCATAAAAGAAGCTCTCTTTGAACCGGCAGGTTTTTGGCTCAGCGACAATTATATCAAAAAAGGCACCAGTAAGTATGTTCAGGGCGTAGAGGTACCCTCTGATTACAGCGGAGAAGTGCCAGAAGGTTTTGAATTGATTGACCTAGCACCCTGCACCTACCTTGTTTTTAACGGTCAGCCTTTTAACGATGAGGACTTTATGGAAGAAATCGGCATCGTTAAGGACGCGATAGAGGATTTCAAACCCGAAGTTTACGGTTATACCTGGGACGACACCGCGCCCAGATTCCAGTTAGAGCCTTGGGGCTACAGAGGTTATATTGAGGCAAAAGCCATCAAAAAAATATAACGCCGGTTAAAAAAAGAACAGCCGTTCGGCTGTTCTTTTTTGTTTTAGATTATGCCCAGCGGCACCAGTATCAGTAATAAGATAATATTTATTGCCGATAGGCCTACGATAAAACCAATCTGGAACTTTTTCTTGGTATCGGGCACCAGAAATGCGGCAAGGAAGAAAGGTATATAGGTGGTAATAAAGACGGGTATTGCGCCCCACCATTTATATACCCAAATAAATGCCGGAGTGGACGCTAAGAAAATTTCTATAAGACTGAACAAAGCGGCGTTTCCTATAGCAAAAAACCAGCGATTGTTAATACCTAATATCTTTTTCTTGGGGTCGTCGGGGAGAAGTTTACTTAGAACTAAGCCTGCTACAGAGAACATCATACTTAGTTCCCAGCTGACGCCGACAAGCAGTATGTAGGACGTACTTTCGGGCGATACTGTCCAAAGAGCGTAGCCGGTAGAATAGCAAATAATAGCGTTCATAATTTCAAAAAACCAATGAACAGCGTATAAGGATAGTCCGGCTACTATTCCTTTGTAGTTCTTATTTTTGATTTCGTTTAGGTAGATAGCCACGACAACGGTAAAGATAAAAATAAACGTCCAGTTGAAATTGTCGGTACTTCTAACGGCTTTTTTAGCCACGTCCGCGGCTAATCTTGCCATTGTTGAATTGTCTCCGAATAACATAAAATCCTCCCTATTTATATTTTATTTTTTGTATAACATTATGTCCCGTATTTCCGCCAAAATTGCCCTTGCTGAATTGTCTTCGAATAATATAATATCCTCCCTATTTATATTTTATTTTTTGTCCAGCATTATATCCCGTATTTCCGCCAAAATCTTAGATTGAGCGGCGATATCCTCATAAAGTTTTGCCCTTCTTTCTTCCAAAGCTTTAGTTTCGGCGGCGATAGCTTCGGCTTCTTGCTGCTTTTTCTCTTCTTCTGCTTGAGCGGCTAGTTTGGCTTCTTCTATTTCTTTACGTTCAAATTTTGACTTCAAACCGACGATTAGACGCAGCAGTAAGAATACAATCAGACCGATAATAATAAAGTCCACGATATTTTGAATAAATAATCCATATCTTACGGCAACTTCGGGCACTTCGGCAATACCCAAAAGGTCATTTGCGGCTACGGCGGGACTAATAACCCACTTCAAGGCGGCTAAATCTCCGCTTTTTAAGAATAAGCCTGTTATCGGCGTTATTATATCGCTAACTAGGCTGCTAACAATTTTTCCGAAAGCGGCGCCTATTACAACAGCGATTGCTAAATCTAAAATATTGCCTTTGGTTATAAACTTTTTGAAATCGCTCAAAAACGACTTAAAAGAGTTTTTTATTTTTTTCGAAGTATTTTCTATTTTTGACATATTTTTTTCCTCACTATGGTTTATGTCCAAATGATAACATCGGTCCACACTTATGTCAATACCGAAACAATTATTAAATATCGCTCTTGTGGCAGGGGTATTAACTATGTTATAATAATATATAATTTGGAGTTAGTATGCTGCGAATAATAATTTATATCACAATGAGAGAGCTATGAAAGATACGTTGATTTATTTAGGCGAATGCAAAGAATGTTCTAAGGAAACAGTCAAAAAAATAAACGTCGAGCGGTTTATTACTAAGCTTGATAGTTTTTTTGCCCATAACGACTTACAAGGGGCAACCAAGCATTTATTTTTTTGGGAGAAGGAAGCAAGAAATTTAGGGGATAATTTAGGCTTACTTACCATATTAAACGAAAGTATAGGTTTTTACCGCAGAACCAACGATAAAGAAATGGCGTTGTCAGCATTAAACGAAGCATTAAAAATTATAAATGATAACGGACTAAATAACTCCGTAGGAGCGGCTACTATATACGTAAACGCCGCAACCACCTTAAAATCTTTCGGAAACGCAAAAGATTGCATAGATTATTTTACAATAGCCGAAGAAGTTTACGAAAAAAACGGCAAAAAAGATTATGACTATGCAGCGCTACTTAATAACAAAGCCGCCGCTTTTTGCGACCTAAAAATGTATGATGAGGCAAAAGAATACTACTTCAAAGCGATAGAAATATTAAATGAGGAGGGCAAGCACGACGGCGATATAGCAATAACATACGTAAGTCTAGCCCAACTTGTTTTTTCCGAAGATTCCTCTAATGTGGAAAAAATAGAAGAATATTTAGATTTATCCTGGGAATTTCTTAATTCTCAAAGACAAGTAAGAGATTGGTCGTACGCTTTTGTACTAACAAAGTGCGCGCCCGCTTTCAGATTTTTCAAAAGAAAGAACGAAGCAAAAGCATTGGAAGCGGTAGCCAGAGAAATATACGGCAGAAGGTAATTATGAAAGGTCTGGAATTATCAAGAGCGTTTTTTGAAGAATACGGCAAACCTATGCTAAAAAGTGAGTTCGGTCAGTACTTTTACAGAATGGCGATAGGGCTTGTGGGGCAGGGGTCGGAGTGCTACGGTTTTGACGACGAAATATCATTGGATCATGATTATGAGGTTGGGTTTTGTATTTGGCTAACCGAAGAAGACGAAAAATTATTCGGGTTTAAGCTGTTTCGGGCTTATTCCAAACTTCCCAAAGAATATAAAGGAATAAAACTAACCCAAAGCGGTGCTTTTTCTTCAAACAGAAAGGGCGTGCATATCATAAAAGAGTTTTATTCTTTCTACACAGGTACGGGAGAGGCGCCCAAAGACAATTACCAGTGGTTAAGTATCCCCGAAGTATATTTAGCGGAAGCAACTAACGGAGAAGTATTCGTTGACAATTTAGGGGAGTTTAGCCGAATAAGAGAGGAAATAAAAAAGGGTATGCCCGAAGACGTACGCCTAAAAAAACTTGCTTCGGCAGTTTTTCATATGGCGCAATCGGGACAGTATAATTACCTAAGATGTCTTGCCCATAACGAAAAAGCGGCTGCTGCTATAGCGTTAACGGAGTTTTGCCAAAACACCGCTCACGCGGTTTTCTTACTCAACAGAGAATATATGCCCTATTACAAATGGAGCTTTAGGGCAATGAAAGGGCTAAAAATTTTGTCGGAAGTAAGTAACCAAATAGAAAGTCTTTTAACTTCCCCCTATGAAAGTAAAATAAATTCTGCTATTATAGAAGAGATAAGCCAAATGATAATTATGGAGATAAAAAAACAGAATTTGTCGGACAGAAACGACAGTTACCTTGAGCCGTACGCTTATTGTATCAACAACAAAATCAAAGACGGGAATTTGCGAAACTCTCCCGTTATGCTTTAATAAAAAAAATTAATCTATCGGAGGTTTATATGGAAAAATATCGTTGTAAAGTTTGCGGTTACGTTAAGGAGGGAGATTTGCCAGAGGACTTCAAGTGCCCTATTTGCAGACAGCCCGCTTCTTCTTTTGAAAAAATGGTGGAAAAAGTTCAGCCCGTTAACAAATATAAGGGTACCAAGACCGAAAAGAACCTAATGGACGCTTTTTCGGGAGAGAGTCAGGCAAGAAATAAATATACCTATTTTGCCAACATAGCCCAAAGAGAAGGTTACGACCAGTTGTCGGAAATTTTCTTAAAAACTGCAAGAAATGAACAAGAACACGCGAAATTGTGGTATGAGGAATTGGGTAATCTTAGCGATACTTCGGTTAACTTGATGCACGCCGCCGAAGGCGAACATTATGAATGGACGGAAATGTACGCCCAGTTTGCTAAAGAAGCAGAGGAAGAAGGCTTTACAGAACTTGCAGAAAAGTTCAGAAAAGTAGCTGCAATAGAAAAAACCCACGAAGAAAGATATCTGAAACTTAAAGATAACGTGGATAAAGAGCAAGTTTTCAAAAAGGAAAAAGAAACCATGTGGGAATGCAGAATTTGCGGCTACACCACAATTTCGGGAAAAGCGCCCGACCGTTGCCCGGTATGTAGTTATGCTCAAAGCTTCTTTGAAGTAAGGAAAGAAAATTACTAAAAAATAAAAGCGTCTCCGAAAATGATGTGAACCCAATTTTACGGACAGTTAAATAAAAAGCACTGTGATAGTTATTTCAATATTTCATTACCTAGCTGGCTAGCCAGCTAGGTAATTTTTTCTTACCTCCGCTGGTGTCAACTTACTTT
>JAEXAB010000005.1 GCA_023394875.1 Bacillota bacterium | reverse complement strand
ATTTTCCTCCAGGACTATTTCCGGGGACAGCGACACCGTCTGCTTGATGATAATATCGGCGGAGAGCTTATCCCGAACAGACTGAACCACGCTCTGCAAATCAACGCCAGCCTGGTCGATCTTGTTTATAAAGATAACGGTGGGAATGTTCATTTTCTGAAGCGCATGGAATAATATACGCGTCTGTGCCTGTACGCCGTCTTTTGCCGAAATGACTAAAACAGCTCCGTCAAGGACAGATAAAGCACGGTATGCTTCGGTTAAAAAATCCATATGACCGGGAGTGTCCACGATATTGATTTTATAATCATTCCAGCAAAAAGAAGTAACCGCTGTCTGAATGGTGATTCCCCGTTGCCGTTCCAAAATCATAGTGTCTGTTCTTGTAGTTCCTTTATCCACGTTTCCTTGTTCCGCAATCGCTCCACTGGTGTATAGCAGGCTTTCCGTCAATGTTGTTTTTCCTGCGTCTACATGGGCAAGAATGCCAATATTGATTATTTTCATGTGATTGTCCTCATTTTACAGCCCTAAAGGGCATAAAAATCCCCGGCAGTAAAATACTTTTACCACTGGGGATTATAATTTGCGGACATACACATATACAGCATACACCTATTTATGATTGCTGTTTTTTGGATATGTCAAAATTGATAAGGCAAAAGTATTCTTAAATTGGGTACAAAAACCAAGCCCCCCACGAAAGGGACTATCATAATTCTTTGTTCCCACTATTTGATTATAGTTTTATTTAAGAATACCTTGCCGCATATTTTTTACTCCTTTTCGGGAATGAAACTATTATATCATATCAGCCTTAAAAAAGCAAGTACTTAAAATAAATTTTTCTTTCTCTTATATGTAACAATCATACCGACTTTTTGGCATTCAGAATAGATAAACAGTTGAATAAATCAGAATTAGCTAAATTACTGTTTGTCAATCTATTTGAGCTAAAACATTATACCACAAATTGAGCTTGCTCTCAATCTATTTATAAATAAAAATTACAAAATAGACCGACCACGGTGTTGTTTTCGTAGATTGATTTGCTAAATATCTAAATGCTATGTTTCCGCAAACCGTTGTTATTCGTAGTCTTTTGCCGAGCATAAAAATATAAAATGTCTTAATTCTTGCATTTATAAAAAATAAGCACCTACCATCCGTTATGGATTGTAAGTGCTTATTTTTTTGGTTATCGCCCCTATTTTGCCCCAAAAAGCCATTATTTTGGCTGTTTTCGTTTAAGACAAATTAGAGTTTCGATATGGCTTGTTTTGGGGAACATTACTATATCTTTATGATTTTACACTTTTAATTTCGGCTATCATTGTTTTATAATCCAAATGACGATTTAATCTATAAAAAGATTCCCGTTCACAATACGCATCGCTAATGTCATTTTCACATATCATATCAACCGAATCTTCTATCATAAGAGCAATTTCTTTATTTGTTTTAAGTTTACCATTTTCAAATATAGAATCATATACTCCGTTAACATGATTTTCACGCATATAATGTTTTACTGTTGTATATAATGGCATTTTATATGCTTTGCTTGAATTCTCTCTTCTACAAATCGCAAGTCTATACTGGAAACAGTCATTACAAAAATCTATGTACAAATAACCGATTATATAATTATCAATATCGATTTTGTCACTATGTGCTGAACTGTAGTCCAACATTGCTCTTTCCCTTTCCCATCCTAATGATACCAGCTCACAAACTCTATTTTCACGGGCAATCGTATACTTATCAAATATTTGCATAGGATGACAATTATATATAGGCAAACGAAAAATATTATATATATTAAACCGATCCATAAATTTCTCCTTCGATGCTTATTCCTTATTTACATAAATCTGTCCTAATCTTGATAGGTTTTACAAAGCATCTGAATTTTTTACCTGTTTGTCTACTTCCTTTATTAAGCCTACAGCCCTTTATATAAGTTGCGTGCTATCTGTGCCATTCGTTCCAAATGCGTGTATAAATGCTTTATGCTAAAAGTGTTATTCGCTATATCAAAAGTAAATAATTTTTGGTTAATAGTAATTAGATGGATGTTATCAAATTTTTTTGGCTTATAATTTAATTCCGTTAATCTCGCTAACATCGCATCAATTTGATTGAATGTAGATATATCAATGGTAGAATTAACAAACAACTCATAACTTTTCATTTCCGCATAATTTGCGTTTGCACTATTCAGCCGTTCAACTTTGCTTGCAACAGCATTTACAAATTCTTTTATCGGGGAATTGTCTATGTCATCTTCCACATATGAACCCTGTTCCCATATCAATTTGCTACCTTCAAGATGGACGGTATCTTTTAATTGCTCCAATCTCTCTAAAATGCGCGGTGGCGTTTGTTCGCCTTTTTTGGCTGCTCTATGCCAAAGATTAAATGCTTCAACGACTTCTTGGGGCATACAGTTCGTTACTTCTATTCCTATTTCGCTACCATATCGCAAATCAGGCTTATCTGCAATTTGCAAATCAATAAACTTTTCGGGGAAACATTTCTCCAAAACCACCTTTGCAAAATATTCGTCAAACCGCTTTTGTCCCATAAGTAAATCCCCTTCATTTCAAAATTGCCACAATCTAATTGCTTAAATCAAAGAATTACCTTCTCCGACATATTTTTCTAAATTATACCATATTTTTGCTTCAAATTCAACTTAATCGGTTACATATATAACAAAAGGGGTTCAACCCCTGCGAGCAACGGCTATCCTATTCGGCGTTTTACTACGCTACTTTTCATTCATTATGGACACCAAGACACACGAAAAAGGAGTGTATAAACTCGCTCCCATCGTGTGTCTTTTTTGTTGCTTTTCGCTTCTTTTTGTCTGTTTTCAGCTACCCTCTCAAATACTTTTTGGGAATATTACTTATCGTTCGTTAAGCCTAGAGTCAGTTAGGGACTTGTTCCCCCTCCTAAGCTAACGAACAATATCGCTTTTTGGATACCCCTAACGAACGATAAGGCTGTTTTTTCCTTTCGTCGCTTTCTATAAGAGGTTATCTCAGTATATTAAGATAACCTCTAAAAAACTATTCGATTTGAAAACTTTACTTTCATGCTATTTATCAACTATAAAAGTAAATGTGTGTGTAGAGCTACCTGACCAAGACGCTCTATTAAAACTGCTTACCATAGTCAAAGTATAAGTTCCATTGCTTAAATTCGTAGTATTGATTGAGAAAGATCCATTGCTAATTGATACCGAATTTGTTATTGAAACGCTAACTGAAGAGGTATTGACCGACGAACCATTGAGCGTAAAACTAAGAGTGCCTGTGATCTTAGAAAATGCATTTTTCGAATTTACGGTAGAACTATTAAAATTTAGTGTTGTATTACCCGTAAAAGCATATATGTTTGTTGCAGTATCAACATAACTGATATTCGGATTAAGAAGCGTCATAGCAACCTTTCCATTCCAGTAATAGGTACTTCCATTATAACCGAAGCCGCTCATAATTGTTGGAGTGGCATTAGTAGGTCTAAAATATGCGGGACGAGAGCCGTTCCATGAACTTTGCCATCCGTTTGGTTTGGTTTGCAAAGTTGTATATAAAATTAGATTTGAACAGTTCACAAACACATTCGTTCCCATTGTAGTTACGGTTGTAGGTATTGTCAATCTTGTTAGTCCCGTACAACCCGAGAATGCGCTGTTCCCTATATTTGTAATTGAACTAGGAATGGTGATACTTGTGATTTTTGTGCTATTGGAAAACGCACTTGCAGATATAGTTGTAGTTCCGCTTGGGAAAATAACAGTTTTTAGGCATCCACCAAAATTGGCTGTGGTTAATGCAGCATTGTAATTCCATGTAATTCCAAGATTCGAACAAGCATAAAACGCTTTTGTTCCGATGCTTGTAACAGTATTTGGTATAGACAAATTAGTAATTTTTGAGAAATAAGCGAAAGCATTAGCTGGAATGCTGGTTATGCCACTCGGCAAATAAGCTAGTGACACAAATTGTCTTATTCCGACTGTGTCTAGAATGGCATTATAATACCATATAATTGACAGATTTGTGCAGTTTGCAAAAGCTGTCTGAGCAATGCTCGTTAAATTCGCTCGTATTGTTAGAGTTCCCAATGCTGCACAATTATAAAAAGCACTAGCTCCTATACTTGTCACGGTATTTGGTATGTTAATGCTTGCAAGACGAGTACAATCACTAAATGTCGTTGTAGAAATGCTTGTTAAATTGCTTGGAAGTATAACACTCGTTAGATTACTACAATTATAAAAAGCATTTGAACCAATATTTGTTACTGCATTTGGTATTGTTATGTTTGTCAATGCGCTACAGCCATAAAAAGTAAAATCTAAAATTGCAGTTACTCCGTTTGGAATCGTAAAACTCCTTAGCGAGCTGCAGCCATAAAACGCCGCGCTATCGATATTTATCACAGAAGAAGGTGAAGTTATGTTTGTTAGTGCTCTGCAATCCCAAAATGCGCCACTACCAATACTTGTTATGCTTGACGGTAAAATGACGCTTGTTAAAGCAGTACAGCCAGCAAAAAGACCATAAGGAACGCTTAAAACGCCGCTGGGTATAGACACACTTGTTAATGCACTGCAACCAGCAAATGCTTCTTTTCCAATATTCACAACACTTGTTGGGACTGTAACGCTAGTTAAACCGATACAACCAGCAAAAGCGCCCTCATCTATTGTTATCACACTATTGGGAATTATTATGCTTTCCAGAGTTGTGTAGTCGTAAAAACCTTGTTCAGATATTGCCGTAATAAGCCGCCCATTATATGATTCGGGGATTATTACATTGATTGCTGTTGCATATCCTCTTCCGACAGAATAAGCCGTTCCATCATTAATTAACATGTATGACAGCCCCAGCGTTCCGTTGTCAGCAAATATTATTGAACTGTAATTTATCCAATTTGTGGCTACTCTATAAGCGTCTCGGCTTGCCACATCTGTTGTATAAATGGCGTTTAGCACAGTACTTCCGCTAAATGCATTAACACCAAGCGTTATTATCCCCGAGATCGATGGTTTATTGATAGTAACCACCTTTAAGTTTGTGCAATTTTGAAATGCGTTTGAACCAATACTTGTAATCGCGATTGGTATCGTTATATTGCCCAAAATACTACAGCCGTAAAAAGCATAGTTACCTATTGTCATCGTACTGTTTGGAATGCTAACACTTGATAAGTTGGCACAACCATAGAAAGCATAAGACCCAATGCTCATTATACCGTTCGGTATAACAATACTGGTGAGTTGGTTACAATTATTAAACGCATAGGAGCCAATACTTGCTATTCGAGACGAAATGGTTATGCTTTCAAGATTGCTATAACCAGAAAATCCGTTATCATTTATCGCGGTTACTGGCAAATCAAGATACATATCGGGAATTATAACAATACCGACTGTTGCCGTGCCTTTTGAAACCGAATATGCGGCTCCATTATTGATTAGCGTATATGCCAGACCCTGTGTTCCATTGATTAAAAAAATTAAATTACTATATGTCAACCAGTTTGTTGCCGTTTTATACGTGGAGTCAGGTACGCAAATAGTACTTAAAGTAGAGCACCCTAAAAAAGGAGAATCATTGCTCAGTGTTGTAATACCCAAAGATTCCGACCTAAGCACCTCAACCTTTTTCAAATCGACACAATAGGCAAAGGCCCTACTTCCAATACTTGTAATTGTGCTTGATATCGAAACACTTGTTATACTATTACAGTTATAGAAAGCAAAAGTATCAATAATACTTCCGCCAGTTATCGTTATAGTTTTTAAAGTAGGTGGAATGCTGTTATTTTGACTTGTGACTTCATTTGCACCAAATATATAGCCAAAATATGATGTGTTAATTGCAGAATTTAGCGTTGCACCGACGAATGGCGCTGAAATCTTTGTCAAACTATTGCAACCACTAAATGCTCCGAAACCAATACTTGTCACACTATTTGGTATAATGAACTCGGTGGATAGTGTTTGATTAGCAAAGGCATTTGATGAAATCTTAACAACTGTTTTACCATTTATTATTGATGGAATTTCAAAGCTTCCAGTTAACAATCCGGTTGTTCCTATTATTTCCGCTGAATTAGATGACAATGCATTTGTCAACAACACAACTTCTTCTATGAGATTGAACCCTGTCCAACCCTCATTTAAATAAGCATTTCTTGTTCCGGGTGGAATAATTACTTGAACATTCGCTCTATTAATACCTGCGAATACTGTATCGTTGATTGATTGTGGAATGGATCTCAAGTTTGTTATTGTCATCAGTCCTGTCGCTCCAATAAAAGCATAATCTCCAATTGTTGTAACACTTGCAGGAATTTGAATATTTTGAAGCGCTGTGTTTCCATTAAAAGCATAAGGCAGAATGCGCGTTGTTCCAGATGGTGGTGCTATGTAAGTATTCGTCGGCATCGCATCGTTTGTACGCGGACTTCGACCTTCAAACATCTCATCCGAAAGGTAAGCCAACCTTCGTGTTAGTTCTGTTGCACAGACAGCACAAAAATGCAGACTTGACCATGATGCTCGCATTATGCAGCCATCACATGAGTCATTAGGTGTTGTAGAGCCGTCTATCGCAGGGACATTCCATCCGCTTCCAATATTACGAATGGTTATTCCTTCATAACCAATCCAATGACTCCATTTTATAGTCGAAGGATTGCTTGTTTGAGTCGCGTTTGCTCGATTTTCATTTCGCCCGACAGAAGTATTGTGTTCATCAAGCAGTGTCCCAAAAGAATGGCCAAACTCATGGACAAATGTACCATTCCATGCCGGAAGCCAAGGGCCACTATTGCTTTGCAGTGTCGCTGTTAACGCCAGTCTTACAGACAATGAATAATCATATGCTCCCCAAAAGCTAACTCCTCCGTGCTTATCCGCATTTGCGATTATTTGTATCATTGCTACAGACGATGATTGCTCAAGGGCAAGAGATCTCGCTTGTACTTGTCTGTCACTTGGCATACTAATACCATCATCGGAGTTATCTGTCCAAAATGCTTGAAAGTAAGTATCAGCCTGAAATCCTGATGTCATTCCTGTTATACCACTTTCATTAGATATTGTGTGTATTGCATATACGGTGAATAAATGTGAGAAGAGATTAAACGGATAAGTATCCATTAGCGCAAATGTTGCAGAACAAGCACTATGCAAAAAAGTGCCCTCAGTAGTTGGAAAGCTGCCTTGTTGCGCTGAAGTATAGCCGTCTCCCATAATAATTATAACAATACTTTCATCGTCTGGGCGACCGCTATTAACAATTGTTGTGACATCAAAAGAGTTAGTTCTAAGCTGTTGCACTTTTGATGAACTACGCGATTGAGCATTAGATGAAGCAAAAGTAAGCAGTTCATCATCTAGCGGACTTTCTAACGTATCTACATCCCCATCTTCTCTATAGATGCGTGTGTATTGATAAGCGTCTCAGCCCAACATTTGCTTTATATCTTCAATGCTATATTCATCAGAAGCATGTGCAGTATTAGTAGTTACACCAGTTCCAATTAACGCAATTAATCCAGCCAAGACTAAAAATATTAAAATAATGCTTGCAGTAAATAATATTTTTCTAATGTTTTTCATAATTAACTCCTTATTTCGTTCTAAAATCAGTTTTCCAATATTGTAATTTCAATAATATTCGACCAGACTTCTATCTGCTGTTCATCTGATTTGCCAAAATTTAAATAAAAAATAGCTTTGTAGGATATTTGATGTACACCTGCTTCAAAATATGCGCCGACATGACGTGTGCCCATTAACACCTCATTTTTCTTGAAATGTTTGTAATATGGACTATCTGGCATTTCGTATGTATCTAGGTATTCTGCGCTTGGAGAATGGATAGATAGCAAACAATAATAAGTAATATCAATTGCTCTTCCAACGTTATTTTTTAAAGTATAATCCATAGTAATGTATTCACCTTTATTAAAAATAGCAGAATTGGTTGAAATTGCAAGAGAAAAATTGTCTGGAACTATTAAACTATTATCTTTTCTACATCCAACAAGCACAAATCCTAACAATACCATCATCAACAAAACCCCGACTGTTATAATTTTCTTTATCATGACCTCGTTTTCCTCCTTTAATTCCTTTCTGCCACTCTTTGAATATGCTCTGCCTCGGTATATTTTCTTGCTCTTTCCGAACAACCCGAAAGAGCAAAGAGACAAAACGTCATGACAAATACAATCATACCATATATATTGCTTTTTTAAACAAATTTAGTCCTACCTTATAAATTAATTGCATATGCGTATAATTCAAATAACTGTAAATACTAATTATTAACAGTGAGTCGATTCCCTTCTTTATTTTGATTATAATATTAAACAAAAATATTGTCAACATCAATTGTAATCCTATATATTTGTAATTTTTAAAAGTATGGATTATTCATTTTGAATATTTATTCCTTATCTGTTCTTTTACGGTTATCCCGGATTTATAGCTTATTTCTATCTCTTTTGGGGCGGTGACCTTGATTTCTCTTACCAGGCTTTTGAAGATTGTTTTGTTGAATGTGTCAAGTTTTTTGCCGATATTGAGGATGATGATTGTCCTCTTGCACTTTTTAGTTATCGAGATTCCAACTGTTTGAATTCCTGTTTGAAAAAAGTATGGAAATCAAAAAATCGCAAAATCAAATTTTTAATCAAGTTTTTTCAAAATACGCACCAAAAGCGACAAAAACGACAGGTTTTGCTCCTGCCGCCGTTGTTTTATATTGTATGTTATATTTGCTCATCTTTTTATAATTTAGAGGTTCAAGCCCCTTATTCTGCACTCAAACACCTAAATCCGCCTTGACCTCGGTGCCGCCACAGAATATGAATGTTATGTCGTCGCGGTTATATACTCGCACTACCTCTAGGCTATTGCGGCAAATACTTTAGTTATACTTTTTGAAAAGTTGTAGCTATTCCCATATTGAAGGTGTGCTTTATAGCTTGTATGTGCGGAGTGTAATTCTATAAGAGATATTCGGTCACTGTTATTATGTATTTTGCAAGGTCTTTTGCCTTGGTTATTACAAATAGGTCGTTTTTCTTTTGCATAATATTTTATTTTTATTTTTAACAGCCTTACGGCGGTAAGGCTATTTGCGACGGCGTGAGGGCGACAAAGTCGCTTATCCTCACTTGTCACAGATTGCCGCTTGCGCGGCGGATTGGTGAAAATTCAGCAGCTCGCTACGCTCGCTAGGATAGCTGAATTGTCAAAGCGGGGACAACGCCGCTACTAGTGCCGTCGACGCTATGGCTGCCGTAGATGTCGCCGTCGCGGTCGACGCCGCGCGCGCCAAGACTAATGTAGTCGAAAGGCGAACGCAACCACCAATAGCCGTTGCCGTAATAGCTTGAGTTGATACTCATATATGCCCCTGTCGCTCTGCTGTAGTCGCTTGTTAGCCTTCTTCTTGCGGTATCGTAAGCGCTGTACTCGCTATTGAAACCATAGGCGGTATTGACCATATCACGGTAGCTTGGTAAGAATATCTTGTCGTTGGTGTTGGCACAGGCATAATAGTTACTGCTATAACCTGTACTATATGCACTGTTGTCTACATTTGTTATTTGTATCAGCTCTTGCTGTAGTGCAATGAACGCTTTATTGTAGAATTCACCATTCAACCACGCTCTTATTTCGCTGTTCATATAGTTGTTACTGCTTGCGTGATATTGCTTGTTAGCTATTATGCTTTCGCATAATATCAACGCTGTGCCGTCGCTTTCTTCAAGTATCCGCCATTTGATAGGCTCTACTTTGAAGTAGTATACTGTGCCACTATTTACAGTTGCATTAGTAGAGAAGGTATATCCGCTTGTATAAGGCGTCGCCGTTACTTTGGCATAATAAAAGCCGTCGCTGCCTAGATAATAGCCTCTGCTGTCAGTTGTTTCTGTTATTGTTACATCATTTGCCTTTATGGTTTGAGGATATTCGCCGAACAATATATAGTCGCCGTTTGCGGTGGGGTCACCGCTTGCGTTTATGCGTTGATAAACGCCCTGTTGTCCTTGATTATCTTCTACCCATTTTGCATATAGAATAAAGCTTTCTTCTGGCATTGTGCTGAAGGTATAAACATTTGCAAAAGTACCATTATCCGTATACCAGCCGTCAAAGGTATAGCCTAACCTTGTTGGTACTGTCGGCTCAGTTATGTTCTCTCCTGCTTCTTTTGTTATTGCCACTACATCACCTCCACCGTTACTGTTGAAAGTTATTGTATGTGTTTGTCCTTGATTATCTTCTATCCATTTCGCATAAAGAGTAAAACTTTCTTCTGGCATTGTGCTAAAAGTATATTCATTTGCAAAAGTATCATTATCCGTATACCAGCCTTCAAAAGTATATCCTTCTCTTGTCGGCGCTGTAGGCGCTGTTATGATCTCTCCAGCCTCTTTTGTTATTGCAGTTACCGAACTGCCTTCATTACTGTCGAAAGCAATTGTATATGTAATTGCCTCATGTTCCCCTTCAAGCTTCCACCTTGCATAAACTGACATATTATCCGAAAGCGGAGCATCTAATAAAGAATTTGCTGTAAAGGGTTTTTCCCATGTATCTTTATCCCAATACCAACCATCGAATATGTAGCCCTCTTTTTCAGGGTCTGCAGGTAACTTTATTTCTTCATTGCCTTTTGTATCTATCGTATGATAGACCTCGCCATCTACAATAAATGACAGCGTAATATCCACTGCGCCGTTGCAAGCCGTAAGCAAGCTAATAAGCAATAAAACCGCTAATACTAAAATAATGACATTCTTTCTTTTCATTTAATACCCCCAACATCAACGATTAAAAATCATCGCAATCATAATACTAGAAAAATTCGTTTCTGTTAAATATTATTTTCCATATTATACCAATTATTAATTTTTACTTCAATACTTTTTATGGATTTGCCTTGAAAAATAGGCTAAATAAGATTATTAATTAAATTATCACCCTTAAATCCGCCTTGACCTCGGTGCCATCTTTGAATATGAATGTTATGTCGTCGCGTTTATATACTCGCACTACCTCTATTAGCTTGCTGAAAACGTCGCGGTCAAATTCTGTTTGTGCTTGTTCGCTCTGTAACAGGTCGGAAATCATTTTGCGCCGTGCCACGCTTAGTGCGCCCGTGCTCTGCGCCTCCTCCAAATCGTCCCGCTCTGCAAACAAAGCGTCGAGTGCATCCATTACCTTGCGGCTCTCGGTGTTGTATTCGTTTGTGTCAATCTCGCGCCGTGTACGCTGTTTGTTTAGGTCAATCATCTGCGCCTGCAAGCGTTCGATACTAGCGTCCACTGCCGCTATCTCGTCTGCCGTGCCCGTGCCGTCGCACGATTCGAACATCGCCTCAGCGATGCTTTCCTCTACTGCCTTTAGTGCATTGTTTCTGTCCATTAATAAATTGTTGAAAGTTTTTACGAATACCTGCTCTAGTGTTTCCTCTTTGATAGCAAGTTGCCCGCAATACTGATTCCCGCGTAGGTGTTCCTTACAAGTCCATACGCGTTCTTTCGTGCCGTCACGCTTCTGGTGGCAGTGACGTCTAAAGGTTGACCCACACTCACCACATATTATTATCCCACTAAACGGATACTTACCTGAATACTTGCCACGACCAGTCTTGCTTGCACTTCTTAACTCATTTCTCTTTATAAACTCTTGTTGAACTAGGTCATACATTTCATCTGCTACAAAACTACTGTTTTGCCCAAATTTGTTATTCCGCGAAATCAAGACCCTATCAATCTACTTTCTTACTTTTTGTTTTGTCTTACTTTTTGTTTGATAACTTGTAAGTATTTGGTAATTTTTACCACTTTTGATTTTGTCCTCGCAAGTGAACAAGCACACCCCATAAGGGTGTGTTTTTTGTTGTGACCAAACGCATAGTTGTGCTTGCACGAATAAAAGGTTGGGCACGATAAAAAAACAAATACACCACCTTGAAAAGGGGCTGTATTTGGGAGCGCGACAGGGCAACAACATTTCGTTATTGCCCACCACCAAGACACACGAAAAAGGAGCGTATAAACTCGCTCCCATCGTGTGTCTTTTGTTAATTTTTTTTCGTTCTCGCCAGTTTTTGCTACCTTCTAAAAATCTTTCGAAAAATATTACTTATCGTTTTCGTTGTGGTGGCCGTAAGTTTTTTTGATTTATTGTATAAATGCTATATATATACCATCTGAAAGGATGAGTGCTTAGAGTGTACTGGAATTTTGTGGAGCTTGACGTGGAGCTGGTGGTTTACGCTTACAAAAAACAATAACTTGCATTGACAAGCAAAACATTTACTGCTAAACTATAATAAAATCAATATTCATTAGGGGCTGATTAGCCGGTTCGATGAGTATAGACACAAAGAATCGTGAATAAGAGAATGCCTTGGCACCGAGCATGTTAATCAAGTGCCTTTGGTTGAAAACAATATTGGAGGTTATATTATGAAAAAATCCAGATTACTAACAGCTGCAATTCTATTTTTATTCATAGTTTTTACTTTTGCGGGATGCGGTCCTGACATTTTGTCCGTTACACTGGAAGGCGGTGAGGGAATCACATTTCAATGGTACGGCATTGACGAAAAGATCCCTGATACATATTATTTCAATGCCTGGTTAGTCAAAAGGGATAACGAGTCTGTAGCAATAATTCAAGGTTTAGACAGCAGCCTCAAGCAAGTAAAAGGTGAGAAAGAGCAATATTTAGAATTTACGGTGATACTGCTTTACGACTATTCGGATTCGGAAGCCCCGGTCTTTACCGTGAAAGTCGGTGATACTGTCCTTGAGCCAAAGACGGTTAATAAGCGTAATTTCTACTGGAGTAATAGTTATACAGAAGGAACCACACCGACGTGGGAGGAATGTTGGCATTACGACTTTAAGCAAGGCGGCTATCTGGAAAGCGTTACGGTGGAAATATTTAAAGATTAATCAGAGTAAGAATCTGTATATCTCCGATCCATAAAATATTTTTTTTGTTGTTCCTTGCCACAATACAACAATGTTGCAAATAACCAACCATCCGTTCGTAAAAGCTATACATAATTTCTCCGACTTCAAGCTTAACTACGTCAATGGAATGTCAAGGGAACATATCAAGACATAGAACGGTCTAATGTATCATTTATATTTTTCAATAAAGTATATGCGATAAAAACATTTCTACCGGATCGAATAATAATTCGTCTAAAACTCTTATAACATCATGCAAAGGATATTTATCGTGCCCTATAAAGCAAAATACGGCAAGGTTTTATATACCCAGCCATGCGATATTGTGCAGATAACTATTTTGCATTGTTTTCAAGTTTTTGTTTGAAGCGTAGCAGTTTCTTTTTTTCTAATGACCAATAGATAGTACGGATTATCGGGAAGAATTTCATAAGTAGCTTTGCAAAGCCAAGTAGCTTGGAAGGGTATACGCTTTTTTTGCCTTTTTCTATACCCTTTACCATCTTTTTGGCTACGAGCTGAGGGTTTTGCACAGGGAACGGCTTCTCAAATTCCATAGAATTTGCCACTTTGAAAAAGTTGGTATCGGTAGCTACCGGATAAAGGCAGGTAAGTTGGATATTTTTATCCATTTCCTGTCTTAAAGCTTGCTGAAAACCCTCAACAGCGAATTTACTAGATGAATAAATGGCATAGCCCGGCATTGCCATTTGCCCTATTGCGCTAATGGTTACTGCATAAATTCCGAACGCGCCGTTTAGATATTCTCGGAATTTGGAATATGTATAAATGGGAGAAAACACGTTGGTTTCAAACATGACTTTCACCCTGTCCCAGTCTGTATAATTGAATAATTCATAGTAAGGGTAGCCTGCATTGGCATAAAAAATATCAATACCGCCCAGAACTTTTATTGCTTCCTCAAAAACGGCGTCCACGCCCTCTTTGGAACTGATATCCATAATATAAGGAAATACTTGAGGAGAAAAACTTTTTAGATTGCTGACGTCTTTGTCGACAGCTAAGATTAGATTATCCTTACCTAAAGCCAAAATCTTTAACGTTTCATATCCAATACCGCTGTTTGCGCCTGTTATTACTATCTTTTTGCCGTTTATCATAGACTCCCTGCTAAACTTTCGTATTGTTAATATTAAAGCTATTAACAATAATAATTATAAAGCACTACGGCGAAAAAGGCAATCTCTAATTACTTTACCTAGTATATTATTAGTTTAATAGTGCATTAAAACTCTTTAACTCTAGACATAATAATCTTACCTTTATTTACTTTTGTTTAGTTAATGTTAACACATATAATTTTATAATTCAAAAAAGAAATAATGTAAATATATTATTATATTAAAACAGCAAAACTGCCTCACGGGATATTCCCGCGAAGCAGTTTTGTATGTAAAGCCCCCTTAAGTCTTTTTGTTAATCTTTGCTTGGAGAAATTGCTTTGATTTGCAACGTTTTCATCCATTCAAAATCGGGGTGGTTATTTAGGATATCGCAAAATTCTTTCCAGATTCCCTTTTCTCTCCAACGTATGTAGCGGCGGTATACGCTGCCCCACTTGCCGTAATCGGAGGGTAGATCCTGCCACGGCATGCCCGTTCTTAATACCCAGAAGACCGCGTTGATGAACTTTCTGTCGGCTAGGCCGTCGGCACTCCACAAACTCTTTCTGGCGGGAAGTCCGGTAACCAGGATTTGCCATACGTCGTCGGAAATATCAAATCTGTGATATGCTTCGTAAGCGAGTCCTAAAACTTCTTTTCTTTCCTCTTCCGGTATTTCTTCCTTAACTTTTACGGTTACTTCTTCCATTGCCGAAGGTATTATTATATCGTTGGGCACGTATGCTTGAATTGGAGCCGAAGCATAGGACAATTTGTTCATCATTCTCTTCTTCTTAGCTCTGGCTATAACTATCGCGAATATAATTATTATGAGTGCGGCAATCGGCAACGTGATATAAAGGATTAGCGGGAAAATAGATTTTTCATCGACACTGACAATGGCGTAAGTAGAGAAATGTGTGGTATTAAATACCAAGTAGTCGCCGTCTCTTACTGCGTTCATGTCGGTTATAGAACCGAAGTCGTCGATGTAAATAACTTTCAGATTCTTTTCATGTCTTAAATCTTCGCTGATAAGTATTCTGACGCTTACCACACCGTTTACGGGCACGACAGTGTCGTCGGAATTCATAATGTTGATATTGAACGCCTTCTTTATTATTACCTTACCCTCGTTCATGGTGTAATCGGTATTGCTGAATTCTTTGCTTATGTCAACAACCGAAAGTTTGTTGTCGGGCTTTAATCCTAGTACAGACTGAACCGTTACTTGTTTCACTATCTTGTCGCCTTCGGTTTCTTCACTGGAAATGCTGGCTTGAGAAATGGTGTAGGTGCCGTTTATCCAAGTGACGTTATAGTTAGGATCAGAGCATTCGCCGGTTATGGGATAGTATCCTGCGGTTAGTCCGGAGGCTTTGGTAAGAATTACGTCCAAAGTACCAAGTACGGATCCTGATTCTGTAGTAACTGTACAAGTGGGGTCTTTGAGCGGTTCGCCTTCCTTGCTTTCCATGTCTTTGATTCTTACTGTTACGGGTACAGCCGCAATGTTGATAACCTTAGTAGGATTATTCAAGGTATAGTTTGAGTCTCTGCATTCTGCGGTAAAGGTATATTCACCGGCATTCTTGAATACTTCGTTGGAACTGATTGCCAGATAAATGAGGGTGGAGCTTACGCTTGTTATGCTGGCACTTACCTTGTTGCTCTGGTCTGTGCCGTTGTAAACAAATTCCTGATAAATCCAGATTACTTCGGATTTTCTGGGAGCAATTATTATCTTTTTGCTGCCTGCAATGGTTTCGTAATTATCAAACGTAACTCTGTAGAATATCTCATAGGTGCCAGCGTTCGTTTTCAGTATGTTTTCGGTATAGCCGTAATTAGTAGACGTCGTTCCATACAGAACTGTGCCTGACGATATGCCGTCTTCGCCGTAGAAACCTTCGGCTGAAATCTCTATCCCCTGAGCGGTTCCGTCGTATTCTACGTTTCTGTCAGTAGTGGTATCGATTAAGGCAACTTTCTTAATATGATAAACGCTTGTTTTTACTGCGGGTAGTAAGTAGTTGGTTTCGTCATAGCGGAGAGCAGCTACAAAAACGTAACCGTTTTCGTTATAATCCTTGAACTCAATATTGGAAGAAACGGTAAGTCCCACTATGGAGTCGTCTACTGCGGTATAGGTTGCGAACACGCTACTGCGTTGGTCAAAACCGTTGTAAGTAAAGTCGTCTTCGCACCAGTTGATGTCTACTACTTTAGCAGAGATTACTACTGTTATTATTCCTGCAGGTTGGATTAGCGTGTAGTTATCTTTGTCCGCACCGCTTAAAGTGATGTTAGTAGTAACAGTGTAGGGCACGAAACTTGCGTTGGGGCTGGAGATTTCTCCCAAACCTAAGTTAGCAGAAACCATACCGTTGTCAATTATTCCATTTAATACGCCGCCTGCCAATTCTACCAAAGTTGTGCCGTCGTATTCTCTGCCAACTGCGCTAACTCCGGAAATCGTCAATCCCTTCGGGCTTATTCTTACGCCTTCTGTTATTACCATTTGTGAAGGCAATAGGTAATTATTGTTGGTAGCTGCACTATCGGCAAAGGAGAAATTAACGGTAATACTGCTTGCGTTGATGCCTTTTGTATTATAGTTGGCATTGATTTGCAGTCTGGTTGTTTCGTCTTTGATGTTGGTGGTGTAGCCTTCTACGATGTTGGCAGTGGTGCCGCCGTCAAACGCTTTCTCACGGGTAATATCCAAATTGTTTACGATTATCTGAAGTTTTTCTATGGTATAACTCTTCCACTCTCCGGTCAGGAAATAGTTAGGATCTTCTTTTATCATGGACGCTTTTGCCGAATAGTCGCCAGCATTGACAAAAGGTAAGTTGAAATCAATTTTCAAAGACTTATTCACTCCCGATATATCAACGTATTTTGCACTGATACTATTAGAATGGTTAGTTCCGTCGTAAACGTACCTTTCATTGCTTGCCCAGTCGATTGCTACTTCCAAAGGAGTAATAGATGCTTCATCTATGCTATAATCGGTAGGTTTGACGTAGTTAGAAGCGTCGGTTCCGGTAAGGAAAAATCTGACCGTAATAAGAGATGCTTCGGCTACGTTTTGCGAGTTATAGAAGGCATTGATATTTAATTTAGCATCGTCTTTTTCCACAATGTTGTGCGTCCAACCCGAAACTGCCGCCGCGGTTGTTCCATCAAACACTTTGGTTTCCAACAAGGTAAAGCCGTCAAGAACTATAGGAAGAGGTGCAATCGTCAATTCAAGTTCGCTATTCGTAACCTGATAGCTTTCATTATCAAGGCTAACCGAAGCGATATAGTTTCCTGCATTACGGAACGTTACCTCAAAACTAACTTCCAAATCAAATCTGTTTCCGGAAATATCCTCGTAATATGCCCTTACAGATTCACTTCTGTCTGCGCCGTTGTAGATATATTGCTCATCTTTTTCCCAAACAACGTTAACCGGTCTAGGATTGATTCTTGCTCCGTCCGTTATGTTGTATTCGAAAGGCGCGACATAGTTGCCCCAGTCGTTGTTATGTAATATGAACCATACTCTTACTGTGCGTACTCCGCAAGCAAAATTATCAAACTCAGCCTTGATTTCTATCTGTGTTTCATTGGCAACGATATCGGTTACGGGAGTTCCCGTTATGTTGGCTGTTTTGTTTCCGTCATAATACTTGACGCTCTCTACCGTATATCCTTCTACGGTTATGCGTAAAGCGGTAATGTTGGCATTATTAACGGTATATCCCTCGGGCAGAACGTAGTTATTTGCGCCTGCTCCCGTCAGTGAGAAAGATACGGTTATATAAGACGCTTCGGTAACGTTTTTGGAATTATATAAAGCCAAAGGTACCAAAGTCGCGTCTGACAATACGTTGCTGATAAAATCATTGTTATACGTAGCCGTACTCGTTCCGTCATAGGTCTTTGTTTTGGTAATCGTAAGTCCGGATACTTCTATCTGACGTTTTTCGATAACAATATTTGTTACGTTGTCAACAAGTCTGTAGTTGGTATCCGCAAGCGATGCCGTGGCTTGATGTGTCCCCGCGTTTACAAACGCTTGGGCAAAACTTACGGTAAGGTTAATATCGCTGCCTGCGATATCCTTGCAAGTAGCGGATACCGTATCGGCGCGGTCTGTACCATCGTAAATATACTCGTCCTCATAACTCCATACAACGGACGTTTCGAAAGGATTGATTTTTACTTGAGTTCCCGACAAGCTATATTCGTCAGGCTCTTCGTAGTTTTCCTTACCTTCTCCATTCAACGTGAATATAACTTTTATGCTGTTGGCTCCCACGTTGGAAGTATTGAAATTAGCGGTATAAGAAAGAGTAACTGTTGCGTCAATGATATTAGTTGTGCCGGGATTGGATATTATGGCGGTGGTATTACCATCATACGTTTTTTGAGTGTTGACAACCATAGTAGTCGTTATTTTCAAAGGAATAATATCTATTGTAGACGTAGGCGTTCCGATATCATAATTGCCGTCGATATCAATCATAAATGCTTGCGCTGTATATGTGCCTACGTTTTTGAATATTTCGCCTTCGGCAATCTCTGTACCTAAGTCTACTCTTTCTCCCGATAAGTTGCGGTAGTAAGCCTTAATCGTGGCGCTTTGATCCTGAGCATTATAGATATAAGTACTAGAATATTCCCAAATAACTTCGGTTACTACCGGTAAGATGTCTACTCTTACGTAGTTGGGTTGTGTCAGAAAATAATTACTGCTATGATTACCTGTAAGAATAATATCCGTAGTAACTATCTTATCCGTTCCTGCATTGCAGTCGCTGACAAATCCTGTACCTTTTAAGTTGAAGCTGACGGTATCTTCTTCAAACACACCGTTAAGGGCACCGCCCGATATAGCTACGGTATATAGTTCGTCAACGTAGGTACGGTTAGCAGCCTGTACGTCGGATATAGTCAGTTCTTTTTTGGTTATGCTTACGCCATCTGTAACAACATAATCATCGGGTAAAATATAGTTAGCGTTCTTAGCCGAACTTCCGGCAAAGGCAAAAGACAAAGTTATCTGATTGGCGTTCGTTACGTAAATGCTGTTATAACTAGCGGTAATGCTCAACGTAACTTCGGTGTCTTCGGGCAGAATATTAGTTACAAGTGTAGCGCCTGAAGTATTGACGCTGGTATTATGGTCATAAACTTTGGTTTTGGTAAGATTATTAACTCCGTCGATTTCTATTTTCAGAGGGTCTATGGTCAAAGTGCCTGTATCGACGATATTGACGTTATAGTTTGAAGTCTTATCAACTCCGTCTTTTACTATTTTAACTCCGTTAATTTCGTAATCTCCTACATCTTCACCGGCGATTCTAACTAATTCCGAAGAAACCACATCACGGGAAGCTAGTGTTCCTTCGGTTATTGTATATTGCAAAGCGGGGTCTTCACTTGCATAAGTTTTCGTTAGCGGAGACAGGCTTATTGAAATATCTCTTGGTATAACCGTAATCTTCCCCGTTTGCTTTGTTATCGTATAATCCTTATTGGCGTTGTAGTTGAAGCTTTCAATAATAATAGTACCGCTTCCGACGTTTCCGTTATATGAACTATCATAAAAAACCGTTCTTACGTCCAAAATATCCACAGTGTCGGAATCTAGAAGATTACCTACGATTTCCCATCGGTTAACATAAGAATCACCATAAACTACGGTCTGGTCTATCGGTTTTATTTTAAGTTGTCTTTTATTGCGCGTCACTGTCACGGTGTATATAGAATAACCTTCTCCATCTGCTGCGATAACTTTTATCCAGGCGTTAATGTTGGCGGTAGATTGCCCAAAAGCTAAAGGTGTTTCCAAAATATTATTAGGAATAGCCGTTGTGCACGCCGAATCGGAATATATAGAATAAGTTGCTCCGTTAGACACTTCTGCCGAAAATGTTACTCTGCGCTCATCGGTTGAATAAGTTATACTATAATTATTGGAATTGACATTAGCTCCACTGGGACTAAACGATACAATATTGCTTTCCGAAGAAGGGAACACTTGGTCAACGTATTCTAGCCCTTCATCGGTAGCGCAAAATACTCTGCCATCATTTCTGACGGCAATATCATAAATACTACCGCTAAAATCAGTTATTTTATATTCGTTCCAGAAATTTTCTCTGACTCTGTAGCGCAAAATGCGGGAACTGCCACTATTGCCTTTGTCGACTGCCCATACGTCTCCGTTATCGTCAACGAATATTGCGCTCAATTTATTAAAATTAGCAAAATTGCCTGGTTTCGTAAAAACCTGATAATCTGTGTTATTAAGATAATTTTGTCTTATGATTTTGTTGCTTGCCGACGTAATCCATAAATTCCGTGTTGAACGACTATTTGTAACGTCCGAACAGACGTCGGTAAATAATCCGTGATCGGTTCCTCCCGCTATAGTTAATTCATTTGTCTTATAGATAAAATTTTCTTGAACCCTTTCATTTATTTTTTTACCATTTATGAAGAAAAGCGTATCATTAGATCTGTTTTTTGGTAAGTACGTAGCAATCGGCGTACCTTGATTCCCATCCAAAGAAGAGGCAGACGCAGCTGTAAAATCATTGCGGGTGTCTGCAACCAAATTACTGGTTGTAATATTCAAAATTTTATTTTCGTAGCTCACCCATAATTTGCCGGATAAGCCGCCGGTTATTCCTAAGCCTCCAGAATCACTAAATGCACCCAAATTAGTAGAATACTCTACTTTATTAAAAGTTCCGGAGGGTATTTTGTATATACTAATTGAATTTGTCATAAAAATCTGCGGCACATATCTATCTATATACCACATATCGTACTGGTCATCCAAATAAATCGCGCCTGCCTCTACTTCACTACTTAAACTTCCGTGTTCTATCATAGTCGTTAACGTAACGCTAGTGTTAGGCGCGGCATTAGCTACTTCGGATTGAGGTATGAATGCAGCAGCCGCGATAATAACGGCAACCGCCAGTACGCACAACACAAGACTGAATTTCTTCATATTTTGCCTCCTATATATATAGAGAATATTTTTTTCTATGCAATAACTGACTGCGGTCATTGACTCCGGTCAATTAATTTGTAACATTTTCTGGCATAGTTGTCAACGTTTTGACAATAACTTTCAAAAAATTTTTCTGTTAATCCCTAAACGCCGTAAAGTTTTTGGTAAATATGATAATTTCCGTTTAACAAAAAAAGTAAAAATAATGTAAAAAAACTAGGATTTTAATCAAAAAACAAAAAAAATAGCAAAAAATGATTGCTATGTAATAATTATTGTTATAATATTAAATCATTCCAATACTGCGGAATAAAAATTAACTTTTTTTCAACTTTTCTATTAAGGAGGGTTTATTTTATGGCTTATAATTCCACATCACGCCAAAAGAAATCAGAATTGATGCATAAAAAAATCTATGAAAGCGCAGCCAGACTTATCGACGAATACGAATATTCTCAGATCACCGTAGAGAGCATCTGCAAACTGGCAGGAGTTGCCAAAGGTTCTTTTTACGTTCACTTTCCTTCCAAAGAAGCGGTCTTAGTGGAAATCATTAGCCGACACGTAAACGAAGTAGACGAAGATTACAAAGCCATTGCCGATAAAGTTTCCTCTACTGCTACTTCGGCATCGGAAATTCTTCTTGCCGTTGTCAAGCATATTGTCTACGTGCTGTCCAACAAGGTCGGCAGCAGCAAATTAAAAATGGTCTATCGTGCCCAAATGAGCCAGCACCTAGACTCAACCGCCGTTTTCAGTTTCAACAGAAAACTGATGACGCTATTCCAGGACATTGTGACCAAAGGAATAAATTCCGGCGAATTCCGAAACGATATTGACGTATTCACACTTGCTAAGCATATTTTGTACAGTATACGCGGTATGACTTTTGAATGGTGTGTATTAACAGACGGTTTTGATTATGAAAAAGAATCACTATTATTTTTCAATACCCTGTTGGACGGTCTGCGCCGACGTGATTAAAGCTTTATCAAAACAAAAAAACTGTCCCGCTTTGGGACAGTTTTTTATATTATCGGTTATTATATTATTCGGTTCGGAGCGCGACAACCGGATCTTTCTTTGCGGCAATCCTTGAAGGTATTAGTCCTGCTATCCAAGTAAGGAGTACGCTTAGTCCGATCATAATTAGCGCTATGTACCAAGTCAGATTTGCTATGTTAGTAACTTCAAGCAAAGATTTTAAGATAATATTTATTACCGCGCCGATTATTAGGGCAAATATTACGCCAATAGTTCCCGCGGCTCCGCCTATCATTACCGTTTCGGCATTGAAAATGCGGGAAATATCCTTCTTTCTAGCGCCTAAAGAACGCAACACTCCGATTTCTTTGGTACGTTCTATTACCGAAGTATATGTGGTTACGCCTATCATAACCGTAGACACTATCAAAGATATAGCAGAAAACGCCACAAGGATATACGTTATTATGTTAATAAGGGAAGAAAGCATATCCAAAAGAAATTCCGAAAAATCAATATAAATTACTTTATTGTCAGGATGGTCGGTGTTCCACGCGTCAAGATATGTTTTTATACTGTCCTTAGAGTCCAAGTCGGCAGGATATATATTTATCGAAGTAGGAGTTGAATATACACCCAAAGCTTTGAGCGCGTTTATATATTGCTCCTCTGCGGTGACGGTTGCCGTTCTGGCAAAGGTGTCTCCCGTAATCACGTCTTGAGTTGTATTATTTATCTGCGCTTGACCAATATCCGAATTTTTTGCATTGTTCATAATGTATTCGGTGAGGTCGGAAGAATAAACAACGCCTGAAGATAACCATCTGTTTACGTCATCGTTTTTGGGACGCAAAACGCTGACTATTTTTAGAGTAATAGCGTCATTACTGTTGTATAACACTTCAAATTCGGCAGCCGTAGTGGGCGCTATATACTTTCCGTTGACAAAAGTATAATAATTATTGTTAGGAATAATTTTGAATTCCTTTTTAACAAGGTCCTCATATTTAATTTCGCCCAAGTCTTCTCCGTAAGCGATGCCTAAAGCGTCCATAGTGGTGCTTGTCAAGCGGTTATATTTATCTACAACAATGGCAACTTCGGTATAACCGACAGGCAAACCTGTTTCCGTTGTTTTGTATAACACATCGTATGAGTCGGTAATCAACGTTTGCTTGGAAATTGCTTGACTGCTCACGTCATACCAGGAAGTCGTACCGGAACCGGGGCTACCAAATCCGCCGTCGTTTTTTTTCAATGGCTTGGAAATCAGCTTATAACCCGAAGGTGTATTACTTATTACGTTCATTTTTACACTGTATGTATACTCTATCGTCTTGACGTATTCCTTATTTAAGTTATCTATATAAGCTAGATACTCATTTGACAAGTTATTTTTTATTGTGGGCATAGTCTCTACGTAAGGAATAATGCCCGTAGTGTTTTCGGGATACTTAGCTAGGTCTACTTCTTCCCAATTGCCGAAGCTATTTAAGTCTATTGTATTGTCGCTTATGGTAAAAGCGTTGGTGCCGATTGCCGATGCTTGCATATTATCTACATAAAAATTCATACCCGATGATATAGCTAGTATCAAGCAAATACCAAAAATGCCTATACTTCCTGCAAAGGAGGTCATTAGCGTTCTTCCCTTTTTGGAAATAAGGTTTCGGAAACTCAAACCAAAAGCCGTCTTAATCGTCATAGAAACAAGCTTCTCTTTTTTGCGCTGTTCTTTCTTGGATAAAACGTCTTCTTTAATATCATTACTGTATTCTAGTATGGCTTCTTCATCGGTAAACGGATTGCTGTCCTCAATAAGATTGCCGTCAAACAGATTAATTATTCTTGAGGCATATTTTTCGGCAAGTACGGAGTTATGAGTTACCATAATAACTAATCTATCTTTGGCAACCTCTTTTAGAAGTTCCATAACCTGTATGCCTGTTTCGCTGTCCAATGCGCCAGTCGGTTCGTCGGCAAGAATAATATCGGGGTTGTTGACAATAGCCCGCGCTATGGCAACACGTTGCATCTGCCCGCCCGATAATTGATTCGGTCTCTTTTTCAGTTCATTACTTAGCCCAACTTTTTCCAAAGCCGCTTTTGCCTTAGCTATTCTTTCGGCTTTGGAAACTCCGGCTAGAGTCAACGCCATAGCTACGTTGTTAACGATATTTAGATGAGGGATTAGGTTATAACTCTGAAAAACAAAGCCAATGGAATGGTTTCTGTAAGTATCCCATTCCCTATCCTTATATTCCTTAGTGCTTTTGCCGTTTATAATAAGGTCGCCTGAAGTGTATCTGTCAAGCCCGCCGATTATATTTAGTAGCGTAGTTTTGCCGCAACCAGATGGACCCAATACGGCAACAAATTCGCTTTTTCTGAAGTTTACCGAAACGTCCTTTAACGCCGGCACCGTCAGATCATTGCTGACGAAATAGTTCTTAACGATATTTTTAATTTGTAACATTTTCTTTCTCCTTATCTTTATTCGCTGCGCAAAGCGATAACAGGGTCTTTCTTAGCCGCATACATGGACGGAATAAGTCCTGCCAAAACCGTTATTGCCATTGCTCCGCATATGATTACGATGGGGTGCCACCAGGACATGCTAAGTAGTCCTGCTATGCCCATGGTTGTTTTCAATATGATATTTACAGGGAACTGCAATACCAAAGCTAGCAGTATCCCCACTACTCCTGACACAAATCCCAATATTAAAGTCTCCACGTTGAAAATATTGGATATATCCATTTTTCTTGCGCCGATTGCGCGCAGAATGCCGATTTCTTTCGTTCTGTCCTGAACGGAAATATACATTACAATTGCAATAAGCAGCATTGTTACTAAGACCGACACCAAAGCAACGGCTATTAGGATATACGTTATTGTGTTCGAAAGAGATTTCAGTTCGTTAACCGCGGCGTTAAGATCGTCGGTATATTCCACAACGTAAGTAACTTTTACCGGTTCTTCGCCGTTTTCCTTGGCAATTTGGTCGGCTTCGGTCTCTTCGGCTGTTTGCGCATCATTGTATTCTTTTATAAAGGAAACAATCTTTTGCTTGTTCTTAACTGTGCTTGGATATATATAGATATAAGAGGGCTTGTCTAAGTTTCTGACGTTTACTTTGGCAAGCAATTCCGAATAGGCATCTTCGGTCATCGTTTCTCCGGTTATTACGTCTTTAATTTTGGCACTTGCCGCCGCTGCCAATAACATTTGTTCGGGCACTGTTAATTCGGATACCTTTGTGCCTGCCGCTATCTTTTCCGTAACAGGCATCGCTGCAATTATTTTTTCCATATATTTTTCATATTCTGCTTTCTGGGCGGAAATATATGCGCAGTTATTTGCATCGTCAATAATAAAATTGGCTAGTTCGGAAGTATAACCGATAACGCCCTTAATGCAACCCTTTACTCCTTCCTTTGGACGGACGATACCCGAAATCTTTACCTTAATACCATTATTATCAAGGGCATTTTTCAAGGCTACTCCACCCTTTGCCTTCAAATTTTCATACAAGCCGGTGTCTTGATTGTAAGCATAAGCGGCTCCGGTAGGTAATATGTAATATTCTTTCTTCAATGCCTCATCGAAAGCCTGGTCGTATTTATCCAATACAGAAGGATTATTTAGAGCAAGCATGACAGAACTTATGCTTAATTCATCTAAAAGAAGCATGTTAAAATCGGTAATCTGATTATATTCGTCCACAACAAGGAGAATTTCGTTCATATTTTCGGGCAGATGTCCGGCAAGAACATCATATTGCTGATTTATTACTGTATCGTCGCCGATTAGCTCATCCCAAAAAGCAAACATACTTAGTACAGAGTTTATATCAAAATCTTTTCCCTCTCCCGGTTTGGATTTGTCGAACATAGACAACAAAGTGGTTATAATTATGTTTTCGGGCAACGGATTCAACTGTCTGTAAGTTCCACTTTCATTGGTTCTATAAATATTCAAATCAATAGAATAATCGTATTTAATAATGCCTAATGAGGTGTCGAAGTTTCTTTCCAGATGCTCTTTGAATTTACTAATATCGTTTTCTTTGGTTATGGTATTGGTCATAGCCTCAAACATGGAGGCAAACTGAGCATAAATGTAAATTATTTGTTCATCGGTAAACTTCTCTCTGTCAAGAGTATCATCGGTAAACACGCTCAAAATTGAGGAAATATCCATAGAATCCCCATTCAGTTGGTCTCCGCCCATAAAATCTTCGAACAGTTTCATAATTTCCGATTCTCCCGAAGAAACAGCAATGGGAAACTTGCTCATAGACTGTTTTTCAAAATCGTTGATATAAATGGAAAAACCGTTATTCAGCGCCAGTATAAGGGCAATACAAATTACTCCGATTGAACCTGCGATAGAGGTTAATATACTTCTTCCTCTCTTGTTAATAAGATTTTTCCAGGAAAGTTTTATCGAAGTAGCGAAAGACATTGTTGCTCTCTTCTTTTTGCGCGTTTTTGCGGGCAATTCTCCTAAGGCAATAGTTTCTTCGTTTTCTTCCACAAACTCATTGGTGTCGGAAATTATCTTTCCGTCAAGTATCTTAATTATTCTTGTGGCGTATTCTTCGGCAAGTTCTCCGTTGTGAGTTACCATTATTACAAGTTTGTCTTGGGCAACGGACTTTAGAAGGTCCATAATCTGAACCGACGTTTCGCTGTCGATAGCTCCGGTCGGTTCGTCGGCAAGTAAGATTTCGGGTTCGTTAACTAAGGCGCGCGCAATAGCCACACGCTGCATCTGTCCGCCCGAAAGCTGATTGGGTTTCTTGTATATTTCATTTTTTAATCCCACGCGTTCTAATGCTTCTTTTGCGCGCTGGATTCTCTGATCGCCGGTAATGCCGGAAATTGTGAGAGCAAGCTCTACGTTGTCAAGTACGCTTAAATGTTGTATAAGGTTATAACTCTGAAAAACAAAGCCTATTTTTGCATTGCGGTAATCATCCCATTCGGTTTCGGTAAAACTTGCAGTCGACGCGCCGTCTAGCAGCATTTCTCCTTCGGTCATCTTGTCAAGACCGCCGATTATGTTCATCAGCGTAGTCTTGCCGCAGCCCGACTGACCCAGTATAGCGACGAATTCGCTTTTGCGGAAATTCAGGCTTACACCGTTAAGGGCGGCGATAATCTGTTCTCCGACGAAGTAGTTCTTTTTGACGTTTTTTAGCTTTAGCATGATAGTCTCCGAAAATTGGTTTTCCTATATTATACATTAAATATAGAAAATTGGCAGACGTTTTTATAAATTAATATAAATTACATATAAGTATATATCTATATTATATATACTTGCTTACTTTTCTTTTACCCTAATCAAAAAAAACGCCCCCCGATTGGAGGCGTATATTTTTGATAAAAATTATGTATCGGAATATTATATTCCAAATTGGCGGATAAGTCCGTAAGTCATAAAGTCTGCCATTTTCAAAGCCTCTTCCTGAATTTTATCATAAATTTTTATACTTTCATCATATTGACCGGTCAAAAGGGCTACCGCTTCGTTTTCCGTCATATCAAGATGGGTAAACAGTAAGTCTTTCCAAACGTTTTCGCTCCAAACCGGATTGATAGATGCTAAAAACGCCGCAATCTTACTTGCATTGTCATACCACAAAGCACGTTGCTTTTCGGCTTCTTCGGTATTGCCTGCTTTAGCTGCATTAACCAATGCCGCCGCAATCAGCAGATGTTCGGTAAAAAGATTGTCGAACGTTGTCGCAACTTGATTGCCGTAAAACGGACGAAGTTCGTTAGCAAAATCATGTGGATTTTGGAGCAATCTCTCCGTTACAAACGGCAATTCGGGCAAATCAAACGTAGTGCTTACAAGAAAAAACCGTGTCCAAAGCACGTGTTCTATCCAAAGCCGTCTAAATGTGTTGGATAATTCCACTTGCGCAAAAGTCAGACTCCCGCGCTTGGTATTAGAATTTTGTGATACCATAATTGCACTCCTTTAATAGCGTTTTCGCTAAAATATATATTAGGCTAAAAATAACAAAAGCCCCATAACATATATATTTTTCCACCGCCAAATTGTGCAATTGCAGCATACGCCTAACTGTGATTTATATCAAAAAATACTATAAATTTTACAGTTTATTTATCAATTATCGTTTCTTTATCGGGCAGAATAATCGCCGCGATAAAGTAAGCAAAAAATCCAACGCCGCTAAGAGCGCATACTGCCCAGATAATACGAATTAAAGAAACGTCCAACTCAAAATATTCGGCAAGCCCTGCGCAAACTCCGCAAATCTTCTTTTCCGCTTTAATTTTATACAACCTTTTCATATAATAATCCCCTTCTTTAAGTATATTTCCTTAATGCACATTATAGCATAGCAATATATGTACAATCAAATTATTTATAATTGTTTAATTATATAAAATAAGATTCGTACAATTTCGAACATAAAAAATACTTGTTATTTATATTAAATTCTGCATTCGTTGACGGATTTATCGGTGCGGAGGCCTTTCCAGACGGGTTGGCGCATGTTGCCGCTTTCGGTTTGGTGCATATAATGGGCTGTGCCTACAAGTTTCAGTTTTAGCCAATTAACGTTATTTTTGTCGGGGAACCAGGGCTTAGTTATCGTATTGTTTTTTGCAAAATTTAGAATTGTTTTTTGGTCTTCTTTAGATATTCCCAGTGAAACACTGCCTCTGGAAATCAAATTATCCTCATCATATATGCCTAATAACAAATCTTTTATTTTGCCGTCATCATTAAGTTTGTAACCGCAGACTATTAAATCTTCGTCCTGCATAACTTTAATTTTTACCCAGTCTTTCGTTCGTTTTCCTATGTGGTACAAACCGTCTTTTTTCTTGGCTACCACCCCTTCTAGCTCGTTTTGTTTTGCCAGTTCAAAAAAAGCCATGCCGTCTTTTTCGATATATCTGGAAATACTCAAGCTATTATTCTCTTTGATGACTTTTTTAAGCTGTGATTTCCTTTGCAATAACGGTTCATCGGTAATTTGCTTATTATCTATATATAATATATCGTAAGCGACAAACTGCACGGGGTTCCTTTCTGCAGCCAATTTTATGCGGAATTTATCTATCATAAGACTGCGCCTCTGCAGAGCAAAAAAATCAGGCTTGCCGTTTTCTCCCTGACATATTATCTCTCCGTCCAAAATACAACGCTTTTCTGCGCATTTGTAAATATTATTAAGTTCGGGATAAATTTCGGTAACGTCCTTGTTCCTCTTATTTCTTAAAACAACGTTATCTTTATCCAGATACGCAATACACCTTATTCCATCTAGTTTCAACTCAAATATATAGTCTTTGTCATCGAAAGGCTCAACTTGGTAAAGTAGCATGGGGGAAATATTTTTGTCTTCGAATAAATCACTCATGCGTTACTTGCCGCTTTCTTTTTTGGTTTTTGTAAAGTCATTGATTTTTGCGTTGATTTTAACGTCAGTTGCAACGCTTCCATAAGGTCGGCTACGTTATGTTCTTTATCTTGTTTTGGTTTTGATATTTCCTTACCGCTTATTTTTTCTTCGATTGCTTGTTTTATCTTTTCCTGATATTCGTCCTTATATAATTTTGGTTCAAATACGCCGCTCATGCCGTCAATTATCATTTTAGCCATATTTAGCTCGGCTTCTTTAACTTCTTCTTTTATTTGTTTTGTGGGGTTAGTTAAAATTTCGTCATCGAAAAAGAGAGTGTTTAGAAGCATTTTGCCTCCCTTAACCCGAATAGCTATCAACGTTTCCTTAGTACCCAAAACTGTTTTTGCTATCCCTACCTTATTTTTCGATTCCATCGCCTGTAAAAGCAGTGAAAATGCCTTTTCTCCTCCCGTGGGATTAATATAGTAGCATTTATCATAATAAATTGGGTCTATATCGGAAATATTAACAAAGCGTTCTATATTTATGCTCTTATCCTTAGGCGCCTTGATTTTTTCAAAGTCAGACTCTTCGAAAACTACGTATTTGCCCTCTTCATATTCATAACCCTTAACAATATCTTCTTGTTTTACTTCTCTGCCTCCGCAAGCGGTACAGGTTTTTTTGTACTGAACTCTTGACATGGTATTTTTGTCCAGCATATTAAACCCTATATCATTATTTTTTACGCTGATATGCAGTGTAATTGGAATATAAATCAAACCAAAAGAAAGACTTCCTTTATAACTGTATGCCATAATTACCTCTTATTTATTATTTGCATAAATTTATAAGTTATTTATAAAAAGAGGCGTGCAAATTTTACGGCTTGTAGTTAATATCGGCTTTTTTTGCTAAAAAAGAAAGTTGACGGACGTTAAGTTTGTAAAGTACGCCGTCTTTAATAAAGTTTGAGCCGCATTGGCGGAATTCAAAAGAAACGTTTGCGTTTATACATTGTTCGCGTATAGACAATACCCATTCATAGTTAAGAGGGCGGGCATTAACGTCGGACTCCCCACCTGCAACGACAAGTTCTATATCTTTCAGATATGGTGAAACATCAATTCTTTCTATAAGCGGTTGACAAATAATATCCTTATGTTTTATGGGAAGTTTGTTAAATATTGATAATCTATAATCGGCGGCCGCTTGATTTTCTACGGTGCAGCCCACTATTACGTTGTCGTAGCCGTCGCCCCAGTCACATGGAATACAGTTATTAAAGCGGTCTATTCTTTTGGTAAGAAACAAAAAAGACAGATCACTGCGCTGTTTTATCATTTGCCAGCACTCTGCCCGCCACCCGTCTGCTTCTTCCAGTAAAAAATCCGAAGAAAAGCATAGATATACAGTGCTACCGCTTTTTATTTTGTATTCGCCGTTTTTATTTCTTGCTACGGGCGCATAAAAATTATCGGTTTTTACTATTTCGTTTGTATCTATTCCGCGCTTATAGTCGCCCTTATGTATGTAACAGAACTTACAACCATCGCTAAATTTATGGCAACCATGCCACGGATTCCACATTCCCATATTTTATTTTTGCGTATATTGTTCGGTAATGAAAGCGCATATTGCGTTCATAGCTTTTTTCGCTTCGGGAAAAAGTTGGTGGAAAATCGGCCAGACGTGGAACATATGCTCTCCGATAAGCAAATCGGCTCTTATGTTTTCTTTATCAAGTTTTTCTTTAATTGTAAGGGTGTCGCTTAGTAAAACTTCATCGGAGCCAACGGCAAACATCATGGGCGGGAAGTCGTGATATTCTCCAAAAACCGGTGACAAGTAAGGGTCAGTTCGGTCGCAGTCTACACAGAAGGCATATATGGGAGAGTTAATAAACATTTCTGCCATTTCCGCTTTCACTTCCTGCTTGCCGCCGAACATAACGTCACGGTTAAAATTCTTTATATAGGACTCTCCCGATGCCGTCATATCCGCCCAAGGGGACATACATATAGCGCCGCGTGGCATATCATAGCCCATATCTCTAAGTTTTAGCATCAAGGCAAGGGTTAAATTGCCGCCTGCACTGTCTCCCACAAGCATAATGTTGCCAGGTTTATAGCCTTTTTCCAAAAGTTTTTCCCAACCGTCTAAAGCGTCGTTTAAGGCTGTGGGATATTTATAGGTAGGGGCGATGTGATAATCCAAAAACGCAACGTCAGCTCCGTATCCTGCCTTGCTGTATTTTACCGCGGTATAGCGGTAGATATCAATAAGTCCGGAAACGTAAGCGCCTCCGTGCAAAACGTAGATTAAATTTTTACTATTGCCGTTTTTTGGTTTGACAAATTCCAAATACCCGCCGTCGTTTATTGCTTCTTTTGAGTGGACGTAGCCTTTAGGCGCTTTGTATTTACCCGGTGTTTCCAATCCTTTTATTTTGGCAACAGGGTCGTTGCAGGTATACGGATTTACGTTAAACTTTTTTCCTATTATAGCTAATACTATTTTTGCTCTTAATGATAACATAATAAAACTCCGATATTTATTTTATGCATTAATCATTAATCTAAAACTTTCATGGGAGAATCTACCGCAAAGCGATAAACTTTTTCGTAATTCATTCCGATACAAATATCCAAGGAGCGGTTTGTTAAATCATAAACGCAACTCCATTGTGTATCGTCTATCCATCCGCTCTCCTCTACGTATTGTTCTAGGCGCACTTCTTTTAGTAGGTTCATAGCCTCTTGTTTGGTAGTAACGCCCTTAGACGCCGTCAACGTATTTTCTACTATTTCGTATCTGTCCATTCCCATTCCCTTATCGCTTACGTTTTCGGTAATGTAGAAGTTTGTAAGCATCTGGAAGTCTTGAATATTGCCTTCCTTTTGTTCGGGATAGTAGACTTTCATTTCGTTATTTACGTATTCTATTATAGCCGATTTTCCGCTAGCGTCGGCAATTTGGTAGTGATAGCAAGCCCCAACCGAATCGTGCATATCATAAGACTTAAACAGCTCTATAGCTTCTTCAACATTTGCCGCTCTGTCCAAAACCAATCTTATCATAGTTGTCGTCATCATATCCACTTTGCCGTTGTCCTGCGCGGTGGGCTCATCCTCAAGATACAATACGCCGATGGCAAGACCCTTTTCGTTAATGCCGTCTAATGGCACGTAAGGGGCGGCAAGGGTAAGAAATCTGTTTATATACTTATCGGGCAAATATTCTTTGGCATAGGACAAAAAGCCTAAGTTTACCATAGAAATACTGGCATAGCCTTTGTTAGGCTTAGTCCACAGCATAAGAGCAGGAGAATATTCCCAGTCAAAATTACGCCCGAAGAGGTATTCGCCATCCGGGGTGACTGAATTAAAAGTAGTACAAGCATAATCGGACATATCTATCTTTATAGGAATACCCTTAAAGAGCTTGGAGATTATATAATCCAACAGCTCCTGGTCGGAGGCGGCGCCTTTAGTAAGTAGGTCGTCCAAGTCATAATCACGGTTATAGTCCATAACGAAAAATCCGTAATCATCTATTTTTTCTAAATTTTTTATTGCCGCCAGCTCTGTCCAAAAAACACCTACGAACACACATAAAAGCACTATTATTAAGCCTAATATTCCGCCGATAATGCCTAAAGTAATTTTTGCGCCTTTTTTCATTTTTTCTCCTAACTTATTACTATTTATAAAATCAAACCAAATTTTACCATAAAAATTGCTTATTGACAATTATCTCTTATACTGTAAAAGAAAATCTTTATCCTCTTTGGTTATTCGGAAGCTGTCGCGGCATTTTGAGATACTTTTGTTGGCGGTAAAGTCGTTTAGGTTGTTGGTTTTGTAAAATTCCAAAGTAGCCTCGCGGTTTTTTGCAAAACATTCGGCAATCAGCCAAGCCACAACCATATTTACGTAGTATTCCTTTTCTTCCCGCATACCGTTAATTAACTCAAATATTTTTGGCAAATAACCCTCTTTTTCTATATACTTAAACCATATATTTACGCCCACCCGCCTGACAAAAGGCTTTTCGCTTTTTATAAGTTCCAACGACATAGCCCAAAACTTCTCTTCGTTTTTATTATTTATAGGGAAGGATAGCAAGTCGCAAGTCGCCCAATTATCGGCTCTTTCGCAATACGGAAGTAAATATGACTTCATAGTATCGAAGTCTTTTATTTTCATAATCAAACCACCGTTAATTGAAGTATTTTCAAAATAATCCCAAAGCCAAAGGTCAAGAAAAGCCATAAAGTTACCTTTGGCTATTTTCTTTGTAATATCTTTTATTATCGGCGATAAAACGGCTAAAACAGGCATTTCGGTATTAATTATTCTTTGGGTCCATTCTACCTTATCGGGTCTGCCGCAGCTTATCAAATATTCTTGAAATTGTTTTCCCTCTTCCTTAGTCCATATTTCTCTTGTCAATTCCATAATTTATTCCACCTTTGTTTGATAATTAAATAATCAGCAAATGAGGGTTCATTTGCTGATTATATTAGTTCTTATTGTTTTTTATTTTTTATAAGAGCAAGGTCTTGTCTTCGCCCATGCCCAGCATGCCGTCAAGGATATATTTGTTGCCGTCCTCGTCAAGCACATAGCCTTCCAGCTCGCCGAACGCTACGAAATAGTCGATGTTTACTATAGGTTTTGCGTGGGTTATCATGCGGAAGATATCGTAGACTTTGAATACTACGTTAACCATACCGTGTTCGTCTTTAATAGTCCAGATTGCGCCGTCTTTTCTGTCAAACTGTCTTGTGTCTACCGTTCTTTCGAAAGTAACCGGCGGGAGCAGACTTGTTTCATTTTCCAGCCAAATAAGGTTTTCGTTATATTTGTCTTGGTCGATTGACTGATTGCGGGTTAGGTTAAAGGCAAACCACTTCTTTTCTCCGTTGGTTTCGTTAACGCCCATAGTGGTTACCCAGTCGTAATGAGCTTTTCTGGGGTAGTATCCTCTGTGATCGTCTACTACCGCTGTAGTAACGTCGTTTGACTTGTATTCTTTGCCGTTAAACTTCAAAGTACCGGTTGCTTTGAAAAAGTCTTTTTGAGAATATAACGGACGATGACGTTTTTCCATATTTTCAAAGGGTATGGAAACTACGCACGGTTTGGATATTCTTTCTAAATCAAAGCTGTATTCTATGCTGTTAACTTCGTCTGTATGATGTCCGTCTAAGTGGCATTTTCCGTCCTGGAAGTTATTGATGTAACGAACGTGGGATACTGGAGTTTCCGCCTTTGCTTCGGAGCCGTTAATAAGATTTGGAGCGATTACGGTGTCTTTGCTCTTCAGATTTGTACTCCAGCTGTAGACTTTCTTTTCTACTTTGTCGTAATAAACGTTAAGGGTAAGTCCAAAAATACCCATATCGCAGACAACTGCAAGTAAAACGCCCTGTTCCATGTGAACTTCTGTGGCTTCCCAGAGAGTAAGTCTCAATCTTTTCATAAAATCGGGAGCTGAGGTAGGGTTCTTAATTCCCATTAAGTCCATTGTCTCAAATTCTTTATCGAAAGTTCCGAATACGCATTTTCCGTCCTTTACCATATCTTTTGGTGTGGGGACTGCTCTTCTGGTATCCGATATAACGTGACTGTATTTTTTCATATAGCCTCCTTACAATATTATATAATATTTAGTCAAAAAAAACAAGTAAGCAATTTTTTCGCCCTTTACAAATAACCATTTTCGTCCTATACTATAATAAGTTTATATACAATGGAGGAAACATGAACGACAAGTGCAAAGCCTGCTATATCAAAAAATTTATGGGCAACAACTCCAAACTGCCTTTTGAGGAAAATAATTTAACCGAATATCCCGCAAACGCCTCTCCTCTACCCCCTATGGGCTGGTCAAGCTGGAATACTTTCCGCAATTATCTGGACGAAAAATTGGTTCTTGACACCGCAAACGCCGTAAAAAATACCGGGCTATACGAAGCGGGATATAGATACATAAACTTAGATGACTGCTGGCACTCTTCTATGCGCGACAGTAACGGAGAAATGCAAGGAGATTTGGTAAGGTTCCCGTCCGGCATTAAAAATCTTGTAAAACAAGTAAACGATCTTGGCTTGAAATTAGGCATATATTCTTCCAACGGCGTTTATACCTGCGAAGAACTACCGGCTAGCTTATATAATGAAGAAAAAGATGCCTTAACCTTTGTAAAATGGGGTGTGGAGTACCTAAAATACGACTATTGCCACAATATCCCTTACACCGATAAAGCGCCTTACGTTTATAAAATAGATCTATTCAAAGACGGCAAAATTACCGAATATCCGGTAATTGAAAAAAATCTTGAAGGGGAAGCCTATCTAAAAGAACATAAGAAACTTAAAAATTACGTTAAGGGAATGGATAAGCGTAAAGGCGGTCTTGTTTTTGAGGTGGAAGCCGAAACTGACGGAGAATACGTACTTACCATCCACACCAAAAAAGCGGGCAGATACGACAAATTCCTCATTGCCGAAGTTAATAAATTTAATAAAAATTATATAATTATTCCGCCTCAAAAGATTTGGAACCTTACTTACCGTTATCAGTTAAAAGTTAACCTAAATAAGGGCAAAAACACCATAAAGCTGTATAATCCCATTGAAAATAAAATTTACAGCGCCTATTATCAATACAAAAAAATGGGTGAGGCGTTAATTTCCGCAGTAAAAAAGGTTTACGGAGAAGATACCGATAAAAATATAGTGTATTCTATTTGCGAATGGGGCAGAAACAAGCCTTGGGTATGGGGAAAGTACGCGGGCAATCTTTGGCGCACTACTCCCGATATCCGCCCTATTTGGATATGGATGATGTATATTTACAACAAGACCATTAATTTAGCGCCGTTCTCCGAAAAAGGGGGTTGGAACGACCCCGATATGCTGGAAGTCGGCAACGGCAAATTGACATACGACCAAAATAAGTCGCATTTCAGTCTTTGGTGTATGATGAACGCGCCTCTTATTTTAGGTAACGACTTACGAAAAATTACCGACGACGTATTAAAGATAGTCACCAATAAAAATCTGATTTCTATTAATCAAGACCTGCTATGTAAGAGCGCAAAAAGAATAATAAAAGGTAAAGTCGACACACTAATCAAACCTTTGTCGGACGGCGTTGCTCTTTGCTTTTTTAATAAAAGGTCAACGAAAGCCAAAAGAAGCTATAATCTAGATGAACTTCTTGCTGCAGGAAAATTTACTGCGGACAAGGGTTATTCTATTATTGATATGTGGAGCGAAGAAGTAAGAGAATACTCTCCCGAATTAAAAATAGAACTCAAGCCTTACGAATGTATTGTGCTTAAAATCTATAATTAGTAAAAAAAGCGTCTCCGTTTTTTGAACTGAACCCATAAAAACGGACACTAAAAATAAAAAGCCTCCTGTGGTAGAATAAATACCATAAGGAGGTTTTTACATATGGCAGGAAAAAAAGGAATGAGGGGATATCCCTTTGAAACAAAGTT